>CAWJWM010000007.1:0-126465 GCA_963846445.1 uncultured Verrucomicrobiae bacterium | reverse complement strand
TCGAGACCGGTCCTCGGCCTTGTCGTTCGGGTTAATGGGGAATCACGGGGATGCACTCCACCCTCACCCGCCCCCGCAGTCGCGGGGGCACCCTCTCCCGTCCGCCGGGAGAGAGAGGGGTGAGGGCGCACCTCAAGACGCGACACCTCCGACCCGGCTCCTCGCCACGCAGGGCACATCGGGATCGTTCCTTTCGGTGCGGCTCCCGATGACTGCACGGACCCTCGCGTCAACATATCAATACATTTTACTTGACGGCTTTACGGGCTGGTGATTTAAGGAAGGCGATCACCAGCTCAGCCTTGGCTTCGGCCGCCGCCTTTTGGCGGTATGGACCCGCCTCGACGACCTTGTGCCGGACTGAAGAACGGAGGAACAATATGAGTTGGAAATCAGTTCTGGCGGCGATCGCCGCCCTCGGTCTCGCCCTGCCCGCCCTCGCCGATTGGGACCCGAGCGATGGGCACAAGATGCACTATCCGCAATTGCCAGATCCGGTTGGGTGGGATGTGAAGTCACGTTTCCAATGACTCTGGCGGATGATTGGCGATGTTCGGCAAGCGGACCTGTGACAGACATCCACTTCTGGGGTTCTTGGCAAGGCGGGCAGCCCGGCGTGATCCAAAGCATCAATCTGACCATCTACAGCGATATTCCTGACCCAGATGGGGAAGGCTTGGCGTACAGCATGCCGGACCAGTGGCTTTGGGAGCGGACGGTGACGCCGGTCATCGCCCCGCCAATAGACCCGCCTGGATCGCAGGGTTGGTTTGACCCGTCGATGCCGCTGGTCATCCAGAACGACCACGTGCCCTATTTCCAGTACAATATTTTCTTCGATCCAACGGATCCGCAACTGTTTGTTCAGGAAAAGGACAAGATCTATTGGCTAGCCATCTCAGTGACACTTGGCCCAAATTTTCCTCCGTTCGGCTGGAAGACGTCCAGATCTGACCACTTCGGAGACGATGCTGTCTGGTCGGGGCCTGGCACCACCGTCTGGCAGGGAGACCTCTCCGTGATCCCATAGCAGTGAATCCAGACGGCACACACGTCTCTCTGGACCTCGCCTTCGTGATCACGCCTGAACCGAGTCAGTATGCGCTCGTGGTGGGTCTGGGCTGGTTGCCTTTGCGGGCTGCCGACGGTTCCGAGCCAGATAGAAAACACACGTTCGATTCTTAGTGAGGCCCCGCGCAGCGGGGCCTCCTCTTTTCGCGACGCAGGAGCGAAAAGACTCTGATTCAGCGCAGGCACAGGGGCCACCTGTGCCTGTCTTTTATGCTCGCGAGCCTGGTTGGAGCTACACCGTCACGACGGCCCGCGGCCGGGCCAGAAGTTCTCACATTGCCGTTTCCGTGAGCCTCGGTATGGAACGTGGCACGGAAGCGCACGCATTCTCCCGCAGTGCAGGACTGCGCGCTTTCGAGCACGGGCGTCAAGGTCGCGAAGCGTCTGGAGTGCGGCGGTTTACCGCCGCTTTGGATTCATGTTCGCTGAGCGGTTTCGCAAGGAACAGGCCGCTTCCCACGACGACGGCAGGATAGGGCGGTCAGTCCCCTGACCGCCGCCAACTTCATACTGCGGTGTGGCGCCCACGGAGTGGTCGCCCTACCTGCACGCCAAAATGAGAAGTGGAGCGCCCGGGCACTTTGGAGTATGAACCGCCGGACGGCTCTTGTAGTGTCGGCGGTGCGTGGCACGTCCAGAGTCCATCCGAAGGCGCGCAACCGGGTCAATAGCCGGTTGCCTCGAGGCGGGCTCCGGGGCCTGTCCGTGTTCTGGCGGAGCAATGCGGATCCCGGTGTTTGCATCCGGGGCGTGTGAACGGGAAAGGATAATGACAATGCAAATGTCTGTGACCCTCGGTGCGACACTGGTTCTGGCGATTCCACTCACGGTGGCGGCGTCCGCGCTGTTCTGTCCGCAACTGCCCAGCGGGGCGCAAGTGCGCCAGGAGAACAGGTTCTTCGAGGTGCGACCGCGCATCGTGCCGGCCAATCGGGAATCGGTGGTCGAGATCATCCCGCTGCACGAGCACGCGCAGTTCAAGACGGACTGCACCTACGAATTGACCTATGCGCCCATGATCTCCCTGCCGCAGCGGGGCGGCTGGGCGCCCGGCAAGAAGATGCACCGTCGTTCCGGAGAACGGCCGGCTCCGGATCACGGTGTTCTTCGAGGGGGAACAGGAACACGCCTTCGTCCTCGAATCAACCTGCGGCGGCAAGAAACGCACCATCGGCCAGTTCCGCGTCTATTCGCTGGCGGAGGATCTGTACGGGTTGCGCCCGTACAAGGGCGATTTTCACATGCACAGCCATTACTCGGACGGCGTCGAGTCGCCGGCCTACGTTGCGGGCGCCTGCCGCCGTGCCGGCCTGCATTTCATGGCGCTGACGGACCATCGGTATCTACGCCTCATCCATCAAGGCCAAAGAGGCGTTTGCGGGTGTGCCTGTGGACTTGCGCATTTATCCGGGCGAAGAGGTCCATTCGCCCGACAACCCTGTGCACATCGTCAGCTTCGGCGCGAATGCCGGGATCACCGAACTGTATCGCGACGATGAATCGGCTTATCGCAAAGAGGTGGCGGCGCTGATGGAGTCGCTGCCGGCAACCCCCGCGGGGGTGAACCGGTTCCAGTATGCCGCCTGCAAGTGGGTTGTGGAGCGGATCCGCGAACGCCAAGGCCTGGCCATGTTCTGCCATCCCTATTGGGTCACCGGGCAACCGCCACAACGTGGACGAATCGCTGCTGGACCATCTCTTCGAAACCCAGGTGTTCGACGCGTTCGAGTTGATCAGCGGCGACAGCAGAGAGTCCATGCTGGCCAACGACATCAACGCGCTGCAGGTGGCGCGCTACGCCGAAGAACGGGCCAAGGGCCGGCGCGTCGCTGTCTGCGGCATCAGCGACACCCACGGCGATCGAACGCAGCGATGCCTTCGGACGGTATCTTCACCGTCTGCTTTGCGCCGTCGCCGGACCTGCCCGACCTGATCGCCGCGATCCGCGACCTGCGTTCGGTGGCCGTCGAGTGTCCGGGCGGCGACATCCAACGCGCTCCTACGGTCCGTACCGCCTGGTGCGATACACCGACTTCCTGCTGCGCGAGGTGTTTCCGCAGCACGACGAACTCTGCTTCGACGAAGGCCGGCTCATGATCCAACACGCTTCGGGCGACGCCTCGGCTGCGGCGAAGCTCGGCGCGCTTCAGGGGCAGACGACCGCCTTCTCTGACCGGTGCTGGGCGCCGCGTGAGGCGAAGTAGAGTGACTCCTTGTTTGAAATCTGTAGAATCCTTGAAACCCCAAACATGTTGCGATCAAGTCAAGTTTGGCCTCCACCCCTATCCCTCTGGTTTCGCAAGGATTCTAAGGAGCGAGGCGCGAGAGAGAGGGGCTGGGAAACACGGGGACTATTTCATGTCTATGAGGACTTGGATTTGGTCTGAGGCGCGCCTCGCTAGTAAATGAGCCAAGTTTTTGCGCCGCGCAGCGGCGCCACTTAGCGAGGCGTCAACTGCCGGTGATCGTGGTGGACACCCAGCGGCCACGAGCCGCTCACACGCCTCGCCGGTCTGAGGCGAAGCCCCGCTAACAATCTGAGATCGCAACCAGGAGCACGTTTCACTCAACCGACCATGCAAACCGTCACTCGCAGAGGATTCTTAGGTTCGACCGCCGGAGCACTCGGAGCCGCGCTGGGCGAGGCCGCCAGCCCGACGCTTGCCGCGGCAGACGCGGGAAGCCCAACCGCCGAGACGCAGACGAAGGCGCTCCGCAAGGAGCAAGGCATCCGCATCGGAATGCTGACAGCACCGTTTGGCGACAAGCCGTTGGTCGACGTGCTCGACTTCGCGAAGAGGGCGAATATCGGCAGCCTCGAAGTGGTCGCCGACCCGGGGAGCAGGCATCTCGATCCCGAGGGATTTGACGAGGCGAAAGCCGAGCAAGTCCGGCAGATGCTGGCGGAGCGCCAGCTCGAGATCAGCGGCCTGGCCAGTTTTGGCGACGCCTGCCAACCGGGCGGCAGCGAGAAGTTCGAGCGGCACGTGCGGAAGATGGTCGATGCCGCCGTGTTGCTGGGGGTGCCGACGCTCTGCTTGCAGACGGGCATGCCGCTGCCGAACATGAGCAGAATCCAGCAGATCAAGCAGGTTGTTGGGAAAGTCT
Source organism: uncultured Verrucomicrobiae bacterium (assembly GCA_963846445.1). GTDB lineage: Bacteria > Verrucomicrobiota > Verrucomicrobiia > Limisphaerales > J093 > MWFF01. The sequence continues at coordinate 122,286 of CAWJWM010000007.1, read as the reverse complement.
ATGCTCCGATTGTTGCCTACGCGAAAGGCCGGGGGATCAGGATTGCGATCGAGAACTGGTTCGAAACCTGTTTGCAGGGCATCGACACGTTCGAGTGCCTGTTCGAGACCATCCCGGACGACCATTTCGGCCTCAACTACGATCCGTCTCACCTGGTTCACCAGGAATGCAACCATCTCTTGCCGGTGCGGATGTTCGGTCGGCGCATCTTCCACACGCACGCCAAAGACACACTGGTGGATGTGGAAGCGCGATCTCACGTGGGCATCTACGGTCGTGGTTGGTGGCGCTATGTGATCCCGGGCTCGGGGAGCATCCATTGGGGTGAGTACATCAATCACCTCAGGATGGCCGGGTACGGCGGTGTTTTGAGCATCGAACACGAGGACAGCGCCCTGAGCCGCGAGGCCGGCTTCGTTCTCGCGGCCGGGCATCTCGCCCAGTTCTGCGCCTGACAGCCGCCGGATGCGGGGTTCAGTGGCGGGCCCGTTTTTCCGCCACGACGACGGAGTTCATTCCCGGGTCGCGTCGGGCCACGGTGGGCCGGAAGAACCCGGCAGACTCGAGATCCTCACGCAGTTCGTCGAAGGTGTAGGTGCCACCGCCCGGCGTGGCGACGAGCATGTTGACGGCGAACAGGGCGCCTGCCGCTGGGCGGGTGCGGCTCGGGTCCATCAGGATGTCGCGGAGGGCAATTCGCCCTCCGGGTTCGAGCGCCTGGAAAGTCTTGGCGAAGAGCGATCGATTCTCCGCACGTGAGTTCTGGTGGACAATCGCGCTCACCCAGGCGAGGTCCGCCCCGCGCGGCAGCGCATCGGTCAGATAGTCCCCGGCCACCAGTCGGACGTGGCGTTTCAGGCCTGCGTCGGCCAGTCGGCGGCGAGCCATCGGGATCACATGCGGCAGGTCGAAGAGCGTGGTGCGTCCGGCGGGCCAAGCCTTGAGAAAGGCTGCCGTCCAGGTGCCGGACGCGCCGCCGACATCGAGGAGACGCCGGAAGCGCAGAGGCCGCACCGCGCGAATGATCCGACCGGCCACGGGGCCGGAGATGTTGTCCATGGCCCCGATGAACGCCGCCGCGTCGCCGTCCGCGCCCCGCACGCTGGGCGTACGCCGGGCCGGTCGCCCGGTCTTGACCACCCGCGCGAGTTGCGCCCAATTGCGAAGGCAGTTGGCCTGGTGTTGGGCCATGGCCAGGAGGCTGTGGGCGCCCTGCGCAGTGAGGAACCGCCCCGCCCCGGCGGGCAGGGAGTAGCGTCCGCCTTCGTGGTTCAGAAGCCGCAGCGCCGTCAGCGCGTCGAGCAGGATGGTCAAGCCGCGGAGATCGCAATCGAGTGCGCGCGCCAGTTCCCGGGCGTCGCGCCGCGACCGGGCCAAGGCATCGAAAACGTTCAAGTCAGATGCAGCAGCGTAGATTGCCGAGGCTTGATAGCTCCGGCCCAATTCGAGCAGTTCGTCTGCGGTCCAGGCCCGATTCGCCATTCGTTTGACAGTCATTGGGTGGAGAATGGGGAGTCTGGCATGCACCGGTCAAGAAGGCATCGGTCGTCGGCGGCAATTCGAGTTTTGACCAGGTTCAGAGCGCCGTTGTTGACGGCTGCGTTGCGGGTGTGGGATTCTGTGCCGGTCGAAGGTCAACCGGAAAGGGTCAAACACTGTGGAAATTCAACGAGCGGTCATCACGGCCGCCGGTCCGGAGCAGCGGATGTTGCCGCTGCAAACGCTGGTGGATCGGGACGGGGTGCAGAAGACCGCGTTGTGCATCTTGATCGAGGAGGTGCTCGCCGCCGGCATCCAGGACATTGGCGTGGTGGTGTGTCCGGGCGACCAGGCGGCCTATGCCGCGGCGGCGGGATCGCTGGGCAACCGCCTGCAGTTCCTCGAACAGAGCGAAGCGCGCGGCTACGGTCATGCTGTCGCGTGCGCCCGCGGTTTCACGGGGCGCGATCCGTTCCTGCTTCTTGTGAGCGATCATCTGTATGTGAGTCGCGGCGCCAAGCCCTGCGCGCGGCAGTTGGTCGAGGTCGCCCGCGCGGAGGGTTGCGCGGTTTCGGCCGTTCAGGCGACCCACGAGAGCAAGCTGCCTTATTATGGGGCGGTTGGAGGGCGGCTGGCCGATTCCCGCCCCGGGCTTTACAAGATCGAGACGCGTGATCGAGAAGCCGACGCCGACGGCGGCGGAGCAGCAGTTGGTGGTGCCGGGTCTGCGGGCGGGGCACTATCTCTGCTTTTTTGGACTGCACGTGCTGACGGGGAGTGCGATGGCGCTGCTGAGCGAGCAGGTCGACGGGCCGGCGGCGGACCGCAAAGCGACGCTTTCCGCCGCGTTGGCCGAGTTGGCGGCGCGCGAGCGTTATCTGGCGTGTGAACTCGAAGGGCGCCGTTTCGATGTGGGGGCCAAGTATGGTCTGTTGATGGCTCAGTTGGCCCTTGCCTTCGAGGGACAGGACCGGGACGAGGTGCTCAGCGGTTTAGTCGAGCTTCTGGCGCTGCGCCGCTACTAGCCTGCATTTCTCGCAGCGCGGCAGAGCCGCAACCAAAGTGACGGGAGACTCGTGTGTCTCTGGTGCCGACGAATGGGTAGGTCGCCGCGCTGCGCCGGCGCTGCTGCGCAGCGCTGGGCGGCCCCAGAGAATGAACATGTGACCGCCCTGCAGCGTGACAATCGTCTCCAGACTGTACGAAGTGAACGCATGTAACACCGCTTTTTGCCACCGCGAAGCTTGTGAAATAGCCTGGCTAAAGTCATGTCGAGCCACCTCATACCGCTCATTGTGTCGGACGACCCCGCCGTGCGCGACCGTCCTCTCGAGAGCTTCTGTGCGCGGGCGTCTCTGGCGGAGTTGCTGGGCGAGTGCGCCGCCCTCGATGCTTTTCGGCGGCGAAGCGAGAGTCTGTATGCCCGGGTGCGGGCGCTTTTTTTCCTCTACGCCATTCATCGTTTCCACCTGCCGCAGAAGCCCGGTCTGGGGAGCCGGGGGCTCATTCCGTTCGCCGGGTACGACCACCTTCTGCAGCGGCGCTTCGAGGAGGCGATCGCGTGCTTCCTCGAGGCCCAGCACACCGATGGGCCCAGCGATGCGGTGTCGAGCGCCCTGGCAGCGGCGTATCACCGGCTGGCCTTTCAAACGCTCGCGGATCAGGTGCGCCGCAGTGTCCGTTCCGTGCGCGGGAACCAGTGGATGTTCCGCATGGGGCATCCCGAGGATCAGCCGCTGCGCATTCGGCCCGAGTTGCTGCGGCGTCGGACGACTGCCGAGCCTTATCCGATGTTGCGGGAAAGCACCCCGGTGCGCATGGATCTCTCGCATTGCGGGTGGAGCGATATCTTCTTTCTCGGCATGGACTATCCGGAGGGAGCGCGGGTGCTCAACGTCTCGATCGACCTGGGTGTGCGCGGACGTGATGCCGCCCCGCGTCCGCCCGTGGAAGCCTATGTGCGCGCGATCGACGAGCCGGTGTTGCGGCTGACGAGCGTCGATCTTGGGGCGACGGTGGACATCACGAATCTGGCCGAGGTATTTGATTTTGCCCGCGATTATCTCGGTTTGCTCAAGGCGGCGGTCATTGCCGCGGGCATCGTGCCGCCGGGCCTCGAAGGGTCCGGACAGAGCCTGGAGCTTCTGCTGCAGCGGATGGTTGCTCCCGCGCGCGGCCTCGAGATCGTGAGCCACGTCAACGGCATTCCGAAGGGCTCGCGCCTCGCGGTGTCGACCACGTTGCTGGCCTCGCTGATTGCCGTCTGCATGCGGGCGACGGGACAGGCGGTCGCTCTGACGGGCTCGTTGGATGAGGCGGAACGGCGGTTGGTGGCGGCGCGGGCAATTCTGGGCGAATGGCTGGGCGGTTCGGGCGGCGGATGGCAGGACTCGGGCGGTGTGTGGCCTGGGATCAAACTGATTCAGGGTGTGCACGCTGGCGAAGGCGATCTCGAGTACGGGATCAGCCGGGGCCGCCTGCTGCCCAACCACCGCATCCTGGGCAACGAGGACGCGCCCGCCGAGGCCCGGCAGCGGCTCCAAGAGAGCCTGGTGTTGGTGCATGGCGGCATGGCCCAGAACGTGGGGCCGATCCTCGAAATGGTGACCGAGAAGTACCTTTTGCGATCGGCCACGGAATGGGCGGGCCGGCAAGCGGCGCTGGGGATTCTGGATGAGATACTCGGCGCGCTTCGGCGAGGCGATCTGGCGGCGATCGGCGCGGCGACCACGCGCAACTTTCAGGGACCCATTCAGGCGATTATTCCCTGGGCCACGAACGCCTACACCGAGGCGCTCATTGGCCGTGTCCGCGCCGAGTTCGGCGAGGCGTTCTGGGGATTCTGGATGCTCGGAGGCATGTCCGGGGGCGGCATGGGTTTCATCTTTTCGCCTGCGGTCCATCGGCGGGCGCAGACACGCCTGCAGGCGATCATGGCGACGGCGAAGCAGGAACTCGAACACGCCCTGCCATTCGCGATGGAGCCGGTGGTTTACGATTTTGCGATCAACGAGCGTGGCACCTGGGCCGAACTGCTGACCGGCAACGATGCCCTGCTGCCCGCCGGTTACTACGGCCTGAGCGTCCCGCCTCTGTTGAAGAGCGAACTCGGTGTTTTGGCGCCGCGTCCGGCGGGCCGAGTTGGACGTGTTGGCGGAGGCCTGTCGGCGCAACCGCGACTATGCCGGGCTGGCGCAGGAGTGGATCGAGCGTTTGATCCCGCGCCTGCGCCCGACCGTCGCGGGTGAGGAGGCGTTGCCGGACCTGCTGGCCAGGCACGGCTTCGATCCCGTGCAGCACGAACAGATTCGTGCCGATCTGCGCAGCGCGCGCATCGGCCTGGCGCAGAACCGTCTGCCGGCCAACTCCGACATCCAGGATGTGCGCGGCGAAGACGTGTGCGACGCGACGCAGCGTCCGGCGGCGGCGCTGCGGGCCGCGGGCGAGGAGTTGTTGGCGCGCGGGGCAGTGGCCGTGGTGACGCTGGCGGCGGGCACGGCCAGCCGATGGACGCAGGGGGCGGGTGTGGTCAAGGCGCTGCATCCCTACTGTCGACTGGGCGGGGCCCATCGGACGTTCGTCGAAACGCATCTGGCGAAGAGCCGGCGCGCGGGGCGGGAGTTTGGGGTTTGGTTGCCGCACGTCTTCACCACGAGTTATTTGACCCACGCGCCGATCGAGCAATGTCTCGCCCGGCTGCGGCGATATGGGTACGAGGGGCCGCTGCGGCTGTCGCCCGGGCGGGCGGTTGGTTTGCGCCTGGTCCCAATGGTTCGGGACCTGCAATTCGCCTGGGAAGAGATGCCGCAGCAGCGACTTGACGAGCAGGCGCAGAAGGTCCGCGACAGCCTGCGGGCGGCTCTGATTCGCTGGGCGGAGAGCGCCGGCGAGGGCAGCGATTACACCGACAACGCGCCTGCGCAATGCCTGCATCCAGTGGGGCATTGGTACGAAGTGGCCAATCTGCTCCGCAACGGCACGCTGGCGCTCCTGCTTGCGGAGCGCCCGCACCTCGAGCATTTGCTGCTGCACAACATCGACACCCTTGGAGCGGACGTGGATCCGGCCCTGCTGGGGCTGCACGCGAGTCTGGGGGGCTGCCTTTCTTTCGAGGTGATTGCGCGGCGCCTGGAAGACCGCGGCGGCGGTTTGGCGCGGGTGAACGAACGCGTTCGTTTGGTCGAGGGTCTCGCGTTGCCCCATGAGGAAGACGAATTCCGCCTCACCTATTACAACACCCTGACCACCTGGATCGACATCGACCGTCTGCTGGCGGCGTTCAAGTTGACCCGCGCTCAACTCGATCAGACCGAGACGATCACGGCGGCGGTCCGCGAGATGGCGGCTCGGCTGCCGACGTACGTGACCCTGAAAGAAGTCAAGAAACGATGGGGCCACGGCCAGGAGGATGTCTTTCCGGTCGCGCAGTTCGAGAAGTTGTGGGGCGATATGACCGCGCTGCCGGAGGTGGACTGCCGGTTCCTGGTCGGTGCCGCGCCAACGCGGGCAACAACTCAAAGACCCGGCGCAGTTGGACGGCTGGCTGCGCGACGGCTCCGCCGCTTACGTCGAGAGCCTCTGCGACTGGGGCGGCGGCTGAGGAGTCGCCCGCCGGCGCCTCATCGATCCGCGCAACCACGAACCGTTCAGCGAGGCTGCGCCGTCAGACCGACGAGGCAGAGCACCAATTCGCTTGCGATGGGGAGGCCTGATGGCGATTGCAACCGGCAGTCGACGCCTCGCTAAACTCTGCTCATTGCCTCGATCACCGGCGGACACGGTTGGGCGGGTTCCGTCACGAATGCGCGCAGGGCGGGGAGTGCCTCCTTCCAGCACAGGGACAAGGGTGCCAGCAACGCGTCCTCGGGGTTGGCCGGTTCGGGCAGGCGGTTTTCGATGGCCAGCGCACAACCGAGCGGCAGGATCGCGTCGAGGATGGCAATGCGGGCTTCTTCGTGCAGGTCGCCGCTGGCGAGCAAGCGGGCCATTTTGAGTTTTCGTTCTGACTGCTGTCGGCAGCCAGCCGCCTTGACGCGCTCGGTGTCGGTGAGCGGGGGCGGGGCAGTCTCTGGGGCTGCGTTGGGCGAGAGGGGGCGGACCGCCCGTGTTGTGCGGGCGAGGACGCCGGCATCGATCAGCCGTTGCAGGGCCTCGTCCGTGGCCCGGTCGATGACTTCGAGGCGCACTGGTGCGAGCGGGTCGGATTGGCCGGGGCCGAAATACTCTTCCTGGAGCACGGCGAGGTGGTCGCGCCAGAGGGCGGCTTCGCGATCGACCACCACGCAGAGAACCGAGTGTTCGCCTTGAGCCGGATAACGTTCTTCGCATCGGACGAGGGCGGCGCCCAGACGCTCGTGTGCTTTCTGGGCGAACCCGAGGGTGCGGTCAACCGGCAGGGGCTTGCGGGCTGGCGCGGGCGAGGGTGCTGCCGTCGGCTCGGCGCCCATGAGTTGCTCGAGTTTGGCCAGGAAGGCCTGGCGTCCGCTGCGCAATTTGATGTCGGCGAGGTTGCCGCGGTGATCGAGCACGCCGTCGGCGAGGGCCTGCTTATTGGACAGGGTATCGAGCATCCGGTGTTCGAGGGTATTCTGGGACACCAGGTTAATGACAGTGACGGCGCGGGTCTGGTGTTTGCGCCAGGCGCGGGCGACGCGTTGTTCGAGCTTGGCGGGGTTCCAGGGCAGGTCGCAATTGACCACCACACTGGCGGTTTGCAGGTTGAGTCCGGACGCGCCGGAATCGGTGCTGAGGAACACGCGGCATTGGGGGTCGGACTTGAAGGCATTGATTTCGGCGCGGCGCCTGCGCTGGGGCACGGAGCCGGTGTGCCAGGCGAACCCGACTCCGATGCGCCCGCATTGTTCGCGGACCAGATCGAGCATGCGTTCCCACTCGGAAAAGACGAGGACCTTCACGTCCGCGTTGTCGCGGCATTCCTCGAGGATCTTCGTGAGTTCAGCCAACTTCGGGCAGGCCCGACTTTCCGGGTCGAGGATATAGTTCGTATCGCAGATCATGCGCATCATGGCGAGGTGCCGCAGCAGCTTTTCCGACTCGGCCTGGGTGAGGGGGCGACGCGTGGCGAGCCGGGCCAAGCGGGCCACGACAGCGTAATGATCGTCGTAGGCGCTCTGCTGCTCGGCGCTGAGAGGGACGAAGTAGTTGCGGTCGGTGCGCTCGGGCAGTTCGGTTTCCACCTCGGCTTTGCGCCGTCGGAGCATGAGGGGCTTGATGCGCTCGTGGAGTTTATCGAGGTTGGCGTAGGCCTGGGGCCGGCCGCGGTCATCCAGGACGTAATACTCGCGGTTGAAGCGGAAGAGAGGTCCCAGAACGGTCGGATCCAGAAAATCCATCAGCGAGTAGAGTTCATCGATGCGGTTTTCGATGGGCGTGCCGGTGAGGACGAACGCGTAGCGGCTGCGGAGTCGTTTGATGGCCTGGCTCGTCTTGGTGTTCCAGTTCTTGATGCGCTGCGCCTCGTCGAGGATGACGGCATCGGCCCCGAGGCGGCGATTGACGTCGAGGGCGTCGGCGAGCATTTGTTCGTAGTTGACGATTGTGAAGAAAGGAGGTTCGAGGTAGGCGGCCAGGCGGCGATGCCGCGCGCCAAACACGAGTTGATAAGGCAAGTCGGTGAAGCGTTGGATCTGCTCTTCCCACTCGGTCTTGAGCGAGGCGGGCGTCACCACGAGCACCCGCTGAACCTTCCCGAGCCGATGGAGCAGGGCACAGGCGGCGATGGCCTGGATTGTCTTGCCCAACCCCATTTCGTCCGCCAGCAACGCCCGTTCGGCAAACGCCAAGTGCAACATTCCCTCCCGTTGGTAGGGGAAGAGCGGCACCTTGGTCTCGTGGGCCGGCCACTCCCCGTCGCGGACTTTGCGTTCGTATTCGCGGCGCAGCGCGATGCGTTCCGCCGCCCGGCGTCGGGTTTCGAGCCAGGGTTCGACCTCCTGGGAAACGCGCAACGCGGGCAACGAGCCGTCCGCCAGAGCGCGCAACCGGGCAATGGCCTCGTGAGGCTCCCCGTCCACAAACCGGCCATCGGCGCCGAACCACGGGGCCAGCCGTCGTGGGAACTGTCGGGGCGGATTCGCCAAGAGCAGCGAATCGCCGGACGGATCCGGCAGCACATCGAGACGGGGCGATGGCTGTGCGGCGGCGGACTTAAAGAGGCGACGAAAGCGCGCTTCGAGGTGCAGCAGCACGGCTTCGACGTGTTTGCAGGTGCCCAAGCCGTTGATGCGGAAATCGACGCACGTGCAATGGGACTGTCGCTCCCGCAGATGGCGCACCTCCACCGTGTAAGTCAGTCCGCTGCCCGACTCGACGCGGAAGTTCGAAAAGATGGGATGCCGCGGATCGGCGTTTGAAATAGCGAACGTTTCGGTCTGCGCTCGCCACCGGCGGCGGTTGATTTCGTCCGCGTCTGAGGTGCGCCAGTTGTGGGGCGACGGAATGTCCGCATCGGGCTCGATGTTGCGTGCCATGCCGACGATCATTCCTGTCAACAGAGCGGCGTCAACGACGAGTTATCCAGAGGGTATTGACTGGTTCTTCACAACTTCGCGGCGCCGGGGGGATTCCGGACAACGAACCGCCAAGGAACGAATCGGCAAGAGGCCAGGGGAAGGCTCGGTGATGCGCCCGAGCGCGCATGAGTGCACCTTTCGATGACATCGGCTCCGCGTTCTTCAGAAGTTGGTGAGAAATGCGCGCTAAGGAGCGAGGCGCGGGAGAGAAGGGCAGGAAAACGAAAGGGCGGTTCACGATATCGAGGATTGGGATTTGGTCTGAGGCGCGCCTCGCTAGAGTTACTCCCTCGTTGAAATCTGTAGTCATTGAGTCAAGTTTTTGCGCCGCGCAGCGGCGCCCCTTAGCGAGGCGTCTGGCGCCGGTGATCGCGGTGGACACCCAGCGGCCACGAGCCGCTCACACGCCTCGCCGGTCTGAGGCGCGCCTCGCTAATGGCTGTCGGCGCCCCGGTAGACGCAGCGGGCGGTGCAGGTCTCGGCGACGACCACCTCGACGAGCAACGGAAGGCGGGGTTTGAGCCGGTCCCAGATCCAGCGCGCGAGGTGTTCGCTTGTCGGGTTGTCCAGGCCCGGCACGTCGTTGAGGTATCGGTGGTCGAGTTGCTCGAAGAGGGGCCGGAATTGGCGGGTGATTTCGGCGTAGTCGATCAGCCAACCCAACTGCGGATCGCACTCTCCGGCGACCACGATCTCGGCGCGAAAGCTGTGTCCATGCAGCCGCCGGCACTTGTGCGACTCGGGCAAACGCGGCAGCAGGTGGGCTGCCTCGAATTGAAATGTCTTTCTCAATTCCACGTGCATAGGCTCATTCCCATCGCGTCGGCGCTTCCCAATCGGTCCAGGTGACCAGGTCCCCCAGGCTGGGGCGTCCATCGTGCCGCCAGGCGAGGGGTGGGCGCTGCATACGTCCCAGCGGACAGATCCGGGTCACGCCCCACTGGGCGAGACGCTGGGCCAGGGCATGTTCGTTGGTGCCGGAGGCGGCGAGGCCAACGGTCGAGACCCTGCCGCGGATCGGCTCGATGCTTTCGAGGGCCTCCTTGAGGTTGGCGACCGGTTTGACATAGACGAAGCGGTTCAGGCAGGAGAACTGGAATTGCGGGTCGCTTTCGTAGACCACGGTCCACGCGGTTGATCCGGCGCTCGACCAGAGTTGAGTGTCGCGGGAGTGGGCGGCTCGCACTTCGTAGAAGGCGCGGCGCTTGCTGATCGCAGCGGCGGCGGCGGGAGTGACCGGGCCGCGCGGTTCCGCCTGCTCGCGGGCGGCCAAAGCGGCGGCGAGCGTTTCGGCGAAATGTTCCGGCGAGACGCGACCGCCGTTCTCGACATAGAACGCGTGGGGGGAGAGGCACCCCATTTGGTTCCAGGCCGTGACGTCTTCGGCGGCGGCGGCTGCCCACTGCGGGACTTGGTGTTTGGACAAGACCTCTTGAGCGAGGTAGCCGAAACTGACTCGGCTGCCGTAAGCCAGAAACCGGGTTCCCGGAGGCACCCGTTGGCGGATCAGCGCCAGAGTGGCGTCTTCGCCCATCGCGGAAATGCAATCGGCCTGCTCGAAGAGGACCGATTCGAGGGCCGAGGTGCCTCCCTTCCACTCCGCGATCTCGAGACATGCGCCCAACTTCGGTTCGACCTCATAGAGCGAATGGGCGAACAAGCGTGGCAAGAAAGAGGTGCCCGAGGCGCATTTGACGATCTGGGCTGACCGGGTGAGCAAACCCAGGACCAGACCTGCCAGGGGCGGGTTGGGCAGAATTCCGCCCGCGATGTGCGCCAGGAGCTCCGGGCCTCGCGCGAAGCCGAGGCGGCCCCGTCCGGGCGAGGTCTCGCCGCCGGTCAGCCGTTCGAGCCGGTGCGGGTGTCCCAGATCCTGCAGCACCAACTCGCTGAGGTTCTCGCGGCTTAGGGATTCGAAGAAGGCGTCAAGGCCGGCTGCCAGCGTCTGGCGGGAGAAACCGGTTGCGGCCGGGCCCGATTCCAGCGCCCGTTTTCGGAATGGGTTGTCCGGGTCCAGCCAATCTTGGGCGAGGTTGGCGATGACATCGATCAGGTCGGCGGTTGTGCGGTCGGCCAGAAAACGCCGGCGATTGCTCTTCAGGGCCAGGCACGCCTCGGCGAGAATCGCCGGCGACAGCGCGGTCGGATCAGGGATGTCAGCCAGGAAATAGTCGGGGAGTTGCACGGCGGAAACCTTGGATACGCGCAGGGACAGTCAACAGGTTACTGCCAAGTCGGTGGGATACGCTCCACAGACCCCTCACCCCAGCCCTCTCCCATCCGATGGGAGAGGGTGCCCGACTTGTCCGACGTAGGCTTGGCGAAGGCGGAAGGGCGGGTGAGGGTGACGGTGTGGTGCATCCCGGTGATTCCTCAGTATGTCATGAGATCCGCCGCCCGGAGCGAGCAGCCTCGCGGTTCCGCACTGGGATCCCGTCCCAGCAGTTCGAAGCTGTGCCCGCGACGCACGGCGAGGTCGTCGGTCTGGATTGCGACCGCGGAACGGAGATTCGCCAGATCCACCACCCTGAGCAAGCCCGTCTCGCCTTCGCGGACCTCGATGTTGTGCTCGGGCGAAACAACCAACGACCGCGCCCACGGCGGAAAGTGAAACACCCGCTCCCGGGGAGCGATGTCCTTCTCTTGGAAGGAACGGCAGGTCCGATGTCCCGGCGACGCTGGCACGACGGCATCGTAGGCTTGGGAACTGAGTTCGCTCATGCCGTATTCGGAGACAACATGGGTCCGGGGAATCCCGAGGGTTGTCTCCATCAGTGCATGCAGGTCGCTCTTGGGGAGCACCCTGGATCGTCCCTTGTACCCTCCGGTTTCGAGTGCGCGCGAGCCGCGCGGCAGGGTGCATCGCTGGCCCCTGGCAAGCATCGCATCGATCAGGTGGACGTAGGCAAAGGCTGTGCCCAGCAGACAGACCGGGCGTCCCGCGGCGGCCAGGCGCGTCAGCCGCGCGCTGGCGGTCGCGGCATCGAGGTGCCACGCGCCATCGGGGCCCACCGTTCCCAGGAACGCGGAATCGCTTCTCGCCCCAAGTGCGGAGGATTACGCCGAACATGTGGGCCAGCGACGATTCGGGCGTTTCGGTCGGGCTTGGGGTCAGAGCTAGGAACGTGAGGCCGCGTTGTTCCGGGCTTGCGTTGGGGGCCAGATGCGCCTCAAACCAAGGCAGCAGCGACGCCTCGTAGAGGGCCAGCGAGGCGGCATCGTGGAAATGGCGGCTCGGGCGGTGGCGCGTCGTGCCGCTCGAACAGAACATGGCCGTCCGTTGGTCGGGTGGCAGGCTGGTGACCGGGTAATCTTTGAAAGCCGTTGTGGGCACGGCGGGGATCGCGCGCCAGTTGGACACCTCGTCCGGCGAGATGCGGCGTCTGCGGCAGAGTTGGAGCAGGGGAGGGACCGACTGGTATTGGAGTGCGAACAGGGACAAGGCAAGCTGTTGAAAGGCGGTCTCGCAGTCGTCGGGGGATGGCCATTCAGAAACGGTGGCGCTTGGGGCTGAAGTCCGAAGGAACCGGCGCAATGCCGCTGCGAACTGGGCGAAGGCCGCATCGCCGGGCGACGCGTCGCGCGTCGACTCTGCGGCGTGAAAATGGCTTGTGCTCATGCGGTTTTGGTCGTGCGCCCCTGGCGACGGCGTCGATCGACTCTTGCCTGCAGGCGAGGGACGACGTTCGCGATCGGGGCGTCTGGCTGGTTAGCCGCCACAGCCGGGATCAGGCTAACGGCTCCCGACGCGAACGCAAGTCCGCACTTGGGGTCACATCTCTACATTCTACATTCTCGCGCGATTCCAGTTTTGCATCTACTGTTGTTCCGAGTTGTCGCATGAGAACGTATTCGATCTGCGCTCGGCCCCGCTGGGGGAACATGAATCGTCGATCGCCTGGGGAGGCTGGGGAGCGCGATGGTTGTGGCGGTTCTGCCAGGAATCGTGCCTGCGCACTGGCTGTGGGAGTGGGGGTGCGGGTGCTGAGTTGTCTCCTGGTGGCGGGTGTGCTGAGCGGTTGTTCCAAGGAGGAGCGATCCGAGGTGGTGGTTTACGCGGCGCAGGACCAAGTTTACTCCGAGCCAATTCTGGGGGAGTTCACGCGGGAGACGGGCATTCGGGTGCGTGCCGTGTACGACAGCGAGGCGGTGAAGACCGTGGGGCTTGCGAACCGGTTATTGGCGGAGAGGGGCAAACCTCGAGCCGATGTGTTTTGGGGCAACGAGGAACTGCGCACGCGGCATCTGGAGGCGCAGGGGGTGTTTCGTGAGACCGATGGGGTGGCGGTGTTTGGGTACCGCACTCGGCGGATCGTCGTGAACACGAACCGCGTGGGGTTGGCGCAGGCGCCGCGGTCGCTGGGGGAACTGACCAACGAAGTGTGGCGTGGCAAGGTTGCGCTGGGCTATCCGTTATTCGGGACGACGGCCACGCATTTTCTTGCGTTGCGTCAGAAGTGGGGCAGTGGGCCGTGGGAGGTCTGGTGTCGGGCTCTGCGGGCGAACCAGCCGTTTGTGGTGGATGGCAACTCGGTTGTCGTTCGGTTTGTGGGGCGCGGGGAGGCCTGGGTTGGGCTGACCGATTCGGACGATGTTGCGGCTGGCCAGCGCGAGGGCTTGCCGATAGCCGCGGTGCCGGTGGGCGCGGAAACGCTCTTTATCCCGAACACCGTCGGCGTGATTCGCCGTGCGCCTCATCCGGTGGAGGCGGAGCGGCTTTTCGAGTACTTGCAGCGTCCCGAGGTGGTGTCGCGGTTGGTGGAGGTCAACGCGCTGGAAGGCGCTCGGGCGGAGGGCGTGTTGGGGCTTGCGGTGGAGTGGGGGGGGTTGCTTGGGGAGCTTGAGGCTGCGACGGCGACGCTGCGCGGCGTCTTTTTGCGATAGGTCGCTTGGCTTCTACGTTGCGAGGGGCTGCGGTTCCACTGGGCGGGGCTGGGGTGGGCGGCGCTGTTTCTGGGAGAGAGAAGGCGCTTGGCAACGGGGGCGGGTTCGGGCTATCAAGCTGCGCGTGTCCGAGGCTGAGCCAATGTCCATTGATGCCGTCACGCGCGTGTGTGCTGTTTACGGGCATCCGATTGGGCATTCAGCCTCTCCGGCGATGCAGAATGCCGGGATGAGCGCGCTGGGGCTGAACTGGCGTTATCTGGCGTTCGACGTGCGGCCCGAGGAGTTGGGTGCGGCGATCAGCGGTGCGCGGACGATGGGCTTTATCGGGCTGAATCTCACGCTGCCGCACAAGGTTTTGGCGGTGGATTTGGTGCATTGTCTGGACGCCTCGGCGCGCCATTGGGGAGCGGTGAACACGATTCGGTTCGAGGCGCAGGATGCGGCCGGAGGGTGGCAGCCGCTGGGCCATTTTGCGGCGCCGCCGGTTCCTCCGGTGCGGGCGAAGGGCTTCAACACGGATGCCGAGGCGATCACGCGCGCGATGCGGGAGGATTTGGGGATTGAGGTGGAGGGGCGGAGTGTTGTGTTGCTTGGCTGTGGTGGGGCCGGGCGGACGGCGGCGCTGAAGTTCGCCAGCGATGGCGCGGCCCGGATTTACCTGGTCAATCGGACGGCGGCCAAGGCGGAGCAGGTGCGGAGCGAGATCTGCCGGCGCTGGCCCAAAGTCGTCGTCACAGTGGGGTATCCGCCCGGCGAGGTCGATTTGATCGTGAACGCGACTCCGCTCGGTCTGAGGGCGGGCGATCCTCTGCCTTTGGACTTACGGCAGTTTCCTGTCAGCCGGGCGCGGGCTATTTACGACATGATTTATCGGCCGGCGCAGACGTCGTTATTGAGCGCAGGCAAGGCGGCGGGCTGCCGTGTGGCCAACGGGCTGGGCATGCTGTTGTACCAAGGGACTCGGGCGCTCGAGATATGGACGGGGCGGGCGGCGCCGGAGGATGCGATGCGCCGGGCATTGGAGCGGCACATTTATCAAGCTGATGAGTGATCCTGCCCGATGGGCGGCGGTGCCCTTTCATTTCTGGTCCGTCGTTTTTTTCCTTTTGGGGAGCATCGTTGGCAGCTTCCTGAACGTGTGTGTCCATCGGCTGCCGCGGGGTGAAAGCCTCGTTCGGCCGCCGTCGCATTGTCCGCATTGTCGGAGGCGCATTCCGTGGGGCGCGAACATTCCGCTGATCAGTTGGCTTCAGTTGCGCGGGCGGTGTCGGTTTTGTGGCGCTCCGATCGCGGCGCGGTACTTCGTGATTGAGTTGTTGAGTGCGGTATTGTTCGCGGGATGTTGGTTGCGGTACGGCGAGTCGTCGGTGTGGCTGGCGCTGGTCTACTGTTTGTTTTTGGCGGGACTGGTGGTGGCTGCGTTTATCGATCTCGAGCACTACATTATTCCGGACGCGATCACGCTTGGTGGAATCGGGGCTGGTTTTCTGTGTTCGCTTCTGGTGCCGGAGTTGCATCGGGAGGTCTCGTTTGCGGATGCCTTGAGGAGTTGTTTGGTGGGCGCCGCGTTGGGGGCGGGGGTGATTTACACGATCATGCGTCTGGGCAAGCTTTTTTTGGGCCGTCAGCGTTTCAAGCTTCCCCCTGACTCGCGGGTTTACTTTACGGAGGAAGAACTCGTGCTGCCGGACAAGGTCATTCCGTATGCCGAGGTTTTGTACCGGCGGACGGATGCGATTGTTTTGCAGGCTGGGCAGGTGGAAATGGTGGACCGGTGCTATTGGAACGTGGCGGTTCGGCTGACGCGGGAGGTGTTGCGCGTTGGGGATGTGACCTACCGGCCCGAGGAAGTCCCCTGGCTCGAAGTGACCACGGACGCGGTGGTGATCCCGCGCGAGGCGATGGGACTAGGCGATGTGAAGTTCATGGGCGCGATTGGCGCCTTTCTGGGTTGGGCGGGCGTGCTGTTTTCGCTGATGGCCAGTGCGCTGGCGGGCTCGGTGGCGGGGGTGACGCTGATTGTGCTGCGACGCCACGCGCGGGCGAACCCGATTCCCTATGGACCTTATCTGGCTCTGGCGGCGGCGGTGTGGGTTTTTTTCGGGGACGTCATTTCGAGGTGGTGGCTGCGGATGTAACCAGATTCATAGACCCGGAAATCTCACCTGCGGACTGTCAGGAATGCCGCGATCGCCCCACTGGTGAGATTTCCGGGTTAGCGGGGCGTCGGCTGCCGGCGATCGTGGTGGACACTCAGCGGCCACGAGTCATTCAAATGCCTCGTTCGTCTGAGGCGGAGCCCCGCTAAAAGGAGGCGGTGATTTGCCAGTGTGTGGCCTCGGAGGGAAGGACGATCATTTGCCGTTCCGGGAGGATTTCTGCCGGGCGTTCGTTGACATAGGCGAATCGCAGCGGTTTGCCCTCGGGATGACGCAGGCGCAGCAGGACGCGGGCGGGTTTGGCTGTGGGAGCGATGGAGGCGGTCGCGGTGACGGTGTCGGTGGCGGCGTGCGAGACGATTTCCAGCGTGAGGCTGCCGAAGAAGGTTGCTGCGCGGTCGATGTGGATGCGCTGGCCCTGGCGCATCCAGGCTCGAGGCACACCCAGGCCCAGTTCGAGGATTTGGTCACGTTCCAGCACCAACATCTGGCGCATCCACTGGATGAACTTGCATTCGTCCGGGGTTTTGTAGAGCGGGCCGCCTCCTTCTCCGAAACGGGGAACCCATTCTGCGAAGCAGAGGACGTCCGGGTGGAGGCTCGCCCAGGCGGAGTTGTAGAACGCCCGGAGGAAGTTGGGCACCTGATCGCGCTGCAAGTAGACCAGGGACAGATCGAGCAGGTGAGGTTGCAGGGTGAAGCCCCCGAGGTTGAAGAAAGTCCGGCGCGGGTCGGGGATGCCGGACCCGCTCTCCGGGCTTAGGAACAGGTTGTCTTCGAGGTTTTGGATCATCCAATCGACGAAGGGGTGTTGGGCGTCGTAGACCTTTCCGTTGACCAAGTGGAGTGCGGGGTAGAGGGCCTCGCGGATCCAACCTTCCTTCAAGTGTGTGAGGGCGTAGGCTCGATGTGGGACGTAGGGCACGTAGGTCCCGTCCCGCAACCGGACGACGGGCGAGGAGGCGACCGATTCGGCGAGGCTAGCGCGGAGATCCTGGCGAAACTCGGTCGTCTCATGTTCCAAGCGTGCGGTGAGTCGGGCGATTTCCTGCCACCACCTGTCGCTTGGGATCCCGGCTTTTTCGGCGGCGGGCTGTCCGGGGAGGGCGGTTGGTGGGTGCAGGACTGAGAGGGCGTCGACCAGGGTTTGCATTCCGAGGTGGAAATAGGCGTCGGTGGCGTAGAAATAGAGGTCTTCTTCCACGTCTTCGAGGTCGCCTGCGGGTGCCAGGCCGTACTCGATTCGGCGCGAGCTGTCCGGGTTGTGCCACCGTGTGGCCTGGCGCTCGCGGGTGATCCAATCGGCTGCCAGGGCAAGTTGCGGCAGGACTTGGACCAGGTAGTTGGTGTTTCGCGTCCAGAAGAAATGCTCTGCCAGAGCCCAGAGTCCCCAGCCATGATGCATATTATATCCTTTGCCCGTGTAGGGGTCCGGTTCGGTGGGATGAGCGGCGTAGAGCACGCCCTCGCGGGTCTTGAAGTTGCCGGGCAGGCCTTTGACGCCCTGGTTGGCCAGGAAGGGGACAAGCAAGCGCAGGGCTTCGAGGTGTTCGCCGCGCATTTCGAGTGAGCGGGCTACCATGGCCGTTTCGTTCAGGAAGTTCGGGTAGCGGTGGGTTGCGGCGCCGTGTTGGTGGCGGCCGGTGGCCGGATCGAGATCGGTTGAGATCAGGACGTGCCACAGATTGGCCTTGAAGAACTGGTTGAGGAAACGGTCTGGGACGTCGTACGTCATGCCCTGCGCCACGCGTTCTCGCCAGAAGCGGGTGACGGTGGTGTGGAGGTTTGTGAACGACAGGCCTTGAAGGGCGATGGCCTCCTTCGGGGTCAACAACTCGACATAGGGCGCGAAGAAGTCGACGGTATGGGATTCTCCCGGGGCCAGGTCGATTTGATAGCGAATGGCCTCCCTTGGGCCGTTCGACTCTGCGCGGGCGGGATGGTAGCTGCCTGGCCGGCCTGGTTCGAGGACGGCCAGATCGAGTTCGCCCCGGCCGTGGATGTCGAATCGGCCGCGCACGGGGACCACGCCCGACCAACTGACGCGGTCTGAGGGGTGGCGCAGGAACAAGGTGTGGTCCAATCCAAGCTGGAGCGGGTCGGTCCGGCTCAACTCAAGCCACAGGGAGGCGGTCCGGGGCTGCGGGGATCCGTTGTGCAACTCGAACCGTGCGGCGAGCACGACGGTTTCCGTGCCGACGGGGCTTGCCCACCTGTCCAAGGGCTCAGCCAAGGGCGCCGCCAGGCACGTCTCTGTGACGTCGATGTGGGCATCCGTCCATGTATGGCGGACGACCGGGAGCCATCCCTCTTCGAGGCTCCGCGTGACGCTGGGTTCTGTGCGGGGTCCCATCGAGGGATGTTCGCCAACGGCGAAATCGTAGACGAGGGATGCTTCTCGCCAGGGGCGCGCGTCGGCATCCGGGCCGGGTGATCGCAGGCTATCGTGGCGCAACTGGATTTGTCCCTGGGGCAAGAGCGCCACTTCCTGGCGCAGGCTGGGCACGCCCAGAAAGATGTAGGGTGCTGGCTTGCGCGGGATGGCCTGGCTGACCTGCTCGAAACTCTGTTCCGGGCGGCTTGCGACCTGTTGGGCGACGGTGCCTTCATGCCAGACCTCGCCGGACGGCCCGGGCCAGGTCCGAGAGGTCAGGTTCAGATCTGCATTGCTGACGAAGACGCCCACGTCGCGCACCAGCAAGCCGCCTTCGCGCAGGACGTCATCGACGAAGACGGCGAAGCTCCGAGTTTCGCCACTGCGGAACAGCACATACCCGCGGTCTGGGCTCAAGCGGTCGGAGGCATCGGCGTACTCGATTTCGACGACAGCGGCGTTTGTGCCTTGGGGCTGGATGGCGAGCAAACGTCCGTTGCGCGCCTCGAACCTGGGGTCCCATCGGCCTGGGGTCGTGGTGCGGACGTCCCATTCGAAGCGCAGGCGCGCCCGGCGCAGGACTGCGTCGGAGTGGACTTCCACGGTTCGGACGCGGAGCGGCTGTGGGGCGAGGAGGCGCAGCTTATATGTGAGTCGTTCGGGAGGGCCTTCCCGCGTGATGCCGGGCGCCTCGTTGCGATCGAGGGGAGCGAACTCGAGTTGGGCGTCTGCGCCCTGCCGGGTCAGGGCTCCCCTGACGATGGTCCAATCCCCATTGAACGGGTCGTCGAGCTTCATCCAACCGCCGGAGCCGTTGTCGGGCCAGATATGGCGCCACCATTGGACCGTGATGGGGTTTGCGTTCGTCGGTGGGGGATCGAAACGAAGGCGCACTGAGCGCACCGGACGGGGGTGATCCCACTCGCACAGGAGCGCCGTGTCCGGGCCGAGCGAGAGGGGGACGGTGTTGGTCTGCGCAGCGAGGCAGTCGGCATTCGCTTGGCGCGATCCATCGACCGGGCTGATCGCGTTGAGCCGGGCGAAGGCAGCCAGGTTGGCGCGGGGCAGTTCGGGCTCTGCCGTCAGGGCAGGGAGGGCGAGCAGGGTGGCGAGTCGAACGACGGCCGCCGGATGAGAGAAGGCACGCATGGCTCGTCGCACGCCTCGATGCTTAGCGAGGCTGCGCCTCAGACCAACGAGGCGTGTTGCCAGATCGTCTGCGCTTGGCCTTTCCGATGTGATCGGCAGTGGACGCCTCGCTAAGGGGCGCCGCTGCGCGGCGCAAACACTTGACTCATTGAGTACCGGTTTCAAACGAAGAGCGACTCTAGCGGGTCGGCGCTGAATAATCCAGACCAAGCCATCGGGTCGGTGCGGGCGGTGACCTCTGCGCAGTATTTGCCGCTCCGGCTGCGTTGGTGGGGATGCGGCTTGACGGGGCTATGGTCTCAGGTAGTTTCGAGTTCAGCATGAATCTCGAGTCTGTGACACGCCGCATCGGTCACGGTGCCCGTCCCAGCGGCGCGGGATGGCGAGGGTGGGGTTTCACCTTGATCGAACTGTTGGTGGTCATCGCGATCATTGCGATTCTGGCGGGGATGTTGTTGCCTGCTTTGGCGAGGGCGAAGGAGAAGGCTCAGCGCGCCGGCTGCATGAACAATTTGAAGCAGATCGGCGTGGCGATGCACATGTATGCGGACGATAACAACGATCAAATGGCATATCCCAACTGGGGCAACGCGTATCCGGGATGGCTTTACACCCCGGTGAACGGGCGTCCGCCTCAGTTGAATCGGACCAACGATTCGCTCCCTTACCAGGCGGGGCTTTTCTGGCCCTATGTGAACGCGACCAAGACGTTTATTTGTCCGACTGACAAGACGAACACGGTGAACTGGAAAGCGCGGGACAACAAGCTTTCGACCTACACCATGAACGGTGCAGTGTGCAACTATGGCGGCTTGCAGGGCCAGCGTCCAGACACCTACAAACTGGGGAAATTCAACCCGGCGGCTTACGTCCTATGGGAACCCGATGAGGATTTGTACATCAAGATGTGGGGTTTCAACGGTGTGTACAACGACGCCAGCAACGAGCCCGACCAGGCGTGCGGTGTCGGACGCCGGCACCTCAAAGGAGCCGACGTTCTTGGTTTCAGCGGCCACGTTGTGTTCATTCAGTTCGACAGTTTTGAGCGGGAGCGAGCCATCCAGCCGGGGCTTTTGTGGTGCGTTCCCGATCATCCCCGTGGCGGGGCCACGCGTTAGCGAGGCTTCGCCTCAGACCGGCGAGGCGTGTGAGCGGCTCGTGGCCGCTGGGTGTCCACCACGATCACCGGCAGTCGGCGCCTCGCTAAGTGGCGCCGCTGCGCGGCGCAAAAACTTGACTCATTTAGTACAAGTTTTGAAAAGGAAGCCACTCTAGCCCGCATTTCTCACCAACTTTCGATGTCCTCTGACCGGTCACCGTCCCATGGCACCTGAAATGCGGGCTAAGGAGCGAGGCGTCGAATGCCGGTTGCCATGGCCAAAACCCAGCGCAAACGAATCGGTGTCATGCTCCCTCGGTCTGAGGCGCAGCCTCGCTAAGCGCCGGTCCCCTGTTACCAAGTCGGCACGGTGGGGGAGCGATCGGCGGGTGATCGAGTGGGGAGGGGCCAGTGCGATCGATGTCGCCGTGAACGAGCTCAGCGCGGCGTAACGCGGTGCGATCCCGGCCAAGGGCGGGGATGCCGGCGGTCGGGCGTAAGTGGGCGAATCGTCTTGTCAAGGGATTGCCGCCTTCCTAGTTTAGCGCCGTGGAATCGCAGTTATCTCAGTACGTCCCGGTGCTGATGCTGTTGGCCGTGGCGGTCGCGGCCACCGGTGGGATGATGGGGCTCTCGGTGGTCTTGGGGAAGCTCGGGCGGCGCTCGCGTGCGAAGGACACCGCTTACGAATGCGGCATGATCCCGATCGGAGAGGCGAATTCGCGGCTCGCGGTGAGATTCTATCTTGTGGCGATGCTGTTCATTTTATTCGATATCGAGGTGGTGTTTCTCTATCCCTGGGCGGTCGTTTACCGGGAGTTCCTGAGCCAGCCGGCAACGGCGAATCTGATCTTCTTTTCGATGATCTCATTTCTGGGGGTGCTGTTTGTCGGCTATGTGTACGCCCTCAAGAAACGGGCGTTCGATTGGCGGACTTAGCAATCGGGTGTGACTCGCTTCTTAGAATCCTTGCGAAACGAAAGGGATAGGGGTGAAGGCCAAACTTGACTTGATCGCACCATGTCTGGGGTTTCAAGGATTCTAGCCGTGTTCGTGGGGGCTGTTTGGGTCGGCACGGCCCAAACCGGTGATCCGGAAGCCAAGACGTTGGCCAACGAGGTCAGTCGTCTCGGCTACCTTCTCTTCGCCGCCCGGACGCCGCAGGGCGACTACGATCTCTTTCTCTCGCGACCGGATGGATCGGCCAAGCGGAACCTGACGAACACCCCCGAATGGAGCGAATACGGAGGACGGTTTTCGCCCGACGCGCGCCGCATTCTGTATCGACGGCAGCGGAAAGGTCCGGACGTTGCGCCGGGCGAGGGGATCAACCACGACGTATGGGGTGCGCAGGGCAGTCTGGTGCTGGCCGGGTCGGACGGGTCGAATCCGCAGGTCTGGGGCGCCGAAGGCGAGTGGCCGTGGGCGAGTTGGAGTCCGGATGGCACGCAGTTTGCCTGTCTGTACCGACGCGATGGCCGGATTCGCATTGTGAACGCAGCGACGAAGAAGACGGTGAAAGAGTTGCCGCGCCAGGGGATTTTCCAGCAGATGTACTGGTCGCCCGACGGGCAGCGCCTGTGCGGCACAGCCAACCTTCAGGGTCAGGATTGGAACATTGTGTCACTCGAGATCGAGAGCGGCAGCGTCACACAGGTGTCGCGAGGGCTGAACTGCACGGGCGATTGGTTTCAAGGGGATGGGTCGCGTTTGGTTTACTCGCATCGTTTGCCAGGGCTGGCCACCAGCTACGGCTGGACGATGCTGATGGAGGGGACGGCCGACGGGCGCTCGCGCAACCTTCTGTACGGCGAACGCGGCCGGCATGTGTATTTCGGCTGCGCGTCGCCCGACAGCCGTTACATTGTCTTTTCGGTCCCGGAAACGGACGGGGGATCGGATGCGCCCATGGCCATCATTCGGCGCGCGGACGCGCCCATCGTCGTTCCCGCCGATTACAAAGAGCTGCACGCGCTTTGTCCGGGAGCGCGATCGGGTCCGGTCCTGCGCCTGCCATGGGCTGGGTTCGAGCCGCACTGGGGCGATCCGGAGATCGGTCCGTGAGGCGCTTCCCATGTGTGGAACGTCCGTTGACTCATGGCGATCGAGCAGTCTACAGAGGGAGAGAGTGACGGCTGCATTGGCCCTGCGCGTCCAGGCGCCTTGCGGGGCGTGGCCACGATTGCCGCGGTCGCGCTGGGCCTCTGGTGGCTGTCGCAGCGGGGACAGACAGGGGCCGACGAGACGATCGGGAGGCTTGGGCGGATTGAAGTCACAGCGCGGTTGATCGAGGCGCCCGACACGTTCCCCGATTTGGGCGCGTATCGGTACACATACGTGTTGCCGTACCGGGTGATCGAGGTCCACCGACCCGATCCCGACGGGCAATACCGTCTTTTTTCGGGCGATCTCATTTATGTGGGGCATTACAAACCGTGGTTGCCGCGTTCGGTGATCAGAGACAGCGACTGGGGAGAGGCGCCTCTCGGCGGTCGCCTCGATCGGTTGGTCGCTGGCGAGTCGCATCGCCTGGCGTTGGACTACGCGCTCGAAGACCTCGCGCCCAGCGGCGCGCTCGATTACTGTTTCCCTGCGGGGACCAACCGGTTTTTCGCGCTCTGGACCAACTTGGCGGATCGATGAAGTGCGGGCATGGTTTTCACCACCCCCATTTTCCTGTTCTACTTCCTGCCGTTCTTCCTGCTGATCTACTTCAATCTTCCGCATCGCTGGCGGAACGGCTGGATCACTGTCGCCAGCTACGTGTTTTACGGCTGGTGGGAGCCGTGGTTCGTCACGCTCATGGCGTTCACCACCATCGCGGACTTCATCTGGGGGCGTGTCATCACGCGCCCGGGGGCGACGCGGGCTGAGCAACGCCTGGCGGTGACGGCGTGCGTGGTGACCAACTTATGCCTGCTCGGTTTTTTCAAGTACTTCATGTTCGCCGCGGAGAGCTTCAACGCCCTGCGAGAGATCTTCGGTGCCGAGCCGTTGCGCATTCTCCGCGTCACTCTGCCCATCGGCATCTCATTCTACACGTTTCACTCGCTGACCTACATTATCGACCTCTATCGGGGCCACGCGACGCCGGCGCGGTCGTTCGCCGATTTCTCGGCATTTGTGGCGTTGTTCCCGGATCTGGTGGCGGGGCCGATCATCCGCTACAAGACGCTGGCGGCGCAGTTGGCGTTCCGCGAACACACCGTCGCCCGCTTTGCGAGCGGCGTTGCGCTTTTTGGCCTCGGGTTTCGCGAAGAAGATTCTGCTGGCCAACCCGTGCGGTCAGGTGGCCGACGCCGTGTTTGGCGCTGCGCATCCGCCGCGTTCTGGACGCGTGGGTGGGCGTCCTCGCCTACGCCTTTCAGATCTACTTTGACTTCTGCGGCTATTCGGACATGGCGGTGGGGCTGGGCCGGATGCTCGGGTTCGAGTTTCTCAGGAACTTCGATGCGCCCTACCGAGCCGAGAGCATCACCGAGGTGTGGCGGCGGTGGCACATCTCGCTGTCGAGCGTCCTGCGCGACTATCTTTACTACCCGCTGGGCGGCAATCGGAAAGGGCCGGTGCGGACGTATGTGAATCTCGCGGTTGTCATGCTCCTGGGCGGGCTATGGCACGGCGCCAAGTGGAACTTCATTGTCTGGGGCGCCTACCATGGTCTTTGGCTCGCCTTGGAGCGCTGGCGGGGCAAGCGGAGCGCCTACAACGCCTGGCCCCGGCCGATACGGATTGGGCTGACGTTTCTGCTGATGCTCTTGTCCTGGGTCTTGTTTCGGGCGGAGAACTTGGGCGCGGCGCGGGATTATTTTGCGGCGATGTTCGGTGTTGGAGGAGGCGCGAGCGCGGCGGTCTTGCTGGCTGCCGAGTTGTATCGCCCGTTCCCGTTGCTGGTCATGGGTGTCTGCGCCCTGCTGGTCATTCAGCCGGTGCAGGCGCATGACTGGTCGCAAGAGCGCTTGACGTTGGATCGGGTGGGGCTGCTCTTGGGGCTGTTCGTTGTCGCGGTCTTGGTCATGTTCTCCCAGGATTTCAATCCGTTCCTTTACTTCCAGTTCTAGCGAGGTTGCACCTGAGATCAGCCATGCCAACCGACTCGTCCAACACCGCACCGGCGCACCGACGCACCGACTTGACGCTGGTCGTGGCGTTCTTGGGGTTGATCGCGGCGGTGCCGATCAGCCAGACGGCTCTCGATCTGCGCCGAGGCGAACGGGTGCAGTTCACCGACGTGTTGCGGGACACGCCAACCTCCGCCAATCTGAGGCGCTTCGAGGAGACGCTGAAGGCGAGGTCGTGGGTGCAACGGGCGTTTCGTCCGGTGGTGCAACGTTTCCTGTTCCGGACGTTTGGCGAGGCCGGATCCAAGGCGATCGCAGGCCGAGATGACTGGCTCTTTTATCGTCCGGACGTGCGGTTCCTGGTCGAGGGAAACCGAACAGACCGCTCAGACGCAGACTCGCGGTGGGTTGTGCCTGGGGCGTCTGTGACGCAGCGGGAGAGTGTCCGGCGCGCCATCCGGCGGTTTCGCGATCAACTTGCGCGGCGGGGCATCGAGTTGCTGGTGGTCCCTGTGCCGGGGAAGCCCAGCGTGTACCCCGACCAACTCACAATCCGGGCCGGCGAGGGCGGGGACCCGATCCCATCCTCCGCCAGGGAACTTCTCGTCGAACTGGAGGCCGACGGCGTGGCGACAGTCGACTTGTTTTCTGTTTTCCGCCGAGCGCGCGCGCAGGCGCCTGCGGCGACGCTGTACCTGGCCCGCGACACCCACTGGACACCGCGGGCCGCGCGTCTGGCAGCCGAAGCGGTGGCGGATCATTTGCGGGAATTGGGATGGGCTCCTCTGCCAGAGGCCGCCTTTGGGCTGGGAACGGTCAACGTCGACCGCTGGGGCGACATTCTTGAAATGATGCAGCTTCCGGGTTTGCGTGCCGCGTTTGGTCCCGAGCGGGTCGCGTGCGAGCAGGTTCTCGACCCGGCACTTGGTCTGCTGGTGCCTGGCGCCTCCGAGCGACCGGGTGTATATCGGTATCCGATTCGTCCATCGCCGGTGTTGCTGCTGGGCGACAGTTTCTGTCGGATCTACCAATATGCGGAGCCCCAATCGCTGGGGAACGTCGTGGGCGAAGCGGACCCGGCGGTGCCCGGGAGTGCCGGACGGCAATCGACCAAGCGGCTGCTGCCCGGCTCGGCCGGTTTCGTTTCGCACTTGGCGCGTGCCTTGAGGGCGCCGGTGGACGCCATCGTGAGCGACGGCGGGGCGTCGACGGACGTTCGTCGCAAACTGAGCACCCACCCGGAGATTCTCGAAGGCAAGCGCGTCGTCGTGTGGCAATTCGTCGAGCGCGACATCGGCTTGGGCCGAGCTGGCTGGGCGGATGTGCCGCTCCCGGTGGAGTTGGGAAAGGGACTCGAGCCATGAGCCATCGTCTCGATCTTGTTCTGTTCGGTCTGTACCTGTTGTTGAACATCGGCCTGGGTCTCTGGGTCGCGCGGCGCAAGGCGGCTGGCACGCGCGGCTACTTCCTGGCCGGCGAAGGCCTGCCATGGTACGCGATCGGCGGCTCGATCATCGCCTCGAACATCAGCACCGAACATTTCATCGGCATGATCGGCGTGGCGTACGCGGTCGGTTTCGTTGTGGCGCAATGGGAATGGGGCAACTGGTTCACCTTCACCGCCCTGATCTGGGTGTTTCTGCCTTACTACATCCGCGGCGGGCTCTACACGATGCCGGAGTTCCTCGAACGCCGTTACAACGCCGCGTGCCGGTATCTCTTCGCGGTGTGTTCACTCGTGCTTTGGATCATCGCGCAGATGGCGGTGGTCATGCTCGCCGGAGGGAAGGCGATGAAAGGCATGTTCGGCCTGGACGAAACGGTCACCATTGTCTGCCTGGCGCTGCTGGCCGGCAGTTACACGATCTACGGCGGACTGATTTCGGTGGCGTGGACGGATTTTCTCCAGTTCGTCGTCATGATGCTGGGGGGCTTGGTCGTGACCGTGCTCGGCCTTTACCAGGTGGGCGGATTGGGCGAACTGATGCACGCCGCGCCCGAGAAGTTCAAGATCATCTATCCGATCACAGACAAGGAATACCCGTGGTTCGGCGTTTGGACGCTTTTCCTTTCGATCGGCATCTGGTACAACTGCTCGAATCAGTTCATCGTGCAGCGCTGCCTGGGCGCGCGCAGCGAATGGGACGCCCGGATGGGGGTCGTGTTCGCCGGTTTCATGAAGATCCTCCTGCCGCTTCTGGTGGTTGTTCCGGGCATTGTGGCGTTCAAGCTCTACCCGGGTCTTCCGGACAAAGACCAGGCCTTCCCGACGCTGGTGCGGGAGTTGGTGCCGGTGGGGCTGAGCGGGATTGTGATGGCCGGCCTGGCCAGCGGCATGCTCTCGCACATCAGTTCCGTGCTCAATTCGTGCAGCACCGTGTTCACGATGGATCTCTACCGGCCCTTCCTCGGACGCGGTCGGTCCGAGGCGCACCTCGTCCTGGTCGGACGCACCAGCGCCTTCGTCATCCTCACGATCGCGACTGGGTTGGCCATCTGGTTCACTCGCCGGCAACTGGGGGTCTTCGATTTGATCCAGAATATCGGAGCGTGGGTGGCCGCGCCGATCGCCGCCATATTCCTGCTGGGCGTGTTGTGGAAGGGCGCCAACGCCACCGCCGCGACCGTTGTCCTCGTCGTGGCATTCCCCTACACGTGGCTGGTCGAGTCCGTCCTTTTCAAGCAGGTCAACTGGCTGCAGCCCTTCGACAATTGGCTGAATCGAACGTTTCTCGTTTGGGCGAGTTGCATGGCGCTCACGGTCGTGATTTCGCTCCTCAGCCGTCCCCCCGACCCGGACCGCATCCGCGGCATGATCTGGTCCTGGGATTACGCGCGCCTGCCTGAGGCCGAGCAGGCGCGCAATCGCGGCGTGCGCAACCTTTTCCTCTGGTGGTGTCTTTTCATGGGCACCATGGCTGTCCTTTACGCCTACGTGATGTGGTTCCAGTTTTGGGGGCCGGGCAGTCGATGAGAGAGCCGAGAGTCGAGCACGTTGGAATCGTTCAGGTACCGGATCAGAGGAAACGATGGTTCTCAACACAGCGCGTGACAAGGAGGACTCTCTGCGGTCCAATTGCCCGTGGAAGCCGCGTTGGCCATGTCCGACTTTGCCGCTGCCAGACCGCCGTCGGTACCCGCCGAGACCGCGTGGGAGGGCAGCGGTTTTGCCGGGGTTTACACCGAGCATGCCCGCGCCATTTACTATCTCGCGCTCAGGTTTTTGGGTGATCCGAGCCAGGCGGAGGACGCGACCCACGACGTGTTTCTCAAGGCGTTTCGGCACTATGGCGAGTTCCGGGGCGACTCGGCGGTGCGCACCTGGCTCTATCGGATCACGATCAATCACTGCCGCAATCTCCGGCAGTCGTGGCATGCGCGCACGATGCTGACGAATGCCGACGACCGGCTCTGGGAACAGGCAGCCGGCGCGGCCGAGAGCCCGCTCCGCATCCTCGAAGTGAAGGAACTGGGCCAGCGCATCCAGAAGACGCTCGACGCCCTGCCGGAGGAGTACCGGCTGCTCCTGTTGCTGGTCGCGGACGAACAACTCAGCTACGAGGAGGTCGCTCACCTGACCGGCCAGACCGCAGACGCCGTCCGGGGCAAGCTCCACCGGGCCCGCAAGGTCTTTGCCGCCGCATTCGTCAAAACCGCATGAGGGCGCTATGGAATCGCCGCCTCCCAATCCCCGCCGCACCCGTCAGGAACAGACCACCGAGGAGCAGCAGACATTGCTCCCCGAGCAGACCGGACTCGAATTCTCGAGCGCCGAGGAGATGATTCGCTTTGATGCCGCGCAAACGACTCCGCCGCCTGAACTCGCCGCGCGGATCCGGGAATCGATCAGCCGCGAAACCCATCCCCGACGTTCGTGGTGGAAGCGGCTCTTCGGGCGGTAGCCGCCGGCAAAAGAGGGTTGACGTCTCGGGTGCGAGCTCCTATCACTTTTCTAGTGTCTAAAAACTGACCTCGTGCCGAGGGTAGTCGTCTTTCGGATGGCACACTGAGAAGCGAAACTATGAGCAAAATGAATATGAAACCAAACGTCGAAACTCCTTTGCTGCGCTCCGCCGGGTCTGTCCGGCCCTGCCCAACACCGATCCTTCTCGCGCTCCTGCTGCTCTGCTCCTTGGTGGCCTCGACCGGCCTGGCTGCGGCCACGATTTTCGGCGACGACTTCGAGGGCTACGAGACGGTGGCTACGGGTCTGGAAGACATGGCGGACGCGGATCCGACCGATCCGAACATGATGATCATTGACGACGATCCGCTCGGGGGCGACGCCGGCAGCGGAGTGCAAGTGGTCAATTGGCAGGCGCAATCGGGGAGCAAAGCCCTGTTGCTGCGGTCCAACTCGGAGGCCCAGGTTCATTTTGCCAATACCCGCAGCGGCAGCCGTTATCAGTTCGATTTCTGGCTTTACACGGTCAAGGGTAACGGCGACCGGAATTTCTATTTGATCCTGCGCGGGGAAGGGGCGGATTCCAACGGGGACGACTACCTGGCGTATCGTTCGGATCGGGCCGCCACGCAAACGATCTGGTATTACGACGGTGTGGGGCCTGGCGCAGCCGCCTGGGTCAACACCGGGATCACCCATACCGACGGGGCCTGGCAGCATCATCGCATGGTGATCGATCCCAATGCGCTGACGTTCGACCTGTATCTGGACGACATGGAGACCCCGGTGGTCAGCGGCGCGGAGCTTTCCCGCTGCGAAATCGCGATGCCCACGGTGTTGCGTATTGTTCACGAGGGCAACAGCGATGACGACGGTTACTTCATGATCGATGGCATCAGTCTGACGGTCGAGGGATCGATCGATTTGAGCACGCCCTTCACCGAGGGTTTCGAAAGCTACGACGCCCCGACACTGGAAGATCAAGACGCCGACCCCAAGGGCCCGTGGATCACGACGGAGGTCAGCGGGACCGGCTCGGGGAAGGACCGGGTGCCGACGAAGGTTCAGGTTGTGGACTCGGCTGTGGTGGCGGCGCGCACGGGGGAGAAGTGTCTGAAGATCGAAGGGGGCCAGCGGGCGGGTGCGACGATCGCCTGGGGGACGCCGCCGGACGCGGACGTGCAGGTGACCTGGTGGGCGCGGGTGCCTGGGTCGGTGGTTGGGACGGAGGCCAATTATCTACGGATGTCGCTATACGGGGCTGAGAACGGCAACTGCATCGCTGGGGACAACGCACTTTTGGGGTATGGGTCCCGGAATGCGACGATTGGGGACGCGACGTCGCTGACGGTTTACACGGGTGGCTGGCTCGACTCGGGCATCGACTACACGCCGGACACGTGGGAGGAGTACCAGTTGACCACGCACACGGGGGAGGGGACTTACACGATCGTGAAGGGGCCGAGCAGTGGTGCTGCGCAGGTCATTGCCGATCGCGCTCCGTTCATCGGGACGGCGACCGACTGGACGCCCGTGTTCATGGCGGCGTGGAGTTCGTCCAACGGCACCGGTCATCCGCCCGTCTACATCGATGACATCGAGGTCAAGGCAGTCGCTACGCCGATTGAGTTTAGCATCCTGACGATTGTTCGCACGGCATCCGGAGTGGAGTTGACCTGGGAGGCCGGGAAAGCCACGAAGTACAAGGTGTTCCGCAGCACCAATGTCACTGATCCAGCGTCGTTTACGGATATCTCTGGGGAGTTGACTGCACCGGCGTTCACGGACGCGACCGCACCGGCGGCAAGCGCGTTTTACCGTGTGCAGGCGATGCCATAAGCATCGGGTTCTGGCCTTGGGCTGCGGGCCGGTCATGGCTCGCGGCCTGAGGGCCGAGACAGAGATGTAGACCAGGCTTATGGAACATAGGTTACGCCGCGCAGGCAGCGGTTTCACGCTGATCGAGTTGTTGGTGGTGATTGCGATCATTGCGATCCTCGCCGGGATGCTTTTGCCCGCTCTGAGCCGGGCGAAGACCAAGGCGCAGGGGATTGGGTGCATGAACAACCACCGGCAACTGCTGCTGGCCTGGCGTCTTTACGTCGAGGACAACGGCGACACGCTCCCGCACTGCAAGCACGGTCCTTACGAATGGGTTGGCGGGTGGCTTGATTACGACGGTGCCAACCGCGAGAACTGGGACGTGACGGCGAATCTCACCAACTCGATTCTCTGGCCGTATTGCGGCCAGAGCGCCGGGATCTTCAAGTGCCCTGCCGACAAGAGCACGGTGAGCGTGCGCGGCAAGGTTCTGCCGCGCGTCCGCACCATGTCCATGTTGAACTGGGTGGGCGGACGCGGCGAGGGGATCGCGATGGGCTGGTCCGGACCCGGTTGGCGGATTTATCGGAAGTACACCGACATGAACGACCCGGGCCCGACCATGACGTTCGTGTTCCTGGACGAACGCGAAGACAGCATCAACGACGGCATGTTCGTGGTGGACATGACTGGTTACCCGAACAATTCAGGGGCCTTTCACATTGTGGACATACCGGCCAGCTACCACGGGGGTGGGGGCGGACTTTCGTTCGCCGACGGCCATTCTGAGCTCAAGTCGTGGAAAGATCCCCGCACCAAACCGCCACTCCAGCGTGGCGTGATCATCCCGTACGACAACCCCAGTCCCAACAACCGCGACATTGCCTGGCTTCAGGAGCGAGCCACCCGCCGGGAATAGTGACCTTTTGGTTGATGGTTGGTGGTTGATGGTTGAGCGTTCGGCGTTGAACGTTTCTGGTTCATGGTCCTGGTGCACATTAGTACGCTGAATGTCAGCGATTTCCACCAACCGGAGCCCTCACCCCGGCCTTCTCCCATCCGATGGGAGAGGGAGCCGAGCCGACGCCGTCTGGCAGTGTGCGTCGCGCCTCGGCCACGCGGCACCAATGCCTCCCCCTGTCCCGTCGGACGGGAGAGGGTGTTCCGCGGATGCGGCACGGGTGAGAGTGGATGCCGAAGGTGCATGATCGCGATGCGCCCCGAACGGGGCGTCCACGGATCGCATCCGCGCTGAAGCCTCAGATGTCATCGCCTCGGATACCGCAGCAGGGCCAGCAACCTCGTGATCTCGTGCACGTGCGCGCGATCCGGCATATGGCCCTCGATATGGACGGCACCATTTATCGGGGAAGCACGCTATTCGCCAGTACGCGCCCATTCCTGGATCTGCTGAGGAGGCTCGATATTGGGTACACGTTTCTGACCAATAACCCATCCAAGAGCCTGGCAGACTACACGCGGCGCCTCGGTGCTATGGGCATTCGCCTCGGTCCCGGGCAGCTCTATACTTCGACCCAAGCCACCATCGAGTGTCTTCGGACCGAGTGGCCACAGGCCAAGCGCCTGTTTGTGCTTGGGACTGAAAGCATGTGCGCCGAGTTTACGGCGGGGGGATTCGAACTTGTTCCTGACGATCCGGACGCCCCGTTGGACGCCGTCGTGGTCGGGTTCGATCTGACGCTGACATACGAGCGGCTTTGCCGGGCGGCGTGGTGGATCAGTCAAGGGCGGCCCTGGATCGCCACGAACCCGGATCGGGTGTGTCCGACCGACCAACCGACGGTGCTGGTGGATTGCGGTTCGATTTGCGCCGCCCTGACCAGCGCCACCGGACGTTCTCCCGCCAGAGTGTTGGGGAAACCCGATCCCGCAATGCTCGGCGGCCTTCTCCAGCGCCATGGACTTCGGGCCGACCAACTCGCCATGGTGGGCGATCGGCTCTACACCGATGTCGAAATGGCGCGGCGCGCCGGCGCCTTTGGTGTGCTTGTGTTGACGGGTGAAACGACTGCCGAGCAAGCTGCCCAGGCCGATCCAACGCCCGATCTGGTTGTGTCTGGCTTGGACGAGCTGGGCAAGATCATCGAGACTGCAAGAAGCAGCGGCTAAGCCCTGGGATTTGCCTCGGCGCATATTTCCATAGACGCATCCTCGCCGAGAGCATAAATTTGAATCCTCACAACCGAAAACCAAACATGCAATTGACATCATGAATAGCGTTTCCATTCCTGTGTTGCGCCGTGGTCGGTTGCTGTGCCTCGCCTTGGTGGCGGCGTGCGGCCTGCCGATGATCGGCCAAACGATTACCAACCCCAGCTTCGAGGCCGACACGTTCACTGTCGCGCCCGGGTACATCAGCGACAACGCCCAGATCACGGGCTGGACGGTCAACGCTGAATATCGCGCTGGTTTGAACCCTGCGACGGACAGTCCGTTCGCTGACAACGGAGCAATTCCAGACGGCAACAATGTTGCCTTTCTTCAGTCGGACGAGGCGGTCGGCGGGACGACGCTCGAAACGCTGATCAATGGTCTCACCCCGGGCACCACGTACAAGGTCATGTTCCGGGCCAATGCCCGCGCCGGCCAGGCGCCGAGCTCTGTCCGTGGCGATCGATTACATCGAAGTCCTTTACGTCACCATTTACCCGGTGACGGAATCGAGGCCCTATTCGTACATCGCCTTCGAGTTCACGGCCTCAGGCGAACAGCATACGCTGACCTTGCAGAACTTCTCCGCGGGCGATCAAACGGTCCTCTTAGACAACTTCACCATCGCCCCCACGAGCGGTCGGTGGGCCGTCAAAACCTGGACCGGCGACGAGGATTCGGGCGTCGACGCGAACTTCGTTTACACCCACGCCTACAACTTCGGCACGGCTGATAGCGCCACGATCAACGGGATCACCTTCACTGGCGCCGCCGGGGCCAATCCGGCTGTGAGCGGTGAATTCAGCACGACATTTCTCGGCAACGTCTTTAACGGCGACACCGATATGGCACTGAGTGGCAACAGCCTGTTGCTCGGGCGTGATTTCGTCTACTCGGGCGCGTCCGTGACTGCCGGCTCGCACCAGAGTATCAAAATCGATGGACTCACCGAAGGTGTCGAATACGTCGCAACGATCTATTCGGTCGGTTTCGACCCGCCGGGTCCGACCATCCGGTGGGCGACGTTCAGCGTGGGCGACGACCGTCTTACGGTGAACCAGGATCAGTTCGGGAATAACGCCGGCATCACACTCTCGTATCGTTACACTGCCGACGCCAGCGGGAGCGTCACGCTCAATTATGCGCCGGTCAACCCGGCGAACGTCAGCATTCACACCTACGGTTTCTGCAACCGCGAAGCGGTGAGCCGCAACGTGCCGCCTGAGATCACCGGTCAACCGTTAAACGTGACTGTGGCGGTCAATCAGCCGGCGACTTTCAGCGTGGCAGCCACCGGCATCCCCGGGCCGACCTATCAATGGCGGTTCAAGGGAACCGACATTGCCGGCGCGACCGAGGCCAGCTACACCATTCCTTCGGTCACAGCGGCCAATGTGGGCTCGTACGACGTGGTGGTCAGGAACTCGATGGGCACCGTGACCAGCAGCGCCGCGACTCTGACCGTCGGCATCGCGCTCGCCAACCCGAGCTTCGAGGAGGACATCTTCTCGACCTTTCCGGGCTACGTGCGCGACAACGGGGATATCACCGGTTGGATCGCCCTCGGCGGTCATGGGCTCAACCCGATCGCGGACGGCGGAAGCCCGTTCGCCGACAATGGCCTCATCCCGCATGGCACTCACGTGGCCTTTATGCAGGAAATCGGCGCGCTGTCTCAGACAGTGACTGGCCTGACCGTCGGCGCTGATTACTACCTGCACTACTACGAAAACGCCCGCTCGGTGACGACGGTGCCATCCCTCGAAGTGCAACTCGGCGGCGTCACGGTCGTGCCTGTTCACTCGGTTCCGCCCGTTCGCGGCGGCGCCTACTACGAAGTCTACGGCGATGCCTTCGAGGCCCCGGCCGCCGAGCTTTTGCTCAGCTTCATCAAAGGCGCTCCGGCTGGCGGTGACTGCACGGCGCTGATCGATAATGTCGCCATCGTCGAGATTCCGGCAGGCACGGCGCCGTTCGTCACGCGCAACCCCGTGCCCGTGACCGCTTCGGTGGGAGACACGGTCAGTTTCTCTGTCCAGGCCATCGGGAGTCTGCCTCTCGCCTACCAGTGGCTCAAGGACGGGCAAGAGATCGCCGGTGCCACGGGCGTCACCCTGACCCTCAGCGGCATCCAGAAGGGTGACGAAGGGGCATACTCCGTCCGCGTTAGCAATTCTACCGGCCCGGTCACCAGTTCGGCGGCGACGCTCACGGTTTACGAACCCATTCCCGACCTGTACAGCACGGGCCTTGACAATGCGCGGGCACCCCTGGCAGACGGCACGGTGGACCCCCATTACACGATGATCGAGAATCCCGATGTGCAGTCCACCGACGCGATTGTCGAGGACACCTCGGTCTTTCCGATCGTGGACGGCACCTGGTTTCCCGTCAGCCCGACGTCGAAGTGGATCGGACCGAGGTTCAATACCGCAGCGAGCGCTGTGGGCATTTATATCTATCGGACCTCATTCGACCTCACCGATCGCGACCCCAGCACAGTCATCATCGAGGGACGCTGGGCCACCGACAATGCCGGCAACGAAATCCGCGTGAACGGCGTCGCCACCGCGAATGCTCCGAATACCGGCTTCAACGTCTGGACACCATTCACGATCAGGGGCACTGAAGTGAACCTCGTCGCGGGCGTCAACACGATCGACTTCGTCGTCGAGAATGTGGCGGCCATCGGATACACCGGCCTGCGGGTCGAGATCTTGCATAGCAACGTCGACGTCCCGCCAGGCAAAGCGCCTGAGATCATCCTCCACCCGCTCACCCAGACGGTTGTTGAGGGATCGACGGTTACCTTGAGTGCCAATGCGAGCGGCTCTGCTCCCTTGAGCTTCCAGTGGAGCAAGGACGGAGTGCCCATCGAGGGCGCGACGTCTCTCTCGCTCACTTTGGACAATGTCACCGCCGAAAGCTCGGGCTTCTACACGTTCTCGGCCTCGAACGCGGTGGGCAGCGCCGCGAGCAATCCAGCCTACCTCTGTGTCTGTTTGCGACCGGTCCCCGGCATCTACGGCACCGGACTGGGCGCGACCGGCGCCCTCCTGGGCGACAACGAGGTCGATCCGCATTACACCCTGGTTGCGAGTGCCGATCCCGGTTGGCCGGGCCCCGAGGCCATCACAGTCAATGCCGTCTGGCCGATCCAAGCAGGTGTCTGGGCCCTGAACGGACCCAACTCGAGGTGGATTAGTGCTCAAGCCGATCAGAGCGCGGCCGTTGGAAACTCGGTAGGCGACTATACCTATCGCACCACGTTCGATCTGACGGGCGTCGACCCGGCCAAGTTCCAATTAGTCGGCGGTTGGGCCTCCGACAACGTTGGTTTGGGCATCGTGCTGAACGGCACGAGCACCGGGCTGCAGAACACAGCCCAATTCCCCAGCCTGACGCCGTTCACGCTGACGACCGGCTTCGTCGCCGGAGTCAATACGCTCGAGTTCATCGTCAACAACGCCCCGGATCCGAATAACCCGGAAGCGCCGGGACCGACCGGTCTGCGCGTGGATCTCAAGGGGTACCTGACCACGGGAACGACTCCCAGCAAACCGACCCTGACGATCGTGCGTGACGGTGCGAACGTCACTGTCGCCTGGTCACCGATCGTTGCCGGCCAGGAACTGCAGTCCGCTCTGGTGATCACCGGACCGTGGACCAAGATCGACGGTGCGACCAGTCCTTACACCGCGGCGGCCTCCGATTCGGCCAAGTTCTTCCGAGTCGTCGCTCCATAGGGACACCAGCGCGGGCGAGCCCCTGTGGGCTCGCCCGGTTCGAGCACGGGATTGCCAGCAGCCTGGGCAATTCAAGTGCGTCCGATATCTACGAGAACCCGGGGAGCAATCCCCGGGTTCTCTTTTTTAGAAACGATGGCAGACGCGCGGGACCGAGAGGCAAGGCGAAGCACAATCCACCGCGGCGAGCAGCGCCGCTGTTGCCAGGAACAGACATTTTGCTTTCACCGCATCTTGATGTCTACTCTGCGCCATGCCCTCGCGTTACGGCACTGGTGAACTGTACGGTCTTGACTTCTGCGCGCTGTCTCCGGCGCGGATTCGGGAGCTTTCTTCAGCCCCGTTCAAAAGCCAACTGTGCCCATTCAAGGCGGCAGCGCCGGAGAAACCGGCGCCCAGGGGGAACTGAGCGCGGGCTATGGCCTACACCCTGAAAACGCCTCGTTCCGAGACTGAGTCCTTTTGCAGGGGCGAGATTGACCGGATGCTGAAGTACTCGCAGACGAAAGTGATCATGCCGGTGGTTACGCTCGGGCTCTTGAATGTCTTCGCTGAAAGCGGGCAGCGAGTTTTCAGCGACCGTGAAATCAAGAAGGCGTACCAAGGCGCGGTGAAGCAGTTGAAGGAGTTCCTCGGCCATGACGTGCATATCGGGGCAAAATATTACGACGCCTACGGGTCGCGAATGGACCGCTACAGCGTTTTGAGGTCCGTTGGCTACCTTAAATACGAGCTGTTGGCGCCGTACACCACATTTGCAGCATCGCTGCGCGACTGGATTCCGAACCAAGTCAGGTCTCATATCGAGGAGCGGCTGGGTGTCGTGCCGCTGCTGGGCACTGCCGCGATCCGGGTGGTCTACGCTGAGGACAAAGAGAAGTTCATCGAACTGATTCGGCAGCAAATCGGAAAGACGCCGGCCAATTTCGAGATTTTTAGCTTCGCGGTGATCAAGGTTCACCTGGAGAAGTTTGCCTGCAAGGTTTACCGCGACACGCGGACGTCGGCACACGATAAAGGGGTGGACCTCTCGACCAATTTTGGTGTGGTTTATCAGGTTAAAAAGCTCCGGGTCTATAGCGAATCGGAAGCGGACCGGATTTACGCGGAGTTGAAGGGGAACTTCGACCGCGAGCGATTGCAGGACGGAAACGTTATCCTCGTGATTGATGACATTTCGAAAGATGTGAAGAAGTACCTGATAAACATGCAGGTCCAGTCGATTAGCAAGCATGACCTGCTAAAGATGGTAATCGGCTTTGACGAGCCGGAGGACCGTCAGAAGGTGCTGCGGATTGTGTACGAGGAGTTCCGGCGTGAGTACTCCAGTTGCCTGAGGTAGCTATTCTCCGGTCAAGAGCACCTGGCGGGGGCCGCTTTTGTGGCTGGCAATCTCTTCGGCTGCAGCCTCGGCTTCTCTTTCGGTGGCAAAAAATTCCTCGAATAAGGTGGTGCAGTCCACAGGGTAGTTGCCTGCCACGATGCGGACTGTGGCGCCGCCGAAGCCGTCGGCTTCGACCAACACTTTGTCATCCGAGGTCGCGCTCAGATCGCCCTGATAGGTGATTTCGCCCGGCGCGCTGACGCCGAGTTGCTGGCGCAGTGCGTCCACCATGCTTTGGAGGTTCCGAAGTTCAACCAGTTTTTCCGTATCCATGTGGTCTTTCGTGCGAGCTTCGTGTTGGCCCACTTGGAAAGTCTTTTGCCGATGAGCAGCTTGTCAAGCCTTGCTGACTGACCAGTTTTGCTCGCGATGGCCTGGGTCTCGAAATCGAACTCTGAGGCCAGCGAGGCGATTTCGCGGGTGTTGTCGTACGTGAGGAGGGCGTCGCCTTTGACCTTGGCAAGCAGCCCGAAAAGCTCGCGATGATCAACCTGCCAGTGTAGGTACAGCCGTTTGGAGGCGACTGTGTAGGGTGGGTCCACGAAGAAGGCGGCGTTCTCGTCGTCGGCGTAGCGGCGGATGATTTCAAACGCGTCGCCTTCGATGAAGCAGAATCGCTCGCGGACATCAGCGATTTCCTGGATGCGACGAGCCAGCGTTTCCGGGTACCAGCGGGAATTGAGGCCGCGGCCGTTCTCACCTGTCTTCACCAAGCCGGCGCCAGCGGCCATGATGCCGCCTCTTTGGACACGGTTTCTGAGGATGACTGCGAAGGCACGTTCACGCTGGCTGGTGGGCTCCCGGCGAAGGATTGTGATCGCATTCTCGCGGGTCAGCTCGAAGTTCAGGATTTGGTCAGCTAGCCATTTTGCCTGGCCGCCGAGGATGGTGTGCCAGACAGCGGCAACGTTCGGGTCGCGCTCGACCAGGACGACGTGTTCAGCAAGGCCTTCGAAGCCAGCGGTCAGGCCGATTATGCCACCGCCGGCGAATGGCTCAACCAGCACACCGACCGGGCACGCCCTTTGATCGAGCCATGAGCGCGTATAGGGAACGAGCCAGGTCTTACCGCCTGGGTAACGGAACGGCGAGCGCTTTGGAACGGAGGCGACGTTGACCGGTCGGTTCACTTCGACGTCTTCGGCGGTGCGGTAGGCCACGGGGGACTCCTTCAGTTCGAGCGGGTCGGACTTCTCGTCCAAGTCGTGCGCATATTGGAGCACGGCTGGTGCGAGGGCGTGGGGCACACGGATGACGGTTGTATTGCCAAGCTTCCACTTGGGCCTGAAACTGGTTGATGAGCGTGCCATGATGGAACCCGTGTAACACGGGCGCAGTGTTTGAGCAAGCGATTTTTGTTGCACGGGCTGGCTTGGGCGCGGTTCGCGGTGCGGACAGCGGCGCGCGGGGGTGGTAGGTAGCGGGGAGTTGCGTCTCTCTACCGCAATTCCAGTTCTTGCTGAATTTCGCGAATGGGACGGGTGGTGGGATAGCTCTTTCCGTTCTTCAGCACGACCAGGTTCTTGCCCTTGAAAATGGGTTGAAGCTCATGGATTTGGTCAAACAGAGTGCGATCCCTTCGGTCTTCCAGGGAATCGCTTCATCACCCAGCAAAATAGCCCAACTCGCGCAACGACACGAAGTCGTGTCCGCGCTCGGGGGTGCGGCGTCCCAGGATGACGTGATCGAGCACTTCGATTTTGAGCAACTGGCCGGCGCGGATCAGATCGCGGGTGACTTTGATGTCCTGCTCGCTGGGTGTGGGATCGCCGCTGGGATGGTTGTGCACGATCACGATCGCGGCTGCGCCCGCCGCGATCGCCGGGCGAAAGACCTCGCGCGGGTGCACAAGGAGGGTGTCGAGGGTGCCCTGGGAGAGGCGTTCGATGCGCATGAGCCGGCGGCGCGTGTTGAGCAGCACCACCTGGAAACACTCGACCTCGTACAATCGGTTGTCCTCGCGCAGCAGGTCGGCAACCCGTTCGGGTGTATCGAGCAGCGGGGATTCGGCCGCCATCTCGCGCGCCATGCGTTGTGCCAGAGTAAAGGCAGCTTTTACGGCGATCGCTTTGTCGAGGCCAATTCCGCGGATCGACTGAAGGTCCGCGAGGGAGGCTCGCGCGAGGGTTTCGAGCCGCCCGAAACGGGTCAGCAACTGCTCGGCGACGGCCACCGCCGATTGTCCGCGCAGGCCGGTGCGGAGCAAAATGGCCAGAAGATCCGCGTTGCTGAGGCTTTCGGCGCCGTATTGGGCCAAGCGCTCCCGGGGGCGCTCGCTGAGCGGCAGGTCCTTGATTCGCACGCCCGGCAGATCTGGCGTCGAACCGGTCCCTTTGCTGCTGCCGCTTTCCATGAATCACCCGTGCCTTTCTGGTACACCACTTCACATGAAACTGGCGTATGCTCGCCGCGTGAGGGCACGCGGCCTACAACCTTGTAGGCCGGGTCCCCTGACCCGGCATCCGCGTCGTTTCCGGGGTAACCGTGTTTCCCTCACCCCTTCCCTCCCCCTGGCTCGGAGCGGGGGAGAGGGTGTTCCGCTCTGCGGGACGGGCGAGCGGGAATGCGCAGGTCTCATGGTCCCCCTGCGCATCAGACCGTTCGATGTGAACGCTCATCAGGAACAACCAGCAGTTTTACCCCTCCTTGTCTTGGCCACTCGCGCCTCGCTAGAGGAACAGTGGTTCAAGAGGCGCCGAAAAGCAAACGGGACTGGCCGAAGCCAGTCCCGTGTGCGCAGAGACTGATTTATGTGAGTGCAGTGGTGGATCAATAGTCCATGTCACCGCCGCCCATGCCGTGGCCGCCCGGTCCCGGTGTCTTCTTTTCCTTTTCGGGGATCTCGGTGATGAGGCACTCGGTAGTCAGGAGCAGTCCGGCGATGGACGCTGCGTTTTGGAGGGCGGTGCGGGTCACCTTTTTCGGATCGACCACGCCTGCCTTGACCATGTCTTCGTATTCGCCTGTGGCGACGTTGTATCCGTCGTTGCCCTTGCGGCGCTTGACTTCCTCGACCACCACGGATCCCTCGACGCCGGCGTTGTCGGCCAGGGCGTAGGTCGGGAACATGATGGCGCGTTTCACGATGTCGATGCCGATCTTTTCATCGTCGTTGCCACCCTTCACCGCGTCGATGGCGCTGAAGCAGCGGACAAGAGCCACGCCGCCGCCGGCCACGATGCCTTCCTCGACCGCCGCGCGAGTGGCGTGGAGAGCATCCTCGACGCGCGCTTTCTTTTCTTTCATTTCTGTCTCGGTCGCGGCGCCGACGTTGATGACTGCGACACCGCCGGCGAGCTTGGCCAGGCGTTCCTGGAGCTTCTCGCGGTCGTAATCCGAGGTGGTTTCCTCGATCTGTCGACGGATCTGATTGATGCGGCCCTGGATTTCCGAGGCCTTGCCGTTGCCCTCGACGATCGTGGTGTTTTCCTTGTCGATGACGATCGACTTGGCGCGGCCGAGGTCGTTGATTTCGAGGTTTTCGAGCTTGATGCCGAGGTCCTCGGTGATGCATCGCCCGCCGACCAGGATGGCGATGTCTTCGAGCATGGCCTTGCGGCGGTCGCCGAACCCGGGGGCCTTGACGGCGCACACGTTGAGGGTGCCGCGCAGCTTGTTCACCACGAGCGTGGCGAGCGCCTCGCCTTCCACTTCCTCAGCGATGATCAACAGCGGTTTGCCCACTTTGGCGATCTTCTCGAGGATCGGGAGCAGGTCCTTGAGGCTGGTGATTTTCTTCTCGTAAATCAGGACGTAGGCGTCTTCGAGCTTGCACTCCATGGTCTCGGCATTGGTCACGAAATAGGGCGAGAGATAGCCCTTATCGAACTGCATGCCTTCGACGACTTCGAGCGTGGTTTCGATGGATTTGGCTTCCTCGACGGTGATCGTGCCATCTTTGCCGACCTTATCCATGGCGTCGGCGATGATCTCGCCGATGGTGGTGTCCCAGTTGGCCGAGACCGTGGCCACCTGCTTGATCTCTTCCTTGTCTTTGACCTTCTTGGCGATCTTCGCGAGTTGATCGACGGCGGCCTCGACGGCCTTGGTGATGCCGCGCTGGATGCCGATCGGATTGGCGCCCGAGGTGACGTACTTCAGGCCTTCGCGGTAGATGGCTTCCGCCAACACCGTTGCCGTGGTCGTGCCGTCGCCGGCGGCGTCGCTGGTCTTGCTGGCGACCTCGCGGACCATCTGCGCGCCCATGTTTTCGAAAGGATCTTCGAGCTCGATCTCCTTGGCCACGGTCACGCCGTCTTTGGTCACGGTCGGCGACCCGAATTTCTTGTCCAGCACCACGTTGCGGCCCTTGGGCCCCAGCGTCGCGATGACGGCCTTGGAGAGTTTAGACACACCCCGCAAGATGGCTTGCCGGGCGGCCTCATCAAAAATGAGTTGTTTTGCTGCCATAGTTCAGTTCTTGGATTCAGGGTTCAATTCGCAGTGGAGCGGGCATCAGTTGATGATCGCCAGGATGTCGTCCGAATTCAGAAGTTTG
Organism: uncultured Verrucomicrobiae bacterium; assembly: GCA_963846445.1. GTDB lineage: Bacteria > Verrucomicrobiota > Verrucomicrobiia > Limisphaerales > J093 > MWFF01. Next base: position 80,021 of record CAWJWM010000007.1, on the reverse strand, counting down.
TATTCCTTATCGTCGAGCTTGATTTCCGAGCCACCGTACTTGCTGATGAGCACACGGTCGCCCACTTTGACTTCGAAAGGAACCTTCTTGCCGTCGTCATCGGTTTTCCCAGTCCCCAGGGCCCTGACGATGCCTTCGGTCGGTTTTTCCTTGGCGGAATCGGGGATGATGATTCCACCCTTTTTGGTTTCTTTTTCTTCGACCGGCTCCACCAGGACTCGGTCGCCCAACGGTTTGATGTTCAGTGCCATATCTCGATACTCTCGATACGATCAGGTTGTGTTCAGTTTGATTATAGGAATCAAATCCCGCCACATTCGTGGGCGGGAAAACTCGGTCAGCCCCGTCAGTTCTTTTTCTCGTCCACGACTTCGGCGTCGATGATCGGGCCTTCGCCTTTGGCGTCGCTGTTCTGAGCCCCCTCGGGCCTGGGTTCGCCGCTCGAAGTTTGTGAGCGACCTGCTTTGGCCTTCTCGGCTGCTGCCTTGTAGAGCACCTCCGAAACCGAGCGCCATGTCTCATTGAGGCGCTCGTTGGCGGCGCGAATCGCTCCGGAGTCCGTGCCCTTGAGCGCTTCCTTGGCGCTCTTGATCGCCTCTTCGAGCTTGGCTTTGTCGTCGGCGTTCAGCTTATCGGCGTTGTCGCGGAGCATTTTTTCCGAGCGGTAGACAGCGTTGTCGACTTCGTTGCGCTGCTCGACTTCCTCGCGTTGTTTCCGGTCTTCTTCGGCGTGCAATTCCGCGTCCTTGCGCAGTTTCTCGACCTCGTCTTTGGACAAGCCGCTGCTAGCGGTGATGGTGATTTTCTGCTCTTTTCCGGTTCCGAGATCCTTGGCGCTGACGTGCAGGATCCCGTTGGCATCGATGTCGAAGGTGACTTCGATCTGAGGAACGCCTCGGGGCGCCGGCGGGATGTCGGTCAGGTGGAACTTGCCGATGGTCTTGTTGTCGCGGGCAAACTGGCGTTCACCCTGGAGGACGTGAATCTCGACTCCCGGCTGGTTATCCGACGCCGTCGAGAAGATCTCGGACTTGCGGGTGGGAATCGTGGTGTTGCGCTCGATGAGCCGGGTAAAAACGCCGCCCAGGGTTTCGATGCCCAGCGACAGCGGCGTGACGTCCAGGAGCAGCACGTCTTTGACTTGGCCGACCAGCACGCCGCCTTGAATGCCGGCCCCGACAGCGACGACTTCGTCCGGGTTCACTCCTTGATGCGGTGGTTTATTGGCCAAGCTATGTGCCGTTTCGACCACCCGCGGCATTCGCGTCATGCCCCCGACCAGGACCAATTCATCGATCTTGTCGGTGGTCAGGCCTGCGTCTTTCAAGCAGCTTCGCACCGGCCCCACCGTGCGCTCGAAGAGATCGTCGCACAGTTGCTCCATCTTAGCCCGGGTCAGTTTTGCGCTGATATGTTTGGGCCCGGAGGCATCGGCGGTAATGAACGGCAAATTGAGGTCGAACTGCTGGGCGCTTGACAGGGCGATCTTCGCCTTCTCGGATTCTTCCTTAATCCGCTGAAGGGCATCGGGCTGCCGGCGCAAATCGATTCCGTGATCTCGCTTAAACTCGTCCAGGATCCAATCCATGATCCGATTGTCCCAGTCGTCGCCGCCCAAGTGGGTGTCGCCGTTGGTCGCCTTGACCTCGAACACGCCATCGCCGATCTCGAGTACGGAAATGTCGAAGGTGCCGCCGCCCAGATCGTAGACCGCGATCTTCTCGTCCTTCTTCTTGTCGAGGCCGTAGGCGAGGGAGGCTGCGGTCGGTTCGTTGATGATGCGCAGGACTTCGAGCCCCGCAATTCGTCCAGCGTCTTTGGTGGCTTGGCGCTGCGAGTCATTGAAATAGGCAGGGACGGTGATGACGGCTTTGGTGATCGGTTCGCCCAATCGAAGTTCAGCGTCGCTCTTGAGCTTGCCCAGGATCATTGCCGAGATCTCCGGGGGACTGAACTGCTTGGGCTTGCCGTCCACCTCGACCTCGACCGCAACGTCGCCATTGGCCGTGGGCACCACTTTATAGGGCACCCGCTTGATCTCCTCCTGCACCTCCTCGAATTTGCGCCCCATGAAACGCTTGACCGAGTAGACCGTATTCCGCGGGTTGGTCACTGCCTGGCGTTTGGCGGGATCGCCCACCAAGCGCTCACCCGACTTGGTAAATGCCACCACGGATGGCGTGGTGCGCTTGCCCTCGGAATTCTCGAGAACGAGCGGCTCGCCCCCTTCCATGACCGCCATACACGAGTTGGTGGTCCCCAGATCAATGCCAATTACCTTTGCCATATCGCTTCTTGCCGCCTTGGTTGAAGCAGTTGAGATGCCGCATTTGTGTTAATACTGCTAAGTCACTCGATCGCAATACAATCCGAGTATTGCGCGCACTCGTGAGCCGCAAGAAAAGCGTGCCAGCAATGCCATTTTGTCACAGTCGCGGGCAGAATTGAGGACGGCATGGCACGGCGGTGATGCGAGAGTGTGCGTCGGATTTCGGGTGATCTCCGGCCACTTCATAATTGTCGCCAGCATGGTTTGGCGTGTGGTATTTGTGGTTCATGCGATTTGTTGTTCGCTGGCTGTTCCGGCTGTTGATCGTCGGGCTGGTGCTGACGATCGGGCTGGTGCTGGTGAAGGACCTGTTGCTCAAGGAACTGCTCGCGCATCGTGTCCGGCGCGAGACAGGTCTGGAGACGCGGATCGAGCGTCTCGAAGTGGGGCTTTTATCGCCGACGGTGACCGTCGAGAACCTGCGCATCTACAATCCGCCCGAATTCGGCGGCTCACTGTTCATCCATGTGGCCGAATGCCACATCGAATATGATCGTCCGGCGCTGCTGCTCCGGCGGTTGCACTTGCTCCTGTTTCGTCTGAACCTGGCCGAGGCCAGTCTGGTTGAGAATGCCGCCGGTCAGGTCAATCTCGAAGCGATTCGTCAGCGGTTTCGCCGCAAGCACGGAGAGACAAACGAACGGCGACCCGGCTTCGAGTTTGGCGGAGTGGACATGCTGAATCTTTCGCTGGGACGCCTTTATCGTGTCAACCTGGCTGCGCCGGGCCGAGTTCAGACCCTGAACCTGGGCGTTCAGAATGAAATCTACACCAACCTGGACAGTCGGGAGGATGTGTTATTCGCGCTCGGGCGTTTGGCCTTGAAGGTCGGCCTCGGTCAGCTCACGAACCAGTTCGCGGTCACTCCCGATTTCTCGAGTTTAGACGCCCGGCGCAAGAGCGGCGCGGCGCCACGCCCGCCCGCAGCGCAGCCGCCGGGCGCGCGAAAGTAAGGATTCTCAATCTTTCCGCTCCTGCGTCGCGGAAAGATGCGGCCCCGCTGCGCGGGGCTCGAGCGGGATCCACACCATGTTGGTGGATGTGTTCCGACAAGGGGCTATGGAGCGAGGCGCGGGAGAGAGGGGCAGGAAAGCGAAAGGGCGGTTGATGATGTCGAAGATTGGGATTTGGTCTGAGGCGCGCCTCGCTCATTCTACGGCGGCGTATCGGTCTTCTGCTGGACGGCGGTGAGTTCCTCGATTTTCTTTTCGAGGCGGGGGCGGAGCGTTGGGACATCGTTCATGAGCCGGCGGTTGAGCCCGAGAGCCACGTCCCATTTCTTGAGGTTTTCGGCGAGTTCGGCGGCGCTGAGGCCGGCGCGCTTGACCCAATACAGGTCGGGTTGTTCACCGGGGCGCAGGTTTTTGGCGTAGATCACGCGCAGGTAATGGTCGAGCGCCTGCTCGGCAAGCGCGGCGCGTTCGGGCGGAGGTTTGAGTTGGGACTGTTTTTCGATGACCACGCCCAATTTCCATTCGGCCTGGCTGCGCACGGAGGCATCGGCTGGGGATTCGAGGACTCGGCGAAAGGCGATGATGGCGTTTTCGTAGCGTTTGGGGTCGAGGCTGGCGAGTTGAAAGTGGCATTCGCCGATGCGGCCCCAGGCGAGCGGGGCGAACTCGTTGGTGGGGAAGCGCTCGGTGATTCTCGAGAAGGCGTTAATGGCCTCGCCGAAGCGCGCTAGGCTATTGGTCTCGCCCTGTGTCGGCTCGAGCGAAAACGTATCGCCGCGGAACAAGTAGGCTTCCGCGGCGAGGCTGACGGGGATCGGGGAGTTGGCGACATGGAGGGGGCCGTTGGTGATGAGCCAATCGAAGTGATCGCGGGCGCTTCGGTAGCTTTGGCGCGCCACGGCGGCCCGGCCGGCCATGAGGCGGGCCCGGTAGGTCAACTCGCCCCATTGGAGGTTGGTGTTCTGGACCAGCGACCGATCCTGGAAATGGAGTTCGGCTGCGGCGTAGTCGCCCTGCCCGAAGGCGTACTCGCCGACCAGGTATTGGGCGAGGGGTGCGTTGGTGTGGTAGGGGAAGAGGCTGACGAAATTGGTCAACAGCGCCAGTGCATTGGTGTCAGGCTGCGCGCGATAGGCGACGCGGGCCAGGTCGAACGTGGCCTGGGCGATCATGTTGGTCGAGACGGCGGGGTTGTTGGTGTACGCGCCCAGCCAGGCGGCATAGGCTGCGAAAGCCGCCTGCCAGCCCTGTTCCTGCTCGAAGGTCGTGGCCAGGGCCAGTTGGATTTCCGGGAGGGAGGCGGAGTTCGTGTAGCGGCGAACGAACTCCTCGTACAGCGTTCGCGCCGACTGAGGCTGGCCCTGTCGGGCGAACGCCTGGCCGACCAACAACGTCGAGCGGTCCGCGAACTGGCCGGTCGGGTCCGCTCGCAGCAGGTGGTTCAGGGCTGTGGAGGCAGCCGGCAGATTGCCGGATTGGACGCCGGCGCGGACGATCTGGGCCAGGGCTTGAGGTGTCAGGTGGTTCGTCGATGCGGCGGCGGGGAGGGTGTTGGTGGCCACCAGCCAATAGTTGGATATTGCTCCTGCGGTGTCGGCCAGTCGGAACTGGCAATCGGCCCACTTGAATCGGGCCAGGGTCTGGTCGGGCGATACGGGCAAATGCGTGGCGGCCTCGCGGAACGCGTTGAGGCTTTCGGCCAGGCTCTGGGGACCTTCTTCCCAGCAACACCATCCGCGATTGAGTTGGGCGCGCCCGAGCAGGGGGCCCGGCGGACGATTGGTGACCACCCAATCGAACTGGGCGCGGGCCTGGGCGAGGAGGTCGGTGGCAGGCGCCAGATTGGCGGGAGGTGCGGTCGCCTTGGCTGCGTAGTATTGTTTAAGTTTGAGTTCGCCGAGCGCAAGGCGGACGGGGTCCAAGGCGGGGTCGTCAGGGCGAGCCCTGAGCAGGGTCTCGAAGCGCTGGGTGGTGGTGTCCAAGTCGGGGGTGCGGAGGCTCAAGTCGAGGTACTGCTCGACGGTTTGGCGGCGTTGCGGGCCTGCGGTGTCTTGGGCCAGCAGTTGTTCGTAGGTCTGGAGCGCCGGCTCGGTCTGGCCCAGGCGTTCAAGCACGTCCGCCTGGAGCAAGACAGCGGCCGTGCGCCGCTCGGGCGGGACGGACGGGGGGGTGGCGGCGGTGAGGTTGGTGAAGAGGGGGTAGGCCTCCTGGATCAGGCCGGCGCCGATCTTGAGGCGGGCCATGAGAAAGCCGCGTTCCCACTGGAGTTGGGGGGGGAGGGGGCGCTCGCCGATCGTGGCGAGCGTTTCCTGGGCTCCTTTGAAATCGCTTTTGCTGTTCAGGATTTCGGCGAGCAGAAGCCGGCCTCGCGCGGCGAATTCGCTTTCAGGTTGCGCTGCCGCGGCCTGTGTGAAGGGGAGGTTAGGGTCGCGGAGCAAAGCCACCGCGCGGTCGGTCTCCCCCAATTCGTGGCGGAGGTATGCCTCGCGGTAGGCGGCGTTGAGGCGTCGGGGCGACTGGGGGAATGAAGTCGCGAGTTGAGCAAACGCGTAGGCGGCCGGCCCCGGTTGTCCTTTCTGCGGAGAGTGTTTCCGCGCGCCAAAACACAAATTCATCCGCCCGTGGTCCGGCGGCGGCGGCGTGATCGGTCAGCAGGGCGAGCGCGTCATCGAACCGTTTGAGTTTGAGCCTGGCCTGGGCTTGGACGACGACGATGTCCGCCATTCTTTCGGAGTTAGGGTAGGCGGCAGCGTAGGCGGCGCATTCGCGATCGGCAAGCTCGAAGAGCCCATCCTGGAACATCTTGAGCGCGACTTCGTACGCCCGGCCTTCTTCGGGCGGCGCGGTTTGGGCGATGGCGCCGACAGCCGTGCAAGCAAGGATCCACGCGATTGCGAGCACGAGCGGGGCGCGCCTTGGAGCATTCTCGGTTCTCGATCTCGTGGACAGTCTCCACCTCGTGTGCGCCCTCGCGCGCGCGCCTTGCTCTGTCGAATCCTTGAAATCTGGAGGGAGAGGTGTGCCCGGAATTTGATTTGATGACCACATGTTCGGGGTTTCAGGGATTGACGGTCTTCGCGCTCCTGCGCCTCGGAAAGAGGCGGCACCGCTGCGCGGCGCAAGGACGTGAACCAATCCCGGCAGATTTCAGAAAGACTGCCACTCTTGGGGTTCGACGGGGAGTGCAGGGCAGATGTTCAGCATTGGGTCGAACATATCGGGCGGGGCAGGCGCGCGGCTTGGGATCACGGTGCGGAACTCGAGTGGCACCAATCGGGTGTCGGCTCACATTGTCCTCAGCGTTCGAGGGCTCGGCGCAAGTAATGGCCCGTGTGGCTTGCCGTGCATCGGCTGACCTGTTCGGGGGTGCCCGCGGCGATCACTTCGCCTCCCGCGGCGCCGCCTTCGGGGCCGAGGTCGATGACCCAGTCGGCGCCTTTAATCACGTCGAGGTGATGCTCGATGACGATCAGGGTGTTGCCGGCGTCGCGCAGTTTTCCCAAGACTTCAAGGAGCTTGGCGATGTCGTGGAGGTGGAGGCCGGTGGTGGGTTCGTCCAGCAGGTAGAGGGTGTGGCCCAAGGATCGCCCGCTGAGTTCGGTGGCCAATTTGAGCCGCTGCGCTTCCCCGCCACTGAGGGTTGTGGCGGCTTGTCCCAGGCGCAGGTACCCCAATCCGACCTCGGCGAGCGTGGCGCAGGTGTCATGGATGCTCGGGAGCACCCGGAAGAAAGCGACAGCTTCAGCGACCGTCAGATCCAGCACATCAGCGATGTTGAGTCCTTTGTAAGTGACTTCGAGCGTCTCGCGGTTGTATCGGCGTCCGCCGCACGCCTCGCAGGTGACATAGACCGGAGGCAGGAAGTTCATTTCGATTTTGAGGACGCCGTCGCCCTGGCATTTCTCGCAGCGACCGCCGCGGACGTTGAAGCTAAACCGTCCGGCGGCATAGCCGCGGATCTTGGCTGCCGGGAGGCGCGCGAACAGATCTCGGATCTGATTAAAGATGCCGGTATATGTCGCGGGATTGCTGCGGGGGGTGCGCCCGATGGGGGTCTGGTCGATGACGGTCAGCTTGCTGATGGGCTCGTAGCCGTCGAGTCGAGTGTGCTGTCCTGGGCGCTCGCTGGCGCCGGTCAGGTGCCGCGCCAGGGCGCGTCGGAGAATGTCGTCGACCAGCGTGCTCTTGCCGGAACCGCTGACGCCCGTGACGCACGTCATCGTTCCCAGCGGAAAGCGGACGTCGATGTTTTTGAGGTTGTTTTCCCTGGCTCCCACGACGGTCAGCCAGCCTTGGTCGCCCGTTGGCTGGGTGCGGCGGCGTGGAACAGGGATGCTCAGATCGCCTCTGAGATAGCGTCCGGTCAGCGAGTCAGGGTGGCGCATGACCTCGGCTACGGTCCCGCAGGCGACCAACTCGCCGCCCTGAACGCCGGCTCCCGGCCCCAGGTCCACCACGTAGTCGGCATGGCGGATGGTTTCCTCGTCGTGCTCGACGACGACGACGGAGTTGCCCAGGTCGCGCAGTCCTTCGAGGGTGCGCAGGAGCCGGTCGTTGTCGCGCTGATGGAGGCCGATACTCGGCTCGTCCAGGATATAAAGCACGCCCACGAGGCCGGCGCCGATCTGGGTGGCCAGGCGGATGCGCTGGGCCTCTCCGCCGCTGAGGCTGCCGCTCTCGCGATCCAGGGTGAGATATCCCAGGCCGACGTTTTCGAGGAACGCGAGCCGCGCGCGCAACTCACGGACGACCTCGCCTGCGATCTGCTGCTGGTGTGCCGAGAGTGGCAGCCCTTCCAGAAATCGGTCGGCTTCCTCGACGGACAGGCGGCACAGATCCATGATCGAGAGTCCGGGGATGGCGGGGCTTGGGGTTGTTGGCGGCGGGGTCAGGGCGTCTGGCGGGGCCGGGTGGTTGGCGGTGTGGCCCAAGGTGACCGCCAGGATTTCGGGTTTCAACCGTTGGCCGCGGCACGCGTCGCACGGCTGATGGGTCATGAAGCTCTTGAGCCGGTTGCGAGTGAACTCGCTTTCGCTTTCGCGGTAGAGCCGCTCGAGGTGCGGGATCACGCCTTCGAATGGGCGGTTCACGCGGCTTGCTTTGCCGGCGCGCCAGAAGGTGAACTCGATGGGGGTTTCTGCCGATCCGTGGAGCAGGACGCGCCGGAACTGGTCGGGCAGGTCTTTGACCGGGGTTTCGAGACGCACGTGATAATGGGCGGCGAGGGCTTTGAGGAGGGTCTTGTAGTAGAGGACCATCCGTTTGCCGCCGCGCCGCCAGGGCGTCACGGCCCCTTGTTCGAGCGACTTCTCCGGATCGGGAATGACGAGGTGCTCGTCGAATACCGGCTTTTTCCCGAGTCCGTGACACGTCGCACAGGCTCCGAAGGGGGCGTTGAACGAGAAATGCTTGGCTGTGGGGGTGTCATAGCTGAGCCCCGTAGCCGGACTGAACATCCGGCTGGAGTGCATTGTTTCGGCCCAGGAGGCCGAGGCGCTGGCCGCGGCGGGCTGTTCGAGCACGAGGACGCGTCCGTCGCCCCATTTCAGGGCGGTTTCAATCGAGTCGGCGAGCCGGGTGCGCGCGGCGGTGTCGATGACCAAGCGGTCGACGACGACCTCGATGGTGTGTTGCTGTTTGGGCTCGAGCCGGACTCGGGTTTGGCCGCCGAGTTCGTGGATCTGACCGTCGATGCGGGCCCGGACAAAGCCCTGACGCGCGAGGCGATCGAGGACATCGCGAAACTCGCCGCGTTGTCCGCGCACGACCGGGGCCAGGAGCATCACCCGGGTCCGAGGCGGGAGGGCGGCAACGCGGCTGGTGATTTCGCTGGCGGTTTGCGACGCGATCGGCTGGCCGGTGACCGGGCAATGCGGTTGGCCGATGTGGGCGTAGAGCAGGCGGAGGTAGTCGTAGATCTCGGTTGTCGTCGCGATGATCGAGCGGGGATTCGCACCGGCGGTGCGCTGTTCGATGGCGATCGCGGGCGAAAGGCCTTCGATGAAATCGACATCCGGTTTTTCGAGCAGATCGAGGAATTGACGCGCGTACGCCGACAGCGACTCGATGTACTTGCGCTGGCCTTCGGCGAAGAGGGTGTCGAATGCCAGCGACGATTTCCCCGACCCGCTCGGCCCCGTGATGACGACCAGGCGATCGCGCGGGATCGCGAGCGACACATTCTTCAAGTTGTGGACCCGGGCGCCCCCGATCCGGATGAATTCCTTAGCCATGCCGGCAAATCCTGCGAGTCGATCGCCCGCGCCGAATCCGGAAATCCCGGACCCCGGTGCGAGGTGCTTGATTGATTCGCTTTTCAGAATCTGTTGTCAATGAGTCAAGTTTGAGCGAGGCGCGCCTCAGACTGGCGAGGCGTGTGAACGACCCGTAACCGGCAGCGGCGTGAGCAGTTGCGCTGGACGTGATTTCTCGGACGCGGCGAGCGTTGACACATGTGATGAAAAGCATGATAACGATGCGCATGACAACACCTTCCTCGATGCCCCGTCGGACTTTTCTAAAACGCACGGGGGCCGTGTCCGTGGGCGCTGGCACGTTCCTGGCGGCTCCGAGTTTGTTCCTGAACCGGACGCGTGCGCAGACCGGGGAGTCGCCCAGCGAGGCCATTCGCGTCGGCATCATTGCGGTCGGGGGGCAAGGCCGCAGCAACATGATGGCGCCGACCATGGCCAAGCACGTGGTGGCCGTCTGCGACGTGGACAAGAGCCATGTGGCCCAAGCCCAGAAACAGCTCAAGGATCGGACTGGCATCGAGGCGCGGGGCTATGCGGACTATCGGGCGCTGCTCGAGAACAAGGATATTGACGCGGTGCTGATTGCCACGCCGGATCACTGGCACGCGCTGCCGGCGATTCACGCCTGTCAGGCCGGGAAAGATGTGTATGTCGAGAAGCCGCTGACGCTGACGATTCACGAGGGGGGGGCGATGGTGAAGGCGGCGCGCTATTACAAACGGATTGTGCAGACGGGCAGCCAGCAGCGATCCTGGGGGGACCAGAAGTTCCGGCGCGCCTGCGAGTACGTCCGATCGGGGAGGATTGGCGACGTCAAAGTCGTGCGCGTGGGGTTGCCCGGGGTGAACTGGACAAAGGAGCCGCTGGTGCCGGACAGCGCGCCTCCGCCCGAGTTGGACTATGACATGTGGCTGGGGCCGGCGCCGCAGCGCCCCTACAACAAGCATCGAGTCCATTACTACTTTCGGTTCTTCTGGGATTACTCGGGCGGCCAGATGACCAACTGGGGGGCGCATCACCTGGATATTACGCAGTGGGCGTTGAACATGGACGAGAGCGGCCCGGTCGAGGTCAGCGCGCGCGCCGAGTACGACCCCCAGAAGCGGTACGAAGTGCCGATCTGGTTTGAAATCACGTACAAGTACGCCAACGGAGTCGCGGTCGTCTGCGGTCAGAGCCACCGCATTGGCACGACCTTTGAAGGTCAGGACGGCATCCTTTACGTCGACCGCGGCAAGCTCGAGTCCTCGGTCAAAGGCGCGATCGACGAGCCCCTGGGTGACGACGAAGTCCGGCTTGCCGTGAGCCGCGACCATCACCAGAACTGGTTCGACGCCATCAAGAGCCGCCAGCCGCCGATTTGCGATGTGGCCATCGGGCATCGGTCTGCCACCGTGTGTCACCTCGGGAACATCGCCGTTCAGACTGGCAAGCCGCTGCGGTGGGACCCGGTGAAAGAGGAAATCGTGGGCGACCCGGTCCACGTGAAGCAGTTCAGCTACGAGTATCGCAAACCCTGGGAACTGCCCAAGATCGGGTGACCCGGCAGGTGCGGGCTCGGCGCAGCGCAGGCCGCGGCGGGCCCCGGCTCGCGCGGACCGGCTGCCCGGGCCGGGTGCGAGACGCGCTCGGAGGCCCAGGTCGATCCGGGCGAAGGTTGTTCGTGACCCGTTGGCCGCAGTCCATCATGAAAGCACATTTGTTTTGTCGCGGCACGGCTTTCGTCGTCGCCGCCCTGAGCGTCCTGAGCGCGGCGTCGGCCCAGGCCGAGACGCTGCTGCGACAGGCCAATGTTTATGTCTCCGGGAAGGAGGGATACGCCGGATATCGCATCCCGGCGATCGAGACGGCACCCGGCGGGGTGCTGCTCGCGTTTGCCGAGGCCCGCAAACACAACCTGGGTGATCCCGGATATGAAGGCAACGACATCGATCTTGTCTGCCGGCGCAGCACTGATGGAGGCGCGACCTGGCTGCCGATGACGATCATCGAAGATCCCGGCGATCAGTGGTCAGCCGCTAACCCGGCCACCGTGGTCGACCGAGAGACCGGGCGGATCTGGCTTTTCTATCTGCGGTGCAAGCCGGGACGAAACACGGAGACAGCGCGTCCTGGGACCGATGACAGCCAGATCCTGACGCGCACCAGCGACGACAGCGGCGCGACGTGGTCCGAACCGACGGATCTGACTGCCGTTAGCCGCGACCTGGCAGACCCCCGGTGGCGGTGCAGTGTTGTGGGGCCAGGCGGCGGCATACAGACTCGCGATGGGCGGTTGGCGGTGCCGGTCTGGATGGTCGAACCATGGGGCGTGTTTGTCCTCTTCAGCACCGATCACGGCATCACCTGGCAGCGGGGCCAGAGGGTGCCGGACGTGGCGGGCGACGAATGTCAACTGGTCGAGTTGGGTGATCAGCGGCTGATGATCGACATCCGGCAGCAATCCGGTCCCCATCGCTGGCTCGCGACCAGCAGCGACGGAGGACGGACTTGGTCTGCCGCCCGGCCGGGCGAGAAAGTCACGCCGGTTTGCTGCGCAATGGAACGGTATCCGGTGCCGGCTGGGGGGCCTGGGCGCGATCTGATCGTGTGGACAGGACCGAAGGGCCCCGGACGTGCGAATCTTGTCGTCCGTGTGAGTTCGGATGAGGGTCTTACCTTCCCGCGCGAACGGCTTATTGCCGCCGGGCAGGCGGCCTATTCGGATCTGGCGATCCTGAAGGACGGGACCGTCGGAGTTCTGTGGGAGCGCGGAGTCGACCGCGGCTACGAGTTCATCAGTTTCACGCGGTTCGATCGACAATGGCTGGATTAGCTGAGGGGTCAGCGCGCATGAGTGTTCCCGTCACCGATTTCCGCCGGAATGCCTTGACTGCGATGGTGGACCGGGCGGTCCACTCGACGCCGGTCATTGACATGCACACGCATCTTTACGATCCCCTGCTGGGCGGATTGCTTCTGTGGGGGATCGACGAGTTGCTGGTCTACCATTATCTGATGGCGGAGGCGCATCGGCATCCGGATCTGCTCCCCGAGAATTTTCGGGGGCTGCGCAAGGAGCGTCAGGCTGAGATCATCTGGAACGCGCTGTTCATCGAGCACTCGCCGATTTCGGAAGCGTGCCGCGGAGTGCTGACCGCGCTGCATCGCCTGGGATTGGATGTGAAGCGGCGCGATCTGGCGGCGGTGCGCGATTGGTTTTCCCAGTGGAACAGGGAGACCTATGTGACGCGCTGCATGGAACTGGCCAACGTCGAGTCGATCTACATGACCAACTCTCCGTTCGATGAGGCAGAGCGAGCGGTGTGGCAGAAGGGTTTTCTGCGCGACGACCGTTTTGTGGCGGCGTTGCGGGTTGATCCTCTCCTGGTCGACTGGTCGAACGCCGCTGCCCGGCTGTCCGAGTGGGGCTACGAAGTGGGGGAGGGCCTCTCGATCCACACTCTCAACGAGGTCCGCCGGTTCCTGGCGGACTGGTCGCTTCGGATGGAGCCGCGCTATCTGATGGTGTCCCTGCCGCCGGAGTTTTCCTGCGATCGCGGCAGCGAGTGCGCGCAGTTGATCCAGGGCGCCGTGTTGCCGCATTGCCGCGAGTTCGGGCAGCCCTTTGCGCTGATGATGGGGGTGCGGCGCGGGGTCAATCCCGAGTTGGGTCTTGCCGGGGACGGTGTGGCACGCAGCAACCTCGACGCACTGGCTCATCTCTGCGCCGCTTACCCGGAGAACCGCTTTCTGGTCACGGTGTTGTCGCGCGAGAACCAGCACGAACTCTGCGTGCTGGCCCGCAAGTTCAGCAACCTCCATCTCTTCGGCTGCTGGTGGTTCAACAACATCCCCTATCTGATCGATGAGATCACCCGGCTGCGGCTCGAACTGTTGGGGCCCACATTTACGGCTCAGCACTCCGATGCACGGGTCCTGGACCAGATCCTCTACAAGTGGGACCACAGCCGTCGGGTCCTGTCGCATGTCTTGATGGACAAGTACGCCGATCTGGCGACAACGGGATGGGAACCGACGACCGCGGAGGTCGAGCGCGATGTGCGCAGTCTCCTGGGCGGCGCATTCGAGCAGTTCTGCAAAATGTGAAGGCCATCTTTCCGCTCCTGCGAAGAGACTCATATTGGGGCAGGGCTCGATGGTGGGGGCGGGTTCGGTCGCATGGGAAAGGGGCGGGCCAAGGCCTGAGCGCGGTGGGACCTGGTGCGGCGGATCGGTTGAATCCGCCGGCGGCTGACGGTGCCTGGGCCAGGTTGCGTGCCGGAGCGATCCAAGGCTGGCTGGTGTGGGTGCTGGCCGGCGCCGCCTGTTCGGTTCGCGGGGTCGAACTGGTGTCCGGTCCATCCGTCGAGTCACTTTCGTCTACGAGCGTCGTCGTGCGGTGGGTGACGGATGTGGCCTCGGGCACGCGGGTGCAATGGGGGAACGCACTGTCGCGGCTTGACCTGCGAGTCAATGGCGGAGTCGGTCGGGAACATGAGGTGACCCTGACGAACCTGACCCCGGGCGTTCATGCGGTTTTCAATTTGGTGTCTCGGACGATGATGCCGGGCTGAGCTACGAACGATGGCGCGCGCGGTGGCGAAAGTGCGGCATGCCCTGGTCGAGCCTTGCGCTGGCAGCGCCGATCGGCTGGGATCCAGCGGCGCAGCTCGACGCATTGGCCGGCGAGATCACACGTCGGCGCCGGCGCTGTCGGAGACGACGGAGCGGGTAGCGGATCGAGGTCGACTCGGGTGCCGGTGATCGTGGGGGACACCCAGCGGCCAAGAGCAGTTCATACCCCGCGCTGGCCTAACCTGCATTTCTCACCACTTTTTCCACCGCGAAGCCGGAGTCCTCAAGAGAAGTCAGCATGCAGGTTAGAGAAGCAAAACCGCGCCCGAGTGGATGGAGGGAACTGGGCAACAGAGTGTCGCTGCACCCGCGAGGATTCGGAAGCGCTCTGAACCTCATTCTCCCCTGTGCGGGCGCGGTTTTGCCACAGCCCGGATTTCGTAGTCATCTTCCCCGTGGTGAGAAATCCGGTCTAAGGCAAGGCTCGCCAAAAAAGAGCGCCCGGCCGCGGGGCGGTCGGGCGTTTGAGATTGGGGGGCTTGTTATGGGTCGCCGGGGCGAGGTTGGTTTATGCCTCCCAGCCGGCGCGGTTGTTGCGGGTGACGAATTGGGCGGCTTGCGGGAGGTTGGTCGAGGTCATATTCGGGCCCGTCCCATTCCATGCGGTGGCCTTCGCCGACGCGCAGGGCGACGCAGCCGAGCAGGATGATCTCGGTGAGGTAGGCCGCGATGTCGAAGTTCGAGTAAGCGGGCGTGCCGTCCTTCATCATGCGGAACCATTCCTGCATGTGGCCAGGCGAGCGCGGGATGGACTGGGGCACGTCCTTGCAGGCATCGTGCTTGTCGCTCGGCCTTGAATTCCTCCTCGCCTTTCATGGCCAGGTAGAACTGGGCGCCGTAGTCGTCCGGAGAGAAGATCTTGCCCTTGTCGCCGACGATGAGCGCGCCGCTGCCGGGCAGGCCGCCTTGAGTCGCGATGATCTCCTTGGCGGCTTCGGCCCACGGGCGAAGAGGTTTGATTTTCTCGCGGGCTGGTGCGCCGGGAACGGGCGTTCCTCCAGGGTTCCCGTCGTACCACCAGAACTTCAGCGGCGGCAGGCCGTCGCGTTCCGGGAACTCGAAGCGGATGCGCGAGGTCTTGGGGAAGGTCTCCGGGTAGAACCGGGAGGCGACTTCGCACTCGACGACGAGTCGGGTATCCGAGCTTGAGGGCGCGGAAGGGCATGTTGACCGTGTGGCAGGCCATGTCGCCCAGCGCGCCGGTGCCGAAGTCGTACCAACCGCGCCACGCGAAGGTGTGATAGATGCCGTTCTTGTAGGGGCGCATGGCGGCGGGCCCGATCCAAGCATCCCAGTCGACGTCCGGCGGGACGGGATCTTCGCCTGCGGGCCGGTCGAAGCCCTGCGGCCAGATGGGGCGATTCGACCAGACATGGAGTTCGAGCGGTTTGCCGATGACGCCGGCCTGGATCACCTCGACCGCCCGGCGCAGGCCGGACTCGGCGCTGCCCTGGTTGCCCATCTGCGTGGCGAGCTTCTTGTCGTTCGCCAGTTGGCGCATGATCCGCGCCTCCTGCGACGTTCTGGACCAGGGGCTTCTGGCAGAAGCAGTGCTTGCCCATCTTCATGGCGCGGATGGCGGCGACGCCGTGATTGTGGTCCGGGGTCGAGACCGTGACCGCGTCGATGTCCTTGCCCATCTCGTCGAGCAGCTTGCGGTAATCGCTGGTACTGCTTGGCGTTGGGGAACTGCTTGTCCTTCTCCGATCCAGGGTGCCTTGGTCGACGTCGCAAATCGCGACGATATTGCCGCCGCACTTCGCCGCGTCGCTGCTGTCGCTGTCGCCTTTGCCGCCGACGCCGATGCAGGCGACGTTGATGCGGTCGTTGGCGCCCTGCGCGCGGCCCAATGTACGGGAAGGCGAAGGAGGCTGCGCCCACCGCGGCAGTCGTCCGGCTGAGGAATTGCCGACGATTCAATGGGGTGTGAGTCGTGTGTGTTTCCATAGTGTGGTGATAGGTAATCGCGCTCGGGCGCGGGTTTTCAGTGAGGAAGTCAAGGCTTGCCATAGCCCCTGACGAAACCGACGCACTGGGCTACCTCAGGCACGCTGTTGTCCCAGTTGTGCTCGTACTCGATGGAGATGTTGCCGGCAAAACCCTGGGCCTTGAGTTCGTCGAGGCAGGCCCGAATGTTGGCCACGCCGGTGCCGAAGGGGACATCGTGGGCGCCGGGGCCGGTGCGCGTCGAGGTCCTTGAGGTGGCTGCTGACGATCCGGCCCTTGAGAATGCGGAGACACTCGACCGGATCGAGATTCGAGCGCAGCCAGTGTCCGGTGTCGACGCACGCGCCGACCCGCGGGTCGCGCCCTCGGGTCAACTCGACGATGTAGTTCGGGTCCCAGACCTTGTAGTTGGGGTTGTTGGGCTGGCGCGGGTGATTGTGGTAGCCGACGACCAGGTCGTACTCCTTGACCAACTTCTCGATGGTGTCGATAGAGCCAGTCGATTCGGTGGTGATGCCGCGCATGCCCATCTTCTTGGCGAACTCGAAGACCTTGCGGGCGGCTGCTTCGTCGTTGGGAATATCGACCACGCCGTAATTGACGGCCATGATGTTGTGCTGGGCGAGCTTGGCCTTGACCTTGGCGATGACATCGTCGGAGGCATTGTGATCCCATTGGACATCGGGTGCCTCTGCGCTGAGTTTCTGGCCGGGGTAGAACTCGATCACCTTGCCAGCCGGTCTGGGCCGTCTTCTCGATCGCCTCGAAAACGGTGAACCGGTTGAAGGTGTAGGCTTGGCAACCGATGGCGAACCCGCCGGTCTTGCATTCGTCGGGGATGGCGGGTTGGGCCAGAAGGGTGAGGGAAGTGATGGTCGGCAAGATGGCCAAGGCCACCGCGCGACCTGTCCAGGGCATCCAGGTCTTCATAATAATTCTCGTTCCGTTGCGCTGCCCTCCGGAGGCCCGGGCTCGGGCCGGCCGGCAGCGCGAAAAGAAATACCAGCCCAATTCCGCCCTGGGTGTCAAAGCAAAAAGGCTTGGCTGCGCTTGCCTCTTGGGCGCTTGGGTGGGTCGCGGGGTGCGGGCGCCGGACACAATTGTGCGGACTGGTCCGCAGGCAGTGCGCAAGGGCCGACTGTTGGCCGTGCGCGAGATTCATGTCACCGATCTCGTTCGACGACCCGGATTCCCAACAAGATGGCCACGTCTTTGATCTGCTGTCGGAGGTCGCCAAGCGTGGCATTCCGATGAATCCCGTACAGGTAGGGTCGGAACTCGCGTTGCAGTTTCTCCGGGTCATCGATGTGCGCAACCACCTTGGCCGTGCACATGACGTTATCCAGATCTTCTCCCCCGCAGTAGACTTCCTTCCCGTCGACGATTTGGCCTGTGTGTAGTCGGATCTCCCTGTTCAGGGCGTGCACCTCCCAGAGCGTCACCGGCTGGCCGACTGGCCATTCGGCCGTGATCCCGGTTGAGGAGCCGGGTTCTTCCGGTTTGTCTCTGACCGGGCTTTCCGCATGCGGCCTGATGGTGTAGGGGAGGATTCGGTCATCTCCGTACGGGTTGACCGGAATTCCGCAGTGCAGCACCACTTCGACGAAGTTGTGAGTGTCATAGAAGAAATCGCCCAGCATGCTGGGTCTGCCGGTCAGTAAATACCCGAGGACCTGGCCGACCAGGAGATCGGGATAATTCTGACAAACGGCCTGGATTCCCCTGGTCTTGAAGCCGAGCTCGAGACCCAAGCCGGGATTGTAGAGGTCTTCGCGCTTGCCGCTCCCGGTGACCGACCTCAGGTGAGTGGACACCGCGTTGCAGTCATACTTCGTCCGGAGCGATTCCAGCGCAAGGTAGCCCCGTGCGGTCTTCACGATCTCGGGTCTGGACGCCTCCACCTTTCGCGCGCCCTTGATCCATTGCTCGGCGATCTCCCCGGCCTGTTTGACATCGGTGTTCTTGTAGGCTTCATAGAATTCCTCAGGCTCGACTGGAACGATCTGGACACCGAAGAGTTCCTTCAGATTGCGGACATAGCGTTCGTTGTGATCGGGCGCGAACGATTGATGGATGTCTCCCCGGTAATTCACGCTCGCGATGGTCTCGTTCCGATCGCGTTTCACCATGAGGATTCTCGTCTTTCCGAGTTGGACCACCGTTTGGATGAGCCTGATCTTGTAGAGCAAATCGTTGAACATCGAGTCCCGGACCGCTGGCGCCGAGAGGTTCCGTCTGTCCAATTGTGCGGTGAGGATTCTCGGCTCGGCGTAGTTCGTTCCGTTCTTGAGGACGTTGTTTTGCTCATCGGTCTTGCCCGTTGCGAACAGGTGGTAGGGATGGGCATCCATGAACTCGAACAGGTTATAGACCACAATGGTGGGCAGTCCCGTGAAGGCCAGGCGGTAGTCTTCGGACATCCTGCCAACGATCAGGACGCCATCATATCTCTCGGGATGGCCTTTCACCTCATCATACGCGGCCGCAGGCGTGCCTGCCCATCGGACAAAATCGATCCCCTTGCACGCTGTCTGAAGGTTCTTGAGGACATCCTCGTGCGAGGTGAAGTTCGCTGGAGCGCCTCCTGATCCGGTACAGCCGCAGCCGCCCGATGTGAAGATCGTGAAAATCCGGACCGGGCTGTTCTGGGCCAGTGCGGCGCACGCCGGGAACACGATCAGCGCGAGGATGAGCGGGATGGTCTTCATGCGGTGGATTGAACGGTGGTTTGGGGTTGGGGGAGAGGCGCTCGATTGGCCATGCTTTCGAAGATCAGGCGCCCGTCGGGGCTGCCGAGCAGTTCTTCGCAGGCGCGATCCGGATGGGGCATCAAGCCGGCCACGTTCCCGCGCTCGTTGCAGATGCCGGCGATATTGAGCAGCGAGCCGTTCGGATTGGCGAGATCGGTCAGATCGCCATGAACGTCGCAGTACTGCCAGAGGATCTGGCCTCCGGCTTCGAGGCGGTTCAGTGTGACGTCGTCGGCGAAATAGCAGCCTTCGCCGTGGGCGATGGGGATATTGAGCAGCCGGTCTGGGGGCACGCACCGGGTGAATGCAGTGTTGCGATTGCGGGTCTTGAGCAGGACGGGTTCGCAGTGGAACCGGAGGTCTCGGTTGCGGACCAGGGCGCCGGGGAGAAGCCCGGCTTCGCAGAGAATCTGAAATCCGTTGCAGATCCCGAGCACGAGCCCGCCATCTTCAGCAAACTGCCGCACGGTCTGCATGACTGGGCTGAATCGGGCAATCGCGCCGCAGCGCAGGTAGTCGCCATAGCTGAATCCGCCCGGGATGATCACGGCGTCGGCGCCGCCCAACGAGGTCTCCTTGTGCCAGACGTAATCGGCGCGATGGCCGAGGAGGCGCGCGGCGTGGACGCAGTCCTGATCGCAGTTCGAGGCTGGGAAGCGGAGAACGGCAAAGTGCATGGAAGGGCGGATCACTCGAGTTCGAGTTTGTAGTCCTCGATGATCGGGTTGCTGAGGAAACGATGGCAGGCCTCGTCGAGGACCTGACGGGCTTGGGCCGCGTCGGTGCCGGGTGCTAAATCGATCTCGACGTACTTGCCGACGTGGACGGAGGTGACGCCCTGATAACCGAGGTGTTCGAGGGCGTTTTGAACGGTCTTGCCCTGGGGATCGAGGACGGCTCGTTTGGGCGTGATGACGATTTTCGCGCGCATATGATTAGCGAGGCTGCGCCTCAGACCAACGAGGCGCGTGAGCGGCTCGTGGCCGCTGGGTGTCCACCACGATCACCGGCAGTCGACGCCTCGCTAAGTGGCGCCGCTGCGCGGCGCAAAACCTTGACTCAGTTACTATCGATTTCATCGAGGGAGTCACTTTAGCGAGGCTGTGCATCAGACCAAATCCCAATCTTCGATATCATGAACCGCCCTTTCGTTTTCCTGCCCTTTTCTCGCACGCCTCGCTCCTTAGAATCCTTGACCCCTTTAACGCAGCACGCAAACTTGACTTGTCTACAACACATTTGACCGGTCAAGGATTCTAGATGAGGCTTCGGGCGAAACGTTCCAGCCGGTCCAAGCCCTTTTGGATATTGAGCATGCTGGTGGCGTAACTGATGCGGATATAGTCGTCGGCGCCGAAAGCGATGCCGGGGATGGCGGCAACCTGTTCCTGTTCGAGCAGGCGGGCGCAGAAATCGGTCGATTGGAGGCCGAGCCGGCTGATGTTGGGGAAGAGGTAGAAGGCGCCCTTGGCGTTGACGCAGGTGATTCCGGGGATTTGGTTAAGGCGTTGGTGCGCGTAACTGCGGCGCTTGCTGTACTCGGCCAGCCAGCTTTTGAGGTGGTCTTGGGGGCCGGTCAGGGCGGCGACGGCGCCTTTTTGGGCAAAGGATGTGGGGTTGCTGGTGCTGTGGCTTTGGATGGCGTCGACGGCCTTGGCCACGGGTTCGGGCGCGGCCAGGAAGCCGAGGCGCCAGCCGGTCATCGAGTAGGCTTTGGCGAAGCCGTGAGTGACGATGGTGTGAGCGTGATGGGCTGGCGAGAACGAAGCGACACTTGCGTGCTGGGCGCCATCGTAGACCAGCTTCTCGTAGATCTCGTCGCTGAGGATCAGGACATGATGTTCGATGCAGATGTCGCCGAGGGTCTTGAGCTCCGCCGGCGCATAGAGCGAGCCGGTCGGGTTGCTTGGGGAATTCAGTATGAAGAGACGGGTGCGCGAGGTGATGGCGGCGCGCAACTGGTCGGGTGTGATCTTGAACTCGGTGGCGTCGCTGGTCGGAACGATCACCGGCTTGGCCCCGGCCAGCTTCACCATCTCCGGGTAACTGAGCCAGAAGGGCGAGGGGATGATGACCTCATCGCCGGCCTGGCAGGTGGCCATGATGGTGTTGAAGCAGGAGTGTTTGCCCCCGCACGAGACGATGATCTGCGACGGTTTGTAGGTGAGGCCGTTGTCGCGGTTGAACTTGTCCGCAATGGCCTGCCGCAATTCGAGGATGCCGCTGCTGGGGGTGTACTTGGTGAAGCCGTCTGCCAGGGCTTTGACAGCGGCGTCCTTGATGTGCTGGGGCGTGTCGAAGTCGGGTTCGCCCGCACCGAAGCCGACCACGTCCTGGCCCTCGGCCTTCATCTGCTTGGCCTTGGCATCGATGGCCAGCGTGAGAGATGGGGAGAGGGCGGCGGCTTGTTGGGAGATGCGGTAATTCATAGCAGGCGGCGGGAGGGTACGTTGCAGGCGGGCGATTTCAAGCCTGGATTCGAGTGAATCAGTCGGTTTCCTTCTTCTTTCCGGGTTTGGCTTTGTTGCCGATCTTGATTGCGACGTTGTTGAGCCCATGAACGATACGTTGGGCCTCCTCGCGGGTAGCGTCGGGGGTGAACGCGAAGACGCCGTCGGTAATCCGGGTGGAGACTCGCGGTGCGGCCAGCCAGCGGCGTTCCGGGAACTGGGCGTGAACGGCCACCCGGTTGCCTTTATAGGCGGTGCTGACATGTTCGAGGGCCAGGGTGCCATGGAAATCGAACCGCAAGACAATCGCGAAACCGCCCATGGTGTTCGCCATCGAGGCGTCGATCAGCGATCCGCTGTCGAGGAACGGAGTCTTGAAGATGCGGACCGGCACGGGCGCCGAGCGGCAGACCGGCACGACTTCCGTCTTGTCGCCGGTGTCGAATTCGGCTTCGAGGAAGAGCTGGACGATGGCCTGCGCCTTCTTCTGCTCCCGCTCCTCAGTCGAGGCGCAACCGGCCAGCACCGCGCACGCGAGCAGGGCGGCCAAATAGTTGTTGATGCGGCGGGGCGGCGATTTCATACTCCCCCAACAGAAACGAATCGATATCGGATGTAAAGAAGGTTATGGGCAGACAATACAACAAGAACGAAAAGCGGCGGCGTCGGGCACGGTATCTCAAACGCAAGCGGTCGGGCACGCGGCAAGTTGCCAAGGCGCCGGCGGCGGCTCCGAGCGTTCCGAACGCCGAGCCTCCCGCGGCCTGACGATTAGCGAGGCTGCGCCTCAGACCGACGAGGCAGGGCACCAATTCGCTTGTGCTGGGGCTTGGCGATGGCGACCTGCAGTCGACGCCTCGCTCCTTAGAACTCCTCTGAATTCTTGAACGCGAGGCGCGCCCAGACAAACCTTGACTCATGACCGCCTCTACCAACGCATTTTGAAATGTTCAAGGATTCTAGTGAGGAGAGGGGAGGGAAACCGAACGCGGATGGGACGGGCGGGTGATTGCCTATGTTAAAGTGTCACGAGTTACTGGGCTTTGTCACGCCGGCGCTGGCGCAGGAGGTGATCGAGTACGCCTATGCGTCCGATAAACCGGTTTACCGGGCGGTGTTGGCTGCGGTGGCGGAGGCCAACCGCGTTCGGCCTGTCTTTCTCGAGAAGAAGCCGCGTGTCCAGCGTCATGCGGAGATGGTGGGCGCACTGAGTCGCCCGCGCCTCGAGGATGCGGCGGCAAGTCTTTTGCGCGGATGGCTGCTGAAGGCGGAGACGGCGATTCTGACGGACTTTCTCGATGCGCTGGGTGTGGCTCACGAGAAAGGCGTCGTCGAGGATTTTCCGCAGACGGTGGAGGATGCCAAGCTCAAGGCTGCCGTGGATCTTCTTCTGAGCAAGCACCCGGCCGAGAAAGTCATTGTCTATCTGAACACTGTGCAAAGCACGGGCGGCGTGAATTGGGAGAACCTCGAACAGATGCTGCGGAACGATTCTCGACTCCAACTCGGCTGATGTGCGCATTCCCGGCACAGGGATTGCTATCGAGGGAGTCGTGAACGATGCGACGCACAAACATCGGACCAAGATCGAACTCCTTCAGGCCGCAGCCCGCCGCCACATCGAACGTCCGCGCCTCGCGCTCAGGGCGCGGATCGAGGCCTGCGCCAGGTTGCCGGTGAAGCCCGATACGAAAGCCGTCCTGACGCCCGCATGAGGCGCGCTCGGCAGAATCGTCGCTGAATCGCCCTCGATGTCCAAGAATCGCAACACCGTGGTTCCGGAGGAGCTGTAAGCCGAATTCTGTCTGCGCCGGCCCGAAGGACGGCGGAGAGACTCATTTATCTAAGCGGCCTTACCCGGGACCTGTCTCGCCGAGGCGAGACGCGACGCGGGCCGCGCCTTCGATCCCCTATTTGGCCTTGCTCCCGATGGGGTTTTCCGTGCCTCCGTGCTTGCGCTTGGAGCGGTGGGCTCTTACCCCACCTTTTCACCCTTGCCATCGGGCGCCGCGCGGCCTTGCGGTCGTCGTCGCACAATGGCGGTTTGTTTTCTGTGGCACTGTCCGTCGGGACACCTCGCGGTGTCGCCTCCCGCGTGTATCTCTCCTGCTGGCAGAGTTACGCGGCATCGCGCCCTGTGGAGTTCGGACTTTCCTCCGCGGGTCAAAGCCCGCGGCGAGCCTCCGCTCCTCCGGAACCGAGGCGACAGTACGACCTGCCCGCGCACAACGCAAGAGGCGCAGCGCGGCCTTTTTGTACAACCTGGTTGCCAAGTGGACCGGTGGACTCGAGTTCGAGGTCAGTGACGACACCGCAGGCGTGTAACCTCGCCGGACTCTGTGGCTCACGTCGGCGGGCCGATGCGGGCCTTGTGCTGCTCGTTCTTCGGACGAGCAGCACCCTCTCGCGCTGCCGGCGGTGGGTCCGAGCCTTGCGGCCTTGGGTAAGACCGTCGGGTTTTCGCACGGCCCGCTATTCGGAGACGGCCATGTCCATTTCGCGGGTGTAGTAGAGGATGCGTGCGCAATTCGGGCAGGTGACGATGCTCTGATCGCCGCGGCAAGCCAGCACGATCTGGGCTGGCAGTTTCATGTGGCAACCTCCGCAGGCTCCGTGCTCGACACCGACCAGGACACGGTCGCCTTTGCTTTTCCGCAACCGTTCGTAAATGGCGAGCCCGGTATCACCGGCAGATTCGGCCAGATCCGCGCGTCCGTCGATCGCTTCGGCGAGGTGTTTCTTGAGGGTGTCCTCCCGAGCGGCGATGTCGGCCAGTTGACGGCCCGATTCCTGCTTGGTGGTTTCCGTCTGTGCTGTGGCGTCGGAGACCGCCTTATGGGCTGCCTCAGCGTGTTCCATGATCTCGAGTTCCCGGTCTTCGAGCTTCACGATTTCGGCCTTGCAGAGGTCGATCTCATGGGTCAACGCGCGGTATTCCTCGTTCTTCTTGGTTTGGAACTGCTGCAGTGAATAGCGGTCGATTTGCTCCTGGCGGGCATTGACCTCCAATTCGAGCTTCTTGCGTTCGCTCTCGAGATGACGGGTCTTTTGCCGGGCATCCTCCATACTCGCCTGGGCTTTGTCAGCCTTTTCGAGCAAGGCCCGGCGTTGGGGACCGAGGGATTCGAGTTCGCGTTGGAGACGAAGGATTCTCCGGTCGCGGTCTTGGAGGATCAGCAGTTTCTCAATGACTTCCAGCATGGATTCCCTGTGTTCTTTGAGACGACGGTATCGGCGGATCGGCAGCCCGTCAACACGCAGGACTGGAATCCTCGAAGCCTTGCCCGCAAATCTCACCCGCGGACTGTCAGGTATGCCGCGACCGCCCCACTGGTGAGATTTCCGGGTTAGACCAAATCGCTCGTGTTGCGGTTGGCGCACGCTGCGTTTGACTTGGCGCCGCTCCGCTGGGTCGTCTCATTCACTGTCCAGACACCCCGGGGCGGTCAGCGCCTGTTGAGAACGCGCAATCGGAGGAATCCTCGCGCGATGCTCCCTGGGGGAGGCGCAACGCGCCAGGTCGCCACGGCCAGGCCGGTGCCGTCGAACAGGTTCACGAACGAGTCGGGCGAGCCCACCCAGGCGGGTTCGACTGTCCAGGTCTCCAGGTCCACAGATCCTTCCACCTGGTAGGCCAGCAAGGACCCCGCTCGGCGATGGAAGGTCAGATCGAGATCCGGTGCGGTCAGACGGTTGGCGCCGATTGTCAAAGGAACTGGCCGCGACTGGGGGTCCGCAGGATCCGATCCGAAGGCGAACTCGGTCGCGTTATCGACGCCGTCCTGGTCAGGATCTTCTTCGGGCTTGGCGTCGAGATTGCCCCAGCAGGCGTCTTCCCAGTCGTCCAATAGGCGATCGGCGTCGGTGTCGACCGCGGTCGCGATCTCGATCAACAGAGCTTTAAGGGTCGCACGATTCGACGCCACGGTGAGGCTGTGCGTGTTGAGGTTGAACACCGTCCGGAGGCGGTTGCGTGCATCGAGGATGCGGACGTCGTCGTAGTTCGCCAGCCAATCGCTCCAGACGTGGTTGGTGGTTGTGTCCTGGAGCAGCGGGAGTCGGTTGTTGGCCGTGAGCACCGAACTCGAGGCCTGGAAGGCCGTGTGGTTAATGCCGAGAATCTCAACGTTCAGATCGGGCCGCGCCGTCCGGAGTTCCTGCTGAATGGCTTCGAGGTATCCAAACTGGATACTGCAAGACCCTCACGTGCTCGCGGTGGCGAAGTAGAACCCCGCCACCTGGTAGAGATAATCTCGCGGCGAGACCGGTTGGCCACCCCGATTGGATCGGATGTTCACGTCGTGAAGCCGGAAATCCGGCACCGGATCCGCCGCGAACACGGAAACCGTCACAATTGTCAGAACGGTCCACCAGAGGCATTTGGTCATGATGAGGGACTTCTTTCCTTTTTGAACTGCTCAGGGAACGTGAACCTAAAGCGGCGGTAAACCGCCGCACTCCAGACGCTTCGCGAGGTTCGAGGCCGCACACGACGGCGCGCGAGCGTTTGGAGTGCGAGCGCTTCAGCGCCGCTTTCCATGTCGAGGTTCATGGGAATCCCTCAAAATCAACGGGTTATTGCGCATTGGGACCATGAACCGTGATCGAGCGCCGGCTTCCCGGGAGGCTTTCGGCGTGGGGGAAACCGACCATGCCGGTTTGGAGACCGGCGCTCCGGACTGGTTCATGCGAGGCCTTACGCGTCCTCCAGGGCACGGTTCATTCGCTCGATGGCTTCATCGATCTCTGCGGTGCTCTTGAATCCGATCACCACCGCATCGCAGAGGCCAGACCGCATCACGTAGCGGATGGACTTCTCCCGTTCCTCGGGTTGGCGAAAGGCGCCGTCTCCAATGAGTTTCATCCCGATGACGCCATGCCCGCGCCGCCGCATTTCTTTGATTTCCTTTTCGACCGCGGGCACATGGCTCGCGTCGCTCGGCGCATTCCATGTCTCCTCCGGCGTGTCCATGGCTGCGCCCTGGGGGTTCAACCGCACCAGATGCACGTCGTTCCAATCGCTGGCGGTCGCGGTCTGAAGCGCGGGCAGGCTGTGACACGAGACGCCGCGCGCACGAATCCATTTCTTTTCCTTGGCTTCGTCAAAGCCGTCCATGACGCGTTTGAATGGATCGGTCCAGCCCGGCTTGACCATGCAATGGATGAGCATGCTGTCGACGTAATCCGTGTTGAACGCCTTGCGGTGGCGGTCGATGGCGTCGAGCACATTCTCGGGTTGGCCCGGGATTTTGGACTGAATGAAAAGGCGCTCGCGCGGCAGTCCCTTGATGGCCCCGCCGATCCACTCGAAGGTCTGGTAGCTCTGGGCAGCATCGATGTACGTGATGCCCTGGTCATAGGCATAGCGGATGAGGCGATCGAAAGTCTGCTGGCCGAGATCGCGTTGGACATTGCCGCTGTTGCTTCCGGTGCCAAACCCCAGGCGGCTCAGCTTGATCCCCGTCCGCCCGAGTTCCACCTGGTCAGTCGCGGTGCGCTTGCCTGCCGCCGCGGGCGCCGCCCAACCGGATGCGCCCAGAGGCATCAAGACCGCACCGCCTGCCAAGGCGGCGGTTTGTTGGAAGAACTTACGACGATTGAGCGATTCTGATTTCATAGGCGCATTGCATTAGGCCCGATTGCGTGAGTCGGCAGCGTCCATAAGCCGCGGTTTATTGCATCATATTGGCTAACACGCCGAAGAAGAGCACACTTCGACGCGGCGCGCAACGGGGATTTCCGCTTGCGTCCGTGGTTCTGTCCATCGAATGGGCGGCCACGGATCAAACACGGATGAAACACGGATCAGATAGTTCTGCTCTGTCCGACCAGTGCGCGGCGATGGCCCAGCTCTGTTTATGCCGGTTCGACAACGCCGTCCTGCCCAGCCACTCCGCCCAATCCGGAAAATGAACCACGTCCATCCTGTTGGTCTTGCCGGCACAATATGCCCCGGATAAACCGACGGTCATCTCGTCGGTGTATCCGAATCGCAGCCCTTGGCTGCACGGAGCCGGTCTTACCTCCTTAACCGTTGCGCAATAAGCAACTGCATTCTTGACCCGTCAAGGGGAAAGCTGCTCAATTGAACCCGTGAATCCCGCCAAAGAGTGAACGTTACTCCGAGATCGGTCGGGAGATTTGGCAGTTGTGGCGGAGATCCCGGATTGCCGAACCGGGCGCTGCATCTGAACCGCCGCCCCGCGTTTCCGTTTCGGGCTCGCCGGGTTGGTCCGACGCCGGGTCCGCCGCCGGCACCTATGTTCGCCCGAGCCAGCCGCGGCACCGCCGATGAGCAGAGCGAGTTCAGATCCGACCGCCGGACAGACAACCACGAGCAGTTGGCAGTTTTCCCCTTATCCGTGTGATCCGTGTGATCCGTGGTTCATTTCTGGCTCGTTCCTCGACCACGGATTACACGGATTTCACGGATGGGTGAGGTGCCGGGGTTGTGGGCCGGGAAGGGCGAACCAGACGGTGGAGGCAACGGCGACCCGGCCACTGGCTCTGATGGCTGGACCCGGCGACGGTTCCGAGGTTTGTGGTCGCCGCGCCTCACCTTGGCGGTCGGCGGCGGTCGATGGGCTCGTTTGGCATCGGCATGCGTATGATCGTCTGCGCACCGTTGCTCGCTGACGCTGAGCCACGCAGTCTCTGGCTTTGGATTGCAGCGATTGGGGTCCTCGCCATCGGGATCCTCGCCATCGTGCGGCTTGTGCTGAAGAGGCTCTGCTCCCCGAAAGATGAGCACCCAGATTGCCGGCACGAGTTCGAGTGGTGTGACCAGGTAGCAGACACAAACGTCTATAGGTGTCGAAAGTGCGGCATGCTGAAAGGAGGAGTGTGAATCTCGCATGCCCACCCGACCAAAGGAATGTACAGGTTCTTCCTCGCCTGCCGAGGACGGGGACTGGGTTGCAGATCGTCAGAGCGAGGCGCCGGCCGTCGGTGATCGTGGTGGACACTCAACGGCCACGAGTCGTTCACACGCCTCGCCCGTCTGAGGCGAAGCCTCGCTAACGAGATAGTCGTCCGATTTCATGAGAGCATTGTGTCCAGTGGCCGCGCTTGGGCTTTTGCCGATGCTTCTGACCGGCTGCGTCGTCTTTCCGCATGGCGACTTGATGGCACCCGCCGCCCAAGGGAGGGTTCTGGACTCCGAGACTCAAGAGCCGGTCGTGAACGCAAAGGTGGTGCGCCGGATTGAGCGATTGGATCGGAGCCGCGTGACATTCACTGACAGGAAGGGCCGGTTTGCCTTTAAGAAAGACAAAGACCTGGGTTGGCTGCTCATGGTGGAATACGCTGCCAACCAGATTCAGTATCAGGTCGACGCTGCCGGGTATCATCGATTTGTGACAAACCTCTACGGAGGCGGCAGCCTTTATCGCGGCACACTGCCTCACGACCTCGGCCTTGTCCGACTGCAGAAACAACCGAACGAAATCGAACCAGATGGCCCGGTGCCGCCCCGCCCCACAGGACTGGGGAGCTTTGGCTCGCTGGTCCCGCGGCCGCGGGATTGCTCCTCGGTCACAGACCGCTGCGGGTATGCTCCCTCGTCGCGCCTTGCCAGCGAGCCAAATCCCCTCCAGCAAAACCGGAATTAATTCTTGAACGGACCCTCAGCTCCCGTCGCTGACCTCACCTTGGAAGGCACCGCGGATCCAATGGCGCCGGGTTATTGCGCCCCGTGCGGAGGCAAGAACAGGGCCAATCGACGCTTGTTGGCGGCGGGCCAGCAGGACCGGTCGGTGAGGATGGCGTGTTGCAGCGCCGAGTGGCACGAGCAACCGGGTGCGGCGGGAATCTGACGGACGGCTTCGGCAACGATGTTCTTCGCCAGCGCTGCGTTGCGGTTGAGGCACTCGATGATCATGTCCACCGTGACATGGGCTCCGTCCTCCTTCCAGCAATCGTAGTCGGTGACCATCGCCAGGGTGGCATAGGCGATCTGGGCTTCGCGGGCGCACTTGGCCTCGCCCAGATTGGTCATGCCGATGACGGCGTGGCCGGCGGCGCGGTTGGCGAGCGACTCGGCCCGGGTGCTGAACGCCGGTCCCTCCATGCACACGTAGGCGCCGCCGTCATGCGCTTTGGCCTTCAGGCGACGCGCGGTCCGGAGGAGCATCTGGCGCAGCTCTTCACAGATGGGGTGCGCGAACGCGACGTGGGCGACGATGCCGCGTCCAAAGAAGGTGTGTTCGAAGGACCGTTTGGTGCGGTCGACAAACTGGTCGATCAACACGATATCGCACGGGTGGTACCGGTCCTGCAGCGACCCGACAGCGCTGATGCTGATGATCCAGGCGACCCCCAGCTTCTTGAGGGCCCAGATGTTGGCGCGGTGGTTCAACTCGCTCGGCATCAGGCGATGACCTCGTCCGTGACGTGGCAGAAAGACGACCTCGCGTCCGGCCAATCGTCCGGTGAGGAGTTGGTCCGATGGGCTTCCGAAGGGAGTCCGGACGCGCACCCATTTCTGTCTGGTGAATCCTTCGATTTGGTAGAGGCCGCTGCCGCCGATGATGCCGATGCGATGAATGGACATAGGAAGGAAGGCTCAGTGCCGGGAATGTGTTGGGACAAGGAGCCGAGATCGAGCGCGGACGCCTCGCCCGCAGCCGGTGCGGACATCGCGTTCGTGCCGCGCACAAGTTGGGCGGGCGGGCACCGTGTTTTGGCCTGATCGCGGATGCAACAAGCCGACATCAAGTCCGAGAGAAGGGCTTAGCCCGGATTTCTCGCCACCGGGAAGATGACAAAGAAATCCGGGCTCTGGCAAAACCGCGCCCGCACAGGGAAAAGTGAGGTTCGGAGCGTTTCCGAAACCTCGCAGGTGCGGCGACGCTCTATTGCCCGGTACTCTTCCTCCACTCGGGCGCGGTTTTGCTTTCCTAGCGAGGCGCGCCTCAGACCAAATCCCGATCTTCGACATCATGAACCGCCCGTTTGTATTCCTGCCCTTCTCTCCCGCGCCTCGCTCCTTAGAATCCTTGCGAAACGACAGGGATAGGGGTGAATGCCAAACTTGACTTGACGGCAACATGTTTGGGGTTTCAAGGATTCTAGCCTGCATGCTGACTTCTCTTGCGAACTCCGGCTTCGCGGTGGCAAAAAATGGTGAGAAATGCAGGCTAGGGCAAGCGCATTTTGTCCCCGCGCCAACAGACCTCTGTCGACCTGTCGTTCATCCGGTGTCCGGGCGGTTGCCGGCGGGCCGGATCTGTTCGTCGACAATGCACGCGTGACCACGTCGGCTGCGACATTGAGGACTGTCCGCGCCATGTCGAGGACGCGGTCGATGCCCAGGATCAGGCCGATTCCCTCGGGGGGGATATGGAAATTGGCGAGCAAAGCGATGATGAGAGGCAGGGACGCGCCGGGGATGCCGGCGACCGCGACCGCGCTCAGGACGGCGAGGAGCAAGAGCATGATCTGCCCGCTGAAGGAAAGGGGGACATCGTAGACTTGGGCGATGAACAACACCACGCACCCCTCATAGAGCGCGGTGCCGCTCATGTTCAGCGTGGCCCCCAGGGGCAGGACGAAACCGGCGGTGCTGGCAGAGACGCCCAGCTTCTCCCGACTGACCTTGATGCTGGTTGGCAAGGTGGCGTTGCTCGAACTGGTCGAGAGCGCCGTCACCAGAATCGTCCGGATCGCGCCGAAGAACTCGAAGGGCGAACGGCGGGTAAACAGCCGCAAGAGGAGGGACATGGTCCCGAATAATTGAAGCAGGATGCCGCCAATAACACAGACAACGAACAGCAGCAGCGGACGCAGCAGGTCGAGACCCAGCCGGAGAACAAGGCTGGCCATCAAGGCCGCCACCGCATAGGGGGCCAACCGCATCGCGTAATCCACCAGACGGGTCATCAACGCCACCACGATTTCGAGGGCGCCTTGCACCCGGCGGCGATGATCGTCAGGAAGTTGAGTGCCAGCCGCGCCGGTGAGCAGCGCGAACACGATCAGCGGGAGAATCTGGAACTCGACCACCGCCTTGAGCAGATTGCGGGGCATGAAGACCTCGACCAATTGAGCAGGCCCCAGCCGGGGCTGGGTTGCGGCGCGTGTCTGGACATCGCCCGCCTGGGATCGCGTGCTTTCGATCAGTTGCGCCTTCGTGGCGGGGCTGAGGCGGTCGCCCGGCCGCACGGCGTTGAGGATCAGCAGGCCGATCGCGATTCCGACCGCCATGTTGAGGAGGAAGAGCAGGAATGTTCGTCCGGCCAGCGGCCCCAGTTGGCTCAATCGCCCCAACTGGATGATGCCCAGCATGAGCGAGGCGAACACCAGCGGAACCACAACGAAGAAGAGGAGACGCAGGAAGACCTGGCCGAGCGGATCGAGTGCTTCGCGGGCCAGCCAACTCGCCGCCTCCTCGAAGGCCGGCTGCCGCGTCACCACCACGCGCAGGCCGACACCCAGCGCCAGTCCGATGACCATTCCCCACAGAATGCGGCCTGCGAGGCGGTCATCTGTCTGGGGTGATTGCTGAGGCATGTCGGACGAGAGCGGCGCGGGTTGCCTATCGTTCCTCGGCATAGAAGCGGGCGACGAGCGGGCGGTGGTCGGAAGCCACTCCCCAGTTGGGCAGGGCGAGGACGTAGGAGCCCGTCCGGTCCCACTCGCGCGCCATTCCGGAACTGATCAGGATGTAATCGACGCGGTCGTAGCTGTCGGCTGTTCCGTAGAAATGGGTCCAGGTGACATGCCGCGGATCCCACCGCGGATTGGGGCTGGCAGCGTCGTCGCCGTTGCGTTCGGCGGGGCGGGTGTCCAGCAGAGCCCGGGGCCTCTTGCCCAGGAGCGTCTTGAGCGGCTCGGAATCCTTGGTGTCGTTGAAGTCTCCCAGGACAATCAGGTTCGCCCGCGGGTGCGCCTGCAAGACGGCATCCACTTTGCTTCGCAACAGGATTGCCTCCTGCGCGCGCAGTTCCGCCTGGTCCGCATTCGGGATCGTGCGACGCGATTTCAGGTGGGCGTTGAGCAGGGTGAAACTGTAGCGGGAATGGACCTGGATATCGACCTCGAGGAAGCCGCGACCGACTCGATGGCGCCGGCCTCGGAGCAGGAAGCTCTCCCGCGGGTGCGGGCGGCGCGCCGCGATGGGGTAACGGCTCAAGAGCCCGACGGCGATGTTCGTGTCCGATCCCTGGACATACTCCCAGTGGGGAAAGTCGATGCCCTCGGCGCGGAGCGAGGCGCGCAGCTCGAGCAGTGTGTTGGTGGAGCCGGTTTCTTGAACGGCAAGCACGTCGGGCTTCATGGCGCGGATGCTCTCGCGGATCTTCGCCTTCGCTTCCGCCGGTTTGGCGACGCGTCCGCCGGCGGTCACGTCCACGTAGTTCTCGAGATTGTACGTGGCCACCGTGAAAGTGGACGCCGCCTCGACGGCCATGAGACCGCCTGCCAGATAACCGAGGGCGGCGCGACGCAAGGAGCGCATCAGCGAGTTCATCGGGCCTGATGGTCTCCGGATCACGCCCCGGCGTCAAAAACGGAATCGAGAAGGCTTTTGGCATCGGGCGATTGTTCTGCTACCTTCCGGCGCATCTATGAACAAGACGCGCGCGGGCCACCCTCGACACGCCTGCGGACAGGCGCGGCGTGTCCGTTCCATTGCACGACAAACAGAGTGAGCGGGATCACCGCGAGTTGCGGATCGACAAGGTGGGGGTGCGTGGGCTTGCGTTTTCCGATCCAAGTGCGCGACAAGGCGCACAGCGTGCAGAACACGATCGCGACCATCGGCATGTACGTGGATCTGCCCAAAGAATTCAAGGGCACGCACATGAGCCGGTTCATCGAGGTGCTCAACGCCCATGGGACCATGGTGCACGTCGAGAATATACCCGATATCCTTCTGGCCATGCAGCGGAAGCTCCATGCCGGGACCGCCCACATCGAGATGGAGTTCCCCTACTTTCTCGAGAAGCGGGCGCCGGTCACGGGAATGGTGGGCCTGATGGACTACACGGCGCGCTTCGATGCGGCTGCGCGATCGGCGAGAAGATCGACTTCGTGCTCACCGTGATTGCCGGCGTCACGACGCTCTGTCCCTGCTCGAAGGCGATCAGCCGGCATGGCGCCCACAACCAGCGGGGCCGAGTGACGGTGCAACTCCGATCCGCCGGCATTGTGTGGATCGAGGACGTGATCGCCATGGTCGAGAACTCCGCGAGCGGCGAGCTTTTCTCGCTGCTCAAGCGCCAGGATGAAAAGGCGGTGACCGAGCGCGCTTACGAGAATCCGGTGTTTGTCGAGGACCTGGTGCGCAACGTCGCGCTCCGCCTGAATGCGCATCCGAATGTGACCTGGTACAAGGTCGAGGCAGAGAACTTCGAGAGCATCCATAGCCACAACGCCTACGCCTGCATCGAGAAGAGCCCACTCACTCGATGATAGGTGGAGTGTCTGATCCAGATTCTCTCGCCGCAGGCTCGCCTCGATCAAGCCAGAGATTCAAGCAAGAACCCCAAAAGAAGGAGCTTGACAACGGATCGGGGTGGGGTGAGCGTCCCCACCGAAATAGCCCAACACCCAAAACGGCGCAGCAACGTGTCCTGTGCTGGCACGTGCGAAGAGGTTGCGCGGTAGACTCAGAAGCGAAGAGGCGGCATATGAAACCCAAAAACAGTTGGCTCATAGCGTTCATGGCAATCAGCCTGTCGGCTGGTTTCTTACTGTTATCTTCATCGACCGCATTGGCCGGCATTCTGGAGGATTTTGACGGGGGCGGGAACACCCCATGGGCCTTCGCGACAACGAGTGGCGCGACGCCTCCGGCGATATTGACTGGCGGCCCCATGAATATGTATGCTCGCCTGACCTACCTGGAGGCGAGCGACAATCGCTCGATTGCCTTCGACGAGAATCCGACGATGACGGGCCCGGCTCCCCTGGGGATGCGCATGGCTTTTGATTTTCGCCTGTCCGACGATGCGGCCAACGCGGCGACTGGTGGTTGTTGCGGATCCGCTGCGGACGGAATGGGGATTGGCTTGTTCGCCACGGCTCTCTATGGAGTTTCGGGTGGGATCAACCCCTCAGGAGCAGATTGGGAGCGGCCGCACTTTCCCGCTGCCTTCACGGTCGGCTTGGACATTTTTCAGAACATCGACAACGTCACTATCAATTGGAACGGGGCGGAAATCGCCAGTGCTGAGCTCGGTGGGGTTTTTGACCTGAACAACTCTCTTTGGCACCGCATGATCGTCGAGGTATATCCGGAGGGCGGCAATGCCAAGGTCGATCTGAGTATTCTTGGCGACGTCGCTGGCAACACGTCGATTCAACAGGTCTTTTCGGGCCAGCCCGTGCCGGGACTGGATCTCGCCAGCCTGCCCGGGTATCGTCTCATCGCGGGTGGAAGAACCGGCGGCGCTTTTGCTGCGGGCGACCTGGACAACATTTCCGTGGAATCGATCCCCGAAGCCTCCCCCATGGCTCTCCTGTCGCTGGGAGCAGGTTTGTTCCTCGTTCGGCGTCGGACGGTTTGTTAGCGAGGCTTCGCCTCAGACCATTTGCGATCCTGAACCTCATTCACAGTCGCCATGCCTTCGCTTGCCTCTCTCCCGCGCCTCGCTCTGTGGAATCCTTGAAAACTGGAGGAGAGCAGAGCCCAAAACTTGACTTGCTGACCACATGTTGGGGGGATCAAGGATTCTTGCTCCTTCTGTTGGTCCTGTCGGTTTGGTATCGAAGGCTCCTCGCGTCCGTTGAGCATCCTGCCTTTCCGCACTCACTGTTGCCCCCGGCGAACGAGGGATTGGGCGAGTGAAAAGGGATGTGAATCGAGTCTCTGACGCGCCAGTTCGGGCTTTCTTTTCCCTGCTGGCGTTCTCATGCTGAGGTCAAGCAATGCAGCCGCAAACAGTGTGAAAGGTAATCGTTTATGGCCGAAAAGACCGCGCCCAGCCGGAGGGTCTCCGACAAGAACACGAAACAGGAACTGCTCGAGGCGTGCCAGGCGCTGACGAAGCAATTGGAGGAAAAACGCGCCGCCGAACTGAATCCGGAGCGCCGCCTCCAGGAGAAGAAAGCCGAGGAAGCCCTCAAGGCCGCCTCCTCGGTGGCGCCGGAGGGCATCGACCGCGAGATTGGCAGCCTAAAGGCGGAGATCGGCGCCATGCTGGCCGAAGTGTCCGAGAGGTTGGCGACTGAGGCCGCTCGATTCAAGAGTCTGCAAGAGGCCGTCGAGACCAAGCAGCGCGAGCTCCAGGAGTTGTACGGCATCGAAAAGGGGGCGAGCACGCTGGCGGCGCTCATCGAAGCCCAGAACCTCAAACGCGCTGAGTTCGAAACCGACATGGCGCAGCAGCGCGAAACGCTCGCCCGCGAAATCAATGAGAACCGCGCGGAGTGGGAGAAGGAACGTAAGGCCCACGAGGCAGAGTTGCGCGAGAGGGACGCCTCCGAGAAAAAGGCGCGCGACCGCGAGAAGGAGCAATTCGATTACGCTTTCAAGCGCGACCAGCAGACCTTGCGCGACAAATTGGCCGACGAGAAGGCGGCACTCGAAAAGGAACTCAAGTCGCGCAAGGAAACTGCCGAGAAAGACCTCATCGAGCGGGAGCGCGTTCTTGTGGAGAAGGAGGCCGAACTCAACGGCCTGCGCGCGAAGGCCGCCGCGTTTCCGAATGAACTGGCGGCGGCGGTGGACAAGGCGGTGAAGGAAGCCACGGACCGGCTGAAGCTCGAAGCCAAGAACCGCGAGGACCTGCTGCACAAGCAGTTCGAAGGCGAGCGCAATGTCCTCACCACCCGCATCGAGGGGCTCGAGAAGGCGGTCAAGGATCTGGCGGAACAGAACGGCCGCCTGACCAAGCAACTGGATGCCGCGTATCTGAAGGTCCAGGACATCGCCGAGAAGACGATCGAAAGCGCCGGCCACGCCAAGATGTCGGCTGACCTCCAGAGACTGCTCGTCGATCAGGGACGCAAGACGGCGTCCGACAAGTAACGGGCATGTTCAGGCTGGCCAGGACGGCGGTTTCCCTGCACTCTGGCCGGGCACATGAAGGATCGTCTATTACTCACGGGCACATACACGGCCCTGGCCACCCCGTTCAAAGACGGGAAGGTCGACGAGGCTGCATTCGAATGGCTCATCCGGATGCAAATCCGCGGGGGCGTCGATGGAATCGTTCCGGTCGGCACGACAGGGGAATCGCCCACCCTCGATTTCGACGAGCACATCCACGTCGTTAAGATGGCGGTCGCTCTGTCTCGCGGAAAACTCAAGGTCATCGCAGGCACGGGAGCCAATTCGACCAAGGAAGCCATCTACCTGACACAGGCTGCCGAGGAAGCGGGCGCCCACGGATCGTTGCAGGTCGCGCCCTACTACAATCGCCCGACCCAGGAAGGGTTGTTCCAGCACTTCCACGCGATTGCCCGGTCGACCCGGCTGCCGGTTATTCTGTACAGCATACCCGGGCGCTGCGGCGTCGAGATTGGGGTGGACACGGTGCACCGATTGGCCCATGACAGCGTCAACATCGTCGGCATCAAGGAGGCCGGCGGGAATGTTGACCGTGTCAGCCAATTGCGCGCCGCGTTGGGTCCGTCCTTCGGCATTTTGTGCGGAGACGATGCCCTGACGCTGCCGTTCCTGGCGGTGGGTGCCAACGGTGTGGTGAGTGTGGCGTCGAATATCATTCCCCGCCAAGTCTCGAATCTTGTGCGCGCCTTCGCGGTTGGCAAACCGGGTGTGGCCCTCACACTGCACGCCAAATACTATGGGCTCTTCAAGGACTTGTTCATCGAGACGAACCCGGTTCCTGTCAAGGCCGCCATGGCCATGCTCGGTTGGGCCGAGGAAGACGTGCGGCTGCCCCTGGTCACGCTCGATCCCGCCCACAAGGCGAAGCTGCGGGCGACTCTTGTGGCGTGCGGGGTGCTGAAGGGGGGAGGATCGGTCCTATGATGCGCGTGGTCATCGTAGGTTCCAAGGGCCGCATGGGCCAGACGCTGCTCGCCTGCGCGGCGCGCAACCCCGCAATCCAAGTCACGGGTCAGGTCGACCAGGGAGACGATCTGCGGTCCGCGGTCGGGGTTGCGGACGTGGTGATCGATTTCAGTCTGGCCAGCGCGACCTCCGGCGTGGTGGCGTCGTGCGTCGAGCACGGCAAGGCGCTGGTGATCGGCACGACAGGTCATGGCCCGGCAGATCGGGCGCACATCCAAGCCGCGCAAGACCGGGTTCCGATCGTTTGGGCCGCCAATTTCTCGACGGGCGTCAACACCCTGTTCTGGCTGACCGGCAAAGCGGCCGAGATCCTCGGTCCGGAGTTCGACCTCGAAATCGTCGAGATGCATCACCGCCTCAAACGGGATGCCCCCAGCGGAACGGCTGCCACCCTGGCGGGCATCCTGGCGGAGGCGCGCAAACTCCAGTGCGAAACAGCCCTGCGGCACGGGCGACAGGGAATCACCGGCGAGCGACCGCGCGCGGAGATCGGCATCCATGCCGTTCGCGGAGGCGACGTGGTGGGCGAGCACACCGTGATTTTCGCAGCCGACGGTGAGCGGCTCGAGTTGACGCACAAGGCATCGAGCCGAGAGACCTTTGCCAACGGCGCCCTGCGGGCTGCCGCGTGGGTCATGCACCAACCCCCCGGCATCTACACCATGCAGGACGTGCTGGGCTTGCCTTAGCGAGGCGCGCCTCAGACCGGCGAAGCATGCCGCATGATCTTTTGAGCCGGGCTTTCGCTGCGTCACCGACCGGCGACGCCTCGCTAAGTGGCGCCGCTGCGCGGCGCAAGAACCTGACTTATCGCTAACAGATTTCAAAAGGAGAGTCACTCCAGCGCTCGGGGATCCGAGGAGATGCACCACCAATGTGCGTGCAAGCGAGCCACAGATGTTCAACAGGTGGACGCTTTGGTTGAATGAAAATCTTCTCCAAACTGCACGAAGTGAACACATGGTAACACCACCGGGAAGATGACAATGAAATCCGGGCTCTGGCAAAACCGCGCCCGCACAGGGGAATATGAGGTTCGGAGCGTTTCCGAATCCTCGCGGGTGCGGCGACACTCTGTTGCCGGGTTCCCTCCCTTCACTCGGGCGCGGCTTTGCTTTCCTAGCGGGCGCGCCTCAGACCAAATCCCAGTCCTCAAAGGCATGAAAAGTCCCCGTCTATCCCTGCCCCTCTTTCCCGCGCCTCGCTCCTTTAGAATCCTTGACCCCATCAACGCGGCACACAAACTTGACTTGTCTACACCATGTTTCACCGGTCGAGGATTCTAGCCTGCATGCTGACTTCTCTTGAGAACTCCGGCTTCGTGGTGGCGAAAAGTGGTGAGAAATGCAGGCTCGCAATGCCCGGATTTCAGATTGTTCCGACGGTTGGCGAGAAGCCCGGGCTAGGTCAGGTCGCCTCACCCGGTCCTGTATCGGATATGTCGCCCTGCGCAGCAGTCTCCAGGCTCGAGAATTCCGGCCTCGCCGTGGTGGCGCTGGGATCCAATGTCGGCGCCCCGGACCGGAACGTTCGGGCCGCCATCGGGAAGCTTGCCGCGTTTTCTGCCGTCCCCTTGCGCTGCTCGTCTCTCTGGCAGACCACGCCGGTGGATTGTCCGCCCGGATCGCCTCCCTTCCTCAACGCCGTGGCGATGCTCGCCCCCCTGGACGGGGAAACGCCGGAGACGCTTCTCGACAAGCTGCAAGCTCTCGAGCGGGAGTTCGGACGTCAGCCCACGATGGTGCGGAACGAGCCCAGGCCGCTGGACCTGGATTTGATTGCCTTCGCCCAGGAAACGCGGGCGACGCCGCGGTTGGTCCTGCCCCACCCGCGCGCGCACCGACGCCGTTTTGTTTTGGCGCCGCTTGCCGAGGTTGCGCCG
Organism: uncultured Verrucomicrobiae bacterium; assembly: GCA_963846445.1. Taxonomy (GTDB): domain Bacteria; phylum Verrucomicrobiota; class Verrucomicrobiia; order Limisphaerales; family J093; genus MWFF01. Next base: position 40,860 of record CAWJWM010000007.1, on the reverse strand, counting down.
GATCTGATCCTGCCGGGTCAGACGGAACGTGTCCGCGCACTGCTCGATCACCTCGGGAGCGAGGAAGTGGTCCGAAAATGGGAGTAACACTCCTGTGACGGCCCCTAAGGATCGCGGCCTGGCGCCCCGCTCACTTCCCCTGGCCGGCCCCGGCCCGATGAACCGCTCCGTCGGCGGTCAGCGTGTTGCCATGAAACGGGCAGCGCGCGATGACCTGGGTGGGCGTGCCCTCCGAGGCGCCATCGATGGTCAGTACATAGCTCGTCTTGCTGAAGTCTTTCGAGTCGATCGTCAGCCGATTGAGGACCGCATCCTCCGGGCAAACCAGGAACGTCGAGAAACCGAGATGCGGGCCGAACTGGGCCGTGGTTCGGGGATAAACGCCTTCGTTGACGTTCGCATAGACGCGAACCGCCATGCCGATCTGCATCAGGTTGTAACTGCACTTTGCGACCTGCGCCTGCGCCTTCGCTTGCCGAAAAGCCGGCTGCATGGCGAGCAGGATTACCACTGTCTGTGCCAGGCTCAGATAGCCCAGAATAAGGCCAGCCAGGCCCAACCCCGCGCCGCGATAGGTTGTCGGGCTCCCCCTGGCCCGACGCCGGGCGATGTGGCCGGTGATGATCGCCGGGATGCCGGTCAGCAATCCGATGCAGAAAAGCACCGACACAATCCCGAGCACGAGGCTGATGAGCGCCAGGGCGAGGCTGGGTTTGGACTCCCGGTTCATGGCGAGGGCGTTGGACGACCGAGCATGCTCCGCTCACGGTTGGACGGCAAGGCTGGATGTGCGGCAAGCTTAGGTCTGTGCAAAAATGAATTCCGGTTTTGCTGGAGGGGATTTGGCTCGCTGGCGAGGCGCGACGAGGGAGCATACCCGCAGCGGTCTGTGACCGAGGAGCAATCCCGCGCGCGGGACCAGCGAGCCAAACCCCCCAGCCCTGCGGGGCGGGGCGGCACCGGGCCATCTGCTTCGTTCCTCGGTCGGTCGAGTATCGCTGCGGATACACTCCCTCCTCGAGCCTCGCATCTGGCCCGGTGGCGCTCCCGCCAAAATCGGAAGTAATTTTTGCACAGACCCTTAGCCCAACAACAGAAACGAGCCGAGAATCAATGCCAGGACGATCCGATACCAGCCAAATAGCACGAACGTGTGGGTCTGGACGTAGCGGAGGAGCCATTTGACGGCGATGAACGAGACGACAGCAGCCGCCACGAAGCCGAGACAGACCATGGTCCAGAACTCGGGAGGCGCCCCGGCTGTTTCCTGGAGTGTCTTAACGATCTTGAGTGCTCCGGCGGCCAGCATTGTCGGTATGCCCACGAGAAAGGTGAATTCCGTGGCCGCGCCCCGGTTGAGCCCGAAAAGCAGTGCCAGCAGGATGGTGGACCCGGATCGCGAAGTGCCTGGGAAGACCGCAGCGACCAATTGGCCAACCCCGACGGCGAGGGCGATGGTCCAGGTGACCTCGTCAAGAAGCGGGCGCCCCCGAAGCCGGTGTTCGACCGCCAGAAACAGCACCCCTCCGAGGGCCAGGGCAACGGCCACCGGGAGGATATGCTCCGGGAGCGTGAAGCCCTGCTTTTCCAGGAGCAACCCGCCCAGGCCGGTCAGGACGAAGGCGACCAGAATCTTCAGCAGGTAATCGCGCGTGGCCGGCGAGCGCCACTCGAAAGCAAACTGGCGAAGGCGCCCCGGAAACAGCGGCAACACCGCGAGTACGGCACCGGACTGGATCACCACGTTGAACAGGTCCTTGAGAGGGCCGGCCTGGACCAGCCAGTGGCTGGCCGCAAGCACGCCGGTGATCTCGAACAGTTTCTCCGTGATGATCAAATGGCCTGTCGAGGAGATCGGAATGAACTCCGTGATCCCCTCGATGATCCCCAGCAACAACACCGGTATCCAAAGCGGCATGCCGGTAGAGACACAATTAACCCGATCCAGGCAAGCCGCAAAACGCTTGGCGATTCTGTTTGCACCGCCATTTGCCACGGCGCTATCTCTGATAGAAAAACCTCCCGATGACCTCCGCAACTCGACTCGTTCCCCGGGCATGGCTGGTGTTCTTGGCGCTGGCCGCAACCACTCTGGCCGTCCTGCCGACGGCGTGCGGGTTGCCGATCGGGACCGCTGGATCCCCCACGACTGCCACGCGGCCCAACATCCTCTGGATCGTCGTGGATGATATGTGCGCCGACTTGTCCTGTTACGGCCAAACGGTCATCCGGACGCCGCACCTGGACCGGTTGGCCCGTGAAGGCACGAGATTCGGCCACGCCTATGTGACTGCGCCGGTCTGCTCGCCGTGTCGCTCGGCGCTCATTACAGGTTGTTACCAAACGACCATCGGCGCCCACCACCATCGCAGCGGACGCGGCATCGACAAGATTCGCCTCCCGGACGGTGTGGTCGCCATCCCGGAACTGTTCCAGAAGGCCGGCTATTTCACGTGCAACGGCAGTGGATTGCCCGATGAATCGCCCCGCGGCACCCTGAGCGCCGGTGGGGGCGGACGCGGCAAGACCGACTATAATTTCGAGTGGGATCCGAGGATGTACGATGGCCGCGACTGGGCGGATCGTCAGCCGAGCCAGCCGTTCTTCATGCAGGCGCAACTCGCCGGCGGCAAACTCCGGGGCGACACCGACGCCAGCGTCCGACAATTGTTCCAACGCGCCGCGCGAGAACTCGGCGGTGCAACCGATCCGGAACGGGTGGCGCTTCCGCCTTACTACCCGCGCGACCCGGTGTTGCTGCGCGATTGGGCGGCGTACCTCGATTCCGTCCGTTTGACCGACCGCCACGTCGGCCAGATCATCGCGCGGCTCGAGCGGGAAGGTATCCTGGACCAGACGCTGGTGATGTTCATGACGGACAATGGAATCAGCCACGCTCGCGGAAAGCAGTTTCTCTACGACGAGGGGACGCACATCCCCTTCCTGGTGCGCGGCCCGGGCATCCCGCAGGGGGAAACGCGTGAGGATCTCGTCGAACACATCGACATGGCTGCGATCTCGTTGGCCGCCGCCGGAATCGCGCTGCCGCCTTCCATGCAGGCCCGGAACGTGTTTGCCCGGGATGATCGCCCACGGGATGCCGTCTTTGCCGCGCGCGATCGCTGCGACGAAACAGTCGATCGGATCCGCAGTGTGCGGACCGAGCGGTTTCTCTACATCCGCAATTTCCATCCGCAGCGTCCTCATTTGCAGCCCAACGCTTACAAGGATGCGAAAGCGATTCTGCAAGCCATGCGGGCCCGGCATGCCGCCGGCGATCTGGATGCGCTTTGCGAGACGCTGCTTTTCATGCCCAACCGCCCGCCCGAGGAACTCTACGCATGGAGGACGGACCTTTGGCAGATCAACAACCTCGCCGGGCAACCGGCTCATCAGGAGACGTTGGCCGCCCTGCGCGACCGGCTCGATCGTTGGATGACCCAGACACGGGATCCGGGCCCCGAGTCCGAGGCGAGGTATGCCAGCGACATGGCCGTCTATCTGAACGGGCGCGACCAAACGCAGAACGCGGTCATCCGCGCCAACATCGAGTTGATGAAACAATGGGAAAGCGAAGGCAAGTAGCTTTCGGGGTCGAGGGCGCAGGTCGACGGGCGCCGGCTGCCACTCGCCATTTTCCTTGCTATTCCTGGCACCAAGGAGGACAACCTCTGCCGTGAACCCTACGGAGTTCGAAGCGTTCGGGCACGGGAGCCGCCTTTCGAAGGTCAGGAGGATGGAAGCCAGATGCCGGATCAGTTGCCCAAGCGTTTCGGGATTCGCAAAACAGCGGGAAGCGGGCAAAACGTAAAAGAACTAATTGCTATGAATAGGAGAATTCTCACCGGTCTGAAGCTTGCGGGATGTGGTCTGGCGGTTTTTCTCACCGCAGACGCCCAAGCGCAACTGCTCTTCAAGACCAAGTTTTCGGCTATCGAAGGGTACACCAACGGGTGGATCATCGGCCAGCCGTCCATCGGCAACAAGTGGGAGAACGCCAATGCGGACTGGGAGTGGTGTAAGGACAACGAACCGGAGTACGTCAAACTGAACAACGGCAAGAGTTGGATGGTGACGAACGAGATCACGAAAGAGTTGGAACCTTATTATATCGTCACCGCGACGAACACCACCGCGCTGGGCGGCGGACAGATGATGATCGCTTCGGACGGTAACTTCGGAACCAATGCCCAGACCTATTTCTGGAAAATGGATTTTCCCAAGCAAGTGACCGGGCCGATCACCGTGACCTGGGACTGGCAATTCCATTGCACGAACGAAATCCCGGCAGACTACGACCCCACCAACAACAACTACAACGCGACGCTGCCCGGCTACGATCATGGGTTCGGCCTTGCCGACTATGCGAATTGCACCGCCGACGGCTTCTACGCCAATCCGAATTGGGTCTACAACGAGTGTAGTACCGGCGTGCGCCTGTCCTCGCGCCAAGACTGTCGTTACAACGGGCTCAGCACCTGCGGCGGCGGCGGAAACTGGTTCGATCGGGGGCCGGAATTCAAGGACGGCAAAGTCCTCCACATGAAGACCATCATGTATGTTGCGGACGGCTACTACGGCGACCTGACGTACATGAACACCTACGACAACATCGCCCAGAGAGATGGAGAAAACGAATGGCCAACTGCCAAGCACGACGGAGACCCCTTCTACACGGATCAGTTGGGCGAGAAGTATATGTCCGAGTTTGGGATGAGGCGGTGCCCTGGCGAGATGGATCCAGAGAGCGGGATTAACTGCATCATGTGCTGGATGAACGGCAACCAGTACTCGCGTTATGTGCTCGTCTCGAACGTTCGCGTCGTGGGTCCCAATCCAGTTCCCGCCCCCACTCTGAACATCGACCGAACCGAGGCCGGCAAGGTCAAGTTGACCTTCACGGGTTGGCTCCAAGCGGCGGATGCGCCCGAAGGGCCTTACTGGGATGTGGCGTTGCCCAGCGCCAGTCCGTTGACCGTCGAAGCCTCCGGCGCCGCAAAGTTCTATCGGGCCGAGAACTGAGTGGCCAGGCCACCGCCACGCGGTGAGTGAATCTAAGGCAGACGGGGCTCAGCCGTCTGCCTTTTGGTTTCGCGGGACGGCGCTGAGAGGAGTCCGTGATTTGGCGTGCTGCACGCGCACTCATCTTACTGAGGGGTCCGCAGCATACGCGACCAGGATCCCTCACCCCTGCTTGCGCCGACTCGTCCACCGCAGCCTTGGCGGAGGTGGAGGGCGGGCGGGAGTGCCAGTGTCGTGCATCCGACGGATTCCTCTGTAATGTAGCTTCTCCGAGGCGGCTGCAGCCAGAACGGAGATGGCGAAGCTGACAGATGGCGAAGCTGATGTTGACGCGGAGAGCTAAATCCTATAAAAGGCCCACTCTATGAATCAATTGCTTAGCAGCTTGTCAGTCGCTCAACTTCGTCGAGCTATCGAGATCCGCGAGAAGATAGAAGCCTTGGAGAAGGAACTTGCCGGTATCCAGGGCGTCAGTTCGGTCAGTTCGGTTGCGGCGCCCGCCGCCTCCGGAAAGAAGCGCACGATGTCCCCCGCGGCCCGGGCTAAGATTGCCGCGGCACAGAAAGCGCGCTGGGCGGAACGGAAAGGCAAGAAGAGCGCCGCGCCCGCGGCGAAGGCCGTGGCGAAATCCGAGTCCAAACCAAAACGCAAGTTGACTGCCGCAGGCCGCAGGCGTCTTGCTGCGCTGGCAAAAGCCCGCTGGATGAAAGCCAGAGCAGCCGGCAAGACATCCCTGGCAGCTTAGAGGCGGCGATTCGCCCCGTTTTCTGCCCAGGTACCGCTCAACCTGTCGGCGGGGCGTCGCGTTTCAAGCGCGGGCCTTTCGCGGTATCCTCGATCAGCCAGCCCCGGGCTTTCATTTCCAGGCGCAGCGCATCGGCGCGGGAGAAGTCCCTGGCTGCCCGCGCCTGTTGTCGAGCCTCCAGAAGTGCGGTGATTTCCGCCGGTGCGGAGGCATCTGCCGGCTCCCCGATGCCAAGCACTGTGTCGAGTCGGCGCCAGGCCGCCAGGGCAGCGGCGGCGCGCGGTGGGGTTAAGACGCCGTCGGTCAACGCCCGGTTCATCTGGCGGACCCATTCGAACACGGCGGCCCAGGCCGCCGAGACGTTCAGATCGTCGTCGAGCGCGCTTTCAAAGCTGCCGAGCAAGGCGGCGTCCGGGGCAACCGATTCGGGAGCCGCAAGTTCGCGCAACTTGGCCAGGCACTCGTCCAGTCGCGACAGGGCGGTGCGGGCGCCCTGTAAGCCTTCCAGTGTGAAGTTGAACGACTCTCGGTAATGGGCCGTCAGCAACAGGTACCTGATCTCCCGGCCGGCGAAGCCTTTGGCCAGAAGATCGCGCAAGGTGAAGAAGTTCCCGAGCGATTTGCTCATTTTCTTGCCTTCAACGAGCAAGTGAGCGCCATGGAGCCAATGTCTCACAAAGGGTTGACCTGCCGCTTGGAGGTCGGCCCCTTCGCTCTGGGCGATTTCGTCCTCGTGGTGCGGGAACGCCAGGTCTTCGCCCCCCAGGTGCAGGTCGAACGTCGGCCCGAGGATCTTCATGCTCATGGCGCTGCACTCGATATGCCAGCCGGGGCGCCCTTCGCCCCAAGGACTGGGCCATGTGACATCGCCGTCTTCGGGCGCGCGCGCCTTCCATAGCGCGAAGTCCGCCAGGGATTCCTTCGCGTACTCGTCGCTCTTGACCCTGTCGCCGATCCGCATGGCGTCGAAGTTGAGATTGACCAGGCGGCCGTAGGCGCGACCGGCGGCGCGGTATTTCTCGATGCTGAAGTACACGGAGCCATCGGCCGCCTGATAGGCGAAGCCGCGCGCAATCAGCCGTTCGATGAGAGCGATGATGTCGCCGATGTGCTCGGTGGCCCGGGGGCAATGGTGCGGGGGCAGCAGGTTGAGCGCCCGCGCGTCTTCGAAGAACGCAGTCTCGTAGGTGCGGGTGTAATCGCGCAACGTGGTTCCGCTGGTCCGGACGCGCGCGATGATCTTGTCCTCGACGTCCGTGATGTTCATCACCTCCGTGACGGCGTAGCCCTTCAAATCGAGGTAACGCCGCACCAGATCGGCGAAGACGAATGTGCGGAAGTTGCCGATGTGGCCGAAATCGTAGACGGTCGGACCACAGCAATAGAGTCCAACACGCCGCCCCGAAGGGTCGAGCGGAACAAACGGTTCCACCGAGCGCGTGATTGTGTTGTAAAGTCGCAGGGCCATAACGTTTAACTGCCACCTACCGTAGCGTCCGGCCAACCAAAGCAAAAGTCCAAAGAGTCCTCGAACACCAACACACCAACACTGAATGTGATCAGGTCAAGATTTCAGTCCCAACCCGCACAACCTTCATTCCCTGCTCGTTCGCGGACTCTACGGAGCGAGGCGCGAGAGATGTGGAGGGACAAGCCCAAGGGCGTTCGATGTCCCTTGGGATCCCGACTGGTCTGAGGCGCGCCTCGCTCGGGTTCAAGATTGACGCGTGCCAGACGGCAATCTAGTGTGTCGCCTGGTTGGTGGCTGTAGCTCAGCCTGGTTAGAGCCCCAGATTGTGGATCTGGTTGTCGCGGGTTCAAATCCCGTCAGTCACCCCAGCCTTTCCCTGCGTCGGCTCGAGCGCCGACCTGCGTCAGCGTCTGCACGGTCACAACCAGGGCTGCTGCGATTTCACCCGCCCCTTTCGCCCCTGGCGGGTGGTCCTCAGCAAATTACCGCGAACCTGTGATATCAGCGGACGCGCAACCTTGGTTTGCGATTCGGCCACCCGCCGCCGCGAACCGATGACCGCGATTCGGAATGGTTGTGCGGTTTCTTCTTGCTCCCGCTTTTCGTCAGAGTTCATCATACGGGTGTCACCGGAAGGCAGTTCGGACGCTTGCGACGTGATGGCGACTGGGCGCTGCCGCCTCAACGAAACCGCTGTGAAACCGAGTGATGCTCGTCGCTGGTCTCTGCGCGGGCATGATCCTCGTGGGTTTGGGTATCTACACAGGGAGCAAGCGCCAGATCGTCATCGACTCGACCAACGCAGCTCCAGCGGGCGATGGAGCATCTCGCCCGGCATCGTCTTCTGGGCAATCCAAGTGGAAGGTAAGAGCCACTCCTGACAGAATCAACGACTGCACCAACTACTTTCTCAGCATCCGTTCCGAGCAGAAGGTGCAGTGCCTGGGAGCCGTGGTAGGTTACGCGTCCTACGACATCGCGCTAGACGAGGAGGGCTGGCACGATGCGGTCTGGTTTCCCGGGCGCACTGGAGCTGCGGAATCAGACCCATACCAGTATCGAGTCGACGAAAACGAGGCCGAGACTAAGTACTATGGGGTGAATACGCATCAGAATCGAGATTCAGTCCTGTTGTGCCTGTTCTCGCCAGCGATGCCATACAAAGATTGGAGGGTGCTGCGGCTTCGCGTCGGAATCGCTGAGTGCACTTTCGACCTCACGGGCCTGAGCGAGGTAGTAGAGAGCCTGGAGGCGGAATTGCACAGGCGCAGCGCGGTCGGGAAGGCCGGAGAACGTGCGGAAGACGAGAACAATCGAGACGCACGACGCCGAGATTTAGAGGGAATGCTGCGCAGCCTAGAGGCGGAGATCGAGAAGCTCAGATCCGAGATGGAATCTGTGGGTGGATTGATCCTCGGAAAAGATGGCACGCCAGCGTCGGCGCCCAGTGACCCGTTTACCGACAAACTATACCGGTACGGGCTCCGTCCTCGCTCCTGGCAGATTCACTCGCAGATTCAGTACGATCTTCAGCTGCGGCAGTACCAGCACAACCAGAATCTGCGTCGGATAGTTCAGGAATTGGCAAAGAAACAGAGGGAGATGGACGCCACAGTTTTCGCACTCCAAGTTGAGCCACGCTCAGCAACGAGCACCGTCGGGTGGGAGGAGCGGATGTGGGCCTACTGCGACGCGCAGCAAAACAAACGTTGGACGAATGCCGTAGTGGAAGCCGCAGCGAAAGCCGATGGAAGGCGGAGGGAACTCGATCAAACCACGGTAGATTTTCTACGAGGCCGTGCTGAGAGTGCAGCGTACGCCGCTTATGAGCTTGGCAAGAGATACCTCGAAGGCCGCGGCGTCCAAAAGGACAGCGAAGAGGCGCTCCGTCTATTTAAAGCCGCGGCTGCTGGAGGCCATGAGGCCGCTGCTAAGAAACTGAAGGAACTGGAGGCTGCGCGAGCTGCAACGCCCGTCCAGACGAACGTTCCTGGCCCCACAGCAGCGCCGGAGCCTGGCGCGGATGGGCGCAAGGGCGGTCCCTGACGCGTCCGGCATTTGGCGCTCGGTGGCAACCGCTCGAGACCCCTCCGGGACACCCTGCGCCGGCGGCGGGTGTCCTTTCGAACCAGGCGACCCAATCGACACCCAGGATCGTCCTTTGCGGCTTTCTGCGTTTCTGGCTGGCTGTTCATTATGAAATGGATCCGATTCATCGCCACCGGTGTGTTCATCGCGTCCACCTTCGCCGCCATCACGCAATCGACAACACCGGCGGTGAATGTTTGGGCCTGGGGAGATAAAACGAGTCTTTTGGTCAGTGAAATGCCAAAGGACCTGACCAACGCGATCAGCGTTTCGCTTGGAGAAGGCCCCATCGAAATTGCGGCAAAAGCGAACGGCACCGTAGTGGCGTGGGGGAATAACGTGGGCCACCGAAGTGAAGTGCCTCCCGGTTTGAGTAACGTTGTCGCCATCGCTGCTGGCTATCAGCACAACCTCGCCGTTCGAGCCGACGGCAACGTCGTCGCTTGGGGCGACAACAACATGGGCGAATGTGATGTGCCGTCGAATGCGACGAACGTTGTGGCCGTCGACGCGGGCCATTACCACAGTCTCGCGCTGCGGGCTGACGGGACTGTCGTTGCGTGGGGTTGGAACGCTGACGGCCAATGCGATGTCCCGCTGGACTTGCCCAGGGCGCTGGCGGTCTCGGCGGGAGGGTACAGCAGCATGGCACTGGTTGACCCGACCCAGGCGAGTACGTCAATGCCGTTGGTCCCGTAGGCGCTTGGCAGCAGCTTGCGACCGTCACCGTTACGAACAGCGGCCAGTTTTACTTCGATGTTTCGGCCATCGGACAGCCGCTGCGGTTTTACCGTTTGGTGGAATTGCCCTAACCGTCGCAGAGCAATGAAAACCGAATGCACTCACTGTGGCGGCCAAATCGAGTTTGAGGAGGATTCGAGCGGCTTGGACGCGCCCTGCCCGCACTGCGGACAAATCACCCGCTTGAGCGAGGGGCTGCACAAGGTGAGTCCGCCGCCAGTCTCGCGGCCACCTTCGGTGCCAGCAGCGCCACTCGCAGCGCCGCCGCAGTCTCGGTCGGTGGTAGCGGCGGTGTCGGGCGAACCCGTGCTCGGCTACCTGATCCTCTGCCTCGGGCTGCTCATTGGTGTCTATTACTACCTTGTCTTTGACACCTCGGTGCCAGAGTCTGCTCACGAGTTCGGGGGTAGTAGAATCGTCAATTCTGGCTTGGCGAACGACCGGTTGGTTGGCGCGCTGGCCGCCCTTGGGCTCATCGTCAGCGGGGGCGTCATGGTCATTTCGGGGCGGCTGCGCGAGGCGAACCGCCACTTGGGTCATCTCCGCGCCAAGTTACCGGGCAATGCGTGACCTGCGCCTCATTTCTCGTGAGGCGCAGTGCGGCCATGCGCCGGAGTTGGGCTCCTTCCTCCCGATCAAAGCGCGCCTACAGCCATCCTGGCCCCCTGGGGCAGGACCTTCGGCGTTCATTCGCCGGTTCAATCCTCGAGGGCGATGTTGCTGGGGGAGACATCCAACAGGTGAATATCGAGTTCCTCTAATGCGCCCAAAACCGCTTGAACCTTGGGCCAGCGGACACCGAATTGCTCGCGCTTCTCCGCTTCCCACTCCTCCCATATCTCGTCAGAGAACTCCGGCGGGGCATCGGGGTAAGCACCCGCGAAATCCAGCACAAAGGGTCGCGTGACGATGGTCATTTCGATCACCCGCAGTTCGTCGTCGAAGCCGATCAACTGGGGAACGTGGAAACCGAGGATTTCACTGATGCGCGTCTCCCGCAGTCGTTCATAAACACGGCGCTCACGCAGATAAGGTTCCGCCGCCTCATGGACTTTGATGGCGGTCTTGCCGGGTTGGCGGGGTTTGAAGTTGCCTTCGGCGACGAACACGATACCGTGAATGCCGAAGCCCAAACGCTCCAAGAGCCGGAGCCGGTAGCGGGAAGCGTAAGCGAGTGCGGCTTGGGCTAGGATTTCACTCATGATGCCGAGATCGAATCACGGTGGACATTCCGCGGAGGTGGAGATGCAGTTGCTTTTGCCCGGCCGCGTCCTTCCCGTGGCCCAGTTGGGGCCGGACTTCCTGCTGCTGGACACCGCCGACGACCAGGCTCCCGGCGAGGCCACGCTGGTCCTGCGTGTGGACCGGAGCGAACGTCGCTGGCGCGTGCGGCTGCCGGAGGGAATCTCCCCGGCCTCGAAACGCGTTGCCCTCGCGGTAGCCGCTTGACCTTGGCGCGCCGGCAGCGCCCGCTTCGCCTCGGTTCTCGAACCACTCAGTACCGTGTTGCACCGGCGCACGTTAGGGCCTCGCGCTTGGCAGGGAAAGAACCAAGGGCGGTTCTGGTGCCCATGCTCGCCTCGGTTTTGGAAATGATGCCAACGCGGGCAAGCTGGCGAATCGTGTTGAACACTTCCGCTCGGGGCCACGGAGACCACGACCACTGTTCGCGCTCATGGGCCTCGTACCAATGAAACGCGCGGTCGTGATGCAGTTCGCCTTTGACACGGAGCGCGACCCAGAAGCTGGTGTCCGGGTAGATCATCGGAGCGTCCTCAGGAGGGCGACAGCGTCAAACGGCTTTCGCTTTCCCTAGAATCCTTGAACCACAGAACGTGGTGCAATCAAGTCAAGTTTGGCCCGTACCCCTATCCCTTTCATCCCGCAAGGATTCTACGGAGCGAGGCGCGGGAGAGAAGGGCAGGAAAACAAAAGGGCGGTTCATGATGTCGAAGATTGGGTTTTGGTCTGAGGCGCGCCTCGCTGGAAGATCGCTTCCGTTTCCTGCCGGATATCGGCGGCCTTTTTGATTGGTCTCTCTTGTTGATTTTGGGCTGACGGAGCGTCAGATTCCCACCCAATGCGACACAGCCCGGCAGCCCTTCTGGCTCTGTTTGCCGCTCTATGGTTTGCGGGATGCACAACCAACTCGGGGCGGACGCGGCTGACGGCGCACCTCGGACCGCCGGTGCATTACCGAAGCCCGCAAGGAGATCGCTTTGTGGCGAGATACGGGTCGCTCGCAGATGGCAGTCTGCACTTTGTCAAAGTCGAAATGCCGGACGGTTGCGTCCGCACACTCCCTCAAGCCATGTCCGCGTCCGGGGCGAGGTACACTGACGACAGGGACCTTGTCTGGTGGACCCACCAGGGGACCGTTCGAGTGGACATCAGGGGCGGGGACGGCAAATGGGAAACGAGGTACCCGGGACTCGAGGAGGTTCAGGTGAGGCACTGAACTGCGACGAGTTGATGCATTTCAAGTGAGACCGGACGCTGCAACGAACGACGTCGTATGGCGGGCGTGTCCGGTGTGCGGCGGGACGACGACGCGGCCATTTTGGGAGAAAGGCGCCTTGCGCGTGGTCCGGTGTGCGGGCTGCGGCATGGTTTTTGCCAATCCGGTCGAGTCGGCCTTTGCTTCGGGCCAGTTCTACGATGCGATTGGGGCCGACTACTATCTGTCGGAGGCGAAGCTCGAGAGCGACTATCACCCCGTGCGCTTCCAGCGCGAGTTACGACTGTTTCGCGCCTTCTGTCGGCGGGGCGCAGTGCTGGACGTCGGGTGCTCGACCGGCGCGTTCCTGCATCGCCTGCGCCGGTGTGGCGATTACGAGGTGATGGGCGCTGACGTCGCGGGCGCGCCGCTCGACTATGCCGAGCGCCAGGGCATCGAGGTTCTTCGGACACCGTTTCTCGACCATGATTTCGGGACAAGACGCTTCCAGGCCGTCACCTTCTGGGCCGTCCTCGAGCATCTGGTCGACCCACGGGCGTTCCTGCATCGGGCGTCGACGCTGTTGATTCCCAATGGGCATTGCTTCGCGCTGGTGCCCAACCTGCGTTCGCTGGCCATCCGGATCTGCGGGTCCCGGTACCGCTACGTCATGCCGGACCACGTGAACTATTTCTCGGCGACGACGCTTCGGGATTTCGCCGCCCGGGAGGGCGCGTTCGAGACAGTCGCTCTCCGCTCGACGCATTTCAATCCCGTGGTCGTGTGGCAAGACTGGCGTCGAGTGCGTGACCGGGTGCCGGACTCCGAGCGGGCGCAGTTGCTGCGGCGCACGACGCGACTGAAGCAGAGCAGGTGGCTGGCGCCGGCCAAGGCGCTTTACGGGTGGGTGGAGTCGGTGCTGGGTGCGGGGATGCTGGCCGACAATCTGGTGATCGTGTTGCGGCGGCGGTGAACATCGACCTGGAAAGTGGCGCTGAAGTGCCGCAGTCTCCCGCAGTGCGGGACTTTCGTCGGTGATGTCGTCGACGTCGAGTGCGTCCAGATCCCAGGGTCGCCGCGCGGGGATCGGGCGTGGCTTGGGGAGGAGAGCCGTCGGGCGATCTGCTTCAATTGCTTGTGGCGGCAGCGAAACGTCTCTGCCACATTGATGTTTGCCTCGCGCAGTGCGCTCAGCTAGACGTCCGCGGCAGGAGCACCGGGTCCAGGCTGTAAAGAATGGCGGCTTCGGCCTTGGCGAGGTTGGGGCGCGGGTTTCTGACAGCCCGCATTTCAGGTGCAATGGGACGGTGACCGGTCAGATGACATCGAAAGTTGGCGAGAAATGCGGGCTAAGATCCCTTCGGTGTGAAGTGGAACAGTTGGGCGGCGTGCGGCGGGGCGTCGAGGTAGAGGCCCTGGTTGTGGAGATCGTCGCCGGCCCGCTCGTAGTATTCGGTGCCGAGGAGATCGTGCATGCGCCAGTTGAATTGCGCCAGGTTCGAGACGACCAGCGGCACATAGCACTGGCTGCGGTGTGGGGCCAGGTTCACCACCGCCAGATCGAAAGCCCGGGGCAGGGCCTGCCATTGAACGACCACAAAGTTCTGCCACGTCGGGTTGTCCGGCCACGCAGGGCGGGGCGCGAGCAGATGGGCTTCGCCGGTGCCGATCGCACTGCGCCGGAGCGCCGCAAACAACTCCTCATAAATTGCCTGGATCTGGGGCTGGACGGCCTCTTGGCATCGGCGGCGGAGGTGCACGGGTGTGCGCAGGCAGAACCCCTGCGTCTGGCCGTCGTGGACCAAACGCAGGCCGGGCAAGCCCAACGTCAGCCACGCGGCGCACCGGTTCTCGGAAGGGGAGAGGAGGGCGGCGATTCGAATCTCGTCGTGGTTTTCGAGGAAGTGCGCCGACGCCGCAGTGAAGGGGGCGGGCTGCGAGGCGAGATGGCGTTGAACACCCGGGTAATCGCGGGCTACGATGCGGTCGTAGAGGCGCTTGTCGTACGTGTAATCGAAGCCCAGATTCTGCATGCGCTCTTCAAGGTCCCAGTAGACCTCCGCCAGGAACAGCGACTCGGGGTGGCGTTGTTTGGCGAGGGCAATCGCCTCGGCCCAGAACTCTCGGGCCGGCGGGGATTCCTCGCAGGGGAACTCGCGCCAGGTTTTCTGGAACACATCGTTCAAGACGAGCATCGCCAGGTCACAGCGCACCCCGTCGCACTGAGCCAGCACCGACTGCAGTTCGCCGATCATGGCGGCGCGGGTGTCGGCGCGCCGATAATCCAATTGCACCGTGTCGTTCCACGCGGGGAAGTTGGGGTCGCGACCGTGCATCAGCCAGCCGCCCGACTCGAAGGCTTGCGGTGGGTAGGTTTCGGGGGCGGGCGCTGGGCTGGCGACAAACCGATGCGGGTGCGAGCGGACCCACGGGTGATCGAGGCCGACGTGGTTGGGGATGAAATCCAGGATCAGGGCCAGGCCGCGGCGACGCAATCGACGCCGAAGTGTCTTCAAACCGGAGGCGCCCCCCAACTCGCGGGCAACGCGGTAGCGAGCGATGGCGTAGGGCGAGCCAACCAGGTCGTCGACGGCGAAGTCCGGCAGCGCATCGAGGCAGGTCTGCTGCAAGGCTTCGTTGGCGCGGGCGGCCTGGCGGGCCAGCGGGCCGATCTCCCAAACCCCCATAAGCCAGACATGCGAGAACCCGAGCCGTTCCCACGTCCGGATCTCGGTTTCGGGCACCGACTCGAGGGTAACGGGTTTGCCAGCGCGCGTGGACAACTCGTGCAACCAGCAGCGCGCATTGATTTCGCAGACGATTGGATGGGCCATTCTGGTGATGGATCCGACGTTCTCGTGGCCTGCGCCTCCCGTCAATCCTTGATTCCGCTGCGGATGCGGATGAAGCCCGTCAGGACCTTGAGCGCGAGCAAGGCAATGAGGATCCAGAGCAGCAGATCCAGTGTCCGGGGCCACAGATAAACTTCGATCGTGGCCCAGCCATAGACAAGAAATCGTGGCCGGACCAACCAGGAGTAAGGGATGCGCAGGGCGCTCCGGATCATCGCGAATCCCACCACCACGCTGTAGAAGAAGATGTAAAGCCCGCCGGGCCACACGCCGGCGTGTCCGCGATAGATGAGCGTCACGGTGCTGAAGGTGACGACCACCTGGTCCGCCATCGTGTCGGTGAACGATCCTTGGCTCGAAGCTCGCCCCAGGTGCCGTGCCAGCGGGCCGTCGAGACCGTCGAGAAGGACATGGGCCAGGAGCAGTCCGAAGGCGAGCCCCCGCCAGCCCCAAACAAACGCCGGGCAAAAACCCAGACCTGTCAGGAGCGACAACAACGTCAGGTGGTTTGGCGTGATCTTGAGCCTGGCGAGTAGCACCAGCAGAGGGCGGAGCCAACGAGCACGCAGCGCCTGCGACTGCTGCATCAAGCGCCCTTCCCCTTCGGAGTAGCAGGTGACTTTGGACTTCGAGTGGCGGGTCATCGGAAGCGACGGCACTTTACACGTTCGGGTGAGCGTGTGCGGCCTCGTTGGCCATGTTCGGCACAGTGAAGCTCAGAGGATTGAATGGGGCACCGCGGATGCCCGAACCGGTGTTATGAAAGCGGATCCCGTCCTGCGCGCAGGCCGAGAACGGCAAATGCGTGTGCCCGAAGTAACAGTCCCGCGTTTCGGACCGCCAGCCGGGACAGGCGCTGTCGAAGAAACCGGCCACGCGCTGCACGGTGGCGCGCCGGGGGAACTGCCATTCGTGGATCGTGCGTGTCACCCCGAGGCAGTCGGCCCAGGCATAAACCCGGGCCGCAAGCCGGGATGGGCGGGCGCGATTCGATTGCCAGGACGCCCGGTAAGCGCGCAGCCCATCGAGGTCCATGGTGCGCTGGGCGCAGTCGCCGTGGACAAAGATGGCGGGCCCGAGGCGCAGCCAGTACGGGTGCCAGGCGAAACGCCGCTGGCGCGCTGCGATCGCGCTGAGGCGGGTCTCGAATGCTCTCACACAATCATGGTTGCCCAGCACATAGCGCACCTCGCAGGTTGGCAGGTCGTGCAGCAGACCCTCGATCCACTCACACGCCGCGGCGAGGGTGGCCGTGAGGTCGGGCAACGTGCTCCACCGGAAATCGAAGATGTCTCCGTTCAACACCAGAACGCTGGCTCTTGTGAGTTCGGGGCGCAGCGCCGCAAAGCGTGCGTCGCCTTCCGAACGGCGCGCGAACAAGTGCAGATCAGAAAGCACCAGACCGCGCATGAAGTGGGATTGTGACAGACGCATCCCACCGGAGTCACCCGAAAAAGGGCGACGCACTCCAGACGCTTCGCGGTGTTCGAGGCCGCACAGGAAGGCGCACAGTCCCGCGTCCGCGCATAGGCGTCAACCTAAGCCGTAGGAGCGGGGACGTCCTCGTCCCCGCCCCATGGGATCGCAGAGTGTGTTCGCGGGCAACGAGGGCGTCGCCCCTCCGGCGTCGAGGTTGGCGCAGGCAGTGGTGCGGCGGTAACCCCTTCACCTGACACGCATTTTGGCGAAGGGAATGTCCTCGGACCATCGTCGGTCCTTTTCCCCCTCACCCTATCCCTCTCCCGTCCGACGGGAGAGGGAAACCGATCGGCGTCGGCTGGCAGAGGACTGCGCGCCCTACCTGCCGCGCTCGGGTTCATGCTCCAAGGGCAGTTCAGCAAGGAACAGGTGGCTCTCTAGGAACTGCTCGGTGGACGTGAACCGCCATCGAGCTTCGGTCGGGCTCGCTACGCCGTCGGTATCGGAATCGACAGCAGGTGACTGCGACGCCGATTCCGATTCCGAGTCCGACCGAGCCACGAACTTCGGTTCATGGCAAGAAAGCGGCATGCTGGATCTGGACATGCCGACCATCTCGGATGAAGCTGGGTGCGGTGTGACAATTCTCGGTCGAGCGAGCTGGTCGTGGTGTTTTTGGCTGGCCGGGTGCCTGTTGGTGGCGCTCCGGGCCAACGACGTGGGCGCCACGGGTTCGGTGGTGCGCATTCGGTCGGATGAGGGCCGCTACGTGCTCGAACGAAACGGAGAGCCGTTTTTCGTCAAAGGAGCGGTTGGGTCCTACCGGCTCGATCTGATGGCGGCGGCGGGTGCGAACTCGGTGCGGACCGACCATCGAGGGCTCGACGCAGCGCAGCAGGCGGGGTTGACCTGCCTGGTCAGGCTGCCGCTGGGGAATCCGCGTCACGGGTTCGCCTATGACGACCGCGGGCGGCTCGATGCGCAGTTCGAGAAGACGCGCTCCTTGGTGCGGCAGTACCGGGGGCATCCGGCGCTCCTGGCATGGAATCTCGGCAACGAGCCCGAGATCGATACCACCGGAGACCAACGGGCGGCGCTGTGGAAGGAGGTCAATCGGCTCGCCCTCATGGTGAAGGAAGAAGACCCCAACCACCCTGTGATCGCGGTCTTGGGCGATGGTTATCGACGCATGCTGCACGAACTGGACCGCGCCTGCCCAGCCCTTGATGCGGTCGGCTTAAACGCCTACGTGGACATGCTGACCTTGCCGGAAGACGTGGCGCGTGCGGGGTGGCGGCGGCCTTATCTGGTCACGGAGTTCGGTCCCCGCGGGCATTGGCAAGTGCCGAAGACGCCCTGGCGCATGCCGATCGAGGACACCAGCACGGCCAAAGCGGACTTCTATCTCGAGGCATATCGCCACGCGGTCGAGGGCCGGTCCCAGTGCCTGGGTGCTTACGCGTTCTATTGGTCCCATAAGCAGGAGAAGACCCACACCTGGTACGGGATGTTTCTCCCGGACGGGAGCCGAACGGCAGCGGTGGACGCGATGACACTGCTCTGGAGCGGGCGCTGGCCTACCAACCGCTGTCCTCGCATCGCTGGGAATGGTATTCGACGTCTCCCGGGCGGACGGCGAAGCGGGGCAGGGGAGACGCTCCTGGCGGGCCAGCGGGCGCGTTTTGGCGTGACGGTGTCGGATCCGGAAGAGGATCCGATCGAAGTCGCGTGGGAGTTGCGTGTCGATGTGGCGGACAACCCAGGCGTGGGCGGTGATCGCGAACCTGCCACGGCCCCCATCCAACGGGCCATTGTCGGGACGGCTGAGGAAGGACGCATTGCTGTGGTCGAGTTGCCGCGCAAGCCTGGTCCTTATCGACTCTACGTCTACGCCCGGGACGGCCACGGCAACGCCGCGACCGCAAACCTGCCCATCTTGTCCGTCATGCCTCATCGGACTGAGGCGGAGCCTCGCTAAAAGGCCTGCTTGAGGGCCGGCGTCGTTCGAGCGGCGGCATTGCTGCGGATGAGGCGTTCTTGCTCGGCCAGGTTATTGGTGATTCCGCGCCATAATCCCTTGGCCACGTGGGCGTCGATATCGACCGACGGTCCCGATCCCAAGACCGTGCCCAGCAGGCCACCCCCCTTGAGCATCACGTTGTTGTACGCGTCGTGCAGCTTGGTTTGCGCCGCTGCCTTCCGCACCAGCGCGAGCAATTGCGACTCGGCGTCCGGGCCGTGAGTGGCCGCGAACAAACGTGTCGCGGCGTCGGGGTCTCCATTGACCACCGCCGCCGCGTTGTCGGTCTTGATTTGAGCCGCGATCTTGGTCAGCAGGGCAACCCCCTCTGGCGCCGCCTTTTCGGCGGTGGTGTTCATGGCGGTGAGCAGGTCCTGCGTCTTCCTGCGGTCGAAGGATGTGACGCCCTGGGGGATCTGGATTTGCTGGGTCGCGTTACTGAGGAAGCTGCCAGCGCCGCTGACCTTGTTCGAGGACGCCACCAGACCCTGCACCAGCAGGTCGCGCACGGCTTGCAGGCGATCGGGTTGGGTCGGGGCGGGGGCCGGTTCGGCCGGCTTGTTGTCAACGATGGGGATCAGACCGGGCATGGCTGGCTTGTCCGGCGCCACCGGCAGCAGCAGTTGTCCCTGGGCGTTGTAGAAATTGGTGGTCACCACCGCGTTCGTGACGACAACGGAGTTGGTCACGATGACCAAATTGGTCGTGAGGCTGAGGTTGGTGACGATCTGCATGAACGCCGGCTTGGTGTCCAACTGCGGCGTGGGCGTCTGGGCATGACCGCACACGACCGCCAGACCGATGGCCGCACCGACTGGAAGGGAAGAATAGGAGATCATAGACTGATATGACGCAAAGTTCAGCGAGGCTTCGCCTCAGACGGGCGAGGCGTGTGAACGGCTCGTGGCCGCTGGGTGTCCACCGCGATCACCGGCAATTGACGCCTCACTAAGAGGCGTCGCTGCGCGGCGCAGAAACTTGACTCATTTACTACAGATTTCAAACGAGGAGTAACTCTAGCGAGGCGCTGGCCTCAGAGCAAACCCAGTTCTCATCGCCATGACAAGTCCCCGGGTTTCCCCGCCTTTCTCTCACGCGCCTCCCTCCAGAGAATCCTTGACCCTTTCAACGCAGCACACAAACTTGACTTGTTCGCAACAAGTTTCACCGGTCAAGGATTCTACCGCAACCGGGCGCGCTTGTCAGGTCGATTTCCGCACGGACGCTTCACAGCTTCATCGCGCTTGACTAATTCGCGGCGGGGCCAAGCCTGGGTCTGGCATGGACACATTGCTGTTGATCGACGATGACGCGGACATGCAATACTCGTTTCGGCGCATCTTCGATGTGCCCGAGATCAAGCTCACGACCGCTTCGAGCGGCGAGGAGGGGCTCCGGTTGCTCTCGAAACTCCGGCCAGACCTGGTGATCATGGATATCCGCATGGGCGGCCTGAGCGGGCTGGAGACTCTGGGGCGGATGCGACAGATCGATGCCCGATTGCCGGTGATCATGATGACGGCGTATGGCACAACGCAGACGGCGATCGAAGCGATGAAGCAAGGCGCGTACGACTATCTGCTCAAGCCCTTTGACGTGCCCAAGCTCAAGCAGACGGTGTTTGCAGCGCTCAAGGCGGCGCGCGACATGAAGGCGGTGGTGTCGTACGAACCGCTGCTCGAGTCGGAGGATTACGAGTTGGGCATCGTCGGGCGCTGCGAGGGGATGCAGAGCGTCTTCAAACTGATCGGGCAGTTGGCGGCGTCCGACGCCACTGCGCTCATCACGGGCGAAAGCGGCACGGGCAAGGAACTGGTCGCGCGCGCCATCTACCATCACAGCCGCCGCGCCCAGCGGCCCTTCGTGGCCATCAACTGCGCGGCGATTCCGGAGAGCCTGCTCGAGAGCGAGTTGTTCGGCCACGAACGCGGCGCGTTCACGGGCGCCGGCGCGCAGCGGATCGGGAAGTTCGAGCAGAGCCACGGAGGGACCATCTTTCTGGATGAGATCGGCGACATGTCGCTCCCAACGCAGACGAAGATACTGCGGGTGTTGCAGGACGGATCGTTCGAGCGTGTGGGTGGGGTCGAGCCGCTCAAGGCCGACGTGCGGATCATCGCGGCCACCAATCAGGACATCGAGCATGCCGTGGCGGAGCGCCGGTTTCGCGAGGACCTGTTCTATCGGCTCAACGTCGTGCGCCTCCGGTTGCCCGCGCTGCGGGAACGCCGCGACGACGTCCGCCTGCTGGTGAACTATTTTCTCAAGAAGATTGCGCGCGCCTCCGGCCAGGCGCCCAAGTCGATCTCGCCGGAGGCTCTCCAGGTCCTCGAACGCCACCGCTGGCCGGGCAACGTGCGCGAACTCGAGAACGTGATCCATCGCGCCATCGTCGTGGCCAAGGGCGCTGCGATTCTGCCCAACGATCTTCCCGCCGAGGTGGTCGGCATTGGCGATGTGGCGTCGGGGGCAGCGGATCGCGGAGACGCCGGCGTTGACCGGGAGAGAGCGGACAATGCGGAACGCAGAAGGGCAACGGCGGGCGCTGCTGCGTCCGGTGCCGGCCCGGCTGGGGCCACCGACCTGGGGGCGCTGGCGGCGGGTCTGTTTGCGTGGGCGCGACAACATCCCAAGCTCAAAGTGCTTCCGGCTGTCGAACGCGAACTCGTCCTTCGCGCACTGTCGGAAACCCGTGGCAATCAGGTGCAGGCCGCCCGTTTGCTGGGGATGACGCGTGCCACCCTGCGCAAACGCATGGACCAATTCGGCATCACGTCGGAGATGACGTTTCAGTGAGGGGGAATGTGCACGGTTGGTGTGCACTGAGCAGTTCAGAAAAGAGCAGGCCGTTTGCCATGAATCGGGCGAACTCGGAGTTGAGCTCGAACGCGGATCAACCGATGCGAGGAGAGAGTGCGGTGGGCTTCCGCGGCGGATCTACTTGGGTTCTCCTTCCGTGTTCTTCTCTGCAGTCGGGGGCGTGGCGAGATCGGCCACTTTCCTCTTCAGGTCTGCGATGTCCTGTTGGAGGTCGCGGTTTCGCTGCTGGAGATCGAGGATTTCCTGTCGGAGCGTCTGCAGGCTTTCCGCGGGCCGTTTGGCGGCGCCCAGGGCCGCCAGAGCCCGCTGCGCGGCCTGGCGTTCGGGATTGTCGGGGCCGCCTCCGCGGGTGAGGGTTCGGAGCGCGCCGATGGCTTTGGGGTCGCCGAGTTCGCCGAGGGCGGCGATTGCGGTGTGCCGAACGTGCGTTCGGGGATGGTTGACATGGCGGATCAGGAGTTCGCGCACGCTCGCCTGATCGTCTTCGTCTCGCGCCAGGTGGGCCAGCGCGCTCATGCCCGACGCGAATCCGCCGGCGGTGAAGTTTCCTTCCCGTTCGGTCAAGGCTTCGAGCAGGGCCGGGATGCAGGCGGGATCGCTCTGGGCCCGCATCGCATCGATGGCCGCATCGGCCAGCACGTCGCGGTAGGACTTGGCGGTCAAGTAGCTGCGGAGGATTTCGGGGGCTTGCGTGTCGGGGTAGTTCCCCAGGGTGCGGATGAGGACGGCCTGGATTTCCGGATTCGTTTCCTGGGCCAGGGCGGCGCGGGCGGCGGCCCGCACCGAGTCGCGAAAGAACGACCTCAGGTCTTCACGCACCTGTCGTCGGACCCGGGCGTCGGGCTGATTCGTCGAGGCCAGGAGTGCATCGAGGGCTTCGTCGGTGCGTATCCTTTGCAGGGCCTGTGAGGCTTCGATGCGCACCCCGTAGAAGGGGTCCTGCTGGAGGGCGGTTCGCAGTCCAGCCACGGTCTCGATGTCCCGGCGGCTGGAAAGCTCAGCCACTGCGAGCAACCGGCCCAAGACATCGTCGGTGTTGGTCAGCATCATCGAGATCATGGCCGGCGGCGGCTGGAACGTGATCTTCGCCAGCACCGTGGACTCGGGGTCGACGCGCACGAGGCGCGGCGCGTCCGGGAGCGCGAACGAGAAATCCTCTTCCTGGGCTTTGACGGTGACGGTGTAATTCGTCGTCAGGCCGGACGGGCCGACGAAGCGCACGGGCAGTGGGAACTGGAACAAGAGCACGTGCTCGTTCAGGTCTTGCACCTGACGCACGGTCAGTTTGGCCAGTTTGGCGGTTTCGTCCCATGCATAGCGGATATCGAGTTCCGGGTAGTGCGCGTGGTACACCCATTGGTCGAAAAACCGATCGAAAGAACGTCCTGAGATATCCTCGATGACCGCGTTCAAGTCTTCCGTGACGACCGATCCGTACTGATGACGTTCCAGGTACGTGCGAATACAGCGATGGAACAGATCCTCGCCCAACTGGGAGCGCAGCATGTGGATCACCCAGGCGCCTTTGGGATAGGCCAGGTAATTGAACTGGTCGCCGGGATCGTCGAATTCCCGGTGCACGATCGGGCGGGTATCGTCGGCAACGTCCAGGACGGTCCGGGCCTTGTCGCGCAAGTTGTAGAGGAATGCGTCGCGCCCGTTGCGGTGTCCGTCGTAGAGCGCCTCGTAGTACGTGGCGAATCCCTCGTTGAGCCAGAGGTGGCTCCAGTCTTTGCACGTGACCAGATCGCCGAACCACATGTGCACCAGTTCGTGAGCGACCAGGCCCTGACTCGAGTGCACGTTCTCCGAAGCGGCGCTGAAGAGCGTGCTGTCGGTCAGGATGGTGAGAGTGGTGTTCTCCATGCCGCCTGCGACGAAATCATTCACGCAGACCTGCGCGTATTTCACCCACGGATAGGGGATGCCGATTTCCCGCTCGAAGAACCCCATCATATCCTTGGTGTCGCAGAACGAACCGGGCGCCTCTTCGATCGCCGACGGCAGGGTGTAGAAGCTCAAGGGGATATCGCGGTAGATGTCTTCGATCTTCTTGAAGTAGCCGGCCACCAGCGCGACGAGGTAGTTGACATGGGGTTTGTCCTGCAACCAGCGCACCGCAACCAGCCCGTTGGGTCCCTCTTCCGCCTCCGAGATCAGCCGGCCATTGGAAAGGACGGTCATCCCTTTGGGGACGCGGCAGGTGACCTCGGAGGTGAACTTCTCGTTGGGGGCGTCGTGGCCCGGGTACCAGTGCCGGGCATCGATCGCCTGGCCCTGCGTAAAGAGGTGCGTTTCTCCCTGCTTGTAGCCCATCTGCGGCGTGCGGAAGTAGAGTCCCTTGGCCGGTTCCGTCGAATACGTCACCGTCAGGCGCGAGGGGCGGCCAAGCGGCACGGGATCGGCAAAAGTGATTACGAGGGCATGGCCCGTGTTTTGCCAGCCCTGAACCGGTTCCGAGGCTGTGACTTCGGTGATGTCGAGGGCCTCGGCGTCCAGGGTGATTTCGCGCACCGGATGGGCGATCGGCGCGAATGTGATCACGGCCCTGCCGGCGATGGCGCGGCGGTCAAAATCGGGCGTGACATCCAAGGCCAAGTGGCTGATGTCGACCGAGCGGTCGGGCGCGTACTGTCGTTGTCCCGAGGCTGTTGCGGGCGGGTCCTGGGCGGCTCCGGCGAAGCCGGTCAAATGTGCTTTGCCTTCGCCGCCAGCAGCGGTTGCGACCGCCAGAGCGATCGTGAGAAATCCCCCCGTCCAGAACGCCCGCGATGCCAGTGGTTTCATGCGGCGCACGTTGTACCCGAGTCGCTCGGGAAAGAAAAGCTCAGCGAGGCGCGCCTCAGACCAAATCCCAATGTTCGACATCATGAACCGCCCTTTCGTTTTCCTGCCCTTCTCTCCCGCGCCTCGCTCCTTAGAATCCTTGACCCTTTTAACTCAGCACAAAAACTTGACTTGTCTACAACACATTTGACCGGTCAAGGATTCCAACGAAGCTCCGCCTCAAACCGACGAGCGAGCCTGGGCTTTCGATTCTGCTGGTACTGATGGGGCCGTCCGAACGCGGAGCTTCGTTGGAATCCTCCGTTCCGCTTCGCGGAAAACTTGACTGTTTTGTTCAGATGTTGGGTGGATGGAGCAGGCTAGCGGGCAACATCCGCGTTGACACTGGTTTGCGGCAGCCCATAGATTTGCGCACCCTCAGTTGGATTCGCGATCGAAGGAGGGGGGCCCGCAGGGGGTCAGACAGACGTTTTGAATCATGAATAAAGGCAAGATTGTTCAGGTGATCGGCCCGGTGGTGGACGTCGAGTTTACGGAGTCGCTGCCGGCCATCTACAACGCGCTGACTGTCGATTACCGGCTTCCGGGAGGGGACCCGGTGAAGCTGACGCTCGAAGTCCAGCAGCATCTGGGAGACAACTGGGTACGGGCCGTCGCCATGTCGACAACCGAAGGTCTCAAGCGCGGGTGCGATGTCATCGACAGCGGCAAGCCGATCTCCGTGCCGGTGGGCGACGGTGTGATGGGACGGGTGATCGACGTGACGGGGCAGCCGGTGGACGAGCGCGGTCCAGTGGCGGCCGAGCGGTACAATCCCATTCATCGCCCGGCGCCGACGTTGATCGATCAATCGACGACGCCGCAGGTGTTGACGACCGGGATCAAGGTGATCGACCTGATCTGCCCTTTCCTGAAGGGGGGGAAGGTGGGCGCTTTCGGCGGCGCGGGCGTCGGCAAGACCGTTGTGATCATGGAGTTGATCAACAACATCGCCAAGCTGCACGGCGGGGTGTCGGTTTTCGCCGGCGTGGGCGAGCGCACCCGCGAGGGCAACGACCTCTATCAGGAGATGTCCGAGGCGGGCGTGATCAATCAAAAAGACCTCGGCAAATCCAAGATCGCGCTGGTGTACGGCCAGATGAACGAGCCGCCGGGCGCCCGCCTGCGGGTCGGATTGTCCGGGCTGGCGATCACGGAGTTCTTCCGCGACGATCGGCACCAGGACGTCTTGTTGTTCATCGACAATATTTTCCGTTTCTCCCAGGCAGGGTCCGAGGTGTCCGCCTTGCTGGGCCGGACCCCGAGCGCCGTGGGATACCAGCCGACCCTCGCGGCCGAGATGGGCGATCTCCAAGAACGCATCACCTCGACCAAGAGCGGTTCGATCACCTCCTTTCAGGCTGTCTATGTGCCGGCGGACGACCTCACCGACCCGGCGCCTGCGACGACCTTCGCGCATTTGGACGCGACGATTGTGCTCGATCGGGCCATCTCCGAACTGGGGATTTACCCGGCGGTCGATCCGCTCGCTTCGACATCACGGGCTCTGACGCCGGAGATCGTGGGCCAGGAGCAATACGACGTGGCGCGCGGCGTTCAAAAGGTGTTGCAGCGCTACAAGGATCTCCAGGACATCATCGCCATCCTGGGCATGGACGAGTTGTCGCCCGACGACAAACTGACGGTCTTCCGCGCGCGGAAGATACAGCGGTTCCTCAGCCAGCCCTTCTCGGTTGCCGAGGTGTTTACGGGGCGCGCAGGCAAGCAGGTGCCCGTGGGCGATACCGTGCGCGGGTTCAAGGAAATCCTCGAAGGCAAGCACGACGAGGTGCCGGAGGGGAACTTCTACATGAAGGGCGCGATCGAGGAGATCAAGGAAGCTTAGCGAGGCGCGCCTCAGACCAATTCCAATGGCCACACTGAAACTGGAAATCGTGACTCCCGAGGGAGTCACGACCTCGGAAGAGGTCGACATGGTGACGCTCCCCGGCGTCGAGGGAGAACTGGGCATTTACCCGCAGCACGTGCCGCTGGTGACCATGCTTGTGCCCGGGGAGATCACCGTCCGCCGCGGTGCCCAGGAGTATTTCCTCGCCGTCGGCCCCGGCTTCGTCGAGATCACCGGCAAGCGCGTGGCGGTGCTGACCGACATGGCGCTGCGGGCCGACGACATGGACGAAGCCCAGGCCGAGCATGCGCGGCGGGCCGCAGAAGCGCGGCTCAAGGAGCGGTATGGCGAGTCGGATGCCCTCACGATGAACGCGGCGATCGTGCGGTCGATCGAGGTGCTGCGCGGTCGCCGGCAATCCCGTGGCAAGTAGCGCGCCAGGCGCCGGGGCGCAGGATGACGGTCGCCACCCGGCGTCGCTGCGTTCTTCGGGATCCTCGAACCCTGGAGCGCGAGGGATTCCCGAAACTTGACTTGATGATCCCATGTTCGGGGTTTCAAGGATTCCAACGAAGCTCCGCCTCAAACCGACGAGCGAGCCTGGGCTTCCGATTCTTCTGGTGTTAGCGAGGCTTTGCCTCAGACCGGCGAGGCGTGTGAACGACTCGTGGCCGCTGAGTGTCCACCACGATCAGCGGCGCCCGACGCCTCGCTAAGGGCTCTATCATGCACGAAGAACATCGCCGCGACGATTTCCTGATCAGCACAGATCCGGACCGCCTGGACCTGACCGCGGTGCATGCGTTCCTGTCGTCCACGTATTGGGCCCGGGGCGTGGCGCTCGAAGTCGTCGCGCGCTCGCTCCGGCACAGCCTTTGCTTCGGTCTCTACCAGGGCGAACGGCAAATCGGCTTGGCCCGCGTGATTACCGACCGGGCCACCTTTGGCTACGTCGCGGACGTTTATGTGCTCGATCCTTACCGGGGGCAGGGGCTTGCCAAGTGGCTGATGACGTGCGTGCTGGCACATCCGGACCTGCGGACTGTGCGGCGTTTGATGCTGGCCACGCGCGACGCACACGGACTGTACTCGGCGTTCGGGTTCCGCCCGCTCCGTGCGCCTGGAGAGCACCTCGAATGGCGTCCCGCGGCGGCGAACTCGGTCGGCAGGGCCGAAAGCGATTCCGCCGCGGTCATTGCCGGAGGCGGGGCACGCTGCGAGGCTGGACCAGAAGACGGAGAACAAGGTCATGGGCGAGAAGGCTGAGAAACTGAACCGTTTCCTGGAGACGCTCAATCAGGAGTCCAGGCAGGAGGGTGTCTCCATGCCCGAGCTCTGCAAGGCCATCGTCTCGCGGAAGAACACCGAGAACGCCGCTGCGTTCTCGAAGGCGCCCTATGCCCGGCGACTGCTCTTCATGCCCCAATGCCTGCGCGTGCTGGGCCAGTGCGGTGCCGAGGAACGCGCCTACGAATATCTCTGCGCCCGCTGCGGGGCCTGCGCCGCCGCTGCGATCTTCGACAAAGCCGTCGCCCTGGGCTACGGCGCGGTCCAGATGCTCAAAGGAGGAAGCGCGGTGGCTCGGCTGCTGGATGCGCATACGCCCCAGGCGGTGGTGGGCGTCGCCTGCGCGTTCGAGGCTGCGATCGGGATGATGGAGTGCGAGCGCCGCGGCATTCCGGTCCAATGCGTGCTGTTGTCGCGCGACGGGTGCGCCGAAACCGCCGTCGATCTGGCCGAAGTGTTCGAGACAATGGAGTTCATCCAGCCATGACCATGACGGACAAGTTTTTTCTCTGCTATTTCGAGACCACGCGCGACTGCAATCTCGCCTGCAAGTACTGCATGTCCCGGCCCGAGACGCCCACGTCGGTGCCGGAGTTGAGCACGGACGAGGCGCGAACGCTCGTGCTGGATGAACTGGCCAAGGTGAGTTCGAACATGGCGGTGGCTTTCTCGGGAGGCGAGTGCCTCCTGCGGAACGATATCTACACCCTTCTGGCCCATACGGCGGCGCGGGGCATGTACAGCTTCATCAATACCAACGGGAAAATGCTGGTCGAGACCGACGCGGTGCGCCGTTGCCGGGACGCCACGGGCGGGCGGGTCGTATTCGTGCTGCCGTTCAACTCGGTCGACGCGGAGGCCAACCGCAGCAGCCGCGACGACGATCCCTCGACGGTCATGCAGGCGGCTGAGATCTGCCGTCGCGAGGGGACCGACTATTTTTTCTTGCTGACGATTTCCAGGGAGAACCTGGACACGCTGGCCTCGACGGTGCAGTTCCTCAAAATGAACCGCGTGCCGATGCTGCGCGCGCCCTTCGTGCCGCGCGGCTCGGGCGCGGCGTACGCGACTCTGGGCTTCGATGCCGGTGACATGCAGCGGGTGATCCATCCCGCCCTGACGGCGAACCCTCTTTCCTACATTTCTTACACTCCGTTTTTCGCCGACCCGGAAGCGATGGAAGCGACCTGGAAGACCTATGGCGTCAAGATCGAAGGGTTGGGCTGTCAGGCTGGGCGATCCTTTGCCGCGGTGGGCGCCGAGGGCACGGTGGCGCCCTGCGTGCAACTCCTCGACTCGACAGTTGCGGTGGGCAACGTGCGCGACACGCCGCTCTCCGAGTTGATCGCGCGCCATCCCACCTTCGTCGCTCTGCGGCGGAGGAACGAGTCCCTCAAGGGGCGATGCGGCATCTGCCGCTATCGGGAAAGTTGCGGGGGCTGCCGGGCCTTGGCCCACTACCAGAGCGGCGATTTGTTCGCCGAGGATCCCTCCTGCTTCTTCGCGCCTCGGGACCAGTCGACCCGCTGCGAACTCGAGACCCTGCAGACGGCCCAACTGGCCAAGTTCGTCGAGTACCTCAAGTACAACAAACCCTGGAACGTTTTGTTTTGATTTCTGATCGGTGCAACCTCGACACCTTGTCAACCCACGGAAGCAGTCGTTGATTCTCCCGGAACCGAGGACCGGAGCGATCGAGCCCACGTCGCAGACACCGCCTCCCAGTCGTCCGCTTCGCATGAACGCTCCGACGTCGTCGTGGTCGGCAGCGGGCCCTGCGGTGCGGTGGCAGCCCACGCGCTCGCCGGTCGCGGGTGGCGCGTGGTTCTGGCGGAGCGGCGCGCCTTTCCTCGCGAGAAGGTTTGTGGCGATGTCCTGCTGCCAAGGGTGCTGAGGATTCTGCGCGGACTGGGTTTGGCGGACGCGGTTTGGGGCGCCGGGCATCGCCTCGAAGAGATCGCGGTGTTTAGCCCCGGCGGACGGGAGGTGCGGGCGCGCGGTGACTTTCTGACCGTGCGGCGCGAGGTGCTCGACGCGTTGCTACAGCAGGCGGCAAAACAGATCGGAGCCGAGAGCGCCCTGGCCGAAGTGGTCGCCCTCTCCGAGGACGAGGAGGGTGTCCGGGTCGAGTTCCGATCCCGCCTGCCGATCCGGGCGCGCGCGTGCATTTTGGCGACCGGCTTCGACACGCGCCTGTTGCGGTCGCTGCGTCCGGGGATCTCGGCCCGGCCGACCGCAATCGCCTCGCGACGCTATGTCCGTTCGAGTTATGCGGTCGAGAGGTTGATCGTCACCTACGACCGGGGCCTGGGGCCGGCCTATGCCTGGATTTTCCCGTTGGGCGACGGGCTTTACAACGTGGGCGTCGGCAGCCTGTACGGTGTTCACCGCGGTTTCAATCATCGCGCCCTGTTCGAGCGTTTCACCAGCGTCTTTCCCGAGGCGCAATCCCTGATCGCCGCGGGCGAACCTGTCAGCCCGCTGCGTTCGGCCCCGCTGCGCTGCGGTTTGGACGAGGAAGCGCTGCGGCCCGGGCGGCGATGCCTTGCCGCTGGAGAGTGTGTGGCTTCGACGTTGCCCTTCACGGGCGAGGGTGTCGGCAAGGCTATGGAGACCGGACTACTGGCCGCGGACGCCGTCCATGCCTTCCTCTCGGGCGACGAGCACGGGTTGGACGCCTACGCGGTGGCGGTGCGGCGGCTCAAACCCCGGTATCGGGCCTATGATGCGGCCCACCGCCTGGTGGACCATCCGCGGTTGATGGACCTGGCGGCTTGGCGCTTGGACCACAGCCCGTGGCTGGCTGGTCGCCTGGGCGCCATTCTGCGGGAAGAAGACGAAGATCCAGGCTCCCTGTTTTCCTTTGGCGGCCTGCTCACGTCGTTTTTTCGCTGACCGGCTCAGAACCTCCGGGTCCAGTCCGGATTGGCGTACTTTGTTTGGGCGAGTGTTTGGACGGCAGCGCGGGGCCATGCAGGCAGCGGGGCGGTCGCGTTCCAGACGGCCCGGATCGCCTCTTTGACCGCGGCGGCGGGCAGACCGAGGTTCGCGACGAAATCCCGGTGCGCACGGCCTGCCCGGTACGCGGGTTGACGCGAGGGGAACGGGAGCAGTCGTCCGATCCAGTCCAGGTCCGCATCGAGCAGCAAGCATCCGTGAAACAGAAGGGCATCTCTGAGGCGTCGTTGGGCGTTGCCGGCAAATTTGTGGAGGCCCAGGGTAAGGTCCGTGTCACCCTGCAGCCGCACCCCGTGTCCGACCAATGGCCGCAGGGCTGCGGCGATGCGTTCGAGCACGAACCGGTTTGTCGCCGGGATTGTCTGGCGCCAGGCGTCTCCATCGAGGCGCAGGACCAGGGAGTAGTTGAGGCAGCCGGACATCTGCACCACCGTGCCGCCGCCGGTGATGCGACGGAAGATCGGCACCGCGAAGTCTTGGCAAGCCGCGGCGTCGACCTCGGTCGCCAAACGGTTCGCATAGCCCAAAACGACGAAACGATCCACCGGCTCCCAGAAACGCAACACTTCCGGGCCGCCCTGGTGGCAGGCGTCGAGCAGCGCCTCGTCGCAGGCGAGGTTTTCGGCTGGCGTGGCCAACGTCAGGTCGAGTGTGTGCATTGGAGGTGATGCTGAGCGGCGCCGCACGCGCCGCCGCGGGACTTCGCGATTTGGCCACCGATTCAGAAACCGAAAGGTCCCATAGGAGAACGTCGCCTCGACGCTTCGTCGGAGCACGGCCTCGAAAGTCCCGATTCCGGATGCGTGCGCTGCCCGCCAGGCCGGGCCGGCGTCGGGCGGCATGACGTACTCACCGTTCATCTGGGCCAGCGTGGTCGGGTCCATCGTCGTGTCATTAGCGAGGCTTCGCCTCAGACCGGCGAGGCGTGTGAACGACTCGTGGCCGCTGGGTGTCCACCACGATCACGAGCCCCCGATGCCCCGCTAAGTGGCGCCGTTGCACGGCGCAAAAACTTGACTCATTTGCTACAAATTTCAAACGAGGAGTGACTCTGCCCGGGTTTCTCGCCACACGAGGGAATAATCTGAAATGCGGGCTGTGGGTGCGGCGCCATGAGCGGACGATTCACTCAACAGGGTTTCAGACATCTCTTCCCGAGTAGGTGCAGACCCTACCGATGGCGCCTCTAGCCCGCAAGACAAAAGGCGCAACAGACAGAAGGCGCTGACCCAGACCGCACCTGCATCCTTACGCAGCAGGGTGAAGCGGTGTCACGACGGTGAGCGCCGGGTCAGGGGACCCGGCCTACAGCAAGCTGTTGATGCTCAGGTTGTAGGCCGCGTGCCCCCACGCGGCGCAAGAACAGTTCGCTAACCCGGAAATCTCACCAGTGGGGCGGTCGCGGCATTCCTGAGGTCCGCGGGTGAGATTTCCGGGTCTATGAAACCCGCGCCCAGCAGGGAGAATTGGCTGATCGGTTCATCAAAGGCGGGACGCGCCCCGGAGCTTGGGCGACCCGGGCACGCGGACACAGTGTGATCGAGATTGGGTCCATCTGCTTGGGGCGCGGGTTTCTGAGAGCCCGCATTTCAGGTGCAATGCGACGGTGACCGGTCAGAGGACATCAAAAGTTGGTGAGAAATGCGGGCTAAGGATTTGGAGACTGCCCGCACGCGACCGATGCCTTCGCCTTGCTGGACGTCCCCTCCTTCGGTCTGTAGAGTCGGTCTCGATGGCTGCTGAACGGGATCCCGATGCCTTGTTGATGCTGCGCGTGAAACGCGGCGATCGGGGTGCCTTCGAGCAACTCGTCGAGAAATACAAGCAGCCCGTGCTGAACCTTGTCTACCGGACTATTCCCGATCCCGCCGAAGCCGAAGACTTGGCGCAGAACGTGTTCGTTCAGGTCTATAAGTCCGCCCACCGCTACCGGGCATCCGCGCGGTTCTCGACCTGGCTTTATACCATTGCCCGGAATTTGAGCCTGAACGAGATCCGGCGGCGGACGCGGCATCCGACCGAATCGATCGACGAGCCACATCCCCAGCATCCGGACGAGCCCCGCCACCAGTTCGCCGATGCCAGTCGGCCCGAGCCCGACAAGTCCTGCCTCCACCAGGAGTTGACCGACAAGATCGAAACCGCCCTGCGCGATCTGCCCGAGAACCAGCGGATCGCGATCCTCCTCTGCCGTGACGAGGAACTGTCGTATGAGGAGATCTCCGACGTGCTCGGTTGTTCGCTTTCCGCCACCAAATCGCTCATCCATCGCGGACGCGAAACCCTGAAGCAGAGACTCAAGGAATACCTTCGATCCGGTTCGTGGGACAACTGACCGGGCAGGATCTCGGCCCTGGGGGGTGGCGAGCGGAGCCCGACGGCTTTCTCACGCGCCCGCAGCGCCGCGTCTTTCAGGAGGGTCCGTCCGCGGCGTCGAAGAAAGCCACGATGTTTTCCCACGGCACCTCGGGTCCCAGGACATGGGCTGGCGAGAGAATGAAACCGCCGCCCGCTCCCATGTCGCGGATTCGGCTGCGCACCTCGGCCCGGACCTCGTCCGGCGTGCCAAACGGCATGGTTCGTTGCACGCTCACCGATCCCCAAAACGCCAGGCGATCCCCGAATGCCCGCTTGACCGACGGCGGATCCATGCACTCGGGTTGGATGGGATTGAGGATGTCGATCCCGATCTCGATCAGGTCCGGGATCAGCGGCGTGACGTTGCCGTCGGAGTGGTAGAACACGTGCGCGGACGGGTTGGCTTGCCTGACGGCCTCGACGGTGGCGGCCAGATGCGGCTTGAGGAATGCGCGCCAGGTCGCGCGTCGAAGCAGCAGCCCCTGTTGCCCCGCCACATCGTCGCCGGTGATGATGATGTCCGCTCCCGCCCGGGCGAACTGGACTGCGGCATAACGCTGGAAGGCCGCGGTTCGCTCGAGCAGGCGATGCGCCAAATCGGGCGCGGCGACCAGGTCCATGAGCAAGTCCTCGAAGCCGCGCAAAGACCAGGCGCGTTCGAACACGGACCCGGCATAGGCGGCCACAGCCAGTCCGCGGGCATGCAACTCTGCAACGCGCTGCGAGACGCCGCTAAACCGATGCGGCTGGTCGAGGTCGGGCCACGGGTAATCCTCGAGCCGCCGAGGATCGAGAGCGCCCCGAAGTGGCGATTGGATCTGGACGAAATGGTGGAACTCGCCGCCGCGCCGCCAGACACCCCATTCATCCACCTCGCCGCGTTCGAGCGCTTCCGGCGCCGCGGACCCCAGCCAGTCCGCAAAGCGCGTCCGCGGCAGGGTTGTGGGGGCGAAGGTGACACGCGTGATGTCCATGCCGAACGCCTCGAGGGGCGTCCGCGGGGCGCAGCGGGCCCGGAGCAGCCGTTCGATGGGCGGCGTGTACCCAATCACCTCCTCGTAGAGCAGCCGCGGCACCCGGTCCAGAGGCCGGCGTTGCAGGGCGTTGAGAACGCGTTCGAGGGAGGTCATGAGCCACAGGCTTTCGGTCCGTTCGCGACCCCGGCGCCGCAGGGCTTCCGGCCAACGAATGAGCGGACGTGCCCGGTGTATAGCGGTTGACGCGTGCTGGTCAAAGTCAAAAACACGGCCCTGACGTCCGGAGGATTCTGCTGGTTTCCGGCCCTGGGCGAGCGAGGATACGGCCTGCGTTTTGATGGAAACCGAATCACGACCGCGCCTTCCGGCCTGGCTGCGAGGGCGATTGCCGACGGCGCAGACTTATGCGGCAACCCAACGCTTTCTCGATGAACTGCATCTGCACACGGTGTGCCAGAGCGCCCGGTGCCCCAATCAGTGGGAATGCTGGAGCCGGGGCACTGCGACGTTCATGATTGGGGGAGATCGTTGCACGCGGGCCTGCCGCTTCTGCGCGGTGACGACCGCCAAGCCCTTTGCGCTCGATCCGGATGAGCCCGCGCGCGTCGCCGAAGCCGCCCGGCGCATGCGGCTCCGCCACGTTGTCATCACGTCTGTGGCACGGGACGACCTGCCCGACGGCGGCGCCGCCCATTTTGCCCGGACCATCGCCGCTCTCCGCGGTTTGGATTTGGGTCTGACGATCGAGGTGCTAACCCCGGACTTCAACGAGAGTGAGTTGGCCATGGACACCGTGCTGGCCGCAGGCCCGCACGTGTTCAACCACAATCTCGAGACTGTGCGGCGACTGACTTCTGCGGTTCGATCTCGAGCCACGTACGATCGCTCCCTGAACGTCCTGCGCCTGGCGAAAGCGCGCGGCGCTCGGGGGCTCTGCACGAAGTCCGGCCTGATGCTCGGTCTGGGGGAAACGGAGGACGAAGTCCTCGAAGCGTTGGGCGATCTGCGCGCGGTGGGATGCGATAGGGTGACGCTCGGGCAGTATCTCCAGCCCACGCGCGCGCATCTGCCGGTCGTCGAGTTCGTGACCCCAGAGCGATTTGCCGAGTTCGATCGCCAGGCGCGGGCTTTGGGTTTTCTCCATGTGTCCAGCGGCCCCAGGGTGCGCAGTTCCTACAACGCCGATGAGGCCCACCGATGATCGGGTCGGGAGGCGCCAAGCCGGTGATTGCGGGACGCGCCCCGCCGGTTTTCTGTCCGCGGGCATTCTGAACCTGTGGGAAACATCTTTGTGGCGGTTTCTGTGGGGGAACCACGGAACACACCGAATACACGGAAAAGAGGACCAGTGCGTCTGCCTGCGCAAACCGCCCCTCTCGGGCTCTCCCCCATGAACCGTAGTAGGTGGCTTGGTCGGAATCGGAATCGGAATCGGAATCGGCGTCGCAGTCGCCTGCTGTCGATTCCGATACCGACGGCGATAGCGACCCCGACCGGAGTTCGATGGCGGTTCTTGTTCACTGAACAGTTCAAAAAGGAACAGGCCCCTGTCCATGAGCCTGCCCACGAACAAGGAGGGGGAACGGTTGGTCCCCCACCGGGCAGTCCAAACAGGAATAGCGGCTCTCCGCGCGTTCGGTCTTCCGTGACCGCCGTCAGTCGTCGCCAGGGTTCGCTTTCTGTCCGCCCCCATCGCCCCTCACGGCAATTGGACGACGCGATAGAACCGCCTCTCCGTCATCGCTGACCTTCACTGTGATCGAGTGGACCCCCACATCGAGGAGTCGAGGCGTGCAGCGAAACCCGGCGATTCGGACTTGACGCAAGTCTGTCCAAAGTCACTCTGATGTTTGATGAACAGGCAGGCAGTGCTGATTTCCCCCGTGATGCGCCTCCCTGTTCGTTCCTCCGCGGTCGCTATCCCGGAAATCTCACCAGTGGGGCGATCGCGGCATTCCGGACAGTCCGCGGGTGAGAATTCCGGGTCTATGAAACCCGCGCCCAGCATGAACAATTGGCTCATCGGTTCATCCAAGCCGGGGCGCGCCCCAGCCGCTTGGGCGACCCGGGCACGCGGACACAGTGTGGTCGAGATTGGGTCCATCTGCTTGGGGCGCGGGTTTCTGAGAGCCCGCATTTCAGGTGCAATGTGACGGTGACCGGTCAGATGACATCGAAGGTTGGTGAGAAATGCGGGCTATGGCTGGCCGCTTTCAGGCCCGAATGGCTCTGTCCCTGCTCAGCCCGACACTCTTTCTGAGCCTGCTCGGATTCGCGGCGGCGATGTGGACGGCATCCTCCAAACCGTTGCGATCTGGGGCGCGACCGACAGTCCTTCGCCAATCAGCTGCGGCCAGTGTGACATCCCGGCGGGTTTGGCGGGAGTCTCGGCGATCACCGCTGCCGCCACCTACAGTCTCGCCCTGAGGGCCGATGGCATTGTAGTGGCCTGGGGGCAACCGGCGACTGTCCAACCGCCTGCCGACCTCACAAACGTGGTCGCGATTGCCGCCGGCGATGATTCGGCTTTGGCACCCGTGGACGCGGAAGGCCCTTTCTTGGTTCGCGCGATCGGTGATCTCGACGCTGTTCTGGGCGCAGAGATTACGCTGACGGCGGCGGTGCATGGTTCGCCCCCGCTTGTTTTTCAGTGGTACAAAGGTGTGCAGCCCTTGGCGGACAGTGAACGCATCTCAGGAACTGCGACGCAAAACCTGGTCATTCAGGGAGCACGCCTGGAGGACACAGGCGAGTATTCGCTCCTTGCGAGGAATGCCGGCGGCATCGTCGTCACACCAGCGGCACGACTGACCGTCTTTGCGGCACCGCGCATTGAAAAGCAGCCAGAGTCGTTGTCTTCATCGTTGGGATCCGAAGCGCTTCTTTCGGCGAGCGCCGCTGGAGCCGGGCCATTGGCCTACCAATGGTT
The DNA here is from genome assembly GCA_963846445.1 of uncultured Verrucomicrobiae bacterium. Classification (GTDB taxonomy): domain Bacteria; phylum Verrucomicrobiota; class Verrucomicrobiia; order Limisphaerales; family J093; genus MWFF01. The sequence continues at coordinate 4,061 of CAWJWM010000007.1, read as the reverse complement.
CAAAGACGGAACGGCGCTGATTGACAACGAACGAGTCTCGGGCGCCGATCTGCAGCAACTGAGGATTGGATCCCTGGTTTTTGGCGATGCGGGGGAATACTCGGTCGTAGTCTCCAACGCACATGGCTCGGTGATCAGCCGCGTGGCGCATGTGACGGTGACACAGGTCGCCGGCTGGGGTGAGAACTGGTGTGGGGAACTGGACGTGCCTGCCGATCTGACCGGGGTGATCAAGCTTGCCGCGGGGGGGCCCACGCCCTCGCGCTTCGAGAAGACGGCACCGTGATAGCGTGGGGCGACAATCTCCACGGCCAGTGCGACGTGCCCGAAGACCTTAACGATGCTGTCGCCATCGCCGCAGGCGGGTTTCACAGCCTGGCCCTGCGCCGAAACGGGAGTGTCGTGGGCTGGGGCTACAGCAAAGGCGGGCTCCTGAATGTCCCTCCCGACCTCGACTCGGTGACAGCCATCGCGGCTGGCACGGGGCACAGCATCGCGCTGCGCGGTAACGGCACCGTGCGGTGCTGGGGACGAAAGGCCGATCAATGCCGAGATGGCGGCGAACTGCGCGAAATCGTCGGTATCGCCCCGGAGGGCGCCATTCAATTGCGGTGAAGGCCAACGGCACGGTGTTCGAGTGGGGTGGCAGCGACTTCCTCAATCCGCCGCCCGGTGCTTCACCGGCGTGGTCGCAGTCGCCGCCGGCGCTTTCACACTCTGGCCCTGAAAGCGGATGGAATCGTTGTCGGTTGGGGACGCCAACAGGTCCCCTCTCTTCGTGGCCGCCTTCGTCGACTTGCCCTCTCTTGCCAGATAATTGAAGCAGCCACATCGGCCGGTTGACGCCTGGCTTGCAGAGCGGTCTGTCCGCTACGACGAAAGCCGAGTTGGGAAACTACCAAGGCGTTGGCTCTGATCCTCCACCTCTGCAACAGGCTCTGGTGCAAGACCTCAATTGGTTTCTCTTCTGGGATACGCGGGAGGCGGCTCGATCTACGATGGCCAACGTTTCAGCGGTATCCCCCTGCGCCCGGAGACAAGACACTACTCTCGCAGAGTCCTGACAGAGGAGTCGATTTGGCACGTCTCAATCGCCTGCTACTCGAAGACGCATACCCGCTGGAATTGCGGAGTTTCAGCACCCCGGCACTATCAAACGTAGTGCAGATCGTCGGTGGCCGCTCCGCTCAATGCCGCCCTGAGACGCGACGGAACCATCGTCGCGTGGGAAACAACCACTCCTGAGTCCGCCGCCATCAGACTTGCAGAACGTCGTCGGCATCGCCGCAGGCACCTCCTTCGCCCTCGCCCTGAAAGGAGACGGACGCCCCTTCATAGTCGGTCAGTCCGTTCGCGAAAAGCCGTGCTGGGCGAGCAGGTAATGCTGCAGACGTCTCTGAGCGGTGCTACGCCTCTGGCCTACGCTTGGCTGAAAGACGGTCGCCTGCTCTCGGACGGTTCGGGGATCACCGGAGCGCGGCCATCGATGCTCGACATCCCACAAGTGGCTACGCGGACGAAGGCGTTTACACCCTCACCGTGAGCAACGGGTCCGGGGCCGCGATATCGGAACCGATCGCGATACGGGTGAACCAAGTCCTCGGATGGGGCGACGACGCCTTCGGACAGGCAGATGCACCGAGCGGAACTCGCGATGTAGTTGCGCTCGCATCCGGTGATTCGCACACCCTGGCGCTGCATACGGACGGGTCCATTTCCGCCTGGGGCGAGGGAGACGACGGCCAAACAGACGCACCCCATGAAACGGCAGTGGCCACCGCCACCGGCGGCGTCCATAACCTGGCACTCCGGCCTGACGGCACGGTTATGGCATGGGGGCGAAACCGGTCAGGTCAGTGCGAGGTACCTGTTGACTTGGCAAACGTTGACGCAATCGCTGCCGGTCGTGCTCACAGCCTCGCACTGCGTGCTGACGGCACTGTCGTCGGCTGGGGCCGAACGGTGATACCACCTGGCGTGCAGCATGTGAGGGCCATCGCGGACGGAGCCTACCACTCCCTGGCGCTGCGCGAAGACGGCGAGGTCGTTGCCTGGGGACGGAACAGCGTCGGCCAGTGCAGCACCCCCGCTAACCTTCGCGGGGTCATTCGCATCGCTGCGGGCGGCTATCACTCCCTGGCAGTCAAGCAGAATGGAACACTCGTTGCCTGGGGCACCAGCGACGCTGGTGAGTCCCGGGTGCCACCGAACCTGACCGATGTGGTCGCTATTGCAGCCGGTGACCATCACAGCACGGCGTTGAAGGCGGATGGCTCGGTCGTGAGTTTGGGGGTTGAACCAGAGCGGGCAGTGCAACACACCCTCGACTCCACTGAAGTTTACGGCAATCACAGCAGGTCGGGTTCACACCTTAGCAGTCGTGTCCACCGAGCGGCTTGAACTTCTGCGGCCTGTTTTGGTGGAGGCCGTGGAGGCGGGGGCGGTCCGTTTGAGCGCTTACGCTCTGGGCAGGCAGCCGATCACTTATCAGTGGTTCCGGGACGGACAACCTTTGATGGACAACGGCGGGACTGCTGGGAGCCGGACGGCTACGCTTCTGCTTCACCAAGCAGCAGCGCTTCCGGGCTTGTATTCGCTGTTTGCGATGAACGCCTTCGGCGAGCTGTGGAGCGAACCTGTTGACTTGGGCGCGGTGCTCGGCCCGCGTATCCGCCTGCAGCCGCAAGCTCGCGAAGTTCTCCAAGGCACGAAGGTGCTCTTGACCGCCGAAGTGGAAGGCCCGCCGCCAATCGCACTTCAATGGCTGGCTGGCGGTGTTCCGCTTGGCCCTCTGGATAGTGTGACGGGTTTCGATACGCCAGTCTTGGAAATTGGGACCGTCGAAGCCGGTCACGCGGGCATGTACCGGCTAGACCGCAACGAATGCCTACGGAGGAACGACAAGTGCCGTGATCAATCTCTCGGTCAGCAATGTCCGGGCCTGGGGAGACAACCGCTATGGACAAAGCCTGCTCCCGTATCCGTTCCGTGGCATCAAGGCAATCTCTGCGCTGGCCAATCACCTCCTCCTTTTGCGTTGGGATGGGACCGTCGAGGCATGGGGCAACAACACATCGAGGCAGTGCGAGGTTCCTCCTGGATTGAAGACAAGCGCTGAGGAGATTGCGGCGGGAGAGGACCATTCTATGGCACTCAGGATGGATGGGACCGTCGTTGTTCGGGGTCGTCTCGTAGGGACCAGCACGTCCTCCCCCTCCAACGTAACCAACGTCATGGCGGCTGCTGCTGCAGACGGGTACTGCTACGCGCTTCGGTCGGATGGGCAGATCTTGTGTTGGACGCCAGGCTATCAACTCACTGAAGGCCAACCACGCGACATCTTGTCCCTGCAATCCATGACGAGTGGAAATGTCCGTTCCATCTTGGCACAGAGGAAGAAACCGAAAGATCTCCCGAGAACACTCAGAGTGATTCTGGACATCGCTCCGGGCGATCGCTACCACCATGCTGTTACTCTGGAGGGGGCTGTTCAGCATTGGCACTCGGGTGCCACCACCCCAGTCGCAGTACCGCTCCGCTAACAAACATCGTCACGATCGCATGCGGCATCGGCGACCTTTGCTACGCGTTGTCCACTGAGGGGAGCCTCAGCTCCTGGACGGCTGGGAAGACCAACACTGTGGCTCTCGTCAAGTGTGCGAGCCGGGTGGTTGACATCGCCGTCGGTCGTGACTTCTGCGTCGCCCTAACAGAAGAAGCAGATGCAATTAGTTGGGGCAGCTTCGTGTTTCCTCCTGCAAGGCTGTCCGATGCTGTGGGGCTCTCGGCTGGCCGTGGCTTCGGCCTGGCTGCTCGTGCTGACGGAACGGTCGTAGCTGGGGCGCCAGTTCGGGTTTCGCGTATGCAACAGCATCCCGGCAGGACTTTCCAACGTTGTCGCGGTGTCCGCCGGGGCCTTCGGACACGCTCTGGCCCTGCGGAGTGACGGGATCGTAGTGGCCTGGGGTGCTACGAACTACTTTCAATGTCAGGTGCCGTCGGGCTTGAAGGATGTTGTGGCAATCTCCGCTGGGGGACAGCACAGCCTCGCGCTCAAAGCA
>CAWJWM010000006.1:0-540944 GCA_963846445.1 uncultured Verrucomicrobiae bacterium | reverse complement strand
CTTACAGATCTCAAGGAATCTCTTTCTTGACTGTATATCCGGGTACTTTTTACACGGTCTCTGAAATAGATTCCTTTCATTTACATTACAATATCGGATTGCCTGCGATTTTGGATACCGCATTAGTGCTGACAAAATTGTTGGAAGCCACAGTAACGCCGGAAGTTGTTGTTCTTAGTCCTGAATATGAAACATTATATTCAGGTGCTATCAATGAAATAGTCGCTAGTCTTGGTAAGAAACGCCAGATGGTTGGTGAACATTATTTGAAAAAAGTACTCGATGCTATTCTTTCGGAAAAAGCCCTTCCTTTCAAACGTGTGAATCCTGTTGGATGTTTTATTGAATCATGATGAAAAATTATTTTCAACTAAAATACCCGATTGTAAAACAACTGATAATTGTAGTTGCCGGTTTTGCATTTTTATTGTCCTGTAATTCAGGTAAACAAAAAACTAATCTGACTTTCAACAAAGAAATCGCACCTTTAATTCATAAGCATTGTACTCCATGTCATCGTCCCGGTGAGGCTGGTCCATTTCATTTAATTTCTTACAAAGACGTTAGGAAAAAAGCTAAAACCATAGCTCGCGTTGTTGAAACCGGTGTGATGCCTCCATGGCCAGCCGATCCGGAATACACTCATTTTGTTGGGGAGAAAATTTTAACTGATGCAGAAAAAGAAATGATTGTAACTTGGGTCAATGCCGGATGTCCCGAAGGAAAGGCCGCTGACCTGAAACCTGCACCCGAGTATCCGGAAGGTTCTCAATTAGGAAAGCCTGATGTTGTGATTCGAATGGAAGAGCCGTTTACTATTCCCGGAGATAACCGCGATCGGTTTATGGTTTTTAAGATTCCTTATGAATTGGAAAGAGATACGTTTCTAAGAATGGTTGAATATGTTCCCGGAAATCGTAAACTCTCTCATCATGTAAACGGACATATTATTCAATACGATGATAAGCTGAAAAAAGATGTGTTTGTTGGTCCCCGTTATGTTGATCGTGAAGATGCCGGAACACTTGACTCGTGCTACCGGTTCATGAAATTGCTAAATGATGATGAGACCTATCCTTTACTTACGCCAAGTGTTTTCAATTTTTTACCTGGTGTTTTACCTCAACAATATCCCGATGGAATAGGAGGGTATCGCATTAAAAAGAAAGGAGCTATTCTAATGCGTGATCTTCACTATGGACCAACTCCGGTTTCCTAAACAGATCAACCACACGTAAATTTGTTTTTTAGTGCGAAGCCTCCAAAGCGTCCTTTCATGGAAACACAATTGGGTACTTTGGGTATTTCAGAAATTGTACCTCCACTTTTGATTCCCCCTGATACCATCATGAAGTTTGTAACCAAAGCTATAATTTATCACGATATTTCATTGGTTACTATTAATCCACATATGCACTTGTTGGGAAAATCATTCCTGGCTTATGCAATTACTCCTCAAGCCGACACCATTCGTTTGGTAAGAATTCCAAAATGGGATTTCAGGTGGCAATATTTTTATACTTATCCAACCATGCTAAAAATACCCGCCGGATCAACTATTGTCGCCGAAGGTGTATTTGATAATACTAAAAACAATCCAAATAATCCCTTCAGTCCCCCCAGAGAAATTACCGGTTTGGGAGGCAGCATGAGAACTACAGATGAAATGTTCCAGCTCATTCTCACTTTTTTACCCTATTTCCCGGGTGATGAACAAATTCGTCTTGATAACATTTTGCCCGGTCAAACCGGATTGGAATGAAAATGTCGGATATTTGATACATAATTCAATACTTAAACCGTTATATCAGGAATGAATATCTTGAAATATATTAAAAAATGGATTTTCCTGTTGCTTCTGGTGATCCCATTGGTTGGGATGGCTCAGGGATGATAAGAAGCCATCCAAAAAACAGAAAAAGGCTGAGCAAAAGAAGGAACAACGTGCGAAAGAATCCAAGAAATCTGAATTTCAAAGCAAGAAACAGCATCTTAAATTACAGGATAAAGCTACCCGTAAACGCATGAAAATACATAAGCGCAAAGGGATGCGTTATGTTTCTACTAAGCCAAATTTCTTTCAGCGATTATTTAATACCCGGTAATCAGGCATACTCACGCAAGTCGACAGGAACAACTTGTGTAACTCCTTGTTCAACCATGGTAATACCGTACATAATGTCGGTTGCTGCCATAGTTTTTTTGTTGTGAGTGATGATGATGAATTGAGATTCAGCAGAGAATTTCTTGATGATTTTATTGAATTTATCAATGTTGGAATCATCCAGAGGAGCATCAACCTCATCAAATATACAGAAAGGAGAAGGTTTCAACAGGTAGATACCAAACAGTAATGCGGTTCCAGCTCATGTTTCTCCTCCCGATAACTGATGAATAGAAAGTGGTTTTTTCCCTTTTGGCTGAGCAATAATCTGAACATCAGATTCCAAAGGATTTGCAAGATCAGTCAGTATCAGATCGCAATTGTCTTCTTCTGAGAATAATGACCGGAATACATGGATGAAATTTTCGCGGACAGCGTGGTATGCTTCCATGAATTTTTCTTTGGCAGTATTGTCAATTTCTGCAATAGTTTTCAAAAGTGATTCTTTGGCATTTTTTAAATCTTCCTGCTCCTTGACAATAAAATCGTGACGCTCTTTGATTTCCTTAAATGATTCGAGAGCCATCGGATTGATAGGACCGAAATCAGATAATTGCTTTTTAAGTTTTTCAGATCGTGTGCGAAGCTCTTCAGCATCAAGTTCCGGATTCGGTTCCTGTTCCATGATTTCTTCAAGCACAATGTTGAACTCGATATTTCAGACGTTCTTTAAGAGAAGTCATTTTCAAACGAAGTTCATTTATCTGATTGTGGATTTCACGGATGATACCATCAGAATGTTCCTTTTGCTTACGTTTTTCTGCAATCAGTTTTTCTTCCTTATCAATTTCACCTTTCGATTTGTAATAATCATCTTCCTGAGTGCGAACAATCACTTCGGCACTCGATTTTTTCTCGTGTGTTCCTTAAATAAGGCTTCAGTGGTATGCTGTTGCTCGTGAAGTGTTTTTAATTGCTGAGTGATGCCTTCCAGTTCAATCAGATGTTCTTCACGACTGCGTGTAAGATTGCTCACCTGATTAGATTTAAAACTGATGTCTCTGGAAATATTCTGCAGTTTATTTTGCTGTTGGAAAAATTGAATGTTCTTCTGATTGTAAGCGTTTGTCATGTCGCTTACATGCTTCTGCAATTCATTGGACAGATCCTGCTTGATCTTTTGCTGGTCTAAAAGATTCTGCAGTTCCGATCTTTGAGATTCAATGGAAAATCCTTTAATTGCTTCCGGATGTTCTTCAGGCTTATTCAGATTTTCATTTTCTTCTGTAAGCTGATTTACGGTTGTTCGGGTGTAATCTATTGCCTGAACCAGGAATTCCCTGTTATTTTTCAAGGTGTTTACCTGTCCTGTTGTGCGTGCAAAATCACCATCTGTTTTACTGACATTTCTACCGGCTTCACTGAAGGTGTTTCTTTGTTCAGTTTGTTCTTTTTCAGTAGCGGCGATTTGTTTTTGTAACGAATCAATTACTTCCTGATGAACTTTAATTTCATCAGACAGTTTCTGCAAATTTTTCTGCTTACCAGTTCTTTTTGCATCACCCAAACCAATAGATCCTCCTGCAGAACATAACGTTGGCGAAGGAATTTTCCATTCTTAGAAAGTAAAATATAGGATCCTTCTATAGATGAAGTATCAAATTGACTGAGATCATCACCACCATCGTATAAATAGACATTCCCCAGTAAATGTTCGAAAAGTTTAGCATAGGCACCATCAAATTCAGTGAGCGATAAAGCGCGTTTACAACCTGCAATATCTTTTCCTGATGGAGTAGGGAGGGACTTCAGATTATCAAGGACAAAAAAGTGAGCACGGCCTTTTGATGAAGTATTCAGCATTTGCAGTGCTTCCCATGCTTCTCTGGTGTTCTGTACTATAAAGTGATCGAGAAATGGTTCAAGATAATTTTCAATGGCATTTTTATATTCATCATCACAACTAATCACTTCGGAAACCAAAGGAACTTGTTTCAACTGAGAGTTTGGAGCTTTCAAGAATTTGATGGATTCCGGAAAACCTTCCATTTTTTCCAGCAAATTTTTTGTCAGCTCAAATTCATTTGATTTAATATCAGATTTCCTTTTCTCTTCGGCTAATTGTTGATTTAATGTGCGAAGCTTGTTTTCGGTCCCACGTAGTTTTTGCTCAAAATCATCGCGGTGTTTTTTTGCAGCCGCTGATTCTTTTTCCAGGCGTTCCCGTTCCGGAACTATTTTGGCAATTTCCTATTCAGAGTAGCAAGTTTAGTCTCATTAGCCTGAATCTGATCATTCAATCTTTTTAATTCTTCACCAATGGAATTGCTTCTTGCCTGACGAACAGCTGCCTGCGTTTCATAGCGATTTATTTGCTGACGTAATTCGTGGAGTTGCTGATTCAACGATTTAAGTTCTCCAACCGATTCTTCATACAAATGTTTATTGTCTTCAACATTTTGCTTCATTTCTGATAGCTGATGTTCAGACTTTTCAGAGCTTCTTCTTCGTAGTTTTTTTCTGTAAGGGAGGTTATAATTCCTTCATTTAATTCAGCAATGGTTTGTTCATCAGTTACATTTTGATGACTTAATTGCTTTTGTTTATCATGAAGGAAAGGAGTTTTCTTTCACATTTTTGATCTCATTTTCATTCTTTGTAATAAGAAGTATAATATCATTCAGTTCTTTTTGAACTGTCGATAAATTCTTCTCTTTTTCCAGACTCTCTGTTTTTAACTTCTGGATATTTGCCTCTATTACATCAAGGTCAACATGATGTTGTAATTTTTCATCTGAGATAGATTCTTCTTCTTTTTGAAGATCCTGAAGCGACTCCCGAAATTCACGAACTGCATATAAAGAGTAAGCCATACTTACTTCTTTATATTCATCTTTCATCCGATAAAATTTCTGAGTTTTCTTTGCCTGACTTTCGAGTTGCTTTAAACTTTTTTCTATCTCGAATAACAAATCATTAACCCTGTTAAGATCAGCATATTTTTCTTCCAGCTTCTGGAAAGTTTGTTTTTTTCTGATTTTATATTTGGAAATTCCGGCTGCTTCTTCCAACAAAAATTTGATTGTGTTATTCCGGTCATTCAGAATCTCATCAATCATTTTTAATTCAATAATGGCGTAACTGTCGGAACCAATTCCGGTATCCAGAAAAAGATCTGTAATGTCTTTTAATCTGCATGTAACACCATTTAATAAATATTCACTTTCACCGGTACGAATAATCTTCTGCTGATACATACCGTTGAATATTCAGTAGAATAAAATTCCTTTATTGTTCTCAAAAGTGAGGTGTACTTCGGCCAGATTTGCAGGCTTCCGGTTTTTTTTGTACCATTGAAAATAATGTTCTCCATTTTTTCGGAGCGGAGGACATACGAGTCTTTTGTTCTCCCAATACCCAGCGAATGGCATCAACCACATTCGATTTCCCGGAGCCATTTGGCCCGACAACTGCCGTAACACCCTTGTCGAAGTGGATAGTTACTTTATCACCAAAACTTTTAAAGCCTTTTATTTCTAATGTTGTAAGACGCATTTCACGATCTGCTAATTAATTGGATTTCTGAAAACAGGAGTGCAAAAATAGATTTTCCACCTAGTCTGAACCTAACAAAATTAAGATAAATGCCTCGTTTTTCATATCTTTTTAACAAGTTGGCTGATTGTCAGCTATTTGATTTGTGAACAAACGGGATAAGGTGCACAAAAAAGTTCAGAAAGTGAATTAATGCCTGAACGCACATCATTATGTCATTAAAAAGCCACAAAATGAAATTTATTGTCAAACCAATTAAAAAAAACAGATATTTGTTCACAATAGTTTCGATAGCATGGATGATCTGAAAGTCATATTATATATAGTGGGTGCTATTATCTGGGTGGTTTACAATAACTACCGCAAAATAATGGATGAATCCAAGAAAAGGAATCCGGCAAAACCGGTTCCTCAGGAAGTGCCTGCGCCTCCAATTCAGATGCCTCCAGTCAGTAAAACACAGCAAACGACTCGACGTCAGGCCAATGCATTGCCTAAGCCATCGCGGCAAAGCTCACCAATTCCTGCCAGAAAGCCTTTGAGGGAATCTGCAAGGCCTTCACTTGCTTCTGGACGTAAACCCATGATTGCCCCCAGGTTATCACAACAAAATAAAGAATGAAGTTTCCATGAATTATAATCTTGAAGGTGGTGTGATCAACCTAGTACCCCCGTAAAATTGTACAATTTGAAGAACATGCAACAGTCGGCGACTATGGGAATTCGGTTCTGAATGACCTCCGGGATGGCGATGGCCACGGACAAAAAGCAATTATATATTCTGGAGATCCTCAAAAGACCTTATAACTAGCCACTTGAATGAACATACCAGTCAATTAATTGTAAAAATTAAAATAATACGTTTGGATATTATTTTTAAATATTCATACTTTTACGCTCCTCATTATAAATTATTAAAAACCTAACATAAAAATAACCCTATGCTGAGAAAAATTTACCTATTAACAGCTGCTTTTTTAGTTGCTACCGGCTTTGCGGCTTTTGCCGCAAACTGGTTCAATTAAAGGTAAGGTACTTGACAACATCACCAAGGAACCTTTACCCTTCGCGAATGTTGTCGTGGAGATGAATGGCAGTCAGGCGGGCGGTGCGCAGACCGACTTCGATGGTAACTTCACCATCAAACCGCTTCAACCCGGCAAGTATAACCTGAAAGCCTCTTTCGTTGGTTATACCGCGGCAGAAGTCACCGGAGTACTGGTGTCTGCCGACAAAATTACCTTTCAGGACATATCCATGCCCAAAGGTGCAGTCGATATCACCGCTGTAGAGGTTACCTCTTACAAAAACCCGATCATCGACAAGGGTAACCCTTCATCACAAACTACTGTGACTCAGGAAGAAATTCAGGTTGCACCAACCAGAGATGTGAAGTCAGTTGCTTCTACAACTGCAGGTGTATTCCAGAAAGATGAAGGTGACGATGTTAACGTACGTGGATCAAGAAGCGATGCTACCGACTACTATGTAGATGGTATCAAAGTAAGAGGTTCCACAGCACTTCCTCAATCAGGTATCGAGCAGATCACGGTTGTAACCGGTGGAGTTCCCGCTCAATATGGTGATGCAACAGGAGGTATCATCAACATCACTACCAGAGGACCTTCGAAAGAATTCTTCGGTGGAGTTGAATTTGTAACTTCAGAATTATTCGATAAATATGGCTATAACCTCGCTGGTTTGAATATCTCCGGTCCGGTTTGGTCTAAAAAAGATGCTGAAGGCAAAGTAGACAGAACCATTGTAGGTTTCTTCCTTTCTGCTGAATATCAGATTGAAAAAGATCCTGATCCATCAGCAATCGGAATGTACAAAGTGAAAGATGATATTTTTAATGATATCAAAAGTAATCCGCTTTCTTCAACCTTAGCAGGTGGAACTGTATTCCGTAATAAAACAGAATACCTTAGAGCTGATGCATTCGAAAAAATTAAAATTAAACAAAACACAGGTTCTACCGGATACCGTGTTTCAGGTAAAATTGATATCCAGCCTGTTGACAATGTTACGTTGACATTCGGAGGTTCTTACGATCACAGTGATAAAAATGAGTTTATCTATACTTACTCATTATATAACTATGATAACAACAACCAGAAAATTGATGACTCCTGGAGGGTTTTTGGTCGCTTGACACAAAAATTAGGAGGATCGAAAAGTAGTACTGAAGGATCTGCATCAGTTATCAAGAATGCATTCTATTCGATTCAGGTAGATTATAATAAAACGAAAACCATTTATCAGGATGAAGATCATGAAGATCGTTACTTCGATTATGGTTATATCGGAAAATTCAATACTATTAAGAATCAGAACCTGTTCCTGAATCAGGTATTCTCGATTGATCCTATTACAGGTGATACCATCTTCACTATTTTTGATAATAATGGTAATGGTATATTGTATGAACAAGCTGCTTTACCTGGTGATTCTGTAATTCAGTACACCGGAGGTGATGTTAATCCATTGACTCAGGCTTATACAGATCAGTATTTTACACTTGCAGGCGACGATTACCAACAGTATTACTCAACTCTTTCTCAGGTTGCAGTTAATGGTGGTATCATCAATGGTGCATTGCCAAGAAATACTTATTCTCTTTACAGAAGTCCAGGTTATACCTATAACCAATATCGTGTGGTTGAAGGTTCTCAATTCCGTGTTTCTGCATCTGTATCTGCCGACGTTAAAGATCATGCTATCGTAGCAGGTTTTGAATATGAGCAACGTTCAGATCAGGAATTCGTAATTAATCCTGTTGGTCTTTGGGGACTTGCAAGATTAAGAGCAAATGAAAACAACCAACAGCTCGACAGAAACAGCCCAACTTACATTGGCAATACCGTTTATTATCCACGTGCTTACAGTAACATCGATGGATTGAGCGGATTCTATGAAAATCTGAGAGCAAAATTGAATGCTTCAGGTTACAATCTGGGAATTTCTGATTTTGTTGATATCGATAATCTTGACAGAAGTTTACTTTCTCTTGATCTGTTCACTGCTGACGAATTATTAAATTCAGGAAATCAATTCATCAACTATTATGGATATGATTACAAAGGTGAAAAGCAAAGCGGAACGCCTTCTTTCGATGATTTCTGGACTGCAACTGATGCATCAGGAAATTATACCCGTCCGGTTGCTGCCTTCGAACCAATTTACATGGCTGGTTACATTCAGGATAAGTTCGCAATCAATGACCTTATCTTCAACGTAGGTCTTCGAGTTGACCGTTTTGACGCAAACCAAAAAGTATTAAAAGACAGATATCTGTTGTATCCTGCATATACTGCCGGACAAAAAGCTCCGAATCGTCCATCTAACATCGGTGATGACTTCATTGTGTATGTTGATGATGTTAATGATCCGGATAATGCAAATATCGTAGGTTACCGTGATGAAGACACCTGGTATGATGCAAGTGGTGTTCAGGTATCAAATCCTTCTATCCTTGCTCTTCAATCAGGTGGTGAAGTTGCTCCATGGCTTTTAGATACAGATCTGGCAAACAATGGTGTTCAGTTAACTAAATTTAAGCCATCTGACAGCTTCAAAGATTATGAGCCATCAGTATCTGTGATGCCTCGTATCGCTTTCTCTTTCCCAATTTCTGATGAAGCACTCTTCTTTGCTCACTATGATGTATTGACTCAGCGTCCTCCATCAAGATCAAGAAGTAACCCAATCGATTACTATTTCATCGAATCACAAGGTGCATTGTTGAATAACCCTGCTCTTAAACCAGAGCGTACTACCGATTATGAAATTGGTTTCAAACAAACACTTTCAAAAAGTTCTGCATTCACAATCTCTGCTTTCTATCGCGAACTTCGTGATATGATCCAGCAAACTGCTGTTAACTTCGCTTATCCTAAAACTTATCTTACATTCGATAACATCGATTTTGGTACTGTTAAAGGTCTGAACTTCGGTTACGATATGAGAAGAACAGGTAACGTTCGCTTAAGCGCAACATACTCACTTCAGTTTGCTGATGGAACCGGTTCAGGTGACAGAACTTCTGATAAACTTCTTCAGAATGGTTTCCCTAACCTTAGAACTATTGCTCCACTTGATTTCGATCAGCGTCATGCGATCACAGTTTCTGTTGATTACCGTTACGAAAGTGGAAAAGACTATAATGGTCCAATGATTAAGAATACACAGATTCTTGCTAACACAGGATTGAATGTTGTAATGCGTGCCGGTTCAGGTACTCCATACAGCCGTCAACGTGATGTAACTACTCAGGCAAACAACATCGGACTTCAACAAGTTGGATCAGGTCTGCTTGACGGTGAAATCAACGGTTCCAGATTACCATGGCAATATCGTATCGATCTTAAAGTAGATCGTGATTTTGAACTTAAATTTGGTAAATCTGAAGGCAAGAAACCTGTTTATCTGAATGTCTATGTTCAGATTCAAAATGTTTTTGATACAAGAAATATTGTAAGCATCTATCGCTACACAGGTAATGCAGATGATGATGGTTATCTTGCTTCTGCAGTTGGTCAGTCTCAAATCCCATTGCAAACAGATCCAACCGCTTTCGTTGATCAATACAACATTAAAGTGAACGATCCATCAAACTACAGCCTTCCAAGAAGAGCAAGGATCGGTGTTAAACTTGATTTTTAATCATTAATTAAACAAAGAAAAAAAATAACCAAAATATGATGAAGCGCTCTATAATCACCAACTTTTCTTGTGGCCTCTGCAGTAATCCTGGGTACACTTGGATTGCCGGCGACAGCCAAAGAAAACGTGGGCGTTACAGGAAACTCCAATAAGAATAGTGCTATTGCTGCTAACTGGTACCGTAGCCACCCCTCCGGCGCGCTGAAGTGGGGCATCTGGTGGTCGGAGAAGACGATGTCCCAAGGCTGTCCGGCGAGCGCTTGGGTCATGGCCTCGGCGGTGTCGACCCGTTGCCATGTCACCAGGTACTGGCCCAGACGGAGTTGATTGACGAGCAGGACGGCATCGAACTCCGAGTCCTCGATGATGAGCGCCCGCAACGGTTTCTTCATGATGTGCGGCCAGGTTAAAGTGACTACTCGTTTGAAATCTTTAGTATACGAGTCAAGTTCTTGCGCCGCGCAGCGGCGCCATTTAGCGAGGCGTCGACTGCCGGTGATCGTGGTGGACACCCAGCGGCCACGAGCGGCTCACACGCCTCGCTGGTCTGAGGCGCAGCCTCGCTAAGCCTGATCCCCGAATGTCTTGCGCAGGTACGCCAGGCTGCGCGTGGCGATGGTCTCGGGACCCTCGGTGAAATCGAACACCTCGACCGAGACGAGTCCTTGGTATCCGACCTCGCGCAGGGCTTGGGCAATGGGCAGAAAGTCAACGTCGCCGAACCCGGGGCCTTTCAGGTTTCGATCATTGGCATGGACATGTGCGAAGTGCGGCCACGCCTCGCGGATGATGTCTGGAATCGGGCGGTCTTCCGAACACATGGCCTTCACATCGAGGATGATCTTGAACCGGGGCGATTCGAGTTGCCGGACAAAACGCACGGCGTCGGCGGCGGTGTTGATGAAGTCGGTCTCGGCGGGCGACAGGGGTTCGAAGCAAACCGTCACGTCCCGATCCTCACCCCGCCGCACCGCCTCCCGGAACACCTCGCGCGCTCCGTCCCACGCTTGTTCGAGAGTGACGCCCGGCAGGAGGCTGCGCTGCTTGGGTGAGCCCACCACAATCACATGGCCACCGAGGTCGGCACAGAAATCCACCAGATCGACAAAGTAGCCAGCGGTGCGCTGTCGCACTGCCCGCTCCGGGTGCGTGAGATGCAGCCCTTCCGTTTTCAGCAGGACCCAGTGAATGCCCGCGATCGCAATGCCGGCTCGTGCCGCCGCATCGCGGATCTCCGCGCGACGGCCAGCCGAGACATCGGTGACGTAATTCGCAATGGTGAATGGAGCGATCTCGACGGCGTCGTAGCCGGTCTGGGCGGCGAAGCCAAAAGACCGTTCGATGGGCCAGTCCTGGAAGATCTCGTTGCAGATGGCAAAAGGCATAGACAGTCCTGTGTTGGGCGCCAGTCTGGCGTGAGGGCGCATCCTCGTCCAGTCGCTAGAATGACTTCCTTTTCAGAATCTGTACTAAATGAGTCAAGTTTTTGCGCCGCGCAGCGGCGCCTCTTAGCCCGCATTTCTCAGCAACTTTTGATGTCCTCTGACCGGCCACCGTCACAGTTCACCTGAAATGCGGGCTCTCAGAAACCCGCGCCCCAAACAGATTGGACCCAATCTCGACCACACTGTGTCCGCGTGCCCGGGTCGCCCAAGCGGCTGGGGCGCGTCCCGGCTTTGATGAACCGATGAGCCAATTCCCTTTGCTGGGCGCGGGTTTCACAGACCCGGAAATCTCACCCGCGGACCGTCAGGTATGCTGCGACCGCCCCGCTGGTGAGATTTCCGGGTGCAGCAGCCAGCCACGCTGGCACCACAGTGGGTGTGAATCCCACCTGCCGAATTGGACTGTTCGCGGCAGAAGGCCGCTCCAACTGTCTGGTCGTGAGACCAGAGGGGTAGCCGGGGCGGATCGAACAGACGGGCCGTAATGACGGTAAACCACATCGAATGAGCCTCGAGAACTCTACAACCGGAGAGCCGAGCCACTGCCCGGATGGCGAAGGCCGCAGGGGGGAGTCACCCCAACAGTCTAAGGCTCCTCAACGCTCCGGCGGGGTCAGCGTGGACAGCACGTCTGGAAAGGGTGGTGACAGTCAAGGCGGGAACACCTCTGGCGGCGGGGTAGCAAAGCCCCAACCCGACGCACAAGTGGGTAGGCCCCACAAGGCGGCGGAGGTCGTCCGAGGAATCGGAGTCCCTGGAGAAGGCGTGGACCTGCACTACTTCAAGCGGTGCAAGACGCCGAGCGGGGGCACTTGCCTCAACGCGTGGAGGCGAAGCGAAGGACCTGGGGATGGCCGGGACAACCGGATACTAACCCCGGAGAAAGTTCGGGAGCTTCAAATCGCGCTTTATCGGAAAGCCAAGGCCGAACCGCGGTGGCGGTTCTGGAGCCTGTACGGAGAGGTGATGCGGTTCGCAGTGCTGGAGACAGCTCTGAGAGCGGTCACCGGAAACGACGGCGTGGCTGGCGTGGACGGGGAAAGCCTGGACATGATCAATGCCACGACGGAAGGGCGGGAGCAGTGGCTACGGACCCTTCAAAGGGAACTCCAGGCCAAGACGTATCGACCCCAAGCGGTCTTACGGGTTTGGCTCGAGAAACCGGACGGGGGTCAGCGGCCGCTGGGCATTCCGACGGTCAGAGATCGGGTGGTTCAGATGGCGGTGTATCTGGTGCTGATGCCGATTTTCGAAGCGGACTTCCATCCGCACTCGTACGGTTTTCGGCCCAAACGCAACGCCCATCAAGCCCTCCGGGCTATTGACCAGGCGGTGTGGAGAGGGCGGGTTGAGATTCTGGACGCGGATTTGTCGAAATATTTCGACACGATTCCGCACCGGGACTTGATGCGCTTGGTGGCCAAACGGGTCAGTGACGGGAGTGTCTTGCGGCTGGTCAAAAGCTGGCTGCGCGCCCCCGTGATGGAGAGGGACAAGCAAGGCAGGCAGAGGGTGCTGCCCAACCGCTGCGGCACGCCGCAAGGGGGGGTCCTTTCGCCTCTGTTGGCCAATGTCTATCTGGACCGACTGGACCATGAGGTCAACGAGCGTGTGGCGGGCCAACCTGTCCTGGTGCGGTACGCGGACGACTTTGTCATCTGCTGTCGTCCAGGGCAGGGGGCCGAAATGAAGGCACGACTCCAAAAGTGGCTGAGGAAGAGGGGTCTGCAGCTCAACGAGAAGAAGACGCGCCTGGTGAATATCCGCCAGGAGGGGATCCGATTCCTGGGCTTCAGCCTGACCTCAAGAACCAGTCGCCGAGGTCGTCGATACCTCCATATTGAACCGCACCCGAAAAGCCGGCAGGAGCTGCGAGATAGGCTGGGAGAGATTCTTCACCATGGGAGTCTTTGGCGACCAGTCGCTGACGTGGTAAAGGAGGTCAACCAAGTCCTGCGCGGATGGGCCGGCTACTTCCAGTGGGGACACAGCAGTCGGGTCTGCAGCCAAATGATGAGTTACAGCCGGAACCGGCTCCGCCGGTGGCTGTGGCGCAAGCACGACTGCCGACGCGGACTGTGGACCCGCTACACCGACCAACGTCTCCATGAGAAGTACGGACTCTGGACCCTGCCTCTGTCGGGCAGTTGGTCTCACTGAACGACCCAGGCTTGAGGATGAATGAGCTCGGAAAGCCGGATGCGGGAAATCCGCACGTCCGGTTTGATGAGGGGCAGGTGAGGAGAGGGACACTGACAACACCAGTCGGTTTAAGACCCGCAACTCCTCACCTGCCTACTCTACTAGCGAGGCGTCGGCTGCCGGTGATCGTGATGGACACCCAGCGGCCACAAGCCGTTCACACGCCTCGCCGGTCTGAGGCGAAGCCTCGCTAATCAACCAAAACGCGCGGCGCGCGCGCGACCGCGAGCCGGGCTGGATCGGAGATGGGAGATGGGAGATGGGAGATCTGGATTTCTGCTGTCGCGGGCGTACACTCGTCGTTGTTTGGCATGAACGCATTGTTCCGCTGCGTCTGTCGCCTGGCGCTGGTTCTCTGTGCTGGCGTCAGCGTTCTTGGTGCGGATCCGATTCCGGATTCGGACTGCCTGGATTGCCACGGCATTCAGGATCTGACTGCGGTCGACAGGGCGGGTCGGGTGGTGTCGCTCTTTGTGGATGAGGCCGGGTTCGTTTCCTCAGTTCACGGCGCGGTTTCGTGTGTCGGTTGTCACCGCGGGCTCTCGCGGGAACATCCGGAGGACAACGTCAGGCCCGAGCCTGTGAATTGCGCAGTCTGCCACGAACACGAGTTCGATACCTTCAACGCCAGTGTGCACGGGCCGGCCCGAAGGCAGGGCGTTGCAGCGGCCGGGTGTCACGATTGCCACGGCGACCATGGCATCCTCCCCTCGAGCGACCCCAAGTCTTCGATCCATCCCGATCATCGGGTCGAGACGTGCGGGAAATGCCATCCGGGCGCAAACGAGAGTTTCGCCGGTGGCAAGATCCACGTCGACACGCTCGAGGACGCCGACCTTGGCAGCATCGTGAGCCACTGGGTTCGGATAGGTTACTTGGTTGTCATCTGGGCGGTCGTGGGTCTCATGGCCGGACACAACCTCGCCGTGTGGCTGCACAAGGCGATTGTTGCTCGGCGGAGTGAGAAACGATGGGTGCTGCGCATGGACCGCGGGCAGCGGCTCCAGCACTTGGTCCTTATGCTCAGTTTCATCCTGCTGGCCATCACTGGGTTTGCGCTCAAGTATCCGGATTCCTGGATGACGTGGCTACTGGGGGGAGACGAGGCAGTGCGGCGCTGGCTGCACCGAGTCGCTGGCATTGTGCTCCTGGCCACGGCGGGCTGGCATGTGATGTACCTCTGCACGGCAGCCGAGGGGCGGCGTCTGATCCGCGACCTATGGCCGCGGCGTCAGGATATCCGGGATGTGGCGCAGCATGCGCGGCATTTGGCGGGTCGCAGTGTGAGCAGACCCTGTTACGGGCGATTCGGTTACGTCGAGAAGATCGAGTACTGGGCTGTCGTGTGGGGTGTCATTCTCATGGGGATCACAGGGTTGATGATCTGGCTGAGGGTCGAGGTCGGCGGTGTTCTGCCTCGATGGGTCGTGGAAGTGGCTCTGACGGTTCACTTTTATGAGGCGATTCTTGCCTGTCTATCGATTGTTGTTTGGCACTTTTACCATGTCGTCTTAGACCCCGGTGTTTATCCGCTGAACTGGGCTTGGTGGGACGGGCGTGTCTCGGAACGTTGGTACCGGGAGGAGCACGGTCTGGATCCTGCGCCGCGTGACGCAGGCATCGAGCGAGGCGTGGCGGCCGGGGAATCGCCCTCAGATCGTCAGCCGCCGTCCGACAGTCGAGGGCCTTCCGAATTCCAGGCTTGACGCTCGAATGACGGGGCTTAGGCTATGCGCTGAAATTGAGTCAGAAGCTGGCTGGGCCAGCGCGCGAAGTCGGGGACCAAGTTCTGCCGACTTTTTTGTTCCCTGGGCAGGGAAGGGCGTATGAACAACGAGCTAATAGCGGTCCTGGATTTTTGGGAGCGGGAGAAGGGTATCAGCAAAGATACCCTGCTCTCTGCCGTTCAGGAGGCGCTTCTGTCGGCTGCCAAGAAAGCCGTGGGCCCGGCGCGGGACCTTCGATGCACAATCGATTCGAAGTCAGGTGACATTAAAGCGTGGGCTAAACTGATTGTGGCCGAGAAGGTTGTGTCCAAACACGACCAGCTTTCCGTCTTCGACGCCCGGCGCGTGAAGCCAGACGCACAAATTGGTGACGAGATCGAGTTGGAGGTGACTCCGGCTGGGTTCGGGCGCATTGCCACGCAGTACGCGAAGCAGGCGTTGATGACGCAGCTTCGCAAGGCGGAGAAGGCGCTGATTTTCGCCGAGTTCAAAGACCGGGCTGGCGACATTGTCAGCGGGGTGGTGCGCCGGTTCGAGCGGTCGGATGTGACGATTGATCTGGGTCGCTATGAGGCGTTGCTGCCGAACCGCGAACGGGTGCCGACGGAGGAGTATCAGATTGGCGAGCGTTTGCGCTGCTACGTGAAGGCAGTGGAGAATGGCATCCACGGTCCCGAGATCATCCTGTCCCGCTCCGATCCGCAGTTCGTCATCAAGCTATTTCAGTTAGAGGTGTCCGAGATCGCAGACGGGACGATCGAGATCAAGGCCATCGCGCGCGAGCCCGGTTTCCGCACCAAGATGGCTGTTCACTCGAGGGATGGCAAGGTTGACCCCGTAGGCGCCTGCGTGGGTCTGCGCGGGCAACGCGTCAAGAATATCGTCCGAGAACTGAACAACGAAAAGGTCGACATCATCCGGTGGGATCCAAACGTCAAGGAATTCCTCACCAACGCGTTGAATCCGGCAAAACTCAAGTCATTTGACATCGACGAGGCGAATCGCCGTGCCCGCATCATGGTCAGCCAGGATCAGCTCTCCTTGGCCATCGGGAAGCGCGGTCAGAATGCCCGGTTGACCTCGAAGCTGACCGGCTGGCAGGTGGATATCGAGGCGGAACCCACCACCGTCATGGGCTTCCAGGAGAAGGTGGATCAGGCGGTGAAGGGGCTTTCGGAGATTCCCGGCATCACGGCCGCCCAGGCGGATGCGCTGGTGCATCACGGACTGCTGAGCCTCGAAGATCTGATGCAGGCGGAGCCGGAGGACATATCCGTCATGCCTGAAATCGGCGAGAGCGCAGCGGCGATTCTCGAGGCGGCGAAGTCCGAGGCCCAGCGGCGAACGCTGAGCGTCGAGCCGCCGGCGTCCGTTTAGGCGCACATCATTCCGGCAAGCAGCCGGCGCGAGAAGGCGAGAAGATTGCGGAGTTGGCGCAGATTATACTATGCCCGTTCGGATTTACGATATTGCGAAGAGAGTCGGAGTCGAGAGCAAGGTGGTCCTCGCCAAGGCGAGAGAACTCGGCATTACTACGGCGCGTGTTGCGTCCAGTACGCTCGACAAGATAACGGCCGAGTACCTCGAAGAGCAGATGGGGTATAAACCGGCGCCGCCCACGCCACCGGGCCCGCCTCCTGAAGCCGGGGCGCCCACTTCCGCCCCGCCGAGCGAGCCTCCTGTGCCGACGCCCGATCAAGGGCCGCCTTCGCCCGTCCTTGCCCCCCCTCGGGTCGAGATCGAGATCATCCGTGCCGCGCCGGAACCTGCTGCTCCCGAGATCGTTTCTCCGTCCCCAGGCGATCTCCAATCCGCGACGTTGGGCGAGGCGCCTGCGGATGTGCCCGTAATCGGCCCGAGTCCACAGGCACCGCCGCAGGAGCCTGTCATTTCTTTGGCAGCGAGTTCGCCGATTCCCGAGTCGCCGACCGTGATGGTCAGCGGCGACGCTCAGGCCCCGGTCGTGCCGGTGTCCGGGCTTGTCGCCTCAGGCGCAGAGTCCCCAAAGACCCCGGCTGAGACGCCGAGTTCGCCCCCCTCGCTTTCGTCGACTGTGGGGGCCGTGCCGGAGGCGGCGGCGCCTCCAGTGGCGGTCGCGGCGCCGAGCCCGCCGCCCGCGCCGCCAGGGCCCAAACTGGGGGACAAGGTCGGTTTCATTCAACTGGCGCCAGCACGGCCGCGTCCTGGGGATCGACAGGGGGCGAAGGGTGCCGTGCGTCCAGCGCCGCCCCGACCGGATGCGGGTCGCGCGCGCGATGTGCGGGCCCCGTCGCTTCCGGGGCGGTCGTACGGAGGAGGAGTGGCGCAACGGGCTCCCATGCCGTCGGCCCCTCCCGCTCGGGAGCCCGGCAAGGCTCTGGGGATGCCACCGCTTCCGATCGCCACAGGGGCGGAGATCACATTGAAGCCGCCGATCATCGTGCGTGATCTGGCTGGCCTGCTGGGGAAGAAGCCGTTTCAATTGATCGCGGACCTGATGGAGTTGGGCGTGTTTGCCACGGTCAACCAGGCGATCGAGCCCGAGTTCGCCAGCAGAGTCTGCGCGAAGTACAATTTCCGGTTCAAAGTTGAGAAGCGGGACAAGGGGGGCGGCTTGGTTCATGGACCGCAGGCCAAGCGGGAACCGGAGGATGCAGAGGATCGCCCCGAGGATCTCAAACCGCGTCCGCCGGTCGTCACGATCATGGGCCATGTCGACCACGGGAAGACCAGCCTGCTGGATGTGGTTCGACGGTCCAACGTGGTTGCGGGCGAGGCGGGGGGCATCACCCAGCACATTGGCGCGTACAGCATTTCCGTGCCGCATCCCGAGCGTCCGGGTGATCTTTGCCAGATTACTTTTCTGGACACCCCGGGGCACGCGGCGTTCAGCGCGATGCGCGCTCGCGGAGCGCACGTGACCGACATTGTGGTGTTGGTGGTTGCCGCCAATGACGGTGTCATGCCGCAGACCTTGGAGGCGCTCAGCCATGCTCAGGCGGCCAAAGTGTCGATCGTCGTCGCCGTCAACAAGTGCGATCACCCCAATGCCGAACCGTTGCGCGTCCGCCAGCAACTCCAGGAGCGCGGCCTCACCCCAGACGATTGGGGCGGCGACACCATGTTTGTGGACGTTTCGGCCCTGACCAAGAAGGGGATCGACAAGCTCCTCGGGAGCATTCTGCTCCAGGCCGAGTTGCTCGAGCTCAAGGCCAATCCCAATCGACCGGCGAAAGGCAACGTGGTCGAGTCCGGGATCGAGCCCGGTGGTCCAACGGCGACTCTTCTTGTTCGAAAAGGAACCCTGCGCGTCGGCGAACTGCTCCTTTGCGGTCAGTACTATGGCAAGGTGCGGGCGCTGATCGACGAGGGCGGCAAACGGCTCAAGGCGGCCGAACCGTCGCGTGCCGTCAAGGTTCTGGGCCTCAATGGTGTGCCCGAAGCCGGTGCTGAGTTCAACGTCGTCGAGAACGAAAAAGTCGCGCGCGGCCTTTGCGAGGAGCGCGCCAGCGCCGTCCGCGACCATGAAGTGGACCGCCGTCCGCCGGTCACGCTCGAGACCATTTTCCAGACCATGCAGGAGGAACAGGCCAAGATCCTCCGGGTGGTGATCAAGGGGGATACCCAG
Source organism: uncultured Verrucomicrobiae bacterium (assembly GCA_963846445.1). Classification (GTDB taxonomy): domain Bacteria; phylum Verrucomicrobiota; class Verrucomicrobiia; order Limisphaerales; family J093; genus MWFF01. The sequence goes on along the minus strand of CAWJWM010000006.1, from coordinate 521,639 downwards.
GGATCGGTCGAGGCCATTGCCGATTCGCTGCGCAAGCTTGACTCCGACAAGGTCTCGTTGGAGATCATCTACAGCGGCGTCGGCACCATCACCAAAGAGGATGTGCTTCTGGCGTCCGCGTCCAAGGGGATCATCTTGGGATTTCACACCCGGATTGACGGCTCGGTGCCGGACCTGGCCAAGCGCGAAGGCGTCCAGATCAAGCTTTACGCCATCATTTACGAGTTGATTGACCAGGTCAAAGAAGCGATGGCCGGCCTGCTCGACCCTCTGCTCAAGGATGTCGTGTTCGGGGTGGCCGAAGTGCGGCGCGTTTTTGCTCTGTCCAAAGGCGGACACGTCGCCGGGTGCGTCGTGGCGAGCGGGCGTCTCGTCAAAGGCAAGGCGCGCGTCATGCGACGGCGCAATCTCATCCACGAAGGCATCATTCAAACCCTGCGGCGGTTCCAGGACGAAACCAATGAAGTCCGCGCCGGCATGGAATGCGGCATTCGCCTTGACGGTTTTGACGATTTTCAGGAGGGCGACACGATCGAGTGCTATACCGTCGAGAAGTTCGCCCAGAAACTCTGACCGGCGCCGCAGCCGTGCTGCCATGCAGCCCAAAGGGCCTCCCGCAGCCCGACCTCGACGATCATGCAAAGCCGACGATACGAACGCGTTCGCGAACTGCTCAAACGGGAACTCAGCATCCTCCTCTTGCGGGAGTTCCCGCTTTCCGAGGCCGGCTTGCTCAGCGTCAACGAAGTCGCCCTTGCCGGCGACCTCCAGTCTGCCGTCGTCTACGTCGGCGTGGTGGGCTCGCCCGAGCAGCACAAGCGCGCCTTCGCCCTGCTCAACCAGCACCGCGGGCGAATCCAAAGCATGGTGGCGAGCGCGGTTGTCCTCAAGTACACGCCGCAACTCACCTTCGTGGCCGATGAGGCGATCGCCCGGGGCAACCGAGTTCTGCGAATCCTCGAGGAAATCGAAGAGGCTCTGCCGCCCGAATCGGCGCCAGCCAGTTGAGGAAAGAACGCAGCCTTGGCGCACCTCGCTCCCTGGCTGCTCCTGGCGACCGTGAATCCAACCGCGCCTCTGTCATGAAGCCACGCCCCCGTGTTGTCGATGCCGTCCTTGGTGCGATCCGCGTCCACCGCACGTTTTGCGTCGTTGGGCATGTCCGCCCGGATGGCGACTGCATCGGATGCCAGTTGGCACTCGCCGGCGCCATCGAGAAGCAGGGCAAGAAAGTGGTTGTCTGGAACGAGGACCCTTTGCCGGAGAAGCTGGCTTTTCTCGATCCGCAACGCCTCCTGCGACCTCCGCGGACGGGTGCGTCGTTCGATTGCGTTGTGGCAGTCGACGCCGCGAGCTACGAACGATTGGGACGCGTCGGCGATTGCATCCGCAACCGCAAGTGTCTTGTCAACATCGACCATCACCCGAGCAACACGCGTTTTGGCGAGGTGAACTGGGTCGACGCCCGCGCGCCTGCGACCGGGGAACTGATCTACCGCCTGTTCCAGTATGCCGCCTGGCCGGTGACGCCCCGGATTGCGGACTGCCTGTTCGCCGCGATCTCGACCGACACCGGTTCTTTCCAGTATCCCTCGACCCGGCCCTCGAGTTTCGCCGTGGCGGGGGAGTTGGTCAAACGAGGTGCGAACTTGGCCGGCATTTGCCGCGAGGTCTATCAATCCTGTCCGCTGTCGCGCGTCCGGCTCCTGCGCCACGTGTTCAACCGTTTTCGGTTGACGCACCAAGACCAGATTGCCTACGTCTGGCTCAAGCCGGTCGACTTCGTGAGAACAGGCGCGAGTCCGGCGGAGGCCGAGGGCCTCATCGATCACCTCCGCGCCATCGAGCCTGTGGTGGTGGCCTGTGTGTTCGAGGAACTGGAACCTGACTTCGTCCGCGTCAGTCTGCGCTCGAAGGACCCCAGAGTGGACGTCAACCGCATCGCCAGCGCGTTTGGCGGGGGCGGCCACGCGGCGGCTGCGGGCGCGCGCATCCGCGGACCCCGGTTATCCATCCAACGCCGCCTGTTGGCGGCCATCCAAGAGTCCATCAACCAACCCTGCCTCGCTCGAGCGCACTTCCTCCATGAAATCTGTACGTCATTGAGTCCAAGTTTTCGGCGCCGCGCAGCGGCGCCCCTTAGCGAGGCGTCGGGCGCCAGTCACGAAGGTCAAGGCCCAGCCCAGACAATCTGTCAACGCGCCGCGTCGGTCTGAGGCGCAGCCTCGCTAAATCATGCTCCCGGAAATCGACTCCTTCGACGGCGCCATCCTGATCGATAAGCCGTCGGGCATCACTTCGCACGACGTGGTGGACCGCATTCGCCGGCGGTTTCAGCTTAAGAAAGTCGGACACGCCGGCACTCTGGACCCGAACGCCACCGGCCTGCTGGTCATCCTGCTGGGCCGTGGCACGCGGTTGTCTGAGCGCTTCATGTCGGCCGACAAGGTGTACGCCGGCACCGTCAGGTTCGGCGAATCCACCAACACCTACGACGCCGACGGCGAACTCACCGCCTCTCTGCCGGTTCCGCCTCTGACCCTGGCGGAACTCAATGCCGAAGCCGCCGCCTTTGTGGGCGATCTCCTGCAAACGCCGCCGATGGTTTCCGCAGCCAAGGTGGGCGGGGTGCCACTCTACAAACTGGCGCGCAAGGGCATCGAGGTCGAGCGCAAGCCCCGGCTCGTGCATGTCTACAGCTTCGCCTTCACCGCCTACACGGAACCCCACGGGGTTTTCCGGATCGCGTGCACCAAAGGAACCTACGTCCGCAGCCTGGCCCATGACCTCGGCCGGAAGATCGGGTGCGGCGCGCATCTCGCCGCTCTGCGCCGCACCGAGTCCGGACGATTCGCCGTGGCCGACGCGATCGCGTTGGACCAGGCTCTCGCCTTGTCCGCTCCCGAATTTCAACAGCGGATCATGCCGTTCCTCAAGCTCACCGCGCTCGAGTCATCGCCCTGAGTCCCAGTGAGAGTCGCCTCCCAACCCGCCGGGCTGGCCTCCCCCGGGCAACCGGTGTGCGTTGCCATCGGTGTCTTCGACGGTGTCCACGTGGGCCATCAGCATATCCTGCGAGATCTTCAGCGACATGCCGCCGCGCTCGGGGCTGTGGCCGTCGTCGTGACCTTTGACCGACATCCCAACGCCATCGTGGCACCTGGGCGCTTGCCCCTGCTGATTCAGACGCTGCATCAGCGCCTCGGAGCCCTTGCCAGTCTGGGCCTGGACGCCACCTGGGTGATCCCGTTCGACCTCACTTTCAGCCGCCTGACCGGCGAACAGTTCGTCGCCCTGCTTGCGGGAGGTTTCGGGCGTCTCGCCAGCATCCACGTCGGGCCGGAATTCCACTTCGGTTACCGCCGCACAGGGAACCTCGATCTGCTCCGCCAGATCGAGTCCCGCCACGGTTTTGCGACCTGCTCACTGCCCGCCCAGCAGCACGCCGGTCAGATTGTCAGCAGCACGCGCATTCGCCAGGCCATTCGGGCAGGCGACCTGGCGGCGGTCGGCCGCATGTTGGGGCGACCCTACGCTGTGGGAGGACGCGTCATTGTGGGAGATGGCCGCGGTCGTCAACTGGGCTTTCCGACGGCGAACCTCGAGGTTGCGGGGCTGGCCTTGCCTCCCGCCGGGGTTTACGCGGCCCGCGCGCGCTGGGCCGACCGCATGGCTGAGGCGGTCGTCAACATCGGTCGCCGCCCCACGATCGACTTGGACCGCAAAGACCTCACAGTCGAGGCTCATCTTCTGGACAGTCGAGTGGATCTTTACGGACAGGACCTCGAACTGATCCTGGGCGAGCGGCTCCGCGACGAGCGCGCTTTTGGCAGCTTGGCGGAACTCAAAGCCCAAATCGCCCGCGACGCCGCATCGGCCCGTTCGATTCTCGCCGTTGGAAAAAGAGATTGAACTCCGGCCCTTCGCGCCTACTATCGCCGGCATGCTCGATCCTCAAGACGGGCACGGTCGGGACGTAGCGTAGCTTGGTAGCGCGTCTGAATGGGGTTCAGAAGGTCGTGAGTTCAAATCTCACCGTCCCGACCATCTTCAACCGTCGTCGGCACATGAAGCAGCGTTTCTTCCTTCGCGGCGTTGACTCTTACGGCATGGCCAACCGGCTGAAGTCCTCCTGCGCTCGCAGGTTGACGTTTTGTCCGTTGGCCCCGGGTGCTTCCTTTCGCACGATGGGAGGATCAGCGGTTGGCCTCTCTTGGAACTCCGGGCTATGACCGATCCTGTGCATTCCGGCCCGGGCAGTCGCATGTATTTGGTCCTGATCTGCCTGGTTGCGGCGCTGGGCGGGTTGCTCTTCGGCTTCGACACCGCGGTCATATCGGGAGCGGTGGGGTTCCTGCAGGCGGAGTTCCATCTCTCGGCGGCTCTCAAGGGCTGGGTGGCGAGCAGCGCGCTGGTGGGCTGCTTCTTCGGCGCTCTGGCCGCGGGGGCCCTGAGTGATCGTTTCGGACGCAGGCGCGTCATGTTGCTCGCGGCGGTTTTTTTCACGGTTTCGGCCGTCTGGTGCGGCCTGAGCGGCAGCGCCGTGGAACTGGTCTTGGCACGGTTGGTGGGCGGACTGGGAATCGGCATCGCCTCGCTCATTTCACCGCTCTACATCGCGGAGGTATCGCCGGCGCGGATTCGCGGCCGTTTGGTGGCGTTGCAGCAACTTGCGATTGTGCTTGGCATTCTCGGTGCCTTCTGGAGCAACAGCTTCATCCTGGACACCCTTTTGTCGGACGGCGCCAAGTGGCGCTGGATGTTTGCGGTGGGCGCGTTCCCGGCGGTGGTTTTTTGGATGCTCATTCTCGCCGTTCCCGAGAGCCCGCGGTGGCTCTGCAAGCAGGGGGCGAGCGACACGGCGCGGGTCGTCCTGGTCCGGGTCGCCGGGGCGACCGAAGCCGAGGCCGAACTGGGGAGAATTCGCGACGCGCTCGCCCTCGAAGGCGGGTCGTTCTCGGATCTGCTGCGCCCGGGCATGCGCCGCGCCCTTGCGATCGGTGTGACGTTGGCGGTGCTGACGCAAGTGACAGGGATCAACGCGATCATGTACTACGCCCCGGAGATCTTCAAGCAGGCGGGGGCGGCGGCGTCCACGGCCTACAACGACACGGTCTGGATTGGCCTGACCAACCTGGTTTTCACATTGATTTCCATGGCGGTGGTGGACCGCCTGGGGCGAAAGCCGCTCCTCTTGATCGGCGCCACCGCCATGGGTTTGGCTCTGCTCGGAGTCGGCTACGCCTTCCACACGCGCGCCACGGGTCATGCGCTGCTGCTCGGCGTGGTGGCTTACGTCGCCAGCTTCGCCCTCTCGATGGGCGTGGTGGGCTGGGTGGTCATCTCGGAGATCTACCCGACGCGCACGCGCGGACGCGCCATGGCGGTGGCGACCAGCGCGGTCTGGGCGGCGTGTTACGTCGTCTCGCAGACATTCCCCATCCTGGTCGAGGAGATCGGCAGCGCCGCGACGTTTTGGAGTTATGGGGCGATGTGCGTCGTCGCAATCGTCTTTGTCGCTCGCTTCGTGCCCGAAACCAAAGGCCGCAGTCTCGAAGACATCGAGCGGTCCTGGCACACGCAGTCTTAGCCCGCATTTCACGCAGCGCGGCAGAGCCGCAACCAAAGTGAAGGAGCCATTCGTATACCTCTGGTGCCGACGAATGCGCAGGTCGCCGCGCTGCGTGAAATGCGGGCTGTCATGGACCCGGAAATCTCACCCGCGGACTGTCAGGTACGCCACGACCGCCCTCTGGTGAGATTTCCGGCTACTTCACCGCAGCAGCCGGCCGAGCGGAGATCACGGGCACCGGCTGCGGCGTGCCCCGGGTGGCGCGTCCGAGCAGCCGTCCCTCCTGATCGAACCAAAGCGGGTCCAGGCAAACGAACCGTTTCCACTCGATTCGTTCGCTCTCCTTCTGGTGGTAGATGTGCCACCACTGACCGGCGTCATCCCGGATGGCACAGCCATGGCCAGGGCCATAAAGGCCCTCCGAACGGTGAATGATCGGGTTATGCGGCGCTCGGACGAACGGGCCCAGAGGGGCGTCGGCAACCGCGTAGCCGACGGCGTAATCGGGTGTGTCCGCCCCCGACCCGCTGTACAGGAGATAGTAGCGGCGCGCGTGCTTGATCAGCCATGGGCCTTCGGTGACGTGGCCATTCCGCTTTTCCCACTCGCTCTCCGGACGCAGAACGAGCGTCGGCTCGCCGTCCGGTTCTGTCGGAGTCCGCATGGGTTGGACCGAGATGCGAAAGCCGGGCAATTGCACGTAGTAGAGGAAGAGGCGCCCATCGTCGTCTTGGAATAGGTGGGCGTCGATGGCTTGATCGAAGAACTTGCGCCGCACGGTGAACGTGCCGAGCGGATTGTCGGCCTCGGCCACACCGACAGTTTGGTTGACTGTGTAGTAGAGATAGAACCGGCCCGATCCAGGGTCGCGCCAGACATCGGGCGCCCAGACATGCGGTTGGTCAGGCCGGAACACGATCGGGCCGCGTTCCCAGTCCACCAGGTTGGTCGAAGTGAAAACGCGCGTCCCGCGGTCGCCGTCCACTTCGCCTGTCGCGTACAAATAAAAGAGGCCCGCGTGGCGAATGACCGCGGGATCGGCCAGGTTGCCTGCCAGCAGGGGGTTCTGGCAGGTTGGTTCCGCCTCCGCCGCGCCACCGGCAGGAGCTGCAACGCAGCCGCACGCCAATCCCCACTCCACCACGACCATCCCTACGGTCGCGGGCGACAATCCGAACCAAGGTCGTGTCATGCGGCGCAGCGTACATCGACCGCCCGCGACCCTCAAGACTCACCAGGAACCTCCCCCGTACCGCCGACCTCCAGGTCGGCACGGTGGAATCTCATGTGACTGCCCCCGAGCCGGCTGGAAAGCCGGCGGTACAGGTTCATGGCCACTGAGCAGTTCAAAAAGGAACAGGTGACTCACCAGGAACCTCGATTTGGTAGGGCGGCCAGTCCCCTGGCCGCCGTCGGCGCGCAGAGGACTGCGCGCCCTACCTGCGGCGTCAGGTTCATGTTCACTGAGCAGTTCAAAAAGGAACAGGCCGCTTCCCATGAACCTTGACCTGGGCCAGAAGTGGCTCGCCAAAGGGCGGGGGTGGGCTATAGTGGGCCCTAGCGAGGCGCGGGAGAGAGGGAAGGCATGGCGAGTGTTCTTGAAGTTGAGAATCGCAAATGGTCTGAGGCGAAGCCTGGCTGACTATGCTCCGGGACCCCAACCGCTACATCAACCGCGAGCTGAGTTGGCTCGAGTTCAACCAGCGTGTGCTCGACGAGGCGCTGGACCCGCGCAACCCATTGCTCGAGCGGGTGAAGTTCTTCTGCATCGTCAGTTCGAATCTGGACGAGTTCTTCGAGGTGCGGGTCGCCGGTTTGAAACAGCAGGTGCAGAGCGGATACGCGGGGCGATCCGTTGACGGTCAGACGCCCTCCGAGTGTCTGCGGGCGATCGCGGCACGCGTTCGTCGGATGGTGCAGGACCAATACGCCTGCTGGAAGGAGCAACTCGTTCCCGAACTGGCTCGTCACGGCATCGCTTTTGTCCGCAGCGCCAGCCTGCGGGACGGGGACCTCGAGTGGCTGGATCGGTTCTATCGGGCCGAGGTGCGTCCCGTCCTGACGCCGTTGTGCATCGATCCCGCGCATCCATTTCCGCTGCTGCTCAATAAGAGCCTCAATCTCGTTGTGGAGGTTCGCGCCAAGATCGGCGGACGCAAGCGCCGGCGCTTAGCCGTGGTGCAGGTTCCGCGGATTCTGCCGCGTCTGATCCAGCTTCCGCGCCCGAACGGCCCGCAGCAGTTTGTCTATTTGGGGGAGTTGATCGGCCATTATCTGGCGGACCTCTTTCCCGGCACGCTCATCCTGGGGTACTGGCTCTTCCGGGTCACGCGCAACAGCGAGCTTTACATCGACGAGGAGGAAGTGGCCAACCTGCTCAAGGCGGTCGAGACGCAGTTGCACAGGCGGATGAAAGGCGAAGCCGTGCGCCTGGAAGTCGAGCGCGATTGCCCGGTCCACATCCGCGATCAACTCCTGCGCACCCTGCGCCTGGAAGCCGACGATCTCTACGTCCTGGATGGGCCACTGAATCCGGCGCGGCTGATGGCGCTTTGTGCCGAGGCAGGCTCGCCCGAACTGCGCGACCCGCCTTTCCTGGCGCCGCCGCCACACCCTCTGCGCGACCAGGCCGACGTGTTCGCCCTGATGCGGACCCAGGACATCCTGCTTCACCATCCGTACGACAGCTTCGAAAGCGTGGTCGCGTTCCTCCAACAGGCGGCTGCCGACCCGCGCGTACTCGCCATCAAGCAGACGCTGTATCGGACGGGCGGCGACGCCCGAATCATCGGCGCCCTCATGGACGCGGTGCGCAATGGCAAGCAAGTGACGGCAGTGGTGGAATTGAAGGCGCGTTTCGACGAGGCCAACAACATCGAGTGGTCTCGTCAGCTCGAACACGCCGGTGTCCATGTCGTTTACGGGTTGGTGGGCTACAAGATTCACTGCAAGGTGACGCTCGTGGTGCGGCGTGACGACGACGGGATCCGCCGTTACCTCCACTTGAGCACCGGCAACTACAATCCCACCACAGCCAGGTTGTATACCGATATTGGCCTGCTGACCTCGCATCCCGAGTTCGGCGAGGATGCCACTTGCCTGTTCAACCTGCTCACGGGAATCGCCCAGTTTCAGGGCGCCCGGAAGTTCATCGTGGCCCCGTTCGAGCTCCACGACCGAATGTGCGAGTTCATCCGGCGCGAAACCGAGAACGCGCGCCGGGGATTGCCGGCCCGCATCGTGGCCAAGATGAACTCTCTGGTTGACGGCAAGATCATCGACGCGCTCTATGAGGCCTCCCAAGCCGGCGTGCAGGTTGACCTCGTCGTGCGTGGGATCTGCTGCCTGCGGCCCGGGCTCCCCGGCCTGAGCGATCACATCAGGGTCCGCAGCATCGTAGGCCGCTTCCTCGAACACAGCCGCATCTTCGTTTTCCATAACGCCTGCCAGCCCGAGGTATGGCTCAGCAGTGCCGATTGGATGCCCCGAAATTTTTTCAAACGCATCGAAGTGGCCTTCCCGATCGAGGACGGGAACCTGCGTGAGCGTCTCCTGCGCGAACTCGATTCGGTCATTCTCGCCGACAACGTGAAGGCCCGCGCCCTCGACTCGGGGGGGGAGTATCACCGTCTGTCCGCGCCGCGCGGCGTCCGCCCCCTCGACAGCCAGGCGGAGTTGCTCCGTCGGGCGCAAGCAGGCGATCCGCTGGAAGGCGTCCGTGCTGCGAAGGCTCCCAGGCACCCGAAGCTGCGCCTGGCTCCGCGACCAACCAGGGTGACGGAACGTTGAAAAGAGGTGTCCAGGCCCCGGAGCCTATGGCACAACCGTGTTGAGCTATGGAGTACGAAGCTGTGATCGGGCTGGAAACGCACGTCCAGCTCAAGACCCGTTCCAAGATGTGGTGCGGGTGCGCCAACGCTTTCGGCGCGCCGCCCAACACGAATGTCTGTCCCGTCTGCCTGGGTCTGCCGGGGGTTTTGCCTGTGGCCAACGATGAAGCCCTTCGTCTGACTGTGCTCGCTGGACTGCTGTTGAACTGCACAATTCCCCGCTTCGCCAAGTTTGACAGGAAGAACTATTTCTATCCCGACATGCCCAAGAACTACCAGATCACCCAATACGATCGCCCGTCGACCCTTGGGGGGTACCTGGATTTCGAGTTCGAAGGTGGCAAGCGGCGGGTGCGGATTACCCGAGCCCACCTGGAAGAAGACGTGGGCAAGAACTCGCATTTCGAGCGCACGAGCGGCGTCGACTTCAACCGCGCGGGCGTTCCCCTGCTCGAGATCGTGTCCGAACCCGACATCACCGGCGCCGACATGGCCTATGCGTACCTCAACGCCCTGAAAGATGTGCTCGTCTATGGCGGCATCAGCGACTGCGACATGGAGAAGGGCATGGTCCGCTGCGACGTCAATGTCAGCGTCCGGCCTCGTGGCGTCCCCGATCTGGGAGCGAAGATCGAGATCAAGAACATGAACAGCTTCAGCGGGGTCCGCCGCGCCCTCGAATACGAAATCCCGCGTCAGATCGAGGTCCTGCAGCGCGGCGGCACGCTGGTCCAATCCACACGCCGCTGGGATGACGCCGGCGGCATCACCGAGGAGATGCGCACCAAAGAGCACGCGCACGATTACCGCTACTTCCCCGATCCGGACCTGATGGCCTTCGAGCCGACCGATCCGTGGCTCGCCCAAGTCCGCCAGCGCGTTGTCGAATTGCCGTTGGCGCGCAAGGAACGGCTCATGCGCGACTACCAGTTGCCCGCAACGGACGCCCAGGCGTTCGTCGATGACCCGGCGCTGTGCGCCTATTTCGAGGGCGTCGGCAAAACGTCGCGCCACCCGAAGGCCGTCGCCAACTGGATCATCAACAATCTCCGCGCCAAGCTCGCGGAATCACAGACCACTCTCGCCGATCTGAAGTTCGCGCCCGAGCACGTGTGCGAGTTGGTCGACCTGGTCGACAGCGGCAGGATCAGCAGCCGGATGGCCCAGGATGTGTTCGCGGACCTGTTCGCCACGGGCGAGAGTCCCAGCGCCATCGTTCAGCGCAGGGGCTGGGCGCAGGTGACCGACGCCGGCGCTCTCGACGCCTTGTGCCGGCAGGCCATCGCCGTCAACCCGGGCCCGGCGGGCGACTACCGCGCCGGCAAGACTGCCGCCCTGAACTTCCTCAAGGGCCAGGTCATGAAGCTGAGCCAGGGCAAGGCGAACCCAGCCCTCGTCGGAGCGATTCTCGCCCGCAGGCTCAGCGCCAGCCCGCCCGGACCGGAGCAGGGTTCTTGCTGAGGAATCATCGGGATGCACTACACCGTCACCCTCACCCGCCCTCCGGGCACCCTCTCCCATCGGATGGGAGAGGGCTGGGGTGAGGGGTCTGTGTAGCGTATCCCGCCGACTTGGCAGTAAGCCGCATTTCAGGTGAAATGGGACGGTGACCGGTCAGATGACATCAACAGTTGTTGAGAAATGCGGGCTAACCCGGATTTCTCACCACCGGGAGGATGACAACGAAATCCGGGCTGTGGCAAAACCGCGCCCGCACAGGGGAATATGAGGGTCGGAGCGTTTCCGAATCCTCGCGGGTCCGGCGACACTCTGTTGCCGGGTTCCCTCCCTCCACTCGGGCGCGGTTTTGCTTTCCTAGCCTGCATGCTGACTTCTCTTGAGAACTCCGGCTTCGCGGTGGCAAAAAGTGGTGAGAAATGCAGGCTAAGGGCGGCTGCGCTCAGCCGAAGGCAATCCGGCAGACCACAATCGCCGCGATGATGCCCGCCAGATCGGCGAGGAGCCCTGCCGCGACCGCGTGGCGCGCCCGCTGGATGCCCACGGCGCCGAAATAGACCGCGATGACGTAGAATGTCGTTTCGGTGCTCCCGAGAATCGTTCCCGCCATGCGAGCGAGGATGCTGTCGGGGCCGAACGTCTTTACCACGTCGGCAAAGAGGCCGATTGTGGCGCTCCCACTCAGCGGGCGAGTCAGGCACAGCGGCAGCAATTCCGCTGGAAATCGCAGCAGGTCGAGCACTGGCCGCAGCGCCTGCGCAAAAAGGTCGACACCGCCCGCAGCGCGGAATGTCCCAATCGCCACCAACATCGCAACGAGAAAGGGAATGATGCGCACAGCAACCTGAAAACCTTCCTTCGCGCCCTCGACGAATTCCTCATACACGCGGACGCGGTGCAGCGCGGCGTAGAGCGGGAAGAAGGAAAGGAAAAACGGGATGGCGAGGACCGACACGGCATTCATAAGCCGCAGAAACGGGGTCGCGGTCTCCGCCGACGCAGGCATCTGCCGCATCAACTGGATGAACGCCGCCAGCATCAGCGCGCCGTAGACCGCCAGGACCAGTCTTGCCCAGACCGGCGCCGGCTCGACCCGGCACTCGGCCTGGTCTTCCCTGGCAGGCTGATCGCCCGGCTCGGGGTCCGGTCGCATCGAGGCTGGTTCCTGTGCCGGCAGCCGGAAAACGCGCAACCGTTCGAGCGTCTTGACAGCGATGATCCCGACGGCGGTCGAGCAGATGGTGGCGATGAGTGCGGTGCCGACGATTGCGGTGGGGTTGGCGGCCCCGGCTGCGGCCATAATACCGATGGCAGTGGTTGGCAGCAGTTGCACCGAACTGGTGTTCAACGCCAGGAACGTGCACATCGCGTTTGTGGCCGTGCCCGGTCGCCGGTTGAGTCGCTCCAGGTCGGTCATGGCCCGCAGGCCCAGCGGTGTCGCTGCATTGGTCAGACCGATCATGTTCGCCGCCAGGTTCATGAGGATCGACCCCATGGCCGGATGATCCTCCGGCACATCCGGAAACAACCGACGGAGCAGGGGGCGGAGACGCCGCGCCAGGACCATCACCAAGCCCGCCTTCTCCGCCAATCGCATCACGCCCAACCACAAGGCGGTAATGCCGATGAGCGGCAACGCAATGCTCATGACCGAGGTCTTGGCCGCGTCGAAGGCCGCATCGGTCACCTGGTTCAAGCGCCCCTGAACCCCCGCAATCAACACCGCGAGGACCATCAACGCGAGCCAGATGTAGTTGAGCATGGGGCTGGTTTACACGTCTGCCGCCGCGGGGCAACGCTGAAGTGAACCGCGCTCGGGCCTGGCTGCCCGATCCCAGCCAGCACGCCTGCCCCGCCGCCGGAGCTTGACAGTCCTCCAGGGTCGTCCGAGGATGCCTTCATCATTCAAGAACTATGAAACGCAACGCGTTCACCCTCATCGAACTCCTCGTGGTGATTGCGATCATCGCGATCCTCGCCGGGATGCTGCTGCCGGCGTTGGCGCGTGCCAAGGACAAAGGCAATCAGTCCGTATGCCGCAGCAACCTCAGGCAGATCGGCACCGCCATGATCATGTACACCGATGACTATAACGACACCTTCCCAGGCCCTGCCTCGAAAGGCTCGTACGTGGCGATGAAGGAGGACTGGATTTTTTGGAACCTGACGCTCCGCTCATCCAACGATCCGACTCTTCCCTCCTCCTATTTCACCAATGTCCAGAATAGCGCCATCGCCCCCTTCATCGGGCGGTTCAACGCAAACTTGTTTCGTTGTCCTGCCGACCGGGACGCCCAGGATCGCGAACGAAAGTGGCTGCAACGACCCAGCGGCGACAACCCGTACCTTTACAGCTACTCGTTCAACAGCCTGGGCGTCGACAGCCGCGGCGCGAGCGCGGGCATATCGTCCCTGTACGGCTCCGGAGTCGCTCCCTTGCACTTCAAGATGAATTTCATCAAGAACCCCTCCCGCAAGCTCATGATCATCGAGGAGAACAGCGATGCGCGCCAATCGGCTTTCCCCGTCATCGACGACGGACGCTGGGTGCCCGGCACGGCGGTCGGAGACAACTCCCTGTCCGCCCGGCATTGGGTGGGGCGGGGGCAACGGGTCAGCACCGCTGATTACCTCAACAAAGGCAAAGGAACCGTCGTCATGCCGGACGGCCACGTTGAGAGCGTCTCGCCGGCCCACGCCAAACTGCGGGAGAACTTCGAAGCCACGTATTAGCGAAGCTTCCCCTCAGACCGGCGAGGCGTGCGGACAACTCGTCTGCACGGGGTGTCCACCGCGGTCACCGGCAGTCGACGCCTCGCTCAGTGGCGCCGCTGCGCGGCGCGAACAGCCGCCCCCTTTAGAAAAACCTTTAGGAAAAGAGTCACTCGAAGACAGCATGCATCCCAGCAATGAAGACCAGATTCACTCACGTTTCCGGTTCCGTCGTCGCCCCTCAGGGTTTCCTGGCCAGCGGGGTGTTTTGTGACATCAAACGCCTTGGGACCGGAAAGGGATCCCAGCGAGGGCCGAAACGCGACCTTGCTCTGATTGTGTCCGAGGTCCCGGCGACAACAGCCGGCTTGTTCACCACCAATCAGGTTTGCGCCGCCCCGGTCAAGGTGTGCCTCCCGCGCGTGGCCAAAGGCCGCGCGCAGGCCATCGTGGTCAATTCCGGCAACGCCAACGCCTGCACTGGGCGCCGTGGCCTGCAAGACGCCCTCGAAATGGCCGCGCTCGCCGCGGCGCAACTTCACTTGCCATCGGAGCAGGTGTTGGTTGGTTCGACCGGGCGCATCGGTGTGCCGATGCCCATGCGCAATGTCCGCGATGGGATTCGCCGGGCCGCGGGTCTGTTGGGGAATGCCCCGGAGCACGCGGCAGAGGTCGCCGAGGCGATCATGACGAGCGACACCCGACCAAAACAGATCGCGGTCGAGTTCAAACTGGCAGGCCGGACGGCGCGGATCGGCGGCGTGTGCAAAGGGGCCGGCATGATTCAGCCCCAAATGAGCGCAACCGGACGCCGCCCGGGCGCCGCATCGCGGGCGGCGTTGCACGCCACGATGCTGGCTTTCCTGACCACGGACGTCGCGATTGCGCCAAGGCTGCTTCGTCAGGCGCTGGCGGACGCCGTTGCCCAGAGTTTTAACCGCATCACGGTCGACGGCGATATGAGCACCAACGACACGGTCCTCGTTCTGGCGAATGGTCTGGCGGGCAATCCGCCGCTGCGCTCCTCGGGAACGGGCGGACCGGGCGGGGGCGCAGCGCTGTTCCAGGCTGCGCTGGATCACGTGTGCCTCGAGTTGGCCAAAATGATCGTGCGCGATGGCGAGGGCGTGACCCGATTCGTGACACTCCGTCTGTCGGGCGCTGGATCGCCCACCGAGGCCGACGCTGCGGTGCGCGCCGTGGCCAACAGCGCATTGGTCAAGGCCAGTTGGTTCGGTGGCGACCCGAACTGGGGCCGGATTATCGACGCCCTGGGCTACAGTTCGGCCAGAATCGAAGAACGGAAAGTCGACATCGGCTACAGCGCGCCCGGCGCGCGCCGAGTCCTCTGGAGCCTGAAGCGCGGCCAACCGACATCGGCGACATTCAAACAACTGTGCGCCGCGGTCGCGCCGAACGAATTCGATCTCCACATCCGGCTCAACCTCGGCCGATCGACCACGATCCTCTATGCCGCCGATCTGACGGAGGAATACGTCAACTTCAATAAAGGCGACGTGGGCGACCCCAGCAAGCTGGGGGGGTGATCGACGCTCTGTTTTCGGTGTGAACCTCTCGCTCTGGCGCGCTCGGAGCGGGGTGGAGTGTGTCCCTTCACTCTGCACTCTGCACTCTTCACTCTGCACTTCCGCGTCACTCTCCGCTTGAACCGATCGTCGAAGCGCCCATGATGAGCGACGCCGTGAGACTCCTGGTAGTGGAAGACGATCCCAAGATTGCGTCGTTCCTGGTGAAAGGCCTCAAGCAGGCCGGTTTCGCCGTGGACCACGCCGCTGATGGCGAACGCGGCCTCGAACTCGCCCTGATCACCAGTTTCGACGCCGCGGTGATGGACATCCTCCTGCCCAGGCTCGACGGTTTGAGTCTGGTCAAACGCCTTCGGGCGCAAGGGATTCGAACCCCGGTCATTTTCCTGAGCGCCCGCGCGAACGTGGACGATCGCGTTTCGGGGCTGCGGGCGGGCGCGGACGACTATCTGACGAAGCCGTTTGCCTTCTCGGAGTTGTTGGCCCGTGTGCAGGCGCTGATTCGCCGCGCTTCTCAAGCGCCCGAGCCGACCCGTCTGACCGTGGGTGAACTGACGCTGGACCTGATGAATCGCGAGGTGACGCGGGCAGGAGAGAAGATCGATCTGCAGGCGCGGGAGTTCGCCCTGCTCGAGTACCTGATGCGCAACGCAGGGCGCGTGGTCACCAAGACCATGATTCTCGAGCACGTCTGGGACTACAGTTTTGACCCTCAGACCAACGTCGTCGATGTGCTTGTCCACCGCGTTCGCGCGAAAATCGATCCGGACAAGACATTGATTCAAACACTGCGCGGGGTGGGTTACGTGCTCAAGGCCGAGACGGGGCCGGCCTGACCGGGCGCCGCGAAGCCCAACGCCTGTCCGTCCGCCACGGTCCTCGATGGAGAATCGATGGGGCGCGCAAGTTGATTTGGCTCGACAGGCGCGCATTCGCATCGTGCCATGGGGAAAACCCCAACACCTTCATGAACACACCAGGCTCCTCGACAATGTGCTCCGACTCGAACCTGACTTCTCGCCGCGTCTTCATTCAGAAGACAGGACGTTTGGCGGGCGCCTCCGCTCTCGCCGGGCTCGCCTTGCCTCACGTGCATGCCGCCGGCAGCGACCTGATCCAGCTCGCCCTCATCGGCTGCGGGGGACGCGGGACGGGTGCGGCGGACAACGCGCTTTCGACCAAGAGCGGTCCTATCAAGTTGGTCGCGATGTCGGATGTCTTTGAAAGGAAACTCAACGGCAGTTACGAGAATCTGAAGAAGAAGTTTGGCGACCGCGTGGACGTCCCTGGCGAACGCAAGTTCATCGGATTTGACGGCTATCGCAAGGCGATGGACTGCCTGAAGGCGGGCGATGTGGCCATCTTCGCCACTCCTCCGGCGTTCCGGTGGGTTCATTTCACCTACGCGATCGCCAAGGGTCTCCATGTGTTCATGGAGAAGCCCGTCACCGTGGACGGTCCCACGACACGCAAAATGCTGGCCCTGGCCGAAGAAGCCGACCGCAAAGGACTCAAGGTGGGCGTCGGACTTATGGTGCGCCACTGCAAAGGCCGTCAGGAGCTCCATGACCGCATCCAGCAGGGCGAGATCGGCGACCTCATGCTGCTGCGCGCCTATCGCATGGGCGGCGCAGCCGGCACCGCCGGACCGTGTCCGGCGGACCGCAGCGAACTGCTCTACCAGATCCAGCGGTTTCACGCCTTCCTTTGGGCGAGCGGAGGGTTGTTCAGCGACTTCAACATTCACCAGATCGACGAGTGCTGCTGGATGAAGAACGCCTGGCCGATCCAGGCCCACGGGAGCGGCGGACGCCACTTCCGAGGTAACTCCGTCGACCAGAATCTCGACAACTACTCGGTCGAGTACACATTCGCCGACGGCACGAAGTTCTTTTACATCGGGCGTAGCCAGGCCGGCTGTCACAGCGAGTTTGCCAGCTACGGACACGGCACCAAGGGATCAGCAGTCATTTCGACGGCGTCGCACTCCCCGGGGCGGGTTCGGCTGTTCAAGAGCCAGAACTTCACCCGCGCCGACATGACCTGGGCCTTCCCGCAGCCCGAACCGAGCCCGTACCAGCTCGAGTGGGACGATCTCATCGATGCGATCCGACTGGACAAGCCGTACAACGAGACCCAACGGGGCGCGATCGCCAGCCTCGTGACCTCGATGGGCCGCATGGCGGCCCATACCGGCCAGATCGTCAGCTATGACGACATGCTGAACTGCGAGCACGAATTCGCGCCCGGTGTGGATGGCTTGACGATGGACTCACCTGCGCCGCTCCAGGCTGATGCCGACGGCAAGTACCCCGTGCCGATGCCTGGAGAGAAGAAGTCACGCGAGTATTGACCGACATTGTGCGGGCGTTTCTCTTCCAACGCATCCGGAGAACACCACCATGAACGACGCGATTTGCTTGAGCTTGTCGCTGCTCCTTGTCCCGCTCGCGGTTGTCGCCGGAGACGTCCTGGATCTGAGCGGCCAGTGGCGTGTGCGGTTGGACCCCCAGGACCAGGGAGTGAGTGCTGCTTGGGCTGACGCGCCGCTGGTGGGTGACGGGCGGATCGCACTGCCGAACACGCTCGATTGCGCAGGACTGGGTTTCGCGCTCGACACGAACAGCATGCTCCACGCGGCGCCTTTTCCCGTGACCACGCGTTTTCCCGGCGTCAAGGAACCCATCCGCGCCGACGAACACGGGTACCTGGTCCGGCGGCATCTCTTCGTAGGACCCGCTTGGTATGAGCGCGAGATCGATGTCCCCGAATCGTGGCAGGGGCGACGTGCGGTCTTGCGTGTCGAACGCGCGCTCTGGAAAACCGACGTGTGGCTGGATGGCCGCAGGGCGGGGGAGTGTGACAGCCTGGTCGCCGAGCATCGCCACGAGTTGGGCCCGCTTGCACCCGGAGGGCATCGCCTGACGGTGCGCGTGGACAATCGAATGATCCACAACATCTCGACGGTCACCCACGCCTACGGACCCGAAACCCAGTCGCGCTGGAACGGCTTGATCGGACACATCACGCTCGATGTGGCGAATTCGCTCTCGGTTCGGTCCATCGCCGCCTTCCCTGCGGAGGATCGGCGGTCTGTGCGCGCAGCGGTGTGTCTGGCGAATGCGACGCGGAGCCCCGTGCTCACCCGGGTGCGGGCTTGGTTGTGCGGAGATCACGATGATCGCCCACTGGCGGAATCCGTCATCGAACTGACCAGTCCAGCCGGTTTGTCCACGAACGAACTGGTGCTGCGCGCCGAGGAACCGCAGCAGGCGTGGGACGAGTTCCAGCCTGTTCGCTACCGGCTCAGCATTTCCGTCGAGGGCCACGGCGGTCTTCGCGACGAGGCGAATGTCGCGTTCGGTTTTCGGCACGTCGCACGGGTTGGCCGCGAACTCCGTGTAAACGGCCGCCGCGTGTTTCTGCGCGGGACACTCGATTGCGCGGTCTATCCGCGGACTGGCCATCCCCCGATGACCGTGCCCGAGTGGGACCGGGTGCTGGGGGTGGTCAAGGAGTACGGTTTCAACCACGTGCGTTTCCACACCTGGTGCCCGCCTGAGGCCGCGTTTGAAGCCGCGGACCGTCTGGGCGTTTACCTGCAGCCGGAGACTCCTGCCTGGGTTGATGACTGGGGCATCGGAACCGTCACGAAGCCCTTGGGCATCGGTCGCGACCCGCAGGTCGCGGCCTTCCTGCGTGCCGAGCTGCGCCGTATGTCCGAAGCCTACGGCAATCATCCTTCGTTCGTGCTCTGTGCCATCGGGAACGAATTCGGGCTGCAGAGCGCCGATTGGGATTGGGTCAATGCAACCGTGGCCGAGGTGAAGACGCTGGACCCGCGACGGCTCTACACAGGCTGCGGGGCGCGTAAGCTCCTACCAGCGGATGACTATTGGTACACGCACCAGACGGGCGCCAGTACCCGCGGCCTCGGCCCCCCCCATACCGACTGGGACTTCGCGTCCGCCGCCGAGTCTTCGCCGGTCCCGGTGATTGCCCACGAGACCGGACAACGCCCTGTATTCCCCGATTACGAGCGCCTGCTGCCCAAGTTCACCGGACCTCTGTTGCCGTTGAACTACGATAGGTTCCGCCGGATGCAGGCGAGCCACGGGCTCGACGATCAGACCAAGGACTTCGTCCGTGCATCGGCGCGTTTCCAGCTTGTGCAATACAAGGCCGAGCACGAGGCCATGCTGCGCACGCGCGCCTACACCGGCTACCAATTGCTCATGCTCAACGATTTCACCGGCCAGAGCGAGGCTTTGGTCGGTCTCCTCGACCCATTCTGGGAGTCCAAGGGAACCGTGAGCGCCGCCGAGGTGCGCGCCTGGAACGCCCCGACGGTTCTTCTGGCGCGCTTCCCGAAGTTCGTCTGGACAGCCGACGAGACCTTCAACGCCCGCCTGGAAATCGCCCACTACGGCGCCCACGATCTGCCTGCCGGGCCCTTGCGCTGGTCAGTGCAGACCGGCCGTGGTGACACCATCGCTCAGGGCCAGGAGCGGGTCGGCCCCGTGCCTGTCGGTGGAGTGTCGAATTTGAGTGCGATCACCGTGCCCCTCGTGGGCATTCAGCAGCCTGAGGCCCTGACGTTCACAGCGCGGTTCGCGGATGCGGAGAACCGGTGGGCGCTTTGGCTCTACCCGACACTCGCCGATGAATCCATCCCCGAGGGTGTGCGGGTGACCGCCACGTTGGATGATGCCTCAGAACAGGCCCTTCGTGCCGGCGGAAAGGTGCTTCTGCTGGCGCATGGTCTCAAGAATGCGCATGCCGCCCCTGCGGGCTTCGCATCGGTCTACTGGTCCGCCGGTTGGTGGGGAAACAAGTTCTCCTCGTTGGGCGTACTCTGCGCCCCCGGGCATCCCGCACTGGAGGCGTTCCCCAATCAGGGCTGGAGCGACTGGCAATGGCACGACCTCTGCACCGGAGCCACCACCATCGAACTCGACGGCGCGCCCCCCGGTTTCCGACCCATCGTCCAACTGGTGCCCGATTTCCACTTCAACACGCTCTTGGCCTATGTGTTCGAGGCGCGAGTCGCCGGCGGATCGCTCCTGGTGTGCGGCTTCGATCTGACTACCAACCTTGACCGCCGCCCCGCCGCACAGCAATTCCGTCGCAGCCTCCTCCGCTACGCCGGTAGCGCTGCCTTCCGACCGACTGCGGAACTGCCATGGGATTGGATTCGATCGCGATGCGACGCGAGTCGACCGCTCGCGAATGCTGTCAACCTGCCGGCAAGCCGATAGCCTTCCCCCATGCTCCTCACAATCTCGACGACGCACCGGCCGGCGACCGACTTGGGTTACCTGCTCCGCAAGAACCCGGCGCGCGCCAGCCTTCGCTTTGTCGTTCGGCCGGGCGCACGTCTTCTACCCGGAAGCCAGCGAGGAGCGCTGCACCGTCGCGCTGCTGGTCGAAGTCGATCCGGTCGGGCTTGGTGCGCAACCGCCGCGGCCCTGCCGGCGAAGGGCGGCTTGCTTGAGCGGTACGTCAACGACCGGCCCTACGCGGCCTCGTCGTTTCTCAGTGTCGCCATCGCCGACGTGTTCGGCAGCGCCCTGGCGGGCAAGAGCAAGGAGCGCCCGGAGCTCGCCGACCAGCCCATCCCGCTCTGCGCGCTGCGCTGTCCGCCCTGCCCTGCCGCGGCGGGAGAAGCCTTTCTGCGCAGGCTGTTCGAGCCGCTCGGCTATCACGTCGCGCGCCACGCGTCTCCCGCTCGACGAGCGTTTCCCGGCATGGGGCGAAAGCGCGTATCACCGCGTCGAGCTCGAAGCCACCCTGCCGCTTCACCTGGTTGCTCAGCCATCTGTACGTGCTCGTGCCCGTGCTCGACAACGACAAGCACTACTGGGTGGGCGACGACGAAGTGGACAAGCTCCTCCGCCATGGCGAAGGCTGGCTCGCGTCGCATCCCGAGCGCGACGCCATCGCGCGCCGCTACCTCAAGCACCAGCGCAGCCTGGTCACCGACGCCCTCGCCCAACTCGCGGACGAAAGCGACCCGCATCCCGACGAGACCGCGAGTGCCCGGCGCGAAGAGACGTCGCTGGACCTCGCCCGGAACCGCGTCGTGTAGTCTACGGCGCCTGCGGGATCCGCCTTGCGAAGGAGGACGCGGCGCCAACCTCGCTCAACGAGCAGCGTCTGGGCGCCGTTCTCGCCGTGCTGCAAAGCCGCGGGCGCGCAATCCGTCCTCGACCTCGGCTGCGGCGAGGGCCGCCTGCTGCGCGTGCTGCTCCGGGAGACGCCAGTTCGACGCGATCGTCGGCCTGGACGTGTCGCATCGCGCGCTCGAGATCGCGGCGGACGAGCCTGCATTACGACCGCTTGCCCGCCCGCCAAAAGGAACGGCTGACGTTGCTTCACGGCTCCCTGATGTACCGCGACGAACGCCTGGCCGGCTTCGATGCCGCCGCGGTGGTCGAGGTCATCGAACACCTCGACCCGCCGCGCCTGGCCGCCTTCGAGCGCGTGCTGTTCGAGTTCGCCCGGCCCGCGACGGTCGTGATCACCACCCCCAACCGCGAGTACAACGTGCAAGTGGGAAACGCTTCCGGCGGCGCAGTTCCGCCACCGCGACCACCGGTTCGAGTGGACCCGCCGGAATTCCAGGATTGGGCTGGCCGTGTCGCGACGCGGTTTGGCTACCGCGTCGTTTCCTGCCCGTCGGCCCCGAGATGGCGGCCCTCGGGGCGCCGACGCAGATGGGGGTGTTCAGCCCGATGACGCTCGACGATCCCCGAACTTTCCCTCGTCGTTCTCGTCGGTGTGTCCGGCTCCGGCAAGAGCACGTTTGCGCGCCGGCATTTCAAGCCGACCGAGATTCTGTCGTCGGACGTCTGCCGCGGCCTGGTGTCCGACGACGAGAACAGCCAGGCGGCGACGCCGGACGCCTTCGAGCTGCTGCACTTCATCGCCCGCAAGCGGCTCGCGCGGGCCAGCTCACCGTGGTGGACGCCACCAACGTCCAGCCGGAGGCGCGCAAGCCCCTCGTGCAGATCGCGCGCGAGTTCCACTGCCTGCCGGTGGCCATCGTCCTCGACATGCCGGAGCGGATCGCGCACGAGCGCAACCGGGCGCGTCCCGACCGCGACTTCGGCGCCCACGTCATCCGCCAGCAGGCGCGGCAGTTGCGCCGGTCGCTGCGCGGCCTCGAGCGCGAAGGATTCCGCCACGTGCATGTGCTCAATCCGTCGAGGAGGTCGACGGCGCGGTCATCGAGCGCCAGCCGCTCTGGAACAACCTGAAGCACGAGCACGGGCCGTTCGACATCATCGGCGACGTCCACGGGTGCTTCGATGAGCTGGTCCGAGCTGCTCGGGAAGCTCGGCTACACGTTGCCGAGCCTCGGCTCCCGACGGCAGCCTACCCGCGACTCCGGAGGGATCGCCACCTCCGACCGCCTCGCACCCGGAATCCGACACTCTGCCGCTTTGGCATCCGCAAGGCCGCAAGCTCGTCTTCCTCGGCGACCTGGTGGATCGCGGGCCGAAGACGCCGCAGGTGCTGCAGCTGGTGATGCGCGCGGTCGGAAGCGGCACGGCCTGGTGCGTGCCGGGCAACCACGACGTGAAGCTCATGCGCAAGCTCCGCGGACGCGACGTGCAGATCACCCACGGCCTGGCCGAGTCGCTCGCCCAGCTGGCCAGACGAGCCCGAGGCGTTCCGCAAACAGGTCGCCGAGTTCATCGACTCGCTTGTCAGCCATTACGTGCTCGACGACGGCAAGCTGGTCGTCGCCCACGCCGGCATGAAGGAATCCATGCAGGGACGCGGCTCGGGCGCGGTTCGCGAGTTCGCGCTGTTACGGCGAAACCACCGGCGAGACCGACGAGTTCGGCCTGCCGGTGCGCTACAACTGGGCCGCCGAGTATCGCGGCTCCGCGATGGTCGTTTACGGCCACACGCCCGTGCCGGAACCGGAGTGGCTGAACCGCACCATCAACATCGACACCGGCTGCGTCTTCGGCGGCAAGCTGACCGCGCTGCGCTATCCCGAGCGCGAACTGGTTTCCGTGCCCGTCGCCGGCAGACCTACGCCGCAGCCGCGCCGGCCGTTTCTGCCGCCCGACGCAGCCAGGCCCCCGGCCTGTCCGCGCAGCAGAGACACGACGACCTGCTCGACCTCGCCGACGTCACGGGCAAGCGCATCGTCAGCACGCGCCTGCACGGCAGCGTGACCATCCGCGAGGAGAACGCCACCGCCGCGCTCGAGGTGATGAGCCGGTTCGCCGCCAATCCCAAGTGGCTGATCTACCTGCCGCCCACGATGTCGCCGTGCGGCACGAGCCAGGCAACCCGGGCCTGCTGGAGCATCCGGCCGAGGCGTTCGCCTACTATCGCCACGCAGGCGTGCCGCGCGTTGTCTGCGAGGAGAAGCACATGGGGTCGCGCGCCGTCGTCATCGTCTGCCGCGACGAGGATGCCGCCCGGCAGCGCTTTGGCGTGGTCGGCGAGGGCTTCGGCGTCTGCCTACACCCGCACTGGACGGCGGTTCTTCGATGACGACTGCGGTCGAAGCTGCCTTCCTCGATCGCGTGCGCGAGGCGGTGACGCGCGCCGGCTTGTGGGATGAGTTCCAGACCGACTGGATCTGCCTCGACTGCGAGCTGATGCCCTGGTCCGCCAAGGCCCAGGCGCTGCTGAACGAGCAATACGCCCCGGTCGGCGCTTCGGCCGACGCGATGCTGGGCGACGCCGTCGAGTTGCTGAAGCAGGCCGAGAGCCGCGGCCTCGACGTGGGCGATCTGCGTGACACGCACCGAGGCCCGCCGCGCCATGGCCTCCGATTACGTCGCCGCCTACCGCCGCTACTGCTGGCCGGTCGAATTCAGTCGACGACCTCAAGCTCGCGCCGTTCCACCTGCTCGCCACCGAAGGCAAGGTCCACGTCGACAAGCCCCACGACTGGCACATGCAGACGCTGGCGCGGCTGGCGGGCGGGCTCCTGATCGCCACGCCGTTCCGGTCGTCGACGTGATCCAATCCGGAGAGCGAGGCCGCCGCAGTTCGCTGGTGGGAGGAACTCACCGCCCGCGGCGGCGAGGGCATGGTGGTGAAACCGCTCGAGTTCGTCGCCCGCGGCCGGCGCGGGCTGATCCAGCCTGCGGTCAAGTGCCGCGGCCGCGAGTACCTGCGCATCATCTACGGCCCGGAGTACACCGCGCCGGAGAACCTAAGGCGCCTGATTGGGCCTCGGACGCAGGAACGTTTCGGCCTTGGCCTTGACCGCAGCGTCCATCTCGATCAGCGGCGGCCACGGTTGCCGGCCTCCTTCGCCCGGCAACTTCCGCGTCGCGTCGATTCCCAACTTTGAACCGATCCCGAGTTCCGGCGTGGCATGGTCGAGAACGTCGGCGGGGCCGCGGGTGAAGACGGTGTCGCGTTGGGGGTCTGTGTTGGCACCGAGGTGAAAAAGGACATCGCGTGTGTTGTGCACGTCGACGTCGTCGTCCACGACCACGATGTACTTGCTGAACATCATTTGCCCCATGCCCCAGAGACCGTGCAGGACCTTGTAGGCCTGCATCGGGTACGTCTTCCTGATGCTCACAAACACCAGGTTGTGGAACACGCCTTCCGCCGGCAGCGCAAGATCCACAATCTCGGGGAAACTCATCTGGAACACCGGCAGAAACAGCTTCACTGAAGCAGCCCCAATGTAGAAATCCTCCATCGGGGGGATCCCGACGATCGTGGCGGGATAGACTGCATCCTTCCGGTGGGTGATGGCGGTGACATGGAAGACAGGATACGGCTCCGGCAAGGTGTAATGCCCGGTATGATCTCCAAAGGGGCCCTCCTCGCGAAGGGGCTCGCGCGGATCAACATAACCTTCGATGACAAAATCGGCGTGGGCGGGAACTTCGAGGTCGTTGGTCTCGCACTTGACCAATTCGACGGATTTCCGGCGCAGATACCCAGCAAGAAGGAATTCGTCGAGCCCATCGGGCAGCGGCGCGGTCGCGGCAAAGGTGAGCGCCGGATCGCCTCCGAGAAAGACGCTCACCGGCATGCGCGCCCCCGTCTCCCAGTAACGGCGTCCGTGCCGGGCCCCGACTTTCTGGAGTTGCCAGTGCATCCCCGTCGTGCAGTCGTCGTAGACCTGCATCCGGTACATGCCCACATTGCGCTCGCCAGTGTCCGGGTCTTGCGTGACCACGCAGGGCAAGGTCAGAAAACGACCACCATCCAACGGCCAGCACTTCAGAATCGGAAGGCCAAGAAGAGTGGAGAGTGGAGAGTGGAGAGTGGGGAGATGGGAGATCGGAGATGGGAGATCGGAGATGGGAGATCGGAGATGGGGGTTACGCTGATCTTCTTCTGTTCTACCGCGCGGTGCCTGGGGTGGATTCTCGATGGGCGGTGCTGGCGGCCACGACGTCGTGCGAGTCTGGGCCGCCTCGAATCGATGGATGACCTCCTTGCACGGGCCGCTTTTGACGATTCTGGGTTTGGCATGACGCAGTTCGAGCGCGGTGGCGACCAGTTTGAGGGTGTCGCGGAAACCGGCAGGCGGTTTGGCCTTCATCAACGTGGCCAATTGGGCGGAAATGTCCTCGACCGACTCCGCTCCCATGCTCAGCGCCATCCGTTTCCACGAGCCAAGTGTGTTGATGGCAACCGGGAAAGGGCTGATCTGGCCGTTCACGGTCGGCTTTTCGATCAGCAGGGCCTTGCCGCCTCCCGACTGCTTCATCTCGCTGTCGGCGAGTGCGGTGATTTCGAGTTCGGTGGCGACGGGAGACGTGATTCGCAGCAACTCGCCCGCGCGCTCGAGCGCGTTCACCCAATCGCGGAAGGAATCGAATGCCATAACCAGACCAGGGTAGAGGGGAAAAGGGAAGGTCGAGAAGGAAAACCTGTGAATCCTGAAACGAATGTGCCTTGCGAGGCGCGGGAGAAAAGGGTGGGAAAACAACTGGGCGGCTCATGAAGCTGAGGATTCGGATTTGGTTTGAGGCGCGCCTCGCTGGCAACTCGAGAATGCCACGGGCCAAAGAGCGGAGTTCTTGCACGTTTGTCCTCGCAAGTTGCGCTTGAACCGACCGCGCTGCAGCGTGCCGTTTACCCCAAGCCTCTTGAGCCCAACCACCCCGTGGCGTCCACCCGACGCCTTGGGTGATCGATCGGACCTCCCATCGATGCCGTCCTCTGCGCCTCTGCGCGAGAACTCCCCTCCCACTCAGGCTTCAGGGGTGGAGTCTTGGGGCGGATGGGGGTCTTCGGATAGGCCGTTGACGACACGGGTGATGCCTGCCTTCATCACTTCCAAAGTCCTCCTCTGTCTCACGCAGAGGCGCGGAGCGCGCAGAGAGAACGAACTGAACGATCCCTTCCGTGCCGCCGCGCCGGGCGTGCTCAGCGCCAACAAACCACACCTTGAGCCTTCCCGCAAACCAAAGCGCAGCGTCCGCAGGGATCACGGGATTCGTGCCGATGGCAAGATTGCCTTTGGCCTGAATCAGCATCCCGAGCGTCCGCCTTGCACCCTTGATGCATCCGACTCCCAGTCCGGAGAATCTCGTCGTGCACACGAATCCAGAAGGCCAGAAGAATTCTTCTTGCAGCGTGGCCTGCGAGTTCGCATATACACCGGCCACTGATATGCATGCGAATTCCATTGTCGGGTTGCGCCGGACGCTCGGTCTGGCGCTCACTGCGTTCACCCTGCAAACCGTGTCGGCAGCCGAGAATCCGTTCCTCGGTCGGTGGGCACTGACCATTCCGGGCGGAGGGGCGGGTTGGCTCGAAATCACGAAGGAACGGGGCTACTACGATGGCAGCATCCTGTGGGGCGGAGGCAGCGTGGTGCCCGTGTCAGGCGTTTTCTTCCAGGACGACATGCTGTTCGTCACGCGGACGCGGGAAGTCAAGCGCAAGAATGCTGCCGGCCAGACGGTGCGAACGCATCAGTTCACCGAACTGATCGCAGCACGTGCCGACGGGGATGATCTCGACGCTCGACCTCACCAATCCGCGCGACGACGGGGAGGGGATGAGTCGGTCCGCGTTTCGGGGCCGACGCATCCCGCCGCTGCCGCCGGTGCCCGACCTTGCCAAAGTAAGATTTGGCGAACCGATTCCATTGTTCAACGGCCGGGATCTCACCGGTTGGCGCCTGCTCGAATCCGGGGCGGCGAACGGCTGGAGCGTGCAAGATGGCGTGCTGATCAACCGCCCGGTTCAGGAAGAGGGCAAACCGCACAAGCACTACGGCAACCTGCGCACCGACCGCGAGTTCGAGGACTTCAATCTCACGCTCGAAGTCAATGTGCCCAAACGCGGCAACAGCGGCATCTACCTGCGCGGCATCTACGAGATTCAGGTGGCTGACTCCTACGGAAGACCGCCGATTCGCACAACATGGGCGGTCTCTACAGCCGCATCACCCCGACGGTGAACGCGAGCAAGCCGGCCGGCGAATGGCAGACTCTCGACATCACGCTGGTAGACCGCCACCTGACCGTGATCCTCAACGGCGCAAAGGTCATCGACAACCAGCCGGTCCTTGGCTGCACCGGCGGGGCGCTGTGGTCGGACGAATTTCGCCCCGGTCCCATCTATCTCCAGGGCGATCACGAGGCCGTGGATTACCGCAACATGGTGTTGAGGCCGGTGGTCAAGTGACCCGCCCGAACTTCTTTTCGAGCTCGCGGTAACCCAACTCGATCAGAGTCGGGCGCCCGTGCGGGCAGGTGTAGGGCATCGCGCACCGGCGTAAGTCTTCGACCAGTCGTTCGAGTTCGACCCCCACAAGGGCATCGTGGGCCTTGACCGCATGACGACAAACGGTCTTGGCCACCATGTCCTCGCCGAGACGCATCGAGTTCAACTCTCGCCCGGCGGCTTTGAGCGCATCCACAAGCTCGAGCGCGAACTGACGCGCGTCCGTGGTGCGCACGTACGGCGGCAGCCCGTCCAGCAAAAACGTGCGTTCGCCAAACTCGCTCAAACCCACACCCAACCGACTCAGCAGCGCCAAGTGTTCGCGCAGGAAGACCGCGTCGCGCGGGCTCAGCTCGACGGTTTCCGGCAGCAGCAAACGCTGGCTGGGGGCGTGGCCGCGTTCGAGGCGTTCGAGCATTTGCTCGAACAGGACCCGTTCGTGGGCCGCGTGCTGGTCCATCAGCACCAGCCCGCGATCCGATTCGAGCACGACGTAAAGCCGCCCGATCACGCCCACGAAACGCAGTGGAACATTCAGCAGCGGCGTCGGACCAGCCGCCGCCGGTGACGGGGCAAGGGCCGCCGGCCCTGACCCGGCCAGCGGGCTCGAGCCAGACGCAGGCGCCGTCTCCGGGCCGCCTGCGTCGGTGGACTCAGTCGGTGGCTGGGGGCAGGACTCGACGATGGTCGGGGCGTTCGGGGCCGGCTGCTGGGCCGACCGAGGCGCCGAGGCGGGAGGGAACGTCGGCCTGGGCGAAGCCGCCGGCGTTGCCAGAGGCGCGGGTGCCTTCGGTTGGGCGTGCGTTTGCGGGATCTCGGATGATGGGGGTGCCGCTCTGCCGTAGTCGATCCAGCGTTGCTCGGCGGAGGGGGCGTTTGTCCCGATGTCCGGAGCGGCGTTGTCCGGGAGACGAGAAGGAGGAGAGGTCGGGCTCGGCACGTGGTAGGCCAACAGGGCCTCGCGGACTGCGCCGGTGACAAACCGGCGAACGGCCCACTCGTCGCGAAATTTGACCTCGCGCTTGGTGGGGTGGACATTGACGTCGACCAGGCTGGGCGCCATTTCGAGAAACAGGCAGCACACCGGGTAACGGCCTTTCATGAGGCTGGTGTGATAGCCTTCGAGCAAGGCGTAATGGAGGCTGCGGTTGTCGATGGGACGGCGGTTGACGAACAGGTGCTGATCCTCGCGCGTGGCGCGCGAGACTCCCGGAGCGCCGATGAATCCCCACAACCGGAGGTGCGGCGGCGTGCCCGGCTCGCTTTGTCCCGATTCGCCTTCGGCCTGAGGGTTGACCGTTCCGGCTGCACCGGTCGGGGTGGAACCAACTGGGGTGGACGCGTCAACCGGCACGAGGTTCAGATCGGATCCGTAGAGGGCGCGCAGGCGCTCGCGCACAGCCTTGAGGCGATCGGCGCAGACCTGCGTGGTCGCGATCGCCGGCAACTGCCAGACCATCCGCTGGTCGTGGACAAACGTGAATCCCACCTCCGGATAGGCCAGGGCTGCCAGGAGAAGATAGTGATGCACATGCGATCGCTCGGTCTCCTCGCTCCTCAAGAACTTGCGTCGGGCCGGGAGATTGAAGAACAGGTGGCGCACCTCGACCGACGTGCCGGGCGGGCCACTGGCGCTGCGCACCTCGACAATCTTCCCGCCATGGATGAGCACCTGCGTGGCCTCGATCGACGCGCCGTCGCGTTCGCGCGTGGTGAGGGCCAGTCGGCTGACACTGGCGATGCTGGGCAGCGCCTCGCCACGGAAGCCCATCGTAGCGATGCCGTCCAGATCCTCGGCACGCCGGATCTTGCTCGTCGCATGCCGATCGAAACAGAGCAGGCGCATCGTCGCGGCTCATGCCCAGGCCGTCGTCGGTGACACGGATGAGGCTGCGTCCGCCTGCCTGCACCTCGATCTGGATGCGCGTGGGCTGGGCGTCGAGGGCGTTCTCCACCAGTTCCTTCACCACGCTGGCGGGGCGTTCGATGACCTCGCCGGCGGCGATCTGATTCGCCACCTGCTCGGGCAACAGGCGGATGCGATTCATGCGCGGGGCAGATTACTCCGCGGGCCCGGGCGTTTGCGACACATCATTCGCCCTCGGCGTCCGCTCGGTGCGACGCCGGGTCGGGGGACCCGGCCTACAAAGGCGCGGGGAGTTGTCCGGCTTCAAAGCCGCGGTTGACGGCGCCTGGTTTATGAAACATTTTAGGCCCGCGTACTGAATTCTATACATGAAGACGTTCTCAGTATTGGCAACCGCCCTGGCGGTTGGTTGGTGTGTTCATGCGGCCGATGAAGCCCCCAGTGGGAATCTTGGCGATCCCGCCCCTGCGCTCGAGATCGCGGAGTGGGTGAAGGGAGGGCCGGTTGATCTGGCGTCCGGCAAGGGAAAGAAGATCTTTGTCGTCGAGTTCTGGGCGACGTGGTGTCCGCCGTGCCGGACGAGCATTCCGCATCTGACCGAGTTGCAGAAGAAGTACAAGGCCAAGGACGTCGTGTTTATCGGCGTCTCGGACGAGAAGGCCAGCGTGGTGAAGCCGTTTGTGGAAAAGCAGGGCGACAAGATGGATTATGTCGTGGCCGCCGACAAAGACCGGAAGACATTCGCAGCATACATGAAAGCGTATGGGATGAACGGCATTCCACACGCGTTTGTGGTCGACAAAGAAGGGCGAATCGTATGGCACGGCCATCCCATGGCCGAACTGGACCAGACCATTCAGCAGATTCTCGATGGCAAGTACGACATGGCCGTTTCGAAGAAACGAGCGGAAGCTCAGAAGCTGCTCGAGGAGTTCTACGAGGTGGCGAACGACGATGCGCAGAAGGCCCGCGCCGACGAGTTGGCGAAGAAGCTCGAGGCGCTGGACACCGAGTTGGGCGGTATCGAGCCAGGCGAGAAATTCGACCCGGAAAAGGTGCGCAAGCAGATCCGATTCTCGGAGATCATGCGGGAGTACAGCCAAGCGCTGTCGACGGGCAAGGATGAGGCGACTTTGGCCGAACTCGAAAAGCAGGCCGAGCCTCTGAAGCCCGACGGGTTCGATCTGGCCGACTATCGCGACCGGGTGCAGGGCCAAATGGCCTTCATGGGATACGTGCGGCTGGCGCAAGGGGAAGGCGACGCGGAGAAGTTGGCCGAAGCGGCCGCCAAGCTGTCGGCGATCAAGACCAAGAACCCCGCGCTGCTCAATCAAATCGCCTGGACCCTGCTCGCGGACGAGAAAATCAAACAACGCGACCTGCGCCTCGCCACGAAGTTCGCCAAGGCGGCTTACGAGGCCTCCGAGGGGAAGGACCCTTCGATCCTCGACACCTACGCGCGCGCCTTGTTCGACACCGGCAAGGTGAGCGAGGCGGTTGAGTATCAGAAGAAGGCTCTCGATTTGTGCGAGGCGGGCGAGAAGGAAGAGTACGCGGCCACCCTCAAGAAGTATCAGGAAAAGGCGGGCAAGAACTGAGGTTAATCTGCGCTCAGGACCCCAGGCAGCCCGATGGATCGGACCCTCGATCCATCGGGCTGTTTCGTTCGAGCGACTTTCCTTTCAGAATCTGTACTCAATGAGTCAGGTTTTGCGCCGCGCAGCGGCGCCCCTTAGCGAGGCGTCGACTGCCGGTGATCGTGGTGGACACCCAACGGCCACGAGAGCCGCTCACACGCCTCGTCCGTCTGAGGTGCAGCCTCGCTAAACCTGCTACCTCAACCAGAAGCTGAAATACAGGTAGCAGCGAGAGCACGGCGAGCACGATGACGGCCGCGAGGACCTTGTTGCCGGTATCCCAGCTTCGCTTGATCTCGTCGGTAGCCTCGTGGTGGATGGAGCCGTAGGTCAGGCCTCTGGATCTTCTCGGGTGGCGGCGGCGGGGTCATGAGGGAGGCCACGACCATGATGATCGCGCTGGCAGCGAAGAGGAGGCCGGTGGCGTAGAGGTAGTTGAAGTCGCCGATCTGGGCCAGAAAGGCGGGCGACTCGATCTTGCCCTTGCCGAAGAAGGTCTGGATGGTGAGCTTGGCCATGCCGAGGATGAACCCGCCGGTCAGTCCCCAAACGGCACCGGTCGCGTTGATGCGTTTCCAGAACAGGCCGAGGAAGAACACGGCGGTGATCGAGGGGCCAGGTAACTCTGGACATTCTGGAGGTATTGATAGAGACCGCCCTTCGAGACTTTGGCCATGACCGGGATCCAGATGATGCCCAGCGCCACGACCACGGCGGTGGCGACGCGCCCCACCATGAGGAGATGCCGCTTCGACTGGCCGGGGCGCAGTTTCTCGTAGATATCCACGGTGAACAAGGAGGCGCTCGAATTGAACAGCGAGGCCAGCGAACTCATCAGCGCCGCCAGCAGGCAGGCGACGATCAGCCCGCGGATGCCGACGGCAGGAGCAGCTTGACCAAGGTCGGGAAAACCAGGTCGCCGTCAATCGTCGTCGAGCCGCCTTCCACCATCTTCATGGGCAGCTGGATGATGCCCTTCTGGTGCAGGGCCCAGCCGATCATGCCGGGGATCAGGAAGATCAGCACCGGCCAGACCTTCAACAAGCCGCCGAACATGGCGCCGCGGCGGGCGGTGGCCAGGTCCTTGGCCGACAGAGTGCGCTGGACGATGTACTGGTCGGTGCACCAGTACCAGAGGCCGATGATGGGTGAGGCGATCAGGACGCCGAGCCACGGGAAACCGGGATCAGACAGTGGGCGCCACAGAGCGAAGTTGCTCTGCGTTCTCCTTGCACATGCGCACCAGTTCGCCCCAGCCGCCCAACTTGCCCAGGCCGATGCCGGTGATGAATGAACGAGCCGAGCAGGATGATGACGGCCTGGGGCGTGGCGGTGGACATGATGGCGCGCATGCCGCCGAACACGGTGTAGATGCCGGTGATGATGACGGTGGCGAAGGCGCCGACCCAGAAGGCGTTCTGGGGGGAGCCGAAGGTGTCGGGCAGCAGGGCCTGAAACACGATCGCGCCCGCATACACGGTCACACTCACCTTGGTGAACACATACGAGACCAAGGAGACACACGAGAGCACCCAACGGGCGCGGGCATTGAATCGTTTCTCGAGAAACTCCGGAATCGTCTGCACGCCGGATTTGTAGTAGAAAGGCACAAAGAGCCCCGCCAACACGATCAGACACCAGGCGTGCATTTCATAATGCGCCATCGCCATGCCGGTCGACGCGCCCTGGCCGGCCAATCCGACGATGTGCTCGGACCCGATGTTCGAGGTGAAAATCGAGGCGCCGATGACGATCCAGCCGGCGTTTCGCCCCGCAAGGAAGTAATCCACGCTGTCCTTCTGATGGCGGCCATACCACCAGGCGACCCAGCCGATCAGGCACGAAGTAGAGGGCAATGACGATCCAATCGAGCCAATGCATGTTGCGGTTTCTTTCTGGGTTTAGCGTTTTGAGGTTTCTGGCCGTAATACGCTCCGGGACCATGTTTCCGGAGGAAATGCTTGTCGAGCAAGGCGGGTTGCAGGGGGCGGGCCTTGGGGTTGAGACGCAGCGTCTCGCTGGCCAGGCGGGCCACGTACTCGAGCACGACCGAGTTGTGCACCGCGTCATGGGCGTCAGCCCCCCAGGCGAACGGGCCGTGGCCGGCCACCAGCACCGCCGGCTGCTGCCGTGGGTCCCGTCGGCGGAAGGTCTCCACGATGACGTGGCCGGTGTTGGCTTCGTAGTCGGTTTGAATCTCAGCCGGCGTGAGCGGCCGGGTGCAGGGAACCGGTCCGTACCAGTAATCCGCCTGCGTGGTGCCGCAGCAAGGAATGGGTCGCCGGGCCTGCGCCCAGGCCGTGGCGTACAGACTGTGCGTGTGGACGATGCCGCCGATCTCCGGAAACGCGCGATAGAGCACCAGGTGAGTGGGCGTGTCGGAACTGGGCTTGAGTTTGCCTTCGACCACGGCTCCCGTCTCGAGCGAGACCACCACCATGTGGCTCGGTCGCATGCCGGCGTAGGCCACGCCCGAGGGTTTGATGACCACGAGACCGCGCGTGCGGTCGACGCCGCTGACGTTGCCCCAGGTCTGAATGACAAGACCGGAATCCACCAAGTCCAGATTGGCCTGGCAGACGCTTTCTTTGAGTTGATCGAGCATAGTCTTTTAGCGAGGCTCCGCCTCAGACCCAATCCCGATCTTCGACATCATGAACCGCCCGTTCGTTTTCCTGTCCTTCGTCATGGTTGGGGCTGGGGTCATTTTCGTGCCTGACTGCGGATCTCGATAAGTTCCTTCATCACGCGATGGAGGTTGCCGTTCCAGGCTGTGGTCCCGAAGGCGTCGTGGAGTTGGCGGTAGAGGGAGTAGAGCGCCGCGTAGGTCTGGCCGTTCCGAGCATTGGGCTTGAAGACGCGCGGTTTCAGGCCGGTCATCGCCTTCTGGGCGGCGGCGTAGTTCGGGTGCGCGCCCGCCGACGACCGCGCCGGCGATGGCCGCGCCCAGCGCGCAGGTCTGGCGCGAGCGGCTGACACCTTCATCGGGCGGCCGGTCACGTCGGCGTAGATCTGCATGACCAGCGGGTTCTTCTCGGCGATGCCGCCGCAGTTGACGATCTGCTCGACCTTCACGCCGTATTCCTCGAAGCGGTTGATGATCGTCAGCGCGCCGAAGGCGGTGGCCTCGATCAGCGCGCGGTAGATCTCCGCCGGCGTGGTGTACAGCGTCTGGCCGAGCAGCAGGCCGGTGAGGCGCTGGTCCACCAGGATGGTGCGGTTGCCGTTGTTCCAGTCGAGCGCCAGCAGGCCGGATCTCGCCGGGCTGCAGCTTCGCGGCGCCCGGCCGTCAGCGCTTCGTGCGAGCCGAGCTTCGTGCCGCCTGGGCTGGAGGTAGTTGACGAACCAGTTGAAGATGTCGCCCACCGCGGACTGGCCGGCCTCGAGGCCGTAGTAGCCGGGCAGGATGGTGCCGTTGACGATGCCGCAGAGGCCGGGGATGTCGGCGAGCGGTTGTCCGACGGGCGCGACCATCATGTCGCAGGTGCTCGTGCCGATGATCTTGACCAGCGTGCCCGGGGCGATGCCGGAGCCGACGCCGCCGAGGTGGGCGTCGAACGCGCCGACCGCCACCGGGATGCCCGCGGGCAGGCCGGTGCGCTTCGCCCAGTCCGCGCGTCAGGCCGCCGACGGCGCGGTCGATGGTGTGGGCCTTGCGGGCGGAGCCGGGCGCGCAGCTCGCCCAGCTTCGGGATCGAGTTGGCCGAGGAACTCCGCGTCCGGGTAGCCGCCCCAGTCGTCGTTGTACATCGCCTTGTGGCCGGCGGCGCAGATGCCGACGCGTCAGCTTGTCCGGCGCTTCGGTGCCGGTCAGCATGGCCGGGATCCAGTCGGCGCACTCGACCCAGGTGTGGGCGGCGTCGAAGACCTCGGGCGCGGTGCGCAGGCAGTGCAGGATCTTGCTGAAGAACCATTCGCTCGAGTAGGTGCCGCCGCACTTGGCGAGGTACTGCGGGCGCATCTGCGCCGCCAGCGCGGTGATCTCGGCGGCCTCGGCGACGCCGGTGTGGTCCTTCCAGAGCCAGGCCATCGCGGCGGGGTTCTTGGCGAACTTCTTCTGGAAGGCGAGCGGCTGGCCGTTGGCGTCCACCGGCAGCGGCGTGCTGCCGGTGGTGTCCACGCCGATGCCGATGACCTGCTCGGGCTTGAAGCCGCGCACGGTCTTGCTTGCGCCTCGGCGAGCGCCTTCTTGATGGTGACCTCGGCGCCCTTGACGTAGTCGGCCGGGTGCTGGCGGGCGAGGTTCGGGTCGCGGCCGAGGATCACGCCGGCGGTGCCGTGTTCGTAGCCCCAGACGGCGGTGGCGACCTCCCTGCCGTTGGCGATGTTGACGATGAGGGCGCGAACCGAGTTCGTGCCGTAGTCCAGTCCGATGGTGTATTGAGCGCTCATGAGAGGACGGTCTGAAGGCTTTGGGTTTGGGTCTATCACGGTTTGACAGGAAGATGCGGCGTGGCCGGGCGTCGGTTCACAGGTGTTTGCCGATGGAGACTGGGGTTCGGGCGGCTCGGGTGTGTCGCGTGCGGGTGGAAAGGGGGGGCAGACCGTGGCCGGGTGGCGTCTGGACGCTCATGGGGAGCACAAGACGGTCGATACCGGCGGCGACGAGGCCTGCCGTTCGATGGCGGGAGGCTTTCTCGATGTCGATCTGTTCAAAGCGGGCATAGATGGATCCGCGCCGAACCGTGGTGGCGAGGTGGTCGAGCACGGCTGACGGGAGATCCGTCAGGCTTCCTGTCAGGACCACGCTGCGGACGCCCAGGACATTCAAAGCGCCGGCGATCACCACCGAGGTGGCATCAAGGGTCGCGGCCAGCCAAGGCTCGATCCCGCGAATGGCCAGCTTTTCGCTCATGGCGGACCAGGTCGGAGCAAGACCGCCGTGGGCGGTGGCGAAACTTTGGAGCAGGCCCCTGGTCGAGACCAGGGTCTCGAGGCAGCCCACCGCGCCGCACCCGCAGGGGCGCACGTTTCCCAGCACGGGGACATGTCCCAGTTCCCCACAAATGGGCAGGGGATTGTCGTAGAGTTGGCCGCCGACGACGAGGGCGCCGCCGACGCCTTCGCCGAAATCGACCAGGAGGAAATCCTGCAATTCCGGGTGAACACGCTGGTGCCCCAACGCCAGCGCGCGCTCCTCCTGCACCAGAATCACCGGAACGGGCCAGGCCTTTCGAATCAGACCGCAGAGGTCCACCTTCTCGGTCCAGTGCAGGTTCGGGGAGAAATAGACGCGCCCGGCCAGGTCATCCACGATCCCGGGCACACTGACCAGGACGCCCCAGTAGTCCACGGCGGGAAGGCGAGTCGAGAGCGCCTGGAGTTTCTGGCTCCAAAGCTCCGCCGAGTTGGGGGTCTTGAAGCGATAATGCCAGTGGTCCGAGAAACTCACTCCCAGACACAGCGCGCTGACGCAGGTTTCAGCCGCGCCCAATTGGATCGCGACGAATCGGGGCACCGTGCGGTTCAGTCGCAGCAGGCGTCCGGGGCGGCCCAGTTTGACCCGATGCCCCTCGGGCGCGTGCCCCGGTTCCATGCCGTCCACTTCCTCGAAGACACCGAGTTCGAGCAGTTCCTCGGCGATCTTGCCTGCGGTGGGCTGGCTCATGCCGAGGGATTTGGCGAGGTCGGCGCGGGATGCAACGCCCAGCCGTTGCAGTCGGGTGAGCAACGCGCGGCGGTTGAGACGACCCATCTTGGCGGGAACGACAACCACAATACTTAATAAACTTACGGAAGGGGAAATCCCGCCAGTCTCCTTTGTCAAGCGGAATGCTCCGGAAGGACCCGTCGAGCTCGCGGGTGAGGACCCTTCACCCGCGGCTCTCTCCCATCGGATGGGACAGGGCGTCCTAGCGACTGCGGAGGAGGGTGAGGGCAACGGCGCTGTGGATTGGACAAATTCCTCAGCAACTCAGCGGACGCTGATGATGTAGAATGCCGCTCCCTCCGGCGTTGGATCATCGTAGGTGTTCACGGGTGGCGTCGCGGCGATGCCGTCCTCGAGGACGGTGAAACCGGCTTGCAGGTTCGTGGATTTGTGAATGGTGTAGGTCTTGCCGGCCACGCTGCTCCACTGAATCACCGGCATGCCGCCAGCCATCGGCGGAGGCAGCAGGACGACGAAGCGCGAGGCGTTGTCTGCGGGGTCGGTTCCGGCGACATACTCGACCGCGTTGGCCAGGCCGTCGTCGTCAAAGTCATCATACGGACTCACATCCTGGATCGTGCGCAGGTCGTCGTTGGGATCCGCACCAACGATCTCGAGTTCCCATGTGTCCGGCAAGCCGTCGCGGTCCACGTCTGCCGGAATTGGCCCGATCGCCAATCCGGCTTCATCCTCCGCCACAAAGATCTGACGACTGCCGATGGCAAGGGACAGCGCTTGAACGAGCGCGTCGAAAGAGGTCTGGGGCACGGGCGTGAGTGGATCGGCGACGTCCACAGCCACCGCGCGGTTCAACCCATTTCCCAAGGCGGCCAGGACGCCCTCGACGGCTACATCGGTCACCGGCCCCTCCGCCAGGCTTGCCCGCACGAGGACTGGCGAGACGCCTGACACATCCAGGAGGCTCCACCCGCCTGGGCCGTCAGCCAGGTAGAGGGCGGCACCGGACACGGCAACGCCTGTGGCGAATCCCGGGCTATCGTAGGAACCGGCTTGCGCGAGCGAGTTGGGGCCGATCTCGAACACCATGAGGCCAGCGGCGCCGCAGGCCAAGTAGACGCGCGAGCCAGCGACAGCCATGTCGAAGGCGAAGGCCGGCGTCGAACGGGTCGCGACCAGCGTCGGATGAGCGGGCGTGGAAAGGTCGAATAAGCCCACGGTGCGCCCGTCGCAAGCCACGCCGTACGCGCCGGTCAGGCCGACCCTGCTCACACTGGCCAGGTCGGGACCGGTCCATGAGCCCAGGAGGGCTGGCGTCGCCGGGTTGGCGACACTGAAGACCTTGAGTCCGTATTGGCCATCGCCCACCAAGGCTGTCTGGCCGGCCAGTGCCACACAGCGCGCGTTGAGCGCGTTGGTGGACCACCCGATCCAGGTTGGCGCGGCGGGGTTCGCGATGTTGTAGAGGCGCAGGCCATTCTCGCCGGCGGCGACGCAGGCCAGCGAGTTGGCGATTGCGACATCGCACGCGCGGATTGCCAGTGGCCAGTCTGATTGCACGACGGGGCTTTCCGGCGTCGTCACATCGAGCGCCTGGAATCCCGCCAAACCGTTGGCGAGGTAAAGCGTGCGACCGATCAGGGCCGCCCGAACCGATTGCCCCGGAATGGGAACCGGCAAAGATCGGATCAAGGTGATGTCGGAGGGGTCTGCGATGTCGAGAACCAGCAGCCCAGCTTCGAGGGCGGGCACGTAGGCGTGGCGGCCATCGAGCACCACCGAGGAACCGACCGCATCCGTCAACACCAGAGAACTCGCCAGGGTCGGCGCTGCCGGGATCGTCGCGTCAACCGCAAAGCAGTGGTTATTGGCGTCGACGACGTAGGCCCAACCGTTGGCCACGGCGACGGCCTGGCCGGCGTGGAATGCGCAAGCGCCCAAGCGGCGTGGATCCGCCGGATTGGCGATGTCGAGCACGAGGAGTCCATGGTGGGCGTCCACCAGATAGGCACGCGTTCCATCGACGGCCACCGCACGGGCCGGACCTTCGGTGAAATAGGATCCCACGAGGACGGGCGTGGCGGGCGCGTCGATGTTGACCACCCGCAGTCCGGCCGCACCATCGGCGACCAAGAGCGTTGTGCCGCTGACGGAGACGCCATAGGCGTGGCCGGAAGTGTCGTAGGTGGTGACGTGCGTCGGAGCGGTCGGCACGGTGAGGTCAACGAATTGGACACCCGCGCTTCCACACGCCACGAAGGCGAAGCTGCCGGAAGCGGCGATGTCTTCGATGAGGCCAGGCAACCGCACCTGACCGAGGCGTGTGAGCGCGAGGGGGTTGCTTGTGTCCCAGATTTCGAGCGTGGCCCCTGTGCCGACCAGTAAGCGATTGCCCCAGGCGGCCACCGCAGCGCAACGCCCTCCCACAGCGCCCGCCATGCCAGTGGTCTTCACCCCGAAACCGGTGCCGGTCAGGGTGGCTTGGCCTTGCGCGATGTCCGTGGTGTTGGTGACACCGTCGAGCACGGTATACGCCCTGATGGCATGCTGACCCGGCGACGCGCCGAGGGTGTTCCAGTCCATCGTCAGAGTGGACTGAGCGCCCACGGGGAGCTGCGTCACGACCGTGCTCGCCAGGATTTGACCGGAGTTCGCGTCTTCGAGAAACAGCGTGAATGTCTCCGAGGCGTTGCCCCGGTTGGCCACGGTCACCTCGAGTTGGAGGCGATCGCCGAGGAGGGCAGGCCCGCCCGGTTCGACTGCGAGAACGGCCACGTCGTGGACGCGCGGCGTGACGGGGTTGAGGCTGATGAGTTCCGCGTCAAAGGCCAAATCGGGATCACGGGCACTTGCCTGGTGCACTTCGACGGCCAGCAGGTTGCGCCCGATCACGGCGTTCGTGATCGGGACATCGCTCTCGAAATAGGCAAGCGCGTTGGTTCCCTCGACTGCAAGACTCGCCCAGGACCAGTACGAGACCGGGTCGTCCGCGAGGTTGACCCGGTGGATTTCCACGCCGTTGTGATAAACGACCGCGCCATCGTCGCATCGGAGTCGCAGGCGCAACCACGTCGGCGGCACGTCGATATTGAAGGTGGTGCGGTAGTAGTAGGCGGGGTACTTCTGGTTCGCATCGGGGCCGAAGCTGTTCGTGGTCGTGACCGCCGCGCCATAGCCAAATGGCCCGAGGCCCGTCGGCCAGGAATCGTCGAAGAATGCGGTCTCTTTCCAGGGGGCAAAACTGAGGTCCGAACCTGTGTCGTTGTAGCGCCAGAGATTGCTTCTCGCGACCAGCATGTTGGTTTCCAAGGGGGGCGCAACCAGGACGCGCGCCGTGTTGGTGTTGTCGATGCGGTTGACTTCGCCGGTGACCGGGCCAGCCACGGCAGTCAGAACGCGGTTTCCCCATGGGGCGAGGGGAGGTTGCCAGGTGAAGCCCGCGTTGGCCGTCGCCCCCGCGGCCAAGGCAGTCACCTGCTGGGTGCCGATCGTGGTTCCCGCCGTCATATCGCTCAGCACGATCGGGAACGACTCGGCGAAATCGCCCTGGTTGGTGACCACCACGGTGATGTTGGTCGACACGCCCGGAAGGGCCTGAACCGGCGCCGCGACTGCCAGCACCCCGACATCGTGTGCCGGCATCGCCGGCAATTCGGCGCCCAGCAGTTCCAGATCGAACGAAAGATCCGTGCTGTATGCGGCGTTCTGATGGATTTCGACGGCCACCAGATTGGTGCCAGCGACGAGATTTGTCAGCGCCAGACTGGTCTCGAAGTAGGTCGTCTCAGCAGCCCCGGAGACCGCGTCGAGGGCCAGGTTGGTGTAGGTGATCGTTCCGGCTGGCAGGTTTGTCCGGTGCGCCTCAGCACCGTTCACGTAAACGACTGCGCCGTCGTCGCGCCGCAGGCGCAGGGTGACCACCGCCGGCAGCCTGGTCAGGAGAAACGGCGCGCGGAAATAGTAGGTCGGGTATTTCGCGGCGGCGTTGCCGCCGTAGCTCAGGAGGGTGTTCAGTGGAGGATCGTTGTAGCCGAGCGGCCCGCGGCCCTGCGGCCACGCCGCATCGTCGTAATCGGGTTCCCGCCATGCCGTCCCCAAATTCACGCCTTGATCGTGGTAGCGCCACACGTTGCTCTTGGTCAGGTAAATGTTGGTCGTCAGCGCGGGGGCGACGATGCTCAGAACCGTCAGCAGGTTGTCCTCGAGCGACAGTTCTCCTTCAACGGGAAAGGCCACGGCGCGCAGGGAATGCACGCCCCACGAGGCGTTCGCGGTGTTCCACGGAAAAGTCGTGGTCGCCGCTGTCTGTGGTCCGAGGTTTGCGATTTGGTTGGTGCCCAGACTTGTCGCGTCGGTGTCGTCCGACAGGGCCACGGTGACAGTCTCCGTCCAGGACCCCTTGTTGGTGACGGTGACAGTGACGTTGGTCAGGGCGTCCGGGGACACCAGTTGGGGTGCGGCGATCGCCGCCACCGCCACGTCGTTGGGGCGTTTCGGTGTGTAAACCAGACGCATGTTGCGGAAGTAGGTCTGATTCGGATAGGTGACATCGACGTTGGCGAGTCCTTTGGCAAAGGGGAGGCCTTCACTGGTCCAGGGTCCCTGCCCGTTGCGGTCGGTGAACTCGACGTAGAGCTTGTACGTGCCGTCAGGCACCACCGCTTCGCTGGTGTCGCGGCAATCCCACGTCACGGTCACCGGCGTCCATGTCGAGATGGTCGCTCCGCTGAAACCGTCAATCACGGTCGTGTCGCGCGCCGCAAGCCACTGGTAGAGGTAGTTTTCCCGCCGCGCAGCGTCTTTGCGGATGTTCTTGATGAAGTTCCCGGCGGCATCGGTCACCCAAAACGCGTCCACCCGCGCGCTGTAGTTGCCAGGGGGATCGCTCATCGTGACCGTCAAAGAGGCAGTGCCGTCGGTATACGTCGCCGCCGAGGCGGGTCGGACGTGACACGCCAGCAGCAGGACCAACACGCCAGGCAAGAAGAAAGAACTCGATTTCATCGGTAGCAGGGCATGTCCACAGAGGCGCTTTGCCCGGGCGCCAACGGCATCGCGTGTTGTGTCGGGTCCGTGCCGTCGAGCCAGGCGACGGCAGTGCGCCGCGCCAGAGCGATGACCGCCCCCAGCGCAGCGCCGACGACCGGTGAGAGTTCCAAACCACAGGCGATGGTCTGCGGTTCGACTCCGATGACGGAGATCGAGGGAGGCGGGCCGCAGGAAAGGAACCGCATCGCCTCGCGCAGGCCCAAAGCGTGGAGGGAAACCGCCCCCGGCAGTCCGGTCGGCTCGCCTGGCTCGAATTGGTAGATTGTGCCGGGCGGTTGCCCCCCGTGGGCCGCATCAATCACGAGCACACGCGTGGCCGACTCGAGGAGGTTGACGCCATGCAGAATGGCGGTGCCCATCTCGAGCATCGTGACGCCCGGGATTGGGTTCTTCTGCAATGCCGCGACTGCGTGGACGCCGACGCCATCGTCGCTCATGAGGAGATTGCCGACGCCGACGATGAAGAGGGAGGGGCGCGCCCCGCTCATGAGGTCTCGAATCCTTGTAACTCCAAACATGTTGCGATTAGGTCAAGTTTTTGCGCCGCGCAGCGGCGCCCCTTAGCGAGGCGTCGACTGTCGATAACCCGGCGACGGCCAAGCGCGAACGATCTGGCGACACGCCTCGTCGGTCTGAGGTGAAGCCTCGATAAAGCGTCATCGGCGTGTTTGCCCTGGGCCTGATGCCGGCGCAGGGCCCAGGGCGAAGACCCTCGCATTCGGCTCGGCGCGCATGACATGGGTGGCGCAGTCCAGGCAGGGATCGAAGGAGTGGACCACGCGCAACACCTCGATGGGCTGGTCCACATTCGCCACCGGTATGCCGATGAGCGCTTCTTCAAGGGGGCCACGTTGGCCAGTGTCGTCTCGAGGGGAGAGGTTCCAGCAGGTTGGGGTGACGATTTGGTACTTGCTGATCTTGCTGTCGGTCACCTGGAGCCAGTGTCCCAGAGCGCCGCGGGGGGCCTCGGTCAGACCATCCGCCGTGGCAGCGCCCGGGTTGGTCCGATGCGTGTATGCTCCCTGGCCTGTGGGCAGGTCAGCCACCCATTGCCGCATCGCCAGCCCCAGCTTCAGCGCTTCACGCGCCCGGGCCAGGTGGCGGTCCATCACGGAGACGCTGCCGACGTAATCGCCCGTGACGGTCATTCGTGCCAGGGAGCCGACCTCGCAGGGAACGCCATCGTAACGCGGCGCCTTGAGCCAGGAGTAGGCAGCGTCTTTGGGATACTGCGCGTTCGTGTCGGATTCGAGGATCGGGCGGTTGCCGTCCGTATCGGCATACCAGGCATGTTTGACCTCCTCGCGGATACGCGAGGGGTCCACCGGTTGCACGCCCGGCGATCCGTCCGCCAGCCGCCCGCGATGCAGCAGGAGCGCCGGGCTGGCCGCGTTGTCCTGTTCGAACACGCCGAAGGAGAGGAGATGTCCGTAGCCCTTGCCCAATTGC
Source organism: uncultured Verrucomicrobiae bacterium (assembly GCA_963846445.1). Classification (GTDB taxonomy): domain Bacteria; phylum Verrucomicrobiota; class Verrucomicrobiia; order Limisphaerales; family J093; genus MWFF01. The sequence continues at coordinate 478,229 of CAWJWM010000006.1, read as the reverse complement.
CCATACTCGCTCCAGAGCGAGGCGAGCCTTTCGGTGTCGGGAACATACGTTCCCTGGATCCAGGCAACGAGCGGCTCGAGATACTGGCTGAACAGCGCCTTGTCATCCGCCGACGACACGGCGGTGAATCCTCCCATGATGAAGGCCGGTGTGTGCGGCAACTTGCCGCCGTATATGGCCCCCATCTCGTGGCACTGGCGCCGCTGCGTCACGGCCTCGAGAAAGTGCGCTCGGAAACGATCCACAGTTTCTGGGTCGAGGCGCCGCCCCACATCCCAGCCCGGGAGCCATGGGGCCATCGGGAGGGGCGAGATAAAGTCCGGCAGAGAGAGCAAATAGAAGTGCAGGATGGCCGACTCGATGTAGCAGGCGCCGTGCACCAGATTGCGCAGCAGGCGCGACGCCGATCGCGCGTTTGTATCGCCCCCGACGCCGAAGGCATGATCCAGCGCCAGCGACGCCGCGTGCGCATGGGATGTGGGGCAGACCCCGCAAATGCGCGAAGTGATCAGGGTGGCATCTCGCGGATCGCGGCCTTCGAGCAGCTTCTCGAAACCGCGATACAAGGTGCCGATCGAGAAGGCGTCCACCACCTGTTGAACACCGTTCACCGTGTCCACCTTCACCTCGACCTTGAGGTGGCCTTCGATGCGCGTGATGGGGTCAATGGCCGCAGTGATGACAGGCATAACTCTTAGCGAGGCTTCGCCTCAGACCGGCGAGGCGTGTGAACGGCTTGTGACGGCCGGGTGCCAACCACGATCACCGGCGCCCGACGCCTCGCTAAGGGGCGCCGCTGCGCGGCGCAAAAACTTGACTCATTTACAACAGATTTCACAAAGGAAGTAACTCTAGCAGGGCAGATCACTCGAAGTACGGTTCGAAAAACGATTGGGGACCGGGGAAGGTCTTCTCGACGCAGCCATGACAGGGCGCGTTGACGCCGATGCACCAGTGGCCGGGGTGCGGTTGGCCGGGCTGGTTTCCCCCGATGCCGCACCAGGCGGCGTTGCAGCGTGACTTGGTGAACGGGCCCCGACATCCAAGCGCAATCAGACACCGGCCATTCTCGCCGAAGTTCGCCGCCTCGGGCGTGCCGGTCTGGCCAGGATTCCGCGGACACTTGTCATGGATGATCGGAACCTCCGCGCTGCCGTCATAGCTCTTGCTATACAGGTCCACCGGGCGTCCGTCCGAGTCGAGCGTCGGGCTTTGCCCCAGGAGCAACTGCACGATGGCCCACACAACCCAGTCGGGATTCGCCGGACAACCCGAGATGTTGATGGCGGGGCGGCCAGTGAACTGCCGCACGCCCATGCAGCCGGTCGGATTCGAGCCGCTGGCCGGAATGCCGCCGAAGCAGGCGCAGGTGCCGACACAGACCGTTTGCAGCGCTTTGGGAACGAGGTGCTGCACCGCTTGCGCGAATGTCATCTCCTGGCCGCGTTCGCTCCATACAACGCAGGGATGCCCCTGAAACCTCGTCGGCACGGCGCCCTCGAGCACAAGGATGAAGTTGCCCGCCTCCGCTGTGCGCTTGAGCGCCGCCACGGCAGTCTCCCCAGCCGCGCCCATCAGGGTGGGATGAAAGACCAGGTTGATGGCCTTGGTCACGACGTCCGCGACGTCACTCGGTTCGCCCACCCGGTCAGAGATGCGGTTTAGGAAGGAAATCGAGCAGCCGGTGCAGGCGCTTCCGATCAGCCAGATGACGGATGGGGCCAAAGGGTCAGCCAACGCTTGTCTCAGGAGGCTCAGTTTGCCGGCATCCAACCCCAACACCGCTGCGGACACGCCACAGTACCGGAAGAAGATACGGCGAGTAATCGACATGTTGACTTTGCGAGTCGTGTTTTAATCGGCCTCCGACTCTCGTTGGCATCCGGCTCGAGGAGAGTCGTCGGCTCACTTGCGGGCGGCACCGTGAACGAGGATCGATCCTGCGATAAGCGGCTTTTCCATTCGTCCGCTGCGCCGGCTCGCGGGCAAGAGTACAGCAGGTTTACGGGAACGCAAATTGCACAACGACAATTGACCCTGCCGAGATGAACAGACGGCGGCTCCGCGGATTACAGTTCGTTTAACTCGTTGCAGGAAACGATACCTCAGACCGATCCAGATTCCCTGTCCATCCAACCCTAGAATCCTTGACCGGTGAAACATGGTGTAGACAAGTCAAGTTTGTGTGCCGCGTTGATGGGGTCAAGGATTCTAAAGGAGCGAGGCGCGGGAAAGAGGGGCAGGGATAGGCGGGGACTTTTCATGCCTATGCGGACTGGGATTTGATCTGAGGCGCGCCTCGCTAGAGGTGCAGGTGCAGGTCCCAACCCAGATAGGTAGTCACGGCCTCGTTCACGATGGCGGCACAGTGGGACCGGACCATCGATACATGGTGCTCGAAGCCTTGCTTGCAGATGTACTTGAGCAGCAGCGGGAGGTTGGGGACCTGGCAGACGGCGATCGAGCCCAGCATGTCGAACGGGTCGGCAGTGAATTCGCCCTCGCCCACATAGCCCCGAATGCGGCCGTGACAATCGTCCGTCGAGAAGCGCAGGAAGGTCATGGGCCCGGGATTCGCCTTGCCGTTGATGGCGCCGAAGGAGATCTCCTCGCCCAGGACGCTGCCAAGCACGCTGAGGTTGGCGATCTCGACAGGGCGGTTGATGAAGCTCCTGGGGTAATTGCCGCAATGCTGCGCCACGCACTTGTTGGGGTCCTGGCCGTAGTTGTTATTCCAGTCCACGATGGCTGACGCCCGTCCGGTGGCGAGGATGAGGGCATACATCGCCAGCGCGCCCGCCACGTCCACTTCGCAGGCACAGGGCAGCAGCCGATTGCCCATGAGGCTCATCATGAGGCAGGCAGCGCAGCCGAAGTTCTGCTGGATCGACGTCCAACACTGGAAGGCGGCGGCATCGACGGCATTGGCCTGGCACCAATCTTCGACGGCCAAGCACAGCCGCAGGTGCTTCTCGAATTTCGCTTCGAGGCGGCTGATGCCTGGGGCCACGGACCCGTAGCTCCTGAGCTCGGCCAGCTTCGACACGGCGCGGGCAGACGTCACGTCCACCCGGTTGGCAGCGGCGAGAATCTCCGAGAGATCGACCGGGACCACGGTGACGCCTGACGCTTGGAGGAGCTTCTCGCTGCAACGCACGGTCTGGAACGCGCCGGGCCGCGCTCCGATGGCCCCGATGCGCGCCGAGCGCAGGCCGTTGGCCACGCGACAGACCGAGGCAAAGAACTCGAGGTCCTGGGCGAAGGCGGCGCTGTCCAGGGCGACGGTGTGCGTCGCCGTGTCGGTCCAGGGGATGCCATATTGGCGGAGATTACTGCAGACCGAGATCTTGCCGCAGAAGGCATCGCGGCGGCGGCGGGTGTCCAGTCTATCGAGTTCGTCGGGGCTGGCTTGCACCAGGACCGGCACGCCCAGTTTGGCGAATGCGAGCGTGTTGACGATGCCCAGTTCGTCTCCGAAATTGGGCAGCGAGACCACCACGCCGTCGATTTCGGCCCGGTGAGCGTTGAACAGATCGGCGCATTTCCGGGCGTCGGCGATCGTCTCGACCGCGCCGGTCGGGGTGGCCTCGACCGGGAGGATGACCGCGCGATGGTCGAGGGCGCGGACTTGGGCGACGAGTTGCTCGCGGCCGGCGTGGGCCAACTTGGATGAGAAGCAGCCGCGGGTGCCGACCAGGCAGCCGAACGTGAGGTTGTGTTTTCGCATGTCGGTTCAGGGTTCCTGGAACGGTTTGAATCCTCAATCCAAAATCGCGCGCGGCGTTGCGCCCTGCGCGCGTTTCTCACCGACTTCTCTGCCGTTTCGGCCAAGGCTGCGCCCTCTGCGAGTAATCGTAATCCTCTGTCGCCGATTAGGATTAAGATCAAGATTAGGATTAGGACCGCCTCCCGGTTCATGGAGAGCCACCTGTTCCATTTTGAACTGCCCAGGGGGCCATGAACCTGTACCGCCGGCTTTCCAGCCGGCTCGGGGGCAGTCACATGAGATTCCACCGTGCCGACCTGGAGGTCGGCGGTACGGGGGAGGTTCATGGGAAGCCACTTTGGCCTGGGGTTCCCTGCCCGGCGCCATTGAACCACGCCACGAAGGAGCGCCGGCTTCGCAGCCGGCCTTCGGCCTGGGGAAAGCGACCAAGCCGGCCGGGAGCGCGCGGGCGCGGTGCCGCCCGCGCGCTTGATTTCGTCTCCGCATGCACGCACAGAGCGGCGACTACCGGCTGATGAGCCGGAAGAACCGGGCTGGGCCGGTCGTCGAGAGGCGGACCGTCTTCTGATTTCCGTTGACAGTCGGCGCGGTTGTTTCGTCGGCCCAATCTCCCTGACCGAGGGCGACTCGGAACTGGAGCTGGAAGTGGGCGGACGACTCCCACTGGATCACGATCTGGTCGGCTTCCAGCGCGGCCGTGAGCGGGATGGGCACGACCGGGGCGCCAGCGGGCGCCTTCTGCGCAGCCTGGATTTCATCGAGCGTGAGCACTTTGCTGAACACGTTGATCTCGTCCATCAAGCCGCGGAAGCACGCGGCTGCCGCCGCGTTGCCCGTGCCGTTGCGGGCGCCGGTGTCACGGCGCGAAGTTGCCCACCGTGAGCGCGCCCGCTGGTCGGTGATCGACCCCGCGGTCGTAGTCCGAACGTGCTGTCGAGCGCCGCGGCGCTCTGGCTGGCGGAGCCGAAGTAGAAGTTCGCGTGTGGCCGGCTGGGCTGGCGCCGTCGTAGGTGACGGCGAAGAAGACCCAGTTGTCGTCCCCGGCTGCCGGCAGGGGTCGCTCGGTGATCATCTCCGCCGAGCTGATCGGCTGGGCGTCCCGTCGGGCCACTGGTTCACGCCGAGCCGGAGCAGCGCCGTCGGCGTTCCTGCACCAGGTCGAATCCGCCGACCGCCGGCCGAAGCGAGGGCGATAGAGGATCCGGTTGCCGCCCCTGCCGTACTGCGCAGGTCCCGGCAGTTCAGCCAGCCGGTCAACGGTGAAGCCCGATCATGGGTCCGAGCGTGCGCGTCAGACGGCGTCGGTGAGATCGATGGCTCGGCCTCCCTGACCGTCGGCGATGACTGCCGAAGTCGATCTGAGGCGCCGTTGCCGGTCGGCGCGAACGGGCCCGCCGGGCACCTGGGTCGAGAAGACCGGGTAGGTCGTCGCGCTGGGCGAAGGCGCGCCGTAGCCGCCGAGGTTGCCCAGGTTCGCCGTCGATGGTCCCGCCGCCTTCGGAGAACGACAGGGCGATCTTCGTGGTTGTCCTCGGCGAGCACCGTGAGCGAGGCCCGCTGGCTGGTCACGCTGTTTTGCCGGTTGCTGACGGCGACCCAGAATTCGATCGCCGTGGTCCGCCAGCGTCGCGGTCGCGAGGGTGTAGCTCGAAGCGGTCGCGCCAGGCATGGCGGCTTCGCTGCTCGGCGTGCCGCTTCCACCATTGATACGCTCAGAGGCGGCGTGCCGGTCGCGCTGACGCGTGAAGGTCGACCGCCGACTGCCGGCGAACACGGTGCGGCTTTGCGGGTCGTCGAGAACGATGACGACCGGCTCCGCGGCTGCCGGGCTTGTAGGCCGGCGCCTTCTGGGCGGCCTGGATCTCGGCCTCAGCGTCAGCACCTGGTTGAACACGTTGATTTCGTCCATCAACCCGCGGAAGCACCGGCTGCCGCCGCTCGGCCCGGCCTCGTTGCGAGCCCGGAGGCCACGCTGCTGAAGTTACCGATGGTCAACGGTCCGGTCTGCTGGAGTGCGCCTTGCGGATAGTCCAAGGCGGCATCGAGCTCGGCCGCTTGGTCCGGGCTGCCGAAGTAGTACGTCACGTTGCCGAAGGGCGCGGCGCTCTCATAGGTGACGGCGAAGAAGACCCAGTTCGCCGCTCCCAGGGCGGGGTCAGCAGTGATCCTGCCATCCGAACTGAACGGGCCGCCAGCGCCGGCGTCAGGCCACTGATTGACCCCAAGCCGGAGCGCGCCATTGGCTGTTTGCACCAGATCGAAGCCGGCTCCACCTGGGGACGCGAGCGCAAATGCGATGCGATTTCCGCCCCAACCCTCGGTCAGGTCGCTGCAATTCAACCAACCCGTGATGGTGAACGCGGTCATGGGGCCAACCGTATTGTCGATCCGATTGGTGAGGTCCACTGCGCGCCCGCCTTGGCCTGCGGCGATGCCGCCAAAATCCAGGGAACCGATGTTGTCCGTCGGGGCGAAGGGGCCTGTCGGGACATTCGCCGACCCCACCGGGTAACCGCCGGTCACTGCGAACACGCCGTACCCGGCCAGATTGCCGAGGTTTGTCACGGTCGAGCCGCCCTCGGAGAAGGAGACGAATACCTTGTGGCCATTCTCGGGCAGCACGGTCAGCGCGGCGGGTTCGCTCCACACGCCTGCCGGCGTGGATGCATTGCCGACTTTCACGGTGAAGACAGCGCCATCGTCGGCGGTGGTGGCTGGGGCCAACGTGTAGGTGCTGTCGGTCGCGCCGGCGATGTCCACCGTGCCCCGCCGCCACTGGTAGGTGAACGGAGCGGTGCCGTTGGCCTGCACGCTGAAGGATGCGGATTGACCAGCGAACACCGTCCGGCTGGCGGGTTGTTTGGTGATCGTGACCGGCACGGGCGGCAGAGCGCCGTTGAGTTGGGCCTGCTGGATTTCGGCCAACTCGAACGCGCGGTCATAGACGCGCACTTCATCCATCAACCCGCGAAAGAGCCGGCTGCCACCGCCCGGGCCGGTCTCGTTGCGGGCGCCGACCACGTCGCTGAAGTTGCCCAGCGTCAGGAAGCCGGTCGATTCGATGACGCCGCCGTTGGCGAGGCCGCCGGTGTAATCATGGGCGCTGTCGAGCGTGACCAGTGCAGTCGGGCTGCCGAAGTAGTACTTGACCTGCCCTGCGGCGAGGGACGGATCGTAGGTGACAGTGAAGAAGACCCAATTGGGGGCGCCGGTCTGCGGGTCGGCCCTGAGCACCCCAGGGGAACTCGACGGCCCGCCACCGTTGGCGCCGTCCGGCCATTGGTTGATGCCGATGCGCAAGGCGCCATTGGCGAGTTGGACCAGGTCGAAGCCGGGCCCATCGGGCCAGGCGAGCGCGAAGGCGATGCGGTTGCCGCCCCACCCCGCGGTGAGGTCGCGCGCGTTCAGCCAGCCGCAAAGCGTGAAGGCGTTGAGCGCGCCCAACGTGCCATCGCCGCCGGCGGCTGTCAGGTCCGCCGCTCGGCCGCCCTGGCCGGCGGCGATCGCGCCGAAGTCCAGCGACGAGGTGTTGCCGGTCGGGGCGAACGGGCCGGTGGGAATGTTGTTGGTGAAACACGGGTAGTCATCGGTCTGGACAAAAGACGCCCAACCGCCCAGCGATCCGTCGTTGGCCGCCAGGATGCCCTCGCCCTCCGAGAATCGCATGTCCACCAGCGGGGTGGGCAAGGCGGCTTGGAGTGATAGACATGCCGCCAAGGACGGACACGGCCGCGATGGCTTGAAACGAGCGCGCGGCCCATGTCGTCGGCGGGCCGGTGCGATTGCCGATCGTGTGTTTCATAGTGTTTGGTGTTTCTTGCGTTTGCGTGTCTGGTTGGTCCAGCGAGGCGCGCACCTGCCGGACAGGTGATTTATAGAGGGCTTTCACAATCAACGGTTTAGTGTGGATTGGGACCATGAACCGAAATTTCCTGCTCCTAATCGTAATCGTAATCGTAATCCTCTTTCGCCGATTAGGATTAAGATTAGGATTCAGGATTAGGACCACCTCCCGGCTCATGGGAGAGGTCACTGGCCCAGCGCCTCCCCGGGGGGAGGAAAGTTCTTCGATGCATCATCGAGGACGAGCACCCAGTCGAGTTGCTCGCCGAGGTCTGGCGGAGTGAACTCGCGTTCGCCTTGGTTGGAAAACTCGCCGATCGCTGCGGCCTGGCCTTTGCGCGGATCGAACCACCATGCCTTCACCTTGGGCCCGGTGATCTTGCCCATGTGGACCTTGAACTTGCGTCCGACGGGCACATAGACCATCGCGTAGGCGCCGCTGGCGTCACGCGTCGCCACGAAGCGGTAGCGTCCAGCTCCCGGCACGGCAGTTGGGACCCGATCCGTGACGATGACGGAGTCGTCGGGCACCCGGGTGAGGAACGGGCGGGAGAGCATCAGGTTCTTGGCGTGCTGCATTTGGGCGGCGCCGGGCTGGTGGATCGCCTCGGACCAAGGCATGAGTGGATTGTTGATGGGAGGCTTGTCGGGGGACCACATTTGCCAGACCGAATGGTGGCCGTAGGTGTGGCCGAAGGCGCCCGAGAAGACATCCCAATAAATGGGCCGACGCACGTCCGTGGCTGTCGAGTGACCGAGTTTCCGGGCATCGAACGAGACCGGATGGTCCTCGTAGATCGGCTCGCCGTCGAGCACAGGTTTCACCGGCGTTTTGTCATAGTCGGCTTTGGTCTGGTCGTAGCGTCCGGTGAACTCGGGCACGTGGCCGTTCTGGCGCATGTTGAAGTCGAGCCAGTCGTCCTGGTGGAACCATGTCGAGGAGCCGTTGCCGCCCGGCGGATGGAGCGTCATCAAGTGCGTCCCGCGGTCGCCGCGGCGGAGTCCTCGAGCCATGGCGCGGAGGATCTCCTTTTGGGTGTCATTCTCCACACCGCGGTCGCCGCCGAGAATCCAGACGAGGCTTTTGTCCCGGTAGCGTTGGCCGAGCCATTCGCCGTAAATCTCGGCGTTGGCGGGCGTGAACAGCGGTTTGCCGTCCTTGACGTTGTCATGCCAGTATCGGCCCCACGTGGGCAGGAACCCGACGTAAATGCCGAGGCGATTGGCGGCTTCGACGATGAAATCCACCTGATCCCAGTAGTCGTTGTCGGGACCGTCCTTGACCGCCGGGCGCGACGGGATCGAGGTCGATCAATGGCAGGTGGCCGTAGGGATTCGGGGCCGAGTGTCCATCCAACTCGGCGATGGCGACGGCTTGGACGACGTTGAAGCCGTTGCTGGGCGCGCTGTTCGAGGTAGCGCTGGGCGTCTTCGCGGTTGAGTCGGTGGAACAGTTGCCAAGCGGTATCGCCCAGCCAGAAGAAGGGCTTGCCCGTCTTCGGTGACGAGGAAACGCCGATTCTCGCTGACTTTGAGTTTCGGCAATGGCGCGGTCGAGGCGGGCACGCCCAGAACGGTGAGGGCGGCGATGAGGGTCAGTTTCAGGGTGTTCATGTGGAGCTGTCAGTGACTGAGGTTAGCGGAGCGGGGCGATGTGATTGGTGAACCACTGGTAATCGGTGACCGAGGCTGAGCCGAGGAACGGCAGATCGGGATAGGGACGGTCGGTCGAGCCATCGCTGCGTTTGGTGGACTGATCGAGCCGGCTCCCCTTCCATCTGCGGATCTCGGAGTGGCCGTCGGCGAAGCTGAAGCCGCAGGCGTTCCCGTGGCGTCCGCTGGGGGCGTCGAGCCAGCGGTTGTTGCTGAAGGCACTGAGGTTGTCGAACGGGAAGATAGTGGGCGTCATTGATGCTGTTCTCGTGTTCATCGAGCAGCACATAGACTTCCGTCGGGCCGGGACCCGTGAGGTCGGCGACTTTCAAGACGTTCTTGTACCTGGCAACACGCGACGAGTAGCCGCTGGCCGGCCCGAGGTAGGCGTTGGCGGCGAAGCTGATCACGCGGGGATGCAGTTTGTTCTGGTAGCGCAGCCGGCTTTTGTCGGCGGCACAGCGAAAAGACTCCGTGCTAGTGACGTACACGATAGGTGGGCGAATTGGTCAGGATCCGGTTGGTGATGCCGTCCGGCACGGTGTCGAAGCCGCCCGCCACCCAGATGGGCGGATCGGACGCCGCCAGCTTCGTCGGTCCGAGAGCGACGTCGTTGTTGTCCTGGGCGTACATGATCCAGCCGAGCGTGAGTTGCTTGGTGTTGTTCATGCAGTGGATGCCCGTGGCCTTGGACTTGGCGCGGCTGAGGGCGGGCAGCAACATGCCGGCGAGGATGGCGATGATCGCGATCACCACCAACAGTTCGATGAGGGTAAACGCTCTGCGCGGGGGGCGCGGAGACGAAGTCGATATCGCATTCATGGGTCACGCGGCTACTGGGAGTGAGATCGAGTTGCAGACGGACAGCGAGACACGCAAATGGGCGGGCAAGCTGTCGCCGCCGGTTCCAGTGGCGAGGCGCACGCTGAGCGGGCGCGCCCCAGACCAAATCGCGCAATCTTCGACATCATGAACCGTACTTTCGTTTTCCTGCCCTCTCTCCCGCGCCTCGCTCTGTAGAATCCTTGACCCCTTCGACGGAGCACACAAACTTGACTTGTCTACAACACATTTGACCGGTCAAGGATTCTAGTCTGGGCGAATGCGCCGCCGGCCGAGCCGGGCGAGCAACTGGCTGCGCTGGCTGTCGAGGAGCACGGCGAGGAAAATGATGGCGCTGGTGACCAGCGGATAGAGGTAGGGATCGGCGTTGCGGATCACCAGGCCGTTCTCGACGCTCTGGATCAGGACGGCGCCCAGCACGGTGCCGGGAAAGACGCTGCCGCGTCCGCCAAACAGGCTGGTGCCGCCGAGCACGGCGGCGGCAATGGCGGCGAACTCCTTGCCCGATCCGAACGTGGGCGCGACGGCGCCGATCTGTGCCAGGGAGATGGCCCCTGCCGAGGGCGGCGCAGAGCCCGCAGATCACATACACGGTCGCCAGGATGGCACGGCACGTTGACGCCCGCCTTGCGGGCGGCCGCAACGTCCTGTCCCACGGCGTAGATCTGTCGGCCGAACGGCGTGTGGCGTGAGCACGAGGTGGGCCGCCGCGACCACCAGCACGAAGACCACCAGCGGGACAGCGGCACGGCCAACAACCGCGCGGACGCCAGGTGGGCGAAGCTGTCCGGCAGATTCATCGCGCGGGTTTCGGTGATCCAGAGTCCGAAGCCGCGTTCGAGGTACTGGGTGCCGAGCGTGGCGATGAAGGCGATGATCCCCAGCCGCGCGATCAGGAGGGCGTTGAGGCATCCGCCAGACGGCGCCGACGCCGAGCATGGCCAGCACCACCACCGTCACCGGCGTCCCGGCGCCCAGGAGCAGCTTGCCCGCCACGGCCGCCGCCACGTACATGATCGCGCCCACCGACAGGTCCACCCCCGCGGTCAGCAGCACGAACGTCATCCCCGTCGGCGACGATCGCCGGTGGCGGAGGTCTGGACGAGAATGTTCAGCAGGTTGGCGGGCTGAGAAACCGCGGCGCGAGCGAGCCGAAGCCCGCCAGGACCACGGCAAACAGCAGCAACGGGCGCGTGGTTCAGGCGCCGAAGTGACCAGCGTTTGGCGCGTCGGAGATCATGCTGCCTCCGATGCGTGCAGCGCCGCGCGCAGGAGGCGCTCGCGGTCGAACGCCTCGCGCGCCAATTCCTCGACGATCTCGCCACGCCGCATCACCAGGATGCGGTCGCACAGGCCGATCAGTTCCTCGATCTCCGACGAGATCAGCAGCACGCCGGCGCCGTCGTCGGCCAGGTGGTGGATGAGTTGGTAGATCTCGAATTTCGCGCCGACATCAATCCCGCGGGTCGGCTCGTCGAGGATGAGCACCCTCGGCTGGGCCAGCAGCCATTTGGCCAGCACGACCTTCTGCTGGTTGCCGCCGCTAAGGGTCTTGCACCGGCTGGTCGTCGCGGGCGGTGGGCGTGAGCCGCACCGCGGCGCGGATGCGCGCGACGGCCCGAGCGACGGCGTCCAGATCGCAGGCGCCCAGCGGCGGCCGCGCGTGCTGGCGCAGCGACACCAGCGCGATATTGTCGGCGATCGACGCTTCGAGGCACAGCCCTTCGTCGCGGCGGTCCTCGGTCAGAAAGGCCAGGCCGCGGCTGAATGCGCGCGCGGCGACCGAGGCGCGACCCAGCTCGATGCCCTGAACCCGAATGGCTCCGCGCTGGGCGCGGATCGAGCCCGAACAGGATCCGCGCCAGCTCGGTGCGGCCGGCGCCCATGAGGCCGGCAAGGCCCAGCACTTCGCCCGCGATGCAGCGTCAAGCGTGATGTCGCGCACCAGCCCGGCTGGGTGAGGCTCGCGGACCTCGAGCAAGGCGGCGCCGGCCTGCCGCTTGCGCCCGGCGCATCGGGGAACCAGCCTGGGTCGAGGCTGCGTCCGACCATGAGCGAGACCAGGCGCTCCGCGTCGAAGTCGGCGCGCGGGCCGCGGCCCACCACCTCGCCGTCGCGCAGCACGCACGATGTCGTCCACAAGCCGCAGCACATCGGCCAGATGATGCGAGATGTAGATCATCGCGAGCCCGCGGGTCGCGCCAGCCGATCGAGCACAGCGAACAAATGCTCGGTTTCCCGCGCGCTCAGCGAAGTGGTCGGCTCGTCCAGGATGATCAGCCGCGGCTCAAGGCTCAGGGCCTTGGCGATCTCGACCAACTGCCGCTCGCCGGCGGAGAACCGCTCGACGAGCGTGTCCGGCGGCACGCTCAGTCCCACCTCCGCGAGCAACGTCGGCAGTGCGCCGGCACAGTTGCGTCCCGGCGGATGAAGGAGAACGCGCGGCGATGTCGGAAAACGGGTCAGAAACAGGTTCTCCGCGACTGTGAGGTTGGGGAAGAGGTTCAATTCCTGATGAACGAAGGCGATGCCGGCGGTCGCGGCCTCGGCGGGCCGCTTCGGCGCATGCAGCCGGCCGCCCAAAGTCATCCATCCGGCGTCGGGCCTGCAGATTGCCGCCGAGGATGTTCATCAGCGTGGACTTGCCGGCTCCGTTTTCGCCCACGAGACCGAGGGTCCGCCCGGCGTGGACGTCGAGGCTGACCCCCTTCAGGACCGCCACGCCGCCGAAGCTCTTCCGGATGGAATCGAAGGTGAGCAGCGCGTTCATGTCAGGAGTCGGTGCGCTCGAGTCGGGTGCGGGTGGCATCGAGCCAGGCCGCCAGCAGGATGACGCTCGCCTTTGACCATGGTGATGGCGAAAAGAGAGAGGTTGAGCAGGTTCAGCGTGGTATCGATGAGCTTGACGAAGCAGGACGCCAAAGAGCGTCCACACCACTTTACCGCGGCCTCCGAAGAGGCTCGTTCCGCCAATGACGGTGGCGGCGACGACATCGAGCAGGAGGCGCTGTCCCAGGACCGGCGAGGCCGCTTCGGCCTGACCGGTGTACAGCACGGCGGCGAGCGCCGCGCAGACCGCCGCTGGCCAGATAAGCGCTGGCGGTGACGGCGCGGACGGGAACGCCGGACACCAGCGCGGTGCGCGGGTTGTCGCCGACGGCATAGAGCCAATGGCCGACCAGCGACCGGCTGAGCCACCAGTGCGCGGCTGCTCCCAGCGAAAGCCCGATCGGCAGCGCCCACGCGAGGTTCGCCCCCAGCCGTTGAAGGCCGGCGGCAGGTCGTTAATGGTGTTCGAGGCCGTCAGCCAAATGGCGAAGCCGCTGAAGAACATCATCGTGGTAAGCGTGACAATGAACGGCGGCATCCGCAGGAGCGTGACGGCGGCCGCATTGCAGGCGCCGACGCCCAGGCCGGTGGCCAGCATGACCAGCAAACCGCAGGGAACGGCGAAGGGACGACCCGCCCACCAGCCGGTCTCCCCGTTCATGGCCAGCGCGCCCAGCACGCTCGACAGCGCCATCGTCGAGCACACGGAAAGGTCAATGCCGCCGGTGATGAGCACCAGTGTCTGGCCGACGGCGACAACGAACAACGGCAGCAGCGTCAGCATCAGGTTGCGCACTCCTGCGCTGCTGGCCAACTCGGGGGTGAAGGGGAGCAGGACCAGGGCGTAAGCGATCGCCAGCCACAACACGAGGTGTTCGGACTGAAGCCAACGGATGGGAGAGGGCAGGGGTGCGGGGTCTGTGTCATGCGGCCCGCGACCAACCGTCAACTCCCCCTGCGCAGGGCATTGCCGTCTCATTTCTTGCACCTGCGCTCCCCACATGCGAGGGGCTTTCTCCTGGAGGTTGCCAGGGTGGATGACGAACCCGGGATCTTGAATGGTCGGTGGGACCGCCTGTCCCGCGTGTGCGTCGAGCAGGGCTTTGACGCTGGCCTCGACCTCGAAGTAAACGTCCTGCACCCCGGTCGCATCCAGGTAGCCGTCCACCAGCATCTGGTACGCCGTCGCGTCACCGTCGAATCCGCCCAGGATCACATGGCCCGGCTCGCCGCGTTGCTTCCACTTGCCGGCGTTCTTCAAGGCCGACGCCACGCTGGGCAGGTGGACGTCCGACGGGCAGAAGATGAGGCTGATCCCGGGATTCTTCTGCAGGGCGTTGACCGTGCCGGCGTACGCCCTTTCATTGTTCCACTCGGTCGGGACTTGGGCGACGACTTCGACCGCGTCGTTCGCCGACTTGACGGCTTCGAGGAAACCGTCGCGGCGTCCGATGGCGTTGATGTCGCCCAAATCACCAATCAGATGCAGCGCCTGGCGCTTGACGCCCGTTCGGCGGGCCTCGCCGATGAGGAACGCGACGGTTTCCTTCGACAACGCGAAATTGTCCGCCACCACTGCCACCGATTTCGCGTCACTGGCGGCGGGCGGGCGGTTGAAGAGAACGATCGGGATGCCGGCCGCGTTGGCCGCCTTGATGACCGGGAGACAGGCCTTGGCATCCTTGGGCACCATGACAATCCCGTCCACCTTGCGCGCGATGAAGTTGCGGACCTGCTCGATCTGACGGTTCGCGTCGCCATCGGCGATGGCCTGGAGCATTTGGATGTTGCGCCGACCCAGTTCGCTCTCGAAGGCCTTGAGCGCAGCCACCCAGAACTCGGTCTGCAAGGTCTCGAATGAGACTCCGATCGTCAGGGGCTGGGCGCTTGCGGCGGAGCCCGCTCCCGTGCCCGGGCTGGGAGTTGGGCGCTGGTCGCATCCGGTCAGCAGCACGACTGCGGTGAGGACCAACAGGAGGAACCGTGGTTTCATGGCGTGAGGGAGGGTTTGGGGGCGAAAGTGCGGCGGCGGTGTTTGTTGAGGTTCAACGCGGCATTCGAGACGGCCAGGCGGCGGCCGACCTGAGGTCCCTGACGCACGAGGTAATTCACGTAAAGACTCTCGAGGACGCAGAGTTGAGCGATGCGCTTGGAGCCGATTTCGCCATTCACATGCTCCTGGAACACCGCCGTCAACAGCGCCAGATCGGCCGCCTCGGCGAGGCTCGATCGGGGAAAATTCGTGATCGCCAGAACGCCGATGCCCAGGGCGTGCGCCTGACGGGCGGCGGCCAGCATGGGTTTGCTCTCGCCGCTGTAGGAGATCGTGACGAGCAGGTCGCCACGGCGCATTTGCGAGTTCAGGAGGAGCAATTGCAGGTCCGGGTCTTCGGCCGTGAACACCGGGCAGTCCGATCCGCAGGAACTTGTGGTAGGCCTCGCGGGCGACGACCGCCGCGTTGCCCAGGCCAAAGAACGCAATGCGAGGGGCGTTGATCATGGCCTCCACCGCCGCGGCGTACTGATCGAGATTCAGCGCCTCGAGCGTGTCGTTCAACGCCTGGACCGAGTTGGCGAACACCTTCCGCAGAACGACCTCCACCGAATCGCCGTTCCGGATGTCGCGATACGACGTCGCGGGCAGGCTGGGATGGTCGAACTCCGCGCGAAGTTCGGGGAAACCGGCGTAGCCGAGGCGTTGGGCGAGGCGCACCACCGTGGCCTCACTGCAGCCGGCCCGCCGGGCAAATTCCACAATGCCCGAATCCGCCACCGCTTCCGGCGCTTGCAGGATGCAGTCCGCCGCCCTCCGCTCGGCGCGTTTGAGGGAATCGTACTGCCCGCGCAGTTTGATGAGGCAGCGGTGCGGGACACCCTCAGCGGGACGGGCGGGCGGCTTGGCGGGGATGGCGCTCATGGTTTGGGCTTGAGTTGCCGCAGGGCGGGGTGAAGCTGGCGATAGAGCGCGTATCGTTCCGCGTACTGCGCGACGCGAGCCGGTCGTGGCAGGTACTCTCGGTCCATCGCCACTGCGGCGGTCACCGCTTCGTCAAGCGTGCGGCCGGGGCCGGCTGCCACACCCGCCAGCAGGGCGGCCCCCAGGCAAGCAGCCTCGCGACACCGCAACGTTCGGATGGGCCGCCCGAGAATGTCCGCTTTGAGTTGCAGCCACCGGTCTGAACGGGCCCCTCCACCCACCGCGACGATCTCATCCACCCGGATGCCGCCTTCCTGCATGGTGTCGAGGTTGGCGCGCAGTTCGAAGCAAAGGCCTTCGAGCAGCGCCTTGGACACGTCGTGCCGGGTGGTCGCCAGCGTCAAACCCACGATGGCGCCTTTGGCGTCGAGGTCGCAGGTGGGCGTGCCGCTGCCGTGCAGATGCGGGACCACCATGACCGGCGATGGTTCCTCGGGCATGCGCTCGTCCATCAGACGATACGCCGTCGCACCCCTGGCGGGTGGCGTCGAGCGACCTCGGCCGCGGCGAAGTTGTCGCGCCACCACTTGCAGCAGAAGGCCACCGACATGATTGAGGCCGAAGGTGAAGAACATTCCCGGCTTGGCGTGAAGGTAGCAGGGATAGAAGCCGTCGAACAGGGCCCGGCTCAGGCAAGGCTGATCGAAGGCGGTCGAGAGCACTTCGGCCGTGCCCGTCGACGCAACGCCGCGGCCCGGACGCACCACCCCGGCTCCGAGGGCAGCGCAGGTCTGGTCATGACCGCCCGCCACCAGCGCGACCCGATCCGGCAGACCCAGCTGCCCGGCAAGCGGGCGGTCGAGCCAACCGACCGCGGTGCCCGAAGGCACCGGTTTCGACCAGAAGCCCGGATCCAGGTCCAACGCGCAGATGAATGTCCGGGCACCACTCGTGGGCGCCGAGATCGAACGCCATGGTCCGCGACGCCATCGTGTAGTCGATGACGGCTTCGCGCGCCCAGTTTCCCGAGGATGAAATCCGCATAGGTGACGATCTTCCAGGCCCGCCGGAACACCGCCGGCTCGATGTCGCGGAGAAAGAGGACTTTCGTGAGCGCGTTGATCGGGTGCGGGCGCATCCCGGTGCGCGTGGAAGAGCGCGAAGGCGCCGAAGCGTTCCTCGCACCGCCTTGCCTGCGCGGCGGAGCGGTAATCCATGCCGAGGATCGCCGGGTCGCAAGGCTCTGAACTCGCGGTCCACCGGGATGATGGCGTCGCCCTGAACCGACACGCTCAGCGCGCGGACGTGGATCGAGCCCGCTCGGTGGACCGCTTCGCGCACGACTTCCTTGGTCAGGCTCCAGACCTCCTCGGCGTCCTGCTCCGCCCTGGCCGGCGCCTCGCAGACCACGCCGTACTCGCGAAACGCGTGAGCCTCGCGAACCGGCCCTCGGCGTCGAAGACGATCGCCTTGCAGCCGGTGGTGCCAATGTCGAGCCCGATCAGGTGCATCGGAAATCGCCGCTCACACGGTCAGTTGGTCCTGTTCGCGTCGCATCCGGACGAGGAGGTTCTCGGGGATTGCCGCGACGTCGTCGTAGCGGATGGCCCGGCCGGCGGGCACATTGCGCGGCCAGCACGCAGCCTTTGGCCAGGCCCAGCGGCAGGAGGTTGTCGGCGCGCGCGGCCTGGACCGTGTCGATCGATCCGCGGTAGCAGTACTCACCGATGGCGTCGAGTGTCTCGCCCGCCTGCAGCGTCGCGTTTGGCGATGGCGATGCACTCGGCCACCGGCACGCGGCAACGGATGGCCGACGGATTCGCCGTAGATCACCGCCTGGGCGCAGGTCAGCGGCACCTCGATGCTGCAGAGGTGGTAGGGACGGAACAGGAGGTAGTTCGGACCCGTCGCCCATGTCGCGCTGAATCAGTCCGTGCTCGAAGCCTGCGGCTGGTCGGTGGTGAACACCACGAACACGCCCGGATGCACGCCGATGGCAAATCGACCACGCCTTTCTTCGTCAGCACTCCGCCGTCGGATTCGAGGACAGAAGACCTGGTGCAGCGTGTCGCGGGTGGCCGGCGCGCCGTGCATGCCGCGGAGGTCCGGCACCAGGCCGGTCGCGTTCGCCACGCTGCACATCTCGACCGCGGTCTTCGAGCCGTCGACGAACTCGCACAGCATCCGCGCGCTCATGTCCCGGGCCCTGGCCTTGGCGGCCAGAGCGTCCGGCGTGGCGGTGATGTCGAGCGGGTTGTTCTTGCCCTTGCCGGCGGCCACCACCTCGAAGCCCAGCGCCGTGGCGAAGCGATACAGTTCGAGAATCGCGGCCGGTTCGTCGCCCGCGGCCAGGGTGTAGATCACGCCCGCCTCAGCGGCCTTGCGGCGCAGGATCGGTCCCACCGTGACGTCGCACTCGACGTTCATCATCACGATGTGCTTCCGGGCGCGGATGGCAGCCAGGGCAATCGACCACGCCCAGGCTCCGGCGACCCGGTCGCGTCCACCACCACCTGGACGCCCGGCAGTGCGGTGACCAGTTCCCAATCGGTCGCCGCGACGCAGTGCGCCCGCCTCGACGGCCCGCTGGGCCTCGGGCAGGATCGTTGGTGCCGCACCACGCGGTCGGGAGCGAGGCCGGCCATTCGACAGGCGAGCTCGGCGCGCTCGAACGTCACATCCACCACGACGGGAATGCGCGAGCCCTTCATGAGCTGGGCCTGGCAGAGGATTTCCTGGCCCATCTGTCCGGCGCCAATCAGACCGACCAGGACCGGTGTGCCTTCGCTTCGAGGTCCAGCAGCCGTTCGTTGATTGCGTTCATGGAGCCAGCACGCCGTGTCGCCAGCTTCGGATCACACCGGGGCCGAGGTCATCAAGGGATGCCGTCATGCGCGCCGGAAGAAGCCAATTGTTCCTCGACATAAGCCGCCGTGATTCGATCCAGCGCGGCGGCCTCGGGAAGACCGTCCGGCTCGACCATGACCTTCAGCGCTTCGCCGGAGGCGGCGATGGCGAAGGCCTCATTCACCTTCGACAACGGTCGCGTGTGGGTGACGAACTGGGCCGCATCCACGACCTTCCGACGCAAGAGGCGCAGCGCCTCCTCGTGGAAGCAGGGAGCGATACGAGAACGCGCCGATCACCTCCTGCTCGCCGTAGTGAATGAGATTGGCGTTCGAGCCGGACCGTCGGGTCCGTCTTGGGCAAACCGCCAAAGAGAACGATCCGCCCCCCGCGCCGTGCCATTTCCACGCGCCTGGGTTTGGGTGGCCGCCACGGCGTTGGCGCAGATGACGACGTCTGCCCCGAGACTGTCGGTGAGCCGTTTCACTTCCGCCACCACGTCGGTTTGCGTGACATCGATTACCGCGTCGGGGGCAAACTTCGCCACGGTGGCCCGGCGCGTGGCATTGGGCTCGCACACGAGGACTGCGGCGCCGCGGGCTTTGGCGATGACGATGTGCAGGCACCCGATCGGCCCGGCGCCCAACACCACCACGGTCTCGCCCAGTCGCGTCTGGCAGCGATGGTGGCACGCCAGCACGGACGAGAGCGTCTCGGCCAGGCCGCCCGCCGTGGTAGCTCAGACCGGCGGGCATCCGGTGCACAATCCCGTTCCGGAGCACGTTGCCGTCCAGCGCCACGTAGTCGGCGAAGCCCCCATTCAAGCCCTGGGGTGATCCCCAGGAGCTGCAGGCGCGTGCAGAGGTTGAATCGCCCGCGCCGACAATACCAGCACTCGCCACAGTGAATGTCCGGCGCCACAGCGAGCCGATCGCCTGCCTGGAACCGGGTCACCTGCGGCCCTGCCTCGACCACCCATCCGGCGAGTTCGTGCCCCTGCACCAGATGCGGGGCGCCCGGGGGCGGGCCCTCGCGCCAGCGCCGCAGATCGGAGCCACACACTCCGCAGGCTCCGACGCGCAAGACCAATCCGTCCGGGGCCGCCCGCGGCACCGGAACCTCGCGCACCTCGATCTTCTCGGGGCCGATCAGAAACGCACAGTTCATCGTCCTGGAGGGGCCGGTGCGACGGACGCGCTTCGATCGTGGAGCCGGTCGCCCACGGCGCCGCCCGGGTGGATCACGGCAAACTGCTCGCGGGTGTAGCCGGTCGCCTGCATCAGGGCGATGCAGACCGCATCGAACAGGGCAATCACGGCGAGCGTGCTGGCGGTCGCCAGCATGTTGAACGGGTCAGGCTCGCGCTCGACGCTCACCCGCATGAGCAGTTGGCTTGCGCGGCCCAGGACCGAATCGGATCGCTCGGTCACGCCGATCAGGAACGCGCCTTTGCTCTGAATGGCCGGCAGCAGGCTCGTGATCTCCCGGGTATTGCCGCCTTTCGAGACGGCGATCACCACGTCTTCCGGCTGCACCAAACCCAGCCCGCCGTGAACGGCATCGCCGGGGGCAAGGAACGCAGCCGGACGTTCGATGCAGCAGAGGGAATGCGCGATCTTCTTCGCGGCGGCCGCCGACGTTCCACAGCCGGCCGTCAGAATCCGCCCCCGACATCCCGCCAGCACCTCCACACAGCGGGTGAACTCGCCCGGCGCGACCACCGAACCAAGGCCCAGGATGGCGTCCGCCTCCGATGCCCAGACCTCCCGCGCGGTCCGCCAGTGGCTCTCTGGGCCACTTTCTTGATTCATCAGTCCTCATCCCCCTCTCTGTCGAGGAGCGGATGCGCCCGCGACTTTAGCCACCGCCACCAAGAGGTCAATGAAAAAGTTTTCATTTTAATGAAGTCAATCTGAAAAACAATAAAGTGACAAGACTGTCGTCTAGCGAGGCGCGCCTCAGACCAGATCCCAATCTTCGACATCCTGAACCGCCCTTTCGTTTTCCCGCCCTTCTCTCCCGCGTCTCGCTCCTTAGCCCGCATTTCTCACCAACTTTTGATGTCCTCTGACCGGTCACCGTCACAGTTCACCTGAAATGCGGGCTCTCAGAAACCCGCGCCCAAAACAGTTGACCCAATCTCGATCACACTGTGTCCGCGTGCCCGGGTCGCCCACGCGGCTGGGGCGTATCCCGGTTCTGATGAACCGATGAGCCGATTCTCCTTGCTGGGCGCGGGTTTCACAGACCCGGAAATCTCACCCGCGGACCGTCCGGAATGCCGCGATCGCCCCACTGGTGAGATTTCCGGGTTAGAATCCTTGTGAAATGGAAGGGATAGGGGTGAAGGCCGAACTTGACTTGATCGCACCATGTTTGGGGTTTCAAGGATTCTAGAATCGGGCCTCGTTGTGATGTGCCCGTGCTCTCTGGTCATTGGAACGGCGCTTCAGGCCGATGCGCATCGAGTGTCCGCAATCCACCCGCGCCGGAACGCGGTTCCAGCGCACAAGGCCCCTCTTTCTGTCTCACTGAGGCGCCGCGAACGGGAGGAGAATCGAGAGAGCCAGCGTGGCCAGGAGGCCGACGAGGCTGTTGACGGTGACGACGAGGGTCCAGGACTTGAGCGTTTCTTTCTCAGTGAACCCGCTGAGTTTGCCCACAACCCAGAAGCCACTGTCGTTCATCCAGGAACAGATCATCGCGCCGAACCCGATGGCGAGGAAGATATAGATCGGATGGTGAGGGAGGGTGTCTCCCGTCATCAGCGGGTAGACCATGGCGGCGGTGGTGAGCATGGCCACCGTCGCCGAGCCCTGGGCGATGCGGATCACAGCGGCGACCGTCCAGGCCAGGATGACGAGATTGACGTTATGGCCGGCGGCGGCTTGTTTGACGGCCTCGCCGACGCCGGCGTTCTTGAGCATCAGACCGAACGCGCCGCCGGCGCTGGTGATGAGGATGATGACCCCGGCGGTGGCCAGGGGTGGGCCGATCATCTCATTGACTCGAGCCAGGCTGAGCTTGCGCTGGCGCATCAGCACCGCAACGGCCAGCGCGGCTCCGATCAGCAGCGCGACGTTTCGGTTCCCGACGAAGGCGATCGCGGCGTGCCAGGCGGGCCGCTCGGCACCGATCGCCGGGCTCGCCGCGAATGCCGAGGCGAGGCTGATCAGGAGAATCGGGAGAATGACCGGCAGAATCGACCAGAAAAAGGACGGCAATTGGTCTTCGCGCTGATCGACGATGGCGCGGAGTTCTTCGAGTGTCGTCCCAGGGGTGTCGCGCAGGGGGACGATCATGCGGCGGTTGAGCCACTTGGCGACGGTCCAGGAAGCGGCCACGGGGACGATGCCGACGGCGACGCCGACGATGATCGAGAGGCCCAGATCGACGTGGAGGACTTCGGCCATGGCGAGCGGTCCGGGGTGCGGGGCGCACATCGAGTGGGTGACTGCGCCGCTGCAGCAGATGGCCATCACGTACAACAGATAATCTCTGCCGGTGCGCATGCAGAGCGCGCGCGCCAGCGGCAGCAACAGCATGAAGAAGGTGTCAAAAAAGATCGGGATCGACAGAACGTAACCGGACACGAGGATTGCGGCGCCGGCGCGGCGTTCGCCGAAGATGGCCAGGAACCGGCGCACGACCTTGTCCGCCGCGCCGCTTTCCATGAGGCACATGCTGATCACCGACGCGAGGCCGATGACCACGGCGATCTTTCCGGCGGTCAGGCCGAACTCGGACGTTGTGAGTTCGACGGCATGGACCCAATGGCTGCGTCCGGCGACGGCGCCGGGCAGGCTGCCGGCGGGAGTGAGGATGCCCGCCGCCATCGCCGCCACAATGAGCGCGATGAACGCGTGCAGGCGCGCCACGGTGATCAGGAAGACGATCAGCGCCACACAGATGACCAGGACTGCGAAGGGCCAGTAGCCTGGAGCGGCAGCGTTGGCGAGGAGAGGCGCCATGCGATCCTTCGCTCACCGCCCAGAGCCGCTTTCCAGGCGTCGGAACCGATCCTCGCCAAGAAGTTGGCGCAGGGTGTTCATGCGCGCCTGGTCGACCGCTGTCAGTTCCTCGGTTTGCTGGTCCGGAGTGAGGGTCGGGTCGTTGAGAATGCGGCGGCGTTCCCGGTCGATTTCCTGGTTGATTCGGTAGAGCGGCAGGACCGTTTCGGCTGGCGCGCCCAGTTGTTCGGCGGCTTGGCGTGCTTTCTGGAAGGCGGGGTCCTGGCTGAGTTGATAGTAGGTGTTGCGCTCGCTGCCCAGGGCCGAGCGCGTCGCCTCGATCCGTTTCCCCTCGAGTTCCTGGCGCCGCTTGACGCTGTCCGGATCGGTGGCGCCGGCCAGGGCGGCGAGTTCGGCATCGATCCCCTCGGTGGCGCGGAACAGGCTTCGGAATTCGTCTGCGGTGGCGTCGAAGCCCGTCAGGGCACGGCGCCATTGGGATGCGTGGTCCGAGTAGCGCAGCAGGTACTCCTCGAGTTGCGGCGGCGTGAGGACTTTCGCCAGTTCCTCGCGCGTTTCTCTGTGCACCCGGGCTTGCTCGGCGGGGTCGATGTCCTTGCCCTGTTCACGCCGGGCCTGCGCCTGCAGGCGCAGCCGCTCGCGGGCGCGGAATTCGATATCTCGCAACGCGCGCTTGGTTTCGGCGGGGAGTTCTCCCAGCAGCGGGCCATCCAGGGTGATGGCGCTCCCTGCCACCTCCGTAGCCGTCCCGGTCACATCCCAGTGCGGACCCAGCAATCGGGTGAGCAAATCGCGCCGCTCCGACTCGATAGCGCTCTGCTCCTCGATCGCTTGTTCGAGGACCTCGGGATCGGGCTGGCTGCGCCACCACTGGTGGTTGGGCGAGGCCACTTCGGTGGCTCGGCGGCGAGCGAACAACTCGTTGACATCGGCGACCACGATGTCGCGGATGGTTTCCTCGGGGCAGCCGATGCTCTGGAGGTTGCGAATATAGGTGGGATAATCGTCCGATTCGATGTCGCGCCAGCTCAGCAGCCGCGGCTGAAAGACCAGGTTCGTGCGGATGGGCCGCAGGACATTCGTCACCAGGGTGCGGCGGGGAGGCGGTTCGAGGTGGTAGACGGCGGAGGGTTTGAGCGCACGGCGCCAGGCCGTCGCAATGACGAGGTTCGCCAACAGCGACAACAACAGCAAAACCAGGGTCACCCGGTAGCGCATGGGGGGGATTCTGGCGCACCTGCGCAAGACGGGCAAATGCAAAGTCGCAGCCGCCGTGGATATTGATTGGTCAGGGACGATCAAACCGAATAGTGTGGCGGCCATGAACGAGCGCGTGCTCACGCTCGGCCACTCGCCGGACCCGGACGATGCCTTCATGTTCTACGGGCTGGCGAAGGGCCTGATCCCGACGCCCGGCTATCGGTTCGAGCACATTCTGCAGGACATCCAGACGCTCAACGAGCGGGCCACGCGCGGCGAACTCGACATCTCGGCGATCAGTCTCCACGCCTACGCCTACGTGGCGGACACGTACGCGCTGCTGCCCAGCGGCGCCAGCATGGGCGACGGCTACGGCCCGATGCTCGTCGCCCGCGGCGGTACGGACGCGGACGAGATCGCCGCGTTGCCGCATCGCCGTGCCCGGCACGATGACCAGCGCGTTTCTGGCGCTCGCAGCTCTGGCTGGAACGTCGCGCCGATCAACTCTCGTGCATCGTCGTGCCGTTCGACCAGATCTTCGCCGCGGTCAAGGAGGGCCGGGCCGACGTCGGCCTGATCATCCACGAAGGCCAACTCACCTGGGACCGCGAAGGGCTCTGGTCGTGTGCGAAGACCTCGGCGTGTGGTGGGGGCGGGAAAACGCCGGACTGCCGCTGCCGCTGGGCGGCAACGTCATTCACAAACGCATTCCTGCCGCGGACCGCCGTCGCCTCGCGCGAGATCGTCCGCACGAGCATCCAGTTCAGCCTCGACCACCGCGCCGAGGCGGTCGAGCACGCCCTCCAGTACGCCCGCGACATGGGCCGCGACCTCGCCGACCGGTTCGTCGGCATGTACGTCAACCACTGGACGCTCGACTACGGCGAGCCCGGACGGGAATCGATCCGCCGGTTCCTCGGCGCCGCCCAAGCCCGCGGCCTGATCCCGGCGAGCCCTGCACTCGAGTTCGTCTGCTGATGGCCGTCTCCTGTCTTATGAACAACCACACGATCATCAAACCTGCCGGGGCGCCGCCCGCGGTCGGGCCGTACAACCACGCCATCCGAGTCGGGTCCTCGGTGTTTTGCTCGGGCCAGATCCCGCTCGATCCTGCCACGGGCGCCCTGGTGCCGGGCGACGTGAAGGCGCAGACCGACCGTGCCATCGAGAACCTGAAGCTCATCCTGGCGCACGAGCAGATGACCCTGGCGAACGTAGTCAAGACGACCGTTTTTCTCACCGATATGGCCGATTTCGGGGCGATGAACGAGGTGTATGCGCGGCATTTCACCCGCGATTACCCGGCGCGTTCTGCGGTGCAGGTGGCGGCGCTGCCGCGGGGGGCACGAGTCGAGATCGAGGCGATTGCGGCGGATTAGCGAGGCTCCGTCTCAGACCAATGAGGCGTGTGACCAACTCGTCCACGGTGGGCGGTCACCATCGTCAACGGCAGACGACGCCTCGCTAAGAGGCGCCGCCGCGCGGCGCGACAACTTGGTTTATTGACTGCAGATTTCAAACAAGAAAGTCACTCTCACGCCGCGGAAATCGTGTTTCTCATGAAATCTCCTGCCGCTGTTCGCCGCGGGTGGTCGCGTCCGCCGCTCGAGCGTATGCTGCGGATTCATCAGGCGATCCAGTCGGGGCGCCATCCGAATGCCACCACGCTCGCCCGCGAACTCGAGGTCAGCCCCAAGTCCATCGTTCGGGATCTGCAATTCATGCGGGATCGACTGAACCTGCCCATTGCGTACGAGGAGAGGCGCTGGGGGTACTACTACACGCAGGAAGTGAGCGCGTTCCCCAGCTTGCAGATCACCGAAGGCGAACTCTTCGCGTTGCTGGTGGCCGAGAAGGCGGTGCAACAGTACCGCGGCACGAACTTCGAACGTCCGCTGCTGAGCGCGCTCAAGAAAATGTCCGACGCGCTGCCTGAGCCGGTCTCGCTGCACTGGGCCGATTGGGACCGCACCATTTCGTTCCGCACCAGTGCCGAGCCGATTCTGAACCTTGGTGTTTTCGACGTCCTCGCGAAAGCGGCGGCGCGGCGGCAGCAAATCGAGTTGGCTTACCGGAAGCCGGGGCGCAGGGAGATCGAGCGCCGGTTGGTGGATCCTTACCATCTGGCGAACATCAACGGCGAGTGGTATCTCTTCGCGTACGACCATCTCCGGCGCGATCTGCGCACGTTTGTGCCGGCCAGGATTCAGTCGGTGCGCCCGACCGGCCAGCGGTTCGTTCGTCCGCGGGGTTTCTCCGTGGACCGGCAACTCCGGGGGAGCTTCGGGGTGCACTCGGCCGAGGGCTGCTTCGATGTGGTGCTCCGTTTCAGCCCGGCGGTTGCGGATTATATCCGTGAAAAGCGGTGGCACCCGTCTCAGGTCCTCAAACCCCTCCGTGGGGGGCGGGTGGAACTGCGGTTGAAGCTGTCGAGTCTGGCCGAGATTCAGCGCTGGATCCTGGGGTGGGGCGGCGAGGCCAGCGTGGTGCGGCCCGCCGGAGTTGGCGGCTGCGGTGCGGCGGGCCGCGCAGGCCATCCTCGACGGTGTGCCGCACGTCCAGATCTCTTTGTGAAATCTGTAGTAAATGAGTCAAGTCACATGCAGTGACGGATTCTCTGTGTATTCGCTTGGGGAGTCGGCTTTCGAAGCACTCTGGCCTCATTCGACGACCAGGCGGAAGAAGCGCATCGACTCGTCGAGGGAAACGTAGAACGAGAACCAGTCGCCGTTGCCTTCGACGGGCGTGGTCTGGACGGGGCCGGTGTCGTCGAGCGCAAACGGACAGGATTGCCAGAGGGCCTCCGCCATGTCGGTGAGACCGCGGACACCGTAGCTCTTGCCCGGCACACTCAGGAACGTGAGGCGCAACCGACCGTTGGCGGTGGGCAGCGTCTGCTCGATCCCCAAGTAGTCATAGTCCAGGAACGCGAAGGTGCCGGCCTGATACTCCTGGAGGTTGGACAGGCCGTCGGCGTCGAAGTCGTCCTCACCGTGCACGTCCCAGAGGCTTTCCAGCACCCCGTCCGACCAGTCGATCAGTTCCCACTCCCACGGGTCGGGCAGGCCGTCGCCGTCGGTGTCCGGGGCCGCGGTGACGTCGAGCAGCAGCAGGTCGCCCGGTTGGCCCACCGGCGGGATCGTCGCGCTCTCCATGATCGTCTTCTCGCCCTCGGCGTCGCGAACGATGATCCGGACCGACGCGCCTGTCGAGAGCGCGCGGCGGGAGTAGGGCTTGGTCCCGCGACCGTCATCCAAGTGGATGTAGAGGGCGAAGTTCACGCCCGGCGCGAGCGAACCGACGATGGTGTGGCGGGCGACCTCGTTGGTGCCGTGCAGCAGGATCACGTCGGCGTTCGCCAGGTAGGGGAGACCGTAGCCGTCGCGGGCCTGGCCGTAGAAGACGCACATCGGCTGGGGCAGACCGGCGCGGGCCGGGGGCACCAGGGCGAGCAGCGCGCTGGCGAGCAAGGTGAAGGCGAGGGCAAGTCGCAAATCGGGAATTCGGGACAGGTTGGTGGGAAGCAGCCTGTTGCTTGATGAACTGCTTAGGTGACATGAGCCAGGAAACGTCCAACGCTCAACGCTCAACGCCCAACGTTCAACGCCCGGCAGGGGTAATCCGCAGCGGCTCACCCACGCTCTCACGAGCGCAACTACGAGGTTCATAGGAAGTTGCATCGTCGTCGCCCTTAGTCGCCACTGATCGAGTAGGTCTGGAAGAAGATCTTGATGTCCTTGATGCCGTTGCCGTCGCGGGCGCGTTGACCAGCGCGCCGTGGACGAACCGTTCGATGCCCTCGTCGGGGTCGGCCAGCAGCGTGCGGCCGGGGATGATCAGCAGCCAGCGCGTGTTCCAGACCGAGCGGCCGACGAGCCGGCTGTTGTTGTGCGTCTCGGCCTCGTCGAACTGGCCCCGGTCATGGTAGGCGCGCAACGAGGCGAACCGCCGGAGTTGCGCCAGCGGTTCGCGCAAGGAGTCCATCACCGGAATCCAGTCCGGATTGTCCACGTCCGCTCCGCCCGACGTTGTAGGGCAGCGGGATGGCCTGATCGAACACCGTCCAGGACGCGTCTCGATGGCGTTGCGCGTCGGCGAGCGCATGACGTCCTGGCCGACCGGGATGAGATAGACGCCGCGGCTCGTTGGCCAGGCCGCCGCCGACGCGCTGTTCGTGTTGAAGGTGACGTTGTAGCCCGTGAACCAGACGCCGGCCGAACGAATCTTGGTGGCCGCATGGGTGGCTCGTAGGCGTTGTCGCCGCCCGCCAGGTCGTGGCCGAAGTAGTTCTTCCCGGCCACGATGAAGGTCGAGAACGGGATCACCAGCGCGGGCTCGCTGTTGGTGGTGTCGATGAACGGGACGCAGTACCGGATGAACTCCGGCAGATCGTGCAGGTTGGCGACCTTGCAGTTCTCGAGCGCCTGCGCCCAGGTGGCGTCGCTGTTCGACGAGGGCGATATGCGGAACAGTTCGGTGCGCAGCGAGAAGCGGCTGGTCTCGGTGTCCGGGTTGTTGAAGCCGAAGCGGCCCTTGACCACGTCCCAGTCGGCCTTCATGCGGGCCAGGATGTCGGCCAGGCCCGGGTTCGCCCGCGGCACCGCCGCCGAGCATCGGGCTCGCCCAGCCAGACGTAGAACCGGCCCGGGCAGGCGGGCGCGGACGACGTCCTCGAGGAACCGGCTGCCGGGCGTCCGGTCGGTGTCGGAGTCGAGCAGGCCCGTTTCGTAGTCATAGGCCTTGGCGGCGAGGTAGGTGTAGCGGGCGGCGAGGTCGAAGGCCTGCTGGTAGCGGCGCAGGGCATCGTCGCGGAAGATGCGGAAGGCGAGGTCCTGGCTAGCGGCTCGTCTGGATGCGCTGCGCCGACGCGGGCGCGGACCTGGCCGCGTTGGAAGAGCAGCGCTCGCCTTCGGCCAGGAGTTTCTGAACGCGCTGATAACTTTGCGACAGGGCCTCGACCTGCTCGAACAACTCGGCCTGCTTGACGTACTGCTCCTTGAGCTTCGCCTGCGTCTCCTGGGGCAGCCACTGCAGGTGCTCGTCGAATTCGTAGCCCCGGAGCAGCCTTTCCAGGTCAACATCCCACTGCTCCTGCTGCAACTCGCGCGCATCGATGCCGACCTCGAAGCCGTGGGCGATAAGAAACTTGCCCCATGCTTGGATCACGGTCATCCACTGCATGAATGCGGTGACATCCCCATGCAGTTCTGCCACGGGAAACGGGCCAATGACCCCCTCAGTCTCGGTAGGGTCGGTCTGATTCTTCATGAAGGCGATGTCCTTCAAGATGCCGGCTACAATTTCGAAGGACTCCTTGGCGATCTTCAGCCCATTCACAATGCGGGAGGTCTCCTTCTTGTCGGCCAGGTTATCGGTGGTCCGATCCCATTCATACTTGTACCGTTCGTAGTCCCACACCCGCCGGTCCATTTCCACTTCCAACTCCGCGATGGTCTTCTCGTAGTCCGCTCTTTTTGGCCTCGAGCGCATACCAGGCCTGCACGAAGTCCGTCAGGGCCAGTTGCAGTTCGCCCTGGGCCTGGCGGCGCCCGGTCCAACCGGGCGGTTTCACCTTGAGGCCGTTGTCGGCCATGTACACGGTGACGTCCGGTCACGTTGGTGGTCGAAGACGTCGGTGTGCCGGGGAAGTCTTTGTAATCCTTGTAGTTCGTATAAGGCCGTCCGTGCCCGCGGTGAAGCCCAGGTCGTACACGGTGACCTGCATGACCTGGCCGGTCGGCGCGTTGTGCGACCAGGTTCTCCAGGTCGAGGATCTGCCAGTTGATCAGGTCCGGCCCCTCGTAGCCCTGCGGATAGGTCTTGCCGGGGCCCGATGTCGTCCGGGTAGGGATAGCCGTAGATTTCGATCAGGCGGTTGTGGTAGTCGATCTCGCTCTCGGCGAGGGTGTTCTTGGAGGTCGTACACGGAATCGAACTGCTCGCGCATGTCGAGGGTGCGCCGCGCGCGTAGTCGAAGGCGACGCACGCGTTGTACAGGGCCTGGACCGCGCGGTCGTAGATCTGCTCGAAGTGCGTCTGGCCGGCGTCGATGGCGGTCGGGATGATGTCGAAGGGCACGACGTTGCGGGCCAGGCCGAGCGGGTTCAGGCCGGGGTCGGCGTTGTCCACCTGGGTCTGGATGTCGTCCAGGCTGGCGGCGATCTCGTCGAGCTCCGGCGCCGTGGTCGCGGTCGATCCTCTGGATGCCCTCGGGCGGCTGGTCGGCGCCGCCGACCTGGGCCATGTTGGTGAGGCGGTCGAGCAGGAGCGAATTGGCCACGACCCAGTCGTAGTAGCGCGGCCTGGCCGGCGCGGCTGGCCCAGCCGCCGATGCCCCAGGCGCGGTTGGTGTTGCTGTCGCGTGTAGCCCGGCCAGCGTCCGGTCGGGTCCTCGCAGTAGCGCTGGCGGAACGTCCGGTTGACGATCTCGACGCCGGCGCGGGCCGGGCGGCGGCGGTCTCGGCGAACTTCTGCTCGTCGAAGAAGTCGGTGCTGACGGGGGCGTTGCCGACGAGCGTGGCCTCCGGCTCGGTGTGCCAGCCGAAGTTGGTGTTGCGAGAGCAGGTCGTAGTAGCGGCCGATGGCGCTCAGGTAATGGCCCCAGGCGTCGCCGTGGCCCTGCGGGATAGAGCCGCTTGGCGTCCTCGGCGGTGATGATGCCGACGGTGTTGGTGCGGCGTGCCGCGAATGTTGTAGTTGTAGGCGTAGGCCGCCTCGCCGCCGTTGATGCCCCGCGGTGAAGTTCCAGATCAGCCGGTTGTAGATCGGGCGAGGTGTCGACGGACGGCTCCAGCGTGTCGTCGCGGCCGCGCAGCAGGGCCAGCTCCTCCTCGAGCAGGTTCGGCACCTGGTTCATGAAGCAGAAGATGCGAGGTGGCGTCCGCGCCGTGCTGGTCCTCGGACAGCGACCGCGGGAAGGCGATCGTCGGATCCTGGGCGTCGGCGATAGGCCTCGTTGCCGAGCAGCATGTAGAGGTCGTGCAGCCGGCTGGCGGCGAACAGCAGGGTCTGGTTCAGCGCCCGGATCGTTCAGGCCGGCCTCGAGGCTGAAGGCCTTGGCGCGGTTGAAGACGGTCTGGTAGATCGGGATCAGGCCGGCGCTCGCAAGCGGCGTCGAGGTTCAGGGCGACGTCGCCTTCGTAGGGCCCGCCCGCCAGGCTGATCATCGTCAGCGCGGGTGTCCACCGCGTTAGCGACCATGTCGTGGAAGCTCT
The DNA here is from genome assembly GCA_963846445.1 of uncultured Verrucomicrobiae bacterium. Classification (GTDB taxonomy): domain Bacteria; phylum Verrucomicrobiota; class Verrucomicrobiia; order Limisphaerales; family J093; genus MWFF01. The sequence continues at coordinate 447,185 of CAWJWM010000006.1, read as the reverse complement.
GCTCGAAGGGGTTGATGCCGGTCATGACGCGCTTGACCCAGCCGGGAGCGAGGTTGTAGGTCCAGGCGCTCCAATTCGTGCCGGTGGGGCCCGATGTGGTTCGTGGGGCGGTAGCGCACGGCGAAGTAGTGGTCCGACAGCGTGAAGGGGCTGGCGCCCGAGAGGGTGACCTCGTTGGTGCCGACGGCGGGGTCGCTGCCGTAGACCGCCCAGGTGCCGAAGTCCGTGTTGGGGATCAGGCCGCCGACGGGCTCGACCCAGCGCCACTGGAACTCGGCTGTCCTCGATCTGCCCGGCCAAGTCGGCGCTGTACCGCAGCGACAGTTGTTCGTCGAGGGCGTCGTCCGGCTCGATGACCTCGAGGTCGCCGCTGTAGAGCTCGGGCACCACCTTGAGAGACTGAGGCTGACCGGCAGCGCGGGCGGGACCTGCTGGGCGTTGGTGCTGTTGTTGAAGGCGAGCGTGACGTAGCCGACGCCGTTGGTGAACCGGGCGCCCAAGGCCGCGTTGACGTACGGCGTGTTCGGCTCGATCAGGTCGAGATCGCTGGGCAGACTCGTCACCGCCGCGTTCCACTTCCCTTGCAGCGTTTCGTCAATGCCGCTCGGCCGTGGTCTTGGCCTGGGTCCTGCTCGAAATCCTCGAGCAGGTTGAGCAGCAGGTAGCCGCTGCCGGTCAGGGTCGAGACCATCTGGCCCTCGAGCACCAGCCGGCCATGGGCGCCCCGGTTCGGATCGTAGAAGAGACGGGGGTAGATCGAGGGCGGGAGCTCGGGAAACCGGATGCGGGGGCTGGCGAGTTCCTGGCGCGCGAGCTGGCTTTGAATCATGGCGTCGATGACCGCGCGCTCGAGGTCCGCCTCCGGTCCGCCACCGGGTCGAAAAGGATCACGCTCGCTCCGAGGTTCGACTGCACGGACTGGTCGTACACGACGTCCACGCTGAGCTGGTTCCAGACATCGGGCAGGCCATGCGTGGCAACCGTGAGCGTCTGGCCCAACCTCAACTCGGGCAGATTGTCCGGCCAGGCAATGTGGTAGGTGACAGCGACGGGCGTGCCGTCCGTCCCGTCTGAGTAGTTGATATCCGATGGGTCAGGCAGCCAGGGTATCTCCGTGCCAATCGCCGGCTGGAGGTTGGCCGGCAGGTCCGGGAACCAGAACGTCGGCTGGTTCTGGTAATAGAAGCGCATCACCGCGTTGGTCGTGCCGCCGTCGTCGCCGGCCGATACCGCCCACCACTCGAGCTTGCGGTCCCGCCAGGCGGGCGGTTTGGTGACGCGCTCGAGTTCAGCGTGCAGAGCGGCATGGCGCCCAGCGGCATCGGTGGCAGAATCGGCAGGCCGGCGGTCAGGTCGCGCTCGAAGCGGTATTGCCGGTTAGTCGCCACGACGCCAAAGACCTTCATCGCGGGACGGGCGGTGTCCGGATCGAGGCAGTCCACCAGCACGAACCGCTCGGAGGCATTGGTGGTGTTCAGGTCGTTGCGCAGGGCGTACGCCACGCCGCCCAGCATCAGGGCATGTTCCTCGTTGGGATTGTAACCGGGTTGGGTCGGATCGTTCTGCGAGTAGATCGAGGGCGCGCCGGCCACGTAGGGCGTGGATGTCGCCACCGGCCGACCCGGACCGCTCCAGGCAGCCCCGTGGATGGCGCCCGGCAGTCGATGCGGGCCCGCATCGGCCAAGACCGTTGGGTCGTCGCCCTTGGCGAACGGGTAGTAAGCCACCAGACCGTCCTCATCGCCGCGCAGGGGTGTGAACATCGCGGCGTTGAGTTCCGCGCGGCTGCGCGGCGCCGTTCCAGACGCGCACTTCGCCGATCTGGCCTTTGAAGAAATTCGCGCCGCCAGGGCCGGAGCCGATCAACCTGTCGCTGCTGTTGTCCGCAAACGTGTAGTCGGCATCCGAGATGAGCGTCTGCGGGACGCCGTTGACGTAGAGCGCATGGGAGCCGGCGCCGGTTCCTTTGCGCGTGTAGGCGATATGGGTCCATTCGTTCGCGGCGAGCGCGTTGTCGCCGGTCTCCGCCACCCACACGCCCACGCCTGAAACAGCCACGCGACCGTTGCCGCCGTTCCCGGTGCCGAATTCCAGTTGAAACGAGTCGGCTTCGTTGGCCAGTCGGGTCGAGAAGACCGCCTGGCGCCCGGACAAAGTGCTGGGCTTGATCCAGGCCTCGATGGTCAGGGTGTTGCCGGTGTTGAACGCGGGGCTGTAGGGCAGGGACGCGAAGTCACTGGTGCCATTGAACTGGAGCGCGTCGTCGGCCGATACGAGTTGATCGCCGTTGCTGCCCAGGCCGCTGGCGATGACGATGTGTGGGGCGTCGGTCGGCCAGACGTTGTTGTAGCGCGCCACCCGCGACGGGTAGTAGACCGCGGGCATGTCGGTCTGTCGGCTCCGGTTGGCCCACCAGACCTCGAGTTGGCCGGTGTTGACCCCGAACACGTACGACGCGGAGTCGGGCGCTGGCCTCCGTCGGGTAGTTGTAGCGGTTGACGTTGTAGCGGTCGCCTGCCTGTCCGGCAGGCAGGCCCTCGGCCAGATGGACGTAGCCGGGGAACTCCGCCCAGTCACCGCCGGGGATGACCTGGCCCCAGCTCCACACGACGTCGCCGTATGACGGTGCCGTCCTTGTCGCCGGCCAGGTTATGAACCACGGGGCCCTGGCCCTCGTCGCAGGGGAAGTTGGCGATCAGGTGGCCGGCCGTGTCGGGCCAGACATCGTAGCGGTTGCTGCGAACCTGGTCGGCGGTGAGGGCGATGTTCCAGAGGCGCACCTCGTCAAGCTTGCCGTGAAAGAAGTCGTATTCGGACGTCCACGAGGCGGCAGCCATCACCGTCTGAGGGTGAGGCGAATCGAAATTGACCCGATAGAAGTTCGTGGCTTCCCAGAAGTAATCGTCCGAGCCTGCCTGTCCGGCAGACAGGTACAGCCGCAACGTGCCGCCGTCGTCCGTGGCGCTGGCGAGAGTCACGGTGAGGTGCTGCCAGTCGATTGGACCGCACGGCGGCGCCGGTGGTAGTCGTTGGCCCAGTAGCTGGAGCCGGACTTGGTCTTGTTCCAGACTCCGACGTGCAGCTGACCCTGCGCGGTCAGGCTCACGTTCATCGTGACCTCCGGACCGCCTTCCGAATAGAGGGTGCCGTTGGTGACGACCGAGGGGTTGAACCAGAACGACAGCGTCCAGTCGCTGAGGCGGTTCAGGAAACTCTGGCCGGCCATGACGTAGTCCTCGTTCCCGTCGAAGCGCAGGGCATGGGCCTCCTGCTCGCCCGGGGACGAGTTCGGTGCCGATGGGCCAGTCCTTGGGCTCGAGATCGAAGTAGACTGCGTTGGTGTGGCTGACGGTCCGGACGACCTCGAACCAGATGTCGTCGTGCGTCGTGTACTTCAGCAGGCAGGTGCCTGGCTGGGTGGTGGTGAACGACCGGCCGCTGGCCGACAAGCTTCGCGTGCAGCGGCGGGTCCATGTCCTCCATCAACGCGGCCGACAGCTCGGTCGGGATCAGCACCGGCGCCTTATCGGCGGGCGAGTCGCCCAGAACATACAACTGCGGATGCGCCGGCCAGTCGCAATAATACCAGTCCACTTCGTACGGCCAGAGCACGCCCATGCGGCCCTTGTGCTGCCAGTAGATCTCGAGCGACCACGGCTCGGCCCAGGTCCGCTTGATGGCAAAGGCCCAGTTGTTCTTCGGTCCGGTCTGGGCATAGACATAGGCGGTCTCATTCAGGCCCTTGGTGACATGAGGCAGGATGCCGTCGATGCCGTCCACGTCGGCCCAGTAAGTGTCGCGCGGCAGCAACCGCGCCCCCACGTCCGCGTCCAGGAGTTGCACCATCGGCTCGAGCACTTCGACGACCTCGATGCCATCGGGATCAACCTGTTGCCGGTAGCTGCCTTCCTTGTAGTACTCGATCAGGAACAAGCCGGAGACATTGATGGCGTGCAGTCGTTTCTGGGCGTCGAGCCACACCCCGGCCAGAACGTTGGTCGTGACGGTGGTCACCCCGCCGTTGACATTGGTGACATACTCGTACACCGGCGGCGGTACTTCCGAGTTGTAGTGAAGGGCGGGGAACAGACCCTTGGAGGCTAACCGGCGGCGCGTCGTAGGGAGGCTCGGTCCAATAGAGGCGCGCCGGGCCGTTTGGCCGGGATGGCACTCACGTTGAAGACCTGGCTGTTGGTGACGGCGCTGGTCATGCGCCAGCCAATGACGATGTTGTTGGGCTGGGCGGCGACGACCTGCTTCGTGGACGGCACCCAGAACGCGCCGCCGTCGGGGGATTGGTAGTAGGCGTCGGTGTTGTTGCCCACCCGCACGGCGACGAAGTTGGCAGGCGGGCGGTTGCTGATCGGCGCCCGCCGTGGCGGGATCGGGCTGCCCAGTGCCACGTCGGCCCGGAGTGTCTGGACCGGCTGGCCAAAGGAAGACCGCCGCAGGCCGTAGGTGCCGCCGATCGGCAGGACGGCGTTGGTCCTATTGTCCAGAACACTCGCCGCCATAGACCGGCGTGGAACCGTTGGTCACGACCGGGCTGAAGTAATTGGTGAACGGGCCGCCCGGCGGGCCGGGATTGAACCAGAGGTTCCGGTAAGCCGTGTCGAGGTTGTAGTCGCCGGCACGCGCGAGGGCGGCCAGGCCACTCGCCAACGCCAGACCCAGCAGGCCAAGGGAAACGACGCGGCGCAACCGAAGGCCATGCGCCGCCAGGCTTTCGGACTTCGGGCTTCGGGCTTCGGATTTCATTCGGATGCGGGGATTCGGATGTTCGGTCTTCCGAGCGAGCCATGGCTCATGATGTGCGGGCGTACTCCGTCGGCGCCTCACTGCAGCCCCAGCGGTCGCCAGAATATATAGCAATATCCCCTGCCGTCCTTGTTCTCGAATTCCCACTGGTACTTTTCGCCCTTGGCCACCGGCCAGGTGGCCAGCATGGTGTCTGCGTTATTCTCCCAGAAGTAGTAGTTGTCGTGGAACAGTGTGCTACCGGTGGCGTCTTGGAGGGTGAAATGGGCGTCTCCATGGTAGCCGTGGAACGTCACGAAGCCATCGGTCTCGGCCGTATGGAGCACATTCGCAGCGAGCGTAACGGGCGGCCTGAAGGCCCTCAGGGTGCCGTGAACGCTGACGGTTCCGTTGGTGTTGGCCCTGATTTCGATGTTGCCGGTCGAGTTGAGTTGCAGGAGCTCGCCCGGATCGTTGCCGACATTGAGGCTGAGGATTTGGTTATCGCCCGAGGTCCCTTCCCGATTGAGTTTCAGGTTGGCGTAGTCACCGGTCCCCCCATAAGGATTCAAGGGAAAGTGAAAGCCGCCCGTGTCGCCCTCTCCAGACAACACACTGCCGTAAGCAGTGACGGCGCCGCTGCTGACGGAGAACGTGCGGTGCGAACCGACGTAAAAGGCCCACTGGTTGTTGGGCCGCGGGTACTCGAGCCAGTCGTAGCCGTCGAAGTCGATGACGGGATTCAGCTCACCGCTGCCGGTGTCCCTCATCATCAGGAAAGCGCTGCCGTCGAGACTGAAGTTGATACGCTCAGCACTGAGCATCCTGAAATGACCGCGTTGCCACTCACATCGAGCGCCTGGGTGGGGCTCGTCTTGTTGATCCCGATCTTGTTGATCCCGCTGGCGCTCAAGGCTGAGTCCGTCAAGGCGCCGTCCGCGAAAGCGGGCACCACGTGCCCGCGCAGATTGCCGGGCATCTGCACGTAGCTGGCCGCCTTCACGCCGCCCAGACTGTCGGCGTCGGTGGCGCGCTGCGCGATGGCGGCGGCGCTGGCGCGCACCGCGTACGGGGCGCTGACCAACCGTTGCCGGGGGCTGATCTCGACCGGGGTCGGGATGGCACCCTGCGGGTTGTCCGTGACCCTCAGGCCCAGATAGCGGTCCGGCCCGGCGAACGCCTCGAGCAAGTCGGCGACGGCGGGGGCGCCGGGCCAGGTGCTTAGCGCGGCGCCGTCGTTGGAAAGCAGGACGTTGAACAGACCGTTGGCGGCGACGTGCAGCGGGAAGGCGCGGCCCCAAATGTAATTGCCTTGCCCCTGTTGCGTCGGGTGGTCCCAGATGCGGAACTCGACCACGTAGGTGCCGCTGGGGACGGGACTGCCCAGATTGTCCGTGAGTTCGCCCTGGTAGTTGATGAGCGTTGGGATGCTGGTCTGGGCGCGCGCCGGGCCCGGGGCGGCCAGCCACAACAGGAACGCAAACGCCACCTTGGCCAAGTCGGATTTCGGATTTCGGCTTTGGGATATCGGCTTTGTCTTCACGGTGTTTTACCTCTGAGTTCGTTGATCCGGCTGATTCGTTGGAGAGCAAAAGCGCCTTCGGAGTGAATCGCCTGGGCGCGCAGCCCGGTGACGGTTTCCCGATAAGTCCCCATCGCAGTGTCCACCCCGTAGAACGGATTGGCTGTCGCGTTCGTGGCCGCGTTGAAGCCCAGGACGATGGCGCGGACCAGCGTGCGCGTCTCGACCGCGTTGGTGTAGGCCTGGAAATCCCAGTCCTGGTTGTCGTGCATCGGATGGTAACGGTGGAGAAACGGGTTGGTCGGGTCGTCGAACCTCACGGTCACCGTGCCGGCCAGGGCGTTGGTGAAGCTCCCCTCGAGCGGCACCGGCGCCATCACCGGAAACGCCACCGAACTGATCCGGCTCACGTCCGTGGCGTCCGCCGGCAACGCACCCTCGCCGGCGTAGAGGGCGTAGGTGCCGTTGGTGTGGGGGGCGTCGGTGAGGGTGCTGTCCCAGGCGAGCAGCACCTGTTGGAGCAGGTTCGCCCGGCCGTAGCCATCCACATGCACCAGCAGGCGGAAGGAGGCCGGGGCGGGCGCGCTCAACAGGTTCGTGCCGGTGTAGGCGGGCGCGTTGACCAGGTTGACAGTGGCCTGCCCTACCCACAGGCCCTCGTGGTCGTCGTGTGGCTCCGGGTCATCCCCCAGCAGCACGGCGTGTTTCTGCGCCACCACCGGCACCCGAATCCGCAGCGACTGGCCGGCATCGGTGACCTCGAGAATGCTCTGGTAGGCGGCGCCATTTGTCCCCTGCGGTGTGTAGGGCATGAAGTCGCGCCGCCGCACGCCCAATCGGACCGACCAATCCTCCCCCGGCGCCAACGCGCGCGACAAGCCCGTCGTCGGGAATTCGCTCCAGACCCACTGGTTGCTCGAGTTCTTCGCGAGGTAAGAGAGCGGCACCGGCCCGGCCAACTCCGGGAAGCCGTCCTCCGGGGGTGGGTTCTCCGAGGCCTGCGGCCGCAGCCACACGGTCAACGAGTCGCTCGGGTGCGCGTTCTTGACCGTGAGGTCCTGTTGCGTCAGCAGCGTCCCGAAATCGACCGCATTGCCTGGCGGCGTCGCTTGCAGGGCCGACTGATAGGCCGGCGCGCGGTTGCAGGCGACCCAGTAGGCGACGCCGGGCTGCACGCGGTCGCGGGTCGGCGCCACGATTCGCTGGCCCCGCCCCAGCGAGTCCAGTCGATACAATTCGTTGGCGTATCCGCGGGTCGTGTCCACCTCCGGCGTAAAGCGGAAGAAGTCCGTGAAGGTCGGCGGATGGTTCGGGTGAACCGGCAGCCCCACCAGGTTCAGGCCATGCGGATACCACTCTGTTCGGGGCAGAAGGACGCGCCCTTTGATCGAGAGCGTGAACGGCGCCGCGTTGCCGGCTACCTTGACCAGGTAGGCCTGGTTGCCTTCCAACGCGAACAAGCGACTCAGGAAGGCCCGCTGTTCGGATGCCGGCAGCCACATCAGCCAATCCGGGTTCTCCGGCAGCAGCGTGCCGGGATCGACCACAAACTGGATCGTCGTGAACCGCCGGTCCCATTTCCAGACACTCTCGACCGGTTGGCCGGCGAAGACCTGGGCGCACGCGCCCGGCTCGGGCTGGACCTCGAGATGCACCGCGTTCCAACCGGGCTGCAGGGGCACATGCTGCGTCAACCACTGCGCCTGCAAGGACGCCGTCAACCCCACCAGCGCCAGCAGCCCGATCCCCGCCCCTCGCAACCAAGGCCGCCAACACGGGACCACACTCTGACCGCGCGCGGCGACGACACCAGCCTGAAGAAGCGACCTATTCATAATCCCTCGGTTCCGCGAGGCCGCGACCGTCGTGCTCCGGCTCGCATGGCTCGTGTCGGTCGCGGCACACGGACTTCACAGACGAGACCGTGGTTTGGACTACAGACTGATGAGCCGCAAAAAGGCACGAAAGGGGCAGACAATGGGGCTCTTTGATCCTTTTGCGCCTTTTGGCGGCCATTCACTCGTCGGCTATCGCAGCGACTTGGCAGTACTGCCTGACACCCGCACATCACGGACATGCGGCGACACCCAAGTCGCATCCGAAGGTGTAGCATGGCGGGATGTTCCGCTCCCATCAGCCCACCGGTCAACTCACGAGAATACGTGATGTCACCAAGCGCTCCGAGAGCGGCGGAAGCGCCGGATCGACGACCGCCCGCGCCTTAGGGTCGGTGCAACAATTACTTCCGATTTTGGCGGGAGCGCCACCGGGCCAGATGCGAGGCCCGAGGGAGGGAGTGTATCCGCAGCGATACTCGACCGACCGAGGAACGAAGCAGATGGCCCGGTGCCGCCCCGCCCCGCAGGGCTGGGGGGCTTTGGCTCGCTGGTCCCGCGGCCGCGGGATTGCTCCTCGGTCACAGACCGCTGCGGGTATGCTCCCTCGTCGCGCCTCGCCAGCGAGCCAAATCCCCTCCAGCAAAACCGGAATTAATTTTTGCACAGACCCTTAATGTGCAGTCCGCGGGATGTGCGACACTGACCCCCGTGAACTGCCTTCTCACCACGCTAACCATTGATTACGCTGTGGTTGGAACGAATATGACGCTGTATGTTCCGTCCTGGGCAACGAACGCGGTCTGCGAGTGGAGTGGTGACATCGCCAAAGCAAATTGGAGCGAATTGGGGAGGATCGATCCTCTGCACGGTCTGACGGTGACCAACCTGCAGGATGGCGTGAAGTTCTATAGGGTTCGTAGCCCGTGAGCTGGACATCGCACTCTGTCGTCATGGGAGCCGAATCTCGCCATTGAACCCGCTCTTCAATCCCAGTGATTGGCGCTGCGCATTGAACCCCCGCATTCAATCCCGTCACACCCTCTGTCACCGGCAGTCGGCGCCTCGCTAACCCGGAAATCTCACCAGTGGGGCGATCGCGGCATTCCGGGCGGTCCGCGGGTGAGATTCCCGGGTCTGTGAAACCCGCGCCCGGACATGGGAAAACAAGGGTCAGAGCATCCCCGAACCCGCCCTGGCTCGGCGACACTCTGTTGCCCGGTTCCATCCATCCACTCGGGCGCGGTTTTGCTTTTCTAGCGCGCATGGCTGCCTCTCCGGATGACATCTGCTTCGCGTTGCACAAAACCTGGTGAGAAATGCGCGCTAGATCGGTTCGGCGCGGGACTCGCGGCCGCGCGAGCCCAGGTTGCCGTAGCGATGGTAGTCGATGCTCAGGCTCTGCTCGCGCAGATACCAGAGCAACTCGACGCGCCCTTCCCCCAGGACCGGCCGGCTGACGACCGGGATACCGGTCTCGGCGGAGGCTTGCAGCACGCTTAGAGGCACGCGATCGGGGGCCGCGTAGCGGACGACATCCGCCTGGCGCGTCGAGACCGCCTGGGCAAGCTGCTCGTCGGTTTCCTCGACGAACTCGATGGCGCCGGCCCAGGACTCGGTGAGTTCCTCGAGAAGTTTCAGCGCGGGGCTCGCGTGCCCCGGCGGGACGCTGACGGTCACGTCGTTGCCGGCGATGTGGGCGGCGCTCACCCGGGCGAAGAGCTCGAACGGCGTGTCCTGCGGATGGACGCGGATCCGGACTTGCCCTGCGGGCAGGTAGCGGCGGAGATTGTCTTGGCCGACGAGCAGGAAGTGGTCGTGGCGCTTTCCGAATTCCTCGGCGTAATTGCTTTCGTAGCTGAGGAAAGCCGCCTGGATGCGGGCGCTTTGCTGTTCGCCATCTGCGCCGAGTTCGGCGGCGCGGGTGCGCAAGCCCTCGCCGAGGGCCGCCAGCGTGGCCCGGCCCGGCAGCCCGTCGGGCTGCGGCGGGGCGGCGTCGGCGAACGACATCAACTGGGCGACGTAGTTCGGGCCGCCGGCCTTCAGGCCGGGACCGAACACGGACTTGCCGAAGCCGCCGAAGGGCTGGCGGAGAACAACGGCGCCGGTCGTGACGCGGTTGAGGTAGAGGTTGCCGGCGTGGAGGTTGTCGATCCAGTAGTCCCATTCCCGTTCGTCGAGGCTTTCGAGTCCGGAGGTCAGCCCGTAGCCGGTCTGGTTGACGAGGGCGACGGCGTCGCGGAGGCGCTCGAAGCGCATCACGCCGAGCACAGGGCCGAAGAACTCGGTGAGGTGTGTGTCAGCTGCCGGGGCGCACGCCGTACTTGACGCCGGGCGACCAGAGATTCGGGTTGCCCTCGACCTGCCGGGGCATCAGCGGCCCACTCCTCGCCCGGTTCGAGGACTTTCAAGGCATTCTCGAGATCGCCTGCCGGCGGCCGGATCAGAGGGACCCACGCGCGTTTCGAGGTCCCAGGCCGAACCCACGCGGAGGCTCTCGACGGCGTCGCGAGCGTAGCGCGGAACTTCTGGATCGTCATAGACCTCCGCTTCGAGCAGCAGGAGCGAGGTCGCCGAGCACTTCTGTCCGCTGTGGCTGAAGGCGGAATGGAGCAAGTGTTTGATGGCCTGATCGCGATCGGCCAGCGCGGTCACGATAGTGGCGTTCTTCCCGCCAGTCTCGGCGAAGAGGCTCAGTCGAGGGTTCTCGCGCAGGACGGTCTGAGCGGTCGAGGTTCCGCCCGTGAGAATGACGGCCTGGATCTGGGGATGACGGAGCAGGGCGCGTCCTTCGGTGCCGCCGGAGCAGGGGATGAACTGCAGCGTGCGTTTCGAGACGCCGGCCCGCCAGAAGCATTGGCAGAGTTCCCAGGCGACGAGCACGGCGTCCGAGGCGGGCTTCAGCAGGACGGTGTTCCCGCCGCCAAAGCCGCCGCGATGCCCCCGCACGGGATCGCGATGGGAAAGTTCCACGGAGAGATCACCAGCACCGCGCCGAGGCCGCGGGCGTCGAGCCCGGGCATTTCGTTCCACCAGCGTGCGGTGTCGCGGTAGAACTCGAGGAAATCGACCGCCTCGGAGACTTCAGGATCGGATTCGGACAGGATCTTGCCGCCGTTGGCGAGGGCGGCGCCCATGAGATCAGCCCGGGCGTTGCGCACTTCCTGCGCCACGCGGCCAAGGATCTCCGATCGCTCCTGCGCCGGGAGCGCGCCCCAGCCGTCGGGGTCGGCGGCGGCGCAGGCCACGGCGCGCGCGAGCTTCGGTTTCGCTGGCCGGGCGGTAGCGGCCCACGATCACGCCCGGACGAGACGGATCCAGACACGGACGCACGGGGTGGTCGTCGAGGAGGTTTTGGCCGGCGACGACCAGGGCGATCTCTGGCGCCAGCCGGTCGCAACGCGGCCCCCACTCGTCCACGATCTGTTGGCCCCATTCCCCGTTGTGCGGAAGGGAGAAGTCTGTGTCCGGCTCGTTCACGAGGTGTTGCCAGCCGCGCGCGACGGCCTCGGGTGCGGGTGCGGCGGGCAGTTGGCGGTTCTGCGTGCGGCGGGGGGCGTCGCTGACGCGCGGGATCGCGTCGAAGGCGGCGAGGAATCCCCGTTCGAGCGCCTCCCATTCCGGGCTGTCGACCGCGGATCTTGAAGGCGTGGCGGAGGAAGTTGTCCGGTCCGGTGTTCTCGTCGAGCCGGCGGATCAGGTAGCCGATGGCATTGATGAAATGCTCCTTGCGGCAGGCGGGGGCATAGAGCAGGACGTTGCGCGAACTCTCGAACAGGGCGCGGCGCTGATGGTTGGCCATGCCTTCGAGCATTTCGAACTGGACGCGGTCGAGCGCCTGTCGTTCGTAGGCCAGGACCAGTCCGTAAGCCAGTTCGAAGAGGTTGTGGGAGGCGATGCCGACGTCCATCGCGGCGAGGTTCTCGGGTTTCATGACCTCGTGGACCATGCGGCGGTAATTGGCGTCGGTCTCGGTCTTGGTCTTGTAAGGCGCCTGGGGCCAGCCGCGCAGCGACGCCTCGACCCGTTCCATTTCCATGTTGGCGCCTTTGACGAGGCGGATGGTGATCCGGCCGCCGCCGCGGGCGACGCGGCGCCGGGCCCATTCCTGGATGCGCAGCGAGGGTGTCGATAGGTGTCCGGGACGTAGGACTGGAGGGCGATCCCGGCCCGCACGTGTTCGAGCCCCGGCCGGTCGAGCGTGCGCATGAAGGCCTCCGCCGTCAGTTCCTTGTCGCGGTATTCCTCCATGTCCAGGTAAACGAACTTGGAGACGACGCCGCCTGCCGGACGGCGGAAGGTCGCCCGGGCCGCGGTGCGGAAGAGCCGCTCGAGCCGGTCGCACAACGTGGCGACCGTGTGTTCGCGGGCGAGGGCGGAGATTTGCGAATCGAGGGTCGAGATCTTGATCGACACCACCTCGATCTCGGGCCACTGCAGGATCTGCAGATACTCCTGGAGTCGTCGTCCGGCCTCGCCTTCGCCGAGGATGGCTTCGCCCAGGCAGTTGACATTCATCCGGAGCCCTTCGCGGGTCCGTTCGCGCAGGTGGTGGGTGAGCATCGGCTTCTCGCCGGGCAGGATGACGTTGGCCGTCTCCTTCTGCATGTGCTCCTTGACCAGGGGCAACGCCACACCGGGCGCGTACCCGCCGAACGACTGGAAGCCCCGCAGCAGCGTGCGGTCCAGCGGACTGAAGAACCGCGGAACGCCCTGCACGTCGAGGATATGGACGAGATGCCCGACGGCTCGAGACGGGTCCTTGGCGCGAAACGCCTGGTCGGTCATCTGTGCGAGAGTCGACTTGTCGGAGGGCGTCTGCAACATGCGATCCAGCTCGGCCTGCTGGCGCCGCTCCGCGGGCGTCTGGAGCTGCGTGGCGCGCTGTTGCAGTCGGCGGGCGACGAACACCGCCTGCTGCGACCGCGAGGGGACGCGACGAGGCCGGGTCGGGGGTGAAATCGCTCAGCAACTCTTCGATCTTCCGGGAGGTGGGCAGGGGTGGCGTGGCGTTCATGAATGTCGACGCATCTCATGCCACAAGCGCGATGGCTTGCCAAGTTTCGGATTGCCGGGGAGCAATGTCTTCGTGCCAGACGTGTGTTGGTGTGTCAGCCACTCATTTCACGAGGCGGTAAAAGCGCCCGGTGCCGGCCATTGCGTTGGACACCATATTCTGCCCCTGCTGGATGACGGCGGCATCGGTGACGGGCATCCAGTCCGCTGGCCGTGCGGGGCGTCCGGCGCTCTGCAACTGGTAGCCTGTATGGGACGAGGGCCACGAGATGACGATTCCGGGGTCGGCCCGACGCACTGCTAGGCGGGGCGGCTGACGATTCACCTTGAGGGCGACCAACTCGATTCCCTGATCGAGGCCGAGATTCCGGCTGTAGAGCTTGTCGTGCGCGTTGTTCCAGTGCTCGTGCACCCCGAGGCTTGCGAGTCGGGTCCCGTCGCTTTCGGGATCGTAAGCGGTGCCCGACGGCGGGGTCTGGGCGAGGGCGGCTTCATGCAAGTAATCCTCGGCGCCGCCTTCGAGACTACCCGGCGCGTTGACGCCGCCCGAGACGACGTCGGGCCACTCGTTCATCAGGAAATCGTAGGCGACCGAGTCGATCGCGACGGGATCCTGCGAGGCAAACAGACTCGAAGGCCAGTCGACGTTGGATCCGTCGCCAAACGGCAGGCTCTTCCAGGGATAGGGATGGGATTCCCAGAAGTAGCCGGCGAAGAGGCCGTCCACCAAGTGCAGGAGGGTCTTGCCCCCCAGATCACGGTGGCCCATGAGGTCCACCAGCGCGCGATAGCGACCCATCCCGGGCGACCATTCCGCGTTGGGCAGGCTCAAGTGCAGGTTGTAGTAGTCCGGGTAGGCCACGCCACGCAGCGAACCGTCCGGTGTCCGCAACAGTGAGCCGTAGAGGTTCTTTCCGCACACGGTAATGCCGGACGAATGGCCTTTGAGAATGGCGAAGTTGATCAGGTAATCGGCTTCGGCAAAAGGGCTGGGCACGAAGTCCTGTCGCTTCCCGTGCGCCGCCGACGTGCTCCAGTGGATCGTGCGTGCGGAGAACTCGGTGCGAACCCGCCCCGCGCCGCCGACGGTGTCGAAGTACCGCACCTCCGGGAACTCCGGACGCAGGAAGTTCCAAAGGTAATTGGGGAACAGGCCTGTCGGATCGCCCAGGCTGATGTCGTCGGGCGAGACCCCCGCGACGTAGACCAACTGCCTCAAGAGCGCGAGGATCATCTGAGGTGAGTTGTCGATGGCATTGACCAGCCAGGCCGGCTTCTCGTACTTCCTGGAATCGGCGCCGTTGCAGGTCGTGAGGTTCAGCTTGATTGCGATCTTCTCGCCCGCTTGGTAGGCGCGGCGGCCGTTGCCGTAGGCCTCGTTGAAGTGCCGGAAGATCGCATCCCAGGCAGACGCATCGCTGGTCTCCCCAGCCACGCCCCGGATGGCCTGCGACATCATCTCCTCGACCACGGAGAGGTCGGTGTGATTCGACTGCCAACAGGGCTCGGGCGAGGTGTAACCGCCCCAGTCGGTGGCATCCGGCGCGTGGACCCAGACCACGCGGCCAGGATGAATGCCCTGCGCCACCCCCACGGGCCCGTGGGGCTCGATCGGCCCGGCGCGGAGCGCTGGCTCGGGCATGCTCACCACTGCCACCAAGCCCGCCAACGCCGCCGCACAGACGCAGACCCATGCCTGCACCACACGCGAGCTTCGGAAATGCTCCTTGCCTCGCCTCCAGGCCAGAGCCGAGCCGGCCAGGGCGAGCACCCAGACCACGAAAGCGCTGGCCAACGGGGCGGCAGCGCGCTGACACGGATAAGCGGCTCGACTGGGCTTGGGAACCACGCGCACCAAGAACCAGATCAGCGACATGAACCCGGCGATCAGAAAGAGCAGGCGTGAACGGTCCTGGGATCGGCCCCCTGCAAGCGGGCAACTCGGTCGGGGGCAGGCGCAGGCGGTCTCACGGGCCACCTCTGGCCGGGAGACGGCAGGATCGTTCACAGTCATCTGACAAGCATGCGACCAGGCCGGGGCGGCGCAAGCCTGAATGAGGCGACGGTGCGAAGCCCGGCGGCGGGGCAATGAATCAAGTTTTTGCGCCGCGCAGCGGCGCCCCTTAGCGAGGCGTCGGGTGCCGGTGATCGTGGTGGCCGACAAGCGGCCACGAGTGGTTCAAACGCCTCGTCGATCTGAGGCGGAGCCTCGCTAACGCCAGAGGCGGAAGAAGCGCGCCTGACCGTCGGTGGGTAGGGTGACCTGCCACTGGTGACCCGCCAGAGTGGGCGATTGCGAGAGGGTGGTCCAAGGGCCGTCGAGGTTCGTGGCGGCTTGCACCCAGGCGCCGGCGTTGGCGACTGGCCACGTGAGCACAAGATCGGCGCCGTTTCGTCCCGCGACGAGGGTCGGACTGGACGTTCCCAGCAGGACCTCGGATCCCAGACTCTCGGTGGCCAGGATTTCTTCCGGCGAGAGGCGCCCGCGATAGATCCTGAACTCGAGGACCGAACAGTTCATGAAGGGATCGGGGTAGGGGGACCGGCCAATCCAACTATACCAATCGCCGACCTGGCTGAGACGCCCGGTGAGGGCATTGAGGCTGCGTTCATTGACGCCATTGACGTAGAGTTCCATCGATCCGTTGCCATAAACGCAGGTCAGGTGCAGGGTTTGGTTTTCCCAGGCCGGGCTGATGTCCATTGTGTTTCCGCCCACGGGAAAGCCGGTGCTGTAACGATGGGCGGTGCCGCCGTTGACCGAGGGAGCGAGATAGAACTCGTTTTCGCGGTCGTCGCCGAAGTACCAAAGGCGGGCCCAGACGCCGGCCGCATGGAAATCGACCCAGGCGTCGATTGTGACCGCGTCGTAGTCTTTCAGGAGTCGGGCGGGGAGTTCGACGTAGGTGTCTGGGGAGCCGTCGAGGACGAGGCTGCCGTCGGCGACCTGGGCATTGCCTTGGAGGGTGCCATGGGCGGTTCCGACGGAATCGCCGGCACCAGAGGCGAACGAATAGCGATGCTCGAGGACCGCGTTGTTGCGTGAGGCGACAGTGGCGGAGTCCGTCTGACCCTGGTAATTGGCCGTGAGGATGGCGGTTCCAGGGCGATGGGTGCGGAGCATGTTGTTCGAGAGCACCTCGATGACAGTGGGGTCGCTCGAAGTCAGGGTCAGGCCGTTGACCACGGCGGAGTTGTTGGGGAAGAGGCTGAAGCCTTTGAGGTTGGCATAGTCCGCGCGGATCTTGGGTGGCACCATTCCCGAAAACGCCGGGTACTCCGCTGGGTCGACTTCGATCGCGAGCAGCGCACCGGCGTCGTGGATGGTCGCGGCTGGGCCGTTCTGATGGGCGAGCGCGATCTCCTGCGGCAGGAGCGCGCCACGGTAGATGCGGAATTCGTCGATGGCACCCGGCATGTATGGGTCCACGGCGACCAGAGAGCGTCCGAGGGTGGCGGCTGTGGTGGCCACCAGCGACAACGGGGCGCTGGCATCGTACCGGGCATATTCGAGTACACCGTCGCGGTACAGCGCGAGCGACGATGCGGCTGGGTCCACGACAACGGTGAGGTGGGCGCTGAGATTGGCGTAGGCGCCCTGCCACGCGGTGGTGCGCCCGCCGGCGATGTTCTGGCTCACCCAGTGTTGGCCGCCGTTGTTGACCCGGGGTGCCAGGTAGAACTCGTTGCTGCCACCCTCTTCGCCGAAGTTGAAAAGGCGGCACCAGTGCGGCACGTCGCCGAAATCCACCCAGGCGTCGAAAGTGACCGAGCTGTAGCCGGCGATATTGATCGTGCTTCCGGGGAGTTCGATCGAAGATCCGGGCGCGCCATCGAGCAGGGCCTTTCCGTCGACAATGGAGACGGTGCCTTCGAGGGTGCCGTGGGCGGAGCCGGCGGAATCCGAGGCGTCGGTGGTGAAGCTGTACCGGTGAGCGAGGACGGCCGGAGCGGAGAGAACAGTCAGAGTGTTTTTGGCGGTCAAGCCACCGAAGGCAGCTTGGACCTCGGCGGTGCCGGGTGCGACGGCTTTCACGAGGCCTCCCGGGGTTACGGTGAGCACATTGGAATCGCTCGATTGAAAGCTCGCGCCCCCATACAAGACGAGGTTGACGCCGGTGACGTTGGCGAAGTCACCGGTGAAGAGTTGCTGTGACTCCTGGTTGACGGACAGCGGGTTCACGGGGCTGGTCAACTGGACGGACTGGAGGGCGCCCGCGTCGGCCACGTACTGGTCGGGGCCGGCGGCGTCGTTGATGGCCACTCGAGCAGGGTCCACCGCGCCATCGTACAGGCGGAATTCGTCGATCGATCCCAGCAGGGTGGCGTCGACTTCATAGAGGGATTTGCCGATCAGACAAAGCGCGTCGTTGATGCCGCTCAAAGGGGGAACCTGGCCGTTGTCGCCGTTGACTCCGGGATTCGAAGCGATGGCGGTGCCATTGTAGTAGTACATGAGATCGCTGTCGGGATCGACGACGATGGTGACGTGCACATCCGTCTGGTCGTTGAGTCCGCCCGGGTTGTTGGCCCACACGTTGGCTGCCGTCGTGCGAAGGCCGAGGTTCTGCCAATTGCCGCCGGCGTAATGGCAATAGTCCAGGCCGGTCGCCATGTTGCCGGCGCCGTCCTGGGAGCCAAAAGCGAACACACGGGTCCACACTGGATTGGCATCCGAAAACGAGGCCCAAAACTCAATCGTGATCTTCCCGTAGCCGCTGGCGATTCCGGCCGGCAGCGCGCCGAACGAACCGAAGCCGTCCAATTGCAGTTGCGAGCCGTCCAGATACGCCGCGCCGTGAAGCTCGCCTTCCCAGGCCGCGCCGCCGGCTGTATCGGTGAAAGTCAAAGCGCCTACGGGCTCGTTGAAACTATAGCGGTGGGCGAGCGCCTGGCCCGAGGTCTTCGGAACCGCGATTGCCAGGAGCACTGTCAGAGTCCCGAGGATCAGTCGATTGTGTGGGTGCTTTCTCATAATGCCCTATTCCATGGTGTATTCAGGATTTCGCCAAATCGTTCCATTCATCCCTTCCGAGAGCATGAAGTGACATCGCAAAGATGAACGAGGCTTCGCCTCAGACCGGCGAAGCGTCTTGCCAGATCGTTCGCGAGGGTGCCAGAGCGGCAGAAGACTGCCGCACTCCAAAACGCTTCGCGCGGTCCGGAGACGTCCGAAAAGGCGCCAGTCCTGCGGCTGCGGGAGACTGCGCCAGTCCTCTGGCGCTTTGGCTCTGCGGGTCGAGCAAGGCGGCGCAACACAAAAACTTGACTTGTCTGAAACACATTTGACCGGTCAAGGATTCCAATGAAGCTCCGCCTCAAACCGACCAGCGAGCTTGAACCTTCGATTCCGCTGGTGCTGATCGGGGCCGTCTGGACACGGAGCTTCGTTGGAATCCTCCGTTCCGTTTCGCGGAAAACTTTACTCCTTTGTTCACATGTTAGCTCGATGGAGCAGGCTAGTCGCTGTCGGCTTGATTGTCATGCGATTTCGTGACTCTCGCCCGTCTCACGGGCAAGGGATGGGGTGAGGGTTCAGGTCAATGGGCACGGCCCTGTTCCTTGAGGAACTGCCCAGTGAACATGAACCGGTCTGTTTTACCACGAAGACACGAAGCGCACGAAGAGGAGACCGAGATTGCCCTTCGTCATCTTCGTGTCTTCGTGGTGAATTCTCTGATTCATGGGAAACCCGGCCAGCCGGCGCGGACCCCGTGGAAGCAGGAATGGCTGGCTCGCGGCGAAGCGCGCGCAGAATGGGGCAGGGGAGTGCAGCACGCAGAGTGACGGGGCTGGACCCGCGTGATACAGTCGACGGGTTGAAACGATCAAGACACGCCGAACCGCTTTTGAAGCCGCAGCACCGCCAGGCCCGGGCACAGGCGGGCCTGTGGGTCCCACGGTGGTGCCTTGCCTTGGTTTTGCTCGAAGTCGCCGTCTCGGTTCGGGCCAATGACGTTCATTGGCCGGCGGACAGGCCAGCCATCCGCGGACACCTGGCCGCGCACGATCCCTCGACGGTCGTCTGGTGTGGCGATCGCCACTACGTGTTCTCCACCGGCCGGGGAATTCAATCCAAGTCATCGCGGGGGTTGGTTTATTGGGAGAGTGGACCCACGGTGTTCGCGGTTCCGCCGGCGTGGACGACTGCGGCGGTGCCAGGATTCGACGGCACATTCTGGGCTCCTGACGTGATTCTGCTGAACGGGAAGTATCACGTGTACTATTCGGTGTCGACTTGGGGCAGCCAGGTGTCGGCAATCGGTCTGGCGACGAACCCCACGCTCGATGCCCGCGACCCGGCGTATGTGTGGACCGACCATGGGCCAGTGATCCAATCCGGCAATGGCTCGCCGTACAACGCGATCGACCCCAGTGTGCTGCAGGATTCGTCGGGCAGACTGTGGATGGCATTCGGCTCCTACTGGAAGGGGATCTATGTGGTGGAACTCGATCCTGCCACCGGTTTGCCGACGTCCTCTGATCCGACAGCCTATCGAGTCGCTTACAACGATTCCATCGAGGCGGCCTGTCTCTACCAGCGAGCGGGGTACTCCTATCTGTTTGTGAACTGGGGGTCGTGCTGCAGCGGCGTCAACAGCACCTACCACATTCGCGTCGGACGCAGCCGGACGCCGACCGGGCCATTTGTCGACCGCCGCGGAATCGACCTGGTGGACCGGGGCGGGACGCTGTTTCTCGAGGGAACGGGCAAGCACGCCGGCCCCGGCCACGTCGGCATCCTGTCCCAAGCCGGCCAGGACTGGTTCAGTTACCACTACTACGACGCGAACGCGTGGGCGGCTCACTACGGCGCTTATGGCCCGGCCCGGCTGGCCCTCGCCAGGCTGTCCTGGAGTGCGGACGGCTGGCCCGTCTGCGCGACTGATTGGTCGGCGGTCTGCCCGCTCGAAAGCGACGCGCGCGACGAAAACCGGCAGTATCACGGCCTGCTTCAAAATGGCGCCGCCTTTGCCTTCGATCCCCAGCGCGGGTCGGTGCTCGATCTTGCGGGGACGGGGCAGCATGTGGGATTCCCGCCGGGCGTGGGCTACGCGCGGACGTTTGCGGCGGTGGTCAAGTGGCGGGGCGGTGCGGCTTGGCAGCCGATTCTCGATTTTGGGGCCGGCGCCGCGCGGACCTTAAGGCTCACGCCCGCATCGGACCGGAACACACTGTGTTGCGAGATCGACGCGGGCAACGGAGTGCAGCGTCTCGAATGGACGCGGGCGTTGCCGAAGCACGAGTGGGCGCATGTCGCTGTGACGTTCGACAGTGCGCGCGGCACTCTGTATGTGAACGGGGCTGCTGTGGCGACGAACGCCGCCATCAAGGTGTCGCCGGTCGACGTGCGTCCGCAGACGAACTATCTGGGTGCAAGCCGGCTGACGCCGGGCCTTTCTTTCAACGGCCAGGTCGCCCTCTTCCAGGCGCACGGACGCGCGCTGACGGCGGAGGAACTCCGCGCTCCGGTCATCCGCCTCATCGAACCGCTGGATGGCTCGAGTTTCGAGCCGGGCGGGCGGGTTCGCCTGGCGGGGTCAGCCACGGATTTCATGCAGGTCAATCTCGAGGCGAGCGGCTTGACCTGGCGGGTCGAGCACGTCGCAGAGAGCAAGACGAACCTGGTGTTTGGTCCGGTCACGGGGACAGCGAACGGATCGTTTGTTGCGCCTCTGAATGCCACTCAGGGAGTTCTGCGTGTGACCTTGACTGCCACCGATCCTGCACAGCGCCAGGCCGTGGCCACGGCAACGCTCTTCCACGGACCCTCCTGGCGCGCGTTCTATCCATTCTCGGATGGTGGCGCCGATGCGAGCAATCGGTTTCCCGCATCGTTGGAAGGCGGCGCGACGGTGCAGGCCGACCCTCTGCTCGGAGGTGTTCTGCACCTGACCGGCAACGGCCAATACCTTTCGCTGCCTGCGGATGCGGGCGCTATCCAGACGGTGGCCGCGCTTGTCAAATGGGATGGCGGCGCGCCCCGGCAGCGGGTTTTCGATTTCGGCAAGAGCGCCCGCGCATCCCTGTACCTGACCCCGAGAAACGCCTCCGGCCAGATCCAATGCTCGATCACGCCAGATCAGTTCAGTTACGTGCACACCATCGAATCCTCGATTCCATTTCCGGTGGGCCAGTGGACGCACGTGGCGGTGACGTTGGATGGGCGCCAGGGAGTCCTTTACCTGAACGGAAAGCCGGTTGGGGTCAACAACAGCGTGAACCTCATGCCCTCGGATCTGGATTTGGTGAATTGCTGGCTCGGCAGGAGTCAATCGTCCGCAGATCCGTTCTTCAGGGGACAGTTGGATTCGGTGGTGTTGAGTTCTGCCGCCCTTTGGCCCGAGCAAACGCTGGTTGCGCCGCCGCTCGATGCGGTTGTGGCGGACCAGGCCCTGCGTCTCAGTTGGCCGCCGTGGGGGGCGGGTTTCGCGCTCTGGAGCGTGTCGGAAATCACTCAGACGGCGCCGTGGTCTCCCGTCGTCCAGGAGCCTGAGGTCGCCGACGGGTTTTGGACACTCTCGATGCCAGTGGCCGGCCCGAGGCGGTTTTACCGGCTGCAATGGCCATGGCCAACTCCGTGAAACACTGATCCAAACGCTGCGCGAGGTTCGAGGCCGCTCAGGAAGGCGCCGGAGGGAGGGAAGGGGAGGCATGACGACTGCGCATGGTGTTGAGAATCGCAGATGGTCTGAGGCGCGCCTCGCTCGAGTGACTCCTCGTTTGAAATCCGTAGTCAATGAGTCAAGTTTTTGCGCCGCGCAGCCTTGCTCAACCCGCAGAGCCAAAGCGCCAGAGGACTGGCGCAGTCTCCCGCAGCCGCGCATACGCGTCAACCTGGCGAGGTTTCACAATCGGGGCCAAGATGCATGTGTGCTCGCAACAATCCAAGTCGTTGGTAAGGAGTGGTTTGGAGAGAGAGTGGCTTCCGTCGAATCGGCAGAGAAGTCGCGAAGCGTTTGGAGTGCGGCGGTTTACCGCCGCTTTTCGAACACGGTGGTCGGTGACGTCCCACACAAAGCGGTGCTGAAGCACCGCACTCCAGACGCTCCGCGCTGTCGAGAACGCTCGTGCCCAAGCAGCTCTGTCGGATGTCCGCATCTCAGCCGTTCTTAGGTTGACGCGTATGCGCAGCCGCGCGACTGGCGCCTTTTCGGACGTCTCCGGACCGCGCGGAGCGTTTTGGAGTGCGGCAGTCTTCTGCCGCTCTGAGACCCTCGCGAACGAGCTGGCAGCACACCTCGTTGGTCTGCGGCGCGCCTCGCTAACAATCGACGAGTCGAGCCAGCGATTTGTGAAGACGTGCGCGGCTACTGCGCCTTGATCACGCGGTAGAACCGAACCGGCGCGTCGATGGTGTCTGAGGCGCTCGTACTGGCAGTCGGTTGCCCCACGTTTTCCCAGTTCCCGGCCGTGAGAGAGGTCCGGCGCTGCAACTGATACGGGCTTTGACCGCCAGTCCATTGGATGACGATTTGGCCAGCTTCGACTCGAGCTCCGGAGATCGTCAGAGGTTCCGCGCCGGCGGGGATCGGGTGACCTGACGAGACGTAGGCGATTTCATCGGTCGTGAGGGCGCGGCTCCAGACCCCGATGTCATCGATTGCGCCCGTGTAGAAGTAACCCGCGGTCGCGCCATCGCGCCCCAATCCCGCCACCTGTCCGAGACGGACTAATCCCGTCAGACCGGCGGAGCCTTCGGTGTCCTTGAGTTCTCCGTTGAGGTAAATGCGCGCTTCGCCGCCATCGGGCGAAGCGTTGCCATCGTAGACGGCAAGGACATGAATCCATTCGTCGAGGACCAGGTCGGCCTGAGGGATGCCGGGCCGGACCGCCTGACCCTCCGCCGTTGTCACTTTGAAGCGCAGTTCCTGGTTGCCTTTGTCGAGATAGACGACGTAGCTGTCATTTGGCGAATCGTAGATCCCGCCGAACCCTCCAGGGAGATCCGTGGGCAGTTGTTCCAGCCGCGCCCAAAGCGAGATTGTCACCTGGTTTTCGTTGATGTCCAAGGCGGTCGTGTTTGTGACGGTTGCGTAAACGTTTTGTCCGTCGACCTGGAGGGCACCGCCGAACCGGGCCTGGGGCTCGGCCAGCCAGGCCGACGCGGTGCCGCCGACGAGAGTCCCGTGATTGTCGCCTTGCGCATCCATCAGGACCTGGGTGACCGGATCACTCAGCCCGTCATCGAGTGGCCAATGGGCCGTCAGGCCCCAGAGCAGCGACTCGGACGGGTCTCCAGGCAGCGTCACGATCGTCAAGGTAGCCGGATTGCTCACGAGCGAGCGGACCGCATCCTGGACCACGACGGTGTAGGTGCCTGCGGAATCGGGCTCGACCCGCACGTTGAGCTTGGCGCTGTTGGCGCCTTCGATGTCGACCCCGTTATGTTTCCACTGATACAGGACCGGTGGCGTGCCGCCGGATCGGACCACCTCAAATGTCACGCGGCTGGCCACCAGGGCGCTCTTGTCCTGGGGATGTTGCACAATGGCAAGCGGATTCGGATCTTGCATCGCAGCCGGAACCGGATGACCTGACGAGAGGTAGCCGATCGCATCCACGGTCAGGGCCTGGCTCCAGATCGCCAGGTCGTCGATGGCGCCCACGTAGTTGTTTCCGGTCGCCGTGCCGGGGCGTCCGATCGCGGCGGTCTGGCCGGCGCGGACGTTGCCAGTCAGCCCCGTCCCCGGGGCGCCGTCGTGGCCCACATGTTGATCGATCAACTCGCCATTGAGGTAAATGCGCGCTTCGCCCGCGGAAGCGGTTGCGTTCCCGTCATACACGCCGGTGATATGCATCCACTCGCCCAGCTTCAGCCGAGGCTCGGGAATACCAGGCCGAGCGGCCTCCCCGTTGGCCAGAGTCACCTTGAACCGGAGTTCCCCGTTCCCTTTGTCGGCATAGACGACGTATTCGTCGGTGGTGGAGTCGTAAATCGAGCCATAGCTGCCGGGCAGTTGGCTGGGGAGTTGCTCGAGTTTCACCCAGAGCGAGATCGACATCGCGTTCGCGCCAATATCGAGGCTCGGGCTGGGGAGAATCATGACGTAGACATTTTCGCCATCGACGTGCAGTGCTCCGCCGAATCTCGCTCCGGAAGCGTCGAGCCAATAGTCCGGCAGGTTGGCTGTGATCGTCGAGTGATTCTCGCCGGCCAGATCCAAGATCTGGGTGGCGGCGGTGTTCGTCAGGCCCTCGTTCATCGGCCAATAGGCCGCCAGCCGGTTGGTGAACACCTGCTCGAGTTCCGCGTCGAGCAGGTAAGCTGCCATGCGGAAACTCCATTCGTGAGTGACCGGCCCGTACGACGGGTCGATGAACGCGACGCTCAGCGTGTTCTCCGATCGCGGGCTGAGCGTGGGGAGGGCGGCGGTGACCGTGTGCGCTCCTTCGGCGGAAGCGACGGTCCGGGTCAGGGTTTCGCTGTTGACCTTGAGGACGATCGAGCTGGTGTCCAGAGGCGCCGAGCCATCGGCCACAACCACTTCGATTCCCGTGCCGGGAGCGACGTTCATGGCGCCGTCCAGCGGTTTGCGGGAGACAATCGAGACCGGCACGACGACGCTGGCGGGAATGCCGTCGGTCGTCGGCGCGCCCAGGGCCTGAATATAGGCCGATGACAGGGCCTCGTCGTGGACCTGGATGCTGCTGACGAATCCCGCCTGCGTGTCCCCGCCATCCTCGTTGTTGTCGGTAAAGAGGAGCGCCATCGGGGTGAACATGCCATCGACGGGATTGAGTGCCCAGCGGCCATCGACTCCGGCTCCGAGAATCTGCCGGTTCACCAGCACACCATCGATGTACTTGCTCAGTGTCGGTCCAGCGGGCGCGGCCAGGTCAAATGCGAAGGCGATCCGATGCCAGGTGTTGGCGCGGACGACCCCGTGGTATTGCGCCGAAATCCCGATGCCCCCGGTGGGATTCACGAAGAGGTCCGCATCGTCCGTGTTGTAGGGGTCGTTAATCTGGATCAGGGCGCGCCAGCCTGTGGACGATCCGGGCGGGTAGAGAAGATCGAAGATCAGGGTGTATTGGTTAACGAACGCGCCGCCGCCGTTGGCGTGCATGTTGGGATAGATCACATAGCCCATGGAAGGAAGGGCCTTGGGAAAACCCATGACATGCGCCGGGGCACCGCCGATATCGGGCAGCCCCAGGGCGGTCGTGGTCCCGAACACAGTCTGCTGGTCGGTGTCCCCGCCGGGATAGTCGAAATAATCGAGGGGGAGGCCGGTGGTGGCGGAGAGATCACCGGACTTGAAATCCCATTGCCCAGTGACGGCTGCATCGAGGGCGGGCGAACCCACCAACGCCCAGGCCGCCAACAGGCCACAGGCGGCTCGGGCCACTCGAGATGCGGTGAATGAACGTGCTTTTCCGAGGTTCATCGTTTTCATGCTTATAAAAGATGGATGTCAGTTTCGTTTTTGCAGCAGACAGGCATCACCGCTCCCGCTTTGCCAGCATCGGCGGGGTCGTCCGCGCGGCATTCCGCGCGAGAGCCGCCTCCGCTCCAATCGGGAGCGCGTGTGCCGGCCCGGGCGCCGCCCTCGAGTGACTCTCTTTTCGAAATCTCCCACAAATGAGTCAAGTTTTTGCGTCGCGCAGCGGCGCCCCTTAGCGAGGCGTCGCCTGCCAGTGACGAACGCGAAGGCCCAGCCCAAACGATCTGGCCGCATGCTTCGTCGGTCTGAGGCGGAGCCTCGCCAACTCTTGCCACGACGATTGTGAGCGCAAGGTACCGCACCAGAGACCGGGCGCGCGAGGTTTTTCGTCGGCTCTTTTTGGCATTGCATTCTGTTGCGAAGGGATCTTTCAATTGCCTTGAACACCAAGCCGCACGCGATGCTGTCGCCGGGCGCGTCCGCTTCGCGCGGCGTGGGAGTCAAGAGCATTAACCACAACCTCAACTCACTATGAATGCCCTCCTGTTTGGTACCCGAGCGATTCGGTCGGCAGTCGGCCGGGTGGCTTTGTTGGCCGGTCTGGCCGGCCTCTCCGCCGCCATGGCGGCGACGGAAGTGCTTTGGCTGGACAACTACAATGCGCCGGACGCCAGTTACGACGTGAACTGGCAACTGAGCACGCGCGTTACCGGCTCGGTGGGAGTCGTGCCGTATGTCGAAGTGGTCGGCACCTCCGCCGGCGGCGATCTCGACGATCGCACCGCGGTCAATACCACTGAGTACCCCGGCACACTCACGCTCACGGCGGTGAACGGCGGCTGGACGTCGGTCAGCCCCAACCACAGTTACGTCGAAGGCAGCCGGTTTAGCGTCGAGTTCGACGTGGACCCGGGCGCGAACGACGTGGACTCGAGTTCGGGCGACTGGGCGGCGATTGTCCTGGGCGCGACCACCCGCAACGTCTTTGTCAACGCCTCGGATGGCTTCGGCATTCTGTTCCGCCACAACGGCGGCTGGCAGGTGTTCGACCGCGCGACGTCCGTCTACGGGTCACCTGCCGGAACGACTTTGCCGACTGGAGAGGCGTTCCATGTGAAGATCGACGTCGTGGCCGATGGATTCCTGGGCACCAACGCGCCGGTCGCCGTCAGCGTGGCCGTCAACGGCGAGCCGCTGGCGATCAGCAGCGACCCCGCCAGTCCCACGGTGCTCTCGATGGCCGGCGGTTTCCTGGCGAATTATATCACCCTGTTGAATTACGCCGCCGGGAGCTACACCTGGATCGACGCATTCGACAACCTCAAGATCTCGGCAGAGGCGTGTGTCACGGCTGCGCCCTCGATGGTGTTTGTCGACACAGGGGCCTCGGACCAGGCTGTCGAGGTGCGGATTCCCGAGGCGCTCAACGCTTCGGCGGCCGCCACGGTGACGCTCACCAGCGCCGACCCGGCGATTGCGGTGCCGACCGGGTCCGTCGGCGGCAAGCTCGATATCACCTTTGCTGCGGGCGGCCCGCGGACCAAGACGGTCAACATCACCGGCGTCGGGCAGGGGACGACCGAGATCGCACTCAGCAACGGGGCTGGCGTGTGCGTCGGCGCTCCGGTCAGCGTGACAGTCTATCCGTCGTCTCCCGCCGTTTGGTGCGACGAGTTTGCCACGGATCCCTACGACCCCTTCTAC
This sequence comes from uncultured Verrucomicrobiae bacterium, assembly GCA_963846445.1. Classification (GTDB taxonomy): domain Bacteria; phylum Verrucomicrobiota; class Verrucomicrobiia; order Limisphaerales; family J093; genus MWFF01. The sequence goes on along the minus strand of CAWJWM010000006.1, from coordinate 419,982 downwards.
CGGCTGAACACGACGCCGTTCGAAACCGGATTGGCGTTCGGCCAGGTGACGGTCGTTCCCGCGACCGGGATCGAGTTCTATTTGTCCGCCAACGGCGATTACTGGGGCGGCTGGTCCCTGGCGACGGAACAGATCTTCTCGGCCTCGCCTGCGGCTCCGCTGACCCTCGAAATCGACCGGGTGCTGCACGAGACCTACGGAACCATTGCGGGCACCTCGACGCGCTCGGGTGTCTGGATCACGGATCAGACCCGCTCGCGTTATGTGTTCTTCTCCTACAACTCGAACGAAGGCGGCTGGCAGTACAACCGCAAGATCGGCCTGGCCGGCGACTCGGCCACCGGTGGCGGCCCGAACATTCCGGCGTTCGACTTTTTGCCCTACGATGACGGCGGGTTGCACCGGATGAAGATGGTCGCCGACGGCGCCACGGTGAAACTGTTCCTCGACGGTCTGCTCGGTGCCGAGGTCGCGTTCCCGGTCAGCAGCGGAATCGTGTTCGAGTTTGGCGCGTACACCCGCGGGGCTGACGATGCCGTGACCGCCACGTTCGACAACCTGTGCATCTACTCGCTTGCCGGCGCCTCGGAGCCCTGCGTCGCCGTGTCGCCCAGCCAGGTGAGCGGCAGCACCGGCGGCACGACAACGCTCACCGTCAGCGTATCCGCGCGCCTCACCGCGACCCAACCGGTGACGGTGACGCTCACATCGGGCGATCCGAGCGTCGTCACGCCCGTGGGCGGGGCCGGGGGCGCTGTGACCCTGACGTTCCCTGTGGGGGGGGCCACGGAGCAGACCGTCGACCTCGACTTGATCGGGGGCGGCGTCACGTCCCTCCAGATCGCGAACAACGCGGGTGCGTGCAACTTCCCCGCAGCGATCCCGGTCAAGGTCAGTGGCGCCTTCGTGCGCAACCCGAGCTTCGAGAGCAACTACAACGCGGCCTATCCATCCTACAGCGCGATCGACAACTGGGATGGAGGCAGCGGCGTTAATCAAGGCGTCACCGGCCCCTTCGCCGACAATGGAGCCATTCCGGACGGCAATCGCGTGGGCTTCAAGCAAGGGGGCGGCAGCGTATCGCAGACGATCTCCGGACTCGAGCCGGGCAAGGAATACTGGGTGCAGATCTGGTTCAATCGGCGCAACTGTTGCGGCGAGGTGAACGCAGATATGGCCGTGCGATTCGACGGGGTCGAGATCGGCAGTGTCAAGGGAATCGTGCCGGTGGGCGGCCAGAATCCGTACGGGTTCCGCAACTTCGCGTTCACGCCGTCGGCTGCCTCGGGCCTGCTCGAGATCGCGCACACCGTGAACGGCGGGGATGCCACGTTGGTGTTCGACGCGGTCACCATCGTGCAGCGCGATGCCGGCAACGTGGCGGTGCGCAACCCGAGCTTCGAAGCCAGTGGCGAGATCGCCGGCGAGGGAATGCTGGCCCGCATCGCCGGCTGGGCGACCGAGGGAACGACCGGCATCAACTTCTCGGGCATCGGCGCCTACGCCGACAACGGGGCGAATCCCGACCAGGATCTCGTGGCCTTCATCCGCGGTCCGGGCGCGCTGAGCCAGACCATTGCCGGTCTCTTGGCCGGGCAGAACTACAAGGTCACTTTCGCCTACAACGCAACCTTGGGCCAAACACCGCATTTGATGGTCAGCGCCGACGGCGCAACGCTCTTCGAAGCGGACGTGGCCCCGGTCGGGGGAACGGCGGCCTATCGGACGGCCTCAACCTCGTTCACCGCAGCGTCGGACTCGGCCACCTTGCGGTTCGAACAGACGGTGGCGGACGGCAACCAGACGGTTCTCCTGGATGACGTGAAGGTTACGGGGGTCTCCATCAACGTGCCCTGCCTCGAAGTCCGGCCCGCGTCGCTCGAAATGGCGGTCGGCGAAACCGATTCGACCAGCCTGACGGTGAGCGTTCCGGCGGAGTTGTTCCAGTTGAGCGATCCGGCGCGCGTCACGGTCAGCAGCGCGAACCCGTCCGTTGCCCGCATCGAGGGCGCCGTCGGCGGGGTGCTGACTCTCGAATTCCCGGTGGGCGGCGACCCGTCGGTCCTGTCGGCGACTGTCACGGTGACGGGCGTGTCCAAGGGTGTCACCCAACTCCAGTTCGCCAACCCGTATGGCGTCTGTTTCAATCGGAAGACGGTCTCCGTTCTGGTGCTGGGTTCGTTCGTGCGCAATCCGAGCTTCGAAGCGGACGAAGTGCCCGGTTATCCCGGCTATATGGCCATCAAAAACTGGCCCAGCGAAGGCGGTGGCAACACCGGCATCAACCCGGTCCAGCCCGGCGGGCCGTTCTCGGACAACGGGGCGACGCCGGACCGCAACCTGGTGGCGCTGCTCCAGACGACTAAGACCATCCGCCAGAACATCCTCAACTTGACACCGGGCCAGCCTTATTGGCTGCAGTTCTATTACAACACCCGCAACTGCTGCGGGGGAACGATCGATCTGGAAACGCGCTTCGACGGAGTCCCTCTGGGCTATCTCGCGGCGATCGCGCCCGTGGGCGGATCCAGTCTTCCGAATGGCCCGTCTTACCACTACCAACAGTACGAGTTCACCCCGGCGACTTCGTCGGGTGTGCTGGAGTTTGCGGCGATGGCCTCGGGCGACGCGACCCTGCTGCTCGATGCCATCAGCATCGTCCAGCGCGACGCCGCCAACCTGCCGGTCATGAACCCGAGCTTCGAGGCCAGCGGTGTCGTGCCGGTCCCGGGGATCATCACCAATAACATCGCCGGCTGGGCTGCAGGGGGCGCCGGCGCTCGCGGTGTCGCCATCAGCGGACTCGGGTACGCCGACAACGGCGCTAATCCAGACCAGGATAACGTCGCCTTCCTGCAAGGCGCGGCCTGGCTCAGCCAGAGGATCAGCGGCCTGACTGCCGGCCAGAACTACACGGTCAGCGTCGCGGCCAATGCAGCGAACGGCACGACACCGACGCTGAAGATCAGCGTGGATGGCGCAGAGGCGTCGACCGAGGCTGTCACGCCCGTGGGCGGCAGCCAGCCGTACGTGGTGAAGACTGCCGTGTTCCAGGCCGCCGGGGCGGAGGCTGTCATCCAGCTCGAACAGGTTGCCGCGGGCGACCAGGTCCTGCTGCTCGACAACGTGACGGTCACGCCGGGCGGCACACTCCCGGTGAAAGCCGCGCTCCAGGTCGCGAAGACCACTGCGGGCACGATCCGCGTGAGTTGGCCTGCAACCGCCATCGGATTCGGCCTGCAGGTCAGCGCTGCGCTGACGGGTGGTTGGGCGGATTCGACCGCGCCCGTGGTGGTCGAGGGGGCCGATCTCGCCGTCTACATCGAGCCGAGTGCGGCAGCCCAGTTCTTCCGGCTGCGGAAGTAGCGGACACGCGCGTGCTGGGCGCTGCGGATGGTGCCGGCAACAGGAATGGCCGGGGGCGAGTGCCTCCGGCCATTTCGTTCAGGTGGGCATCGCCAAACAACTTAGCGAGGCTGCGCCTCAGACCGGCAAGGCGTGTTCGCCAGATCGTTTGCGCTTGGCCTTTCCCAGGTTATCGACACTCGATGCCTCGCTAAGTGGCGCCGCTGCGCGGCGCAAAAACCTGACTCATTCAGTACAGGTTCTTAAAAGGAAGTCACTCTAGGTCGATGTGCACCGACCGGATCGTCCCGCGGAAGCGGTTGTCGGCCGCGTAAGGGCCAACCAGACCGGCTTGATCGCTGCCGACTTCGAGGCCGTCGACGGGCATGGACGCGATGAGGCTGGGAGCCCGTCCGGTGGCGGCCGGTTCGCCGTCGAGGGCCAGGCTCATCGCGCCGCTTCGCTCCAAGCGGGCGACGGCCGTGCGCGCGCCCTTCACTTTGTCGCGCGTGGCGATCCGTGTAACTTCACCAGCCGCGCGCACGAGGAACACCAGTCTGCCATCCTCGACGAACAGGGCGTAGCCGCGGGCGGTGCCCCCATGGGCAACGATCACGCCCTGGGGTTCGTCTGCCTCGAACTCGGCGGTGATCGTGAAGCCACGGCCGGCGATCGCCGGGGCGTGGGCGCGGTCGAGACGATCGTCCATCTTCAGCGCGAAGCGCGTTTCCTTGCTCAGCGCCGGGTCTCGATCGCCTCGGGCATTCCGGGCGCTGCTGCGCCAGCCGCCCAGCGGCAGAACATGGGCGCGAGCCGCATACGCATCCCACTTCGCCGCCAGGGCCTTGACCCGGTCCGGATCGGATGCGGCCAGATTCTCTTGCTCGGTCCGGTCTTTGGCGATGTCGTAGAGCCGCCAGGGCTGGTCTGCCAGCGCCACCAGCTTCCAGTTCCCATCGAGGACGGCCCGGTTGCCTTCGTGCTCCCAGAAGAGGGGCTGGGTGCGCCCCAGCGGCTTGCCATCGAAGCCTGGGCGCAGGCTGACACCTTCGAGCGGCGTGAGGGTCCGGCCTTTGAATTCCTTGGGATAGGACGCGCCCGCCGCGTCCAGGCACGTCGGCAGGATGTCGATGACATGGCCTGGTTGATGTTCGAGTTTGCCTCGGCGCGCAGGGTCGATCCCTCGAGGCCAATGCGCGATGAGCGGGGTCGCGATCCCGCCCTCATCGGTGTAATGCTTGTAACGGACAAACGGCGTGTTGTTCAGCAGCGCCCAGCATTCGCCCACAAACACTGTCGACTGGGCGTCCCCGGGTTGGGCGCCCTCGAGGCGTCCTCGGACGCCGCTCTCGGCGTTCCCGCCGTTATCGCTCATGAAGAGAATCAATGTGTTATCCAATTCCCCGCGGTCGCGCAGTCCGTCCACCAGTGTCCCAATGGCCCGGTCGATCCGCTCGACCACGGCGGCGTAGATGGCCATGATATGGTCGTAGCGATCCTGCTCTTCGGCACTGAGGCTGCTCCAGGCCGGCACGGCCTCGGGCCGGGGCGACAAAGGCCAGGCCCGGTCGATCAGCCCCAATTCGACCTGGCGCGCGTAGCGCTCCTGTCGCAGGACGTCCCAGCCGGCCCTGAACTTGCCACGCCACCGGGCGATGTCCTCGGGGGGCGCCTGCAGCGGGAAATGGGGCGCGTTGTGCGCCAGGTAGAGGAAGAAAGGCCGCCGCGCTGCGCGGGCTTCATCGATGAACTTGAGCCCATACTCGACCCAGAGATCCGTGGAATACCATTCCTGCGGCAGCGGCGCGCCTCGAGAACCCAGGTCCTTCCCGTTCAAAAACAGCGCAGTGCGCGGCGAGTCCGGAAAATAGAAGCCCCCAGCCGCCGCGGTCAGCGTCCGATCGAAGCCCCGATCCCACGGTGTCACCCCGTGGTTTTGTCCGACGTGCCATTTGCCGGTCATGGCCGTGAAATAGCCTGCTGCCCGAAGCGCCTCGGCGATCGTCATGCACCGGTCGTTCAACCGTCCGCTATACCCGGGCAGCGGACGCCCGTTCGCATCCCGTTGTTCCTCGGTCATGTGGCCCACGCCCGCCTGGTGCGGGTAGAGCCCCGTGAGCAGGGCGGCGCGTGTTGGGCAACACCGGGCCGTGTTATGGAATTGAGTGAAACGAACCCCTTCCCGCGCCAGACGATCGAGGTGGGGCGTGGGGATCTCCCCGCCATAACAGCCAATATCGGAGTACCCCATGTCGTCGACCAGGATGACGACGATGTTAGGCGGCGGGCTGGCGGCGATGAGCGTGCAGGCGCCGAGGAGGACACTCGCGGCGAGCGTCGCGAGCCGTTGGGATGCAGTTGGTCTCATAGGGCATTTACGAAAACAAGTTCTTGCCGCCCCGCGGCAACGGTTTACGATGTTCAGCGCAATCAGCCACAGACAAAACCATATAACCTCAAACAGCGTCAACTCATGACCTAACACACCCATGAAAGCATACCCTCTCATTGCCGGGTGCTTCGCCGTTTGGCTCGGCGGCGCCGTTCTGCAGGCCGCCGATGTGCGGCAAGGACTCGTTTCGTACTGGCCGCTGGACGCCATGTCGGAAGATTTCACCACATCGGTCGACGTGGTTTCCGGCTACAATCTGGACCTGGTCGGCTGGTTTGACACATCTGGCATTGTCCCCGGCAAACGGGGGAGTGCCTTCCAGTTCGACGGCACCTCACAGTACGCCTATCGCACCATGTACGGTGAGGAGACCGACCGGCTGCCCATCTCGAAGGCCGCCAGCTTCACGGTCATGTTCTGGGTGAAAGGAGCGCCCAATCAAAGCGACCGGCGCGTGTTCTCCGAAAGCAACAGCCTCCTCAGCGACAACGATCCGCTTGGTCAATATTGGCACCCATAACGCCGGCACGGACGGCACGATCGACCTCTATTTTCGGAACAGCACGGGCGGGGGGCAATTGGCTCACCTGCATTCGCCGGGGACGGCCTACGACAACACGTGGCATCACGTGGCTTTGGTCGATGTCTCGGGTGCGGTGACCCTCTACCTGGATGGCACCAACACGATGACGGCGTCGTATACGCGCGAGGCGAATCCGATCCAGGACACCCTTTCGATCGGCGCCATCGTTCGCGGCGAAGGCTCGAACATCGGCGCCCGCTTCACGGGGGCGATCGATGAAGTCGCGGTCTGGGAACGGGCCTTGAGCATGGAGGAAATCCAGGATGTGATGACCAACGGCATCCAAACGCCCGTCCCCGCTCTCGGCCCCTTCGTGACCCGGGATCCCGTCGGCTCGTCCAAACTGCGCGTCGGCGACTCCTTTACCCTGACCGGCGGAGCCGGCGGTGTGCGGCCCCTGACCTACCAGTGGTTCAAGGGCGAGACTGAGATCACGGACGCCATCTCGCCCACCCTGACTCTGACCGGTCTGCAGATCGCAGACTCCGGCGAGTACAAACTCCGGATCACCAACACCGAGGGAACCGCCGTGTCGGCGCCCGCCACGCTGGTCGTTAACCCGCTTCCCGAGCCGAACCTGACGAACCAGGTGATCGCCCTGTGGCGGTTGGACGAGGTGCAGGGCACCAAGACCCCCGACATCGTCAGCGAATACGACATGGAATTGGTCAACCTGACAGCCGCAGACTTGGTGCCTGGCAAGTGGGGCAATTGCTTCCAGTTCAATGCCGCGCGCCAGACGTTGCTGCAGCGCATCCACAACCCAGGCGAGGGTCTGCCCATCTATCAGCACCCTGACTTCTCGGTGTCGTTGTGGGTCAAGGGCGATTACAGCATCCAGACCGACCGACGCGTCTTCTCCGAGGGATCGACTAAGGTCGCCAACCAGCTCTTCAATATCGGCACGCACAATGGCGGCACCGATGGCACCGTGGACATCTACATTCGAACCGACACCGGTGCTGTCATCGGCGATCATCACCACTCGGCAGGGATCGCCTTTGACGACACTTGGCATCACATCCTCTATACGCAGCGCGATCTGGGGGGCGCGATGACCGCGGACCTCTACATCGATGGCGTGCTCGATACGATGAAGCCCGATCCGGTGCGGCCTCTCACGCTCGACACGACGACCATCGGCGGCATCCTGCGCAGCGCAGCCTCTGCCTGGTTTACGGGACAGATCGACGATGTGATCGTCTGGAACCGTGGGCTGACGTCGGCCGAGGCGCAGCTTCTGGCGACGACCCCCATGCCCGACCCGCCCGCCAACTTCCAGCCCCTGGTGATCAGCGCGTTCACCTCGGACATGCCCGAAGTGGTCGAAGGCGACTCCGTCAGGTTGCGATGGGACGTCCGGAGAACGGCCGAGCAGATCCTGATCGACAACGGCGTAGGTGATGTCACTTCCATGAGCATTGCCGGGGCGGGGAGCATCAGCGTGACGCCAACCGCCACGACCACCTACACGCTGACCATCAAACGGGGAACGGAAGAACTGACCGCCCAGACGACGGTGACCGTCCTCAAAGGCGTCGAGGCCAACTGGGCGGTACTGGACAACTTCGACGAGCACAGCCTTGGCCCCGTCTCGCGCACGGCCTGGTGGAGCGACACGCGCGGCGAGTACGCCCAGGTCGAGAACCTCAACGGCAACCACATGCTTAGTGTCCGGACCACCGATAGTGCGGTTGTGCTCCCGATCGAACCACTGAAAGTCACCGAAGGCCAGGAGCGCACCCTCTTCTTCCGGATGTTGGTCCGGGAACCCCTGCCCACGGCGGCCCTTCGTCATGTGATCGGGCTTACGGACAAGAACATCCGCAGTCACGGCGACACGATCGTCAATATCGGTCCGGTGTTGCATGCGACCTATGCCACCGCCACTCCCCCCTGGTACCTTGGCGCTACCAATGTCCTCTACGGCACCTTTGACTCCGCCGTCGACCCGCTCGAAACGGGCGCGCTCTACTCGGTCTGGATCAATATCAAGAACGAGCCGATGGACAGCCTCGAGTCGCCCTACGACGTCTTCTCGGTGTACATCAAGAAAGACGGAGCCGCCGAGCGGACCGAGTTGTTCATGGACTACCTCAGCGACCGCGATGCGGCGACGCCGGACCCGGTGCTCGGCCCGATGATGCCCAACCTCGACAAGCTCTTTGTCTCGGGTAACAACACCGCAGCCAGCCTCTGGTTCGACGACTTCTACATCAGCAAGTCGGGCTACAACGCCACCGAACCCGCGCCTTTCAACCAGGGCGGCACACCCGAAGTCAGCATTGCCGTCCAAGGAGCGGATGTGGTGCTCACCTTCACGGGCACCCTCACGGCAGCCGACCAGCTCACAGGACCATGGACCGACGTGGTCGGGGCCACCAGCCCCGTCACAATCTCCGCGAGCGGCGGCCAGAAGTTCTATCGTGCCAAGCAGATAACGAGTGAAGACCTCGCGGCGCTCGGCGGTCTCGAACCCCGGGCGCCGCGGAGAATCAAGACGAGTTGAGAGTTGAGAGTTGAACATCGAACGTTTCTGGTCTGCGGCGTCAGGTTCATGGTCCCGATGCGTTCTGAAAACGAGACTTTGTTTCCCATGAACCTCGACGTGGAAAGCGGCGCTGAAGCGTGCGCACTCTCCCGCAATGCGGGACCTCGCGACGTCGAGCGCGTCCGGCGTGGCGCAGCCTCTGGAGTGCGGCGGTTTACCGCCGCTTTCGATTCGTGTTGATCATGTTCACTGAGCAGTTCTGCAATGAACAGATGACCTCCGATCGACAGGAGAACCTCTTGCCGCCATGAAACAGCTTGAATCACCATTCACGTGCAGCCGCCGGCGCGGCTTGATGATCGCGCCCCGTCCGTCACACGTCGCAGCGCTTCACCCTGATCGAGTTGCTGGTCGTGATCGCCATCATCGCCATCCTTGCGGGCATGCTTTTGCCCGCCTTGGCGCGGGCGAAGGAGAACGGCAAGCGCGCCAAATGCCTCAACAACCTGCGGCAGATTGGCATCGGCATGACGGTCTACGCCGGAGACAATAGCGACCTGGTGATCGAAGCCCGGAATGGTGAGGTCCAAATCTGCCTCAATCCGCCCGAGCGCAGCGCGGCCGCGACGATCGGTCTTACGATCACGACCAACAACACCGTGAGCCAGATTTGGACCTGCCCGAATCGTCCGACCTTCCCGACGTACGAAGCGGAGTATCCCCAGTGGGTGATCGGGTATCAGTACTACGGTGGCATCCCGAAATGGATCAATCCTGCTGGGACGTTCAACTCGCGCAGTCCAATCAAGGCATCGACCGCCCAGCCCACCTGGGCGTTGGCTGCGGACGCGGTCATGAAGATCGACGGCAAATGGGGGGGCGGTCGCGACAGCGCGTTTAAGGATATGCCGCCACATCGCGGGCGGGGCGGGATCCCGGACGGCGGCAACGTCCTGACCATGGACGGCTCGGCGCGATGGATTCGCTTCGAGAAGATGCTCTTCATTCATAGCTGGAGCGCCGGAGGCGATCGCGACGCGTACTTCTACCAGGAAGACCTGGGGCCCGACATCGAGAAGAACATCGCCCGGCTTCGAGCCAAACCGTGACAGGGATGAGCATTCCGTTCACTCCCGTCATTTACGAGCACGCGGCGCGTTTCGTGGGGCGAACGCCCTGGGAGGTGTCCCGGGATCCAGACCTGCTTTTTCAGGCTCACCGGGCCGCCTATCTCGAGTATCGCCAGCAGGTCATCGCGGTCGGAATCGACATCTATAACCTCGAAGCCGAGGCGTATGGGGCCCGGGTCGAGGCAGCGGAAGGCGACGCTGTTCCCGCGATTCACGAGCCGCTGCTGCGCGGTCCGGAGGACGGACTCGACCTGCCGCCTTTTGACCCTGCCCGCGCGGGACGCATCCCCATGATCCTCGCTGCCGGGCAGCGGCTGAAACGGGAATTCCCCGAAGCCGATGTGCGCATTCCGGTGGCCGGCCCTTTCAGCATCGCGTTCAACCTGCGCGGCATCACTTCACTCTGTGAGGATGCGATCTTGCGGCCCGAAGCCACCGCGCGTCTGTTGCTCCGGCTGGCTGAGAACCAAGCCGTGCTGTGCCGTGAGGTTGCGAAGGCGGGACTCGACATTGCGTTTTTCGAATCGGCGGCTGCGCCCCCGCTTCTTTCGCCGAGGCAGTTCCACGAACTCGAGTTGCCTGCGTTGCGGCGCATTCTTGCCCTTGCCGCCGAGTGTTTGGGGCACCCCGTCCCATGCATCATGGGGGGGAACACGTATCCGATTCTAGCCGACCTGCTCTCGACGGGGACAACCTACTTGGCCTGCAATGTGGAGACCGACCAAGAAGGCTTCGTCGATTCGGTTTCCCGCACGCACCCGCACGTTCGTGTCCGGGTGAATCTCGATCCGGCTGTGGTCGCCGCGTCTGAACCGCAGCGCATGTATCAAGGGGTGGATCGCATCCTGGAGATCATCGGCGACCGCACCAACTGCCTGATGGGCACCGGTGCCTTGCCTCTCGAGACGCCGCCTGAGAACGTGCGCCTGATTCGCGAGTACTTAGCCCGCATTTCTCGCCAACTTTTGATGTCATCTGACCGGTCACCGTCACATTGCACCTGAAATGCGGGCTCTCAGAAACCCGCGCCCCAAGCAGATGGACCCAATCTCGACCACACTGTGTCGGCGTGCCCGGGTCGCCCAAGCGGCTGGGGCGCGTCCCGGCTTGGATGAACCGATGAGCCAATTCCAATTGCTGGGCGCGGGTTTCATAGACCCGGAAATCTCACCCACGGACTGTCAGGTATGCCGCGACCGCCCCGCTGGTGAGATTTCCAGGCCGAGGATGAACGAATCGCTCGAGAGCGTGCGAAGAGTCTCCCTCTCCCGTCCGACGGGAGAGGGACGGGGTGAGGGTCCGCGGTTCATGGGCAGAGTCACGCGGCGCAACTTCCTCTGCGCGACGGTTCGGACCGGCGCCGCCGCCTGGGCCGGCCTGAGGGTCCTTCCTCGAGCGGCCTTGGGCGCGACCGATCGCGCAGCGCCCAACGATCGAATCGCAATTGGCATGATCGGCATGGGACGTCAGGCCTATCACGCCAATCTGCTGCCGTTCCTCGCGTCGCCGGACACACAGGTGGTTGCCGTGTGCGATGTGGATGCCTGGCGGCTCGAGCAGGGTCGCAAGCGAATCGAGGATTATTACGCCGCTCAGACACCAAGCGGTTCTTTCAAGGGCTGCCTGACCACCCGGACTTTTCGCAGGATCTTGGCATCGCGCCGACATCGACGCCGTGATGATCTCGACGCCCGATCATTGGCACGCGATCATGGCGGTCGAGGCCGCGCAACTCGGGAAAGATGTTGCGCTCGAAAAGCCGATTTCGCTCTCGATTGCTCAAGGCCGCGCCATCAGCGACGCGATGGCGAAGTACAATCGGGTTTTCCGGACGGACACCGAGGTCCGGTTCTCGGGCGATTTTCGCCGGCTGTGCGAGTGTGTCCGGAATGGCCGGATCGGGCGCGTGCGGCGCATCCGCGCCGAGGTTCCCAAGGAGGCCGACCCGGTCCCCGTCCAACCGACCATGCCCGTGCCGGCCGATCTCGATTATGAGCGTTGGCTTGGCCCGGCGCCCGAGGCGCCGTACACCGAGAAGCGCGTGCACACCCCCGACAACCTTTCGGCGCGCCCAGGCTGGATGATTATTCAGGACTACTGCGACGGGATCATCGGCAACTGGGGCACACATTTGCTCGACATCGTCCAGTGGGGCCACAACAGCGAGTTGACCGGCCCGGTCGAGGTCGAAGGGTGCGGCGAGTTCCATCCGGCCGGCGGTTTGTCCGACGTGTTGCGCGACTTCACCGTGATCTATCGGTACGCGGACGGCGTCGAACTCCAATACCAGATGACCGGGCGCCCCGCCGTTCGGTTCGAAGGCGACGACGGCTGGATCGAGGCGGTCTGGAACAAGGGCGTCGAGGCGCATCCGAAGGCAATTCTCGAAGAGCCCTTTGGGCCGAACGACCTGCGCCTGCCGTTGGTGAACGAGAAAGTCGATTTTATTCAGTCGGTGAAGCGGCGGACACCGACGCTGATTCCCGCCGAAGTCGGGCCATCGGACCAATACGATGTGCCACCTGGGATTGATCGCGATCAAGCTGGGACAGACACTCCAGTGGGATCCGGCACGGGAACGGTTCGTCGACAACGACGCCGCGAACCGTCTGCTGGATCGCCCGCTGCGAGCCCCCTGGGACCTTAACACTCACTACCGATGAAAAGTGCCCCGGACTCTTCCCGCTCGACGGCGAATTCGCCGCGCATTCGACGATCGACGGTTCTGTTGCCCCTCACCGTAACCCTCACCCTCGGGGAGAGCCACCCGTTCCTTGTTGAACTGCTCAGTGAACATCAACCGCCATCGAACTCCGGTCAGGCTCGCTATCGCCATCGGTATCGGAATCGACAGCAGTCGACTGCGACACCGATTCCGATTCCGATTCCGACCAAGCCTCGAACTGCGGTTCATGGGAGAGGGCAGGGGTGAGGGGGAAGTGAATGCGCGACTGCTCGGAGAGTCGTTTGTGCGTTCAGATGGATGCGCAGGCCCTTGGTTTTTGCAGTGTTCATTGGCATGATCGAACCGCAGGAAATATCTATGAAATCAAAATGCGAACCTAGCGAGGCGCCCCTCAGATCAAACCCAGTCCTCATATCCATGAAAAGTCCCCGTGTTTCCCCTTCCGTCTCTCCCGCGCCTCGCTCTGGAGAATCCTTGACCCTCTCAGCGCAGCACATAAACGTGACTTGTTTACAGCACGTTTCAACGGTCAAGGATTCTAACTCACCTGTTTCCCGTCGCCGCTTTCTGGCGCACGGCGCCATGCTCACTTCAGGCGCAGCCGCGCTTCCGATGCTGCTCCGTTCGGGTCTGCTGGCGGCGGAAGGCCAATCCGGCGCCAACGATCGCATCGGCATCGGCTTCATCGGCATGGGCCGGCAGGCCGGTGGTCTGTTGCAGGAAATGCTCCGGCAGCCGGCGGCGCGGTTGGTTGCGGTGGCGGACGTCCACCTGGGCCGCGCTCAAGCCGTCACGGCCAAGCACGGCGGTCAGGCGTTTCAGGACTACCGGCGATTGCTCGAACTCAAGGAAGTGGACGCGGTGATTACGGCGACGCCGGAGCAGTGGCGCGGCCCGATCTGCATCCACTCCTGCCAGGCGGGCAAGGATGTGTACGCCGAGAAGCCGATGTCGCTCACCATTCGCGAGGGCCGGTTGATCGTGCAGGCGGCGCGCAAGTACAATCGCGTCTTCCAGGTGGGCAGCCAGCAACGGTCCATGGCGCGCAACCGGATCGGCTGCGAATTCGTCCGGGCCGGCAAGCTGGGGAAGATCAAGCGCGTGATCGCTCACAACTACCCCACACCCTGGGAAGGCAAATTGCCGGCTCAGCCGGTGCCTGCTGAACTCGACTGGGACATGTGGTGCGGGCCGGCGGAGTTGGTGCCGTATAACAAGGATCTGTTCCTGCCGCGCGCCAATCCAGGGTGGCTCTCGTTCCGTCCGTTCTCGGGCGGCGAGATGACCGGATGGGGAGCGCACGGATTTCGACCAGGTGCAGTGGGCTCTGGGCATGGATGAAAGCGGCCCGATCGAGGTCTGGGTCGAAGGCCCCAAGTTCGATCCGCCCACCTACATCGAGGCCGAGCCCAAGGCGCGCGGAGACAAGATCTGCAGCGCGCCGAAGGTCTTCTTCCGCTACGCCGGCGACATCGTCATGGAGTTGGGCGACGGTCCGGATGGCGGCGCTCTGTTCCAGGGCGAGAAAGGCGAAGTCAAGATTGACCGCGGCGTGTTCGAGTCCGAGCCGGAGGAACTCATGGTTGAAGCCGTGCGCAGCCAGCCTGGGGCTGTGAACCAAAGCCACATGAAGAACTGGCTCGATTGCATCAAGAGCCGCGCTCGGCCCGTGGCCGACGTCGAGACCGGCCATCGCTCCGCCACCGTGTGTCACCTGGGCAACATCGCGCGCTGGGCGGGGCGCCGCCTGCGGTGGGATCCGGTCAAGGAGATCTTCCCGGACGACCAGGACGCGAATCAGTATCTCGATCGCGAGCGCCGCAAGCCGTGGGTGTTGCCGGAGCCGGTGTGAACCAAGCGCAATGGCAAATGCTTCGCCGGTGCGCCTGCGGCGAGGATGTCGGCCACACCCAGGTCGCATTGATTGTCGATAGCCCGTGGATACCGGGCTATCTCGGCCTTTCCACACTCGACTACCTCACCGTCCCCGAGGTTTGGCTCGATGCGAATCTCGAAGTCGAGCGCCGTTTTTCCGAGGCGATTCTCATTCCCGGGTTCTGGATCGAGATGGGGATGGCGTCCGAGCCGAGTGCGTTCGGCTGCAAGGTGAGTTTCTACTCTGACCGTCCGCCCTCGGCGCATCCGCTGGCCGACTCGATCGAGGCGCTGAGCGGCATCGCCGCGCCGAATCCAGAGACCGACGGTTTTCTTCCGCTGGTGCTCCATCACTACCGCCGGATGGAACCGCGAGTGCGGGATGCCGGTCACCGGATCAAGATCGTCGCCGCGCGCGGGCCCTTGACGACGGCCACGCATCTCGCGGGTGTGAGCGCGTTTCTGCTGGCGCTTCGGCTCGACCCGGCCGCAGCCCACCGCCTGCTGCGGGTCACCACGACGCTCGTCCGGAACTGGCTCGACGCCCAGGCGACGGCGTTGCCCGACGTCGAGGGCGTGTTGGTCCTCGATGACATCGCCGGCTTCATATCGGAGCGGGATTACCTGGCGTTTGCTCACCCGTATCTGAAGGATGTGTTTGACGCCTTCCCTGGCGCGCTGAAACTGTTCCACAACGACACGAACAACCCGGTGTCTTACCCCCACATCCGCGGTCTGGGCGTTGACATTTTTAACTTCACCCATCAGCAGCCGATCGGCCAGGTGCGCGCCGCTGTGGGGCCGGAACTCTGTCTGATGGGCAACGTCCCTCCGCTGGAAGTGCTGGCGCAGGGCACGCCGGAGGGCGTGCGGGCCGCGGCTCGGGACTGCAGAGCCGCCCACGGCTCGGGTCGCGGTTTGCTGTTGTCCGCCGGCGGAGGCGTGTCGCCCGGCACTCCCGGCGAGAATCTCGCAGCGCTGATCGCCGCAGCACGCGATGGCTGATGAGGCGGTGTGGCGCATGCCTTCGGCGCTCGCGGAGTGGCGCGCGGCCTAGAATTCTTGACCGGTCAAATGTGTTGCAGACAAGTCAAGTGTTTGTGCTGTGTTGAAGGGGTCAAGGATTCCAAGGAGCGAGGCGTCGGACGCCGGTGATCGTGGTGGACACTCAGCGGCCACGAGTCGTTCACACGCCTCGCCGGCCTGAGGCGAAGCCTGGCTAAACAGAGCGACATAAATGAGACAGCGCCGGGTCAGGGGACCCGGCCTACACTGCTGTAGGCCGCGTGCCCCCACGCGGCGCGACTTCTGACGCTGTGTATAACAATGTAACAGCCGGGCCCGTTCCAAGGCCGCGAGCGATCAACCCGCTTTGCTAGCGCGCATGAGTGCACCTTTCCATGACATCGGCTCCGCGTTCTTCGGAAGTGGGTGAGAAATGCGCGCTAGGGCCGCACACCCTCACGGTGTCCGCGCGCTGACGATCACCATCGGGATGCCGGGCGGGAACGACCGCTCGAAGAACTTGCGCATCGAGCCGTTGTACTGTGCGGTGCGCACCGCGCCCCACGTCGATTGATCGCCGGTGGCGTAGTAGAGGTACGTCCGGCCTTCCCACTCGAACAGGTCGACGTCCGAGTTGTTGATCCCTTCGCCGGAAGTGGCTTCGAGGATCGGATTGAACGGACTGAGTTCCCATGACTCGAGATCGCGCGACCGTGCCAGGAAGGAAACCCAGCCGGTGTGGCCCGGAATGGCGGCGTGGAGGTAGATCACGTAGTAGTAAGGCGCGACGTAGCGGAGCACCGGACAGGCGCTGTACTCGCGGTTCACCCCGGTGAAGAGCAGTCCTTCGAGTTTGTCCCAGCGCTCGAGATCGGGCGACCGGGCGAACTTGAAGCAGAACATCACCGGTTTGTCGGCTTCATAAGCCATCACGTATCCCTGGTCGTCCTGGCAGACGGAGGCATTGAACAAATGCTCGCCTTCGGCCTGCGGGATCGCCAAGGCCCGGCTCCAGTTCGTCAGGTCCGTGGTCCAGAACCGGTAGAGGCTTTGAAACCAGTCGCGATTCGTGCCCTCGCTGGCAAAGACGTTCAACTCGTCGCCGCGAACAAAGGCGTTGGCGAACGAATGCCCCTCGGCGAAACGCGCGATGTCCTGTCCGGTCACAAGGTCGCGCACGAACAGATGCATGCTCGCGCGTGTAATCGTCGGTCTTGTTCTTCGTGTCGTCGCGGCGATTGTGAACGAGCATCGGACGGCCCCGGTAGACGATGGGCGTGTTCTCCATCGCGTCGGCCATTGCGAAGGGCAGTTTGACCAACTCGGGTCCGGCGGCTTCCGAGTCTGTCGGCGCGTGAAAGCGCGGCGGCATGAGATCGTCGGAAGACCGCCACCGGCCAGAAGCGCAGCCGCTCGAACCCGTCGGGCACGGGCGACCGGTACTGCACATACGCCGTGCAGCGACCCTTTGTGGTGTAAGACACGTCGCCCTTGCGAGTGCCGAACACCTTGAACCCCATCACGTCGCAGTCTTCGAACTCGACGTGCAGTTGACTGCCGTCCTTGCACCCGCAACAGACAATCCCCGAAGAGGGTGTGCCATGCGGCTGCGAGAAATTCAGAACGATCAGACGGCAGCGGGTGAATTTCACGCGCGTGAACAAGTCGTCCACACCGGGGTAGCCCGCTTGCAGAGCGTTGTCCGGACCGACAATCGTGCAGTCCTCGAAGACCGCATGAGGGTCTTGCGGCAGGGATGCGCTTTCGCCGCGCACGTACACCCCGCCGGCATCGCCCCACCAATCCAGGTTGAGGAAGTAGCAGCGCCGGAAGACCACCGGCTCGTCCGGGCGCGGCGAGTGGGCAATGGCGCACGCCCCGGCGAAGCGCCCGATGCCGACGCAATCCTCGACCACGGCGGAGAACGGGCGACCCTTTGGCGCTGGACAGGTCCCAGCCCATCCCGCCCTCGGATCCGGTCGAGTAGAGGCGCCGATAAACCCAGCGGTCCCAAATGACGCCCGAGTAGTCCGGGTCGCACCGCCACGGTCCCCACCAGTCAACGCTCTTAAGCCCGGTTTCCAGGTCGGGATTGCCCTCATCGACGATCATCCAGGTCGGGTTGCCGGTGGGCGCTTTGGGGTTCGTGCGAACGACTACCCGCGGCGCGCCGGAATCGATGATCACCCAACCGTTCGTGCCCGAGCCGAGCCGTCCGTCCCAGTCACCTTCCAACACGTTGTACGCCCCCGGTGCCCCGCTGAACGCCGGATACAGGTTGGCTTCGTCGTAGGAATCCGGGCGGATGACGATCCGATGTCCGCCGTTGGCGTCGGGCACCGCGCTGAGGGCGGCTTGGATTGTCCGGAACGCCGTCGCCCAGGTGCGCCCGTCGGTGTGGTCGCCCAACTTCGAAACGTAGAGAGTCGCGCCTTGCCGAGGCGGCGAGGCCGCAGCCGCATCGCCAGCCTGGCCGATTGCGAGTCCCAGGCCGATCGCGCCGCAGCACACCGTTGCCGCGCAGCGCCCGAGCGATCGAGGCCGTCCGCTTCGCAGCGCCGCCCGGACGAGCGCCTGTCCCCCGCCGGAGTGTGCTGGCCACAAAGCGCCTCGGGCACACCGGTGGGCCGAGATCGCCCGCGGGCCGTACCTGCGCGGTTCATTGAAACGCGAACGATTGGGGGCGTGGGCCCGCCCCTTGCGTCGCGACGAGCGCGTCAGCGTGAGTCGCGGGTTCGGGCTGGGCGCACGACTCGGGTGCCGGTGACCTTGGTGGCGCCGCGGTCTGAGGTCAACTCGCCTTCGAGCTTGGAGTCCACCAGCTTGCCGGCGAACTTCATTTCGAAGCTGCGATCGCCGAATTGCCGCACCAGGTCGAACGCGACCGCGTCGTTGTCCACACGGATCTTCTCGATCGGAGCCGCGCCGTACAGGCCGCTGAGATCGGGGTTGACGCGGAGCCGCTGCTTGCGGGTGCCGCGGTCCGTGGTCAAATCGAGGGTCCAGTCGCCAATCACGGCGGCGCCCCGGCGCGTGCCCTCGGCTGTCGACTCCCCGCGCTCGGACTTGAAGGCGCCGGTCAAGGTATCGCGCTGCAGGGTGCCCTCGAAGGTGGTGGCCCACTCGCGATCCTCGATTTTGCTCGTCCGCTTGAAGCGGAGAGTGGCGCGATCCAGTTCGACGTCGGTGATCTTGTGTTCGCCCCGCTCGCTTTGCCATTCGCCCGTGAGCGTGTTCTCGGGGCCGGATCGGATGATGAGTTTCCCCTTGTACTCGCGGTCTCCCATTTTGACGGTCATATCCCAATCGCCTGCCGCTCGAGACATCCGGGGGCGACGCTCGCCAGTGAGTTGGTACTCGCCCCGATCGCTCGACATGGTTCCCGAGAGTTGGCGGTTGGCGATGGTCCCCTTGAACTTCGACGTCATCGCCTCGCCATTGGGCGGACGGAACACCTGCGTGAAGGTGAGTTGCCCGTCCTCGAAACGGACATCCTCCAGATCCGAGAGTCCCCACAGGCTGATCCACTGCCCGGTCAGGCCGCCTTGCTCGTTCCGGGCAAAAGCGAGAATGGACTCCATCTGGCGACCGTTGAAGTCGGCCTTGACGAGCCATTCGCCATAGGGCCCGGCAGCGCGCGGAGCCTGGGCCCAGAGGGGAGCGGCGAGCGCGGCAATTGCCAGCCAGAACAGGGGACGAACCATTTTTAGACAGGAGTTGTGTTTCATAAGCACTCGTGATCGCTTTTGCTTTTTCGGTGTCGCGCCGATCCTAACCGTGTTGTGTGAAAGCGACAAGCCGCAAATCGGCCAAACACGGCGACGAGAATCCTGGAAAGTGGATCTGGAAAGTGGATCTTGACAGCAGAGTGCTTGGTGGTACGAAGGCCGTCTTATCAGACCAAACAGCACGGGCCTCTAGAGTGACTCTCCTTTTGAAATCTGTTGTCAATGAGTCAAGTTTTTGCGCTGCGCAGCCTTGCTCAACCCGCAGAGCCAAAGCGCCAGAGGACTGGCGCAGTCTCCCGCAGCCGCGCATACGCGTCAACCTAGCGAGGCTTCACAATCGGGGCCGAGATGCATGTGTGCTCGCAACAATCCAAGTCGTTGGTAAGGAGTGGTTTGGAGAGAGAGTAGTTATCATCGAATCGGCAGAGAGGTCGCGAGCGTTTGGAGTGCGGCGGTTTACCGCCGCTTTTCGAGCACGGTGACCGGTGACAGCCCACGCAAAGCGGTGTTGAAGCACCGCACTCCAGACGCTCCGCGCTGTCGAACGCGCTCGAGCCCGAGCAGCTCTGTCGGATGTCCGCATCTCAGCCGTTCTTAGGTTGACGCGTATGCGCAGCCGCGGGACTGGCGCCTTTTCGGACGTCTCCGGACTGCGCGGAGCGTTTTGGAGTGCGGCAGTCTTCTGCCGCTCTGAGACCCTCGCGAACGATCTGGCAAGACGCCTCGTTGGTCTGAGGCGCGCCTCGCTGGGTGACCCCGTGCGGAAGCAGCCTGAACCAATCGTCATGATCAGGCCTCTTATCAAGCCGATGAACTCACCGGAGCCCTACTGCGATTTCGACAGTGTGTACGAGGGGATTCTGTTCGCTCCCCGTGTATTGAGCGTGTTGAGCGATTGAGTGCCAACCTCCTGGTCTTTGAGCGAGGAAGTCAGGCGTTGGGGCGTGTGTCGCGATTCCGCTGGCCCCATCTGAGCACAGGCAGAGCAGGGGAGAAGGGCCCTTCGCAGCAATAGCCGTAGTTATGAACACACATCATCCGACGTCCCTTCTTCATGTTGCAGCCGTACTGGTCCTTGCGGCTTGGTGCATTCCCGAGGCTCGCGGCGGGCTCAGCCTGACGAACATACCGCCTGTGCCCGGGGATACGTCCAACGAAGGCCGCGCGATCACGCCCGACGGCAAGTATGTCGGGGGCCTTTCCGGCAACTCGAACGGCTTCTTCTATGATGTGATGAACGACTTCGTCACTGTTCCGTTGGCTGGCGGTTACGCGGGCATCGTGACGGGGATTGGCTACCGGACCGACACGAGCCAGGCCCCGTCCGTGGTCCAGGTTGTCCTGGACGGTAGCAACAGTGGCTGGCATGGCCAGTTCATGACATCGGATGGCGGCCTGACCTGGGGCTTCAAGCGCCGCGATAATGCCAGCCCCGCCTACGCCTGGGCCGATTATCCCCCGCCCGTGGCGAACTCGCTCGCCGCCACGACCGAATCGGGTGTCTATTTCACGATCTTCCGGGACTCAGCCCGGAACAACCTCTTTACGTGTCGGGGGGCAGGTTTATGGGACCCAGCGACAGCGCCACAGGTGACGATCATCGGCAAAGGCCTCGCCGGCGATCGAGGTGATGTGTGCGGGGTTGCGGCCAGCGGACGCATTGTGGGCTACCGGCAGCCCGGCGGGGCACCCAGGCAGAACTATGTGCTCGATTACCCCAACTCCTCCGCCACAGCCTGGTTCTTTAATGGGCTCAACGGCACGACAGACGGTCAGGCGTTTGCCATCAGCCTTGACGGCAACGCCGTCTTCGGTCAGTCGCCCCTTACGGTCGACGGTACCAATCTGCATGGGTATAAAGCCCTGGTGACAAGCGAGATGAACTCCCTCGAGAGCATTCACCCGCTGCCCAATTTCTCGGACACTGCGGGCTCAACCAGCCTGGCCGTGCCGTACGGTTGCTCGGCGGACGGGCGATACGCTGTGGGCATGAACTACCGCGGCCAGGAAGCAGCCGTGCTTTGGGACACCAGCCACCCCGATCCCGCCCGCTGGACCGTGAACGACCTGTCCGCATTGGCAGCGGCCAACGGGTTGGGGGACATCTTCCTGGGCCTCAGCCGCGCGTACAGCGTTGGCACAAACGCGGACGGGGATCCGGTCATCACCGGGATTGGCACCGACGGCGGCGCAAGGCGCGGTTTCCTTATGGTGGTTCCCAGTTGGATCGCCGCCATCGGCTTTCCCGGACACCAGACTGTCGGGCAAGGCTCGGATGTCACATTTCGTCTGATCACCAACGGCACCGACGCGTTGAGTTGCCAGTGGTACCGAAACGGCGTGCCCTTGGCGGACGGAGGGAATGTGTTCGGGGCGACGTCGTCGTCGCTCACGGTGACTGGGGTGAGCAACGCTGCCGGAGACGCAGGCGACTACCACGTCGTGGTCATGCACACGGGACGCTCGGAGAGTGTGACCGGCTACGCGGCGACCCTGACGATCAGCGAGCCGCCCGTGCTGTCGTCGATCGCGAATTCGGCTCCCGGCGAATGCACGCTGACCTTCAGTGGTCCGATGGGCCACACCTACGAACTGCTTTGCAGCACGGATCCTGCGCTGACGCTGAGCGCCTGGACTGCGCTGACGACCGGCACGTTCGGGGACGGCCCAATCACCTACACGGACAGCGCGTCGGCCGACGCGCAGCGGTTCTACATCATCGTCTCGCGGTCTGCATACTGAGAGGTCCGCGCCGGCGTCTCGGTGTCGGTGGGGAGCGCGTTTGCGCCGCGTGGGGGCACGCGGCCTGCTAAGCAGTGTATTCTCCCCAGTGGTTTAGCGAGGCTTCGCCTCAGACCGGCGAGGCGTGTGCACGACTCGTGGCCGCTGGGTGTCCGCCACGATCGCCGGCGCCCGACGCCTCGCCAAGTGGCGCCGCTGCGCGGCGCAAAAACTCGATTCATTTACGACGGATTTCAAACGAGCAGTAACTCCAGCCGGGATTTCTCACCATCAGGTGGGTGTATCGGAAATCCGCGGCTTTGGCAAAACCGCGCCCGGGCAGGGGGAAATGCGGGTCGAGGCGCTTCCGAGCCCGCAATGGCCCGTCGACACCCTGTTGTCCGCTTCGCTCCCTCGATGCGGGCGCGGTTTTGCTTTTCTAGCGCGCATGGCTGCCTCTCCGGATGACATCTGCTTCGCGTTGCACAAAACCTGGTGAGAAATGCGCGCTAGGGCATTTTTGCATGGATTGGAGTGCGTCCAAGGTCTAGGGTGGAGCCGGTGAAACGATCGAAAGGATGACATGGACGCACGGCTGATTGCCGAGGACATTCATTGGGTGGGCGCGATTGATTGGGACCGGCGCCTGTTTGACGACCTGATCCCGCTGCCCGACGGCACGAGCTATAACGCATACCTGGTGCGGGGCGCCGAGAAGACCGTACTGCTGGACGCCGTGGATCCCCCGATGCTCGACACCCTCCTCGCGCGCCTGTCCAGTGCGGGGGTCGATCGGATTGATTACATTGTCTCGCACCACACGGAACAGGACCACTCGGGAGGCATCCCGCGCGTTCTCGCCCGGCACCCGGGCGCCCAAGTGCTCGCGAGCGACAAGGCCAAGGGGATGCTTATCGATCACCTCGGTCTTGCCCCGCAGCAGGTACGGGTTGTGCGGAACGGAGAAGCGGTCGATTTGGGGGGACTGCGCCTCGAGTTCGTCTATTTCCCCTGGGTGCATTGGCCCGAGACAATGCTGACCTGGGTGCCCGAGCGGCGGGTGCTGTTCACCTGCGATCTGTTCGGGTCGCACTTGGCCACAAGCGACATCTTCGCCCACGACGACCCGCAGGTTTTGCCTGCGGCGAAACGGTATTACGCCGAGATCATGATGCCGTTCCGGAGCTTCATCGAGAAGAACATCGGGCGCGTCACGGCGCTGGATCCGGCGTTGATCGCGCCGAGCCACGGGCCGGTGTACGAGAAGCCCAACCTGATCATCGAGGCCTATCAGGAATGGGTCTCGGGGCCGCCCAGGAATCTGGTGCTGCTTCCTTATATCTCGATGCACGGCTCCACACGCGTTCTGGTCGAGCATTTCGTCGATGCCTGCGCCCGGCGCGGTGTGCGCGTCGAACAACTCAATCTGGTCGATGCCGACATTGGGAAACTGGCCGTGCTGATGGTGGACGCTGCGACCATCGTGTTCGGGACGCCCACTGTTTTGGGCGGGCCGCATCCCCAGGTCGCCTACGCCGCGCTTCTCGCGAACGCGCTCAAGCCCAAAGCCCGGCACCTCTCGGTGATCGGGTCGCTCGGTTGGGGCGGCAAGGCGGTGGAACAACTCACCGCCGCAGTCTCGAGCCTCGAACTCGAATTGCTCCCCACCGTCCTGTGCAAAGGAATGCCCAAGGCGGCTGATCTGGACGCGATTGACCGACTTGCCCAGATCATCGCCGAAAAACACGCCAAACGATAGACAGCCGATGCCTATGAATCGCTTCCTTATTTCCCCTTGGACAAGACTCGCTTGCGGGCTTGGGATCGCACTGACCGCACTGCGTTGCATGGCCGGTTCGCCGCCTGTGGCAACGGACCTCCGCTGCGAATACGGACAAGACCCCGCGGCGATCGACGTCAGACAACCCCGCCTGAGCTGGGTGGTCGAGTCGGGTCCCGCGGACCGCGGCGTGGTGCAGGGTGCCTATCAGGTGCTGGTGGCCAGCTCCCCGGCGCGCCTGGCCGCCGGCGAGGCTGACTTGTGGGACAGTGGCCGGGTCGTTTCGGACCAATCCGTGCATGTCGTCTATGCTGGAAAGCCGCTCGCCTCTGGCCAGGACTGCTATTGGAAGGTGAAACTCTGGGATCGAAACGGCCAGGCGTCGTCCGAGAGCCGGCCCGCTCGGTGGGGGATGGGTTTGCTCGAAGCGTCAGACTGGAAGGCAAAGTGGATTCGGTACGACGCACCGCAGGAGACCGAAGAGGCCGCAGCACCCATTCCGCAGCGGCTCTTGAAACTCGACGGACAGAGTTGGGTCTGGGCCGGCGCCGCCAAGCCGGGCAGCCAACCGCCCGGCAAGACCTACTTCCGCAAGGTGATTGAGATCCCCGCAGATCGTCCGGTGCGCCAGGCCGTTTTTCTGCTGACCGCCGACGACGGCTTTCAATTGTTCATCAATGGCCATCCGGCGGGCCAGGGTTCGACCTGGCAGAGGCTCGTGAACGTGGAGGTCACGGGTCGAATGCAGCCGGGCGCCAACGCCCTGGGCTTCGAGGTCACCAATGCCGGCGAGAGTCCGTCGCCTGCCGGCGCCGTCGGGCGTTTGGTGGTCGCCTTCGCCAGCGGCGAACCCATGATTGTTCCCATCGATGGTTCGTGGCAAACGAGTCCCGCGGCAGTCGAGGGATGGAATCGGGTCGGGTTCGACTCGAGCGCCTGGAAACCCGCCACCGCGCTCGCCAAGTTCGGCGACCCGCCCTGGGGGAAGGTCGGAATCGACGTGGCCGTCATGGAACCGGCGCCTTTCTTCCGAAAAGACTTCGCAGTCAGCAAACCTGTGCGCCGGGCGATGCTCTTTGCCTCGGCACTCGGGGTGTACGAGTTGCGGCTCAACGGCCAACCGATCGACACCGACACGCTGTCGCCGGGATGGACGGACTACCGGAAACGGGTGCATTACTTCGGCTACGACGTGACGCGGCGACTCCGAACCGGCCAGAACACTGTCGGTGCGATCCTCGGCGACGGTTGGTACGCCGGTTACCTTGCCTTCTCTGGCAAACGCCATTACTACGGCGACAAGACCCGGCTGCTCGTCCAGATGCAGATCGAGTACGCCGATGGCTCGAAGGAAATCGTCGGCACCGATGACACATGGAAGGCCACCGTCGGACCCGTCCGCGAGAACGATCTGTTGATGGGGTCTGTCTACGATGCGCGCCGGGAAATGCCCGGTTGGGATGCCGCTGGGTACGCCGATGCCCAGTGGCAAAGGGCGCGCGTCGACGACGCCGTCCGGGTGAACCTCGAGGCCCATCCGGGCACACCGATCCGCCGCATGGAAGTTATGCCCGCCCGGAAACTCAGCGAGCCGACGCCGGGCGTTTACATATTCGACCTGGGCCAGAACATTGTCGGTTGGGCGCGCCTGAAGGCCAAGGGAGACCCGGGACAGAAAATCGTGGTCCGGCATGCCGAGATGCTGAATCCGGACGGCACGCTTTACACGGCGAACTTGCGTGCCGCGAAGGCCACCGACACGTACTACCTTGCCGGCGAGGGGGCGCGCACCTACGAGCCCTGGTTCACTTTCCACGGCTTCCAATACGTCGAAGTCACAGGTCTGAGTTACCGGCCCGAACTGAGCGACGTTGCGGGGGTGGTGGTCTATTCGGACTTGCCGCAGGCGGGATCGTTCGAGTGTTCGGAGCCGCTGGTCAACCGGCTCGTGCTCAACTCGCTCTGGGGCCAGAAGGGCAATTTCCTGGATGTGCCCACCGATTGTCCGCAGCGCGACGAGCGAGCGGGTTGGACGGCCGATGCCCAGGTCTTCATGAAGACGGCCTGCCTGAACCTCGATGCGCCCGGGTTCTACACAAAGTGGCTGGTCGATCTCTGCCAGGATTCACAGAGAGCGGATGGGGCATTTGGCGACGTCGCCCCCCACGTCAGCATTGTCGGCTACGGAAACACGGGCTGGTCGGACGCCGGACCCGTCTGCAACTGGCTGATGTATGAAATGTACGGGGATACGCGGGTTCTCGCCGAGCATTACGAAGCATTGGTGCGCCACATGGAGTACCTGGCCAAAACGTGCCCGAGCCTCGAACGCGGCACGGGCGCCTACGGCGACTGGCTTCGGCTCGCCGGGCCGCAACACTCCGAGGCGATCGGCACGGCATACTACTACTACGCGGCGCATCTCATGGTCCGGATCGCCGAGGTTCTGCAGAAGCAGGATGACGCCACCCGCTTTCGCAAGCTGGCGGACGAGATCCGGTCCGTCTTTGCGGCTCGTTTCATCAAGGCCGACGGGCGGATCCTCGATGCCAAGAGCGAGACGGGACAGACGTTTTACGCGCTGGCGTTTGGGCTCGATCTGGTGCCGGACGAAATGAAGCCCAAAGTTGCCGCGCAGTTCCTGGCCTCGATACGCGCCCAGGACGATCATCTGGCAACCGGTTTCCTGGGGACACCGTTTGTCCTGATCGCGCTTCAGAAGGCGGGGTATCCCGAACTCGCCTACAAGCTGGTGCTCAATAAGACATACCCTTCCTGGCTGCAGCAGGTGATCTGGGGGTCCACCACCATGTGGGAGCGCTGGGACGGTTGGCGTCCGGACAAGGGATTCCAGGATCCGGGCATGAACTCGTTCAATCACTATTGGCTGGGCTGTGTCAGCGAGTGGCTGTTCACCCAGGCCGCCGGCATCGACACCGACGGACCTGGTTTCCACCGGCTTGTTGTGCGCCCGGAGATTGTTCCAGGGGAAGGGGCTCTAACCTGGGTCAAAGCCGCCTATCGCTCGATCCGGGGCGAGGTTCGCAGCGCCTGGAGATTAGACGGCGGGCGTTTCGAGATCGAAATCGCTGTGCCCGGCAACTGTCTGGCCACCGTGTACGTCCCGGCGAAGACCGCGGCGAACGTCACCGAAAGTGGCAAGCCAGCCGCCGAGGCCCAAGGGGTCCGATTCCTCCGCCAGGAGGGCGCCAAAGCCGTGTTCGAAGTCGGTTCAGGGCACTACGCCTTCCGCAGCGAACTCTGATACACCCCCTCTCATCCGTTACGCGGTTGCGCTGACGACTCGAGCGAGCCGGTCTGCGAGGCTTCGTGGGCTCGGCAGATCACGGCCCTCCTTTTGTGGGCAACAGCAACCGCAGGAATGCATGGCATTAAAAGTATTGACATTCCTGCGATTCAGGATTCAACTTTGCTCATGCAGATCGAAAGTCTGAAGGTTTTCTGTGACCTGACAGAGACCGAGAGCTTCACGAAAGCAGCCCAAATCAATCACATTACCCAATCTGCCGTAAGCCAGCAGATTAGCTCGTTGGAAAGGCAGTTCAAGTCGCTGCTGATCGAGCGGAGCAAGAAGAAGTTCCGGCTGACCCAGGAGGGGCGGGTGCTTTACGAGGCCAGCAAGCAGATTGTCCAGACTTATGAGTCTCTGCACGGCCGGCTGCAAGAGCTGAAGGACATCATTTCCGGCACCGTCCGGGTAGCGACGATTTACAGCATCGGCCTTCACGACTTGCCGCCCTACATCAAGCGGTATCTGAAGAGTTATCCGACAGTGAACGTGCACGTCGAGTACCGCCGTGCCAACCAGGTTTACGAGGATGTCCTCGGCAACGTCGTCGATCTCGGCCTGGTGGCTTATCCCACCCGCGACTCGAAGTTGGAGATCGTGCCGCTCAAGAAAGAACCCATGGTGCTGATTTGCCACAACCAGCACCCGCTCGCCAAAGAGAAGTCCATCGACATCCGGGGCCTCGCCGGCCAGAAGTTCGTCGCCTTCGAGCCCGACATCCCAACCCGCAAAGCTGTCGACAAGATCCTTCCGGGAACATCACGTCCACGTCACGCCGGTGATGGAGTTCGACAACGTCGAGACGGTCAAGCGGGCCGTCGAAATCGACGCAGGCGTCGCGATCGTGCCGTTAAGCACTGTGACCCAAGAACTTCAGAAGCAGACCTTGACCGCCGTCACTATCGACGATGTCGAGTTGAACCGTCCGATTGCCGCGATCCACAAGAGGAACAAGGTGCTCTCGATGGCGATGAAGCAATTCATCGCGATGCTCAAAGAAGCCCAGTAGACGCCCCGACGGTCGACCGATTGCCCGGTATGGGCGCATCGTGTCTTCCAGCCTCTCTAATCCGAGGCCTGACGGACGCATCATTCCCCAGACCAGACAGAAAAGCGCGCCCGGGCGGTATTCGTCCGGGCGCGCTTGTGTGTACGCTATTCGATCGCGGGTCGACGGAGGCCGCAGGCGCTCCGCATCCCGCGTTCCCGCTACTTCCGCAATTGGAAGAACTGGTTGCCGGCTCCAATCGTCACCGTCGTTGGATTCTGCGTGCCGACCAGTGTCCATGTAGGCGCCGAAAGCGACGGCGTCGAGTAGAGGCTGAATCCTGCAGTTGCCGGTGCCCAACCGATGGTGAGGGTGCCCGCGGCGGCGCCCTGGGCAATTGTCAACGTCGGCGCCTCGCTGCTCACTGGCGGGGTCGGGTCATCGGCAGGCGCCGGGTGCGTGAACACGGTGTAGAAGTTGATCTCGCTCAGCGGAGCGCCAGAGTCGGGATTGATGAAGGCCCCTTCAGCGGGCTTGTTGTCGAGGTTGATTTCGCCCTTGGCGGCCACGCAGATCTGCTTGGTCGTCATGGCGATGGTCATCTGATAGGTCCGGATGCCGCCCGTCGTCGCCACGTTGATGAATGGGAAGAAGCTCGGCGTCAGCGGCGTGATGGTCATGGTCTCTTCGTTGAGGGCCAGCACACGGGCGGCGACCTGATTGGCTTCGTATCCCTCGGGCAGCGCGGTCCAGCCCACGGTGACACGGTTCAAGGCATCGACGGCGACATTCACGCGATCGAAGCTACCCGCGAAGGCCGGTTCGCTCACGTCGAAGGTGGTGACGCGCTGCGGATCCCGAGTGTCCCACGCAGCCAACTTGACGACCTGGGCGTCGGTGGCCTTCCCGAGCAGGTAGACATACGGCGAATTGATGTGCCCGGCGAGCCGTGTGCCGTCGCCGCGGCCGGTGTCAAAACTGGCTCCGGACGACGACTGCGGGATGGTGGTCTGGAGGTCGCCGGCGTTGTTGTAGACGTAGATGACGCCTTTGAACCGGGCGGCGAACCCACCTTTGATGGCGGCGACGTTGGCCCAGATCTGATCGCTTTCGGTCCCGATCTGGAACGTCTCCTTCACCACCGTGCCGTCGGGCTGGATGGTGACAGCCGTGGGCGCACGGAAGGGCGCGATCCGGTTGGAACGGTCGTCAATCACCACGACAAAGTTGCCGTTGTCCAGGCACGCGACATCGCCGCCGAAACGGCTGATTTCCGGCGATGCGCCGGGTGTTCCCGAGGTGAGGCGCCCCAGGTTGGCGTCAATTGCCTTGATCAGCGGGGTGGGGGTCAATGACGCCCCGTCGAGCGAGAAGACTTGCACGCAGCCATAACGACCGTCAACCCCGCGGTCAATCCCGCCGTCCAGCGGTTGTCGGTGTTGAACGCGCCGGGACGAGGCGTGCGGCGAGGCCTCGCCGCCGACGATGTAGTTCTGTCGCGCCAGGGCGCTTGTCGCCCGCGACGCGGCCCGGGTTGCCGTTCTGACGCGAGGCGTTGATCGCATCCTTGTACGGCTTGAAGTCGTCCGAATAGAAACCCTCGGCCAGTTTACCGGCTGAGCCATCGACCGGTTGGAGGGCGACCACGTACCGTTGTTTGCCATCGGGCGAGGGCATGTCCCAGCCTTCG
This sequence comes from uncultured Verrucomicrobiae bacterium, assembly GCA_963846445.1. Lineage (GTDB taxonomy): Bacteria > Verrucomicrobiota > Verrucomicrobiia > Limisphaerales > J093 > MWFF01. Next base: position 390,258 of record CAWJWM010000006.1, on the reverse strand, counting down.
GCGAACGTATTGCCTTCAATCAGGAAGGTCGAAGTACCCAGCACGCTGGCGTATGGGCTCCCAGTTGCCGAGCTTGTCATTCTGCGGAACGATCAACGGCTTGTCCGGAACAATCCGGCTCAAACCCACGGACTCGATACTGCCGGGGACCAGGATCGGCATGTTCGCCAAGGCGGCGTACGAGAGCGGGGCGGTGATCGAGTTGGTGCCGGAGGTCCCGGCGGCGTCCCCGGTGTACGTGACGGCCAGAGCAATGTAGACGCCTGGCTTGATAGGCATGGCGCGCAAATCCACGTTGAATTTGTCGGCAGCGGGGTCCTTGTCATTGGTGCGATTGTCGACAAACGAGCCGACATAGGTGCCCGGATGGGTCAACGCCATCGCTTCGGCCAAGGGATCGATGACATAGATATCGACGACGTGGTTGGTGTAAGCGGCGGTGGTGTTCGGCGTCGGCAGACTGCCGGTCATGATGCCGTCGGTGACAGCGTCGACAATCGGGACCACACCAGATGTCCACGGATCGAGGATGGCAGAGGCGTAATAGTCCTCGTAGTTGCGGCCGTTCTCGCCAGTGGAGAATGGGAACGCGGTGAAGAAGTTCCCGGACATCTTGTTGCGGCGCGCGGTGATGGGCACCGTCGCACCCGCATCGACAAAGAGAGTCCCCGGAACCCCAGCGATGATGTTGCCTTCGATGTCGTCGCTCTTGCCGTCGCCGTTCGACCCGATCCGGACCTGGGCCGTGCCGGGCAGGCTGATGAAGTTGGGCGCTCGGAGGGTCAACGCCTTCTGGGCCGTGGTTCCGTCGACGCCCACGCCGAAGTAGTTGCCGGCCACCACGGCATTGTTGGCGGCACTGTAAAACTCGATGTCGTGGTCATAGACGCAATGGGCCACGATGTTCCGCTCGTTGCCGTCGCTGTTCCCGTCGCCGTTGGTGCCGATAACCGTGTTGTCGGTGACGCGTCCGTCTTCGAAGAACTCGACGCTGGCGTCACTGCCCGTGCGGCCAACCGCTTCGAGGCTGCCGCTGACGGCTTCCACGTCCACGAACGTGAGGCCGTCGGGAAAGACGTTCACATAGTTGCCGGACACACGCACATTGGGGGCTTCGAGGGCCAGGGCAATATGGCAGCCGAGGATGACGTTGAACTCCTGGACGTCGTTGACCTTGTCGCCGTCGGTCCCAACCACCAAGCCCTCCGAGTAGACATCGCCGCCATCGCGCCACCGAAAGGCGGCTACGGCGTCGATGACCGGTTTGAGGTTCTCCTGAAGGTAGGGGTCGCCCGGGGTCAGGCCGAACCAGCAGCCTTGCACCTTGGCATTCTTGGCTTCGTTGATCAGAGCGATCGCATACAGAGAGGGATCCGGGTCGTCCCCGGCCGTGTGGCGGCCGATGAAGCTGATCCCGCGGATCTTGAAGTTGTCGCCCCCCAGGACGCCGATGATCGCGTTCTCGCTATCGCCGTACCCCGGAGTAGGGCAGACGCGTCGAGCGCCGAACGAGCAAATCCGGATTCTCCGGATCGAGGCTCGGCTGGGTCTCCTCGCTGGTCGAATCGAGCACGATCTGGATCACAGCGTTGTTGCCGCCCAGGATGCCATTGCTGTTGGGCTTCGAGTCCGTCTGCGTGTAGCCGTCAATGGTGACATCGCTGGCGGTGATCAGGGGATAGCCGCCCATGGGCGTGACGAGAATGTGCGGGCCGGTGCCCGCGATGTTGAACTTGATGGTGTCGCCATCGGCCAACTGGCTAATGGCTTGCTTGAGTGAGGTTTGCCCCGCCGGCGGGGAATCGTTGTTCGTCGTGGTGACGATGATGTCCTTGGCTCCAACGGTGAGAGACGCAGCCATATACACCGTGGCGGCCACCGTCGCAATCGACACAAGCTTCATAGGTGGTTTTTTGATTTGCTGTTGGTTTTGCCTGGGAATGTGTGAAGGCGAGATTAGTACGGCAAACAGGGGAGGGGCAAGAGCGAACTGCGGAAGTTTTGCGCGCGCAATTGGTGTCACGCACGGGTGCCCGAGCCGGCCTCCACCCCACGAGGCCTCCCACCTCTTCCAGCGGATACCGGGTCGCGCATCGCCAAATGATCGCCAGTCACCCTATGCCGGAGCGGCTCGCGATGTCCGAGCCAAACGGCCTGCTCATGCACGCTGCCGAACGCCAAACCTCCCCGACCGCCGCCGACCACGGACACCGGCAGTGAATCTGGCGCTCGACAAGCCCAACGCATCCGAAACGGAGACGCGGGGCGGCGGTCCAGATGGAGCGACTGGTTGGGCGATCAACATCAGCATGGGCTCACGGATGGCGGCCCGATTCAACCGCGGAGACACGAAGACACGCAGAGAACACGCGGTTGGGAATCTCCGCGCTCTTCGTGCCTCTGCGGTGCCCTGCCCGGCCCTTTGCAGCCGCGGCTCCGCTCATACGCCGAGCGACACGCTGACCGATGACGAGGAGCGGGCCAGTGATCTCCGATTTGGAATATGCGGCTGACTGCGACGACGGCGCGAATGACCGTGGCGCAGCGCATTGCAGCTAACGCTGATACGTGAAGGTCGCTTTCATGGCGCACAATGTACACGGCTCCGATGCACAAGGCGAGTCCGCAATCTTGCCGAACGACCCAAGTCATCCCCGCCGTCACCGGTTCGCATCCGCGAGCCAGTCCGCTGGGTCGCCTTTGCCTCGACCGACTGGTTGGCCGTTCTGGTCATGGCAGGGGAGCGATCCTCCAAAGTGCTTGCTGCTGTCGGGCTGCATCCCAAAGTCGCTCCAACTCGTCCTGGTGGACAGCGGTCCACTCCATCACCAAGCCCAGCGCTCGGGGAGGCAGCCGGCGGTGACGTTCGATTTGTGTCTGAGCTGACCGGCTGGCTCCAGTTGGCTGCGACCCCCCGGTTGGGCCTTTGCTTCGATCCCGCCCTGCGTCCTGGCCCTTGCCGTGAAATGGTTGGTGAGTACGCGGTGCAGTTCCCCAGGGAAGGCCTTCTCGATTTCCGTCAGTGGTTTCAGCCCGAACGTCACCGCAAGCGCGATCGGATCCACGCGGTATTCGGTGTGCCCTTCATAAAAGCCGTAGCGCATGATGTAGTAAGGCTCCATCTCCCCCGTGCGCAGTCGAGTCAGCCGCCCATTCATCGCCTCCCGTTCGGCGGTCCTCAAGTGCGCGTACGCCGCGTTCAGGAACTCCCGTTCGCCGACGTCCAACTCCCGCCAGAGTTCGATGTCAAACGCCCCCTTGATCTCGTCGTTGAAGATGGATTCCTGGAAACCTTTGGTCCGCTGCGACCGAAGGTGAATCTCCCGTCCGTGATACCAGAAACTCCCGACGTCGTCCTTGAACCGTCCCAGCTTTCCGAGTTCGTACTCCCGGAGCAGCAGGTTCCAGACGTGAAACAGGGGGCGGGCCAGATCGCGGTGTTTCAGGCCCAACCGCCCAACCAGCTCGTTATCACCCTGCAACACCGAGAGGATGTCTTCGCCCTCAGCCAAGAAACCGCTCCCAGAAGCCATCCCAGGCCGCCCAATACGAGTGATGTCCGCGACCCGCTTCCCCGTGATAGCGGTCGTGCGCTCCAGCTCCGCCGCCGAGTGCAGCCCAGTGGCCGCCAACGTTGGGAAATCGCCGGCATTGACCTTCAACTGCTCGCCTTTGCCGATCTTCTCGGCACCATAGTGCAGGTTCAGGGGACCGTTTTCCACGGTCACAAGCACGACGGCACTGGCTCCCGCGGCGGTGCGGACCACCAGGTATTCATGCCCCTCTTCGGTCGTGCCCGGCGACGGCAAAGTCAGCCCGGCAGGCAGGGTGCTGGGATAGACCGGAAGATGTCGCTCTCGGATTGTCACGCCCGTCGGGGTCGCAGGACTGGCATCCGACGGCGCTGCCGCCGCACCGGTGACCGCTACGGCTGCGAAGAGCAATCTCCATCCGCTTCGCAGTTTCAACCTGTTCGTGTTCATCACCTCAACAGACACCCGACGTCCGGCTTTCTTAGACCATTTGGGGGCGCCCAACGCCAGCTCACCGACCGCCGCCGACCACGCGCGCCGGCAGCGAATCCGGCAGCGAATCCGGCGTCCGATCATACCGGCGCATCCGCAACGGAGACGCGGAGCGGCGGTTCAGATGGAGCGACTGGTTCGGCGAACAACATCAGCATAGGATCACGGATCGCGGCCCGATTCAACCGCGGAGACACGAAGACACGCAGAGAACACGCAGTTGGGAATCTCCGCGCTCTTCGTGCCTCTGCGGTGCCCTGCCCGGCCCTTTGCAGTCGCGGCTCCGCTCATACGCCGAACGACCCAAGGTCAGCGACCCGGCGCCACTGGCCTTCGAATGAAACCGAGACGCTCTCCCGGCCTGGGCTGGCGCGACTGGTTAGCCCGCATTTCTCACCAACTTTTGATGTCCTCTGACCGGTCACCGTCACATTGCACCTGAAATGCGGGCTCTCAGAAACCCGCGCCCCAAGCAGATGGACCCAATCTCGACCACACTGTGCCCGCGTGCCCGGGTCGCCCACGCGGCAGGGGCGCGTCCCGGCTCTGATGAACCGATGAGCCAATTCCCTTTGATGGGCGCGGGTTTCACAGACCCGGAAATCTCACCCACGGACCGTCAGGAATGCTACGACCGCCCCACTGGTGAGATTTCCGGGTGCAGCAGCCAGCCACGCTGGCACCACAGTGGGTGTGAATCCCACCTGCCGAATTGGACTGTTCGCGGCAGAAGGCCGCTCCAACTGTCTGGTCGTGAGACCAGAGGGGTAGCCGGGGCGGATCGAACAGACGGGCCGTAATGACGGTAAACCACATCGAATGAGCCTCGAGAACTCTACAACCGGAGAGCCGAGCCACTGCCCGGATGGCGAAGGCCGCAGGGGGGAGTCACCCCAACAGTCTAAGGCTCCTCAACGCTCCGGCGGGGTCAGCGTGGACAGCACGTCTGGAAAGGGTGGTGACAGTCAAGGCGGGAACACCTCTGGCGGCGGGGTAGCAAAGCCCCAACCCGACGCACAAGTGGGTAGGCCCCACAAGGCGGCGGAGGTCGTCCGAGGAATCGGAGTCCCTGGAGAAGGCGTGGACCTGCACTACTTCAAGCGGTGCAAGACGCCGAGCGGGGGCACTTGCCTCAACGCGTGGAGGCGAAGCGAAGGACCTGGGGATGGCCGGGACAACCGGATACTAACCCCGGAGAAAGTTCGGGAGCTTCAAATCGCGCTTTATCGGAAAGCCAAGGCCGAACCGCGGTGGCGGTTCTGGAGCCTGTACGGAGAGGTGATGCGGTTCGCAGTGCTGGAGACAGCTCTGAGAGCGGTCACCGGAAACGACGGCGTGGCTGGCGTGGACGGGGAAAGCCTGGACATGATCAATGCCACGACGGAAGGGCGGGAGCAGTGGCTACGGACCCTTCAAAGGGAACTCCAGACCAAGACGTATCGACCCCAAGCGGTCTTACGGGTTTGGCTCGAGAAACCGGACGGGGGTCAGCGGCCGCTGGGCATTCCGACGGTCAGAGATCGGGTGGTTCAGATGGCGGTGTATCTGGTGCTGATGCCGATTTTCGAAGCGGACTTCCATCCGCACTCGTACGGTTTTCGGCCCAAACGCAACGCCCATCAAGCCCTCCGGGCTATTGACCAGGCGGTGTGGAGAGGGCGGGTTGAGATTCTGGACGCGGATTTGTCGAAATATTTCGACACGATTCCGCACCGGGACTTGATGCGCTTGGTGGCCAAACGGGTCAGTGACGGGAGTGTCTTGCGGCTGGTCAAAAGCTGGCTGCGCGCCCCCGTGATGGAGAGGGACAAGCAAGGCAGGCAGAGGGTGCTGCCCAACCGCTGCGGCACGCCGCAAGGGGGGGTCCTTTCGCCTCTGTTGGCCAATGTCTATCTGGACCGACTGGACCATGAGGTCAACGAGCGTGTGGCGGGCCAACCTGTCCTGGTGCGGTACGCGGACGACTTTGTCATCTGCTGTCGTCCAGGGCAGGGGGCCGAAATGAAGGCACGACTACAAAAGTGGCTGAGGAAGAGGGGTCTGCAGCTCAACGAGAAGAAGACGCGCCTGGTGAATATCCGCCAGGAGGGGATCCGATTCCTGGGCTTCAGCCTGACCTCAAGAACCAGTCGCCGAGGTCGTCGATACCTCCATATCGAACCGCACCCGAAAAGCCGGCAGGAGCTGCGAGATAGGCTGGGAGAGATTCTTCACCATGGGAGTCTTTGGCGACCAGTCGCTGACGTGGTAAAGGAGGTCAACCAAGTCCTGCGCGGATGGGCCGGCTACTTCCAGTGGGGACACAGCAGTCGGGTCTGCAGCCAAATGATGAGTTACAGCCGGAACCGGCTCCGCCGGTGGCTGTGGCGCAAGCACGACTGCCGACGCGGACTGTGGACCCGCTACACCGACCAACGTCTCCATGAGAAGTACGGACTCTGGACCCTGCCTCTGTCGGGCAGTTGGTCTCACTGAACGACCCAGGCTTGAGGATGAATGAGCTCGGAAAGCCGGATGCGGGAAATCCGCACGTCCGGTTTGATGAGGGGCAGGTGAGGAGAGGGACACTGACAACACCAGTCGGTTTAAGACCCGCAACTCCTCACCTGCCTACTCTACTAGCTGCCTGTTCCGCTGCTGAGAGATCGAACGATACGGAGATGTGTCGGCCCCTCGGCTCCGCACTGGTGGCAGTGAGGGCTCGCCGAAGGCGACCCAACTCCTCGCGCAGGTGTTTCCGTGCGAGAACGGCGTATTGCGCCGGCACGGAGTACGCCATCAAGCGCCATCGGTCCGCCCGGTAGTCGGAGTCGATCTTCAGGAGCGTCACGACGCCTTGAGACGCTACCCGCTTCCGCCACCGTGACGCCCAGTACTCGTCACGCCATCTGAACCACAACTCCGCATCCTGGAACATCGGAAGGTCACCAAGCTCTGCGGAAATCGCTTCGGCACCCAGGGGGTACGCAAACCCTGCCGGCAACTTCTTTTTGTGAAATGTGGGGATCAGGGGCATCACCAGCTAACGAGTTCACCGACCGCCGCCAGAACCGGGTGCGGGCGGCGAATCCAGCGTCCGATTATCTGCGACACCCGAAACGGAGACGCGGAGCGGCGGTTCAGATGGAGCGACTGGTTCGATGCCCTCAGAGATCATCTTCGGTTAGGTCTGCGATCTTCATCAACGACAGAGAGCCAGCCTTCGACCGCCTCACGCAGATTCAGTGTGACATCCTCCACCGTTTCGCCCTGCGTGACACAACCGGGCAACGCCGGCACCTTCGCCCAATAGCCGCCCTCTTCGGCCTCGTGAATGATCGCCTTCAACGTCATGCCGGGAATTTAGCCCAGCGCCCGCCCGGCTCAAGCCTGGAGACACTGCCGCACCGCCTCCAAGGCTCGACGCTCCGCAGCATCGAACGCCCCGGCTCAGGCACGCCGGGCCGATGATGTCCCATTGCCAACCAAGACGCGATCCCGGCGTGGCCTGGAGCCGGATGGTTAGCGCTTGTTCCGGAGCGCTCGGTGTCGCAAGTAACTCTCATCCGATTGGTTAATGCGGATTGTCTCGTTGGTGTGTACCCAGTAGTCAATGCCACCGTAGCGCGCCCGAACCAGTAACTCCTCAGTGCCTTGAGGGAACATCAAACGGAGTGTGCCCTGATCGAGGTCGAGAACGGACTTCCCGGTCCGGTTTGTACCACTTCCAAGAACGTCCGTATAGGCCAGCTCCTGGAACGTGCCACTCTCGAAAACCGTGATGCGCCGCCCCGGATGGCTGTAGCCGCCGAAGTTGTTCACCCGGAGCACCGCCTTCGACACGGGCGGGGCAACTGTATTCGTCTGCTGACACAACGCTGAACAGCCCGCAATGACTGATGCGCAAAGAAGCTGTCGTGCTTTCATAGCGCTAACGGAGAGCGCAGCCACGCCGGGCCACGGGCGTCCGATTGGAACCGAGGCGCTCTCCCGGCGTGGGCTGGCGCGTCTGGTTCGATCCGGTCACGGTAAACGTCCCTCCAACTCCGCCTCGCGACTCCTCAGAGCCTGCAGGAACAGGTCGGGAATGGCGGCGTCCGAGGGGAGTGATCGGTAAGCCGGCACCTTTGCGCGTAGTCGCGCCGTGTACTCCGTCTTGACGGCGCCCAGTAAGTCGAGTTCGGACAGTGAAGCCCGCACCGAGATGTGGAGAGGCTCGTCCCCGAGCGCGCGAAGGAACCCGTTGACTTCGTCGAGCATCTGCTCGGTTTCATTCATGGCTAACGACCGCTCGGAGGCGGAGTCACCTGCTGGATCGAACGACCAAGCTCACCGACCGCCGCCGACCAGGGGTGCCGGCAGCGAATCCGGCGTCCGACTGACCCAGCACATCCGAAACGGAGACGCTGAGCGGCGGGTCGGTGGAGCGCCTGGTTAGCCCACCTTCGTGCCTGCATACTGATCAAGCGCCTCCTCCACCTCATCTCCAGCCTGCCAGAACAACTCGTCGAGCGCGTCGAATGGCCCCTCATGCGAGATCATGCCGTACCGCTTGGCCACCCACTTCGGAATACCGGAAAAGTACTCCCCAGCTCCTGGCTGAGCCTGTGCACCGGTCAAAGCCGCAAGCCGCCCCTCGCGTTGTTCGCGCTCTCGCGGATATGGTTCCCCAATCATTGCCATCGCCTTCTGCAGCGCCGCCGCCAACTCCGGCCTGCCGATGCGCTGAAAACCAAGCACGGCCTCGGGCGCGAGGATGCCAGTGCTGTTACTGAAATACTGCTTCAGCCCGCCGTTCACGACCTCACGCATCGTCCAATGCACTGCCAGAATATCAATCTTCCACTCCGGATACTTCGCAGCGCCTTCCTTGAACACGTCGTAGGTCTCGTAGATGTCAACGGACTCGAACGCCTCTTCAATCTCATCCCAGTAGTTGGTCTTGCTCATTGTGCTGTCGTGTGCGTGTGGTGGGCTAACGAGCTCACGCACAGCCACCGGGAAGGGAGCGGCGGCAGCCGATCCGACGTTCGAGTTCTCCGGACCATTCGCAAACAGCGGGTCGGGTGGCTGTTGCGTGGAGCGGTTGGTTCGCTGTCATGTTGATTCTTTCCTCTGGTCAAGACGCTGAGGGTCTCTTCGGAGATCAATCACTCCAGCAACTTGAATCTCAACCTCAGTGTGCGAGTAAAGCACTGCATACGGGAATCTACGAAAAAGACACCGTCGATGTCGTGCGCCGATCTTCGTCCACGCCTTTGGGAAGCGCATAATGCGGCTCATAACTGCCTCGAACTCGTCCAGAAACTCTTGTCCAAGACCTGCCGCCTGCGCCTCGTACCATTGCGCAGCCTCAGTCAATTCGCTGTCGGCAACGCTAAGTAAGCGGTATCTCATCCCAACCGGCGGCGAATCGCGGCGACGGCTTCCGGTCCGTCCACCGAAGCAATTTCACCTCGTTCAAAAGCCTCCAACCGCCGATCTGCCTCTCGCCCCCACCGCTCCATGCGCTCAGGGTCTTCCTGGTCGAGCGTCTGCAAGAGCCTGTCGGCGAGAAGTGCCCGCTCAGCCACCGTCAGGGATAGTGCCTCTCGCTCAATTGTGGCAACGTCCATACGGACGGAAAGCTAGACGACGGCTGCCCGAACCGCAATCATCTTCAGCGAACGCCAGCTCACCCACAGCCGCCGGAGGAAGGCGCCCGCCGCGAATCGAGCGTCTGAACTTCCGGTAACGCTGCCAACCGAGGAAGCGGGCGGCTGTGGGGTGGAGCGTCTTGTTGGGCAATCTCCTCGTAGTATCTCAATACAGAATCCGGCTCAGCTCCTGGAGTCCCCTGTGCCTCCTTCCATCGCTTGGCGCGAGCCAATCACCAGCTCACCGATGGCGGCCCCTCCGCGGCTCCCGAATTTTCAACAGGCGTCGCAGGGCCGCCATTCAGGTGCATCCATTGGTTCGGTCTGTCTTGATATGACGGGAGGCTGGGACGACCCTCTTCCGCAGACCCTTGGAGGTGACTTTGAACTCGATGGGCGGCAAGGCGGACCGGTAGCGAGCGACGTGGTGCTCGCGCGAGGAGAAGCACGGCGACCGATCCAGACGCCAGTCGTCGAATACCGCCTCCCCGCCGAGTTGCGCACAAATGCGCGTCTGTTGTGCCTTAAAGTCGGCGGCGTTTCCAGCGTCAATGTAGGTCAACGTGCCCTTTGCCCAGGATTCGACTTTGGTGAAAGGGGCCCGCGCGAGCGCCTCCCTTCCCACGAACGCGGTATAGTCCTCGCCCAAGTAGTTCATGGTGCCAAACAACGGAAGGCAGCACCTGTGCTGATTGAGCCCACTAAACGTCACTCTCTCCGTGACGCCAGTGTGGTTCAGTTCACCCCAGAATGCACCGGTCAGATCGCATGCCGCCAGAAACAGGCGCCGTGCAAACCCGAAGTCATGTTCTTCGATCCTAGCGATGACAGCGAGACGGACTGAACTGTCGGTGGATTCCACCCAATCCGGGTCTTCCCACGTCAGGCCGATACTGAAGTGCGGGTAACCGTAGAGGAAATCGTGTGCGTGCCGGCTGGTTTGCGGTTTGAAAAGGGAGGGTATTTCTGGGGCTGAGATCTCATGCAATACCCGCCTCGGGCCGCTCCACCCTAAAAGTGAGCGCCCCAAGGAGGCTGAAAACTCCTCCAGCAGATTCCCCAAGGAGTCGCGGCTACGAAAACGCTTATCCCATGACAGAACCTTAATCAAGAACGTGCTAGAGATGATCGGAAAGCGCGACATACTTGCGTGTCGACTTGACCGAACGACCGAACTGAGCGACGCGGGCGGCCCACCGTGTCCGCATTGCCAACTGACGTGATCCGCCCGCGTTTGCTCCAGTGGTCTTGGTCGGCTCAGATTGCATCTCTTGAGTTGACCAAAGGCACCCGCGTGGACACGGCATGAAGCGCGATCAGGTGAAGTGGCTCACTGACAGTGGTACAACAGTCAGTTAGAATAGACACCCTATACTTCTCAGCAGACTTCGAGATTGCAGTGTGCGTCACGCAGTTCTGCGTCATCATCCCACACACAAGCAGTTCGCCAACTCCATTCTCGGAGAGAACAGCCTCCAGATCCGTCTTGATAAAGCTGTCCGCGAAGTGCTTGATCACGACCGGGGCGTCTGGTGCCGCCGCCAGAATCTCGGAATGGATCACCGCGCCTTCCGTCCCAGCGTTGAAGAACGGGGCGATGCCGGCTTCCGGGTCGGCGATATGTTGGATGTGAACCACCACAATGCCTGCCACGCGAGCGCGGGCAACTGCATCCTTAATAGCAGCAAGTGTCTTCTGGGTGTTCCACAAGGGAAACAAGCCGCCTGGGAAGTAGTCATTCTGCAGGTCGATAAGGAGGAGTGCTTTCTTCATGGGTCTGTGCTTGCTTCTTAGGCCGAACGCTCCGGCTCAGGCACGCCGGGCCGATGATGTCCGATTGTCAACTGAGACGCGATCCCGGCGTAGCCTGCAGCCGGCTTGCTAGGCGCTTTGCATGACATAAAACACATAGGCGTAGCTGTCATCCGAGCAACCGAAGATTCGGATCTCTTCAATCGTTTCGGCTGCGAAGTCTCTTACGGCCTTGTCGGGGTGGTCGAGCAGGGCCTTGGCGCGTGGCTCCAAGATGTCGTAGTAGCCCTCCACCCACGCCGCTCTCGGTATCGCGCGCGTGGTGACGATCCTATAGCCGGCGTCCTCGGCAAGAGCGCGATTTTCGTCCACGCTACGCATGTCCGGGTAGCCAGATTGAAAGAACTGCTGCACTTCAACCGGGGCGTCGCCCCGCAACCACGACAACTCACTGACAACCGCGAAAGCGCTCGGCTTTAGTGCAGAACGCCACGTCTTGAGTGCGTGGGGGAAGCCAATGTTGTAGGCCGCGCCCTCCGACCAGAGGAGATCAATCTCGTGGAAGACGCTCGGAATGCGTGCCATGTCCATGCAGTGCACTTGAACGAGGTTTTCCAGTCCCGCTTCCTTTGCCCGCTGTGTCAGGCTTGCCAGAAACGGTTCGTATGAATCTACAGCATGCACCAGCGTTTGGAGCCGCTTCGCCAGAACCAAGGTATGCCTTCCTGCCCCGCATCCAGCGTCAATGACGACCCCGTCAATAGCTCTTGGAACCATGTCGAGCACCTTGATCGTGTCAAAATCGCTCCCAGGCCCCAGTTTCTCCATGCCTCCGAAAAGCAGGTCGATTGGGTTGGCGTCACTCATATGAAGCTATTGCTTTGGCCTAACGTCCCAGATCAGTGACCTGGCGCCACTGATCCTCGATTGCAGACCGGAGCGCCATCGCCGGGTTCACTGCATCTGGTTTGTTGGACCTGCCCTTTGAACCTCTCCAGTTCGGTGAGGAATTCCCGAAGGACGTCTTCTGGCTGCCCATAAGCGCCCTCCCTGGCCAGAGAGAAGGCATCATCAAAACCGTAAACGAAACTCAAATCCTTCGGCACATCTCCTGACTCGAACCAGATGGCGGCACGGTAAAGCTCGTTGGCGAAATACTCAGCCCTGGCTGGATTCGATGCGATATGGTCGTGAAGCGGTCCAAGCACCGCCCTGAATGCTGCCCAACAATGAGCACCGGATGCCAGAGCACGAAGATGCGATAGCAGGTCACCGGTATTCGCAGGAGGCGTCGTCGAAAGGTCAAGGAGTGGTCCTGATGCTGAATCGAGCGCCACAATCTGGGAATCCGCCCACCGAACCACGTCCGCACCAGTCGCGAGACCAAACTGGAGCATGAGGCTCATACGCTGGGCGTCTTGGCAGAGCGCGTTCATCGTGTCATTCGGTCCAACGAGTTGACCGATGACGAGGAGCGCGCCAGGCACATCCGAGTTGGAACCAGAACGTGACCGCGCTCCTCGGCATTCGGTCAAGCGTCTGGTTGGCTGATGTTGAGCCGCCGGTGAATCCAGTACTCCGCCTTGCGATGTCCATGGGCAATCGCCAGAACCCAAACCGCCTTCTCGCCGAGGAGATACGCGACGCAGTACGGAAACACCTTGAGGTTGACACGCCGGTAACCCCCGGGGCGGATGCGCGCCAACTCCGCGTGCGTGGCGATCCACCGAATGTGGCGGTCAACCTCGTCGCGAAACCGCTGCCCAAGCCCCGTTTCCTGCTGCTCGTAGTCGTCGGTCGCATCGTCGAACTCGTCGGCCGCCTCCGGAAGGACACAATCCTCATGGAGCGAGTCGGCGGTCCACCCGCGCGAGCACCTCGTCGTAAGGGATGCCTTTCGTGCGCCCTTCCTCCACCGCCCGGACCCGCTCGCGGATTTCAGCGTCCCAAGCCCGGTCCACGTCCTCTTCGGCGGACGGATCGTCCATCTCAATCAGGAATCGGGCCAGCGCAAGCCGCTGATGCCGAGGCAGGTGAACCGCCTCACGCGTCACATTCTCCAATGCCGTACTCATGCCGAGAGACTACCAGAACGGTTTCGCGTGTCGAGGGCTTGTCTTCAGCCAACGTCCCGGCTCACCGACGCCGGGCCGATGGTGTTGGACTGTCAACCGAGACGCGATCCCGGCGTTCGGTGCAGCCGGTTTGTTCGACCCTTTCTTTTAGAACTGCCTCGCTCCAGCAAGGGCGTCTTCTGGTGATTGGCCGTCCCATGAAAACTCGAGGAGCTTCTGAGTGCCGCTCTTGCTGAACGATAGCGACATCACCCCTTCTCGGACTCGGGCTGAGGCCCAATCAAATGCGTAGCCGTCCTCAAGCAACAACTCGGTAAGAACCCCGGATACCAATCGCTCGGCTGTCCTCTTGGTGTCCTCCCAAGAAACATCCTCACGGGCTGAGGCAACCACTCTGTCATACTCTTGCAGGTCGAAATGGAGGCGAAGACCCTTGGCGTTTGTCCATAGAACCTCCTGTCCCTCTCGCAGAACATCTACCCAGACATCATCACACCCCTCACAGCCACACTCGCACCTCCCAATGAGCAGCCTCCCTCCGTCAGCCAGCGACGCCTGGGAAAAGAGCCGTGGTGGATCGAGCCCCAAATACTCCTGACCGAGCCAGTCGCTTCCGTCAATCCGAACCCTGGCTTCATGATCATTTGAAGACAGGCTCGGCTTGATCTCGAAGGCCAGCGTATTCATGTGGTCGAACGGAAAGCGCAGCCACGCCGGGCCGATGGCGCTCCACTGAAACCGAGACGCTCTCCCGGCGTGGGCTGGCGCGTCTGGTTCGGCCATTGCATGTGCCCGACTCCATAGCGGCGCACCGCCTCTGTCCATGTCGCACTGACCGACCAAGCCGGACCCTGCCTCTGCGCCCTCCGCGCTCTCTGCGTGAGGAACGTCGCAGTCCATCGGTAAAGGCGTCGTCCAAAGGTCACGCTGCGCGCGAATGCCATCGCGGACCGACATCGTCTGGCTCGCGCAGAGCCCGCGGAGGGCGCAGAGAAAGCATCCGGCGCTGGAACCACTGAGGCCCGCTGCGTGACGCTCATAACAAAAACGCTCGCTGCGGCCGAACGCCCAGCTCACCGGCGCGGGCGACCAGTGACGTCCGAGTTGGAATCTGCCGTCGCCCGCCCGCGTTCAGATGTGCAGCGCCCTTGTTCGGCCACTCGGTTTCTGACTCTCCTAAACCACTCTCGATTGCGTCCCAGGGCAATCCAATATCGGTCGTGTCCCTCGAAGTGAATGTGCTGAATGCGCCACTCGCTGGTGAGCTGCGCATCCTCGTAAAGGATGGCGACGGTGTCAGAATCGGCGGCAAGCACCTCGTAGCGCTGCGTGAGTCGGTAATCGCGAAGGACTCCGCGGATGCGTGTTCGTGTGTAGGTGACTCGAAGATGGCCGAAGATGTCGAGGAACTTGCGCCGTCGCTCTGGCGTGAGCCGCTTGGTGAAACGCCAATCGGTAACAGTGGGCTGGCGGTCTGACCGCCAAGTGCCGAGCAAGCGTCTGTCTGTCTTGGATGCATGTGCGGGCATGTCATGGCGACGTGCGTCGTGTGGCCGAACGTCCCGGCTCACCGACGCCGGGCCAATGGTGTTCGATTGTCAACCGAGACGCGATCCCGGCGTTCGGTGCAGCCGGCTTGTTGGGCGAGGTCAAGCTCATATCAGACGCTCCGGAAACTGGCGGGCATATGCGATCCAGTGCGCAAACAACCCTCTCTCCGATTCGTGCCATATCCGCCATGCCTCCTCATTTAGCAGGCCAAGCCTCTGCTCGAGAGGTGACCCATGATACCAGTCAGACCAGTCCTCCGAACCGAGTCGATCCCAATACTCCCGCGCAATTTCGAAAGCCTTGCCAAATACGTCGGCCATCGAAGCCGCGCCAAGCTCCCGCAATCCCTCGAGCGTCTCCTCACTGAGGCCAAGGTGATGCCAGTTACCAAAATGCCAGCCGAGGTCATCAAGCGCCAACGATACATCCAGCTCATAGGTCGCCGCCATGCCGCGAAGACCGCGAGGAAGTGCGCGAATCTGGCTCACGAAACGATCATCCGCTCGGCGTCCGTCCGGAAGCTGGCGCTCCAGTCTCGCCGCCGAGGAGTTGAAACAGCTCGTCATCGTTCGCGGCCGCACGGAGGCGCTCAACGGTGATAGGCATCATATCGCCCAACGACCAAGCTCACGCACAGCCGCCGGAGCGGGACGCGAACTGCAACGATGATGCTCGAGTTTCATAAACCGGTCAACTGCCCGGCGCGGCGGCTGTTGCGTGGAGCGATTTGTTCGCTGATCTGCTACGTACTGTCAGGAATCTCGTCCCAACTTGCGACGCCAATAACCCAATCGAGCGCCTTCCGGCGCTCACCGATCAATTCCTCGCTGGCACGGCAACGCTGCCCAATCAGCCGAGCATTCCGGGCTGCCCAATGTAAACGATAGTGAAGGTCAGCCTGCTGATATATCTCATCAAAAGGACGCAGCGTAGCCTTGGAGATGAAATCCCGCGGATCGGCTGCGGGTCGCGGAAAATGGCTCGCAAGGTCGTCATCACATCGGCGGAATGGATCCAAATCTACCAGGCCAAGACACCATGCAAGGCTCTGAACGCACTCTGTCAGCCAGGTCGCATCCAACCTCTGCTGCTCGGTGTGCTCGTGCCTGCTCAACAGGTCCTGCTCTCCCGGCGAGGCATACTGGTAAAGATCATACTCCTCCAGTAAACCCTTCAAACGGGCTGCGTCACCGCCGAATCCAATGCCGATCACATGACTGAGGACAACGCATCGAACAGCGACGGAGCGCGCATCCTGAGGATGCAACTCCTCCCTCGGCTCAATCTCCGGCAGCGTCTCGTCTATCTGAACTTCGTAGCGCCGAAGAATCTCGTGGCTGCTGCTCTTGGCAATGGAGGGCGTCATCTTTTCACCGAACGACCAGGTGAGGCACGGCGACCCCAGACAACCCGGCGGCCACCGGTCCCAGCCATCAGAGCCAGTGGCCGGGTCGCCGTTGCCTCGACCGGCTGGTTCGGTGCCCTCAGCCCCAAAGGGGCGAAACACGCCAGCCCAGGGCAAGTCCCGCCCAACGGGCGGGACGTCGCCCTGGGTAAAGCGCCCCATGAGACCCACCAGCCCTGAAGGGGCGGAACAAAACCAGGAACGCTCGCCTCCTCCACGGATCGCTCCGTTCTGGCCTGAGCGAGTCATCGAGTATCTTTGTCTCGCCCTTTCAGGGCTCGCATCGTTCTGGTGTCGGTTAACCCAGGGCGACGCTCGCCTGGAGGCTCGCTTGCCCTGGGCTGGCGTCTCGTGGCCCTTCAGGCCACCCCGGGGTCCGTCGCGGTGAGTGCTGCATGGTGTATCGCACCGAACGCAAAGCTCACCCACAGCCGCCGGAGGAAGGCGCCCGCTGCGAATCAGGCGTTCGAGCCTCCCCTGATGATGGCAACTGACAAGGCGGGCGGCTGTTGGGTGGAGCGACTTGTTGGGCCTTCCACCAAGCGTACACGCCGATGGAACCCAGAATGAACGGCACCAAGAAGAACCAGCTCAGATCCATCCTCCATACCGACTGGTTCTTTTCGATCACCATGGGGATGTCAGCGGAAATTAGCAGAAGCGCAGGGAGCGAGGCAGCCAGCGCGAGCGCCAACCGCCAAGCTGGCCTCGTGCAGCGTCGGGAGCAGATTGCCGCGATCAGGAGGATGCTCCAGATGGCGAGCACGACTCCCAGACTGACGAACATGGGAAGATACTCGCTGGGGTCGTTGAACACGTCTGCCAGGAATTCCTTAACGTCGTGCATATCGTCATGAGGGTAGTGAGCGGCCAACGGCCCAACGACCAGGTGAGGCACGGCGACCCCAGACAACCCGGCGGCCACCGGTCCCAGCCATCAGAGCCAGTGGCCGGGTCGCCGTTGCCTCGACCGGCTGGTTCGGTGCCCTCAGCCCCAAAGGGGCGAAACACGCCAGCCCAGGGCAAGTCCCGCCCAACGGGCGGGACGTCGCCCTGGGTAAAGCGCCCCATGAGACCCACCAGCCCTGAAGGGGCGGAACAAAACCAGGAACGCTCGCCTCCTCCACGGATCGCTCCGTTCTGGCCTGAGCGAGTCATCGAGTATCTTTGTCTCGCCCTTTCAGGGCTCGCATCGTTCTGGTGTCGGTTAACCCAGGGCGACGCTCGCCTGGAGGCTCGCTTGCCCTGGGCTGGCGTCTCGTGGCCCTTCAGGCCACCCCGGGGTCCGTCGCGGTGAGTGCTGCATGGTGTATCGCACCGAACAGTGTTAATAAACGTCAACTGTGTCGGTTTATCCGAAACGCCTTGTGAACGTTCACGTTGACGGGATTCACGGGTGCAATAGAGCGCTTTTCCCTTGACGAGTCAAGGATATAGCTGCTTATTGCGCAACGGTTAAGGAGGCAAGGCCGGCTCTGTGCAGCCAGGGGCTGCGGTTCGGATAAACCGACGGATTTGTCGGTTTATCCTGCAATGATTGAGCCGGCAAAACCGACAGCATGAAGGAGGTTCGTTTTCGCGATTGGGCGGAGCGGCTGGAACGGGCAGAGGTGCCCGAGCAGCAGCGGCGCAGTTGGGCGATCACTGTCCGGTGGTACTTGAGTTTCTGCCGACGCGGGCGCGGTGGGGTGACTCACCAGTCGGCCCGGGATTTCATCGCCTGGGCGCAACAGGCCAAGAGCCCGGAGCCGTGGCAGTTGGAGAGCTGGCGCGAGGCCCTGCGGTGGTTCTTCCGGACCGCCAAGGCAGCGGGTGTGGCTGAACAGGGTTTACGGGAGCCCTCGCCTGAAGCGTCCGAGGCTCCGGGCGCAAGGGAGGGATGTCGCTTGGTGCCCGCCGCGGGCGAAGGCATGTCTGGCTGGAGGAGGGCTTTTGTGACCACGGTTCGCCGGCGCCACTATTCGTACCGGACCGAGCAGAGCTATCTGGTGTGGCTGGAGCGGTTTGCCCGGTTCTTGGGTTCGGATGATCTCGAGAGCCGGGGCGGAGAGGAGATCAAGGCCTTTCTGGACCACCTGGCGCGGGACCAGCGCTTGAGCGCCAGCAGCCAGCGCCAGGCGCTGAACGCAGTCGTGTTCCTGCTGCGCGAGGTGTTGGGCAAGGAGTTGGGCGACTTTTCGGACTACCGGCGGGCACCGGTTCGCACCCACGTCCCGACCTGGCTGACACGCGGCGAGACGGAGTCGCTGCTGGCCCAACTGGCGCCCGGCTGGGCCTTGATGGCGAAGGTGGCCTTTGGAGGCGGGTTGCGCTTGATGGAGTTGTTGCGGTTGCGCGTGAAGGACCTGGACCTGGAGCAGGAGATCATCACCGTGCGCGGCGGGAAAGGCGACAAAGATCGCCTGGTTCCCCTCGCGCATAGCGTGGTCGAACCCCTCCAGGCGCACCTGGGCAAGATGCGCGTCTGGCACGAGGCCGACCGGCGGGCGGGCGTCGCCGGGGTTTGGCTGCCGGAGGCCTTGGCGCGCAAATACCCGCGGGCGGGGCAGGAATGGCAGTGGTTCTGGGTGTGGCCGGAAAAACAGTTGACGTGGGACCCGCGCGCCGGTGTGCGACGTCGGCATCATGTCTCGGACCGGGCTGTTCAGCGGGCGATCAAGCAGGCGGCGAGGCGGGCGGGACTGAACAAGCGGGTCACGCCGCACGTGCTGCGGCATTCGTTCGCCTCCCAGATGCTGGACGCCGGGTACGACATCCGGACGGTTCAAGAGTTAATGGGTCACAAGAGCGTCGAGACGACTCAGATCTACACGCACGTGATGCGGAAGCCGGGGTTGGGGGTGCGGAGTCCTCTGGATCGGGGTGAGGCGTGAGGGGTGAGGGGGCGCACGGCGTTATCCCTCACGTCTGACCCTCAACCAGTCTCAAGAAAAGGAGATCACTTTTAGCGAGGCGTCGACTCCCGGTTGCCATGGCAACAGCCCAGCGCAAACGAATGGGTGACATGCCGCGTCGGTCTGAGGCGGAGCCTCGCTAACGATCCAACCGCCTGGCGGCGCGGCGTTTGGCTTCGAGCAGCCGGCTGGCGGTGGCGGCGCGGTCCAGAGGCGGCGCGGGCGCGGCGGACTCCGGGGCGGCGGCAGGCGGTTTCTCGGGGCTTTTCTCCCGGTTGTCGGTGGGCAGGGTCAGGTCGGCAGCCTGCGGGGAAGGGGCGAAAAGGTCCGGACGCGCCTCGGTGGCGGGGGCGGTGTGGCGGGCTCGGACTTCGCCCCGGCGGGCCAGCAAGGCCGCGAGGGATTCCTCGGCTTCGACGGGTCGAGGTTTGCCGCGCCAGAGGAGAAGCCATCGGCGCAGGTTCGCTGTGGCCTTGAGCCATTCGGCGCGATCGAGGTCGATGCGTCTTACCCCGACGTCGGCAAGGAACAGAATCACGGCGAGTTTGAGCAGCCAGTCCCAGAGGTCGCGCGGCTGGTAGGTTCGAATCCGGTCGTGGCGGAACGGGTTCTGGGCGTTGGGATCGATCTGCAAGAGTGGCGGCAGCAGCAGGCCGCCTCCGGCTTCGGCGATGCGGCGCAGGAGGTTCGAGTTGGGTTCGGTGGTGTTGAACTCGGGGGAGTAACTGACGTTTGCACCCAGCGCTTGAGAGGCGCGGACCTGGCCGTTCTGCATTTCCATGAGGTTGAGCAGATAAGTCCCGACCTCGCGGGTCGGGAATCGCGCTTCGTATCGGCCCGGGCCTGTTTGGTCGAGCCGAATGGTGTGGGCCTCGCCTTTGGGTGTGACGGCGACCGCCTGCAGGTCGAGGAAATTGCGGTAATTGCCCTCGGGATCGAGTGCTTCGACGCTGAGCACGCCCTCGCCCTGGTCAATGGACACCTCGGCATCGAGATTGGCCAGGTCGAGCCGTCGCAGGGCCCACTGCGCTGCTTGGGACCAGAACTGTCGGTACTTGGGCCACCCCATCCAGTCAACAGCCCACTTCGCCTTGGCGTCGGAGGTGAACGCGACGGCACGCCCCAAGCCGTATTGCCAGTGAGCCAGGATGGGGTCTCCTTTGTCGGAGACGACCGGCACTTCGGCCCGGCTCTTGGGCGTGGTGCAGACATAACCCGCGCAGGGTGGGGAGTTCGTTGCCGCCGATTCCCCTCAGCAATTCGCTGCTCGCGACCACTTGCGGCTGAAAGGGCTCCTCGAAGATGGCGGACTTGAGGATGACCATGGCTTCTTTCAGAAAGATCTGAGGCAGTTGGCTCGGGTCCTGGACATCGTAGAATCGACCGCGTCCCTGGTCGGCGATGCGGATCATGGTCTCGGGGCCGGCGTGGCCCGAGATCAGGACGGTGCTGACGGTGATGCGGTCGTTGACCATCGCCTGCATCAGGTCGGCCGATGGCGGGCCGGGGTCGCCATCGCTGAACACGATCATGTGTTTGAGGTTGGCGGTGGACTGTTTGAGTCCTGGGCTTTGGGCGTCGCCCTTGTAGCCCATCTCCATGACGTGCTGGAAGCTGGGCAGGTCGCCTTGATTCATGCCGGCGATCAGACGGCCCTTTTCCTTTTTGTCCCCGACTTTCGAGAGCGGGAACAGGAAGCGGTCAGAGCCGTCCCAGAGCACCACGCCCAACTCGTCCTGCGGACCGAGGGCATCGAGGACGCCCTGGGCGCATTCGCGCGCGATCTGGTTGCCGTTGTTGAACTCCATGCCGTGCATGATGAGGATGACCGCGCCGCTGGGCAGGACCTTCTTGCTGCTCAATTCCATTTCGACGGGCAGCGCGGCTTCGAGGGGGGTGTCGCGGTAACCACCCGCGGCGTAGGTCTGATCGCCGCCGACACACACCAGGCCCACTCCGAAATCCCGGACCGCGCTTTCGATCAGCCTCATGGTGGTGGTGCCCATATCTCCGGCTGAGAGATTGCTGAGGAAAATGGCGTCGAATCCCTGGAGTTCCGCCAGCGTGCCGGGAAAACCGCTCAGATCGACCAGCTTGACTTCGAGCCGCGAGGCGCGCAGCGCGTCGGCCAGAGGCGCGTCGGCAGATGGATCATCCGAGGCCACCAGGAGGCGGGGATCGCCTCGCACGCTGGTGAAGCTGGCCGCGCGGTTGTTTTGCGGGACCAGATCGCCTGGGGCCTCGACTTGGATATCGTAGCTGTAAAAGCCGGGGTCCGCCAGTGTCTGCGGAAAGGCGAACAGATTCTTGCCGGCCGTCAGTTCGACCGTCTGTTCGCCCAGGAACTGATCGTTGCGAAACAGGCGCAGGGTGGCCTCGCGATTGGTGTCCGCCTGGGCGAAGATCTTGACCTCGAACGTCTGCCCTTTCTTGAGGAGCGAGGGAACGGCAACTTTCTGCACGCTGACGTCGCCGCCTCGGGCGATCCCGAGCGGGACGACGTCAATGCTGACGCCCAGCGCGCGGGCCGCCGCCACTGCCCCAAGCGATTCTCCCAGGTTCTCGTTGCCGTCCGAGAGCAGCACCAGCCGCTTCTGGCCCGTCTCGGGGAAAGCCGCCGTCCCGAGTCGAATTGCGCCGGCGATGTCGGTCCGTTCGGTCCCCACCACCGCGTGGATCTTGGGCACATCGACCTTGACGTTGGGGGCAGTCTCGATACTGGCGGCGCTGCCGAAGACCACCAGGCCGCCTTTGTCGACCGACTTCTTGGCGGTGGCGGCCTGGTTCACGTAGTCCCGCGAGGCTTCTTGCTGGATGGACGGGATGCTGTCGGAACGGTCGAGGAGGAAGTAGACGTTGATTCCCTCGACGGGGCGTTTCCATTGGATGCCCGCCAGAGCGAACACGAGCGACACAACGATGATGAGGCGCAACGCCAGGGCCGCGCGCCGGCGCCACGGGCCGCTCTGCACATAGCTGCGCCTGGCCAGCCACATCACCCACGTCAGAACCACGGGCAGAAGCAGCAACCACCAAGGATGGGTGAATTGAATCGGCATCACGCGTCAGATGGACGGCGGATCAGCTTCTGGATGCGGTGATTGCCGGCGTCGGCCACATAGAGGTTGCCCTTCGAATCCAGAGCGATGCCCCAAGGGTTGTTGAATTGCCCCGGAGCAGCGCCGGCGCGCCCGATGATTTCGCTGGGCCGGTGCCGGGCATCGAACACCTGAATCCGGCTGTTGCCGAATTCGCAGACAAAGAGATTGCCGGTGCGGTCTACGGCCACATCATAAGGGTAGCTCAGTGCGCCCGGACCGGAGCCGGGTTGCCCAAGGCTGGCCAGCCAGTGCCCATCCTCGGCAAACACCTGGACCCGGTGATTGCACGAATCGGCCACAAAAAGGCGGTCCTGCGCATCGACGCACAACCCCTCGGGGCGGTTGAATTCGCCAGGCCCGGCGCCGTAGCGCCCCCATCCGCCCAAGAGGCTCTGGCCGTTGGGAGCGAAGCGTTGCACTCGCTCGACGAGGCCGTACTCACTCACCCACAACTCCCCGCGGCGATTCACGGCCACTGCCCGAGGAAAGGCCAGTTGCCCGCTATTGGTGCCATGCGCGCCCCACTGCAACTCGAGTTTGCCCTTGGGCGAGAAATGGTTCGCCCTCGAGTAGTGGGGTTCGATCACTACCACCCGGCCTTCGAGGTCGAGCCCTAACCCTTTTGCCTTGCCCAGGTCCGTCTCGGGCATCTGCCAGGCCAGAAGCCATTCTCCGCTCGACGAGAACTTCTGCACCCGCCCCGTCATGTCGACCACGTAGACGTTGTCTGCGCGGTCGACGGCCACCGACCGCGGTTTGCTGAACTGGCCGGGCCCGACCCCGCGTGATCCCCAGACTTCGGCCCGCATGAATAGACTGCTTTCCAGCGGGAGTTGACCGGGCGCCGATGGCGAGCAGCCGGCCAGCAGACCGACCAACACCGACCAGACGCAGCGCGGCACAGCCGCAACCAAAGCGATGGGACCCTCGTCCACATCTTGAGGCGACAAGCACGCCGGCCTCCGCGCTGCGATGGCGCTCACGCGCAGAGAGTGCCGTGAAACGGATAAGAAACTGGCCTCACAATTCGCTCGCAGGCGGCGAGCAATCTCAAAGATGACACTGCAAAGCACCGCTCGAGAACCTACGGGCTTCCTGCGCGGGCGAGCTTTCCGTGAACCTCGACATTGAAAGCGGCGCTGAAGCCTGCTGCTTAAACGCATTTCAGTGCAATCGTGCATCGAGGGCGGGCAGGCACGGCGTTCCCCCTCACCCCGGCCCTCTCCCCGAGGAGAGGGAGACCTTTCGGCCGCCTTCGCTCGATTCGTGCATCCTCGGTGTTCGGTCACCTTTTTCATTCTCGGATCCCGACGGCGGCACGGGGTTGAGGGCTGCTCGGATGGGCCGAGAGCGGACGAGGCTGTTCCCTCTCCCTCGGGGAGAGGGTTAGGGTGAGGGGGAGAGGTCGGACGATGGTCCGAAGACATTCCCTTCGCCAAAATGCGTGTAATGTGCAGGCTGACGCAATGGAGATCATGGTGTCGCGCGCACAATCCGCACTGCCCTGTCGAGGCCGCACGCGCTGGCGAGGTGCCAGGCGCCCAACGGGGCCAGAGCCAGGCCCAGCAGGATCAGGCACAGGGCGTCCACCTGCGCATTGTGCCCGTAGTGCAGCAAGTTGAAGATCCTCAGGGCGAGAGTCTCTCCCCCTGGCGGCGTGATGAGCAGAATCGTTTCAACATCCCAGAGTGTCAGCAGATAGACGACGTACCAGGTCGCCGCAAGAGGCAGGGCGATTTGCGGCCATCGGACCGAGCGGAACAGTTGCCAGCGGTTGGCACCGTCCAACCGCGCGGCGTCATCGAGGTCAGGGTCGAGGGTCTGGCGGCTCCAGTAAGCGCCCTGCCAGCCGATGGCCGCGTAACGGAGGGTCAGGGCCAGGATCACCACACCGCTGCTCTGGGAGAAGGGCGTGAAGGGCCAACGGTTGAACAGCAGAATGCAGCCGATGCCCAGGAACACGCCAGGCACCAGCCAGAGCACCCAGAGGAATTGTCCCGCAGACCAGCGCCAGGCTGCGAGCCCCAGGCCCGCCACGAGCGTGGCTGTTGAGGCAGCCAGTTGAAACGACGCCCACAGCGCTCCGCCTCCGGCCGCCCAGGCAGCAGGAAGCTCCGCCCAGGCGCGTCGGGAATTCCCCAATTCGACCGCGGGCAGGCACACTCCGAGGAACAACACAAAGCTCGCGACGCCGGCTGCCGCCCACCACCACGCACCGAGCCGCCGGCGGAACGGGGTCGCTGCCAGAGCGGGCTCGAGGCGGGGCCAGCGCAAGGGACGTGCCCGAAAGCCGAGCGCCAGGCACAACGGCGGCAAGATCAAGGGGACACTCAGCGCCGCAGCGCCGGCGAAATCGAAGTTGGTGCTGAAGCGAATCCAAAGTTCGGCGGGAAACACGTTGACCTGGAGGATTGCTGGCACGGCAAAATTGGCCAGCGCCAGGACCCAGGTGACGATCATGGCCTTTCCCAAGGCGGTCTGGGCGGATGGGACGAGAATCCAACGGAGGAGTGCCACGCCGCACAGCGCGTCCTCGTTCTCGATGTGGTTTCGGGGAATCTGCGCCCAGGCGGCGAGGGTGAAGAAGAGCGGCACGGGCCAGAGCAAGAGCGACATGACCCATGCGGCGCCGCCCAGGGAGTAGATGCTGAGGGGCAGCCAGCGGCGCCACGCCCCGGTCTGTCCCAGCAGGTTGATCCAGGTGCTTGTGACCAGAAACGGCGGCAGCGCGACTGCGATCACGGCCAGGCCCAACACCACCGCGCGTCCTCGCGCGTTCAAACCGGAGACGAACAGCGCCACCGTCACGCCCCAAACCAACGCTGCCAGCGAAGCGGTTGTGCTCACCAGGAGACTGTTTTGGAGCAGAGGCCAGTTCATGCTGCCTTTGACGAACGGGCCGCGTCTCTCGATGAACCTTCTCGGGGGAAGGGTAGGGGTGGCGGGGCAGTCTCGTTCGCGCCTGGGTTCACGCGGTCCTCCGGTGATAGAACCACCATTCGAAGCTCAGGACGGCCAAGGCGCCGGCCGCCAGCCAGCGCCACCATTCGAGGCTGGCCCGTTTGGACGTGGTGCCCTCGATCTGGGCGTACTTGCCGAACCGGAGTTCGGTCTTGGGCGTCGTATCAGTCTCGGCACCGTCGAGGAGATTGGCGCAGACCGAGAGTTGGTTCGTTCCCACATGCAAACGGTAGATGCCCTGGCGCGCTGTGTCCCCAAACACCAACTCGCGCGCCCCGGGGTCGATGGCCAGGGCGCGCTCGGAACTGTCCGGCAGGAGCACCATCGCGTTGGTGACGGATTGGGTTAGGGCGAGGCGGATCGGATCGCCCGCGCGCACCTGGAACTGGGCGGCTTTGGAGGCGGTCGGATCGAGCCAGGCCACGGCGTTGGCGATGAAGATCGGAAACGAAACTCGCAATGGCCAGGTGGTTTGCAGCGTGTCGAAGCCGATCCAGACCAGGCGTTGGCGTCCCAGTTCTCCGGCGAGAATCAGAGGGGACGCGGAGGCATCGACGAGCGAGGCGGCCCAGGCAGGCAGCCGGACGGTGAGGGCCTCCGCCACCTGCACATTGTCGAAGCCGACAAACCGCAGCAGCGGGTGGGTCGCTCGCCAATCGACGATGGCGGGGGTCTCGATGCGCCCGGTGACCTCGACCCAGTTTGTCTGGGCAGAACGGATGGCCAGGGTGTTGTTGGCGGGCCAGACGCTCGGCAGCACATCGTCCAGGATGGTCAGGTCGAACGCGTCCGCCGGTCTCGAGAAGGTCGGTCGTCACAGTCAGTTGCACCAGGGGCGTTGCGGCGAGGGCTCGTTCGAGGAACCGGTTGCCGCGGGTCACGAGGAGCACCCGGATCGGAGCGGGCAGCAGGCTGATCAGGGACGCTCGGTTGTCCGCCGCCAGGTCGTCGGCGGCTGTGAGGCGGGCGGTGAACACGCCGTCGTTGGTTTGGGTCGCCGAAAAGACTCCGGCGAGCGTCTCGCGCGGGCGGAGGTCGAGCAGACGCGTTTCGATCAACTGACCGTCGAACAAGAGTTGGAGTTCGGCTTGGGCGGGGTTGGTCGAGGCATTGGCGATGCTGGCGAACAGCGCGCGCCGTGCCGGCTCCTCCGGGTGCGCGCGCACGTCCAATCCCACAATGCCGACATTCTCGGCGCGGACCCCGAGCCGGCGGTAGACGACATTCAATCCTTCGTGTTCGAACTGGGTCAGATCCGGCGCCGCCCCGTCGCTGAACAGGTGGATTTCGGCGTCGGTTCGGTCTTTGACCAGCGGTTGCGCCAGCTTCAGCGCTTCGGCCAGGCGCGTCGGCGCGTCGGTCACAGCGCAGCGTTGCAGTGCCCTGCGCAGGGCGCTCTTGCTGCTCGTTGGCGACTGTTTCACCTCGGTATGTCCTGCCGCCAGGAGCACGACCATTTGATCGGTGTCGCGCAGGCTGTCGACCAGTTCGAGCGCTTGGCTCCGCGCCCGCTCGAAGCGCGAAGGGGATTCGTCGGTGCTCTGCATCGAGGCCGAGGCGTCGAGGATCGCCACCAGCAGCCGTCCGCCGGCGACATTTCCGGCGAAGTACGGGCGCGCCAAGGCGAAGATCAGAAAGAGGAGCAGGAGAATCTGCAGCACCAGCAGCCAGTTGTGGCGCAGCTTCTGGAAGGGAGCGCTGGCCTGCGTCTCGGCGAGGAACTTCTGCCACAACAGCGTGCTCGAGACGAGTTTGACCACCCGTTTCCGCTTGAGCAGATAGAACACAATCAGCACCGGGATGGCGGCGGCGAATGCGAAGGCGGCTGGGGTGAGGAAGTTCATCGCGGCGCCTCTCTAGCCGAGCACCTCCGCCTGCCGCAGTTGCTTCAGCAAGAGGTCGTCGAGCGGCGTCGCGCTGCCGGCGAGAAAGTAGTTGACGCCCCGCGTCGCGCAGAACTCCTGCAGGCGGCGGCAGAAGTTGGTGACCGTTCGCCGATAGGCCGCCAGCCGGTAGCGTCCGAACGTGACCTCCTGCGGGTCTCCGGTCTCTGCATCGATCAGGCGGAGGTCGCCAAACGTCGTCGGGTTCAGTTCTTCGGGCGAGAGCACATGGACGCAATCGACCTGGAAACCGCGGCCCAGAAGCGCTCCAAGGCCCGCTTCGTAGCCCGCTGGATCGAGGAAATCGCTCAGCACGACCGCCAGTCCCGGCTGCCGGGCTTCCAGGGCGCCGCGGCGCAGAGCCGCATTGAGGTTGGTCGGCCCGCGCGCGGTGAGGGCAGACAGGTTTTCGAACAGGGTCAGGGCCGACCGCTTCCCGCGGACCGACCGCAGCGCGCCCCGCTCCGCCGCTTCGCCGGGGTCGTCCGGGAAGACGAGCACCGACACGCGGTCAAAACCGCAGAGCGCCACGTAGCCAATCGCCGCCGCCACCTGCCGCGCGAAATCGAACTTGACTGGCTCGCCGAACGTCATCGATTCGCTCGCGTCCAGAAACAGGCGCACCGGCAGTTCGCGCTCTTCCTCGTAGAGTTTCAGGAAGAGCCGATCGAGCCGTCCGTACAGGTTCCAATCCAGGTAGCGCAGATCGTCGCCGACGGCGTAGTTTCGGTGGTCGGCGAACTCGACCGACTGGCCTCGGGAGCGGCTGCGCCGTTCGCCGCGCGCGGCGCTCTTGGCCCGCCGCGCTGCGAGCAATTGGACTTGCTCGAGGCGGCGCAGCAATTCAGGACTCAGAAGATGCTGTCTCACACGGACCCGCTGTTCCACGCGCGGCGTTGCTGTGACGAACCAGGCTGAGCCTCGGGGCCATCATCCGGCGAATCACGCCCCGGCCGCAGCCGCGACCGCATCGCGCGGCACATCCCGGAGCACTTGTGCGATGATGTGATCGGTGGTGACACCCTCAGCCTCGGCTTCGAAGTTCAGGATGAGCCGGTGGCGCAGGGCAGGGAGGGCAATCGCTTCGAGGTCGTCGAAACTGACGTTGAATCGTTCCTGCGCCAGCGCCCGCACCTTGCCCGCCAGAATCAACGCCTGCGCGCCGCGCGGACTGCTGCCGAACCGCAGGAACTGAGTGGCCATGGCCACGCCGGTGTCGGTCTTGGGATGAGTCGCCTGGACGAGCCGGACAGCGTAGTCTTTCACGTGTGATGCCACGGGGACCTGCCGGACGAGCTGCTGCATTTCGAGCATCCTGTCCCGCGGCACGATGCGACGGACTTGGGCGGTTGCGGTTTCTGTGGTTCGGTTGATCACTTCCGTCAGTTCCGTCGCGGTCGGGTATCCCACCAGGAGCTTGAAGAAAAACCGATCCAACTGGGCTTCGGGCAGCGGGTAGGTTCCCTCTTGATCGATGGGGTTTTGGGTTGCCAGAACGAAGAACGGCTCGGCCAGACGCCGCAGCGCCCCGCCGGCCGTCACGCTGTGCTCCTGCATCGCTTCGAGCATCGCGGACTGCGTCTTGGGGGTCGCGCGGTTGATTTCGTCGGCAAGGATCAGATGCGCGAAGATCGGTCCGTGCTGGAACTCGAACACCCGCCGGCCATCGGGCGTTTCCATGACGAGATTGGTTCCCAGGATGTCGGCGGGCATCAGGTCGGGCGTGAACTGGATGCGGCTGAACGAAAGGTCCAAGACTTCGCCCAGGGTGCGGACCAGGAGCGTCTTGCCCAACCCCGGCACTCCTTCGAGCAAGACGTGCCCGCCAGCCATGAGCGCCACCAGGGTGTTGTCGACCACGGCCTGGTGGCCGACGATGACTTTGCCGACCTCAGTCCGCAGCGCGTTGAAGGTCTCCCGGAACGAGGCGATCTGTTCTTGGGTGCTCATTTGAAATCATCGAAGTAGTCTTTCACCGTGTTGGCGTAGGCCCGGGGGAATTGCTCATGGCTGAGGGCGCTCTCGGCCTCGCTCTGGGCCGCCTGCAGGGCCTCCTGAATCGCGACGCTGCTCTGGCCTTTGATGCTGACTCCTTTCAGCGTGACGCTGATCGGCTGGCTGCCCGGCTGGAATTGGCCCTTGACCTTGGAGGGCAGCATGCCCTCGGGAAGCTCTCCTTCGCCGCGATCCGTGATGCCGCGTTCCGCCATGTCGGGTCGCTCGATCCCCGAGTTATCCCACAACCCGGTGTTGGGCGGGGTGTCAGTCCAACCGTCTTGATCCGCCCAGGTGCCGACACCGCGGCCAGGTTTGCCTCCGGGCTTAAAACCGGGCTGGCCCTGGCAAGCCCCCCAGCACTGTCCGGTCCCGACGCACATCTGGGCCCGCTTGAGGGCGTCGACGGTGGCCTTGAGGTCCTGCGCGTCGGCCAGTTGTTGCAGCAGGCCTTCGAGTTCCTTGGCGGCGTCTGCCAAGGCTTGGGCAGCCGGCAACTTCTGGCCGGCCTGCATCTTCTGGAGCGCCTGCTTCAGGTGGTCCGGGACCTTCCCGTAGGGGCCGGCCGGGTCGATGGCCTTTGCGACTTCGTCCATGATCGCTTTCATCTGTTCGGGCGACAGATCGCCTGCCTTCAATTGGTTGACCATCTTCTGCAGCGACGCGATGGCGGCTTCGGCTTGGCCGTTCTTGAGTTGCTCGGCGAGGTCCTTGCCGAGCTTTTGGGCCTGCTGCTGGAGTTGCTGAAGTGCCTGGGCCATATCGAGCATCTTGTCGAGGTCTTTTGCGGCCACATCGAGGTCTTTCAACAACTGGTCGATCTGCCCCGCTTGGAGCGACGCCAGGGCTTCTTCCAGGCTCGGCAGAGCAGCGCCCAGTTCCCCGGATTGGCGCGACAGGCTGGAGAGCGCGTTGGCGAGGCTCTCGCGGGCAGCCTGGCTCGCCTCCGAATCCTGGCCCAGCATGTTCGCCGCGGCCTGCCGGGCCTTGTCGAGTTCGCGCCGCAGCTTGTCGAGCGCCTCGGCTGCCCCCTCCTTCCGCCCGAGCGCCTTCTGCATCGCTTCGATCTGCTTCTGCAGGGCCTCGGCCGTAGCCGGTCCGTTCTTGTCGGCGTCGCGCGACGCACGTTCCATCGAGCGCAAGGCCGGGTTTCTGCCAAGTTCGCGGTTTTCCTGCTGGACGCGTTCGGTCATTCGAGCCAGGTCTCGCAGGGCTTCGTTGCGGCTGACCGGATTGCGGGCCAGTTGGTCGCCCAATTCTCCCACCGACTGTATCGCCTGGCGTGTTGTTTCCAGAGCCGGTCGGCGCCGTTCCAGATTCCGCTTGGTCAGATCGGAGAGATTTCGGCCTGCGTCGCGGATGCTCTCCTGTTCTCGCTGGCGCTCGAGGAATTCCCGACTCCTGTATTCCGGTACGAAGCCCAGTCCGGCGACCAGGGCCAGAATGGGCAGGGACCACCGGCTGGCACGAGGCAAGGTCAACGGCAAGAGACGGCGCACATCCACGTCGCCCACCCTGCGGGCGGCATCGTCCAACAGAAGCGCTCGCCACTCGCCCGATTGGGAGTGGCGTCCGAGTTCGAGCGCAGTGCTGAGCCGCTCCTGAAGGTGTTGTCGGTGGTCGAGCCAGCGGGCGGTTTCAAGCGGCTGTTCCCGGCGCCAGCCGCCGGCGAGCGAGCCGGCGAGCACCAGTGCGAAGCCCACGCCGCCGGCGACCGGCAGCACCTGCCACGGCACCGGCAGAACCTTGTAGGCGACCAGGGCGACGAGCCAGACAACGCCGGCGGCCAGGAACCCATGCCAGGCCCCTTTCCAGGCCCGCTGCCAGCGTCGGCGCCGCGCAGCCTCCGACACCTTTGTTTCGATCACTTGCAGTTCGCTCATGAGAGGGACTTAAAGTGCGGTTTTCAAAGCACTTTGGCGAGTCCTTTTGGTATAGACCGCGTTTGCGCGCGCACGTTTCAGGAAAGACCATCCTTTCCGCAGCGCGGCACAGCCACAACCGAAGCGACGAGACGTTCGTGCACCTCGGGTGCCGACCAACGCGCCGGTCGCCCCGCTGCGGACGCGCTGCTGCGCAGCGCAGGGGGATCCCAAACAATGAACCGCCACGAGCCGCGTCCAGGCAGGCAGCGGGGGCGTTATTGCCGTTCGTACTCGCCTTTGCCCGTCCGCTTCAGCACCGTGAATCCGGCCTTCTTCGCATCTGTGACGGAGACCGGCTTGAGCAGCTTGGGGGTGTTGAAGCTCGAAATGACGCGACGGACCGGCTTCTTACAGGCAGGACACTGCGTGAGTGGTTTGGCGCTGACGGGACGGCGCAAGGTAAACCGCCCGCCACACACCGCGCAGTCACCCTCGCACAATTCGTACTCGTATAGCGGCATAGGCTCCGATGACGGTGATTCTGCCAGCGTCCCGGCGGAGAATCAAGCGGGTCGGACCCAGCCCGGCAGTTCTCATTTTGTGTGCAGGTAGGGCGACCACTCCGTGGGCGCCACACCGGGGCATGGACTTGGCGGCGGTCAGGGGACTGACCGCCCTACCTGGCAACGTCGTGGGAAGGTCGAAATGAGAATGCTTGCCGCACGCCCGGCTTGACAGCGCGGAGGAGTCGCGCTGCGATACGGGCATGCACGTCCTCGGTCATCTTGGGGCTGGTATCGCTTTGGTTGCAGCGGTGTGCGCCGGCGAGAGTGAATGGAAGCTCGTCTGGTCAGACGAATTTGCCCAGGACGGCCTCCCGGACCCGGCCAAGTGGTCTTACGAGGAGGGGTTCGTGCGGAATCGCGAGCTGCAGTATTACACCGTCGGCCGGACGCAGAACGCGCGCGTCGAAGGAGGCCATCTGATCATCGAGGCCCGCAAGGAACAGTTCCCGAACGCCCGGCACCGGGCGGACGCGCCCGAGGCGCGCTGGCAGCAGCGGCGGGAGCACGCCGACTACACATCGGCCAGCCTGACGACCCGGGGGCGGGCCTCTTGGACCTGCGGACGGATCGAGGCGCGCGCGAAGCTCCCTTCCGGACGTGGCACGTGGCCTGCCTTCTGGACCCTCGGGAACAACATGGGCGAGGTCGGCTGGCCGGCCTGTGGCGAGATTGACATCCTCGAGTACGTGGGACACGACCCCGGTGTCGTTCACGCGAACGTTCATACTCGCGGTTTCAACCATGCCCGCGGCAACGGGCGCGGGGCGCGCGTGACGGTCTCCGACGCGGAGACGGCGTTTCACGTGTACGCGGTCGAGTGGACGCCGCGACGACTCGATTTCTTCGTGGATGAGCGCAAGTACTTCACCCTCGAGAACGACGGGACCGGGGTCGACTCGTGGCCCTTCGACGCGCCGCAGTACCTGATTGTGAATCTGGCGATCGGCGGCGCCTGGGGAGGACAACAAGGGGTTGACCCCGCGATTTTCCCTCAGCGCTTCACCATCGACTATGTCCGAGTCTATCAGCGTCCTGGACCCTAGCGCGCATTTCTCACCAGGTTTTGTGCAACGCGAAGCAGATGTCATCCAGAAAGGCAGCCATGCGCGCTAGAGAAGCAAAACCGCGCCCGAGTGGAGGGAGGGAACCGGGCAACAGAGTGTCGCCGCACCCGCGCGGTTTCGGAAACGTTTCAAACCTCATTCTCCCCTATCCGGGCGCGGTTTTGCCACAGCCCGGATTTCGTTGTCATCTTCCCGGTGGTGAGAAATCCGGGCTAGCGAGGCGCGCCTCAGACCAAATCCCAATCTTCGACATCATGAACCGCCCTTTCGTTCTCCTGCCCTTCTCTCCTGCGCCTCGCTCCTTAGAATCCTTGCGAAACGAAAGGGATAGGGGTGAAGGCCAAACTTGACTTGATCGCAACATGTTTGGGGTTTCAAGGATTCTAGCCTCGCCCACTCTGATCACGCCCATGCAACTGACTAACTCGATGAGCCACGACCGTAGCCCGGCTTTGACACGGCGCCAGTTCCTCGCCCGAGGCGCAATCGGGGCGAGCGCCCTGGCCCTCCCGCACCTGATCCCCGCCTCCGCGCTGGGGCGCGATGGCGCTGTTGCCCCCAGCGAACGCATCGTGATGGGCGGCATTGGAATGGGGGGGCGTGGTTCTTATGATCTGAGCGTCATGGTGAGCCTGCCCGATGTGCAGTGGGTGGCCGTCTGCGATGTCCTGAAGCGGCAGCGCGAAGCGGCCAAGCGCATGGTGGACGCCAAGCTGGGCAATGGCGATTGCGCGATGTACAGCGACCTGCGCCAACTTCTGGCGGAGCGGAGCGATGTGGATGCGGTCTTGATCGCCACGGGCGATCGTTGGCACGCGTTGGCTTCCATTCTCGCCATGCGTGCGGGCAAGGATGTCTATTGCGAGAAGCCGGCCTGTCTGACGATGGCGCAAGCGCAGATGGTCCTCGAAACCGCGAGACGATACTGCCGGGTGTACCAGACAGGCGCCCAGCGGCTGAGCGAACCGCACCATGTCTTCGCTATCGAAATGGCCCGCAGCGGACGGTTGGGCAAGATCCATACCGTGTACGCCGACGCCCGGTGGCGGGATGGCCTGCGCCACGACTGGCTCCCGGCCGAACCCCAGCCGCCGCAGGACGAACTGGACTGGGATGTCTGGCTCGGCCCATCGCCTTGGCGGCCTTACAACAGCGGCTACGTCGGCGGAGCAGGCTGGTATCATTTCTACGATTTCGCCACCGATGTCGCCATGTGGGGCGCGCACACGGTCGCCCAAGCCCTGGCCGGACTCGATATGACCGACGTGAGTTCGATCGAACTGGAATACGGGGGCCCGGATGCCACGGTGATGACCCGTCTGTCCAACGGCGTGAAACTAGTCTTGTTTCGAGTCCCCGGATCTGTTTGGGAACCGTGCAAGTTATGGCACGGGGCCTGCGGAGAACGGTTCGATGGCCCCGAAGGATGGGCGGCCGCCGCAGACGGTTATTCAGAACCGGATGTGTCGTCGCCGGCTCTGTTGCGCGAGTACCGGAAAGTGCTGGCCGATTACACCGCCCGGACACAACGACCGTTGAATCACGTGATGGATTTTATCGACTGCATCCGATCGCGCCGTCCCACGGTCGCCAATCCCGAGGTGATGCACCGGTCGATGAACATCTGCCTGGCCGCCGACATCTGTGGTCAATTGCAGCGCAACCTGACCTTGGATCTGCTCAAGGCTGAGTTCGTCGGCGATCCCGAAGCCAATCGCCTGCGCTCCCGCGCGATGCGCCCGCCCTTCGCCGGCTGACCCGCCGATGGCCCCTGCGAAGGTCGCTCTGCTCGGGCAGACGTCGACCAAGGTACCTCAGGCTGACAGGAGTTCGTTGATGGATCGGGCCGCGCGGCGGCCTTCGCCCATGGCCAGAATCACGGTCGCCGCCCCCAACACGATGTCGCCTCCGGCATAGACGCGATCCAGGGATGTCTGCCTGTTATCGTCCACCTCGATGCGCCCGCGCTTGTCTGTCCTGAGACCGGGTGTCGCTTGCACCAGCAGGGGATTCGAATCGTTGCCGACCGCCACAATCACGCCGTCGACGTCCATGATGGATTCACTCCCCGGAACCGCCACGGGCGCGGCGCGCCCGGACGCATCCGGCTCTCCGAGGCGGTGGCGCAAAAGCTCGACTCCGACGACCCGTCCGGTCGCGTCGCCCAGGATTCGCTTGGCGCTGTGCAGGAAGTGGAACTGGACTCCTTCCTCCTTGGCATGTTCGATCTCCTCGAGGCGCGCCGGCATTTCGGCCTCGGTCCTTCTGTAGATCACCTGCACCGTCTCCGCCCC
Source organism: uncultured Verrucomicrobiae bacterium (assembly GCA_963846445.1). GTDB lineage: Bacteria > Verrucomicrobiota > Verrucomicrobiia > Limisphaerales > J093 > MWFF01. Next base: position 355,212 of record CAWJWM010000006.1, on the reverse strand, counting down.
GAGCCGCAGGGCGCTCCGGGCGGAGTCCATGGCGACGTTGCCCCCGCCCAGAACAGCGACCCTGCGGGGCCGGAGAATCGGGGTGCTGGCGCGCTCGGCATCGTAGGCGCGCATCAAATTGACACGCGTGAGGTACTCGTTGGCGCTGTAAACGCCCACCAGGAGTTCCCCCTCGATGTTCATGAACTTGGGCAGCCCGGCCCCGGTCCCGATGAAGATGGCGCTGTACTGATCCTCCTCGAGCAATTGCGCAATCGTCCGAGTCCGGCCCACCACGAAATTGGTGACAATCTCGACGCCCATGGCCTGAAGCGCCTTGATCTCCTCGTCCACGATGCTCTTTGGCAGCCTGAACTCGGGAATGCCGTAGACCATCACCCCGCCAGGCTTGTGGAACGCCTCGAAAATCGTCACCGCATGCCCGGCACGCCGCAGGTCCGCGGCCGCGGTCAGACTCGCCGGGCCGCTGCCGACAATCCCGACTCTCTTGCCGGTGTCGGCTTTGATTCCCGGCAGCGCCGGCAGGGCTTGAGCGCGCGCCCAGTCGGCGACGTACCGTTCGAGGCGTCCGATCGAGACCGCCCGACATGGGTCCTTGTGCATCTTGCCGACGACGCAATGCGCCTGGCACTGGATCTCCTGTGGACAGACACGCCCGCAGATGGCGGGCAGAAAGTTGCTCTCTTTGATCACCTGCAACGCCTGACGCAGGTCGCCCCGGGCAACGGCCCGGACAAAGCCCGGAATATTCACGCCCACCGGGCAGCCTGCAGTGCAGGGGGAGTTCTTGCACTGCAAACATCGGAGGGCTTCGACGGCGGCCTGCTCCTCGGTATAGCCCAGCGCCACCTCGCGCATGTTGTGCACCCGCTCCCGGGCCGGCTGAATCGGCATCTCCTGGACGGGGATCAGACGGCGCTCCTTGGGGCTGAGATCCGGGCGCCCCGCCCATTTCGCCAGCTCCGTGCGGGCTTCGGCAGCGAGGGTTGAGAGGGTCTTAGGCTCCACCGTGTTTCTCCTGGTTGTGCTGCGGGGTCTGGCCCTGGCGACACTGCTGGCGGGCGCTGGCTTCGATCTCCCTGTAGGTCGTCATTCGTCGGGCCATGCTTTCGAAATCGACCTGGTGGCCGTCGAACTCAGGTCCATCGACACAGACAAATCTCACCTGGCCGCCCACGGTGACGCGGCAGCCGCCGCACATGCCAGTGCCATCGACCATGATGGTATTGAGCGAGACCAGCGTGCGGATTCCATGGGGTTTCGTGGTCGCCGCGCAGAACTTCATCATCGGCGTCGGGCCGATGGCCACGACCAGGTCGGGTTTGGGCTTCGACACGCAGAGTTCCTCGAGAATCCCCGTCACCAATCCCTTGCGCCCCTCGGATCCGTCATCGGTGCACACCCGGAGTTCGTCGGCGATTGCCCGCAGTTCCTCTCTCAGAATGAGCAGAGATCGGGTGCGAGCTCCAACGATGACGGCGACGCGATTGCCGGCGTCCTTCATGCCCTGGACGATGGGATAGAGCGGAGCGACGCCGATGCCTCCCCCGACACAAACCACGAAGCCGAACTGGTCGATTTCCGTGGGCCGGCCCAGGGGGCCCGCCACATTGGCGATGCAGTCGCCCACTTCGAGTTGGGCCAGGCGCTGTGTTCCCTGACCCACCGTCTGGAAGATGACCGTGATGGATCCCTCAGCGGCGTTGGCATCCGCGATGGTGAGAGGAATGCGCTCTCCGAATTCGCCGTCCTGCTGCAGGATGACAAACTGCCCCGGCTTGCGGTTGCCTGCGATCAGCGGGGCTTCGAGGCGCATGCGGAAGACTTCCGCGGCGAGTTGCTCTTTGAAGAGAATTCGGTTCATGATCCCGGACTGCCGCCAACAACCTCACACTTGTAGCAGGTGCCGTCCCGAAGATCAAACTGCCTTTCAGAAGCGTTTCGCGCAGACGCTGGCCGATGACTTGGAGCGCAAGCGCTTTGTTGCGAAGCTGGGGAGTGATTTATCAACTATTTAGATGCGACCCCATTGCCTTTCTGAGGCTTCACCGGCGCGAACGACACCCAAGCGACCAGCGGGAAATGGTCGCTGGGGAATTGCCCGTTCTGTGAAAAGGTGACGATTTCGGATGCGCGGACGCGATCGACGCCGCGCCCCAGGATCCAGTCGATCCGGACGCCTTCGGGCTTGGGATCGGCGAACCCGTTGAAGGTGCTGATGCCGTCGTTGCGGCGCTCGGCGGCCTGCAGCCACGTGTCCTGAAGCCCGCCGTCGTTCACGAGAATGTCGTAGGCCCGGTTGGCGCCCGCGCGCGCGTTGAAATCGCCCACCAGCAGAATCGGCAGTCGAGTCTTCAGGGCGTCGATCCGCTGCCGGATTAACGCCGCGCCTCTCTCGCGCGCCGGCTGCAAGGCGTGGTCGAGGTGCGTGTTCCAGAAGAAGAACTCGCAACTCGAAGCGCGGTCGCGAAAGCGAACCCAGGTGACCATGCGGCGGTTGGTGTTCCCCCACGTGCTCGACCCGATGACGTCCGGGGTGTCGGACAGCCAGAAGTGATCAAACTCGATCGGCTCGAAGCGGTCTTCGCGGTAGAAGATGGCCATGAACTCGCCGCGGCTGCCCCCGTCACGCCCAGTCCCAATCCACGCATAGGCGGGCAGGTCGGCGGCAAGATCCTTGAGTTGATGGTACACGCCCTCCTGCGTGCCGATGAGATCGGGATTGGTTTGCTCGATGCAGGCCTTCATCACCGGGCGGCGTTGGCTCCAGGCGTTGGGCGGCGTCGCGCTGGCATAACGGAGGTTGAAAGTCATGACACAAAGTTCCTGGGTCCCGGACGGCGACTCCCCGGCATCCGCCGAAGCAGCGATGAGACCAAAGAACGCCAGGCACAGCCAGGGCATCAGGTCGGGTTTCATGGGGCGAGCATGGCCGAGAAGGGCGGGGGTCTGCACGCATTTTTTCGCTCCTGCGTCGCGACAATGCGCAGCAGCAGGAGTCGACTCACACTGGGCGAACGCCGGGTCAGGAGACTCGGCCTGCAACAACTGGCTGACATCCAGCCTGGAGGCCGCGTGCCCCCACGCGGCGGACCCACACCGGGGTGAAGACTCTGGCGCTGATCCGGATTGCGCTTCCCGGATTGCGCCCTGCTCACGGCTCGAGTAGAGTCGCATCTCGGACTATGACTTTGACTGAGTTGTTATTGGCGCGGGCGGCGGGCATACCCAAGGTGCAGGCGGGCGAGAACGTCTGGGTGAAGGCCGACATTCTCATGACGCATGACGTGTGCGGTCCCGGGACGATCGGCGTGTTCAAGCGCGAGTTCGGGGCCAACGCGAAGGTCTGGGATCGCCACCGTGTGGTCATCATTCCGGACCATTACATCTTCACGGCGGACTCGAAGTCCAACCGCAACGTCGATCTTCTCCGCGAGTTCGTCAAAGAACAGGGGATCACTTATTTCTACGATGTCATTGACGATCCCGAGGGGAGCTGGAAATTCGACGTCGTTCGCGGGCCGATGAAGCGCCAGTATGGACGCCAATACGCTGGGGTATGCCACACGGCCTTGGCGGAGAAGGGCCACACCCGACCGGGCGAGGTCCTTTTCGGCACCGACTCGCACACCTGCATGGCGGGCGCGTTCAACCAGTTTGCCACCGGCATCGGGAACACCGACGCAGGGTTTATCCTGGGGACCGGTCGTTTGTTGCTGAAGGTTCCCGAGACCATGGCCTTTCGATTCGAAGGGCAGCTCCAGCCCGGTGTTATGGCCAAAGACATCATCCTGCATGTGATCGGCGAAATCGGGTCCGACGGCGCCACTTACCGGGCACTGCAATTCGAAGGACCCGGGGTCAGAACCCTGTCCATGGACGATCGCATGACCATCGCCAACATGGCCATCGAAGCCGGCGGCAAGAATGGCGTCTTCCCCTTCGACGACCGCACGGCGGAGTACGTCGAGGCCAAGACCCGCCTCAACGCAACCCCCACCGCCTATGAACCGGTCGTGCCGGATAGGAACCAGCGATTCGTGTCCGAGTTGACGATCGACCTGTCGCAACTCGAGCCAACGGTGGCGTGCCCCCCGGATCCGGGACAGCGCAAGCTGGCCAAGGAACTGGGCCACATTCGATTGGATCGGGCCTACATCGGTTCGTGCACCGGAGGCAAGACCAGCGATTTCGTCGCCTTTGCGCGCGTCGTTCGGGGCCGGCGGGTCAGTATCGATACGTTCGGCGTGCCCGCTACGCCCGGCGTGAGGCGGGACCTGCAGACAACGCACTGGCAGGGACGGAGCGTCTGGGATCTGTTGCTCGACGCCGGGGTGCAGATGACGGAGAACGCCGGGTGCGCCGCCTGCCTGGGCGGGCCGGTCGACACGTTCGGCCGGATGAACACGCCGCTCAAATGCATCAGCGCCACAAACCGGAACTTTCCCGGCCGGATGGGCCACAAGGAAAGCCAGGTCTTCCTGGCCTCTCCGGCGACCGTGGCAGCGAGCGCCATCGCGGGGCGGATCGTCGATCCGCGCGAGTATTGGGGGGCTTAGGGTCTGTGCAAAAATTACTTCCGATTTTGGCGGGAGCGCCACCGGGCCAGATGCGAGGCCCGAGGGAGGGAGTGTATCCGCAGCGATACTCGACCGACCGAGGAACGAAGCAGATGGCCCGGTGCCGCCCCGCCCCGCAGGGCTGGGGGGCTTTGGCACGCTGGCTTCGTTGCTCCTCGGTCACAGACCGCTGCGGGTATGCTCCCTCGTCGCGCCTCGCCAGCGAGCCAAATCCCCTCCAGCAAAACCGGAATTAATTTTTCCACAGACCCTTAGCGGAAGCGCATTCAAGCGCATGTGAGCCCGATGCATACAGAGCAATCACCGGGATGCACTACACCGTTCCCCTCACCTGCCCCCGCAGCCGCGGAGGCACCCTCTCCCATCGGATGGGAGAGAGAGGGGTGAGGGGACACTGGGCATGAGAAGCCACCTGTTCCATTTTGAACTGCTCAGGCGCCATGAACCTGTACCGCCGGCTTTCCAGCCGGCAACGGTCTCTGTCTCGGACACTGTCAGCGAGGCCGACAAGAATGTCGGCGGTACACCCGGTTCATGCGAAGAGTGGGACTCGGCGGTTCATTGTTCGGGATCCTCCAGGGCTGCGTCCTCCGTTGCGTTTCCGGATTCATCTGAGTATGCTGTCGCTGAGCAGAGAGAACGCCTATGAACAGAAAATCAAGAATTGGCCAACCCGCGTTGGATGTCCGGTCGTGGATCGCCTTGACCGGGCTTTGTTTAAGCTGGTCTGTCTGGGGCGGCGAAGTGCCGCTTCCGGCCCAAACACGGGAGGAGGCAGCGAGGCTTGAGGAGAAGGCGGCGGCTCTGAGGGCGGACGGGCGACCGGAGGCGGCAAAGGAACTCATGCTCCAGGCGCGCAAGGTGCGCGCGGAAGTCGGGGCGCCCGAGTTCCGGGGTCCGGAGCCGCCCGTTCCTGGCGACGCGCACCGCGCCCTGCGCCGTCGGCTTGAGCAGCTTCAGAATGAGTTGAAGCGCAGCCAGGAGGAGGGGCGGGAGGCCGAGGCCTCGGAGTTGCGGCAGCAGATCGAGCGTCTCGAGAGAAAAGCGCGCGAACTGCCGCACCGGGAGGGCCCTCTCGAGTTCGGGCGCGGCGACCGACCGCGATTCCCAGCGAGGCTTCATGCCATGGAGTTCGAGCGCCGCCGAGTCCACCTGCAACGTGCGGTCGAGAATCTCAGAGCCGCTGGCCTGCCCGGATTGGCGGAGCGGTTGGCCCAGGCGCACGTGCCGATCCGAGAGATGCCAATGCGGGAGAGCATGGGGCCGATGGGCGGCGGCGGCGGTGGTGTCGGGCCGGACGAGATCGAGCGATTGCGCGCTGAAGTGCGGGAACTCCGCGAAGGCATGCATGCGTTAAAGCAGCGCCTCGAGGAAGTCGCGCAACGACGTCCCTGACCGGGTGCATGAGGTTCATTCGCGATACATACCACGACGCGCGAAAGGCCGGGCGCCCGTTGTTCTCGTTCGAGTTCTTCACGCCGAAGACAGAGGAAGGTGATCGGAAGTTGTTCGAGCAAACGCTGCCCGCGTTGTGTGATTTGGGGCCGGGCTATTGCTCGGTGACTTACGGCGCGGGCGGCAGCACTCGCGAGAAGACCCTCGGGATGGTCGAGCGGATTCAGCGCGATTTCCAGGTGCCCGGGATGGCCCACTTGACATGCGTGGGATCGACGCGCGAGCAGATTGTGGCGCTTCTCGAAGAAGCGCGGAGTCGGGGCATCGCGAATATCCTTGCCCTGCGCGGCGATCCGCCGGAGGAAGCGGGGCTCTTTGTCAAACCGACCGGCGGCTTCGCCTACGCCCATGAACTGGTGACCTTGACGCGGGAGCTCGGCGGTTTCTCGATCGGCGTGGCTGGCTTCCCGGAGGGTCACATCGAGTGTCCCGAGGGAAAAGAGGTCGACTGGCGGCGGTTGGCGGCGAAGATCGCCTGCGGTGCGGACTACGTCATCACTCAGTTGTTCTTCGACAACGCTTTCTTTTACGAGTTCCGCGATTATCTCGTCGGGAGACTGGGTGTAACGGTGCCGATCGTTCCTGGCGTCATCCCGATCTTGAGCGCGAGTCAGGTCCGGCGATTCGTTTCCCTTTGCGGGGCGACCATTCCGAGCGCTCTGGCGGCGCGCCTGTCCGCGCTGGGGGATGACGACGCCGCGGTGGCCGAGTTCGGGGTGGAGTATGCGACCCGCCAATGCGCCGATCTCCTTGAACACGAGGTGCCAGGCATCCACTTCTACACGCTGAACCGCGCGGGAGCAACGACGCGGATTGTTCGCAACCTGCGAAGCGACTTATGTATTACCTGACCGGCATTAGCGACGAGGCGGGTGCATCTTTGGATTCCCAGATCAAGGCGACTCGAGATCTGGGGTGGCGCACCCTCGAAGCCCGAACCGTCCAAGTGCCCGGCTTTCCCGCGGCGAATCTCCACGAGCTGCCCGAACCCGCGTTCGACCTGGCCGTCGAGACTTTACGCGGGGCCGGCGTGGGCGTCTGCTGTTTCGGGTCGACAATCATGAACTGGGCCAAGACCCTCGAGACCCCTTTCGCGGTCACGTTGGCGGAGGTGCAACGCGCGATCCCGCGCATGCAACGGCTCGGAACCAAGCTCGTGCGCATCATGAGTTTCAAACCGGCAAACACGGCGGATGCGATCCCTGAGCTCGTCTTCGAGCGGGTACGGGAAGTGACGCGAATGTTTCTCGACGCCGGGTTGCAACCGGTCCACGAAAACTGCATGAACCACGGCGGCATGAGCGCGCGGCATGCGCTCCAGTTGCTCGAGAACGTGCCCGGACTCAAATGGGTCTTCGATACAGGAAATCCCATCTTCAACGCGGATCGTTCCCGTCCCCAGCCATGGCCGAAGCAGGACCCCTGGGAGTTCTGGACCCAGGTCCGTGAGGCGACCGCCCACCTCCACATCAAGGACGCCACCTGGAACTTCGCCAGGAACGATGCCGATTACCGGTGGCCAGGCGAAGGGGACGGGCGCGTGCGCGACATCCTCGAAGACGCTCTGCGCAGGGGATACAACGGCGGGATCTCGATCGAACCGCACATGGCCGTGGTGTTCCACGACTCGAACTCGAATGTGCCGTCGGAGGCGCAGTATGCCAACTACGTCGAGTACGGTCGCAGGTTAGCCGCGTTGTTGGACCAGATTGGTCACGACCAGCTCGGGCGAGAGGTTCTGCCGACGACGGACAGAGGCGGGTTGAGGTTGCGTGAGACGGGGTGATGGCGACCGGGTCTCCGGCGGAAGCCTTCACCCCAGCCAAGGCTGCTGTGGACGGGTTGGCGCAGGCAGGGGACGCAGCCGATAACGCCTTAGCCGGATTTCTCACCACGGGGAAGATGACAACGAAATCCGGGCTGTGGCAAAACCGCGCCCGCACAGGGGAGAATGAGGGTCAGAGCGCTTCCGAATCCTCGCGGGTGCAGCGACACTCTGTTGCCCAGTTCCCTCCATCCACTCGGGCGCGGTTTTGCTTTTCTAACCTGCATGCTGACTTCTCTTGAGGACTCCGGCTTCGCGGTGGAAAAAGTGGGTGAGAACTGCAGGTTAGGCCGCGTGCTCCCACGCGGCTCAACTTCTGACTCCGTGTATGGCTTTAACCAGAGATTGGGCTTCGGGGAATTCTGTCCGGGGGAGGGGACCGCATGGCGCAGCGTGCGGCCCCCTCGGTTTGTCTTTAGCCTTCTTTGCTCTCGTCAACGACGAGGTAATGTCGAACGCCCTCGCGCCAAACGCGCAATAAGGTGGTCTTGTCTTTGGCGTTATTGGTCATGCGCACCGCGTCGTCGGCGTCGTTCACGGGCTCCCGATTGATTTCCAGGATCACGTCGCCCGGGCGAAGACCTGCCTCGGCGGCGGCTGAATCCGGCGCAACCTCGCTCACCAACGCGCCTTTCAGGTCCGACGGCAATTCGAGCTGGCGGCGAGTCCGTGCATCCAGATCCGACACGGCGACACCGTTGAGCGTGCCTTCCTCGTCCGGTTGTGGTGCGTCGGCCTTGACCAACTGCTCGCTGCCGGGCAACTCCTTGAGGGTGACCTCGTAGGTCTTGAACGAGCCGTCGCGGAGGACCTTGACCGGGACCTCGCTGCCGGGTTTGGTCTGCGAGACCATCAGCCGAAGCTGCCGGCTGTCGCGCACCTCTTTGCCGTTGAACTCGGTGATGACGTCACCGTCCTTGAGGCCGGCTTTTTGCGCCGGACTGCTGTCCGTGACATCGCCAATGAGGGCGCCCGTGCGCTCTTCGAGACCGAACGCTCGGGCGAGCGCCGGCGTCACGTCCTGAATGAGGACGCCCATGTAACCGCGAGCCACCCGACCGTCTTTGGCGAGGCTCTCCATAACGTGCTTCGCCAGATTCGTCGGGATCGCAAATCCGATCCCCTGGTTGCCGCCGCTTCGGCTCAGGATGGCGGTGTTGATGCCGATGAGCCTGCCTTCGCCATCCACCAGTGCGCCGCCCGAATTGCCCGGATTGATCGCCGCATCGGTCTGAATAAAGTCCTCATAATCCAGGCCCATATTGGCGCGGCCTTTGGCGCTGACCATCCCCATCGTCACCGTCTGGCCAATCCCGAAGGGATTGCCGATGGCGAGCACCAGATCGCCGACCTCGATTTGATCGCTATCGGCCATTTCGATGTAGGGCAGGTCCTTGACGTCCACCTTGAGGACGGCCACGTCCGTTTTTGGGTCCTTGCCGACGACTTTGGCGTTGAAGTCACGCCCATCCTGAAGCGCCACTTTGACCTCGTCGGCGCCTTCCACCACGTGGTTGTTGGTGACAATGTAGCCGTCCTTCGTGACGATGACGCCCGAGCCGACACCCTGCTGGCGCGGCATCGGAAGTTCGCGGTACATGCCGCGTCCGCGGCGGTTGGGACCGAAGAACCAGCTAAAAGGATCTTCGGGTGTGAAGCCGTCGGGATTGGTCGCCACCCTGGGCTTGGTGGTGGTGAACACGCGCACCACACTCGGGCTGACCTTCTTCACGACCGGGGCGAAACTGGTCGAGAATCGGCCCGATCGATCCAAGGGGCCGTCATCCACCGCCACACTGACAGGTGTGACCTCGGTCTTCGTCGAGCTGGCCTCCGTTTTCGCACCGACCTGTTCGATGGCGAGAGCGACGGTGGCCGCGACAAGCACCCCGCCCCCAACCAGAAGGGGCAGGCGCTTCCAAATCGGCTGCAATTTCAGTTTCATGATCGTTCCTTTCATTTTCGATAATTTCCCGATGCTTTCAAGTGATCCGATTTCCGATTGTCTCCTGGCCAATAGACCACCGTCAGATGACGGAAGACTTTCCGCATCATTACATGTCTGTAAGAAACTCGGACGCAGAACAGGCGTCAAACCATGACATTGTCTTGACTGACGGTGGCAACGACACTCGATGTTTGTGCGTCCCACGCAAGCTGCGAGTCGAGTTTCCCGGGGCGGCGTGAATCCGCCCCAACGACTGTGAGGACCGCCCCCTTGATGCGCCATTGTGCCCTTGCGTCTAGGCGCTGATGGCCGGCGGCAAAGCAACGGCCACCATCGATTTACGAATAGCCGGGACTGACCCGTTTACGTTTACTGACCCGTTTACGTCGCACGGCTTCTGGCACACGCGAAAACCGCAAGCCCGAACAGCCCAAGCGCCAGGGAAGACGGTTCTGGGATCACAATCCCTGTCCGGAACCACATGTCTAATCCCGGCTGCGCCTTTCCTTGCCAGAAAGCCGTTCCGCCAGAATACCGATAGCTGTTGTAGCCGATGACATGCCAGGGATCACTGTTCATCTCGACAACAGGCTGGAAATAGTAGGTTGTGCCGGGAGTGAGCGGCACCGGTGTTCCAAAAAAGAAGGTCACGGTGTTCTCCACCCCCGGTCCGTATCCAAATCCGTCCTCCATGAAGACGGGGGCGGTTGAAGCGAGGATCGGACCTCGGATCCAGTCCGACCTCAGAACGACGTAAACGATAGCGCCCCATCCATTTCCAGGAAGGCCATCACCCGTCCACAGTTCGATGAAATCGATTCGAGACAGGCTCGGTGTGAATGACTGACCCGATCCCAAGTTCGGATCCGGGATCCGCCATTCTGCGGCTCCCGGTGGCGAGCCAGGAGCCGGCGATACTTGATCGTAGATCAGGTAGCCCTGACCGCGAAGGAACCCGTCTGCAAGGCGGTCCAAGCCAACACGATGTAGATGTCGTGCTTTATTGCCGAACTCAAGAAGGGTATCATCACAGGTCGATGGGGGCGAAAGTCACGTGTTCAAACATCACTCCTTCAGGGGGGAAGAATGATTTTCTCACGAAATGACTTCCATCCCAATGAAGGACCAGTAGCACCGCTGGGTAGTTCCACACCTCACCGGCTTGGGTGATGAGAAGATCACCGACGCATTCGCTGAAGTACGCTGCCGGGACCTTGTATATCTTCCCTCCCTCGCCGTCGTTGCAATAGAGGGCTTGCCCAGCGGGAATGATGTCGAAGTCTTCCGGAGCGATCCCTTCGGCAAAGTCGGCAACGTTGCCATTTGTATCGATCGTGTAGATGAAGGGTACGGGCAGCCGGCGTTCGGCGCCGGTGACGATCTTCCCAGCCCAGGGACCGTACTTCTGTTGATCATTGGGGAGGCTCACAATCGCCCTCAAGGTGGGTGTTCAGAATCTCAGCGAAAACGGTCTTGGTGTTGGAAGTCTGATCGGCGTTCGAGGTGATCCGCCACACCCGGGCCGCCTTCTTCAACCCCACCGCCGGTCACGACAAGCAGATCCCGATTGAACAGGCCCGTCTGATCGATGTATAGACCGCCGTGCACAGGACTAGTTTCGTTCTGCAGGATGGCCCAATCCATGACGGCGATGACCTCATTGGGGGGCGACGCACTGCGGTAGACACGGCCGATCCTGGTGTTGCCGCTCTCTGGTTTGTAGCCGAAGAACATGTCGCCCAGCACGAAGTTGGCTGCCGATGACTTGACCGTTGTCAGCTTGATTTCGTCCCACAGATTGGTGACCGATGACCATGGCGTACACTCGACCGTCCCACCGACCTTCTTGATCCTGGTGAAATTCCGTGGGATCCCGAAAGCCCCACCAGTAGTCTGATGTAATTGTTGGCGCCGCTGGTAGGCCGTCCGCTCGCATTGCGCCCCGCGGTCACCAAGTAAACAGCTTCTTGCGGGTCGTTGTTGACGATCCCAAGCAGGCTCTGGCCGGCGTGCCCCGCCCTGATCCCAGTACCCCCCAGTGACCGCGGTTAGGTCCCCGCCGAAAATGCCGGTTTGATCGAAAGTGAGACCTCCACGGAAGAGTCGGCCGTGGATGGAGGCAAAGTCGCCCAGGTCAACGTCACACCTGTTCCATCGGCCGACACCCGTCCGATCTGGCCCTCCAGGCTGGTCCCGAAGTACAGTTGGCCTTGCTGCCACCCGCTGGCCGTCTGTTTGGCGGTCGCGACCTTGACTTCCTCAAGCAGATTGGACACCAAAGACCAAGGCGTCACTTGGCCGTTGCTGTCGATCCGGGCGAAGTTCCGAGGATTGCCGCCCGTCGCATAGTTGTACGACACGATCAACGAATCGAGCGGCCCGTGGTAATCAATGCCCACCGGTCCGTCGAGTTCCGCTACTGCCACGAACGCGTTGGATTGAATGGTCACCGTGGCTTCGCAATAAGCCGGATCGATCAGGTACTCACCCGTCAACTCCAGCGTCAGCGTCACCGTCTCGTCGAACTCAGCCAAGTCATCGTACAACGCCTCGATGGAAATAAGCGCGCTCTCCTCTCCGGCAGGGATCGTGATGCTGCCCGGCAGTTCGGTGTAGTCAACCCCATTCGTGGCGGTGCCGCTGATGCTGTGCGCCACCGCCAGGGCCTGGTTGGTCGGCCCACTGCGAAACACCATGAACTGGCCGAGGTCCCCCGGAGGATCGTTGTTTGGCCCGGGTTCGGTTGCGTCCCACATTGCGAAGATCTGGACGATTGTCTCCCCTGTCAGCGCGCGGAAGAAACGGACCGGTTCCCCGGTCCCGGGCAAGTTCACGGTCGTCTGGTCGGCTTGCCCGCTCACGATGGCCTCCGGCTTCCAGCGTGGAGTGCCCAGGTCGGTCGTGCTGAACACTTCATACTGAGCCTCTGCTACCGTCCCATGCAAAATGAGGGAAACAGTACTCTCATTTGCCGCCGTGATTTCCAGCCACAAATCTCCCGGTCCGTAGCTCAAGGTCCCGCCAGGCGTGCTCGCCAGTTCCCGCTCCACCGCAAGAGCCTGCGCGCGGGCCTCAGCTTCAGCCTTCCGCTGGTCATAGTCCACCGTCCCGTCATCGTACACATACCGGTCCGCTTCGATCCAGTAGACGGGCAGATCCGGAAACGGATTAGCCGGGAAGGGCGGCCATGTGGGATGCTGAAGCGAGTAGAAGGACCCGGCCGCCGGACCTCCCCGCAGGAGACTGCGCCATCGGGCTGCCAATCCCGACCAGGGCCAGAAGCGCTAAGGCCGCAGGCAAGATGTGACGCACCACTGAAGCGGGCCTCCCCACTCGGTTGCGGTATGCAGAATGCCAGGGGGCATTGGGCGCGAAAGTTCGTTTGTCATAAGTGGTATCATCCCTTTGCGAGGGTGCCTCGTTTGAGGGTGTCCGGACAGGCGCGGCCTTCTACTGCGTATTCCGAGCGCATTTCGGACAGTGATTCCGATTTTAGTCCGGACAGTGATCCGATTCAATTCGGACGCGGTCCGATTTAATTCGGACAGCGATCCGGCGAGTTAGTCGGACAGTTTTTCGGCGCCGTCGGATCGGTGTCCGAAATGGTTCGGACGGCTGTCCGAAATGTCCGGAATGCGCCGGATCAGCGCAGTCGGAGTGGCGTGACGCTTCGAGCAAGTGCCATAAGAGCCGGCCTTTGAAAAGGAAAGGACCTAATGGCACGAAAACCAATAAACATGCGTTACGTTAAAGACATACTTCGACTGAAACACCAAAACCAACTGTCGGTGCGCGAGATCGCCCGCAGTTGTGGGTTGCCCACCAGCACGGTGGGCGATTACCTGCAGCGCGCTGAAGCCGCGGGCCTGAGCTGGCCTTTGCCCGAAGGGATAAGCGATTCCGAGTTGCTGGAGCGGCTGCTGAAGCCAGCGACCAGCCGGCCCGCAGATGGCGCCGGCCAAGCCGCTGCCCGACTGGCCTGCGATTCATGAGCAGTTGCGCCGCAAGGGCGTGACGCTGCAACTGCTGTGGCAGGAATATCGCCAGGCCCACCCCGAGGGTTACCAGCGTAGCCGGTTCTGCCAGTTGTATCGGCGACTGGGCCGAGACGCTGGACCCGGTGCTGCGCCAGGTGCATCAGCCGGGCCAGAAGCTCTTTGTGGATTGGGCCGGGCTGAAGGTGCCCGATTCACCACGCCGACGGCTCCGTCACGCGAGGCCTCGCTGTTTGTGGCGGTGCTGGGCGCCAGCAATAAGACCTACGTCGAAGCCTTCGCCAACGAGCAGCTGGAGACACTGGATTGCGGCTCACTGTCATGCGCTTCGGCTTTTACGGCGGGGTGACCTCGGGCCGTGGTTCCCGATAATCCCAAGACCGCGGTCATCCGCGCCCTGCCGCTACGAACCGGTGCTGCATCGCACTTACCAGGAGATGGCCGCCCATTACGGCACCGTGATCTTGCCGGCGCGGGTCAAGAAAGCCTCGCGACAAAGCCAAGGTCGAAACGGGGGTGCAGATCGCCGAACGGCAGACTCCTGGCCGCGTTGCGTGACCAGCGCTTCTTCAGCGTCGCGCGAGCTCAACCAAGCGATCCGGCCGCTGCTGGACCAAGCTCAACGCCCAGCCGTTTCAGAAGCTGGAAGGCTCGCGCAACAGTTGGTTTGAGGCGCAGGAAAAGACCGGCGCTGCTTGCCGTTGCCCGCCGCAGCCCTTTGAGCTGGCCGCCTGGGCCAAGGCCACGGTCAACATCGACTATCACGTGGTCGTGGATTACCACTTGCTACAGCGTTCCCTATCCCCTGGTTCACCAGGAGCTGGAGGCGCGCTTGACGGCCCACCACCGTCGAGTTCTTTCACCACGGCAAGCGCGTGGCCGCTCACCTGCGCAGTTACGCCGCCGGGCAAGTTCACCACCCTGGAGGAACATCGGCCCAAGAGCCCATCAGCGTTATCTGGAATGGACGCCCAGCCGGCTTGGTCGAATGGGCGCGCAAGACCGGCCCGCAGTGCGCCCAGCTGGTGGAGCAAATCCTGCAAGGACAAGCCCCATCCCGAACATGGGCTTTCGCTCCTGCCTGGGGATCATTCGCCTGGGCAAGGGCGTGGGACCGGAGCGGTTGGAAGCCGCCTGCGCCCGGGCGCTGCGCTTTGGCACCTGCTCCTATCAGAGCATCAAATCCATCCTGGAAAACGGCCTGGACCGCCAGAGACCCTGGAGCCCGAACTGCCCCTGCCCAGTCCGGCCCACCAGAACGTGCGCGGCCAAGCCTATTACGCCTGAAGCCCAAGCGAGGAGTTATGCTCAATCATCAAACCATGGAAAAACTCCACGCGCTTGCGTTTGGAGGGCATGGCCCAGGCGCTGGAAGAGCAACGCCGCCAAGCCGACATCAGCCAGTTGGATTTTGAAGAGCGGCTTCGCGCTGCTGGTCGAACGGCAGTGGCTGTGGCGAGGAGAACCGCGCGCTGGCCGCGCGCCTGCATTACGCGCAACTGAAAATCGCCGCCAGCCTTGGAGGACATTGACTACCGCCATCCCCGCGGACTCAAGCGGGCGCAAATCGATCAATTGCGCGCCTCCCAATGGGTCGCCAAACACCACAACTGCCTGATCACCGGGCCGACCGGTTCGGGCAAAACCTACCTGGCCTGCGCCCTGGCTCACCAAGCCTGCCGCGATGGCCACCGCGTCGGTTACTACTACGCGCCCAAACTGTTCCGGGAACTGCAAAACGCCCAAGCCGACGGCAGCCTGCATGAAGCTGCTCAAGAAGCTGGCGCGAGCGGCTTTGCTCGTGATCGACGACTTCGGCGTGGCCGCCGTCACCGGCAAACAATACCGCGATCTGCTGGAGATCCTCGATGACCGCCACGGCTCGGGTGCCACGCTCATCACCAGCCAGTTCCCGGTGGACCAATGGCACGAGCGTGATCAACGATGCCACCGTGGCCGACGCCATCCTGGACCGCTTGGTCCATAACGCCTACCGGCTCGAACTCAAAGGCGAGTCGCATGCGCAAAACCCAAGACCAGCCCCAACGCGAACCGGAGCTCCTGCGGATTGAACCCGCTGCAGGGCGTCCCCGGGGGGTTCGGCCGCAGACCAGGCCACCCCCAATGGGACCCAGGCGCTACGCTGCGAGCCGCGACTGGAGGCTCGGCAGCTCCCGGCTCGCAGCGGCGCTACCCCATTGGGGGATGGCCTGGTCTGCTGGTCTTGGGCAACGACGGAAGCGAAGTCCCAACCGCGCCAGCACGTCGCCTTCGGCTCCGAAAAGCCAGGCGCGGCAGAGGAGGAAAAACTTGACCCAATTCGGACACCCTCGTAAGAGTCACTGCAGAGCGTCGCTACGCTCCGACAACTGTCCGAATACCTCGGATCACTGTCCGACTATTTTCGGAATGGGTGTCCGAATTCATCGGAATCCGCATTCTACTGGCAAACGGCCAAACAGGAATGCGGTGGCGAATCCCGCATGGGCACCGAACGCACGACTCGATTTGACATACCGCGTGCATTCCCATGGTCAACCATTAGCATATTCACTGCCATTTCTAGATCGAGTTTCGATCAGGAATGGCGATCACGCAGTTGTGAAACTGGCATTGGGTCCAAGGACGGAGAGCCTGGGAGGCGTCACAGCCCCGGCGGGAGCGACAGATTCACGCAGCCAGTCAGGTGAGGCCGCGCTGCCTGTTCGAAGGTCAGTGCGATCACCCGCTGCATCGTCTGGCTGGCGGCTGCCGCTGTCAGGCCCCCTCTCGGCGCCAAAATGTTTGGCAAATGTTTGGCGACTACTTGACAATGATTCAGATGAGCGGTGCACAGGAGTGCAAAGTGATCCATGGAGACTAGAGCGCATTTGTCGCAGCGCGGCAGAGCCGCAACCAAAGCGAAGGGGCCACTCGTATACCTCTGGTGCCGGCGGACGCGCCGGTCGTCGCGGCGCCGTGTCTGCCGTCCCGAGTCAGGGCATAGAACGTCACGTTGAAATTGGGGCGGCCTCGCGCGTCGAGCAATCGTTTCATTCTGGTTTGGGCGGCGATGCGTTTGCAGGCCGCCAGGCAGGCGTCCTGGGGAGATTGGCACTGGCGCATCCACTCGACGATCATCACGCTGCTGCAGGCCAGCAGGTTGGCCTCGCCACGTCCAGTCGAGCCCGCGGCGCCCACCTCGCGCCTGCAAGGCTGTGAAAGCCTGACAAGGTTAGGACCGATTGCCGTCTCTCGGTGGCGCCGCGGCCTCACCCTCGCTCGCTGGAGGGCACGTGATCTTGCAGCACGACAGCGACAGCACGGTTTGATACTGGCTCGCGCGGCACGCAATCAGTGCTTCACGGTTCAGGGAGCCGCTGAACGCGGTAGAATCTGGCCGGTGCCGAGCCGTCGTCCACGAAGGAATAGTCCCCGGTGGTGGATGTGATTTCGCCCGGCCACGTGTCCCAAGGAACCGCACCGGAGGTAGGGATTTGAGTCGCCGTTTGTACCTGGAACCGCAACCCGGGGACGTCGTTCCAATTCAGGTTTGCGTTGCCGTTTTGGAGGTGGAGTTGCAGTTGCGTGGCTCGCAGGATCGGCGGTGGCCCCCAGGTCTGGTTCACGATGGCCGACCCGGGCCGGTAACACCGCATATTCAAGTGGAACCCGCCGACCGGCGCCGGCAACCAGTTGGACACTTTGTCCGGAGGCGGCGAGGCGTTCTGGATGTAGATGGTCAGGCTGCCGTCCGCGTTCAAGGCCAGCAGGTTGGTCGGATAGCTGCCAACCTTGTAGCGGTTTATGGGATTACTCACGAGGTTGTTGTCGGCTCCGTACATGGTGATTGACCAGAAGGCGTCGACATCCGGCAGGCCGTCAGAGGGGAAGGTAATCGTATAGTTGTTGGCACCGCTGGTAGGCCGTCCGCTAGCATCGCGCCCCGCGGTCACCAAGTAAACAGCTTCTTGCGGGTCGTTGTTGACGATCCCAAGCAGGCTCTGGCCGGCGGCGCGCATCATGAAATCATTGAACTGTCCGGCGCGGCCGTTGTCCGGGGGCGGATAAATCCAACCGTTGGTCACGAAATAGGAGGAGGGTGGGTTGGTTACGTAATTGTTGAGCATAATCCACCCATCGATGGCGGCGTCTCTAAGGCCAGCCTTGGTGGCGTCGTCCATCTGGTCCACGTCCTGGCCTGGCCCGACTCCAATTTGAGCGAAGTAATCCACCAAGCCCTGCTGGCTGGGCACGTTCGGGGGGTTCTCGGTCATCGCCCGGTTCATCGTCTTCCAAACCGCCAAATCATTGGTCGGGCTGTACGGCGCCCACACGTCCCGATCGTCAGGCGGCACATTGGTGGTTCCCCAGTAGCTCAGCGGGGTAAGCTGGTACTGGGCCTGGATCGCATAAACGTTGGTCAGGTCATCCACATCATAGACAAAGGTCCGGCCCATGACGAGCACATAGGGCGTCAGGGAGGGGTCGAGCGGAGTGACATTGGTCGGACAGGTGCCTCCCCAATTCGGCCCCGCAATCAGGTAATTGCCGGCGCTGTTCCCAGTGGTGCGGGTGCCCACATAGGCGAAGTTATCCGAGTCAAAACCCGCTATCTGGAAAGTATAATACCGCTCGATGGCCGGCACGGAAAGTATCACCGGCTCGGTCGTTAAGTCTAGCCAGGCCACGGAATAGAGCGTGTCGGTGTTGGGGTTGCCGCCACCCCGATAGCTAGCGTCCTTGAGCGTCGTCGCGTGAGAGAACTTGTTCAGCGGGGCGTAAGGGTGATCGTTATCGGGCGTGGGCGGTTGGGTGACCCACTCCCATCGGTACTTGGCCATGTTGATCCAGGGAAAGCCGTAGATATAGGCCTGCACGCCCAGCGTGTAGGCGAACTTGTAATTCCAGTCGTTGGTGTCCTGGCCCAGCGTTGGGCTGGAGCCCGTCGCCAAGACGATCATACCGGCCATGACCGACACTGCTCGTTTCAGACCTTTGGTCAACGTTCTCATAGGGGTGAAGTGCTGCGCACTTCAAGAATCGCTTGCTCCAATGCTGCAAAGAACTCTTGTACTTTCGCTTGACCGCCGTGTGGGCACTGGTGCTGGCCATAGAATTTGAGAAGTGCGTAGACGGCAGAAAGCCTCCTACCGCAGCCGACTTGATGACCATCACGGGTCACACGATTCGCCGAGAGCACATTGCCTGAGTGTATTCATCTCGAAAGCCACACGCATAAGCAAGCAAAAAGCAATGGGGTCGCATCTAACCGGGACAGTCGACTGCAGGGCTCGACCCCCCCTGCCACCGGTGTTCTTTGGGGCAACGGCTACCGATGATTGACGGATAGCCGGGACTGACCCGTTTATGGGGCAACGGCTACCGATCAATTGACGAATAGCCGGGACTGACCCGTTTACGGGACCGACCCGTCTACAATCGAATCCCGCGGCAATTCGACCCGCTTTCGCCTTGAACTGCCTTCCCCGGTAGGGCAGGTTTTCGGCACGTCCAAAATGCACATCCCTATCACCTTACCTATCGATGTTCGGCAGTCACTTCAGGTCAGGCACGCTCCCGAGGCAGGCAGTCAAAATCCGCGACCTCTCCCCCAGCGTCAATCAGGCGGGGAGACGCTGATGCACTCTCAAAAAGTCCGCAGTTGGATTGTCCCCGCCATTGTCGTCGCCGTCAGTGTCCTGACCGGTCTTGTGCCCGCCATGACGGCGGCGGGGACATCGCCCGACGCCACGGAGCAGACTTACGTGCTGGAGAACGGCGTCACCGCGCCGATCTACGACTACGCGACGGCGATCCGGGAGTCCGTGTGGGTGCAGGTGCCGTATCTCGACTGCGACGGCGCACCCCTTCAAGTGGTCGCGGACATCGTCCGCCCCAGGGAACTCGACGGCGTAGTAGACGTGCCGGTTATCATGGTCGCGAGCCCCTATTACCTGTGCATCGGCCGTGGGCAACGAGTCTGAGTTCAAGCAGTACGACGCGAGCGGCAATCCCACGAAGTTCCCACTTTTTTACGACAACTACTTCGTGCCCCGGGGCTACGGATTCGTCGCAGTGGACATGGCAGGAACGGCGCGCTCCACCGGTTGCAGCGACCAGGGGGCGGCTTCGGACATCCTGTCGGTCAAAGCGGTGGTGGACTGGTTGAACGGCAGGGCCGCGGCCATCGACCGCGACGGTAATCCCGTCCAGGCGGGATGGAGCAACGGGACGGTCGGCATGATCGGCAAGTCTTACGACGGCACCCTGGCTAACGGCGTCGCCGCGACAGGCGTGCCCGGCTTGAAGACGATTGTCCCGATCGGCGCGATCAGCTCGTGGTACGATTACGATCGTTATCAAAACCTGCCGTTCTCCTACGACTACCCGAGCTACCTCTCGGAGTTCATAGCCGCTCACCGGACGGAGCCAGTGGACTGCAGCGCATCCCTGGACAGAATGGCAGCCGAGGACGGCGACGAGACCGGGGCCTACACCGACTTCTGGGCGGTCCGGGACTACCGGGAAGGGTCAACCGCGGACGCCTCACAGGTGAACGCGAGCGTCTTCGTCGTCCATGGACTCCAGGACGACAACGTCAAGACCACCAACTTCGCCCGCTGGTGGAAGGCTCTTGGCAACCATGGAGTCGAACGTAAACTGTGGCTGACGAGGGTCGGACACGTCGACCCATTCGACTCCGACCGCCCGCTCTGGGTCCAAACCCTTCACCGCTGGTTCGACCACCAACTCCTCGATGTCGAGAACGGAATCGACAAGGAGCCCGCGGTACGCGTCGAGATCGCGCCCAAGCGGTGGTTGGAAGCCCGAGACTGGCCGGTCCGGGAACACGAGGCACGTCTGGCACCGCTGGCGGATGGGCGTCTCGTCCTCGGCCCGGGGTCGAAGGAAGACCTCAGTTGGGTCAACAACCCAACCCAGACGGAGGCGACAGCCGTCACAGCCGGGGACAATCCGAACCGACTGCTTTTCATCACGGGCCTCCTCACCCGTGCTCTTCGCATCACCGGCGCTCCCCAGATCGAGCTGGAAGTCACGCATTCCGCGCCGACCGGACAGGTCGGGGTGGAACTCGTTGATTACGGCGACGCCGAACGGGTCCTCAGCGACGGTGAGGGCGTGTTCACCACGGACACGCAGTCTTGCTGGGGTGCTTCCATCGCGTCGGACGACGCATGCTACTTCGACGTTCTCCGGCGCACCGGCCGGACTCCCCTGCAGGTGCTCTCACGAGGATGGGCGAGACTCGACAAGCCGGGCATTCACTGCCTCACCATCGACATGACCCCCAATGACATTGTCGTGCCGGTCGGACATCAGCTCGGGCTGGTGGTTGTGGGGGCTTCCGCCGAGTGGGTTGTGACGATCGATGCGGCACCTACCACCTACAGCCTGCATTTGCGCCGCAGCCTATTGCGGTTACCGATTGTCGGACCAGTCGCAGACTTCAGGGCTGGCGCAAACCAGGTGCCTACAAAGGCCATGCTCACGCCGGGAGCGATCGCCGATCCACACACCGTTACCCGAATACCCGATTGATCGCCGTCGCATGGTGCAGCGGCCACCGGGACAGTCGACCGCAGGGCTCGCCCCCCTGCCACCGGTGCCCTTTGGGGCAACGGCTACCGATCGATTGACGAATAGCCGGGACTGACCCGTTTGCGGTTTGAATCGACGCAATCAGGGTCGGTGCTCCAGCCGAGTTCACCCGCCAGACCTGGCGTTCCCCGCCCTGTTCGTCGGGCCCACCAGTCACCGCGATCAGGTCCCCGCCGAAGATCCCGGTTTGATCGAAAGCAAGGCCTCCACGGAGGAGCTCGACGGTCGGTGGGGACAGATTCGCCCAGTTCAACGTCACACCTGTCCCGTCGGCCGAGACCCGCCCGAATCTGGCCCTCCAGGCCAGTCCCGAAGTACAGTTGGCCTTGCTGCCAGCCGCTGGCCGTCTGCTTGGCAGTCGCAACCTTGACTTCCTCAAGCAGATTGGACACCAACGACCAAGGCGTCACTTGGCCGTTGCTGTCGATCCGGGCGAAGTTCCGAGGATTGCCGCCCGTCGCATAGTTGTACGACACGATCAACGAATCGAGCGGCCCGTGGTAATCAATGCCCACCGGTCCGTCGAGTTCCGCTACTGCCACGAACGCGTTGGATTGAATGGTCACCGTGGCTTCGCAATAAGCCGGATCGATCAGGTACTCACCCGTCAACTCCAGCGTCAGCGTCACCGTCTCGTCGAACTCAGCCAAGTCATCGTACAACGCCTCGATGGAAATAAGCGCGCTCTCCTCTCCGGCAGGGATCGTGATGCTGCCCGGCAGTTCGGTGTAGTCAACCCCATTCGTGGCGGTGCCGCTGATGCTGTACGCCACCGCCAGGGCCTGGTTGGTTGGCCCACTGCGAAACACCATGAACTGGCCGAGGTCCCCCGGCGGATCGCCGTTTGGCCCGGGTTCGGTTGCGTCCCACATTGCGAAGATCTGGACGATTGTCTCCCCTGTCAGTGCGCGGAAGAAACGG
This sequence comes from uncultured Verrucomicrobiae bacterium, assembly GCA_963846445.1. Taxonomy (GTDB): domain Bacteria; phylum Verrucomicrobiota; class Verrucomicrobiia; order Limisphaerales; family J093; genus MWFF01. The sequence goes on along the minus strand of CAWJWM010000006.1, from coordinate 332,886 downwards.
ATTCGGATCTCCGGTCCCGGGCAAGTTCACCGCCGTCTGGTCGATCTGCCCGGTAACGATGGCCTCCGGCTTCCAGCGTGGAGTGCCCAGGTCGGTCGTGCTGAACACTTCATACGGAGCCTCTGCTACCGTCCCATGCAAAATGAGGGAAACAGTACTCTCATTTGCCGCCGTGATTTCCAGCCACAAATCTCCCGGTCCGTAGCTCAAGGTCCCGCCAGGCGTGCTCGCCAGTTCCCGCTCCACCGCAAGAGCCTGCGCGCGGGCCTCAGCTTCAGCCTTCCGCTGGTCATAGTCCACCGCCCCGTCATCGTACACAAACCGGTCCGCTTTCGATCCAGTAGACGGGCAGATCCGGAAACGGATTAGCCGGGAAGGGCGGCCATGTGGGATGCTGAAGCGAGTAGAAGAGGCCCGGCCGCCGGACCTCCCCTGCGGAGACTGCGCCATCGGGCTGCCAATCCCGACCAGGGCCAGAAGCGCTAAGGCCGCAGGCAAGATGTGACGCACCACTGAAGCGGGCCTCCCCACTCGGTTGTGGTATGCAGAATGCAGGGGGCATTGGGCGCGAAAGTTCGTTTGTCATAAGTGGTATCATCCCTTTGCGAGGGTGCCTCGTTTGAGGGTGTCCGGACAGGCGCGGCCTTCTACTGGCAAACGGCCAAACAGGAAGCGGTGGCGAATCCCGCAGGGCACCGAACGCCGACTCGATTTGACATACCGCGTGCATTCCAGGTCAACCTTAGCATATTCACTGCCATTTCTCGATCGAGTTTCGATCAGGAATGGCGATCACGCAGTTGTGAAACTGGCGATTGGGTCCAAGGACGGAGAGCCTGGGAGGCGTCACAGCCCCGGCCTGCTGCGCAGCGCTCAGGGGATCCGAGGAGATGAACCGCCAGCCGGCGGCCCGCATTCACTCGTAGAGACTGGCGGCATCAACGAGCCTGCTTTGGGTCTCACCGGTGTTGACGGCGTAGCGCGCCCCGGCGCGGATGGCCGCGGCGCCGTGTCGGCCGTCCCGAGTCAGGGCATAGAACGTCACGTTGAAACTGGGGCGGCCTCGCGCATCGAGCAATCGCTTCATTTTCGTTTGGGCGGCGATGCGTTTGCAGGCCGCGAGGCAGGCGTCCTGGGGCGACTGGCCCTGGCGCATCCACTCGACGATCATCACGCTGCTGCAGGCCAGCAGGTTGGCCTCGCCACGTCCCGTCGAGCCGGCGGCGCCCGACCTCGTTGTCCACCCAGAGGCCGGCGCCGAGGATGGGCGAATCGCCGACCCGGCCGGGAATCTTGAAGGCGAGTCCGCTGGTGGTCGTGCAGCCGGAAACGTTGCCGCGGAGATCGAGGGCGTCGCAGTTGATGGTGCCGTGATGTCGCAGGGCTGCCTTCACGCTCTGGCCCACGTCGAGATCGTCGATTCCGTGTGCGGGCAGCCAGTCATCCTGGGTGCTGAGGTTCTCTTTCCAGCGCAGCCAGGCCTGCGCGCGACTCCTTGCGTGAGCAAGTCCTCTTCCTGGAATCCGTGGGCTTTGGCGAAGGCGAGCGCCCCGGCGCCGACCAGCAGGACGTGGTCGGTCCGTTCCAAGACCAACTTGGCCACGCGCGAGGCGTAGCGGATGTTTTGCAGTGCGGCGACAGCCCCGCCGCGTCCGGTGGGACCGTGCATCACGGAGGCGTCGAGTTCGACGACGCCCGCCTCGTTGGGCAGGCCGCCGTAGCCGACGCTGCTGTCGTTTGGGTCATCTTCGAGGATGTTGACCCCGGCGACAACGGCATCGAGGGCGTCCGCCCCCTGCTGGATGAGTTGCATTGCCCTGGCCGTCGCCTTGAGACCGTTTGCGCTGGCGATGACGACGGGGCGGGGTGTGGTTTGAGCCAGGACTTGGGGGCCAAGACGAGATCCGCTGACGCTGGCCAGGGAAGCCAAGCCGGTGGAGGCGAAAAAGCGGCGGCGAGTGGTGCGGCGGGGTGTGTTCATCTGCTCGGTTTGACTCGTGCCGTTCAGGGCACGGACAGCTTGAGCCGGTCGGCCACTTGCGTTACGTCTTTGTCGCCTCGCCCGGAGAGGTTGACGATCACCAATTGCTGGGGATCGAGGCGGGGGGCGCGCTTGATGGCTGCGGCGAGCGCGTGTGCGGATTCGAGGGCCGGGATGATTCCTTCGACCTGGGCAAGGCGGAGAAAGGCTGCGACCGCCTCTTCGTCGGTCGCGTAGTCGTATTCGACGCGCCGTTGGTCGTGCAGCCAGGCGTGTTCGGGTCCGACCGCGGCATAGTCGAGTCCGGCCGAGACGCTGTGGGTGAGTTGGATCTGGCCCTGGTCGTCCTGGAGGACGAAGCTACGAGCCCCTTGGAGGACGCCCAAGCTCCCGCCCTGAAAGCGGGCGGCATGTTTTCCGGGGCGTATGCCTTCGCCGCCGGCTTCGATGCCCACCATGTTGACGGACAGATCATCCAGGAACGGGTAGAAGAGTCCGATGGCGTTCGAGCCGCCGCCCACGCAGGCGATGAGGAGATCGGGCAGGCGCTTCTCCTGCGCCAGGATCTGGCGGCGCGCTTCGTCGCCGATAATGCGCTGGAAATTGCGGACCATGACCGGGTAGGGGTGGGCGCCGTAAACGGTGCCCAGGATGTAGTGTGTGCCGCGGACGTTGGTCACCCAATCGCGCATGGCTTCGTTGACGGCCTCCTTCAACGTCTGCTGGCCGGCGCGCACCGACACCACGTCTGCTCCGAGCATCTGCATTCGATAGACGTTCAGCGCCTGGCGTTCGCAGTCCACCGCTCCCATGTAAATGACGCATTTGAGGCCGAACATGGCGGCGACTGTCGCCGTGGCAACGCCATGTTGTCCGGCTCCGGTTTCGGCGATGATTCGGGTCTTGCCCATCCGCCGGGCGAGGAGGATTTGGCCGAGCGCATTGTTGATTTTGTGCGCGCCGGTGTGCAGCAGGTCTTCCCGCTTGAGGTAAATCTTGGCGCCGCCCAACTCGCGGGTGAGCCGCTCGGCGAGGTAGAGGGGCGTGGGGCGCCCGCAGAACTCGCGCAGATAGTAATCGAGTTCGCGCTGGAATTCCGGATCCTGTTGAGCCTGGAAATAGGCGCGCTCGAGTTCGATGAGCGGGTGGACCAAGGTCTCAGGAACAAACCGCCCGCCGTACACTCCGAAATGGCCTTGGGCGTCCGGGACCTGCGGATGAGCAAGCGCAGTCATGACGAGTGGTTAGCGAGTCTCCGCCTTAGGTTGGCGAGGAATGGCGCCAGTTCGTCTGCCGTGGGCTGCAAGCCTGGTCACCGACAGTCGACGCCTCGCCAAGGGGCGCCGGTGCGCGGCGGGACAACGTGCTTCATTGACTCTCGATTTCACAAAGAGAGCGATGTTAGTGACTCATTGCGCAAGAGTCGAGCACCGCTTAGCCCGGATTTCTCACCACGGGGAAGATGACAAAGAAATCCGGGCTCTGGCAAAACCGCGCCCGCACAGGGGAAACTGAGGTTCAGAGCGCTTCCGAATCCTCCCGGGTGCAGCGACACTCTGTTGCCCAGTTCCCTCCATCCACTCGGGCGCGGTTTTGCTTCTCTAACCTGCATGCTGACTTCTCTTGAGGACTCCGGCTTCGCGGTGCGAAAAAGTGGTGAGAAATGCGCGCTAGAGCCGTGCAGCAGTTTCATTTTGACGTGGAGGCAGGACGACTCTTCCGCGGGTGCCACACTGCGGCGTGGACTCGGCGGCGGTCGGGGGACTGACCGCCCTGCCTGCCACCGGCGTGGGAAGGTCAACATGAGCACCGATTGGAGCCGTCCCTGTTCTGACGGGGGAGGCGAGAAGCCCGCTTGCCCTGGGAGGGCGTCTGCCGTCTAATTGCCGCCGTGATTCTGCCCCTGAGTGACGCGCCGAACCCGCGCGGGGTGCCGGTTGTCAATTACGTGCTGATCGCGATCAATATCGCGATCTACCTGTTCATTACGTGGCCGATGAGCCGGCAGGCTGCCGATCGGCGCGATCCGGATCTGGGGGCGTACCTGATGACCATCCGCGAGAGTCTGCCCCCGGGCATGCCGCTGGAAGTCGCCGCACGCGGCGTCTCGGCTTACGATTTGGTGGTCTTTCGGCACGGTTTTCGGCCTGCGTCCCCGCAACTGCTTGACCTGTTGACGTCGGTCTTCCTGCACGGGGGATTCATGCATTTGTTTGGGAACATGCTGTTTCTTTGGATCTACGGCGACAACGTCGAGCATCGACTTGGGCGGGTGCGCTATGCGGTTTGGTATTTGTTGACGGGGGTGGTGGCGACGTTGTTCTACACTCTGTTCGCCCCGGGCTCGAAGCTTCCATTGGTCGGGGCGTCGGGGGCGATCTCGGGCGTGCTGGGCTTTTATTTTCTTTGGTTCCCGCGCAATACCGTCCGGTTGTTTGTCTTTTTGTTTCCCTTTTTCGTGAACACGGTGCAGATCCCCGCCCGGATCGTGTTGGGCTTCTACCTGCTGATCGACAATCTGCTGCCGTTCGTTCTCGCCACAGGCCGAGCGGCGGGCGGTGTGGCGCACGGCGCTCATATTGGAGGTTTTGTGGCCGGCCTGGCTGCGGCTTGGCTCATCGACAGGCGCGAGGTGCGGGGAACGCCCCGCGCGTATCGTTCTTCCGTTCCACGCGCGCCGCAGACTTTGTCGGAGAGCCTTGGCGAGGCCTTGCGCCAGGGTTCGTTTCCGGACATCGCTCGGGCCTACTTCGCCCTCGCGCCTGAGCAAACGCGGCGAGTGCTATCTCCCGACGATTCTGTGGCGCTGGGGGATTGGCTCGCGAAGAACGCCCAGCCCGAGGCTGCTCTGCTCGTTTATCGGCGGCATCTGCGGGATTATCCGGGCGGTCCTGGCGCTGCCGAGGTGCATCTGGGGGCCGGCTTGATTCAACTTGAAGTGTTCGGGCAAGCGGCTCCGGCGTACCAACACTTTCTCGAAGCCCTGGAATCGAATCCACCGCCTGCCGTTGCCAAGGGCGCGCGGGCGGCGTTGCAGACCGTTGCGGAACTCCAAAAGTACCCGATGCGCGGCTCGACACGCCCGACGGTCTGAGGCATTTGATTTGACCGGGCGCGATCTGATCGCTTGAATCCAGGGCAGCACTGGGCAATGGAGTTTGCCCGCCCGCCTTGCGGGTGAACCGCCCTCCGGCTGATGACTCCTATTGACAAACAACAGAACGATGCAGAGCAGACTATGACGAAGATTCAGAAAGTAAGCGCACTCGAAATCCTCGATTCGCGAGGCAACCCCACTGTGTCGGTGACGGTGACTCTGAGCAACGGCCTCACGGCGTGGGCGGGTGTCCCGTCCGGCGCCTCGACCGGCATCAAGGAAGCCGTGGAACTGCGCGACACACGCGCCAAACGCTACGGTGGCAAGGGCGTGTTGAAGGCGGTGGCCAACGTCAACACGGTGATCGCCCCGAAGCTGAAGGGGAAATGCCCGGCGGACCAGCGGGGCATTGATGATCTGATGTGTTCGTTGGACGGCACCGACACCAAATCGAGACTCGGTGCGAATGCGATCCTGGGCGTGTCGATGGCTGTGTGCCGGGCGGCTGCGATGGACGCGGGGCTTCCTCTTTACGCCTACCTGCGGCAGTTGCATGGAGGCAGAGGGGCCTATGTGTTGCCGGCGCCGATGATGAATGTGGTGAATGGAGGCGCCCACGCCACCAACAATGTCGATTTTCAGGAGTTTATGCTGTTTCCCATCGGCGCGCCTACGTTCGCGGAAGCGTTGCGCTACGGCGCGGAGACGTTTCATACTCTGAAAAAGCTCCTCCAGAAGCGCGGACTCGTCACCGCAGTCGGCGACGAAGGCGGTTTTGCGCCGAACCTCAAGACGAACACCGAGGCGGTGGACGTCATCGTCGCAGCGATCAAGGCGGCAGGGTACAAACCGGGCAAGGAGATCGCCATTGCGCTCGATCCGGCGGCGAGCGAGCTCTACGACGACGGCGGCTACGTGATGAAGAAATCGGACGGTTCCCGGAAGTCACCCGCGCAAATGGTGGCGCTCTGGGGCGGATGGGTGAAGAAGTATCCCATCATCTCGATCGAAGACGGCATGGGCGAGGAAGACCACGACGGCTGGCTGGCGCTGACCGACGCGCTCGGTGACAAGGTCCAACTCGTCGGCGACGACGTGTTCGTGACGAACCCGAAGATCTTCGCGCAAGGCATCCGCGACGGGATCGCGAACGCCATTCTGGTGAAGCTCAATCAGATCGGGACCGTCTCCGAAACGCTCGAAACGGTGGCGATGGCCCAGAAGGCCGGCTACCGCGCGGTGATCTCGCATCGTTCGGGCGAAACCGAGGACGCCTTCATCGCCGACCTTGCGGTCGGCACCGGCGCCGGCCAGATCAAGACTGGATCCGCCTGCCGGTCGGAGCGTATCGCCAAGTACAATCGCTTGCTCGCAATCGAGCAGGAACTCGGCAAGAAAGCGCGCTACGGCGGGGCATTGATCTGAGACCCCAACCCGCGAAATCGCGGGTTCATTGTGCCCATGAACCCGGAATGGGGTAGTGCCTGGAAATCAACAATTGCATTCCGAGGTTCATGGGCAGGCGCGGTGGTGCGTCTCCGCCCGGCCCGCGATGGCCTGGGCGGAGTGCGCGCCCATCTCGAATTCACTGAGACATCGGGTCAAACAACGACATGCTTCGTCGCGTTGAGGCCGAGTCTCGTCAACCGTTCTCCTGTTGCTCGGAGAGCGGCTTCGGAGCGGGTTTTGCGTGGGAGGCAGGCTCGGCGGGGGAGGGGGAGGCGGCATTCGCTTGCCGGGATTCCTTAGCGCGCTTGGTGCGGGGGAGCGGGCTGAGCACGATGCTGAGGTCGCGGTCGCCGAGCATTTTCGGGGGAGCATCGGGCTGGCTGCAAGAAGCCGCCTCCTTGACGAAGCGGTTGACGATGTCGACGCCAAATTCCTTGTGCATCTTCTGTCGGCCCTTGAACCGCAGTTTCACCCGCACCTTCATGTCGTCGCAGAGGAATTCGATCGCCTGTGACAACTTGATGGCGAAGTCATGCGGATCAATGTTCGCACTCAGTTGGACTTCCTTCATCTTGCTGCCGGCGTTTCGCGATTCCTTGTGGTTCTTGGCCTCCTCGTACCGGAGTTTGCCGTAGTTCACGATGCGGCAGACGGGCGGCGTGGCGTTCGGGGCAATTTCGACCAGATCCAGGCCCTTGCTTTGGGCCAGGCGCAGGGCGTCCCCGAGCGGCATCACTCCCAGTTGCTGTTTATCTTCATCGAGCACCCGTATTTCACGGGCGCGGATCTTGCCGTTCCGGCGGTGCTGAGGTTCGCGTGACGGAAACCGACGCGGAAAGGAATGGTGACTCAATCGGCCCTCTTGGTTTGAGGATGACTCATGGGATAGCTCTGACGTGCTGGTTCATTTCTCTGGCCCCGCCGCGAGCGCTGCGCAGCAGCGCCACTGCGCAAGGCGACAACACACGGGCCGGCCGGCACCGAAGGTGCAGGCGCGTCTCGAGGCGTTGGTTGCGGCTTGGCCGCACTGCGATCAATAGCGGCCACGTCCGCCGCCAAACCCGCCGCCGCCGCCGCCGCTGCGCGCCTCGCGCGGCCTGGCCTCATTGACAGTGAGCGCGCGGCCTTTCCACTCCTTGCCATTGAGCGCCTGAATGGCGGCATCAGCCGCTTCCTTGGTCTCCATGGTGACAAAACCGAAGCCCCGAGCCTTCCCTGTCATGCGATCCTGCATGAGGTTGACCTCGGTGACGGTGCCGTGTTGGGCGAAAAGATCCTGGAGATCGTTCTCAAGGACATCGAAGGAGAGGTTGCCCACGTATAATTTGGTATTCATGATGACTTTCGAGTCTAGACGGATTGCTCTTTCGACACTGTTCCCGACCATCGGGTCTCAAAATCATCAATGAATCACGTTCAACTGAAGATCTTCCAGGACTTGAAATCGACAAATGTCTAGTCGCGGCGTAGGTTAGACCCGGTTCCGCGAAACGCAAAGAGAATTCTCGGGGGAGAATTTTAGCGAGGCTGCGCCTCAGACCGGCGCGGCGTGTGAACGACTCGTGGCCGCTGAGTGTCCACCACGATCACCGGCACCCGACGCCTCGCTAAGTGGCGCCGCTGCGCGGCGCAAGAACTTGACTCAATTACTACAGATTTCATCGAAGGAGTAAAACAACTCTAGCGAGGCGCGCCTCAGACCAAATCCCAATCTTCGACATCATGAACCGCCCTTTCGTTTTCCTGCCCTTCTCTCCCGCGCCTCGCTCCTTAGAATCCTTGACCCCTTTAACGCAGCACAACAACTTGACTTGTCTACAACACATTTGACCGGTCAAGGATTCTAGCGAGGCTGCGCCCCAGACCGACGAGGCAGGGCAGCAACTCGCTTACGCTGGGGCTTGGCGATGGCAACCGGCAGTCGGTGATCGAGACCTCGAGTTCAGTCCAAACGATCGGGTGGCAGGCTCCGTTGTTCTGAGGTGCTCGATGGCGATACCGCGCCGGACAGTGCCCCCGTGCGGTCCGGCTCTTGGAGACCCAAGTCGAGCATTCTGGCCGGGAGTTCCGGTGTCCGGGTCAAGACCCGCCGGCGGAATGGACTGGCGAGCAACTTGAGGAGATCGCCGGTGTCCATGTGGCGTCCGAAGTCGCGAAGCAGTCGCCAGGTGCGGACGGGGCGCTTGAGGATTCGGCGGCGGAAGAGCAGGCCATAACCTTTGGCCCGGAGGCGATTCACCAACGCGCTGGGCAGGGCGGTGGGGTCGATGTCCGAGCACTTGAACCATTTGTGCCAGTCCCGGTGGTCGTCGATGATCCCGCGGGCGACGTATTCGCGCCAGAGCGGCGTGCCGCGGTACACGCACAGGCGATTGAAACCGAACGTGTCCAGCTCGAGCCGGGCCGCAAAGCGGAAGCTCTCGAGGATTTCGTCTTCCGTCTCATCGGGAGAGCCCACCACAAAGAAGCCGTGAATCCGGGCGATTCCCTGGTGTTTGGCCTCGCGGACCGCGTGTTCGATCTGCGCGGGTGTTTGGCGTTTGTTGAGTCGGTTCAGCACCTTCTGGGTGCCTGCCTCGATCCCGAAGGCCAGGAAGCTGCAACCCGCTTGGCGCATGACGGGGAGTTGGTCGATGCCCAGGGCGTCCACGCGCCCTTCGCAGCCCCAATGGAACTGCAGCCCACGATCGATGATGCCACGGCAGATGGCGTCAATACGTTTGCGGTTGATGAGGAAGTGATCGTCGGTCAGGTAGATCGAGCGATAGCCTTGATCGCTCAGTTCCTGCAATTCCCCCAGCACGTGCGCGGGGGATCGGCTGCGCCAGCGGCCCCCGCCCAAAGCCGGAATATCGCAATAAACGCAAGAATACGGACACCCGCGCGAAGTCTGCACCGTGCAGAACTTGTCCAAGGAGAGCACGGCCGGAACATCCAACGGCAGGGACTCGATGTAGTCGATCGGCAGACTCGTCCGATCCGGATACGGGAATCGGTCCAGGTCGTCGAGCAGGGGGCGCGGGGCGTTGACCACAATCTGGCCGTCGCGTCGCCAGACCAGGCCCGCCACGGCTCCGGGGTCATCCATGTGCTCCAGGTAATCCGGCAGGAGTTCCTCGCCCTCGCCTCGGCCGATACTGTCGATGTCTGGACAGTCTTCGAGGATTCGGTCGGCATTCATGGTGGCGAAGGGGCCACCGGCAATGATCGGCAAATCGGGCGCAACGGCTTTCAGTCGCCGGGCCATGCGCTTGGCCGACGGATACGTGGTCGTCGAGAGAAACGAAAGGGCGATCGCGTCGGGTCGATCTTGGACCACGGCTTGGGCGATATGTTCCTCCTTCATCTGGGGATGGCAGGTGTCGAACATCCGCACCCGGTGTCCCCGGAGCCGCAAGACCGGCGCCAGGGTCTGTATTCCCAAGGGCGGAAACGACATGACTTTCACCCGCCCGTCGTCCGACCGCGACGGGCTGAGCCGCGCGGGAAGCAGTCGGCAGAAGTTCTCATCCGCTGCGTGGATCAGGAATGTGTTCATCGCTTTGACTCTGGATTCCGAGCTGGTGCCCGGATCGACTCAGCGCCGCAGCAGGCCGTCCGCGCCTCAGAGCAGCGGAGTCCGGATGCTTTGCGGGCTTGCCTCAGACCGGCGAGGCGTGAGCGGCTCGTGGCCGCTGGGTGTCCACCACGATCACCGGCAGTCGACGCCTCGCTAAGCGGCGCGCTGCGCGGCGCAAAAGCTCGACTCATTTAGTACAGATTCTGAAAAAAGTCACTCAAGCGGGGGGATTGGCTGCGAGGGTCGCCAAGTACTGCTGATTCTCTCGTTGCCAGTCGCGGTTGATCTTCCACGCGTAGAGCGACAAGCCGGCAGCGACCCATCGGCCAGTGAAGAGTTTGCGCAGGGTTTCGGGCAGGGCATAGAGCCGCGTGTGGGCGTGCACCTGTGCGCGCTGGAGGTCGAGGGCAGCGAGACCCTCGGGGCGGAACACGACGTGGTGGGTGTCGTAGAGATCCCAGTCGAAGGATGTGATTCTGTTTTGCTCCTGCAAGCGTCCGTAGAGTTCCGATCCCGGCAGCGGGGTCAGGATGAGCACTTGCACACTCGTCAGCTTCATCCGGCGAGCGAAACGGATGGTGGCTTCGACGGTGTCCCGATCGTCTCCGTCAAAGCCAAGGACGAACATGCCGTGGATGTGGATGCCGGCGGCCTGGACGATGCGGATGGCACGGACGATGTCGTCCAGGCTCTGATTCTTCTTCATCAGCGCGAGACTCCGGGGATTGACGGATTCGAATCCGATGAACACGGTGTGACAGCCGGCGCGCTTCATCAGGCGCACCAGATCCGGGTCGCGGGCGAGATCCGTGCGCACCTGAGTGGACCATTGGAACTGATATCGCTGAGCGAGCATCGCTTCGAGCAATTCCCGTGCGCGGCTCCGGTTTGCGGTGAAGTTGTCGTCGCAGAAGAACACGAAGTGGTCACGGAGGTCATAGCGTTCGAGTTCCGAGAGGATGGATTCGACCGAACGATGCCGGAACCTCTTGCCGAACATGCCCGTCACCGAACAGAACGAGCAATCGAAGGGACAGCCGCGCGACGTTTGCACCGTCACGGTCTTTCGCCCGCCAATCACGCAGTCGGCAGTTCCGCCTGCCAACGAGAAATCGGGGACCGGCAGCGCATCGAGATCGGCCACCCAGTCCGCCTGCGGATTGTGGTGGATGACACCGGCGGGGTCCTTCCAGGAGAGGTTTGGGATTGTGCTGTAGCGGGAGTCGGGGGGTTGGATGCGGCCTTCCGCCCACAGATCCAACAGAGCCTCGATGGCGGGTTCGCCCTCGCCGCGCACCACAAGGTCCGCATGGCCGAGCGCCTCCTCGGGGAGGAACGTGACGTGCGGCCCGCCCAGGAGAACGGGGATGCCCAAGGCCCTGCATTGGTCCGCCAGGGCGTACCCGCGGTTGACTGTGGGGGTGATCGTCGAGATGCCCACCGCCTCGGGCCGGCCATGATCGGCAATCCAGAGAGACAGATCGAACCGGGCGCGGCCTTCGATGAAAACCCGCGCCTCCCAGGCGTCACGGCGGTTGACCAAACCCGCCAGAATGAAGACGCCCAGGCGCGGCAGAGTGAACTGGCTGAAGATGTGAACGTGCGCTGCGCTGGGTTCGACGAAGAGAATGAGCCTTCTCATCAATCAGGCTTTCTGGGGGTTGAGGCTGACGTGTCCCCGACGCGTCCGGGAGGGGCGCCGGGCGAAGCTCTTGTCGGTGGCGGGGAGGCGGCGGCGTGATGGACCCGGGGTGTCAAGAAGATGAGCAAGCGATGGTAAGCGGTCCGTTCCGGCGGTCTGGAGGTGGGGCGCACCGTGCGGCGCGTCGAGCCCGGATCTGCGCCGCGTGCGATCCCCGAATCCGTGACCGGCGGTGTGGCCACCATCACCGTTCCGCCCTCTGAAACGCTGACGGCGGCCTCAGTCTGATAAACTCGAAATCGCGGGAGAGGCGGGTTGACCCGTTTCTTGACCCCCTTCTTCCAGACCTGGACTTGGTTGTTGTTCCATGGCGGATCGTACCCCACGAAGTGTGTTCGCGTTGGCCTGACGGTGAGTTCGACCGTTGCTGCGTCCGGGCGCACGGCAGGAAGCAGGTCAACGCTCGGCCCGACAGGTATGGACGCCGAAGTGTATATCGGAATGTTGGTTTGTCCCCATATCCCCCGTCGCACGATCGCGTCCGGATTGATGGCGATGTGCACGTTCGTCACCTCCACCAGATGAATCCGGGTCTGCTGGCCGCCGGCGATGGTGATGCGCGGGGCCGACAGAACTCTGGCGTCGGGGCGTTGTTCCAAGGCTCGCAGCAGGAGGCGGTATTGAGGTTCGTCGAGCACCACTGCCGCCGTGGCGCCCAACTCGGCGGAAAGGCGGATGTTCGCTGCGTTGGTCAAGCGCTTGCCCCCCCAGTCGAGTTGGTCTCCGCGGAGCTCCATCATGCTGTTGGTCCCCGGCTCATCGAGTGCGTCGAGCGCCTGCCGGAACTGCGGATCCCGGAGCAGGCCGTGGAGGGTCAAGAAACGAGCGTCCTTGGAGGGGACGTCCTTCGCGGACGAGGCGTCCGGCGCGGCGTGCAGGAACCGATCCATGGTGAGCGCGCGCGCGTCGTCGCTGGTCAGTTCGACGAACATCATCTCGAATGTCACCTGGGCCTGCAAAGCGTCAGCGACCCCCGAGACCGTGTCGGCGCGCGCCGGCAACGGATGCGTCATCGGGGCGGATTCCCCGGCCCCGACAGCCCAGTGCAGGAGTGCCAAGGCCAGGCTGCCGAGCCGTAGCGTCGTGTCGTGTGCCGCTCTCATAGACCAGGCCTGGGTCGAGTCATGGCTCGTCCGGCACGGGGCAGGGCGGACGCCTTCCAGATGTCGCGCGCGTATTCGGCGATCGTGCGGTCGCTCGAGAACTTGCCGGACGCGGCGACGTTGAGGATGGCCTTGCGTGCCCAGGCCTCTGGGTCGGCGTAGAGCTCGGCCGACGCGGGCCTGCGCCTCGACGTACGACGTCAGGTCCGCCAGGTGCATGTAGTAATCGCCGTGCGTGAGCAGCGCGTCGCGGAGCGGCTCGAAGCAGCCCCGGATCGTTCCGGCTGAAGTGATCGGAGAAGATCAGGTCGAGGGCGGCCCGGATCTCGGGCTCGTTGCTCGTAGTGCCATCGCGGGTTGTACCAGCCGCGGCTTTCGGCCACCTGCTCGGCGGTGAGGCCGAACAGGAAGAAGTTCTCCTCGCCGGCCTCCTCGGCCATCTCGATGGTGGCGCCGTCGCGCGTGCCGACGGTGAGGGCGCCGTTCATCATGAACTTCATGTTGCTGGTGCCGCTGGCCTCGTAGCCGGCGGTCGAGATCTGCTCCGAGACATCGCTGGCCGGGATCAGCCGCTCGGCCAGCGAGACGCTGTAGTTGGGCAGGAACAGGACCTTCGAGCCGCCGGCGGACTGCGGGGTCGCGGTCGATCGGTCGCGGCGAGGTCGTTGATGAGCTTGATGATCAGCTTGGCCAAGCTGGTAGGCCGGCGCCGCCTTGCCGGCGAAGAAGAACGTCCGCGGCGGCAGCGTCGAGCTTCGGGGATTCTCGCGCAGCCGATTGTAGAGCACGACGATATGCAGCGCGTTGAGCAATTGCCGCTTGTACTCGTGGATGCGTTTGATCTGGCAGTCGAAGATGCGTGTCGGGATCGACGGTCGTGGCCGGTGGTCGGCCTTGAGCCAGTCGCGCGAAGCGGTCCTTGGCGGCGCGTTTGGCCTCGGCGAAACGCTGCGCGAAAGCTCGGCATCGTCGGCGAGCGGACGCAGCTGCGCGAGCTGATCGAGGTCGGTGATCCAGCCGTCGCCGATGGCGTCGGTGATCGATGCCGGCGAGGTCGAGGATTGGCCAGCAGCAGCCAGCGTCGCGGGCGTGACGCCGTTGGTCTTGTTGTTGAACCGCTCCGGGAAGAGCTCCGCAGAAATCGGGCACCACGCGTGTGCGCGAGCAGCTCGGAGTGAATCGGCGGCGACGCCGTTGGTGCTGTGCGTGCCGACGATGGCGAGGTTGGCCATGCGCACCTTGCGCTCGGCGCCCTCCTCGATCAGACTCACGCGACGACGCGGTCTTCGTCGCCGGGATGGCGGCGCGCGCACATCGTCGAGGAAGCGTCGATTGATCTCGTAAATGAGTTCGAGATGGCGCGGCAGCAGCAGTTCGAACAACCGCACCGGCCATTTCTCGAGCGCCTCGGGCAGGAGCGTGTGATTGGTGTAGGCCAGCGTGCGCACGGTGAGGTCCCACGCGTCGTCCCAGCCCAGCTTGGCCTCGTCGAGCAGGATCCGCATCAACTCCGGCACCGCCAGGGCCGGATGGGTGTCGTTGAGTTGCATCGCCACCTTGTCAGGCAGGGCGTGCCAGTCGGCATTCGCTGCGGCGGAAACGGCCGGACGATGTCGGCCAGCGAGCAGCCGACCAGAAAGTACTCCTGCAGGAACCGCAGACCCTGGCCCGTGGTGGTCGAATCGTCAGGGTAGAGGACCCGCGTCAGCGGTCTCGGCGGTGAGCGTCTCGGCCAGCGGCCCCGACGAAATCGCCGCTGCTGAACTCGCCGAAATCGAAGAAGTCGGGCGTGCCTGCCGCCCAGAGACGCAGCGTATTGATCGTCTTGCCGCCATAGCCGACGACCGGACGGTCGTAGGGAATGCCGATGAGCGTGCGTCGGACGACCGGCGACGGACTCGCAGGGCGCCCGTCGCGCATCTCGAACGAGCAACCGAGCCGGCACCTCGACCGCTTCGTCGGGACGCGCCACTTCCCAGGGATCGGGGTAGCGCAGCCAGTGGTCGGGCTGCTCGTCCTGCCAGCCGTTCTCGATGCTCTGTCGGAAAATGCCGTACTCGTAGCGCAGGCCGTAGCCGATAGGCGGGAATGTCCAGGGTCGCGAGCGAATCGATGAAGCAGGCCGCCAGGCGCCCCAGCCCGCCGTTGCCCAGGCCGGCGTCCGGTTCCTCGGCGAACACGGCCCGCCAGTCGCGCCGATCGGACTGGAGGTCCTCGGCCGACCCAACGCTCGACTTCGAGGTTCAGAATGTTCTTGACGAGCGTTCGCCCGATCAGAAACTCCATCGACAGATAGTAGACCCGCTTGGCATTGAGCCGATCATGGGTCTGGTCGCGCGCGGATCCACCGCTGCGTGAGCAGGTCACGCACGGACCGGGCCACCGCTTCGTACCGCTCCCGGGCGGACGCTTCCGGGATATCCACCACGTGATCGAACATCAGATGCCGATCATAGTAATCCTGGTTCGAGAAGGCGAAGGGACCGCATTCGTACCGCTTCAGCACCGGGAAGGACGAGTCGGCCCGCCGCTCCGTGTCGGACGTGTGTCTCTTGTTCATGGCTCTCCTGTCAGATCGTGATGGTCTCTTCGAGTCCCGGCAGCAGCGCCTTCAGGCGATGCGCCTCCTGGATCCGCCGGGCCAGCGTCCGGCGGGCGTTGTCTTCGCCGTGCGTCAGGATCACTCGTGGTTGGCTGGGTGCGATCGCCGCAAACCACTGGAGCAGGTCGGTCTGGCCGGCGTGCGCGCTGAACCCGCCCAGGGTGTGCACCTTGCCCTTGACCGCGATTTTCTCGCCGTGGATGCTGACGCGCTTCTCGCCTTCGACCAGGAGCCGGCCCAGCGAGCCGTGAACCTGGTAACCGACGATCACCACATGGCTTTCCGGACGCCAGAGGTTCTGCTTGAGGTGGTGGAGGATGCGGCCCGCATTGCACATCCCCGCGCCCGCCATGACCAGGCAGGGGCCGGGCACATCGTTGATTCTCTTCGATTCGTCGGCCGTGGCAGTCAGGTGAAGCGTCGCCAGGTCCCGTTCGATCGAGCCTTCGCGCAGGAACTCGAGCATCTCGTCGTCGAACAGTTCGAGATGGTGTTGGTAGATCTTCGAGGCTTCGATGGCCATCGGGCTGTCCAGGAAAACGGGAAACGGTTTGACCAGGCGCTTGCGAAAGATCGATGCCAACAGCAGGGTGAGCAACTGGGCGCGCCCCACGGCAAAGGTGGGCACCAGGACCTTGCCCCGATCCGCGACGGCCTCTTGCAGGACCGCGACGAATTGTTCGACGGTCTCCCGGAACGGACGATGGTCGCGATCGCCATAGGTGGACTCGAGGACAACCGCCTCGGCGCGGCAAAAGGGCTCGTAGTCCCGCAGAATCGGGGCGCCCAATGGACCGAGATCGCCCGAGAACACCACCGCCCGCTCGCGTCCCCCGTCCTCGATCAATAATTGAAGGCTCGTCGAGCCGAGCATGTGCCCCGCCTCAACCAGGCGCGCACGGATCCCGGGGGCAACCGGGAAGGGATCGTGGTAGGGCGCGGCGCGGAGGTGCTCGAGGACATGCTCGACATCCGCGTGAGAGTAGAGCGGGGCAAGCGGCGGTTCGCCCGCTCGGGCGCGCTTGCGGTTGTGCCGTTCCAGGTCCTGGGCCTGCACCTTGGCCGAATCGCGCAGGATCAGTCCGGTCATCTCGATCGTCGCCGGCGTCGCGTAGATCGGTCCGGCAAACCCAGCCAGAGGGAGCAACGGCAAGCGTCCGGTGTGATCCAAGTGTCCGTGGGTCAAAACCACCGCATCGAGTTGCCGGGCGCTGCCCCCGGTCGGCGCCCGATTCCTGGCCTCAGCCTCTTTTCCGCCCTGAAAGAGCCCGCAGTCAACGAGGATCTTCGCCTGGGCTGTTTCGACCAAATAGGCGGAACCAGTGACCTCGCCGCCCGCCGCGCCGTAGGGTGTGATGTTCATTATCGTCAGAGTGCCGTTCTTGGGACGGGAACATAACCGTCCGCAGCAGGGCGCGCAAAGGGGATTTGCCGGGGAGGAACCGCACAGCCGCGCTCGCTTCGTTTGTAGCGGGAGCCTAGACTGGCGGCGATGCAATGACTGTGCGACTCCCACAAGACCTGGCGAGCGTGATCGCGACGCTCCCCGAGTTGGGCCAGGCGTTCCTGGTTGGCGGGTGCGTGCGCGATTCTCTTCTGGGTGTTCCGGTCAAGGATTTCGACGTGGAGGTGTTCGGCGTGGGGTACCCACAACTGGCCGCCGCGCTCGGTCGCGTGGGTCAGGTCGACCTTGTGGGGCGTTCTTTCGGCGTGATCAAGTTCACCGGGCGCGGCGGACGCTCATTTGACTTCAGCCTGGCCCGGCGCGACTCGAAGTATGCCGCCGGTCACAAGGGCTTTCGGATCGAAGTGGACCCGGACATCACACTGCGGGAAGCGGCAGCACGCCGCGACTTCACGATCAACGCGTTGATGTACAATCCGCGGCGCGACGAGGTACTCGATTTCTTCAACGGTCTGCAGGATTTGCGCGACCGCGTGCTGCGGCACACCGGGCCAGCCTTTGTCGAAGATCCGCTGCGAGTGCTCCGCGGAATGCAGTTCGCGGGACGCTTCGACCTGGAACCTGCGCCCGAAACCGTGGCGCTCTGCCGGCATATCCGTAGCGGGTACGCGGAACTCGCCGCCGAGCGCGTGCGCGAGGAGTGGTTCAAATGGGCGCGCCAAAGCCTCCGTCCCTCGGCCGGGCTCCGATTCCTGGACGCAACGGAATGGATCGAGCATTTCCCGGAGATCGCCGCCCTGCGCGGGGTACCCCAGGACCCGGAGTGGCACCCCGAAGGCGACGTGTTCGCCCACACTTGCCATTGCTTGGATGCACTGGTCCAACTCGACGGCTGGCGGGCCGCGGACGCCGAGGCCCGCACCGTTTATAGCCTGGCTGTGCTGGGGCACGACTTTGGCAAACCTCAGACGACAGCGAAGATTCTCAAAGACGGACGATGGCGCGTGGTTTCGCCCGGACACGAGGAAGCTAGTGGACCGATTGTTGAGGCCTTCCTCGCCCGCTTCCTCGCGCCCGAGGCGATACGGAGGCGTGTTGTCCCCCTGGTGACCCATCATTTGGCCCATCTCCAGACGGCCACCGATCGCTCCGTGCGACGGTTGGCCCGGCGGCTCGAACCGGAGACCATTCACGGCCTGGGCATCGTCATCACGGCGGATGCCTTCGGACGCCCACCTAAGCTCCGGGAGGCGCCGCCCGGACTGCGTGCTTTGCAGGACAAGGCCGCGCAACTCAAGCTCCAAGAGTCAGCCCCGAAGCCGATCCTCAAAGGCCGGCACTTGATTGCCCTTGGGGTGAAACCCGGCAAGGAAATGGGAGCCCTGCTGGCGGCAGCGTTCGAAGCCCAACTCGACGGCCAGTTCGCTGACCTCGACGAGGCGCGGCAATGGGCCATCACAAGACTCGATGAAGGCGCCCGTCCAGCGGTGTGACTCCCGCGGCGGACTGCACGCGGACTTACAGAGGAATTACCGGAATGCACTACACCGTCACCCTCACCCGCCCCCCGCAGTCGCGGGGGCACCCTCTCCACCTGCCTGCGCCGAGGCTTCGGCAGGCAGGTCGGATGGGAGAGGGGCGGGGTGAGGGGTCCCTGTAGCGTATCCTCGTAACTAATCAGTAAGTGATTAACATTAAGGGCTGGCCCTGCGGAGAGGTCCAGTCACTTCGAGCTACTCGACCGTTCCTGCAGCCACGCCACATCCGGGTTATTCGGCGAGGGCACGTCCAAGGCGATAGGCGAGCCTTTTCTCACGGGCGGCGTGGTTCGGGGGTCGCGCCACCTCTTGATCTCGGCATGACCGTCGGCAAATAAAACCCCCGCCGCGCCGCCATGGTAGCTGGCAGGATAATCCACAATCCGCGCCGCCGCACCCCGGTCCTTCAAATCGGTCTGGAACAACGCGTCGTTGATGCTGTCCTCACGTTCGTCGATCAGGACCCAGGTCATGGATGGCCCCGGATTCACGATGTCGGAGTACTTCCGGAATATGAGATACCGGTCCTGACCGATATCCACATTCAGAATGTAGTTCATCCAGCAGCTCATCGACATGCTCCGGACCCGCGGATGGGATCTGGCGCCGAATGGCGCCATGCTCCGATCGGCTGGACACCGGTAAATCGCCGGCGTCTGCACGTAGGGCCCGATCTGAGAAAACCGGACATCCGTCAGATAGAGCGTGTTGGTGTTGTCCGGGTTGTTGTTGCTGAAGTCGAGCCAACCGGATGCCCAGGTGTTCGAGCCCGCGAATGTCCCCCCGGTCACCCCCGGCAGGCAGTCCTGGTTATCCTGGACGTACATGAACCAGGCGGTTTGGAGCTGCTTGAGATTGTTCATGCAGCCAATGCCCTGCGCCTTGGCCTTCGCCCGACCGAGCGCCGGGAGCAACATGCCGGCCAGGATGGCAATGATCGCAATCACCACCAGAAGCTCGATGAGAGTAAAGGCGTCGCCCAGGGCACGGCGCTGGTTGCCGCCAGGAACACTGAGCCCCCACCTCACTCCCACGGCAGTCTGGGACCGAATGGTGGCAGAATCCTTCATGGACCGATTGGTTGCGCGCATCGGGTTTAGACTGTGGGCCTGCTGCCGCCTTCTTTCAAGTTGCGAACGCTCTGGCGCATCGATCGGTGCCTCGATCGGCGTTTGACGAACCGGCATCAATGCCTCAGTCTCCGCTCCTCATGAACGGCGCACGCTGGATTCTCTTGGCTCTGATCACGGCTGGATCTGCCCGACCGACCGATGCGGCGGAAGCCCGCCCGATTTCCCTGGACGACTGCATCAGGCTGGCCATGGCCTATAACCTCGACCTGCAAATCGAGCGGCTCAACCCGGTCATGCGCGACCTGGACGTGTGGGGCGGCTATTCGGCGTACGACCCGACGTTCACCGGCCGTTACAACCATCGCTACAACCTGGGCATCGGGGGCTACGATACCACGATCAATACGTTGACGCTGGGCACCGAAGACAACACCGACTCGGGCAGCCTGGGTCTGAGCGGGTTGTTTCCCACGGGCGGGCGATACGAGTTGATGGCCAGCGGTAGTCACACGGTCGGCACTCAACCAGCCCCGACCCTGCTGGATCCCTCCGCGCGCGGGCCGTATCGAACGAGCGACGCCAATGCGGCGGCGGCCACGCTGACCCAGCCGCTGCTGAAGAACTTTTGGATCGATGGCGCCCGCTACAGCATCACGCTGCGCAAGAAAGATCTCAAGGCTTCCGAGTTCGTTTTGCAGAGCCGGATCATGCAGATTCTGACGGCTGTCGAGACGGCCTATTACAGCCTCTTGGCTGCCGTCGAGCAGGTGAAGGTGCAAGAGCAGGCCCTTCAGGAGGCGGAACAGCAACTCCGCGAGAACCGCAAACGGGTCGAGGTCGGTGTCATGGCGCCGCTGGACGAGAAGGACGCCGAGTCCCAGTTCGCGGCCAGCCAGGCCAACCTGTTGGCGGCGCGTAAGAACCTGACTTTGAGCCAGAACGCATTGAAGGCGCTCGTGACCGACCAGTACGGAGACTGGGCCGATGTGGATTTACAGCCGACCGAATCGCTGCCGGCCGTCCCGGTTGCGTTCAGCCGCTCGGACAGTTGGGCAAAGGCATTGAGTCTGCGTCCTGAACTGCAAGCCATGAAGGTCGAACTCGAGAAGCGGCATCTGACGCTGCGTTACGACCGGAACCAGTTGTACCCGCAGTTGGATATCGTGGGGAGCTACGGTCAGTCCGGACGGCGCGGCAGTTTCTGGGATGCGCTGGACGACATGCGTGAGGGCGTGGGCAACCAGTACAGCTACGGGGTGGTTCTCACGGTGCCTTTGAGCAACCGCCAGGCGCGCTACAACCATCGGCTGGCCAAGGAGCAACTCGAACAGACCTTGCTGCAGCTCAAGAAAGAGGAACAGACCATCATGCACGAGGTCGAGGACGCCATCGCCGAGGCCAGGAGCAGTTTCGAGCAGATCGAGGCCCGGCGCCAGGCGAGCGAGTTTGCCCAGGCAGCCTATGAAGCCGAGCAGAAGAAACTCGAAAACGGCAAGAGCACCAGTTTCCAGGTCCTCGTCCTTCAGCGACAACTCACGGTACGCCGTTACGAGGAGATCAGCGCCTTGAGCGCGTACAACCGCGCCCTGGCGGAACTCGCTCTGAAAGAGGGCACCACGCTCGAGCGCCTGGGGATCGCGCTTACCGTGAAACCGTAGCTTCCGCGCCTCCCGGGCCTGGGAGGAGGGCGAACGCCGCGCGGGGATCAGCGAGGAAGTCGGCGAGCATCGGTTCGACGGACGCTTCCGGGATGGGCATGTACTTGCCCGTCGCCTCGGCCAGCAGCGCGCCCGTGGGTCCCCGCAACTCCGACTCCGCCACCAAAAGCCGGTTGCGCCGATTCTGCTTGAGCCTGCCGATGACCTCGCAAACCGTTCCCGGCCGCACCGGCTGGACGAAGCGCACCGTCAGTTCGGCGCAGTAAGTGAACCGGCCCGTCGCCGCACCGCAGGCCCACACCATGGCTTCGTCCAGAACCGTCGACGTCAATCCGCCGTGGACGGTGTCCTGGAAGCCGGCGTGCTCGCGCCGCGGCTCGAATCGCGCTCGGACTTGCCCGGGTTCGGCACGGAACTCGAGGTTGAGCCCGAGCGGGTTCTCGGTGCCGCAGACAAAACAGGACCGGGACCGTGGCAGTGTGATCGCCATGCGGGCGATTCTATCGACCCGCGCGCGAATCGGGAAATGCGAAATGCGGGGGCTCGCCGATTCTCTTCCCGCTTCCCTGTTGCAGTCTGGGCGTTGGCCGTTACCCTGTGTCCCATGCGCTTTATCGGCAGCATTATCGAGAAACTGCAGAGGCATCCGAAGCGGATCGTTTTTCCTGAAGGCACAGAACCCCGGGTCTTGCAGGCCGCCCGCCAGTATTATTGCCTGCGGTTGGGCGCTCCCATCTTGCTGGGCGACCGCGCCAAGATCAAGGAAGTCGCCGCCCGCTTGAACGTTTCACTCGAGGGGGTGCGCCTCATCAATCCCGCGGACAGCGAGGAACTCGACGCGTTCGTGCAGCGTCTTCTGCTTCTTCGGCGCTCGAAGGGTGTCGAGGAGCACGAAGCACGGCAGATCATGACCAAGCCCAACCACTTCGGAGCCATGATGGTCGCCATGCACCAAGCCGACGGACTGGTCTCGGGCGCGGACGAAATCACGGGCAGCGTGTTGCGTCCGCTCTTCCAGATCATCAAGTTGGCGCCCCAGACCAAGACGGCATCGAGTTGCATGGTGATGGAAGTCGAGGACTCGCAGTTTGGCCAAGACGGCGTGCTGTGCATGGCGGACTGCGGGGTGATCCCCGACCCGACCGTGGACCAATTGGCCGACATCGGAGTGGCCACCGCCCGGCTGGCGCATCATCTTCTCAACGTCCGACCGCGCGTCGCCTTTCTCTCCTACTCGACCAAAGGCAGCGCCACGCACCCGTCCATCGGCAAGGTCCAAGCTGCCACCGCCCTCGCGCAACAACGGGCCGATCAGCAACTCCTGGAGGCCGACTTCGACGGCGAACTGCAGCTCGATGCGGCGTTGGTGAGTGACATCGCCCGCCGCAAGGTGCCCGAGAGCCGCGTGGCCGGGCGGGCGAACGTGCTGATCTTCCCTGACCTCAATTCAGGCAATATCGGCAGCAAACTGCTGCGCCATATCGCGCGCGCCAATGCGTATGGCCAAATCCTGCTCGGTCTCGACCGCCCGGCTGCGGACATGTCCCGAGGCGCGAGCGCGCACGACATTCTAGGTGTCGCCGCCATCGTCGGCGTGCAGGCCGTCAACTACCATCTTCTCTACCCCGGCGCCGGACAGCGCCTCCCGGGCGAATAGGCGCGCCTCGCTAGAATCCTTGACCGGTCCAATGTGTTGTAGACAAGTCGAGTTTTTGTGTTGCGTTAAAGGGGTCAAGGATTCTAAGGAGCGAGGCGCGATAAAGAGGGAAGGGAAGGCATGGGGACCGTTCGTGAAGTCGAGAATCGAAAATCTCTGAGGCGCGCCTCGCTAGAGTGACTCCCTCGATGAAATCTGTAGTCATTGAGTCAAGATCTCACCGCCCCCCGCCGACATGAACACCACCACGCCCCGTCTCTTCATTGCAGCCACGCGGCAGAATGAGGGTAAGACAACCATCTCGCTGGGTCTGGCGTCCACATTGCGCCGGTTCTATCCGCGGATTGGCTATATCAAGCCGGTTGGCCAGCGGTTCGTGAATGTGGAGGAGCAGAAGATCGACGAAGACATCATCTTGATGGACCGCGTGTACGGTCTGAACTGTCCGCTGGTCGACATGAGTCCGATTGCCGTGGCGCCGGATTTCACCCGCAAGTATCTCGAATCGTCCAATCACGAGATCCTCGTCAAACGCATTCAGGACGCTTTCGATCGGGTGGCGTGGGAGAAACAGTTTGTACTGTGCGAGGGGTCGGGCCATGCGGGCGTTGGCTCGGTGTTCGATCTCTCCAACGCGCGGGTGGCGAAGGTGTTGGGCGCCAAAGTCATCATTGTTTCGCAGGGCGGCATCGGTAAACCGATTGACGAGGTCTGCGTCAACCACGCTCTGTTCCAGCGCGAGGGGGTTGAGATCATCGGAGTCATCTTGAACAAGGTGTTGCCGGACAAGCTCGGCTACGTCGAGGAGTTCGCCGGAAAAGGATTCCGGCGGCAGGGGCTGAACCTGCTGGGAGTGCTGCCGCTCCAGCGGATTCTGACCAGTCCCACACTCGATCTCATCCGCGAGGAACTGCATGCCGAACCGCTCAACGACAGTCCACAATACTCCAATCTCGTCGAGGAAGTCGTCGTCGGCGCGATGAGCGTCCCGCAGGCGCTCAACTCGTTCAAGAAGGGCGTGCTGGTGATCACCCCGGGCGACCGCGAAGATCTTGTGCTGGCTGCGGCCACGACGTTGTTCGACCAGGGCACCGACGGCCTCGCAGGCATTCTGTTGACCGACAACCAGCGACCGTCGCCGAGCGTCATGCGGGTCGTCGCCGCGCTGCCCTTCCCGGTGCTGCTCACCAAGGAAGAGAGCTACCGGGTGGCGTCGCGGGTCCATGATCTCACCATCAAGACGCGCCCCGCCGACACAGCCAAGATCGCCCTGATCCGCGATCTGATCGCCCGACATGTGAATGTCCAGAAGATCCTGGAATCGATCGGAGCGGGCGCACCTTCTCTCCTCAGCTCATCAATCCCCTGAACCCCATGAACGCATCCCCTTCGTTGGTTCTGAACCCCAACCTGGAAAACCTGCCCGTCTATCAACCCGGACGCCCCATCGAGGAAGTCGCGCGCGAGTTGGGCTTGCCCTCCGCGGACATCATCAAGATGGCGTCGAACGAGAATCCCCTTGGCCCTTCGCCCAAAGCCCTGACGGCGATGGAACAGAGCTTGCGGACGCTGCATCTTTACCCGGACGGCAACGCGTTCTACCTGAAACGACATCTCGCAGCCCAACTGGAAGTCGAGCCGTCCAACCTCATCCTGGGCAACGGGTCGAACGAGGTGCTCGAGTTCGTTGGCCATGCCGTCATTTCGCCGGGTTCGGAAGTCGTGGTGTCCGAGTACTGCTTTGCGGTCTATCCGATTGTCACCCATCTTTGCGGGGGCAGGTTGGTGTCCGTCCCGGCGCGCGATTATGGCCACGATCTGCCCGCCATGCTGCGGGCCATCACGCCGCGCACGCGCGTGGTCTTCATCGCCAATCCCAACAATCCCACCGGCACCTTGGCTCCGGCCGACGAGGTGCGTGAACTGATCCAAGCCGCCCCTCCGCACGTGCTGCTCGTCATGGACGAAGCCTACATCGAGTTCCTCGATCAACCGTTGGACCTGCTGCCCTTCATCCGCAGCGGAGCCAAGCCGAACCTGCTCCTGACCCGCACGTTCTCCAAGATTCATGGTTTGGCTGGCCTGCGTTTGGGTTATGGCATTGGCTGCGGCGAGATCATTGGCGCCTGCGAGAAAGTCCGCCAGCCGTTTAACATCAGCACCATGGCGCAGGTGGCAGCCCTGGCTGCGCTCGACGACACAGACCACCAGCGCCGCACCAAGGAGAACAACACCCGAGGATTAGCCTTCTTCGAAAGGGCATTCCGGGCAATGGGCCTGCCTTTCGTGCCGTCGCACGCCAACTTTGTCCTGGTGAAGGTGGGCGCCGGCCAGCGTGTGTTCGACCGACTGCAGCACTCGGGGATCATCGTGCGTCCGATGGGAGGTTATCGGTTGCCCGAGTGGATTCGCATCTCGATCGGCACGCCTCAAGAGAACGAGCGTTGCCTCACAAGCCTGAAACAGGCGCTCGAAGGTGCGTAAGCCCAGCGAAGAGGCATGACCCAGCCCTCCGCCCGCGAAGGGCTCTTGGCGGATCGCTCCGTTACGCACACCAGGCACGTGGACGCGCGCGGGCGGCGGCGAGAGCGCGGCGCGCGATCTCGACATCCTCCGCCACCTGAAAGTCGAACATGCCAACACACAGGAAGTCGGCGCCGTTCTCGTAGGCGTAACGAAAGCCCTGCTCCGGGTGGATGGCCCCCGCGCCCAGCACCTTGTAAGCGATCCACGGGATGTCCACGTCCGCCATGAAGTTGCGAGTCTCTTCAGGCGTTTCCTCCCAAACGCTATCATTGCGGGGCATCGGGCCGGCGGACCAATAGCGTTTGCTGTTGAATGTCTTCATGTAGAAGTCGGGCCGCAGCCGCGCCTGCTCGCAGGCCTGGTGCACCGCCAGGTCGTGGCCGGCAATCCCCGCGACCACGCCTTGCCTCCTGATGAAGTCGACCGCTTCGCCCAGGAAATCGATGCGCCCCTCGGCCGCGCAACTGTCGCCCACGCCCCCATGCACGTAGCATCCGACCGCGCCGGCATCCACCGCCTGGCGAATCTCCGCCCAGCGATCCCCGGAAGGCAGTTTTACCTGGGCGATCCACTGGAGTCGGCCGCCTTGCGCGCAGAACTTCGCGACGATCCGGAGCGTGTCGGCGTCGACGCGCAGGATCATCGTGTTGAGCCCCTCCGCGGCGCACCGCCCGAGCGTCTCGATCACCTTCTCGTCCGTGAAATAGTGCTTCAGCAGCGGCGACACGTAAATCAGATCGCGACTGTGAGCGAAACCGCTGATCAGGTTGCCTCCGCAGATCAAACGCGAAACCGCGAGCTTGCCGATTCGCCCTGTTGGGAATTGGG
The DNA here is from genome assembly GCA_963846445.1 of uncultured Verrucomicrobiae bacterium. Taxonomy (GTDB): domain Bacteria; phylum Verrucomicrobiota; class Verrucomicrobiia; order Limisphaerales; family J093; genus MWFF01. Next base: position 306,708 of record CAWJWM010000006.1, on the reverse strand, counting down.
CGGCGGAGGGCGCCGCCGGAGCCGTCTCGCCCGGATGCGCCTGTTGGGCGAGGAGCGCCCTCTCCTCGTAGGGCCAGGCCGCGGCGACTCCGCAAGCGGCGGTCGCAGCGGACCGGCTGATGAAATTCCGACGGTTATAGCGCTGAGTCATGATCCAGACCTCCGGATGGTTTGGTAGCTTCGCTAGAATCCTTGAAGCCCCGAACATGTTGCGATCAAGTCAAGTTTGGCCTTCACCCCTATCCCATTCGTTTCGCAAGGATTCTAAGGAGCGAGGCGCGGGAGAGAAGGGCAGGAATACGAAAGGGCGGTTCATGATGTCGAAGATTGGGATTTGGTCTGAGGCGCGCCTCGCTGGCAGATTATGCGTCCGCTTATGAGAGATCAAGCGCGAGAAGCGCCTTCTCAGTCGATCGAGTGCCCTTTACGTTCGAGACAAGGCACTCTCCTGCTTGTGACCGTGCGATCTGCTTCTGCTGGCCACGCGTCCGGCTTTTGACTAGGATGCTCCCTGCAATTTGACCTGACTATGCCAACAACCGAATCAGAAGTCATCGTCGGCAAGGCCACGCCTTGGTTCCACAAACGGTGGCTGTTCGCGGTCGTGTTCACGCTCGGATCCGGAGCTTGGTTCGCCTACGACGGGGCGATTGGTTATCCGAAACAGAACGAGATCGCCCGCGCGTTCGAACAATTCAAGCAGGAAAAACGCGAGGAAGAATGGGTCAGTTACGCCCGGCAGCGCGACTGGCCGGATGCAAAAAACATTCCCGCGCTCAAGTCGCCCGGCTCGATCCGGACGCAGCTTTCTCTTGCTGGCGTCTTTGGCGCCATCGGCTTGGGCATTCTGGGGTCGTTCCTCTACCGGCGCAGTCGGGTTCTGAAAGTGGATGCCGCGTGCCTGTATACCCCAAGCGGGAAGTCAGTGCCCTTCAGCGCCATCCAGCACGTCGATACCGCGTTGTGGGCCGAGAAGGGGCTTGCCCGCGTGCACTACCAAGCCGACGGCGCGCTCCGTCAGGCGGTGATTGACGGGCTGAGCTACGGCGGCTTTGCCGGTGCCAAGCCTCACCGGGCAGACCTGATCCTCGAACGCGTTCTCGCACATGCGCCCCAAAAACCCTCGGCTTCGGGCGACAGCGCAGCCGCATCCCCGTCCTAGCGCGCATTTCTCACCAACTTCTGAAGAACGCGGAGCCGATGTCATCGAGAGGTGCACTCATGCGCGCTAGCAAAGCAAAACCGCGCCGGGGTGGAGGGAGGGACGAAGGCAACGGAGTGTCGGTTCGCAACTGCGTTTTCCTGCACGACCAGATCCTCATTTCCCCCTGTCCCGGCGCGGTTTTGCCACAGCCCGGATTTCAGATGATTCCTTCAGGTGGTGAGAAATCCGTATAGGCGACCGACTGACGCGTCGGTTTCGGATGCGGCTTATGGCTGAGCGTTGCGCGGGGCGGACTCGCGCCTGGCCAACGGAGCAGGGGAGCGGGGCGCCGATTCGGGAGGGCGGAGGACCAGGTTCTCGATGAAAAACTCCATCATCCGGTCTTGGTTGACCGCGGCGTGTCCCTGATCGGGGCCGACCTGGAGTTCGAAGCTTTTGCCGGCCTTCTGGAGCGCCTCGACCAGTTGCATCGTGTTATTCGGATGCACGTTGTTATCGGCAGTGCCGTAGAAGAGCAACAAGCGCCCCTGGAGATTGGTCACATAGGAGGTAACGCGTGCGGCGGCGTACACGGCCGGGTTGTCCTGTGGGATGCCCAGGTAACGTTCGGTGTAGATGGTGTCGTAGTTGCGATAGTCGGTGACCGCCGAATTGGCGCAGGCGGCGTGGAACACCTCCGGGAAACGCATGAGACAGGTGGCTGCCGAGGTCCCCCCGTAGGACGTGCCAAAAATGCCGACGCGGCCTCGATCCACATAGCGCCTCGACCACAGCGCGCGCACCCCGGCGGCTTGATCGTTCATCTCGACGATGCCGAAATTGCCGTAGATCGCGTCGAGAAACCGTTTCCCGCGTCCGCTGGCGCTGCGCGAGTCGAACGAGGCCACCAGAAATCCGAATTCGGCGAGCCGGTCGGGCATCACGAAGGTCTCGCGCGCGCCGGTGGTTGCCGGGCCTGCGTAAACGCTGACGAGCAGTGGGTACCGTTTGCGGGGATTGAAGTTCGACGGGAAGTGCAGGAGACCATAGAGATCGGTCCTGCCGTCGGCAGCCGTGAACCGGAGCAACTCAACAGTCCGAAGTCCGAGCCGGTGAAACCGTGTCATATCACTTCGGGCCAACTCGGCCACGCGCCGGCCATCTGCGTCGCGTAGCACGCTCGTCGGCGGTTGGTCGTGCGTTTGGGCAATATCGATGAAGTGCCGGCCATCGGGCGCGAAGTTGATCTGGTGATGAGAGGCCGGATCGGTGAGCCGGCGCTCGCCCGTTCCGTCGAGGTTCACCCGGTGGAGTTGGAGCTTCATGGGATTGTCGCCGTCGCGGGCGGTGTAGAAGAGCGTCCCGGACGGTTCGTCCAAGTGCACCACGTCCGCCACTTCGAAGAGGTGCTGCGTGAGGGGATGAGAGAGGCCACCGGCCAGATCATAGAGATAGAAGTTGCGCCAGCCAGTGCGCTCCGAGGACCACACAAAGCGGCGTCCGTCCGCCAAGAACCTCAGTGTCGGGAGGTTCTCGGTCCAAGTCGCCAGCCATTCCTCGCGCACAACGACACGGCACTTTCCCGTCTGCGGGCTCGCAGCGGCCAGTTCCATGATGTTCTGGCGCCGGTTGGTGCGGTGAAAGAGCAGATCCTGGGAGTCTTTGCTCCAAGAGACACCATAGACATAGTGGCCGATGACCGAGTTCTCGAATGGCTGACCGTCCCGGACATCGACGGTGACCGTTCGCTGGCTTTCAAGATCGTAGATCAGGAGGTCAACCACGGGGTTGGTGCCGCCCGCCTTGGGGTAGGGCTCGATATCCACTGTGCTCAGCACTTTGGTCTGGTCAAGCTGGAGATGGTAATCGGGCACCTGGCTTTCATCGAACCGGTAGAAGGCAATCTGCCGACTGTCGGGAGACCACCAGATCGCCGTCTTCTGTTCGAGTTCCTCGCCATACACCCAACTGGCGGTCCCGAACTTGAGCCGCCCCTGGGCATTGCCCGCGGTGGTAATAGGAACTGCGTTCGTGCCATCGGCGGGAGTGAGCCAGAGATTGTGGTCGCGGTAGAACGCCTTGTGTTTGCCGTCCGGCGAATAGGCGGTGCGGTACTGGCGCCCCCGGTCGGGCCGATCGTCGTCGTCATGCTCGCGCGCCTGCGGCGCGCGCGTCGAGGACCTGCGCTCGGGTGGTGTGGGCGCGTTGGTCACCTCGGTCGTCTGCCGCATGGGGATGTCGAAGCGGTATCGTTTACCCTCGCGCCGATATTCGAGGGCCCTTCCTTCGTCCTTCCATGTCACCGCGAGCGAGCCCAGCTTCACGGCTCCGTTCATCTCTCGGCTCATCTTCTCGTGCTGCTCGTAGCCGGGCATGTGCTTGAGGCGATCTTGGGCCTGGGCGGCGAGGTCAGCCCCGATGAGCAGTGCGGCGCTCCAAAGCCAGACCGCCATGCGACGAGGGTGCCCACGGGAACGTCGGCATTCCCGCACGCCATTCGCCAGAGAGAGTCCGCCCGGTTCAGGAACGACAGCGCTCTTCGAGTGCGGCAGGCAGGCGGCGGGAGGGGAGCGAAGACTGGGGGCGCTCACTGGGGGAATGGGTTGGCATCGCGTCATCGCCGCGGCAACAAGGTCGCTCATGTCGGAGGGCAATCGTTTCGTACCTTGCGAGCGCCGTCGAGACAGATTATGCGAGGCGCAGGGTCAACCCTTAAAGCTTTCGCAACGTGTCGTCCAGGCCCCAGACCCAGAAGGTGACGGGCGTTTCCTGGGCGTAGGTTCCGTAGAGCGCTCGGATGTTGCGGGCCGCAAGCTCGGCCAGGATGGCCGGGTCGAGACCGGGTTCGAGATGCGGATCGAAGATGAAGTCCTCGGAGAAATTGTGGTGGCCAGGATGGTACGTCTGGGAAAGATCGCTCCGCAGAACGATGGTCTGGGAGGCCAGGCCTTCGATCCGGGTCTCGATCCACGCCTGCAGAGGGGCGGTGTACCCGGCGGTGGGACCCGTTGGCATCGGCGGCCAGTAAAACCGGGTTTCCACCGTAACGCCTTTTCCCGTCAACTGCCGCTCTTGCCGCAAGCTGAGCGGGCCGACCTCGTCCGTGGGCACAAGCACGGCCTCGTCGTTCAAGGTGGTTCCAGGGCCCTCGTAAGTGATGATCGGCTGCTGCTGCGCGTACTGGACATTGAGGGTGATTCGTCCATCGCTGAGGAACACGACGGGGCTTTGGCTGCTCGTCACCTGGCGCGGCAGCCAGGTGCGCAACTCGAAGACGCGTTTCTCGCTGTCCGCGTCGAAGGTCCACGTGTCGATCGTTTCCTCACCGTCCCTGCGATGTCGGAACTGGGGAAAGCTCGCCAGCAAACCGCCAAAACTGGTCAGCGCCATCCCATCGAGAAGTTGGACTTCGACGGCCCGATAGAGTGTGTCATCAAGGTTTGTATCCGTGAGCCGCAGGTTGCCGGTGGGCAGTGTCCACCGCGATTTGAGGCGGTGGAAGGCGAAGGCGTTGCCGTGTTCCCCTTCGAGCAGGACGTATCGATTGGTCTCGTTCAGCAGCCATGGGGTGATCGTCGTGTCGGGCGGCTGGGGCAGTTGGCGGATTTGCTTCACCTGCAAGCGGCCCTCGGGCGCGGTCTTCTTGTATTCGAAATCGAGCAAGAAACTGGGGCGGTCGGGAAACTCGGCTTCATAAGCGCGCGCCGCCTTGTCGAGCAATGTCGTCAACTCCCTGTATTCGTTCTCCCAGCCCAAAACATGATCGCCCAGCGGCACGAGGCTGGACGAGCGGATCGTGTCCAGGTAAGGCAAGCCCTCGCCCCAGAGGCTGGCCTCGACCTCCTCGGGACGGGCGTTGGCCTCGGGATTGGCAACGGAGAGCGCACCCAACTGGGTGACGAGCCTGGCCGTGAGACTGCGGTTGCCCGGCTGCGTGCCTTTCCAGATGCGCACGGTGGCGACGCCGTTGGCCAACTCGAATTCGTCCGGTGTGGAATGATGGACCAACACGGCCATGCCGACCGTCGTTTCGTCGACGCCATGTCGGAGCCGTTCGAGGAAGGCGTTGTCGTTATAGAAACTGGCGTACACCTTACGCAGAGCACGGAAGACGCCGCGTTCCTTTGGCTCGGTCGGATCACACCGGCTCGGCCCGGCATCGTCGTCGTCCCACTCGTCGGCCAGGCAGCCGCTGTAGCTGTCGTAGAGGCCCGCCCCGCTGAAATGCTCGCTGTCCTCGACGTTGGTGGAACTCCGAAAGCGGATCTTGCGGTCGGGCGCGAAGCCGGCGGCCTGCAAGACGGCCAAGACCGCTGCGCGTTGGCCGGGAGTGAAGTCGGCGGTGTCTGCAACCTGAGCCCGGATTTCGGCCAGAGCAGCCTTCATCGCGGCCATGTCCGGCGGCCAGGTGAATGGGTCCAACTTCTGGGCCACCAGCGCGCGCAGTGTGGCGCCGTTGGTCAGCGTCTGGTCGAGGTAGGAGTCCCAAAGGTCGAAGGTCAGCGCCACAGCCGGCGTGGGCGCGTTGGAGGGGATGGCCCGGCGCAGCAGACCGAAATTGGCGGCCTTGCCTCCCACCCAGCCGATGTCGGACGGACGGAGTCTTTCGGCGTCGACGCTGATGTTGCCCAAGGCAAGCTTGGGAGCAAGCGCGAGTCGGGGCGGGATCTTCAACGCCAGCAGTTCCTGACGCATCGGCGCGGAGAGCTGACTTTCGACGCTGACGACGCGCAGTTCGCAATTCCCGTAGCCGTTGATGGCCCGCAACACCACTTCCTGCCCGAGCATCGCCAGCAGACGCTCGCGCGCCGGCGCGTCGGCAAAAAAGACGCATGGAATGCCGAAGGACTGCGCGAGCAGGGCGACATGCGAATTGGGCGTCGCGGGCGACAACGAGACAACGCCGGCCACCGGCGGCAGTTCGGCTGGCAGGGCGTCCAGCACCAGGATGTCCTCCGGGCGCAACCGCCCGTCCCGGTAAGCCGCGTCGATCTCCCCGGCGGCAACGAACACCAACCGCCCCAGCGCCCAGCCGGGCGCGTAGCACTCGTCGGACGCAACCCAACGCGCTGCGGAACTGAGCGCGATGCCGCGCTGCGCGAAATAGGCGCGATTCGACTCGGCTGCGATGGACTGTTCGTACGTCGGGAAGTAGAAGCTCTCGACTCCGGGGCCGTGGACAAGACTCGCCCGCACGCGCTCGAACCAGTCGGCCACTTGATCCGCCGGATACGGGTCGTGGCCGACGAACTGGATGCCAATCTCGGAGAGATTGGGTGTGGGAGAGAAAAGCACGGCGCCCAGCACGACCTGTTGGTTCGTGCGCGAGAGCGAAACCGCGTCGAATTGCGACCGGGTCATCGACTGGAACGGCCCCAGTCGGGCATGGGCGAAGTCGTAATGAAACGGATATTGCGAGCTATCCTGGAAGTAAACGCGATACGGCTCAGCGACGACGATGGCAAACTTGATCCAGCGTGGCAGGATCTGGCCATACGCGGGCACGGGGGAACGCAGCGGATCGTCGGGGAACTGGACCTGGTTCTTCCAATCGTCCTCGGGCATGCGCGGGCGCGAGAAAGCGCGATAGAAGCGCGCGGTCTGACCCGTGGCGCTCAGGTCGGGGTAGGCGAGGAACGCATCGTGCGAGCGCGCCATTTCGTGCCACGCCTGCAGGTCGCTCGACGCGTGCAGGCTCACGACCCGGTTCAAGCCTGCGATGAATGAGAAACGCGGCCACACCCCTTCGTGGCCCGGCGCGACATCGAGCCGATTGACTTGGGCGACCGCCGCAAAGGCGGTCGCCAGGGCCATCGGGCCCAGGCACACCCTGAGACAACGCATAAGCGACAACGTAGATCGCGCGAGAGTCGGGCGCGAGCAGTTTTCCGATCGCGGTCGCGGCGAGGTTCCAGGCGAGGTTCCAGGCTTGCGCCCGGCGGGCCATGCGCTATGAGTGTGTCGGAACAAATCCAATGAGCATGAAACGACGAAACTTCTTGCGCCTGGCGGGCGCTGCTGCTGCCGCAGGCGGCATGGGCCTGGAGCGTCTGGTCGCGGATTTCAAGGTTAGCAATGACATCGTGGGCGAGGTCGCCGGCCTCCCGCGCCGGATCCTGGGGCGGACGCGGCGGGAGGTCTCGATCCTGGGCTTTCCGGGTCTGGCCCTGATGCGCGTGGACCAGGAGAGCGCGAACCGTGCGGTGCTCGAAGCCTATGCACGGGGCGTGAATTACTTTGATGTGGCGCCCGCGTACGGAAACGAGGGCGAATGCGAGATCAAGCTGGGCCCCGCGCTCCGCCAACTGGATCGGGGGAAGGTGTTTCTGGCCTGCAAGACCAAGGCGCGCGACAAGGACGGCGCGCGGGCCGAACTCGAGCGTTCGCTCAAGAGATTGCAGACCGATTTTTTCGATCTGTACCAACTCCACCACTTGGTGACGGTCGATGAAGTGAACCGGGCGTTCGGGCCCGGCGGAGCGTTCGAGACCTTTCTGGAGGCGCGTGCCGAGGGGAAGGTGAAGTGGTTCGGTTTTTCCGCGCACAGCACGAAGGCCGCGCTCGCCGCACTGAAGGCGCACGCCTTCGACACGGCGATGTTCCCGATCAGTTTCGCGGAGTATTATCTGCGCGATTTTGGGCGGGCCGTATTGACGGCGGCGGCCGAACGCGAGACGGCAGTCCTCGCGATCAAGACGCTCTGCATGGGCGCCTGGCCCAAGGACATGGACCGCGCGCGTTCGTGGTGGTATCGGAGCACGGAGGCGCCCGAGGAGATCGCGTTGGCCCTGCGCTTTTCGCTGTCGCTCAAGGGCGTGATCAGCGGGTTTACGCCGGCATTTCTCGACTTGTTCGAGAAAGCGATCACCGAGGCGAAGGCGTACCGGCCGGCAACCGCGGCGGATCAGGACGAGGCGCGGGCGCTGGCGCAGAAGTGTGAGGCGCTCTTTCTGCGCGAAGATCAGCGCGGCGATTCGGCGTCGATTCCGGACGATTGCCCGTATCCCGACCGTCTGGCGTAGGCGCCCAGACTTTCATGGGACGATCCGAGGCGGCCTCGAATCGAGGCAACTCGCGGGGCGTCCGACGCAGACTGAAGGCGCTGCGCATGGCGCTCATGTGATGCGCGGTTGGGGGCTGACAAAGGCGGGCGCAGGTGTAGCATCCGTGGGATGCGAACGCCAAAACCGCTGCGGCTTGGCTTGTATGCCGGCAGCTTCGACCCGCCCACCGTGGGCCATCTTTGGATGATTAACCAAGGTGTGCGTCTGTTCGATCGCCTCGTGGTCGCCATTGGGCTGCACCCGGAGAAACGGTGCACTTTTTCGCTGGACGAACGGCAGGCGATGCTGCGGGAATCGCTGCGCAAGTTTCGGAACATCTCGGTGGTTTCCTTTTCCGAGCGTTATCTCATTCACTTCGCGCAGTCGGTCGGGGCCACGCACCTGTTGCGCGGCATCCGCTCGGAGAGCGACTACGAGTACGAGCGCACGATGCGGCACGTCAACGGCGATCTGGACGCCAACATCTGCACCGTTTTTCTGATGCCGCCCCGCGATGTGGCTGAAGTCAGTTCGAGCCTGGTCAAGGGTTTGGTCGGTCCCCAGGGTTGGCAGACCGTGGTGCGACAGTATGTTCCGCCGCCGGTGTACAAGGCGCTTCTGCGGCTCCGTCCCTCCACCTCCGCGCAGCAATGATGTCTATGCAACGAACGCCATCGATCCTCGCGCTGGGTCTGCTCCTGCTCCCGTCCGCGGCTGGCGATCCGGTCCCGGGCCCCATTGGGTTCACCGATCTGGTCCAGGAAATGGCCGATCTGGAGAAGCTGGCGCGTTGGCCCCAACCCGGTTATCGCACGGTTCAGTTTTCGAGCTATGACCGGCGCTCGACGACCGCCGAGGCGCCCGGCTGGTTCGCCAATGCGGATGGCTTTGGCCGCGAGCCCAGCCCCGGCTTTCTCGGAGTGCTCCGGGAGCCCCAAGACGGTCAGAACGGCCTCTACCTGGTGGCCGAGGCGTCCGGTCCCGGCGCGATCGTCCGCGGTTGGTCGGCCGGCATGGGTGGCATCCTGCGGGTTTACTTGGATCCGCCCACTGCCGCCGGCGCCACGGGCGCTGCGGAGAACGGCGCCTTGGTCTGGGAAGGCTCCGCCTACGATTTTCTCGCGCGCCGTTCGGCTCACTACTTGAAGTCCGCCGGAATCGACCTCGACGCGGGAGATGCGTTCGTTCAGCAAGACGCGGATTACTTTCCAATGCCGTTCCAACGCGGGTTGAGGGTGACCTGGGAGGGGAAAACCTCCGAACTCCATTTCTATCACCTGCAGGTCCGCCTCTACCCGGCGGGCACGGCCCTGCGGACCTTGGACATCGAACGCGAGGTTCGAGAGGCAGGCCCGCAGCTTCGGGCTGCGGTCGAGGCGTTGGCGCGCCCCGCGGTTCCGCCAGGCCGTGAGCCCATCCCCTTGGAAGGGACTATCGAGCCCGGACGCAACTGGACGTGGTCGCTCGATGACCAGGGACCCTCGGCGGTGCGCGAGTTGAAGCTGCGGATCGAGTCGGATCCGCTCGACGCGGCCTTGCGGGGGTGTCTGTTGCGGATTTCATTTGACGGATCCCAGCGCCCACAGGTCGAGGCGCCCGTTGGGGACTTCTTCGCGTCCGGGCCTGGGGTGAATCCGCTTTCGAGCCTGCCGCTCACCGTCGACCCGGATGGGACGTTCACCAGCCGATTTGTCATGCCCTTCGAGAAGTCGGTCCGGCTGGAGTTGGTCAACTTCACGGCTCACTCCGTCCGGATCGAGGGTTCGGTTCGGCTTTCTCCCTGGGCCTGGGACGACCGGTCTCTCTACTTCAGGGCGAAGTGGCGGGCCGACCACGACCTTCTGGCTGGCGCGGGGGTGATCGATTTGCCCTACGTGGTCTCGATCGGCAGAGGTGTGTTTGTGGGCTGCGCAGCGATGATCATGAACCCGTCTGGCATCCCAACCGCCGGCGGAAACTGGTGGGGCGAAGGCGACGAGAAAATCCTCGTCGATGGCGAGTCGACGCCCTCGACGTTCGGGACCGGCTCCGAGGACTACTTCAATTACGCGTGGAGTCGTCCCGATCTGTTCGACCACCCCTATTGCGGACAACCGCTTGACTCCGGACCGGACACTGCCGGCTACATCTCGAACTACCGGTTTCAGGTGCTCGATGCCATTCCATTCGAGCGATCGGCAGCCGTTCTCTTCGAACTCTGGTCCCACAACCGCACGCCCGGGCTGAGTTATGCCCGGATCGCTTACCTTTATGGGCGTCCGGGGACGATCGACGACCACCGGGGGCTGATGCATGCCGACCTGAGAATCCCGCCCCTGCCGGCGCGCGAGCCCCGAGCGGCGGGGGGCGCGTCGGGCGCCCGGTTCCACTCGTTCACGAAGCTCAGCGTCGAGGCCACTGCCGGGCTTGTCGAGACCGTCCCTTTTCCGCTGGCCACCCAACTGCGGATGGTGCTCTGGCACGCGGAGAAAGGAGCGCGGCTCAAGTTCAACCTTCCGGTGGAGCAGGATGGGCGCTTCGCCATCCGTCTTGTGGCTCTCCATCGCCCGGACGGCGCAACGGTGCGGGCCTGGGTGGACGATACACCTCTGGTGACCGAACGGGGCGTTGACGCCGTCCCGCTCAAGTCCGCGCATGCGCCTCGCCTGCTGAACGTCGCCTTCCGACCGATTGATCTGAAATCCGGTTCGAGACTCATCACCCTCGACTGTCTCGAACCCGGCGTGGTGGGCCTGGACTATCTTTGGGAGCGGAACCCTTAGCCCGCATTTCTCACCAACTTCTGATGTCATCTGACCAGTCACCGTCCCATTGCGCCTGAAATGCGGGCTCTCAGCATCGACCCGGAAATCTCACCCACGGACCGTCAGGAATGCCACGACCGCCCCACTGGTGAGATTTCCGGGTTAGCGAGGCGCGCCTCAGACCAACTCCAATCCTCAGCATCATGAATGGCCCCCGTGTCTTCCCTCACTCCTCTCCCGCGCCTCGCCATGTCTCATTCGTTTCTGATCCGTGTTTGATCCGTGTTCGATCCGTGGCTGCTCGATTTGATCCGTGTTCGATCCGTGTTCGATCCGTGGCTGCTCGATTTGATCCGTGTTTCATCCACGTTCCATCCGTGGCCACTGAATAGGTACGGATTAGCCCGCGGCGCGGGTGTGAGCGGAGTCTCTTCCCGCGTCGTCGTCAGTGTGTCTGAACTGGTGTTGGCGCTGGGACGAAGCAATCCCATTCCGGTCCAAACTGTTGGAGGAAACAGAGCGAGAAGCTCCGTTTGAAGACGAACAGGGGCAGGAGGATCACCGTGCCAATGTAGGGCAGAGCGGCGAGGCAGCAGGTCAGGCAGGTGAGAATGACCGCCAGCAGGGCGACGACCACGCCCACGAGGATCTTCACGATGAAAAACAGGACGACGATGCCCAGGTGAGGGCGCATCACGTCTTGCCAGACCGAACTGAAGGCCGCCAAGACCGGCTGGGGACGAAGGTACATGGCGGGCACGACGAAGTCGCGCAAGACAACCTGCGCGATCCATGAACCGAGCAGAGTGGGGAGCAGGACGGCGATCCCGCAGGCGATCGCGACCAGGGATCGATCGCCGAACCGACTCGCATGGATGTCAGGCCAGGCCCACGCCGCGCTGAATCCCAATACCATCAAGACAAACACGCAAACCGCCAGCCAGAGCAGAAAGGTGAACACGAAAAGGCGGTTGCCAGATTGGGCGTAGACCGACCACGGCTCCTTCACCGCGCCGCGATTGCGCGCGACCCCGTCCACAAACATGAATTCGCCCCGGCTGCTGAGCCATGCGAACAGCAACATCAGGGCAAGAACGATCACGCCGATACTGGCCGCGCCGAAGATGAGCCAGCCCAGATTGGACTCGATCCACTCGGCGGCGGGCCGCAAGTCCAGGTGCGTGCCGGGTTTGCCCCAGTGCCCGCCTCCGCCTCCGCCGCCGCCCCCATGTCCCAGGTTGGCCAGGAACGCGCAGAATCCCAATGCCAGCCACTTCTCGAAATTGAATGGTTGGAACAAAACCAGGCGTGCGCGGTCCACGGCGGCCGAGATTGGGGCCGCCACCGATACGTTCAGTGTGCTTGCGGACATAACGAGCGTGCGGGGTTCAGTGACGTGACGTGTGTGAGCTAAGCGCCGAGTGGACGTTTGTGCAACTATAGAGTGCGCCCGGTTCTGTAATGTGCGCGAGGCTTCACCTCAGACGGACGAAGTATGTCGCTAAACCGTTTCCGATGCAGCGGATCGCGCTTGCCAGTGCGCCCTCTTCTGTGCCACCAAGAGAGGTGTTGCAGGTGGCGGGGCGACCGCCAAAGACAACCGGGGTGGGCGCCCCGGCGCTCGAGAACCGACTCCGCCAGCAACATGGATCCGCGTATGGAGTGCGTGTTGAATCGTCTGAATCGGCGCCAGTTCGGGCAGACTTTGGCGCTCGCGGGGGCTGGGTTGGCCGCCGCTGCCGTGGGGCAGGTCCAAGCGCCTCCCCGCCTCGGGCTCAAACTTGGGTTCGACAATTTTTCAGTGCGTGCCCTCGGGCTCAAGGCGGGGGGCTTGATCGATTACGCGGCGTCGCAGAACCTCGACTCCCTGTACATCACAAGCCTCGACGCCTTGGAGAGTTTCGAGGAACAGTATTTGCGGGAGGTCCGCGCCAAGGCGCGTGACTTGGGCATCGACGTTTTGCTTGGGTCTTGGAGCATCTGCCCGACATCGAAGGCGTTCAACCGGAAGTGGGGAACGGCCGAGGAACACCTGGCCTTGGGAATTCGCATCGCCAAAGCCCTCGGCTCGCCCGTCCTCCGCGTGGTGTTGGGTTCGCGCGACGACCGCAAGTCGGAGGGCGGCATCGAGGCGCGGATTGCGGACACCGTGCGCGTGTGCAAGACCGCGCGCGCACAGGCGCTGGACGCCGGCGTCAAGATCTCGATCGAGAACCACGCCGGCGACATGCAGGCCTGGGAGTTGGTCACCCTGATCGAAGCCGCAGGCAAGGACTACGTCGGCGCCACTTTCGATTCCGGCAACTCGACCTGGACGATGGAGGATCCGGTCGCAAGCCTGGAAGTCCTCGCTCCCTACATCGCCAGCACACACATACGCGATTCGATGGTCTGGGAGTACGAAGACGGCGCACGCGTTCAGTGGACCGCGATCGGCGAAGGATGCATCGACTCGAAGGCGTTCTTTGCCGCGCTTGCCAGACTTTGCCCCGGCATGCCCGTCCATCTCGAAACCATCTCGGGTTTCGCCGTCGATTTCCCATACCTCGAGCCTGGTTTCTGGGATGTCTGGCCCAAGGTTCGCGGCTCGGATTTCGCCCGTTTTCTCGCGCTGGCCAAGCGTGGCAGACCGCTGACACCCCACCGTTCGCCAGATCCAACAGCGGAGCAGGAATACCAAAAACGCGAACTCGAACGCAGTCTCAAGTACTGCAAGGAAGTCGTTGGATTGGGCTTGCGATGAAACCGACCATGAACCTCGACATGGGAAACGGCGCTGAAACGCCCGCACTCCAAGCGCTTCGCCTCTTCGCGGGCGGTGAGCCGGTCGCGGAGCGAAGGGAGTGCGGCGGGTACCGCTGCGTTCGGTTCACGATCCCGAAGCGCATCGCGCGGTTGGATGTCGGCGGTGCCTTCGGCTGCGCTGAGGTCGCTCGTCGCGGTCTTACTTCTCTCACTCGTGCTGGCGGGGCGAGCTGCGGACGCCAAGGCGGGAACGGCGGATCCCATCGGCACATGGAAGTGGGGTTATGCGGTCGGGCCCGACAACGTGTTGGAGGCCGAGATTCGACTTCGGCTGGTTGACACCAAGCTGGCGGGTGTGGCCGTGGGGCCCGATCGGAAGGAACTGCCTCTCGAAAACATCGAATTCAAGGACGGACGGCTGCGATTTGAGGTGACACGCGAGATTGGCGGCAAGAAGTTTAAAACGTATTACGAGGGCACCATCACGGGCGACCAGATCACGGGCAAGGCGAGTTCGAGTCCCAAGAAGTCGAAGCAATCGCGTGACTGGGAAGCAGTGCGGGTGCGCGAATGACGCGGTTCCCGGAGCGTCGTCCCGGCCAGGAACGCCCGATCACCTGGGGGAAGGCCAGGCGCAAACGATCTGGCCACACGCCTGGTTGGTCTGAGGCGCAGCCTCGCTACGCCACACCTTCGAGGGCCGAGGGTTTGATACGCCGGGTGAGGCGCTGGATTTCGGAGATGGCGACGAGGCCGGCCTGGACTTTGGGCCAGGCGTGCTCGCGCAACGTGCGCCAGCCGTGAACGCGCGCGGCGGCGCGCAGTTGGCCGGTCTTGACGCTCGGGCCGAGGAGGTCGGCCACTTCGTCCGTCATCACGAAACACTCGTAGATGGCGACTCGGCCGCGGTGCCCCTTGAGTTGGCACTCGATGCAACCTTCGCCGCGGAAGGCCTGGACGGTTTCGGGGGCCAGGGCGAGCGCTGCTGCCATCTCTTGCCGCAGGTCGGCTGGCAGATCCGGATCGGGCTGCTTGCAGTGGGGACAGATGCGTTGGGCCAGGCGCTGGGCGATGCTGCACACCAGCGACGAGCCGAGCAGGAACGGATCGATGCCCATGTCCAGCAGGCGGGTGATCGCGCTGATGCTGTCGTTCGTGTGGAGCGTCGAGAAGACCAGGTGCCCGGTCTGGGCGGCGCGGACGGCGATCTCGGCCGTGTCGGAGTCGCGGATTTCGCCGATCAGGACGACATCCGGATCGTGCCGGAGAACGGAGCGCAGTCCGCTGGCAAACGAGAGTCCCACCTCCTCGCGGGTTTGGATCTGCACGACCCCTTCGAGTTGGTACTCGATGGGGTCTTCGATCGTGATGATCTTGCGCCCTTCGTCGTTGGCGTGGGCGAGGGCGGCGTAGAGGGTGGTGGTCTTGCCGCTGCCTGTGGGGCCGGTCAGGAGCACCAGGCCCTGGGGCAGTTGGGTCAACTCCTGCAGGAGCGCCTCCTGCGGCGGTTCGAGACCGAGTTCCTTGAACTCGAGCATCAGGCTTTGACGGCCCAGAACCCGCAGACAGACCGATTCGCCGTGCTTGGTCGGCACGATCGAGACGCGGAGGTCGTATTCCTCGTCCTCGGTCTTCATGGTGATGCGCCCGTCATGGGGGACGCGTTTCTCGGCGATGTTCAGGCTGGCCATGACCTTGAGGCGCGAGACCAGGGCGCCGTAGACCTGGCGGAGTTCGGCCGGGACCGGGACCGCCTGCATGACGCCGTCGATGCGGTACCGCAGTTTGATCGTTGCGCTGTAGGGTTCGAGGTGAACGTCGGTCGCCTGGAGCCGAAGCGCCTCCGAGAGAATCTGGTCGACGAAGCGGGCGATGCTCGCGTCGACTGCGGCGTCGGCATCCGGTTCCGCCGTGGCGACATCGAAGACGATTTCCTGAGCGGCCTCGGCACGCGCTTCGGTCTTCGCGGAGCCGCTGAATGGTCTCGGCCCCGAGGCCGAAGTGCTGCTTGATGATGACGCGCAGGCAACTGGGCGTCGTGAGGAGCGGGCGGATCTTGCGGTTGAGCAACAGCCTCAGATTGCTGAGTTCGGCCTGGCGGGGCGGATCGCTGAACGCCAGGGCGAGCGTGTCACTCTCCACGGCCACCGGGACGAGGCGATGGTTGAGCATGACCGCGATAGGGACCAACTCCTTGAAGCCGGTCGGCAGCGAAGCCGAGGAAAGGTCGATGAACTCGAGGTTGTGCAGCTTGGCCAAGGCGCGATAGGTGTCTTCCTCGGAGGCGTAACTCAGGCTGAGGATCGCCGAGTGCTGCGAGACGCGCCAGCGCTGCTGGCGACGGCGCACGGTCTCGAGTTGGTCTCCCGTCAGTTTGCCCTCCGCCAGGAGCAACTCTCCCACATCTTTCTTGGCCGGATCCAGATCCACAGTTTAGTTTGCCGGCACTTCGAGGGTCTTGTTGGTGGTGAACTCGAACACGCTCGTCTGGCCGGCCACGTTGGTTAAGACAAGCGCTTTGACCGAAATCTCCTGAACCGCATAATCGGCGATGACCTTGTCGCCCAGCGGCAGGATGCGGAGATCGTCACCCACCTTGACATAAGCCCGGAGGATGCGCGCCGAGGACTCGACACAGCCCAAGTAGAGCAGCGGGACCTTCTTGGTCGGCGGTGGAGGCGACGGTTGAAAGTGAAGAGTGTGAAACGGATTGATGACGTTCGTTGCTGCATCGAGGGGAGGGACAGCGGAGGCGTCGAACAGGTCCGGGATCGGAGCGTTTGGGAACGGGTTGACCGCGGCGCCGGCGCCGGGAACCGCTTCGAGATCCGGCAGCCGCCCGCCGTAGCCGAACAACGCGAGCATGAGCAGAACCACCAACCCCACCAGCAACAGGGCCGAAAACCAGATCGTTCTTTCCAGGGCGCCAAGCATGGGGTCAATCCTCAGCGGGTGATGGCCTCCGGGGGTTCGCCGCTCGCAAGGACCCAACCCGAAACCGACAGTTCAAGCAAGACATCTCCAGGGCTTTCCGGCGAGTGTTTGCGGGCGAAAACCTGGTCGACGAGGAAGATGGGCTTGTTGGTGAGCACCGCGCCCAGCCCCACGGCGTTGAGATCGTCCCCGCGCAGGGGAAGGCTGGTGACGAATCGGGCGACCGCCTCCGCAGGCCCAAACAACTCGAGGCGCATCGGCAGTTCCTCCAACAGCCCGTCGCCGCTGCGGTCCGCACGGTGGTCGATGGACGGAAGCTGGATCAGAGCCCGGAGGCCGCCGACTTTGCAGTGCACGGCCGCCAGAAGAAGCTGCCGGGCAAAGAAGAGGCGCGGCCAGAGCAGACGCGGATCGACTAGGTCCACGGAATACTCGGGCAGCCCGTTGACGGCGGCGAGATCGCAGGCCACACCCTGCTCTTTGGCAAGGCGGACTAGGGCCTCGGCCTGACGGCTGCGATCGTTCTGGAAGTCGATCAACTGAAAGGGCTCCGCCAGGCGGGCGTTGATCTCCTGCGGGAGTTGGAGTCGCGACGCCACCATGCGCTGGGCGGCCTCGAAGTGGTTCCATGCGCCACGGAGTTCGTCGACCCGCCGGCTGGCCTCGCTCAGTCCCAAGCCGGCGCACGCTTCGTGGGCGCGGTTGGTCATCACCAGGCGGTGCCAGGCGTTGGTCAGCGGCTGGTCGAGGCTGGCGACCCTGCGGGACAGGGGCTGGAACACGAAAGCGTAGTAAAGCGCCAGCAACAATCCGGCCAAGGCGGTGGCCGTCGGCAGCCGATTGGTACGCGTGTGGAGTGCCATGATGCGCCGGGGTTCAGGGCTGGGTCGACGCGGACCCGCGCTCGCCGCGCGCTCGCTGCGCGTCGCGGAGCCGCCTCGAGTCCACGGCCGGGGGCCTATGGAGCAGAGCCTCGAGCACGTGGTTGGTCCGATTGGGCGCCACCTCCATCGCAATGGCAAAAACCCGATCGGCGATCAGGACGCGCGGATCGACCACGGCGCGCTTACGTTCCGGGGGCAGGGCGTCGGCCCGCGCGAACATGGGCCTTTGCTTCAGATCGGCAACGACCTGACTCAAGATGCGGCGGGCGGTATCGCCCTGCTGTGGGATGCAGAGTTCCGCCACGAACTCGCGGCGCGGGGCAACGGCACTGGCTGCGGCGGCAGGCAACGGGCTGCTGACGGCGTTGGTGGGGGGCGGCAGGATGGGGGCGGTCGCATAACTCGCAGCATCGGCGAAGAGGACGAGCCAGAAGTCATCATTGGTCCGGATCTGACGGATTGCCGCCAGCGCGGCGAGGGTTTCGATGGAGTGCTGTTGGCGTTGCAGCACCGGGCCGATGCCGGCGTAGCCCGCTTCCAGTCGTTGAGCGAGTCCGACGACCGTCTCGGCAGACTGCAATGCGGAACGGATCTCGCCGAGGAACCGCTCCTTCCGGTCGCGCAGCGCGGTTTGCTGCCAGGTGGCCAGACCCAGTACGGCGGCAATCAAGAGCAGGATCAGCACATTGGCCGCCTGCAACCGTTCCCAGCGCCGACGTCGTTGCGTGAGGCTCCTCAGTTCTGGCGGCAACAAGGAGACCCCTGTGCCCGCGCGGCCAGAGGCGGCCCGGGCTGCGCCGTAGGCGACCCAGTGCTGATCCATGACCAGGTCTGGATCGACCTCTGGGCAGGGCGGCCACCGCTCGAAACGAAGGCCGCCAAGGCTGTTCAGGTAATCCACCAGGCCGGGCTGCGACGCGCCGCCGCCGCAAAGAAACACGGGGAGCGACTGCCATGGGATTCCCAGTTCAGGGTAGTCGTCCATCCACTCGACCACGGCCCGCTGAAGGTCGGCATACCAAGCTTCCACGGCCTGGGCGCACGCTGCCGAAACGTGAGGGCCCGCCAGGACGTTGGTGGTGCGCTTGCGCACTTCCGCCGCCGCCCAACCGTCCGTGGACTCGGCGGCGAGAGCGTCGGTGAATCGGCTGCTGCCGCCGTCGAAGCTGGTCGCGTGGACTCCCTGGCCGTTGAGCACGATCCCCACGACCGTGTGGCTGGCTCCGAGATCGACGACGACAGCGTGGGTGGGCGGACTCGCCCCGGCGAGGACCGCGCTAAACATGGCCTGTCCGGTGGTGACAACCTCGATCAGACGATCATTGTCGGTCGATTCGGATGGGCCTTCCGTCGGGGGGATGAGGCCTTCGATGAAGCCGTCGAGTTCCTGCCGTTTGCACAGGGTGACAAAGTGGGGGTTTCGCCGTTGTCCGAACGGCTCGAGTGGTCTGTGGGCGTGGAACAATTCTTCCTCGCTCAGGCCGCTGACCTTGCGCACCTCGGCCTCGATGAAGCGCCCTGCGTCCGTGGCGTCCTGGGGAACGTCCAGCACGGTGGAGATGGTCCGGTGTTGGGGCAGAACGAGCACCAGGCGCTCGTCGCCGAGTTCGGGCAAGGCCGCCACAAGCTGTTCCCGCAAGCTGAGGGGTGTCTCCGGATCTCCTTCGTCGACCTCGATCGTCTGCCGCCGCAAGAGTCGCAGGCGTCCCCACCGCGACTCGACGACGAGAATCTTGTGCGCGCGGGTGCCTGGGTCAATCACCGCAAAACGACGGCCCGCCACAGGGAAGGCCCGGTGCAAGATGGATGCCGTGAGCCGGGCCATTAGTCGCCTGGGGCCGGCAAGGAACCGGCGCCGCTGTCGCCTCTTATCCGGATGTTCCGTCCGGTTGCCTCCTCGTAAATCAGGTACTCGCCAGTCTCAGCCAGGAGGGTCGCCGTCACGAAAATGAGCAGATACCGAGGGCGATCGATCTCGCTGCGCCGACGAAAGAAGCTTCCAATGAGCGGCAGGTTGCCCAAGACGGGCACCGACTCGACGAAGGTGGTTTGCTGGCGTTCGAGGACTCCGCCCATGACGACGGTCTGGCCGGAACGGACCGCCACGCGCGTCGAGAGATCCTGGGTGCGATACTCGGGCAGATTGATGTCCTGTTTGCTCACGATATTGCCCGCGTCATCGGTGTCCGTGATGGTCATGAACGGCACCATTTCGACGTCGGAATTCACCTTCGGATTAAGCGCGAGCAGGATGGTGTTGCCATCGCCGCCGATGCTCGCCAGCACCTGCAGGGATGCCCCCGATGTGATCTTGGTCGGCTTGCCGTCGGGAACGAGTTGCGAGGTGGATCGCCGCTCGAGGATGGTCGATTTGACCTGGTATTGCTCGTAGTAATACTGGACTTTGCCGTCATTGATGATGGCCGGACGGTTGTTGATCAAGGTGAGGCGCGGGGCGCTCAACGTCTGGCTCTCGCCGCTCTGTTCCAGCGCTGTCAGAGTGGCGGTGAGCTCCGATACCCCGAAGACGTTCGTCCAGTTCCACTGGAAGCCGGGCGCGACTCCCAGAAAGGCCATGCTCGTTTGGTCGGAGGTGGGTTCGACCGTCGTGGTCGCCAGGCCCGTGCCCCAGATCATGCCCAACCGCAGGAACGCCGCCTGGCTGACCGTGACGAAACGAGCTTCGATCAGCACCTGTTGGATCGGCTGATCGAAGTTCTCGATGACGTGTTCGAGGATTTCCAGTTGTTCGGGGGTGCCTCGGGCGACAATCACGTTGCGCTCGTAGTCGATGAGATACTTGCCGGTGAAGAAGTTGGTAATGGCGTGTTCGATCGCGGGCATGGTCGCCGTCTGGTCGTTGACGAATTTGGCCATCTTCTGGACCTCCTGGACGCTTCGGACGTTATTGGCTGTGGTGGTCGTGGTGGTCACCTCGGGCGGTCCAAACTCGGCGGGCAAGACGAACCCTCGTTGAAGTCGGTAAAACCGCGTTTCCTCGAGAACCTTCTTAGGGTCTTTGCTATCCACGATCCAAATCAACTCCTCGCCGACCTGGAACTGCAAGTCGAGGTTGCGCGAGATGTAGCGGAGAAACTCGGAGAGCTTCACTTGCTTCATGTTCACGCTCAGCTTCGTCTTGAAGGCGGCGAGCGACTTGTCCGCGACAAAGTTGATGCCTTCGGCCTGGCCAACGTTGAAAATGATCGATTCGAGCGTCGCGTCTTCGAGGACCACCGAGACTTCCTTCTCGAGGATTTTTGCCATACGCCCCTGGCGCGACTCAAAATCGAACATCAACCCGCGCAGATAGTTCGTGCGTCCGTAGCTCTCCGGAATGTAGGGCGTGGCTTTGATCTGCTGAACGGCGTCCCGCACATCCTTGCGCGGAGGCAGGCCGCGGTCCTTCTTTTCCGTGAGGAGATCCTTGACGGTGGGGTTGAAAACCGAATTGTTGGCTTCAATGGAGCGGATTTGATCTTCGAGCGCCTGCTCGCGGCTCCGTTCACGCTGTTGACGGATCCAATCACGGAGGCGGATGGCCGCGGGATCCTGCGGGTCACGCGCCCATAGGGCCGCCGCCTGGGTCTCGGCCTCCTCCCATCGCTGCTTCTTCGCCAGATCGAAGATGGCCTTGATCTCCTCGTCGTGCGATGGCGTGTAAATGACCTTGGGCGTCCTCTGGGCTCGGGCGGAGGTCTGTGCAGGGGCGGCTTTTGGTTTCGCTTTCGCCGGCGTGGTCTTGGCCGGTTTAGCCGGGCTGCCCCCGGATGTTTGAGTAGACCTGTAGCAGGATGTGACCAGCAGGAGAACCAACACTCCCAACGCGGCCTGGCGAACCCAAGATCCGACAGATGTCACCATAGTTCAGTTTGCAGACGACAGCTCCCGAACGGTCATTCAGGGCGGTCCAGTGCTATTGCTTGCCTATCAGGGGCTTGGCGGCAAGACTAAATCGCGCCTTTCTTCCCCTTAGCGAGGCGTCGGGCGCCGGTGATCGTGGTGGACACTCAGCGGCCACGAGTCGTTCACACGCCCCGCCGGTCTGAGGCGAAGCCTCGCTAACCCGGAAATCTCACCAGTGGGGCGGTCGCGGCATACCTGACAGTCCGCAGGTGAGATTTCCGGGTCTATGAAACCCGCGCCCAGCAAGCAGAATTGGCTCATCGGTTCACCAAGCCGGGACGCGCCCCAGCCGCTTGGGCGACCCGGGCACGCGGACACAGTGTGATCGAGATTGGGTCCATCTTCTTGGGGCGCGGGTTTCTGAGAGCCCGCATTTCAGGTGCAATGTGACGGTGACCGGTCAGATGACATCGAAAGTTGGTGAGAAATGCGGGCTAACATGTTGAGGGTCGTCTGTTGCCACGACCGCTTCGGTTGCCCAGGCAACGGTCAATCGGCCAGCGTGAACGTCCTGGTCGCACGGCTTTGCTTGCCCTGGTGGTCGATGGTGACAGTGATGGCCGGCTGGTCGTCGCCCAGAAAGACAGCGTCACGGAAGTACCCGCTGGGGCGCGCGTTTGCCACCGTCCGCCCGTTCACCGTCACCTTCGCGCCGGGCGGCGCCAATCCCCGGACGTTAATCGCCCTGGGCCCGGCAGGAACCACCGTGCCTTCCGGGGGGGAGGTTTGCACGACGAGTCGAGGTTCAGATCCAAGGGCTTCAATTTCCTCGGCCACGACGCGACGGGTCTCGATCAGGACGCGCGGGTCGCGCGTGTAATCGTGAAACGACCAAATCACCCGTCGACACAACTCGAGCGGGCGCTGACGGGGGTCGAGCCAGAACGCATCCGGTCCCGCGCTCTGCTTGATCCGGCGAAGCCTCTCTTCGAGCACGCGCAAAGACTCGTAGTCCTGGAGTCCGTCCCGCTGGGCACTGAAGCGCAAGGACCCCAACAGACCCTCTCTGCCCGGGTAGACGATCGCGCGGTCCCCCAGAGGCAGGTCCTTGCTAATGCCCTCCTGCGTGTAAGGATCCCCTGCGTAGTAGTTCAGACCCCAGTGAAGATAGCCGTCGAGTTCGTAGAGATACGGGATCCAGAACAGCACGCGCGCCTTCAGCAACGATTGATCGAGGAATCGGTTGGGATAGCGACCCAGCGGATGACAACACACGTAGAACCACAGCTCAGCCCCTTCGCGGCGCGCCTGGTCGAATCGCGGATACCACAGGGAAAGATGGCTGAGCTTGGGAACGTAGACATCGAGTGGGCCAAGGTACTCGGCCTCGACGGCTTCGAGACAGCGGACGCTGGGGGCGACCTCATGCACCCGGTTCACCACCGCCTCATAGGAGTCCTCATAGTAGATGAACGGCTCGTCGACGATGCTCGTGACGAAGCGGCGCTGCCAACCGCGTCGCTGAATGACCTTCTCCCATGCACCCAGCCGCCGCAGGTTCGGCTCGTGAGGCTCAACCTGACAGGCCGGATCGAGAATGTCCGCCGTGCGGCGTCCGACGCTGTGCAGGTGGATTTGGCGAATGCCCGCATCGAAGGCGGCCTCCGCGTACCGCTCGAGCCGGCTGGTGTCGTGGGCGTAGCCCTGCTGTGCATCGCCCGATTCCGCGATCCGCCCGATCTCGGCGGCCAGGTCGGTTTGACGGTGGGCGACCAGGAACGAGGCGAACCGCCGCAGCAAGTCCCAGTCGTCTGGCCCATGGCTCTCAAACCCTTGCCCGGGAAACTGCCACCAATTCACCACCGAGAGATGCCTCTCCTCGGGCACTTCGAAGTCCCACACGCGTAACGTCACCGGCAATCCGATCGAGGAGCCATCGGCGCTCACGGTCAGGCGCCCCTCGTAGTCTCCTGCGGCTGCGTTTTCGGGAATCCGCGCCTCGATCCAAAGCGGTTGGGCCTGTTCCGCCTTGATGGCGATGACCGGGGCTTCCCAGAAGGGGTCCGGGAGGCTCGCCGGTGCCTGGGCCACGCGTTCGTCTGCGGGGATGCTGCTGTTGCGCGTGATGTCGATGTAGCGGACCCACTGCAGCGACACCGCGCTGCTGGGGATCCCGGCTCCTGCGAGGCGCGGTTTCAGATCGCTCATGGCAGCCCCGGCCGCGGCGATCTCCTTCGACGACCAGAATACGGCTTGACCGCTAACAATCTCCCGGCGCGCGCCACTCAGTCTCAGCGTGTCGCACTCAGGTCCCACAGGTTGGTCCGAACGCAGCACTTTGGTCAGGGCATCGCTCGCCCAGAGCGCGGTGGTTGGCGATGCTGCGGCTGGGCCTGCGGACATTGCAGGCGGGGACGCCAACAGGAGGATTAGCCAGAGCAACGGTTTCGAGTCCGCCCGGGCGATTCGATCGAAGGGTCTTCATGGTGTGGAGAGCGATAAGATTAGTCAGGCAGTGTCAGTTCCGCAATACCGAAGGTGACACCCAAAGGGGATTTGAGTTGCCAGATTGCCGCGTCCCTCCATTTATATCCCGCTGTCGCTTGTCAATCCTGTCATGGAAGGCCTGTGTCAATCGCAATGTGCCCGCCACCCAACTCTCGGTGCGCGCGGGAGGCGGGGGGCACAGACGCCCGGAAGCCGCGGGACGACACCGAGGCGGTTGGCATGATTGCGCAGGGTGTCACTGCATGACGACGTCTGTGGTAAAGTCCGGCAAAAGGTTGCTGTGCTTAGGAATCGCCGGCCTGCTGTGGCTTGCCGCCGGAGGGTTCAGCGCTGCGTGTGCGGGCGCTGTCCTGGACGTGCCGCTGGTCGCGACCCAGGTTCCCCTCCAGAACATGCAAGGGCGGCGCGGTCGTGGTGATCCGATGGGCCTGATGCGCCCCGCTTGGCTCGCCGGGGCGCGGTTGGTCTTGGTTTTGCCCTCCGGCGACACGCGCGTTCTCTCAGGCGGTTTCGAGTCAGCCTGTGATCCTCAGATCTCGTTCGATGCCCAGCGCTTGCTGTTCGCGGGTCGGAAGACCCCTGGTGATCGTTGGCGGGTCTGGGAAATGGGATTGGATGGCGGCGACTTGCGAGCGATCAGCCCGGCGCACATGGAGGCCTGGAGCCCTATCTACGTCAGCACGCTCTTCACTTTAGACTCGCCCGAACCGTGGTTGACGACCGTGTTTGTCGGGATCGAGCCGTCCCGCGGCGTCGCCGAGCGCACTCCCGTGCCGAGCCTGTACAACATCAGGCTCGATGGGACCGAGGTGCGGCGGCTCACCTACACGCCCCACCAGTGCCTCGACCCGTTTCAGATGTGGGACGGGCGGGTCATTTACTCGGCTGAATCTCACTCGCTCGAACCGGGCGGCCACGGGGGTCGCTTTGGGCTTTTCGCAATCCATATGGAAGGAGCGGACATGGAACTCTACGGCGGAACCGCGGGTGCGCCCGTCCAACTGATGCCGTGTGCCACCGAGTTCGGACGGGTGGTGTTCGTTGAGCCCGATTCCCCATCGAGAGAGGGCGGCGGTCGCCTGGCTTGCGTGGATGAACGGCGTCCGCATGCGACCTACAGGCGTGTGAGCCGCGATTCGGGGATGGCTTTTCTCTATCCCTCTCCCTGGAGGGGCAATCGGATTCTTGTGGCGCAGCGGGAGATCACAGGGGAAGGGAGTTGGGGCATTTCCGCACTGGATCTCGACCGAGGCCGGAGTGAATTGGTGTTCGATACGGCTGAGTTTCACGAGATCCAGGCCGTGGCGGCGCAGCCGCGCCGGCGGCCGGATGGGCACTCCACCGTGGTCGAGCCCAGATTCGACACCGGCACTTTCTACGGCTTGAACTGCTACATGGGCGACGCCATGCGGGAGGCCCATTTGCCCCCGGGCTCGATCCAGCGGGTGCGTTTGATCGAGGGCGTCTTCGAGTCTCCGATCGTTTCCGCGGAGAACGAGCGCCGTTGGCCATTTCTGTCGCGGCGGCTCATTGGAGAAGCCCCGGTCGAGTCTGACGGATCGTTCAACGTGGAAGTGCCGGCCGACACGCCACTGCTGCTTCAAACGCTCGATGAACGCGGACTCTCGTTGGGCACGTGCGGCTGGATCTGGGTGAAGCCCAAGGAGACGCGGGGTTGTATTGGCTGCCACGAGGATCCGGAGCGCATTCCCGACAACGAATACGTCCAGGCCCTGCGCCGCCCTTCCAACCGCTTGGTCCTGCCTCCGCGCCAGCGGCGGTCCGTTTCTTTCCGCGGCGAAGTGGCTCCGCTGCTCCAACAGCACTGTGCATCGGCCGAGTGCCATGGCGGTGAATCGAACCCACTCCAGTTGCCGCTCTTGAGTCCCAGGCCCGCGGGGACTCGCCTCGAAGAGAGCTACGCCGCGCTGATGGCGCCGCTCCCTTCGGCAGCAACTACGGCCGACCTGTCGACCACATCGCCACGTCCGGGACGTTACGTGGATCCAGGGCGGGCCCGGACCAGTTGGCTGATCTGGCGGCTGGTCGGTCAAAACACGTCCCGTCCGTGGGACGAGGCTGCGCCCGATGCTCCCGCCACCTCTCGGGAGGTCAGCCGAATGCCGCCGCCGGGCCGCGGGAGTCCCTTGGGCGAAGAGAACATTCGAATCGTCATCCAATGGATCGACCTGGGCGCCCCGTTCGATCCGGTGGAACCGCCGACAACGCCTGCTGCCGCGGAGCAGGGTCGCGTATCCTCCGCGTCTGTTGGGACATTGGAACCGTGATGCGATGAACAGCCCACGTATGGCCCGCCGATTCTTCCGTGCGCCGACGATCGCAGGCGCTGCCGTCTTCCTCGTCGCCCTCGATGCGGCCGAACCGTCGTGGCCGGCTTTCACGGACGTGACCGAGGCGGCGGGCCTTCGGTTCAAGCACAGTCTACGGCGACTTCGAGATGAGCAACATCGTGGAAGCCACAGGACCGGGCGGAGCGGTATTCGATTACGACAATGACGGGCTGATGGACATCTACTGCGTCAACGGGCGTTGGCATCCGGACATCAGCGACAACCGCGGACGCTCCTTGAAGGGCAAGCTTCGCAACGCGCTCTATCGAAACAACGGCGACGGCACCTTCACCGACGTGACCGAGAAGGCGGGGGTCGCCGGATACGAGGAAAGCTATGGCATGGCGGCTTCCGCCGCCGATTACGATCGCGACGGTGATCTGGACCTGTACGTCTGCAATTACGGTCGGAGCATTCTCTATCGCAACCTTGGCGACGGCACGTTTGCCGATGTGACGGACAAAGCGGGCGTGCCGAGTCCGGGGTGGGCGCTGGCGGCTCCATGGCTCGACTATAACGGCGACGGATCTCTCGACCTCTTTGTTGTTCACTACCTGGAATACGACAAGGGCGCCTTCCAGCGCACCGGGGCATACTACAAGGCCGACAACTTCCCCGGCCCGCTTTCCTACCCCGGCCAACCCGACCATCTCTACCGTAACAACGGCGATGGGACGTTCACCGAAGTGACTCGCGAGACCGGCCTTTGGGAACCGAGCGGCCGCGGCATGGGCGCGGTGGCGGCTGACCTCGATGGGGATGGCGACGTGGACATCTACGTCACCAATGACGCCATGCCGAACAACCTTTGGGTGAACGATGGCAAAGGGCGCTTCAGTGACCTGGCCGCTGAGACTGGAACCGCTTTTGGCGAGGGTGGCCAAGGCGTGTCCTCGATGGGCCCTTTTGTGGCGGACGTGGACCGCAACGGCCTGTTGGATCTGCTGATCCCCGACATGGGCTACAGCTCCCTGCTGTTCCAGGTCAAGCGCGGCCTGTTCCTGGATGTGACCGCCCAGAGCGGACGTGGCCGTGTTGTGTGGGCAGTACACCGGCTGGGGCGGCCTGTTGAACGATTACGACAACGATGGGCACGTCGACCTTTTCATCGCGAACGGCGATCCCCACCACCTCTATGTCGAGGAATCTGTTGTCGCGCGTTGGGATGGCAAGAGCAGATTCCGCGACATGGCCCGCCAGTCCGGCGAGTTCTTCAACCGCAAATACGTCGGGCGTGGCGCCGCCTCTGGCGACTTCGATAACGACGGCGACCTCGACGTTTTAGTGCATGTGGTCGAGGACGCGCCTCGCCTGCTCCGTAACGATGGCGGGAACCGGCGCAACTGGCTCAAGGTGGTACCCGTGTGGAAAGACACCGGCATGGTCGCCCTCGGCAGCACCGTCACTGTCAAGGCGGGCGGTATCACGATGATGCAGCCTGTCCTCGGCGTGAACGGCTATCTCACCTGCAGCGACCCGCGACCGCACTTCGGCTTGGGCGATGCGGACCGGGCCGAGTCGGTCGAGATCGTCTGGCCGGACGGAAAAAAGCAGGCCCTCGACAACGTGCGCGCGAACCAGGTATTGACCGTGAAGCAAGACGAAGGCCGATCAGAGCGGTCGCGGCCTTGAAGAGAACATGACCACGTGCTGGAATCGAATGGCGACGCAGGCGCTCGCGCTGGTCGTCCTGTCCGCGGCTGGAGTCGCAGCTTCGTCGGCCGGCAGCAAGGATCCGATCTTTATCGGTGTTCTGGCTTGCGCCGCCTGCCACCAGGGGCCAGACAGCGGCCATCAGTTCAGCAAATGGCGCCTGAGCGCCCACGCCAAGGCCTATGCTTCTCTGGCCTTGCCCGAGTCCGAGGAAATCGCCCGCCTCAGTGGAATCACCGAACAACCCCACAAGGCCAGGATGTGCCTGGGCTGCCATGCCGCCGCCGCGGACGCCGAAGACTGGGAGAGGGCGGAGGGGTTTCATGTCCAGGACGGCGTGCAGTGCGAGGCGTGTCACGGAGCGGGCAGCGAGTATGCCCCCGAGGATATCATGCAAGATCGCGAGAAGGCCATGGCCCACGGCTTGAAGAATGCCGCAGAAGGACGACTGCATGATCTGCCACCGCGCGAAGGGCTCGCACGACGCCGTGCTGGTGAAGAAGCCGTTCGACCTGGATGCGGCTTGGCAGGCCATAGCGCACCCCAAGCCCAAGAACGAAGAGACCCAGGATCCACCTCAACCGACGGGGGCGCTGCGCACGGACGCGTTTAAGTACACCGGCGTGATGGCGTGCGCGCGGTGCCACTCCGGCCCCATGATGGGCTTTCAGTTCAGCAAGTGGCGCATGTCCGATCACGCCCGGGCCTACGCGTCTCTGGCGACCTCGAAAGCCCTGGAATTGTCGATCGAGGCCGGCGTGCGGGGCGATCCGCAGCAGGCTGATCAATGCCTCCGATGCCACACGACCGGCCACGGTTCCGCGCGGGACGGCTTCCTGAGCGGCTTTGATGCTCGAGAGGGCGTGCAATGCGAAGCGTGCCACGGCCCCGGAAGCGATTATTCGCCGGAGGCGATCATGCTCGACAGGGGCGCCGCGCGCGCGAACGGCTTGTGGGAGGTGACCGCCAAGACCTGCCAGCCCTGCCACCGAGCACGCGCACGGCAAGCCCTTCGACTACGAAAGCGCGCTGCAAGAAGATCGCGCACCCGTCCGGGCCTCCGCAGACAGCCGGCTCCACGAACCGACGTACAAGAACCCGATGAACCTGGCGTTGACACCGAACGGGAACGAACTCTGGGTGACTTGCGAGGCCGCCGCTTCTGTCGTCGTCGTCGACACGGCCACTCGGCGGAAGGTGGCGGACATCGCGGTGGGCGGCCAGCCCAACGACGTGTGCTTCACGCCGGACGGCAGACGAGCCTTTGTGTCCAACCGGCTGGATGACAGCGTCTCGGTCCTGGATGTGGCCACGCGCCAGATCGATCGGCCACCATCGAGGTCGGGGACGAGCCCCACGGCGTTCTCGTGGACCGCCAGGGGAAGCATCTCTACGTGCTCAACACGTCGATCGACAGCATCTCGGTGATCGACTGGCGACTCTCCAAGAAGTCAAACGCCTCAGCGCCTCGCGTTCGCCGTGGTCGCTCGCCGAGTCCCCGGACGGTCGGTCCGTGTTCGTGACGCACGCCCTGTCGCGGTTCGTGCCCGACCGCACCCCGTCCCTGAGCGAGGTGACGGTGATCGACGCCGAGCGCGCTGAGGTCGAGGACCGGCTCCTCGTGCGCGCGGCGAACCTGCTGCAGGGCGTGGCTTGGCATCCGAGCGGCGAGTACGCCCTGATCACCCTGCTGCGAACCAAGAACCTCGTGCCCATGACGCGGATCAATCGCGGCTGGACCATATCCAATGGGCTGGGGGTCGTCTGGCGGGACGGCACGATCGATCAAGTGCTCTTGGATCAAAGTCATCTGTGTTTTCCCGATCCGTCGGACGTGTGCATCACGCCCGACGGGCGGCACGCGCTGGTCACCAGCAGCAGTCTCGATCGCGTGGCCGTGGTGGATCTGCCGAAGCTCGTTGGTTTGCTCAAGGCCGCCAGCCCCGCCGAGCGCGAGCGGGTCATTCCCAATCACCTGGGGAGACCATCCGAGTTTCTCGTCACGCATCTTCCCGTGGGCACCTGCCCGAAGGGCATTGTGTGTTCTGCGGACGGTTCGACTGCGTATGTGGCGAGCATGCTCGACGATTCGGTGACGGTGATCGATTTGAAGCAGCTCGAAACCGCCGGCCGGATCGATCTGGGCGGCTCGCCCGAGTTGAGCAGGCGCCGCCGCGGGGAGCGGCTGTTTCACAGCGCCGACATCACGTTTCGGCGCCAGTTCTCGTGCAGCAGTTGTCACCCGGATGGGCACATCGACAACATCGTCTATGACATCGAGGACGACGGCATCGGCATGGGCCCCATCGACAACCGAACCCTGCGCGGCGTCAACGACATGGCGCCCTACAAGTGGATCGGCATCAATCCGAGCCTCAAGCGGCAGTGCGGCCCGCGTCTGGCCGTGTTCATCACGCGCATTCAACCGTTCGCCCCCGATCAATTGACCGATCTGCACGACTACCTCTGCAGCATCCCGCGCCCGCCCAACCGTTACCGCAAACTCGGCCAGGACCTGACCGAGGCGCAGCGGCGCGGCAAAGCCATCTTCGGGCGCGCAAGGAACAACAGCGGCGAGATCATTCCGGTTGGCAATCGCTGCCATACCTGCCATCCGCCGCCTCTCTACACCGACGGAAAAGTGCACGACGTCGGCACCCGGTTTGCCTACGATCGCGACGGCAAATTCGACGCGCCGCACCTGCATAATATCTACGACTCCGCACCCTATCTGCACAACGGGATCGCCCCGACACTCGAGGAGATTTGGACGGTCTACAATCCGTATGACAGGCACGGCGTGACCAACGATATGACCAAGGATCAGTTGAACGATTTGGTCGAGTATCTGAAGACGCTCTAAGGTTGTGCCAAAATCGAGTTCATTTTACACCGACCCCGAGGCCCAAGACCACCCATGAACCCGAATCCAGGCACCACGGTCGTGGCCATCCGAGCTCGACGATGCGCACTCCCGCACTCGTTCGCGCGGCCCGGATGCGCACTGTTCCTTCTCCTCGGCGTTGCGTTCGCCGCTGACCTGCCCGCAGCGGATCCCGGTCTGCCCTACGTCTACACAGAATGGGAACATTGGACCGTGAAGAATGGTCTGCCCAACGATCACATCTTCGCCATCAAAGCGGATGGCCCGCGGGTGTGGATCGGCACCGAGAACGGCTTCGCCCTGTATGACAAGAGGACCGGGAAGATCCGATCGTGGACCGAGAAGGAGGGACTGCCCTGGCGGGTTGTTGCCGGCATCGATGTCGATCCGCGGACAGGCGAGGTCTGGATGGCGCTCTTTGGCGGCGGATTGGCCCGGTTCAGCGCCGGCCGGTTCGATCATTACCACCAACTCAACAGCGGTTTGGTCAATGATGTCGTTTACGGTGTGGCTGTGATCGGGGACGAGATCTGGGCTGCGACGACGGCCGGCGCCAGCCGCTACAACACCGTCAAGGATAAATGGGACATCTACACCGAACAGAATGCTCCCATGGAGGAGATCTGGAATTACGGCGTGAGCGCCCGAGACGGCAAGGTGTTTTTGGCCATCTGGGGCAGCGGCGTCCTCGAATTCGATCTGCCGACCGAACGGTGGAAACATTATGTGGATCCGGATGGCGAGATGGAGATTGACCTCTACCGCGATGACGGCATCCCGCACGTGATCACGACGGGCGTCAGCTATGTGGACAAGGTCCTTTGGGCCTCGACGTACTTCGGCGCCTGCCGCTATGACGGACGGCACTGGCGCGGCTTCTTCACGCATGAGGGCGGCACCCCAAGCGATTTCAACAACGCCGCTCGCGGACGCAGCGCCCATGAGTGCTGGTACTGCACCGACAAGGGCGTCGGTGCAATCGTCGACTTCGAGACCGACACCTGGGTCGTTTACACAATGGACCCCGACACCCACGAAGGCGTTGCCGAGATCCGCCGTGCCGGCAAGCTTCTGCAAACCGTGCGTTCTCCGCGCGGCATCCCGCACAACTATGCCCTGTGGGCGGACTTCGACGGAAGCGACGTGTGGGTCGGGACGTCCAAGGGCCTCGGTTGGGCGCGCGGCAAGGACTATTACCCGCGGCTCAAGCCGCCGGGCCCGAAGCCGGCCGTGACAGAGACCGCCCCATGATCCAGTTCTGAAATCCCAGAAAGCAAAACTCAGTCATCGAGGAAATGGATGCGCGATGAGGACGATCGAGCTTTTCCATGATCTGCGCCTGCGTGTGCGCCTGGCGCCGATGTTGTTATTGGCCTGGTGGATGCACTCGGCTGACTGTGCAATCGATCCGGGCGCGACCGATGCAACGAACGCGTCGCCGCGCCCGAAGCCGAGCATCGAGGAGATCCTGAAGTTGATCGACGTGGGGCCTTACCACGTGCCCCCGCTGCCGTTGATGACCAATCAGAATTACGCCCAGTCTCCGGCCGATGTCGAACCGTTTGGGGCGGTGAAACCCTTCAAGGAACATTTCCTCACGCAGATGGAGTATACCGGTCCGGGCCGCGGCATTCCGGAACCCGAGCATGTCGAGAGCGTCAAGATCGGTTTCTTGGGGCCAATCATGCCGACGGTCTCGGTGGCGACAGGCGGCAAGAGCCACGAGGAAGTGCTCGGCATCGCCATGCTGCGCGGCTGTCGCCTGGCCATCGAGCAGGCGAATGGCCAGGGCGGTTACCATCGGCGCAAGGTCCCGTTCGAGCTGGTGGTCCGCAACGACAACGGCCTGTGGGGGGCCTCCGGCAACGAAATCGTCAGCATGGCCTACAAGGAGCACGTGTGGGCCATCCTCGGCACCATCGATGGGGCCAACACGCACATCGCCATTCGCGTTGCGCTCAAGGCCGAACTGCCGATGATGACCACCGGCGACCTCGACCCCACCTACATCGAGACCAACATCCCCTGGGTCTTTCGGAACATCGGCGACGATCGGCAGCAGAACTACCTATTGGTCGACTACCTGTTCCGCAAGCTGGGCCAACAACGCGTCGCCATCATTCGCGCCAGCAACCGCTATGGACGCTTCGGTGTGCGCGAAATCCGCGACGGCAGCCGCCGGCTCGGACGCCCTGTCGTCATCGAGATGGCGTACCGGGTTGGAGACACCGATTTCACCATGCAACTCGAGCGCATCCGCGAAAGCCAGCCCGACGCCGTGATCCACTGGGGCAATGCCGTCGAAGGCGCCCGCGTCTTGAATCAGATGCGCGCGATGGGAATGCGCCAGCCTTTCCTGGCCTGTGATCGGTGCGTCTCCGAGGAGTTTCTCCGCATCGCCGGTCCCAACGCCGAAGGGGTGATCTGCACTTACCCCTGGAATCCAACCCGACAGGACCCCAAGCTCGATGCGTTCAAGATGGCCTTTCGCCAGCGCTGGGGCGCCGAGCCCGACACCTATGCCGCCCATGCCTACGACGGCATGAACATGCTCATCTGGGCAATTCAGACCGCCGGCCTCAACCGCGCCAAGATTCGCGATGTCCTCGCCCATCGCCCGGATCCGTTCCCCGGCGTCACCGGTGACATCCCCCTCAGCGCTTCGCTCGACGATGCCGGCGAGGTGTTCCTGACGCGCCACGAGGACGGCCAGTGGAGGTTCTACTCCCGGGAGGACTGGGGCATCCCGCGCGGAAAGATCATCCATACCATGCGCGTCGAGCGCGAGCAGACCAGCGCCCGATGACAGCCGCTTGAACTCCGACAGTCCAGTTCCCGCCAGCCGGCGCGCGACAGCGTCCGAAGTCCCAGGCGTAACAGTACGCCCCCGTTCTGGTTCGGCCTTGTGCCGCCGCTTCGGCTCCCCCACGAACTGCGGCCTTTGCTTGTTTCTGAGCTTCCTGATCAGTGCCACCACCGGCGCACCTTCCTCCTTGGCCGCAGCAGCCGTGCCCCATGAACCGGGCGCCTGCGGCGCTCTGGACGGCACTGCAGGTGGTGACAATGCGCCCGCAATGGCTGCCACGGCCGATCGGCTGGCCCAAGCCCCCGTGGACCGAACGCGCCGGCCCTTTCTCGACCATCGCCAGGCGACGTTGGATTACCATGGATGGGACGACGAACTCGCCGGCTTGACCGAATGCCGCATCGGCTGGTTCGGACCGACGAATCTGAACGACCCTCTGACTGGCGACCTCTGGTGGTCCGCCACCTTCGCGGTCGAGCAGGCAAACTCCGAACTCCGATCTCCGAACTCCGATTTCCCTCCCTTTCGCCTGGTGCCTCGCTGGTCAGAGAATGTGTGGGGCACGGGCGTTTCCCAACTCACACGGATGGTGTACGAGGAGACGCCCCTCGCCCTGATCGGGTCGATCGATTCCGCCAGCACGCACCTGGCCGAGCAAGTCGTTGCCAAGGCCAATCTTCCCCTCGTGAGCCCGATCGCGACCGACCCTTCCGTCACCTTGGCCGGTGTGCCTTGGGCATTTTCATGCGCGCCATCGGACACCGCCGTCGCGCGGGTGCTCGTCGAGGACGTGCTTCGCACGCTGGCGTCCTTGGGGAGGGGGAGCGACGGCGTCCGCGCTCCGCCCTCTGACACCGCGATGGACCGCCCCGCTTTAGCCGGCCCACAGCGGGGCAGGGGACCGCGCGTGGCATTGCTGACCGCCACCGACCATGAATCGCGCATGACCGCCCGCGCCCTTCTCCGCGAGTTCGCCCGGCATCGACAGCCGCCTGATTTCCGCTTCGATATCCAGCCCGGTGCGCAGGACGTCAGCCGGCCCTTGGCAGCGCTCGCCGTGGCTCAGCCCATCGTGATCCTCATTGTTGCCGGGGTCGAGGACGCCGCGCGCTGGCTGCGTGCGATCCGCCAATCGCTCCCGGAACCCTCGGCTTCCTCGATGGCGATGGACTCGAGCGACCAAAGTCCGGGAAGGGAGAGCGATTGGCCGGGTCCGGTTGTCTTCGGAACACACTCAATGGGCCGAACCCGATTCCGGGAGCTTGCGGGCCCGGCCAGCGAGGGAGTCCGCTTCCCGCTTCCGTGTCCAGGGGCTGTCGCGGATGCGCGCGCGACCCGGTTCGTGGAGGCATTCGTGGCGGCTCGAGGGCACCCGCCCGACTGGGCCGCGGCGCTCACCTACGATGCCACCCGCCTGTTGATCGAGCGCATCCTACAGGCGGGTGCAAGCCGCGCACGGATCCGCTCCGCTCTGGCCGGGCTTTGCCCGTGGCAGGGGATGGGCGGCACGATCAGCTTCGACGGCACGGGTCAGAACACTCGCACGAATGTGTCCATGGCCACTTGGTGTTGCGGGCTGGAATTCTTGAAACCCCAAACATGTGGTGATCAAGTCGCGTTTTGAAGGCCCCTCTCCCTCCAGGTTCCAAGGATTCCACAGAGCGAGGCGCCAGGCGTCGGTGATCGTGGTGGACATCCAGCGGCCGCGAGTCGTTCACACGCCTCGCCGGTCTGAGGCGAAGCCTCGCTCAACTTACTCCTCGTTTGCAGTCTGTAGTAGATGAGCCAAGTGTTTGCGCCGCGCAGCGGCGCCCCTTAGCGAGGCGTCGACTGTCGGTGATCGTGGCGGACCCGCAGCGGCCCGAGCCCCTCGCACGCCTCGCCGGTCTGAGGCGAAGCCTCGCTAATTCGATCCCCCCGGGGCACGGAGCATTGCGGGGGTCGCATCCCGCCGGAGCAGATTTCCCGTGCGTTTGTCCCAGATGCGTGTGCGGTGGCCAAGGCGGTGGTCGCCGTGACAGTCGGTGCAGAGCTTCTTCTGCGCCGTGGCGTCGAGCACCGATTGATGGTCCGGCTTTTCCTCGAGGTCAGTGCGGTCTTGCTTGGCCTTGTCGCTTGCCACGAGTTTCACCCAGTCGTGGCAACCGAGGCAGTTGAAGCGGATGTGACCTTTCGGGAACATCCGGTCCGGGGGAGTCAGCCCGTCTTCATCAGCGCTGTGACGCGTCGATTCTCCGTGGCACTTGACGCAGCCGATGCTGGCCTTGGCGTGAGTGAAAGCGAGTTCCTCGTCGTTGAAGTCGTAGTTGGCATGGCAGACAAAGCAGCGGCTGTTGTCCGCCACGGGGCCGGCCGGTTCGGATTGGGCGGTCTGCGTGGTCGGCGTCGGCAGCGGGGCGATCAGTGTGTTTGACTGGCGGGGGACATCTTCGCGCGCCTTTGCCAGAAGGGTTAGAGCGAGCGCGCTCACCAGGATGGGGAGAGGGCCGATGACGTTCAAGGGGTGGCTGCGGCTGGGGCGCATAAAGCGGCGGGCACTTGGAAACCAGGGCGCTCAATGTCCGACGCTCGACTTAGCCCGCATTTCTCACCAACTTCTGATGTCATCTGACCAGTCACCGTCACATTGCGCCTGAAATGCGGGCTCTCAGAAACCCGCGCCCCAAGCAGATGGACCCAATCTCGACCACACTGTGTCCGCGTGTCCTGGTCCCCCACGCGGCAGGGGCGCGTCCCGGCTCTGTTGAACCGATGAGCCAATTCCCTTTGCTGGGCGCGGGTTTCATAGACCCGGAAATCTCACCCACGGACCGTCAGGAATGCCACGACCGCCCCACTGGTGAGATTTCCGGGTGAGCGAGGCGTCGGGCGCCGGTGGCAAAGGTCAAGGTCCAACCCAGACAAACTGGCAACGTGCCTCGCCGGCCTGAGGCGCAGCCTCGCTAAACGTATTCCCAGTCTTTCAGCCATTGGTAATCGGCCGGCAGCCGTGCCCACATCTCCTTCGCGGCCTGTTCGAGTTCGGCTCTCTCGGCTGAGTCGAGTTGGCGGCGTTCTTTGACGGCGTCGGCCGCGTTGTCCACCTGCTGGAGGCTGATCATGCCCGGAATGGGCGCGGTGACGGCCGGATTGCACAGGATGTTGCGTAGCGCAAGCCGCGCTCGACGGTCGTCCTCGGCCGCGTTGGCATCCTCGGGCGCACTGCTGCCCTTGAAGAGAGAATTGCTCGCAAAGGGCTTAATGCCGAACATGCCGACATCGTGGTGCTTCAGCGCCGCAAACACACTGTCCGTCGGCAATGCTTTGGACTTGGCGGTGTAGGGCGTGACGATGACATCCACGACGCTCGGATAGGTCTCGATCATCGACTTGATGTGCGGGCGGTCGTGGGAGGAGAAGCCGGTGAACCGCGCTTTTCCTTGTTTCTTTGCCGTTTCGAGCGCCTTCATCATCTCGTCCACTTCGGGCGGCGCGTGCTGCCCGCTCTGCTCGTGCATCGTCACGCGCCACAGATCGACGTAATCCAAGCGTGCCTCCCGCATGCCTTTGTCGAGCGTGGCGAGCAATTTATCGGCGCGGCGGAAGTTCTCGTTGCGCATTTCCTCCTCGAACCAGGAGAAGCCGAGGTGCATCTGCTCGCGCCGCCCCTCGAGGGCGCGGCTGTAGACGAGGACTTCCGAGCCGGTGCAGGCGTCGATGTAATTGATTCCCCGTTCGATGCAGCGGCTGACCACATCGCGTCGGTTTTTGCGGAAGTCAGGCCCGTCGATGCCACCGGCGGTCGACACGACGGTATCGATGCGTTTCCAGTGGCCTCCGAGACAGACGGCGGAGATCATGAGACCCGTGCGGCCTAGGCGCCGGTACTCCATATCCGGGTTGTGGTTCAGGGCTTTGGCAGGCGGGTCCGCGGCAGCGAAGGCCTCGACACCCACGGCCAGGCCGGCGGTGGCCAGGGCGGTGCCTTTCAGGAACTGACGGCGTGTCCGGAGATCCTCGCTGACGGGAATGCGATTCGTGTTCATGGTGTTGCGTAAATCATGACCGGCCGCGACCGCCAAAGCAAGTGTTCAGCGTTCCTCTGGCGTGGGCGCTTTCCTGTTGCGATTCGGCGGCTGGGCACCTTGCAGATGGCGGAGGAAAAAGTCGCGCAGGCGTCGCTGGTAGTATTCGCCGCCCGAGCCATGGCCGCCGTTGGGCACAATCAAGAGGTCAAAGTCCTTGTTCGCCCGGACAAGCGCGTCCACCAAACGCAGGGTCGACTCCGGCGGCACGTTGTCGTCCATCTCGCCGACGACGAGGAACAGATGGCCCTCAAGACGGTCTGCGTTCTCGATATTCGAGCACTCGGCGTACTGGGTCCCGACCGGGTGTCCCATCCATTGCTCGTTCCAGGAGGCCTTGTCCATGCGGTTGTCATGGCAGCCGCAGTTCGCGACTGCGGCTTTGTAGAAATCAGGATGAAACAGAACGCCGCCTGCGGCGTTTTGACCGCCCGCGGAGGTGCCGTAGACCCCGACGCGGCTCACGTCGTAGTAGGGGTACTTTGCCGCGATCGCCTTGTGCCACAGGATGCGATCCGGAAAGCCGGCGTCTTTCAGATTCCGCCAACAGACGTCATGGAAGGCCTTCGAGCGATTCGCCGTCCCCATGCCGTCCACCTGAACGACGATGAAGCCCGCGTCGGTCAATGCGCGGAATCGGGGCGCCGCCGAGAAGCTCTTCGGCACGTAGGAACTCTGCGGACCCGCGTAGATCTGTTCGATGACGGGGTACTTCTTGCCCACATCGAGATTGCGGGGGCGGCAAAGGATCCCCCAGATGTCGGTCTTGCCATCGCGTCCCTTCGCCACGAAGACCTCGGGCGCCTCCCAGCCGTCCGCCTTCAGTTCCGAGACGTCGGCTTCTTCCAACAGGCAGACCCGCCGGCCATCGGCGGCGCGGCGCAGTTCGTTCACCGGCGCCTGATCGACGCGACTCCAGCAGTCAACATAATAGGCGCGATCCGGGGAAAACTCGATTGCGTGGGTGCCATTCCCTTCGGTCAGTGCCACCAGGCCGGTGCCGTCGAAATTGACCCGGTAATGATGGATGAAGTAGGGATCCTGGTCGGGGTTGAGTCCGCTCGCGCAAAACCAGATCTGCCGCGCCTGTTCGTCGATGCGATCGATGCCGCGAACCACCCACTCGCCCTGGGTGATCTGGTTGCGGATCCGACCGTCCTTGACATCCACCAGGTAGAGATGCCGCCAGCCATCCCGTTCCGAGGCGTAAACGATCTCATCGGAGTCTTCCAGCCAGTTGACGTACGTGAGGTCCAGGTTCTCCGTATGGGCCGTCCAAATGAATGTGTCCGCGCGTTCGTCGATGATGTTCCGCGTGGCGCCGTTGACGCACTCGGTCTCGATCACGCGCAACCGCTGGTGTCCGCGATCCACCTGTTGCCAGGCAAAACGCTGGCCGCCCAGACGCCACCTCAGCCGCGGCAATTCCCACTCGTGCTCGAAGCGATCGACGTCGGGTTTGATGTGTCGGCGCGACGCGACGTCGAACACGTTGAGCTCGTGCTTGGCGAAGCGATCTCCGGGTAACGCGTACGGACGCGACTCAGGCTGCGCCCGGCCACCGCCCCGCGGCGAGGAGCGAATCAGGTGGACCTCCTTTCGCTCGCCCGGCTCGACACGCCACGCCACCAGCGTCTGCGAATCCGGCGACCATTCGAGCCCTTGATAGGCGTTGCCCTCCCGACCGTCCTCGCTCAACGGGTACTCCTCGCCGCTCTCCGCGCGCAAGTACACGTTGGCGCCCTTGACAAGTGCCGTCCATTTTCCGTCGGGCGATCGATCTGCACTGCCGCGCCGGTCGCGCGCGCGTCCGGGCGGGCGCTGACGCAATTCGGGGCGCACGCCGGTGATCACCGCCGTGTCTGGACGATCGGCGGCTTCGAAGACGGCCAGCGTCCCGCCCTGTTGGTCCGCCACAAGCCAGACGTGTCCGCCATAGGTGTGTTGCGCCTTGCGGCTGTGCGGCGGAATCGTCCCGTAGCTCCGACGTTCGCCTTGGTCGTCCAACCAGAAGACCTGGACTTCGCGATCGAGGCGGTTGTCGAAGACGATCTCCGTCTCCGGTCCGGTGCGGGTCGATGGCCGCTCGCGGTCCTGCGCCGCCAGACCTTCAGGCGCTGCCTCGGCCTTTCCCGGAGGCGCAGGCTTCAACTGCCCCGAGCCGAGGTCGAGCAACCAACTGTTCGAGGCGCCCACCAGGCTGATGCTCGAGCCATCCGGAGCAAACCGGAGTTCCTCGATCGGCAGAATCGCGCTCTGGCCGCTCGCGCCGATCTGGTTCGCGACCGATTCGTGATCAAACGCCGGCGCTCGAACGCCGCGTTCGGCATCCACCACAATGAACTCCCGCCTGCCACCAGCAAGATCGTTCCGATACCAGAAGCGCGTGTTGTCCGCGAACCAGTGCGGCACGACCCTCGACCGGTACACCCCCGGTGAGCGCGCGCTCGAGCGGGCAGCGCGTTCCCGACGCTGCCGCTGCTGCTGCGATTGCAGTTGCAATGGGCTGGTCGGGCTCCGGTGTCCAGGCGCATCCGACAAGTCCGGGATTGGCAGAGCGGTGGACGTCCGTGTGTCTGTCCAAACCGCGAACGATGCACAACCAACGAGCAGCGCCAAGTATTGTACAAGATAAGTCATGTTGCCTCGTAACGACCGAGAGTCTGAGGCAGCCCCCTGCGCTGGTCAACGCATCCAGATCGTAGACCGAGGATCGGATCGGGCTTGTCGATCTCGCGACGGGAGGATAAACGAGCGATGACAACCGTGGCCGTTCTCTCGTACTGAGGGGGGGCGACGGTGCGCGTTCAACCATGAAAACTCTGCCTCTCTGTTGTCTTTCATTCGCACTCGTGGCCGCGGCCGCCCGATTTGCCCCCGCTCGTCTTGCCCCAGGGTGTCGGGGTCAACATCCACTTCCATCGGGGACACCAGGCCGACCTCGACCTGATCGCCGCCGCCGGATTCAAGTTCATCCGGATGGACCTCGGCTGGTCGGGCATCGAGCGCGAGCGGGGACGGTACGATTGGTCCGCCTATGATGAACTCACGGCAAACCTCGACGCACGCGGCATTCGCGCGATCTACATCCTCGATTACTCGAATCCCCTGTACGAAGAGACCGTGGCGACCCGCGATCCCGTGTCCGGCAAGGATCACCGGGACACAGCGTCCCCGCAACGGCCCGAGAGTGTGGCGGCGTTCGCCCGCTGGGCCGGCGAAGCGGCCCGGCGATTCAAGGACCGCCGGGTGGTGTGGGAAATCTGGAACGAACCGAATATCTCCTTCTGGAAACCGAAGCCTGACGTGACCCAATACATCGCGCTCGCCCTGGCGACCTGCCAAGCCGTTCGCGCCGCCGACCCGGGCGCCACGATCATCGCCCCGGCCACGTCCGAAGTGCCGCTCGATTTCCTCGAGAAGTTCTTCGGCGCGGGCCTGCTCGCCCACCTCGACGCCGTCAGTGTGCATCCGTACCGCAATTATGCCAAACCTCCCGAAACCGCAGCCGAGGATTACGCCAAGCTCCGCGAACTCATCCGCCGCCATGCACCCGACGGACGCAAGGAACTGCCCATCATCAGCGGGGAATGGGGCTACGCCAGCCACACCAAAGGAGTCGCTCTGGAAACCCAGGCCGCCTTTATCGTCCGGCAGCAGTTGGCCAACCTGTTGGCCGGGATCCCGATCTCG
Organism: uncultured Verrucomicrobiae bacterium; assembly: GCA_963846445.1. GTDB lineage: Bacteria > Verrucomicrobiota > Verrucomicrobiia > Limisphaerales > J093 > MWFF01. The sequence goes on along the minus strand of CAWJWM010000006.1, from coordinate 265,409 downwards.
ATCTGGTACGACTGGAAAAACGACGGGACTGACCCCGCGGAACGCGAGCACAACTTCGGCACCGTCTGGCCCGATCTCAAACCCAAACCGGCCTACACGGCGATCCGGACGATGACCGGCGCGCTCGCCGGCTATCGCATTGTCCGGCGCTTGGACGCCGGGAATGCATCAGACTACGTCCTGCTGCTCGAGGCCGAGACAGGCCCGGAGAAACTCGCCGCTTGGACCATCGGGGACCCCCACGAGGTCAGGCTCGCGGCGCGCGTCAAAGACCAGGCGGCGATCCGCGCCACGCCCGGCGCAGGTCAAACCGCATTCGGTCTCGATCGGAAGTCGTCCGCGGGTGTGAAGGAGGAAGTCACCGTGCGGTGCGATTCGGACCCGCACGCGAGCTTGCGCCTGAGCGGCGACACCCTGGGAATCGGCGTCGGTCCCATGCCGTTGTACCTGACCCTCGAGGGCGTGACGTTCGTCGGAGGGCCGTAGCCCGCATTTCGCACCAACTTTCGATGTCATCTGACCGGTCACCGTCCCACTTCACCTGACATGCGGGCTGTCATAGACCCGGAAATCTCACCCACGGACCGTCAGAAATGCCACGATCGCCCCACTGGTGAGATTCCCGGGTTAGGGTGAGGGGCAAAAGGACAGACAATTCTTTGACCCCGATTGTGAAACCTGGCCTGGGCTGACGCGCATACGCGTCCGCGCGCCGAAGGGATTGCGCTGGTCACAAACCGGCGAGATGATCTATCGTGATTGAAAACCAATGAACACCCGTCCGCGCTCTCGAATTATTAGCCGTCGCCAGTTTCTCTGCGGCACCGCAGTGGGCATGGCCGCGTTTCCATCTCTCCATGGCACTCGGTTGTATGCTGCCCAGGGCATTTCACCCAACGCCAAGCTCAACGTGGCCGGCATCGGCATCGGCAGCCAGGGGGGCAGCGACGTTGACGCGGTGGCGGGAGAAGGTCACAACCTGGTCGCCCTTTGCGACGTGGACGACAGACTACGCCGCCAAGAAATTCGCCCAGTATCCCAACGCCAGGCAGTTCAAGGATTTTCGCGTGATGCTCGACAAGATGGACGCGGAGATCGACGCGGTCGTCATCGGCACGCCCGATCACACGCACGCGGTCATCGCCATGGAGGCCATGAAGCACCGCAAGCATGTCTACTGCGAAAAGCCGCTGGCCCACACGGTCCACGAAGTCCGCGCGCTCATGGCGGCCGCCACCAGAGTACAAGGTGGTCACCCAACTCGGCAACCAGGGGCATTCCAGCGGTTCGATCCGCCGGCTCTGCGAGTGGGTCTGGGCGGGCGCCATCGGCCAGGTGCACACCGTTCATGCGGGCTGTGACGCCTTCAAGGATGTGTATTGCCAGATCCGCAACCTGGACAAGCTCGACCAGCACTACGAGGTGCCCAAAGGCCTCGACTACGATCTCTGGATCGGTCCGGTGCCGTTCCGGCCCTACACGCCCTTCTGGGTCCCCTGGAATTGGCGCGGCTGGCTGCCGTTTGGCACGGGCACCATCGGCGACTGGTTCTGCCACGTGATGGACCCGACCTTCTGGGCGCTGGATCTGGATGCGCCGTCAACCGTTCAAGCGGAGGTGACCGACTATGATCCGGCGAAACAGGGCCTGACCTATCCTCCCGCCACGCAAGATCACCTTCGAGTTTCCGGCCCGGAAGGAGCGCGGCCCGGTCAAAATGGTCTGGCACGACGGCAACAACCGGATTCCCAAGCCCCAGGATTTCGCGGCCGACGACAAGGTGCCCGGGCACGGGGGCCATCCTCTTTGGCGACAAGGGAATGATTGTGCACGGTTCGCACGGTGGCGGTGGCTGCCGTCTGCTTCCGGAAAGCCTGATGGATCAATACTCCGGCAAGAATGCCCCGGCCCGAGAAACTCCCGCGGGTCAAAAACCACGCTTGGGACTGGATTGAAGCGATTCGCACCGGCCGTCAGGCCGGATCCAACTTCGGCTACGGCGGTCCGCTGACGCAGGCCGCGCTGCTCGGGGCCATTGCCATTCGCTTCCCCGGCCAAACGCTCAAGTGGGACAATCAGCAGGCCCGATTCACGAACAACGATGCGGCCAACGCTTACGTCAACCCCGGCGTATCGCAAAGGCTGGAGTCTCTGAGCCGCGGGCTGGGTGTCACCACGCACTTGGCCGACGACGCATGCCGCGCAGCCAAACGATGGCAGGCAGAGAACATCGTCTATGAAAACAACGTTGTGGCAGGACAGTCGATTCAACTCATCGCGTTGGCTGGCTTGCTTCTGACGAGCGTCGGCAGCAGCCTCCAGGGGGCGGATGCCCCGAAGCCAAGCCAGGAACCGCCGGTGGTCGATCCCGGCCCTGCTCGGCGGGCCGCCGTCGGATGCCATCGTGCTCTTTGACGGCAAGGACCTGTCTCAGTTCCGCGGTGAGCGTGGCGTCGAGCCCAGATGGAAGCTGCAGAACGGTGTGATGGAAACCACGCCCCAGGGCGGCATTTTCTCGAAAGAAGAGTTTGCCGACTGCCAGTTGCACGTCGAGTGGGCGGCGCCCTCTGTCGTTCAAGGGCGAGGGGCAAGGTCGCGGCAACAGCGGCGTCTATCTCATGGGGCGCTATGAAATCCAGGTGCTCGACTCTTACCGCAACAAGACCTACCCGAACGGGCAGGCCGGTGCGTTCTATGGGCATAACGCGCCGCTGGTCAATGCGTGCCGTCAGCCCGGCGAGTGGCAGGCTTACGACATCATCTTTCATGCGCCGAAGAAGCTCGCCGATGGCAAGGTCCAGCCCGGTTCGTTCACCGTGCTGCACAACGGCGTGCTCATCCAGGACCATGTTCCTGTCGGCGGGGAACCCACGACGGCGGCCCCGCTCCAAGGAATCGCCGAGAAGGGGCCTCTCTATCTCCAGGATCACGGCAACCCGGTGCGCTTCCGCAACGTGTGGATTCGCCCGTTGTGAGGCAGGACCATGAGCATCCCAGGGCCATGCTGGGTCGGTCGAGTTCGTTGCCGCCTTCGAGCCGTGATCAACGTGGTGTCACCGACATAGTTTGTTGCACCGGAATGAGTTGTAGATTGCGTTATCGATAGAGAATTGGCTTACGGGCGTTTTCTGGAGGCGTTTTTAAGGATACACGACGCGGTAGAATCTGGCGGCCGTCGGTGTCGTTGTGAGCGTGTGGGAGGGCGGCGAGGCGCCGGCAACCGGCGTCCAAGTGGACGAGACCGCGCTGGTGCTCTCCAGCAACCGGCCCAGGCTCCAGGTGATCGTGACCTGGTTGCCCGAGGCGCTGATGCCGAGGGTTGGGGCACCGCCAACCTGGTGATGTGCGCTGACTTGTTCCGGGCTCAGGGCGTAGTCGTAAAACGCCACTTCGTCCAGGCCGCCAACGAAGCTGGCGTAGTTCCGGAGTTCGACACCGATGCCCTGGTCGAAGGGCGGCACGCCGTCTTCGGTGCGCTGGTTGGGCGCGTAGGTGCCCGTGGCGGTCGTGGTCTCAGCCACGAGCGCGCCGTTGGCGAACAGGCGTTTGGCGCCGGTGGCGTCGTCGAACGTGCACACCAGGTGGTTCCAGCCCTCGCTGGTCGTGCTGCCGCCGGCGATGGTGTCGAATCCACTTGTCTTCTGGCCGGTCGTGAAGGCCCACTGATCCGATGAGTCGGCCGACAGGATGTAGCCGTAGGCCCAGCCCATATAAGTGGTCGAGGACCAGAGAATCGGCCGGTCGGTGCCCGCGCCACTGGGGTCGATCTTGACCCACGCTTCGAGCGAGAAGGTCGCGTACGGATTCAAGTCCGCGCTGTACGGTACGGTGATGCCGCCATAGCTGAAGGCGGCGCTGGGATTTGTCTCGCCGAGGATGCCGCCGGGCTCGCCCAGGAGCACGCCGGGGTCGTACGCGCCGTCGTGCCCGCCGGTGTAATCGTGAGCGACCGGATCGCCTGGCGCTTCATCCAATCGCCAATAAGCGACGGGACCGTCGGCGACCACCACGGCCGCCAGAGAACCCGGCGCCACCGGGACCACGGTCAATCTCGCGGTCTGACTGATGACGCTCCCCGCCGCATTGCTGATCGACACGCTGTAGTCGGCGGCGAAGGAGGGCTGAACCTGATCGAGCGTCAGGGTGGAGGCATTGGCGCCCACGATTTCCACGCTGTTACTCTTCCACTGGTACACGAGTGGCAGGGAGCCGGCGCAATCGACCGCCAGTGTCACGCTCGAACCCTGCATCCGAACCGCCGGCTGCGGCTCCGTCACGATCGTGGGCGGCGCCTTCAGGATCAGCACAGCCGCGGTCAGACTCTCCGCGCTGCCCCCCGCGTTGCTCACGGCGAGGGTGTAGTCTCCGCTGTCGCTCTCCTGCACCGGCGAGAGGGTGAGGGTATCGGTGGTTTGGCCGGGCACGGGCGTCGCGCCTTTGTACCACTGATAGGTGAAAGGCGCCGTCCCGAGCACAACAGTGCGGATGGTGACGGTTGCGCCTTCGTAGCTGGTGACGCCGACGGCATCGACCCCGAACGTGGGAGGCACGGACGGGGGCTGGACGCCGCGCGCGGCGACGTAGTGCGCCTGAATCCGCTCGACCGGGAGCGCGTTGGTGTAGATGGCCACTTCGTCGAGGCTGCCGAGCCATGGGTAGCTGGCGCTGCTGATGGTCGTGACGGCGCGCGTCACGGGCTTGACCGCCAGTTTGGGGGTGGTGCTGACCGCGATAAGCACGCCATTGAGGTGGATTCGCTTGGCGTTGCCGTCGAAGGTGCAGACCAGATGCTGCCATTCGCCCTGGGCGTACAAGGTGGCGGAGCCCAGCCCGTTCCATGTGGTGTAGACGTCGCTGGACTGGAAGACGACTCCGCGGCCGGCCCAGTTCGGATCCCAACTGTCCCACATGTAATGCACCCATCCGCGGGTGTCGCCGAGGACCGGTTCATCCCGCCACCAGAGAGGGCAGCGGATGCCGCCGGCACCGACGTCCTCCTTGTACCAGAATTCGTACGAGAAGGCGTTGGTCCGATTCAGAGCGGGATCGAACGGAATGGCAATGCGCCCGCCGCCCGCGAAGTTGATGGCCGGGCTGCTGTCGCCCGCCAGGGGGGTGTCGATATCGAGGGCAAGGCTCCCCACCACGGAGCCGTCGACGGCCGAGCCGAGCCAACCCTTGTTGACGATCCCCAGATCGGCGCCGGTCGAGGCCTCGCCCAGACGCCAATACGCCCGCGGGCCGTGAGCCAGCACCAGGCTGTCGTAAGTCTGGGAGGGCGCCGCATTGGTGCCGTTTTGGTAATGGGCGAGCACGTCGGCTGGCGACAGGAGGGAGCTGTAGATTGCGACCTCATCGAGGCCTCCTTGATAACCATAGCCATCGTACCGACTGCCGAGCGTGATGGGCCGGCTCGGGTTCGGACTGAACGCGCCGGTCCGGTTCATGAGCTCGGCTCCGTTGACATAGAGCCGGGCGGTCGTGCCGTCGTAAGTGCCGACGACGTGGTACCATTGGGTCGTGTCGAGGGACATCGTCGGGTCCATCTGGATGGTGTACGCGGCGGTCGTGCCCAGCCACCAGGACCAGCCGTTGCCGCCCTGGTAGAACAGCCAACCGCTGCGGCCAAAGTCGCGGTCCGTACCGCCAAGCACGCAGGCCTGGGCCGTGCTGCCGCTGTAGGCGACCGCCGGTTTGGCCCAGAACTCGACGCTGAACGGCGGCTGCGGGTTCAGGGCCACGCCAGGGGGCGCAGTCATCATCTTGAGACCGTCGAAGTAAGCCGATTTGTCGGGGCTGCCGGCGAGCGCGCCAGGTTGTTGGAGCCGCGTGCCGAGGTCGTAGGTTCCGCGTCCCGGGACTCCCACCGTCCCGAGGTTCTCTGCGAGAACGGGCGCGGGCACGAAACCGTCGGTTTCGCCCAGTCGCCAATAACCGTCGGGGGCGTCAGCCAGAATCATGGCCTGGTATTGGCCCAGGCCGTTAGTCCCGGCCTGGCAATGGGCGAGGATGGTCGCCGCGTCCAGGGCAACACTGTAGACGGCGACTTCGTCCAGCAGACCGGCGAAGTTGCGGTCGCCGAGGTTGAACGTGCCAGGGCCGGGGTTGGGCACCCAGGGCTGGTCGGCGATCTCGTTGGTCGCTGCGAGCACACCGTTGGTGTAGATGAATTCGGCGCCGAACCCGGTCGTGCCTGCGTCCTGGTCATAGACGCACGCGATGTGGGTCCACTTGCCCACCATCGAAGCCACCGTGGCCGGATTCGTGATCACGCACGAACTCCAGTAGGCGCCGCCCACCCCGCCTCGACTCATGTTGAAGCTGAACGAACCGTCGGCGTTGATGTAGATGGTGTAGCCGCTTTCCCCCTGGCGATTGACCACCAGCGCCTGCGCATTGCCCTGCGCGCACCCCGGGTTCATCCAGCATTCGAACGTGAAGGATCCCCCCTGGTTCAGCGCGTAGCTGTAGGGCACCACGATCCGGGAACTGGCGTGCCCGAGGAATTGCATGGCGGGGTCGGCGTCGCCAGCAAGGGCGCCCGGCAATCCCTCGCGCACGTAGTTGCCAATGACCCCATCGACCTCCGCGCCCGCGACACCCAGATTGACCGCGTAACTCACAATCGTCGATGGGATGGCGTCCAGCCGCCAATACCCGGGCGGGCTGTCGGCCAAGACCGTGCTTTGGTAATCAGCCCGAACCGAGGTCACAGCCACCAGACTGAGCAGGAACAGACTTCTGGCATTCATAGTTGGGGGGGGCGTTAGCCGATAGGTGCAGTCAGGTCATTCAATCCTTGCCTCGCCACGTTTTGGCGCGCTGGGTGGATCGTGCTGGCCTTTCTAACAGATTTCGTCCGGCGGCGTCCATGAAAATGTAGAAAGTCCGGGCTAGCGCGCATGAGTGCACCTTTCGATGACATCGGCTCCGCGTTCTTCCGAAGTTGGTGAGAAATGCGCGCTAGCTTGCTTCCCAATCCCCCCAATTCTTGACAAACCGGGACGCCAGGACGGACTCTCGCGGCATGGGCGCGTGTTCGATCGAACAGTCTATTGCCGGGCTCGGCATTGTGGACGTGCACGAGCATCATATGCCTGAGATCCTCCTCCAAGCCGAGGTCAACCTCCTGCAATTGTTCCAGCAGAGCTACGCGGGTTGGACCCAGGCGCGGCCTTATCCGCTCCCCTCGGAGAGCCGCGACCGCGATCCGATGCTGACCGCCGCCAGCCCGACCACATGGGAAGCCCTCGCCCCGTATCTTGAGAACAGCGGATCGAGCTTTTTCGTCCGCAATCTCGTGCGCGGCGTCACGGAACTGTACGGCCAAGGCAGCGCCCTGACGCGCGAGAACTGGGAAACTCTGGATGCCGCCGTGCGCGCACACCATCGCAGACCGGATTGGTGCGCGGAGGTGTTGCGGCGGGCCGGCGTCGAGCGGATCATTACCGACCCGTACAGCGATCCGTTGCTCGACGCGCGAGAGGCCTTCGGCGCCCTCTACAACTCCGTCCTCCGGATCAACGCGTTCGCCTGCGGCTGGAATCCCGAGTCCCGCGATCACAACGGCAACTCGGCCCATGCCCTGCTGGCCAGACTGGGTTGCGCGCCGGGTTCATTCGATGATTACCTCGCGGCCTTAGAGGAGCTTGTGGATTCGCTGGCCGCGCGGCACCAGGTTGCCTTGAAGAATGCCCTGGCGTACGACCGCGACCTGAGCTTCGACGAGCCGGATGAACAGACGGCGCGCCGGGCGTGGGGCCAAGCGTCGCCCTCTGTGGCGGAGCGGAAGGCCTTCAGCGATTTCGTCGTGGACCGGTTCTGTCGCCTGGCCGGCGAGCGGGATCTGCCGGTGCAGATGCACCTGGGCACAGCGCTGATCCGCGGGTCGCATCCGCTGAACGCGGCCGGGTTGGTCGAGCGCCATCCGCGCACGCGGTTCCTGCTGATGCACCTGGCATATCCGTGGAGTCGCGAGCTGCTGGCGATGGCGTTTGTCTATCGCAACATCTGGCTCGATCTGACCTGGTCGTTGCTGTTGAGTCCGTCGCACTTCAAGCTGGCGCTGCATGAGGCGATCGAGATTCTGCCGGATGAATCGCGGTTGACGATCGGGGGCGACAACTGGCACGTCGAGGAGACGTACGCCACGATGAAGCTGGCGCGGCAGTTGATCGGCGAGGTCCTGTCCGAGAAGGTCGCCGCAGGGTATTTCCGTGTCGAGGACGCGCAGCGGCTCGCCGGGAGGATTTTCAGCGAGAACGCCACCCGTTTCTTCAGAACTGCGTTCGTAGTGCATTCGGCTCAGCATGGCGCGAAGGCACGGGTGGTTTGTTTCATGCGCCAGAGAGGCGTGTGGATGCGTTGGCAGTTCATTAGCGAGGCTTCACCTCAGACCAGCGAGGCGTTTGAGCGGCCCGCGGCCGCTGGGTGTCCATTGCGATCACCGGCAGTCGACGCCTCGCTAAGTGACCCCGCTGCGCGGGGCAAAAACTTGACTCGTTGACTACGGATTCTAAAAAGAGAGTCACTCTAGCGCGCATTTCTCACCAGGTTTTGAGCAACGCGAAGCCGATGTCATCGAGAGAGGCACCCATGCGCGCTAGACAAGCAAAACCGCGCCCGCATCGAGGGAGCGAAGCGGACAACAGGGTGTCGACGGGCCATTGCGGGCTCGGAAGCGCCTCGACCCGCATTTCCCCCGCCCGGGCGCGGTTTTGCCAAAGCCGGGATTTCTGATACACCCACCTGATGGTGAGAAATCCCGGCTAGGATGGAAAAGAGTCGGGGGGCAGGGGGCCCTGTGGCGAATAGGCAAATCATGATCAGACACAACCACAAGAACAGCCGGTTGATGAGGGTGCTGGTGGCCGGCTCCGCTCTCGGGTGGGTTGCGTATGCGGCCACGCCGGCGGAGGTGACCGACGCGGTCCCGGGTCAAGCCCAGCGCGAAGCCGACGATCTCACGGACCCACTAAGGGCGGAGGCGGCTCCATTTCCCGGCAAACTGAGCGAGTGGTTTGGGTTTGCGCGGTACGATTTCGAGGTCGGTGGGCACGCGGCCCTGGTCGTGGCGCCGAAGCAGGCCGCCCCTGGGAGGCCTTGGGTTTGGCACGGCGAGTTCTTCGGGCACAAACCTAATCCCGACTTGGCGCTGCTGGGTCGCGGCTTCCATGTGGTTTACCTGAGCGTCCCGGACCTGCTGGGTTGCCCGGAGGCGGTGCGGCATTGGGATACGCTTTATCGGGTGCTGACGGAGCGCTACGGCTTCGCGGCGAAACCGGCGCTGGTTGGACTCAGCCGGGGAGGGCTCTACTGCTACAACTGGGCGATCGCTCACCCCGACCAGACCGCCTGCGTGTATGGCGATGCGCCGGTGTGCGATTTCAAGAGCTGGCAAATGCGCGTCGTCCGCTCGCGCGAGTTGGTGCACTGGCAGCCGAGTTCACGGAATCCGGTCCTGCGCGCTTCGCCCGAAGACAAGGTGGTGGTGAATCCCAGGCTGGACGAGCGCCAGCGGGCGCGAGTCGCCGAAGCCGTGAACCTGAACAACTCCGACATCAACTTCTGCGAGTGGCAGGGACGACTCGTGATCGACTACTCTTGGGGCAACCAGCAGGGCGTCGAGCACCTGGCGGAGGCCGTCTACGACGGCACCCTCGAGTCGTTCCTCCGGGGGTGGTTCCCAGAACGGTAATAACAACATGTTGTCGTCCGCGGCTCAGGGCAGCGGCCAGCCGGGGATTTGCGCGTCGATCTTGATAAGGCTGGGTCCGGCAAAGCCGGGCAGCATGGACAGGCTGGTGACGAAAAGGCTCGTGCGCTCGGATAGGGTCGTGCCGAAGGCCAGGCTCGCTGGGGCGTCGAGGCGATCGGCCACGGTGGCGAGCGTCGTCCATGCCTTGCCGTCAGCATTGATTCGGACGACGGCGTTGCGGTTGATTACCGGCACATAGATGTTGGCTTGGACATCGAGGGCGAGGCCGTCGGGCACCGGCGGTCCGAATGACGACAGGTAGACAGGGTCCGGGTCGGGGACCTGTGCCACCGTCTCGATCGTGCCCGGGGCGCCGTTGGGCAGCACCGGGACGCGCACGATAAGGCTCCGCTCCGTGTTGGCGACATAGAGAGCGTTCTCAAAGTAGCCAATGCCGTTGGCGCCGCACGGGTACGGGAGGAGGAATGCCAAGCTCCCCGTTCCGCTCAACAGCTCGTCCCGGAGCCACAACTCCGCAGTGCCCTGGGGCGGGATTCGCCAGATGCCACCTCGGCCGAAGGCCGGCGCGATGTAGTTGGTGTAGGCGTACGGTGTCAAAGGCGGGTCGAATGAGAACGATTCGGTGACGAACAGATTGCCCTCGGGGTCAAAGGCGAGGGAGTTGGGGAAGACGATCTGCTCGGTTCCGGGCAAACGCACAGCCTGGCCGTCGGGACTGACTCGGTAGACCCCGTTGTGAGGTACGACGTCCCGGGTTACATACACGTTGCCCAGGCTGTCCGTTGCCAGACCGGTGACACCGGGCGTGCCAAAGTCCACCAGCACACTTCTTTCGCCCGCGGCCGAGAATTTCCAGATTTGGCCGTTGCGGGGGCCGCCAGGGCCACCGACGGCGACATAGACATTTCCGGCCTGGTCCACCGCCACTCCCTCGGGGATTTCGCCTTGGGCGCGGTCGAACGGGATGTAGCTCGGGAATCCGGCGCGGTGCAGGCGGAACAGCGTCATGCTGGCCGGCGCGAGGACACTGACCTGACACTGTCCCGCGTTGGTTCGCCACCACGGATCGGGAACCGACGACCAGGGACCATCCACGCTGGCGGCGCTTTCCAGGACGAACTGCCCCTGGGTGACGGGCCAGGAGAGCACGACGGCATTCTGAATCGCCAGTTGCGGCGATTCGTATTGCCACACTTCCAGGTTGTCAAAGATGACCTCGGCCGGAGGCTCTGGCGCGGCCTGCGAATTGGCCCACGTCAACGTCAACTCGACGTCTGTCGGAGCCTCGGCGACGGCCCAGGGTGTTCCCGCCAAGTCAGGTCCGCTGAGCGCCCCTCGGACAGCGCGGTTGGGGAGAACCGGGTCTGCCTGGGGCGTGTCGGTCACCGTGCGCTCGAACAAGACCGCATTGGCGTTGTCCTTGTCCAGGACGCGCGCGGTAATCTCCAAATCGGACCCACGGCGCGTGAGGGCAAGCACCAAGGTAGCGTTTTGATTCTTGAGCGGGCGGTTCTCATAAAAGAACCAAGCATGCGAGATGGCCCCATTCCAGAATTTCACCAACCCAACCTCGTCCTCATCCTTAAAGAAGAGATAGCCTTGGCCCTGGGGCATCCAGAGAAAGTGCAGCCCAGCCCAAGCGTCATTTTGACTGGCGCCGACCAAATCGGCGCGTAGTTCCAGCGTCTGGTTGTCAGGAAGCGGGCCAGAAGCGGGTATCGAATGCATTCCGGCGGCGTGGGTAGCCGTTGGGTTGTTCGTCTGCGTGGGACCGAAGCTGCCCGAGACGACGAACTGCTGGTTGATCTCCTCGATCTGCCCAAACCCTCCTCGGGTCCATCCGGTCAGGATGCCGTCGTCAAAATTATCGCTCAACAACACGGTCTGGGCGGAGGCCGTCGAGACGGACGCCAGCAGGGCGAGGATTATCAGCGCGATGTTCTTTTTGCTGATCATAGGATAGTCCTTTGGATTGTGGTTAGAAGTATCTTCACCACTCGTTACTACGAAAGTCGGGGGAAAAAGGTGCAGGGTTTTGGGGGTTCAGGGTTCAGGGTTCGCGGTTCCCGGTTCAAGGTTCCCGGCTCAAGGTTCCCGGTTCAAGGTTCCCGGTTCAAGGTTTCTGAACCTTTGAACCCCTGAACCCCTGAACCTCTCTGGCCCCCTGCCTCGCATCGATCTCCGCCAAGGAGGGCGCGTGCCAGAAGAGCGCGAGGCCCGGCAGGCTGGTGGGTCAGCCGTCAGCGACCGCGTGTTGGGGAGAAGCCCCTGTCTGATGGCTCGTCCAGGCGCTGATGTCAGGCGGCAAAAAACAGGTAGATTGTGACTGGCCGGATTCGCTGCAATCCCATGCGGCGCAGCAACAGCGCCGCTCAGATGATGGCCAAAAGCCGCTACGGGGCTGGTGCGGTCAATGGGTTTACAGTGGCTACGCCCATGGCTTGAAAGTCCTTTTCGTTTTTTGTGGCAACAGTGCGCCTATTGCGCAAGGCACAGGCCGCAATCAGGCCATCCCCCAGGGTCGGACGCGCCTGGCCATGTCGGATGGCGTCGCCAATCAAACGGCCAGCCTGGTCAAAATCAGCGCGGTCAACCGGCAAAGAAGGCGTGCAGGCAATGACCTCTTCAAAATAGCGACGTGCTTTTTCGCGGGTGGCAGGCCGCATGGGAGCATAAACCCCGACGAGGAATTCAGCGCGTACCGTGTCACAGGTCGCCACGTCTCCTTGATCGGCCAGCCAATTCGCGATAACCCCCGGTTGTCGTTCGCCTTCCACCCAAATGTCAGTGTCGATCAATAACGGATCGCTCATGGGTCTCCTGATCCTTCAAAACACGTTCCATTTCTCCTGCCGTCTCGGAATCGGGTCGTTGTCGCCGAAGGATTGCGGCCAGTTCCAGCCCGGTCATGGACCCGGCTGATGGACTTAACCGGGCAACAGTTTTTCCTGACTTCACAATGTCAATCGTGAACCCTTGCTGCACTTTGGCCAAGAAGCCGGACCAATGTCGGACAATTTCAGTTGCCGTTGCCTTCATGAATCCAAAATACGCATTTTACATATTCGATGCAAGCCCGGTTCCCTTGGTCCTGTGAAAGTTCACTGAGCACGCTCTTTTTTCTCTTTCGTCCGGATCTCCGCCAAGGAGGGCGCGTGCCAGAACAGCGCCGTGCCCTCCAGGCTGGCCGCGAACAGCGTGTTGCCGTCCGGGGAAAAACCGATGCGACAGAACCACCCCGGCTCGCCCGGCAGCGTGGCGACATCACGGCCGGTCTCGACATCCCAGAGTTTGACCAAGTCCTTCGGGCTGGTCCCGGTAGCGATCAACCGCTGGCTATCGGGTGAAAAGGTCACGTCGTGCAGTGCGTTGCGGTAACCGCGACCGATGGGCCTGGCTTGTCGGGTTGCCACGTCCCACACCGTCATCAGGCCGTTCAACCCCGCCGTGGCAAACAGCCGGCCGTCCGGCGAGAACGCCACATGCACGGGGCTCGCATACCTGGCAGTCGAAGAAGGCCTGTCTCTGTCGGGTCGCGAGGTCCCACCAAGCCGCCGTCCCGTCGCCATATCCGATCGCAAAAGTGCGTTCGTTGGGAGAGAAGGCTGCATCGAGAACGTTCCTGACGTTAATACCGTGCAGATCGATCTCACGCCACCCGGCCACCGCCCAGAGCTTGCCAGCGAAGCTGTCGTCCGACGAAGATGCGCCACCAGCCAGCATGTTGCCGCGCGGCGAGAACCAGAGTGCGAAGAGCCTGGCTTCGGGAAAGACCAGGTTCGTGACCAGTTGACGCGCCGGGAAATCCCACACTTGAACGTTCCCAAGCGCGTCGCCAAGGACCAGCCAGCGACCGTCTCTCGTAAGATCCAGACTCGTGTGGTTGGTTCCCAGGAAGGACAGTCTCTCCAGCACCTGAAGGCTCGCCGTGTCCCACCGCACGACCGCGCCTTCAGGCCGGGTGGCGGTGAGGAACGACTTGCTGTCCGGAAAGAAAGCCGGCCCCCAGAAATGGATGGGTTCAGCGCAAGACCGCATACGCAGCCGCAGGTTTCGCCGCCGGGTCCCAATACCGCACCGAGCCATCCCTCGCGCCCGTCACGAGGTCTTGGCCATTGGGAGACCACGCAACGGCCCAGACTTCATCCGCATTCCCTTGGAACCGCCGCTGCTCGGCCTGCCGGGCTGACATCCCAAAGGCGAAGGGTCTGATCGCTGCTGGCCGAGGCCAGGGTCTGTCCGTCGGGCGAGAAGGCCAGACCGACGATCCAGCCGCTATGCCCGGCGAACCGCACTGCCGCCGTGCCCGCTGCCAAATCCCAGACATGAATGTCGTTGTCCCCAGCTCCGCACCCGGCCGCGAGCAGTCGGCTGTCGGGCGAGAAGGCTAACGCACTGATCCCGTCGGCTGGCGGTGGTGCCGGGATGATCCGCTCCCTGCCAGTGGTCTGGTCCAGGAGTCGGATCTGCGGTTTGGCCTCGCCGACGGCGAGCCACCGTCCATCGGGCGAGAAGAGCACACAGCCGTAGTGGTCGGTGAAGATCGACGATCGGGTGAGAAGGATCCTGGCTTGCTGGCGACTCGGCGTTCTCGCTGTCCACCGGCTCCGTCTGCCGCCGAGGTCGCCGTCACCGTTGCGGCGGCGGAGAATCGGTCGAGCATGACATCGACTTGCGCCGTGAGGAACTGGGTCACGACTTGTTGCGACTCGAGGTCCCAGACGCGGACGGTTCCGTCGTAGGCCAACGTGGCCATGGCCTTTGCGTCGGGCGAGAACGCCAACGACACAGGGTCGGCTGAGTGCGGAAGCCGTGCGACTTCCTTCTGCGTGCTCAGGTCTCGAAGGCTGACCACGGGCATTCCGCTGGCATCTTCATCGCTCCACGCCAGGAGATTTCCTCGCGGCGAAAAGGCCAGGGCCTTGCACCAACGCCTACCGTGGGCCGGTAGTTCAGCCCTCGGCCGCTTCGCCACCGCATCCCAGAGCGCCACGGCGTGGTTTCCCTGGCGCACGGCCAGCCACTTTCCGTCGGGCGAAAACGCCAGCGCCGACACTGCGTTCGTGTATTGGCAGAGGGTAGAGTGCTCGTCGCTCTGGCAGCGGCTCCAGAAGTAGCGCCATTCCCAGCCGCGCAAATCAGTGGCGAGTGGCGAGTGACGAGTGGCGAGTGAAGAACTGTGGATTTCAGACCTCGCCGATTCTGCTGTTCCGTGCTGATCACTCGTCACTCGCCACTTGTCACTGGCTTGAGGTCGGTGCCGGTTGAGCAATTCCCGAGCACGGCCCAAGTCGCTGTCTTCGAGCGCCCGCTGCACCTCCTTCATATCCGCGGCGTAGGCGTTGTGACGGGCGAGTGAGTTCAGCACGACTCCGGCCCGCGCGCGCTCGGATTCCGCCTGACGCCACTGCCAGACCACGCCGGCGAATCCCGACACGAACAACAGCGCTGCCACCGCGGCCAGGCTCGCCAACTGCGGTTTGCGCCGGCACCAGCGCCAGGCCTTGCCGGCCGGGCCAATGGGGCGAGCCTGGATCGGTTCGCCCGCCAGAAAACGCGCGAGTTCCTCCGCCAAGCATCTGGGCCGTGGGATACCGGCGGGCCGGTTCCTTCTCCAGGCACTTCAGGCAGATCGTTTCCAGGTCGCGCGGGCACGCTGGGGTTGAGCAGGCGCGGCGCGACGGGCTCGGCGTGGAGCACCAGGTGCAGCGTTTGGGCCAGGGATTCGGCCTGAAACGGCGGTCGCCCGGTCAGCAGGTGATACAGCGTCGCGCCCAGGGCGTACACGTCGGTGCGCCGGGAAACGCGACCGCGCTGGCCGGCGGCTTGTTCGGGTGGCAGGTACTGGGGCGAACCCAGCACCTGCCCGGTCACGGTCAATTCCGAATCGCCCTCCAACTGCCGGGCCAGGCCGAAGTCCACCACATGCGGCTGATCCTGCGCGTCGATCAGGACGTTGGAGGGCTTGAGGTCGCGATGCAGGATGCCGCGCTCATGGGCGTAGTGGACCGCCTCGGCAATGGTCTTGACGTAGTCGGCGGCGCGCCTGGCCGGCAGCGGTTGGTTGCCCACCAACCGCGCCAGGCTTTGCCCTTCCACGTAGTCCATCACGAAGAAGTGCCGGTCCTCATGGATGCCCACCTCGTGGATGGCGACGATGTTGGGATGGTGCAGGCTGGCCGCGGAAACGGCCTCCGCGCGGAACCGCTTGATCAACTCCGGCGGACGCGTCGGCCCGAAGGCCATCATCTTGATCGGCGACCACGCGGTTCAGACTGCGTTGCCGGGCACGATAGACCACGCCCATGCCGCCGTCGGCCGATCTCCTCCAACAATTCGTAGTCGCCGAAAGCGCGGGGACTGACCACTGACGACTGACCACTGCCTTCCGTCCTCTGCGCCGACCTCTGACTTTCGACCTCCGGGCTCTGCCGATTGGGCGTCGGACTCAACCTCCGCGACGCCGTCAGCGACGCTGCGCAAAGCGCACACCGGGCAAAGCACCTCCGAAGTGTCTTCGGGCAATGCCTGGCCACATTCAGAACAGGTCCGGGCGGGTGGCATACGATCTGATCGTTCGGTCTCTATTCATGAATACGTAATGTGAAGCGAATCGGTTCAAGGGTTCAAAGGTTCAGAGTTCCCGGTTCAAGGGTTTGGGATTGGCCGCTTTGCGGACTTCGTAATCCCTGAGATAGTTGATGAAACCACGAATCGCAGCATGCGTGCGCCCAGCTTGGTCGTATACCTCTTTGAATTCGCTGGGAGAAATGTACTCCTCATCCAAGGCGACGTAGAGTTCGCTCTGGACTTCGGTGCAAGACCGCTTGGCGTAGCGCAAGAATCGGATGAACTCGGCGTTAGTCTCAGCATCGAAACCTTCGGCAATATTGTGCATCGACGAGCCAGCCGCCTCTTGTATCTGCCTCTTCAGCCCGTAGTCCTTTTCAAACCCTGGCTTCTTCGTCAGGCGGTAGACTTGGCGAGTCAATTCGCGAGCCAGTTGCCAAGCCTCAATCTCTTCAAACCGTTCAATCTTCATAGTCTTCCAGGTTCCCGGTTCCCGGTTCGGTCCGGTTCTGAACCTCTGAACCTCTGAACCTCTGAACCTCTGAACCCTGAACCCTGAACCCTGAACCTCTGAACCCTGAACCTCTTCAACCACTGATGACCGCAATCAAGTGCCGGGCTTCTTCGTGCACCTCGGCCGGGTCCGCCACGGTATGAGCCACTTCTTCCCGGACGAGTTGGCGGTAGCGTGCCCGCATTCGATGCACCGCCGACTTCAGCGCGCTTTCCGTCATGCCCAATCCCGTCGCAGCCCGCTGGAACGAGTTCTCGCCTTTCTCGGCCAGCGGGAAGCCTTTCAGCCGGTCATGAAGCTCGCCCTTGCCCGCCGCAACGTATTCCTCCGCGCAGGCGCGACTGGGCTCGGTCCAGCAGCGTCATCGCCCACTCGCGCTCGTAGATCTTCTCCGGCGTCAACTCATGCTGAGGCTCCAAGCGGAACCGCTCTTCTGCCCGGCTTTCATCCAGCGAAAGCGTGTGCTGACCGCCCCCGCGTTTGGCGGCGTCCGCGTGCCGGTGCTGGTCCACCAGGGAGTGGCGAAGTGAGGCGAGGAGGAAAGAGCGAAACTTGCCCCGCTCAGGCGCTGCTCCGCGAGGGAAACCCTTCGCCAGCAAATCGGCGAAGAAGTCCTGGGTCAGATCCTGGGCGTCTTCCGGACTGTGCCCCTGCCGCCGCACGTAAGCGTAGAGGGGATACCAGTATGTGCGGCACAGCGTCTCCAACGCCTGGGCGGCTTGCGGCGACTCGCCCTGTCCCGCCGCCAGCACCACGCTCCAATGGGTCGTCGTGAACAGCCCGGAGCCCTTCGCCGAAGGCTCGACTCCATCGCTGGGGCCATTCATGACCGCATCTACCCCGGATTTCTCATCACCCGAAGGAATAATCTGAAATCCGGGCTTTACAGTCCGTTTCGTGAGGTGGCTCCCAGCTTGTCGTGGTCCGACGCCGAAACAAATCGCGGAGGGCCAAGCTGGAGGAGGCTGCGCTTCACTGACCGGCGCGGGCTTTGATCTCGATCTTGCCGTCCTTGATGGCGATGGACTCGAGCTTGCCGAGCGTGGCCATGCTCTTGGCGTCCTTGTAAACGTTTTGGGCCAGGTTCTGCTGACGCAGTCCAGCCATGAATTGCTCGGGCACGGCTTCCCCCTTCACTTCGAGACTCTGGAGCGTCACGAGCAGCGCGCCGTTGTTCATCGACGCGTTCAAGCCGGCGGAGCCGTTGAGATAGCGGCCCTTGGCCATTCGTGCAAACCACGGCATCGGCAATTCCTCGAGCGGAAAGCTGATCTGGCCCTTGACTTGGTCGCCATCCAGAGAGACGTAGACCCGGTCTTTAAGCATGGCGAAGTCGGGCGAAGCGGCAATCAGCGCGTTGAGTTCCTTTTCGCCGAGGACCAGCGGTTCGGCGGGTGTTCCGGCATCGAGTGCGGATTGGAAGGCTTTCAACTGCTGCTGCACCGCGGTCGCCTCCTCGACCGACACCTCCACTTGGGGCAGTGTCATGGGAGTGGAATCGGTGTACTTCTCGATCATCTGCTTGGTCACGTACCGAAAACCCAAGTACGCGCCGGCGACGCCAAGGATGACCACGACCACCAGGGTCAGGCATCCGTAGAAGAAACAACCGCGGCCTTTGCGGGGAGGGACAGCTTGATTCATAGAAGTCCGGATTGGTTATGTGTGCCGTGCACCATGCTGCAGCCACGCCGGGAAGACAACGCGAAAGTAAATACCCCAATCGTCGCCTTCCTTCCCTGTGTCTGGAAATCTCACCTGCGGACTGTCAGGTATGCCGCGACCGCCCCACTGGTGACGATTTCCTGGTTAGCGGGCTGTGAGCGCAAAACTTGACTCATCTTATGCGACACGAACCTCTCATCCCGTCCCTCTCACCATCCGATGGGCAGAGGGTGCCCCGAAGGGCGGGCGAGGGTCGCGATAGGATCTACCGGGATGAACATTTCGGCTCACCCTGGCGCAGGACGAAGTCGTGGCCGCGCATCAGAACCTCGCGACCGTATTGATGGCGCAATTCATCGACGACGCCCGCCAGGCGCCGGCGGGCGTCGTGTTGCGGCAATCGCCCGGTCGAGTGGGAGTTCGAGATTGCACAGGCCGTCGTAGAGATTCGACAGCTTCAGGGAGACCAAACGCAGGCTGACCCGCCGGCGCCAGGCCCGCCGCAACATCCGGTTGAGCCGGGTGTAAACGTCGGTCTCGAGATCCGTCGGCTCGGTCAGGCTCTCGCTGACCTGGTCTTCGGCGAAATCGTTATAGCGGACCTTGACCGTGAGAGTGCGGACGCTCTTGGCATCGGCGCGCACCTTGGCAAACAGGTTGTCCGCCATGCGCTGCAGCACGGCGTCCAAATACGCTTCATCGGTCTGGTCCTGGGCAAAGGTCTCCTGCTGGCCGTAGCTCTTGGCCGGTTCGCTCGCAGGCACGAGAGAGCGGTCGTCGATGCCATTGGCGAACCGATGCAACTGGGGCGCGGCGCCGCCGACCAACAAGCTCAGCCAATCGATCGGCATTGCAGCGACCTGCCGGATGAGGGCAAGCCCGGACGCGTTGAGGCGCTCGGAGGTCTTGGGCCCCACGCCCGGCAGCCAGCGGTTGGGCAGGGGATGCAAAAACGGCACCTCGCCCCCCGGCGGCACGTACTCGAACGCAGCCGGCTTGTGAAGTTTCGAGGCGATCTGGCTGACGAGTTTGCTGGTGCCGATCCCTTCGCTGACGCTGATCTTGAGCGATTGACGGATCGCGTCGCGGACGGTGGCGGCGACTTCGAGCGGCGGACGCCGCACCGCCGTAAGATCGAAATAGCCCTCATCAATCGAGCAGATCTCGACGTCGGGCGTAAAATCGTAGGCGTAGCTGAACATCCAACTCGAGAAGCGCTCGTATTTCTCGAAATCGCCCGGCAGGACGATCAGTTGCGGACACAATTTGCGTGCCCGCACGGTGGGCATGGGCGTGTAGACCCCGAACCGCCGGGCTTCGTACGACGCGCTGGCCACGATACCGCGTTTCTCGCCGCCGACGGCCACGGGTTTGCCCCGCAGCCGCGGATCGGACGCCTGCTCGACGGCCGCGAAGAACGCGTCGGCATCCAGATGCACCAGGCTATGCGACCACGGATTCACAAGCGAAGGAGACACGAGGATTGGCCACGGATGAAACACGGATGAAACACGGATTCAACATGAGAGGGCTGCCAGTGAGTGGCCACGGATGAAACACGGATTCATAAACGAAGGGGACAGGAGGATTGGCCACGGATGAAACACGGATGAAACACGGATAAGGCTGGCAAAAGCCCCTGGTGGGTGTTGGTGGGAACCGGTGAGTCGTCAGAAGACCATTCGTTTGAACTCGACGCGGGCGCGGCCGAAGTTGATGAGAAGACCGACTTTGGTACCCGTGGCCTTCAACTCGTTCAGGAGTTGAGCCTCGTCCTCGGGATTGTACTCTCGCGCCACTTTCAACTCCACGATGACGACATCTTCCACCAACGCGTCGGCCACGTCACTCCCTATGATTGTCCCTTTGTAGTGAACGTGAATTGGTTTCTCGAAGTCCGCCTTGACGCCTCTCTGTTCGAGTTCGACTTGGAGTGCACGCTGGTAAACCTTCTCCAAGAACCCGTACCCCAACACGCGATGCACCTCGAACGCAGCTCCGATGATCTTGTCCGTCAAGTCCTTATGCAACAGTTCCATAACCTGATCCTCCTTCCGTTTATCCGTGTTTCATCCGTGCTAATCCGTGGCTCCCCGATTATCCGTGTTTCATCCGTGTTCGATCCGTGGCTCCCCGATTCGATCCGTGGCTCCCCGATTATCCGTGTTTCATCCGTGTTAATCCGTGGCTCCCCGATTCGATCCGTGGCTCCCCATTCCTCTCGGTGGTGGCTACACCACCTTTCGAATCAGCCCCACCATCACCCCCTGAATCACCAGTTCCCCGGCCGGGTGGAGCCTGGGGTAGCGGGGATTTTCGGCCTTCAAACATGGCAATTGACCGCGTTCCTGCACGAATGTCTTGAGCGTCGATTCGTTGTCGATCAACGCCGCCACGACGTCCCCGTGTCGCGGCGTTTTGCCATGCTCGAGCACCACCAGGTCGCCGTCGATGATGTGGCGTCCGACCATCGAATCGCCCCGCACTTCGAGCGCGAAGGTGCGCGGGGTGGGGCGGATGCCCAGCGCTTCCAGGTCGACCGCCACGCATCCGCGCGCTGCCTGGCGGCGATCTTCGGCGAGACCGGCCGGGATGGTGCCGTAGACCGGGAGGCGGGCCACATGCCGGCCCAGCGCCCGCGCCGCCGCCCAACCGCCGGCGGCGACATCCACGATGTGCAGCGCCCGCGCGCGCCGCGGCGGGCCCGCCAGGGCGCCTTTGCGGCGCAAGGCGGTGACGTGGTCAGCGGCGGCTTTGACACTCCGAAAGCGGAAATGCGCGGCAATCTCGCGCAGGGTGGGCGCCACGCCGGCGTCGTCGATGGTCTGCCCGATGAACTCGATCACAGCCTGTTGTCGTTGCGTCAGGGGGTTCATGATTACTATACAGATGTATAGTATCCCAGCAACATGGTCTGACAAGGCAAGAATTTGCGCCAGCGCGTCTCGTCGTTTGTCTTTTTGCAGGAGTGTATTATAACTGTATCAAATGATCATTAGCAGACAATCTTTAGAGAAGGAACGGCGAGATCCCCAGTGCCTCGCGTCCGAACGCCTGTCGTTCTCGACCGTGAATCGCCGGTTCTCCGACCGGGCTTGGCGGAACCTGCTTCTCTGGGGCGCGGTCGTGGGGTGGCTGGGTGCGGCGGGTGTGGGCCAGGGCGCGATCCCGGAGGTGTTGGTGCGTGAGGAGGCCTTGCGCGTCATCGACACGGTAGAGTTGTTTCGGAATGGCCTCTACTGGTGGACCTCGAGCGCCTGCAGCGAGACGCCCAATCCGGGGGGAGCGGCCTACCTGGCTTTCTCCGACCCTCGACGGATCAACTCGACGCTCTCCGGGCACCAGTTCTTCCAGGGTTATCTGGGCGGGTTCAGACCGGGGGACCTATTCGAGCCGGGCCTCCCACTCGATACCAAGATCAGTGGTCTGAAGGGAGTGTTGCCGCCTGATTGCGGGTATGGTGCTCACTTTGTCCGCGACGATGAGGCTTTCTACTACGCCCATGGACGCGCGTTGTTCCGGAAGCCCCTGAACGCGCTGATCGCTACGGCGGGCGAGCCCATTACGTTCGAGGTCGGGCTCAATCGTTTCCCGGTGACGGCGGACGGCGTCTTGTTCGTGACGGATACGGAGCTCTGGTCGTATGCCGCAGACCCGGCTGCCAACACCCTCACACTCCAGCGAACCGGTAAGCGCGGGCGGACCGAAGTCCGCGATGTGCTGGTGTTGCCCGGCGTGAGCATTCGCAAGTTCACGCTCGTGGACATCCAGGGGACCGACGGCAGTCACTCGGGATCGGAGTTGATTCTCTTGACTCCCGATGGGCGGCTCTATCGGGCCGGCCTGTCTGGCAATCTGCAACTCGTCCGGACCGGCGTGAGCGATTTCGCCCTGCGCAACGAAGCCTACCCCGTGCGCGGGGATCTCGGGTTCATCGAGAAGCGTCGCGCCACCACCCTCTACGTCGCCCTGGGCAACACGGCAACCCATCAGGGTGAAGGTCGGTTGCTCGGCCTTGACCTCACTTCCGGGGGACGCGGCGAGTTCCTCGAGTTCGGCGCCGGGCCTGATTTCCGGGTCACGTCGGTCGCGGTTGACGCACAGCGCATCTTCCTGACCCGAACCCTCGGGGCCGGGACCGGCAATGCCGAGTTGCTGCGTCGTCGCGCCCCGGCTGACACGACCCTGGTTGGCCTCGGCGATCCCGACTACCAGACCATCGCGACTGAGCGTGAGTTCCGGAGCCTGCGGTCCAGCGGGCGGTCGGTGTTCTTCGCGCACGAGAACACGGTGCAGCGGCTCGCGGTTGAGGCGCCGTCGATTGACGTTGATTTCGAGGCTTTCGCGATCGAGGTCACCCAGGCCATCCAGAACTTGAACAACACCGTGTCGCTGGTGGCCTCAAAACCGGTCATCGTGCGCGGGTACGCGCGTCTCGGGACGAATAATACCGGTCTGGCGGGGTTCGACGTCCCCGCGCAACTCCACGTTCTCCACGCCCCGGTCAGCGGTCTGGGCCAGCCGCCCTTCACCGAGGTGCCCGGTTCACCATTCCCGCCCGTACAGGTCCCCACCGTGACTGTCGTGGACTCCCTGCCAAGCGTGCGGACCAACCTCAATTCAACGTATCAGTTTGAAGTTCCCGAAGCCGTGGTAAAGGCGGGCGATCTGCGATTCGAGTTTGTCTTGAATCCCGGTCGCGTGGCACCCGAGACGGGTGCGAATCCCCTGGCGAACAACGCGGCGACGGCCACACTCAGGACCCGCGAGACAGTCCGGCCGTGGCTGGTGATGGTGCCGGTCAGGTACAACACGACGTTTTACGATCCCAAGGCACCGGACTCGAAGTTCTGGGACATCATCGCGCGCGCGGAGACGCTGCTCCCTCTGCCCGACTTCCGCGTGGCTTTCCGGAATGTACCGGTCGTCAAGAGAGTCTTCACCGTCGGGGGGGCCTTCGAGGTTCGGTCTTTCGATCTGCCGGAGGAGAAATCGGAGGCTTTGGCGGCGGTCAACATGGCTCGGGTTTGGGATGGCGATCCGCTGGGCGGGCCGTACGTCGGGATGATTCCCTGGACCGCCGTCGGTTTCGGCGGCATTGGCTATGTGCCAGGGCGGGCGATGGTGGTGAACATGAGCGGGCAACCGCGGACCGAGCATCCGTGGAGTTCGATCGTCGGCGGGCACATACTCGCGCACGAGTTCGGGCATAATACCGGTCTCTTGCATATCCGGTCGGACGAAACCTGTGGAAACGAGATTCCCGATCCCACCGACGGTCGCTACGACTGGCTGCCCAACGGCGCCTCTCCGTGCACGTTGGGCGCGACCAACCTGGACGACCCTGCGACGGCGGTGGGGTTCGATCCCCTTTCCTGGTCGTTAGCGCTTCCGGGCGCGAACGGTGACTTGATGTCGTACGCGACGCCTCGATGGATTTCAGAATTCAACTGGAAGAGACTGGCGGACGTGTACGCGGTGCCACCCGGTGCGGTTCGGTCACTCGACGGGACCGGCCTGCAGGGCCCGCCGCCGGGACCGTGGCTGATCGTGCAGGGGATGCTCGATCCCGCCACGGACTCCGCGGAGTTCTTGCCCTTGTACACCGTGCCGGCCTCGGTGCTCGATCCCGCGCTCCTGGTCGAACTCACTGGCTTGCCCGACGATCTGCCCCCGGAGTACCCGGTGCGCCTGCAATTGCTCGACGCTGCCGGCCAGGTGATCGAAGACCAGCCGGCTCCTTTGCGTCTGCCGTCCGAAGGCACGGTAGCGCAAATCAGTCGCGCGTTGCCGATGTCGCCCGCCGCGCGCGTGGTGCGGTTGGTCAACGACGGGCGCACCCTCGTTGCTGTGACTGCCAGCGCCACCGCGCCCACCCTCGAGGTGGGCGAACCGATTGTCGCCGATGGGACCTTGAGTGTAGCCTGGAGCGCCGGGGACGCAGATGGGGACCCGCTGCTCTTCACAACCCAGTTCAGCCGTGACGGTGAGACTTGGCAGACCCTCGGCGTCAACCTCCCAGAGAACGCCCTCGCCGTCAGCACCGCCACGCTCCCCGGTGGAGCGGCGGCACAGGTGCGCGTCTTGGCAACGGACGGCCTCGATACCGCGATCGCTGTCAGTCGGACTTTCGTCTTGGCCAAGCATCCGCCCGAAGCCCAAATCACCGGTGTGGCCGATGGCCAGCGGTTCGACTTCGGCAGCGTCGTGACGGTCGAGGGGTTCGGTTACGACGCCGAAGATGGGAGCCTCGCAGCCGAAGCGCTGCGCTGGGTGCTCCAAGGCCCGGAGACGCGCGATTCCATCGGCGGAAGGCTGATTCTCGCAAACCTCGCACCGGGCGCCTACACCCTCGCGCTGACGGCGACGGATGGCGACGGACTGACGGCAACGCAGACGCTGCCGTTCGCCATCCGGCCGCTCGCGGTGGCCGACGGCGCGGAGCCGGTCCTGGACGGGCTGTGCGCCGACCCCGGCTACGGAAGCACGCCGCCGGCACGATTCGCGGCGGCGTCTGGGTCGCATGCACAGGTGCGGTTTACTCACGCTGGCAGCGCGCTCTTCGTCTGCTTCATGGGGTTGTCTTACGGTGCGC
This sequence comes from uncultured Verrucomicrobiae bacterium, assembly GCA_963846445.1. Lineage (GTDB taxonomy): Bacteria > Verrucomicrobiota > Verrucomicrobiia > Limisphaerales > J093 > MWFF01. The sequence goes on along the minus strand of CAWJWM010000006.1, from coordinate 240,347 downwards.
CCAACACGCCGGGAGCAGTGGCGGGTTTGCGGGTGAATCCCAGCGGTTCGAGCCAGCCGGTCGTCACCACCGTTGGATTCGCAGTCAATGAACACGGCGAACCGCTGCGCCTGGGCGGCGATGGCAGCGAGTTCGTGGCGCTGACGAATCCCCCGCCGGGCTTTGCCGCGGTGATTCTGCGCGACGCGCAGGCCTGGAGTGCCGAAATGCGGATCGATGACAGCTTGCTCGGAGGATGGAATTCCGTGCTCGGCCTCGTTGTCTACGTCGATCCTGGCAATTCGGTTGGGCCCCAACTGACGTGGCCACCCAACGCCAGCCTCGCGAATCCGTCGTCCTGGGCGACAGCCCAGAGCGCCCCCGGGCGGCTGATCTATGGCCGGCAGGAGGGAAACCGGATTGCCAGGATTCTCTCCGCCAAACCGGATGGCTCGGACGAGACCTTCATCACCGACGGCGCCCGGCCAGAGCTTTCTCCCGACGGCAGGTTCCTCGCATTCGTCCGGGGCGGAGACTACACGACTTGGCTGGACAACGACCTATTCGTCCGAGACTTGGAGTCGGGCGTTGAGACTCAGATTGGCAGCAATTCCTTCGAGCAGCTTTTGCTCTACGACTGGACCGCGGACAGTCAGACGCTCTTCGCGGACTACGCGAACACGCTCTATCGCGCCCGGCGAAATGGAACCGACCTGACCGCGTTGCCGTTTGTTCACGAAGCGGACGACGCACCGACTGTCAACCCGGTCGATGGCCGGCTCGCGTTTCAAAGCCCCGGTGGACTGGTGCTTGAACAGCAGGATCGTTCCGGGCGAACGCCTGTGCCCAACACGCCACCAAGCGCGCGTTGGCCGGAATGGGCGCCCGATGGTCAATGGCTTTCGTACAGCGACGGCACGAACGTCTGGAAGATCCGCTCCGACGGCGCAGGCCAGGTGAAACTCACGGCGTTCAGTGGCACGGACAAACTCGAGGGATTCACATCGCCGTGGACGCAGGACAGCCGGGCGGTTCTCGTCGTGGCGACGCTCAACGGCGCCCGGGGCCTATATGCGGTTGCCGCTGACGGTTCCGGGGCCGCCAACCAAGTGCCGATGGCCCCGGGTCTGCCGCTCTACTGGGTAAGCCGCCGTCCGCCGCCACTCGTGACTCCGAGCGGGGCCACGGTCCGAATCGTCGAAAGCAGTCTGACGCCGACCGGCTTCTCGCTGCGTTGCGACGTCCCCGCCGGCGTTCTCCTGCAGCTCGAAAGAACCGGCACGCCGAGCGAGCCTCGGTGGGAAGCTGTCGGCGATGTGGTTGTTCAAAGTGGCCCGGCGACGTGGCTGCGCGATCCAACGGCGGGGGGCCGGGCCCAGGGATACTACCGGGTGCGTGTCGTTGGCGGCCCCTGACCGGCAACGAACAAAGGCTGACGGCTGAACGTGAAGTGAGCGAACCACGGGACAATCGAAGGGCGGCGTCTCTGTGGTTCAATCCGAGCGCGTCTTCTTCCGCCTCCGCGTCGGACCGCGCTGAGGTGGAAATCCTTTGACACGCCTTTGCCAGTCCTTAGCCTGCCATGAAACGAACGAAACTTATGAGATTCGGCATCAACACATTCCTCTTTACCTCTCCTTTCACCAACAAGAGCACCTCGCTCTTTAAGACCTTCAAGAAGTGGGGATTCGACACGGTGGAAATCCCGATCGAAGCGCCGGAACACATCGATCCGGCTTATGTGAAGGCCGAGTTGGACCGGAACGGCCTGGTGTGCGGCTCGGTCTGCGCCTGTCTCGGGCCGGACCGCGACCTGCGAGGCACTCCCGAGGCGCAAGCGAATTCGATGAAGTACCTGATGGCGTTGATTGACCAGATGGTGGTTCTCGGCTGCCCGTCGTTGATCGGGCCGGTCTATTCGGCTGTGGGACGCGCCGAGGCGGTCGAGCCGGCGGACTACAAGAAGCAGTGGGCGACGGTCGTCAAGAACCTCAAGAAGCTCTCCAAATACGCCGAGAGCAAAGGCAGGCAGATCTGCATGGAACCGCTCAACCGGTTCGAGACGGACTTCATCAACACCGCGGACCAGGCATTGGCGATGGTGAAAGACGTCGGCAGCCCCGCTTTGAAACTGCACCTGGACACCTTCCACATGAACATCGAGGAGAAATGCCAGGCAACGGCGATCAAGAAGGCGGGCAAGTTGCTCGGGCACTTTCATGCTTGCGGCAGCGACCGCGGCACACCGGGCAACGATCACATCGATTGGGCGCCTATCGCGGCAGCCCTGAAGAAGATCCGATACAATGGCGATGTCGTGATCGAGTCGTTCACCAAGGATGTCAAAGTCATTGCCAAGGCGGCTGCGATCTGGCGCCAGATGGAGCCCAGCCGCGAAGACATCGCGGTGAAGGGAGTCAAGTTCCTCAAGAAAACCTTGGCGTGACGCGTCTAGAATCCTCGACCGGTCATATGTGTTGTAGACAAGTCAAGTTTCTATGCTGCGTTGAACGGGTCAAGGATTCTAAGGTCAATGAGTCAAGTTTCTGCACCGCGTGCGGGCACGCGGCCTACAGCATAAGTGCGCCGGGAGCGGCGTCCGTGTGGCCCGCATGCGTCACTGTTTGGACTTGAAAACACCCATGAAAATGACTGCTTGTTTGACTCGTCTGGTTGTCGCAATTCCCGTGATGGCCGGCTTGGTGGTTGTTGCCGCCGACGCCGCCGACGGCTTCAAACCCATCTTCAATGGCAAGGACCTGTCCGGCTGGCAGGGCAACCCGGAGTTGTGGTCCGTCCAGGACGGCGCGATTACGGGCGTCACCAAGGCTGACCCGAGACTCACCCACAACACGTTCCTGGTCTGGACCGACGGCGTGGTGGACGATTTCGAGTTGCGGCTTTCGTACAGGATCGTGAATGGCAACTCGGGGATCCAGTATCGCAGCCAGGTCGCAGAGCCGGGCAAGTTCGGCCCCGTCGTGGGCGGATACCAGGCTGATTTCGAGGCCGGCAAGACCTACAGCGGCATTCTGTACGAAGAGCGCGGACGCGGCATTCTGGCCGAGCGCGGGCAGAAGACGGTGCTCAAGGCCGATCCGCCCGACCCCAACAAGCTCAAGATCGAGGTCGTCGGTTCGGTGGGCAAGTCCGAGGAGATTCAGGCCAAGATCAAGCACGAGGACTGGAACGAGTATCTCATCATTGCCCGAGGCAATCACCTGCAACACTTCATTAACGGAGTCCAGACGGTGGATGTCGTCGACGAACATGCGGCCAAGGCGAGCCGGTCGGGCGTGTTGGCGTTGCAGATCCACGTGGGTCCGCCCATGACTGTTCAGTTCAAGGACATCCGGCTCAAACGACTGAAGCTGGCGCAGGGCAAGAAGATCGTGTTGGTCGCGGGCGCAGGAAGCCACGGCTCGGGCGACCATGAGCACAACGCCGGCATTCAACTCTTCGCCAAATGCCTGCAAGACCAGCCAGGGGTGCTGGTGTCGTGTTACCTCAGCGGCTGGCCCAAAGACCCGACGGCATACGACAATGCCGATGCCATCGTGATCTACGGCGACGGCGGCGGCGGACATCCCTTTGTCCAGGGCGACCGCCTCAAGGTCATCGGCGAGGCGATGAAGCGAGGAGCTGGGCTGGGCTGCGTGCATTATGCAGTCGAGGTGCCCAAAGAGCGGGGCGGGGCGGAGTTCCTGGGATGGATTGGCGGTTATTTCGAAACGCACTGGTCGGTGAATCCGTTCTGGAACGCCGAGTTCAGGAGCCTGCCGACCCACCCGGTGACGCGCGGCGTCAAACCGTTCGGCGCACGGGATGAGTGGTACTATCACATGCGTTTTGCGGAGGGGATGCAGGGCGTGACACCCATCCTGAGCGCGTTGCCGCCGGCGGACACCCTGAGCCGTCCGGACGGTCCGCACGAAGGCAACCCCGAGGTGCGCAAAGCCGTGCTCGAACGTAAGGAACCACAACATGTCATGTGGGTGTTCGATCGACCGGATGGCGGACGCGGCTTCGGATTCACGGGCGGCCATTCGCACAAGACCTGGGGGGACGACAACTTCCGGAAAGTGGTGCTCAACGCCATTGTCTGGATTGCCCACGTCGATGTCCCGCCCGACGGCGTCCAGTCCACCGTGACGCCCGAGGACTTGAAGCCGAATTTGGATGCGAAGTGAGATTGGACGAGTGGTGGATCGCCACCTGCTCCTCGCGCTGGTGACGGTCGCTATGGCCGGCCCGGCCTCGGCTGCCCGTCACCCGCATCTCGTCGTCATCCTCGCCGATGACATGGGCTACGGGGACCCGGGCTGTTACAACCCGGCCTCGAAACGACGAATCGGTTTGCCGGAGAACCCGAACTCGTCGAGCGCCTTCGCGCCGAGATGGGCCGGATCGTCGATGCGGGGCGGAGCCGCTGAGGGCTGCTGCAAAGGCGGATCGCAGAAGCCAACACCGCGACCGCCATGAGATTCCTTAAAGCCCCAAACGTGTTGCGCTTAGGTCAAGTTTGGCCCCCTCTTCCTCACATGTTTCAGGGATTCTACCTGGCGAGGCGCCAGGGTAGGGGAATCGAAAGGCACAGCGATGCTTGTACGGGTGAAGGGCTTTGCTGGTCTGAGGCGCGCCTCGCTAGCCTGCATTTCTCGCAGCGCGGCAGAGCCGCAACCAAAGTGAAGGGGCCACTCGTATACCTCTGGTGCCGACGAATGCGCTGGTCACCGCGCTGCGCCGGCGCTGCTGCGCAGCGCTGGGCAGCCCTAGAGAAAGAACGACTTACCGCCCTGGCAGCGTGAGAATCTTCTCCAGACTGCACGAAGTGAACACATGGTAACACCACTTTTTGCCACCGCGAAGCCGGAGTTCTCAAGAGAAGTCAGCATGCAGGCTAGGAAAGCAAAACCGCGCCCCGAGTGGAGGGAGGGAACCGGGCAACAGAGTGTCGCCGCACCCGCGAGGTTTCGGAAACGCTCCGAACTTCGTTTTTCCCTGTGCGGGCGCGGTTTTGCCACAGCCCGGATTTTGTTGTCATCTTCCCGGTGGTGAGAAATCCGTAGGCTAGGCTGTTGAGCTTTGCCCCGCCCTGCCCGGTGCTGGTCCGCTCTCCGCTCCCATCCCCGGGCAAGCGTGAATCCCGTGGCGGCCGACGTCAGTCCGCGCTGTATCTTGTCTTTGGCGGAGCGAGCTGGTGCGAACCGACCTGCCTGCGCCAAGCAAGGTGCCGCGGGCAGACCTGCGTCGCGCCATCACGGGCCTGTTTCGATCGGGTCTCATCTGTCAATTGTATGGACCTGACCCCATCGCCCCTTTACAACACCGCCCATCGTCAGCATGTTTGTTTATTTATCAGTTTACATAATCTGATAATAGGATATGGTGTGCTGCTGGTGCGCAAGGCAGAGTCAGATTTGTTGTTTCTGCGGCACGGGTGCCGGCAGGCGCAAGAAGCGGGCAGTCAAGCGTGGGGGATAAGCGGCAGTGAGCGCGTTCAAACCGGTGAATTTGGCAAACGAGGATTCCTCCTATTTGGAGGGCAGGAGGTTTCATGGTTTTGTGGGGCGCCCGGCTGCGGCGTGGCTGCTGCTGGGGATTGGGCTGATCGCGACCGTGCTGGGAAGTGTGGGCGCCTGGCGGCAGGTTCGGTCTCGGGACGAGGCTCGGTTCCTGGCTCGCACGGAGGCGCTTCAGGCCGTGTTGGTTCAGCAACTCGATCGATATGTTCGGGTGCTGCACAGCGCGCGAGCGCTCTGGGAAGTCCACCCGCCCGTGAGCCAGGAGGAGTGGCGGAGCTATGTGCAACGACTGGAATTGTCCGACAGTTTCCCCGGTTTGCACGCGCTGGCTTACGTCGAGCGGGTGCCATGCGAGCGGCTGCTCGGTTTCGTGGGGGGAGTCCGGCAGGTCGAGTCTGCTAGCGGCGCTGCTGAATTCGAGGTCCAGCCCCCCTGTGCGGGCAACGACCACTTCGTGGTGCGATTCATCGAACCGTTCGATTTGAATCGGGCGGCTTGGGGTTACGACATCGGGAGCGAACCCATCCGGCGCCGGGCCGCCGAGCAGGCTCGGGACACTGGCAGGGCCACCCTGACGAGCAAGATAGCCCTGGTCCAGGCCCCGCAGGCGCCGGGTGTCCTTCTGCTTCTGCCCATTTATTCCGCGGGATTGCCGACGACGGATGTCGCCTCGCGGCGCACCGCACTGATGGGTTGGGTCGATGTTGCGTTTGTGGTCGAGGATCTCTTGGCGGTGGTTCACAATGCCGGTGCAGAGGGAGTCGAAGTGCAGGTCTTCGACGGCACGGAGGTGTCGCCTGCCGCGCAGTTAGCCGGACGGCGGGATCAGCCCAGGGTGCGGACCGCGTTCGAGCACATCGCCCTCATGGATTGCGCCAACATCGTTTGGACGTTGCGCTTTCGGGCCGGGCCGGAGTTTTCGCAGGCTCAGTGGTTCTCCGCCCCGGGCTACGTTTCTGCCGCCGGACTGGGGCTGTGTATTAGTCTCTTGGTCTTCGGCATGGTCCGGTCGCTGGCCGGCACGAGGGAGCGCGCGCTGGTCTTGGCCAACGACATGAAGCAGCGCTACCGAGGGTTGCTCGAGAATCTCAGCGTGGGCGTCTACCGAAACACGCCGGGCGAACAGGGCCAGTTCATCGAGTTGAATCCCGCTTTGGTGACCATGTTCGACGCGGGCTCGAAGGAGGAGTTGATGCGGTGCAAGATCAGCGACCTCTATGTCAATCCGGCCCAGCGGGTCGAGGTCAGCGAATGCCTCCACCGGCTGGGCTTCGTCAAAGACAGGGAGGTAGAGTTAAAGAGCCTGCGAGGGCGTCGATTTTGGGCTTCCATCACGGCCACGCTGAAAGCGGACGGGGCGGGATCGACCTTCTTCGATGGCGTCGTCGTCGACATCACCGAGCGGAAGCAGGCTGTGCAGGCCCTGCGGGAGAGCCAGGAGAGGTTTGCCCTGGCGGTGCAAGGAACGAAGGACGGGATCTGGGATTGGAATGTCGCCACCAACGACGTGTACTTCTCGCCACGCTGGAAGAGCATGCTCGGCTATGAGGAACACGAGATCGAAAACCATTTCGGTGGCTGGGAACGCCTGGTGCACCCTGAGGACCGCTCGCGCGCTTTGGCGTCCATCCGAGGCTACTTCTCGGGCGAGCTTGCAACCTTCGAACTCGAGCACCGCCTGCGCCACAAGGACGGGACGTATCGTTGGATCCTGGCGCGCGGGGTTGTTCTGCGGGACGCCCAAGGCAAGCCTCTGCGCATGGCCGGATCGCATGTCGATCTTACCGCCCGCAAGCAAGCGGAGGAAGACCTGCGTCGAGTGAATGGGGAGTTGGCGCAGAGTCGGGAGAAGCTCGAAGCCACGGTCAAAGCGCTGCAAACGTCCTACGCCGACCTCGAGTGTGCGCAACAGCGGCTCATCCGGGCCGCCAAAATGGAGTGCGTCGGCACGCTCGCCGCCGGAGTCGCGCATGAGGTCAAGAACCCGCTGCAGATCATTCTCATCGGCCTGGACTATCTCGAGGCGCAACCGGACGAGAGAGAACGTTCGGTCTTGAGCGACATGCGGGATGCGGTCAAGCGCGCCAACAGCATCGTTCAGGAGTTACTGCAGCTTTCGGCGGACATTCCCTTCGAACTCACCGCGGGAGACCTCAATGAGGTGGTGAAGCGGTCGCTGCATTTGTTGAAATCCGAACTGGTCTCGGCCGGGAGTGACGTCGTATGCGATTTGGCGCCCGATTTGCCACCCATCCGGATGGATCCGCAGAAGATGCAGCAAGTGTTATTGAACCTTCTGCTGAACGCGCTCCAAGCCATGCCTCAGCGCGGCACTTTGCGGATCACGACTCACTCGGGGCGTCTCGGCGAGGACCTGATCTTGGAGGGTGGAATGGCTGGCCCGTTCCGCCCCGGCGATCGACTCGTCCTGGCGGAAGTGGAGGACAACGGTCCCGGGATTGCCCCCGAGCACTTGGGTCGGGTCTTCGATCCGTTTTTCACGACCAAACCGGTCGGAGTCGGCACCGGTCTGGGGCTTTCAATCGTCAAGAAGATCATCGATCTCCATGAGGGGATCGTCGACTGCCGCAACGGTGCTCGGGGCGGTGTCGTCATGACTTTGGCCTTCCGAGCTCAACCCATGCAACTATGAACAAGAAGAGAATCCTTATTGTGGACGACGAGGTTCCGTTGACGCGCCTGCTCAAGCTCAGCTTGGAACAAGCGGGCATGTACACCGTCGAGGTGGAGAACCGTTCCGAGCAGGCGGTTCGCACCGCCGAGCGGTTCCTTCCGGAGCTTGTCCTGATGGACGTGATGATGCCGGGAATCGACGGCGGCACGTTGGCCGGGCAATTCCAGAGCAGCGAGCGATTGAAAGCTGTGCCGATTGTCTTCCTGACGGCCGCGGTCAAGCGCGCCGAGGTGCAGCAGCGTCAAGGGCAGATTGGCGGCTACGCGTTCCTGGCCAAGCCGGTCGACGTTCGAGAGATTACGCAGTGCCTCCATCGGCATCTGGGAATGCAAGCGTGAACCGAGCTTAGCGAGGCTCCGCCTCAGACCGACGAAGCATGCCGCCCGATCGTTCGAGCCGGGCTTAACCCTGGGTCACCGACCGTCGACGCCTCGCTAACCCGGAAATCTCACCGGTGGGGCGATCGCGGCATTCCGGACGGTCCGCGGGTGAGATTTCCGGGTCTGTGAAACCCGCGCCCAGCAAGGAGAATCGGCTCATCGGTTCATCAAAGCCGGGATACGCCCCAGCCGCTTGGGCGACCCGGGCACGCCGACACAGTGTGGTCGAGATTGGGTCCAGCTGTTTGGGGCGCGGGTTTCTGAGAGCCCGCATTTCAGGTGAAATGGGACGGTGACCGGTCAGAGGACATCGAAAGTTGGTGAGAAATGCGGGCTAGCGAGGTGCGCCTCAGACCATGTGCGATCCTAAACTCCATGAACAGTCCTCATCTCTTTCCTTCCCACCCTCCCGCGCCTCGCTCAGTAGAATCCTTGAAACCTGGGGGGAGAGGGGCTTTCAAAACTTGACTTGATGACCACATGTTTTGGGTTTCAAGGATTCTAGCTCGCATGTTTCGCAAGGTCTTGACGACCGCGAAGCTGAAGACTCCCAGAGACGGACCAATGCGGGCTATACAGAGCGACATCCATGATGCAGCGCCGGGTCAGGGGACCCCGCCTGCAATGCTGTGGGCCGCGTGCCCCCACGCGGCCCAACTTCTGACGCTGTGTATAGAAAAGCAAAACGGCGCCCCAGTGGAAAAAATGTCACCTTGGTGAGACCGGGATGGTTCACAGCCCCAACTTCTTGAACCGGTTGTTCACTTCCTTGAAATGGAAATCGAGCGAGCAGAGTGCTTCGAGTTCGCCTTTCTTGAAGTGTTTGGCCACTGTCGGGCGTCGGCTTTGAGTTGCTTCCACGAAGTCCGCGTCGTCGCGGCCGGCGTGTTTGACTTCCCAGGTCTTCATCGCGGCGTCCTGGCAGAGTTTGTAGGCGGCTTCGCGGGTGAGGCCTTTCTTGATGAGCGCGAGCAGGACGGTCTGGCTGTTCCACATGCCGAGCGAGAGGCCGAGGTTCTTCTTCATGTTCGCGGGATAGACGACGAGGCCGTCCATCAGGCGCGTGAGCAGGCCGAACATGTAATCGAGCAGCGTGCAGCTAGTCGGGGAAGATGATGCGCTCGACGCTGCTGTGGCTGATGTCGCGCTCGTGCCAGAGGGCGACGTTTTCCAGCGACGGCCATCGCGTTGCCGCGCAGCACGCGCGCGAGGCCGGTGAGGCGTTCCCACGTGATGGGGTTGCGCTTGTGCGGCATGGCGCTGCTGCCTTTCTGGCCCTTGGTGAACGGCTCTTCGGCTTCGAGCACTTCGGTGCGTTGCAGGTGGCGGAACTCCACCGCCCAACGCTCGATGCTCGCGCCGACGAGCGCCATCGCGAGTCTGGAATTCGGCGTGGATGTCGCGCTGCACGACCTGCGTGGCGATGGGCGCGGGGCGCAGGCCGAGTTTCTTGCAAACGTAAGCCTCGACGCGCGGCGAGAGATGCGCGCTCGTGCCGACGGCGCCGGAGATTTTGCCGACGGCCGACGAGTACTTGCGCGGATTCCAAGCCGGCGCAGGGCGCGGCCGAACTCGTCGTGCATCAACGCGAGCTTGAGGCCGAAGGTCGTCGGTTCGGCGTGGATGCCGTGGCTGCGGCCCGATGCAGGGCGTGAACTTGTGTTCCTTCGCGCGGCGGGCGATGACGGGCAGCAGCGTCTTCACGTCGGCGATGAGGATGTCCGCCGATTGCATCATCTGCACGGCGTAGCAGGTGTCGCCCACGTCGCTGCTGGTGAGGCCGAAGTGAAACCAGCGGCTGGCGTTGTCGTTGATGGCTTCGGCGACGGCGGTGGTGAAGCCGATGACGTCGTGGTTGAGCGTCTTTTCCAGTTCCTTCTGGCGCGCGACGAGGCCCGGGAGGTCGGCGAACCACGATCGCAGCCGGCTTGATCTTCGGGAAATCCGTCGCCGGCACGACGCCTTCCTTCACCAGGGCTTCGCTGGCGAGGAGTTCGATCTGCAGCCAGATCCTGAGCTTGTTTTCGTCGGTCCAGATGGCCCGCATTTCGGGGCGCGAGTAGCGCGTAATCATGGCGGCAGGGTAGAGGACGGCCCCCGAGAAAGTCGAGGCGATTGGAAATCCGATTGACGGGCCGGGCGGAAAGCGCAGGGTCACGGTCTGCGGCGCAGCCTCGCTCAACATGCCAACACAACTGATTTGTCGACGACGATTTGTCACCCTGGGAGGCCTGGGGTTGCTCGGTGCGGTCACGCCATCCGGCGTCTTGCGATCCGCCACGGGCGGGATGCTCGAATGCTGGGATCCCGCGCAGACCATTTGCGGTCATCGGGCGCAAACTGCGGGTCCAACCGGTGCTCATGTACAATCTGCCCATCCGCCGCGAGCAGGCGTCATGGAAATCGTGGGGTGGAGTGCAGACGGAGGCGGCGGTCGCGGAGGAGATCGAACGGATCGGCCGCGAGTTGGCCGCGATCGGGCGTCAGGCCGAATTCCCGCATGCGTTTCTGCCGGTGGCCCGTGTCACGTCGGTCGACGCCGCGCGGTCGCTGGCGCAGCAGGATTACGACGTGACGCTGGTGTACGCGTGCACGGGCGGCGGGACGCTGCTCGAGGCCTGCCTGCAAGCCAAACCCGACGCAGTGGTCTTCGTCCGGCATCGTTCCGGTCCGGTCTACTACTGGTACGAAGCGCTCAGCACGCGGCACCTCGCCCGCCGCGAGGCCAGCGGCGCGGACACCGCCGGGACCGCGTCGCCCGCCGCCCACGTGGACGATGTCGTGGTGGACGATCCGCAGGAGGTCCTGTGGCGGTTGCGGGCGTTGTTCGCCGTGAAGAATCTGCGCGGCACCCGGATTGTGGCGTTGGGGGGCGCGTGGGGGAAGTACGCGCCCGACGCCCCGGACAAGGCGCGCGCGCGGTACGGACTCGAGATCGTGGATGTGAGTTACGAGGCATTTGAACCTCGGCTCCGCCGAGCGCGCGAGGATCCGCAGACACAGGCTGCGGCGACACGAGCAGCCGATCGGTATCTGCGGCTGCCGCGGACCAAGCTGGCGACCGATCGCCGGTTTGTGGTCAATGCGTTCATCCTGCACCGTGTGTTTAAGGAACTCATGGCCGAGCACAACGCCCTGGCCTTCACGATCAAGAGTTGCATGGGGACGATTATCCCGATGTCGGAGACCACCGCCTGTCTCACGCTGGGGCTACTGAACGACGAAGGCGCCATCGCCTTCTGTGAATCGGATTTCGTGATTATCCCCGCGGGCCTGTTGCTGCGGTACATTGCAGCGCGCCCGGTGTTCCTCCACAACTCGACATTCCCGCATCGCAAGCTGGTGACGTGTGCGCATTGCACATGCCCGCGGCGGCTCGACGGGCGGCGCTATGAGCCGACGCGCCTGGTCACGCACTACGAGTCCGACTACGGCGCCGCGCCGAAAGTCGAGATGCCGTTGGGCCAGGAGGTCTCGTTCATCGATCCGGAGTACAGCACAACGCGGTGGCTGGGATTCAAGGGCATCGTGCGGGCAAATCCCTTTTACGAGATCTGTCGCTCGCAGCAGGACGTCGAGATACTCGGCGACTGGCGTCGGTTGATGGACGAAGCGCGCGATTCGCACTGGATGATGGTGTACGGGGATTTCCTGCGCGAAGCGGGCTACGCCGCGCGCAAGTTGGGCCTGCAATGGGTGGATCTGACTCGATCAAGTTCGTGAAGGGACTCGTCAGCGAGCCTGTGCGAACACGCTTGAACAGATGCCACGAATGACCCCTGCGACCTCAGGCGGCGCGCGTCAAACAGTTGACCTTCAACGGCGCAACCCGCGCGATGCCCGCAAAGTGCGAGTCGAAAGTGATCAGATCAACTTTGTGATGCACGCACAATGACGCGATCAACAGGTCCATCGCGGGTACAACCAGGCCGGCGTCCGCACACTGCTGCCCCAGTCCCGTCGCGTCCCGCCACAAGCTCGCCGGAGTAGACACGACTGTGATGACTGCGAAGTACATCTCGATCCGGGCGCGATCCCGCTTCGAACAAGCCGCCAGAAGCTCAAAGATGATCGGTTCGCCAACGCAAATATCCCTCTGGTTGACGTAAAACAGAACCTGGCTCTTTACAGCAGCGGGCGTCGTCGGCCGGAAATGGTCGACCCACACAGAAGTGTCAATCAACGATCCCATGTGGGCCGGTCCTTTCGCATTTCATCGACGCCAGGAACCTGGATTCCCCACTCGCCGGAGTGGAATTTCGCGTTCATCTCCAAGCGCTTACGATACTTGAGTTCATCAATCGCCAAGCGCCTTATAGCCGGCCCTTTCATTTTTTCTCCAGAGTATTTCAGGATTTCCTCGATCTCATTGTCTGATATATCAACTGTCACTTTCATAGAAACAAAGTAGGGCGACAGGATTTCAGCGTCAATGCCGTTTCTAGCCGGATTGGTTGCCTCGGAGTCTGGCTGGCGCGGGGCGCACGGTGAATCTTTGGTGCAAGTGGACACGGAATTTCGTGTTAGGCGTAAGAGGACCGTGCGCTGCGCAGGCGCCAAGTTGTTCGTTTCGAGAAGGTCGCTCACTTGGTTCGAATGGGATGCGGTCGAGCACGCAGGAGAGAGTCCGATCGGAGGGGCGTAACTTTGCCCTTTTCACGCGCGTGACGGGCGGTATTGTTTTCCGCCGCTGTCTCAGCGGGAGAACCGGGGCAGGCGCCCCGTGCGACTGAAGCAGACCGCGATCTCGAGGGCAGGGCAGGGGAGTTGCCCCCGATCGACGCCCGCAGGATGGCACGGTGGGAAGTTGGGAACGATGGACCTAGCACACATCAGAAATTTCAGCATCATCGCCCATATCGACCACGGGAAGACGACGCTTTCGGACCGGTTGCTGCACCGCACGGGGACGATTGCGACCGGGACATGCAAGATCAGTTGCTGGACTCGATGGATCTCGAGCGCGAGCGCGGCATCACGATCAAGGCGCATCCGGTCACGATGCTGTACCGGGCCCAGAACGGCGAAGACTACGAACTGAACCTCATCGACACGCCGGGCCACGTCGATTTCACGCTACGAGGTCTCGCGCAGCCTCAGCGCCTGCGAAGGCGCGCTGCTGATCGTGGACGCGGCCCAGGGGGTCGAGGCCCAGACGGTCGCCAACGTTCACCTGGCGATGAAGCAGAACCTCACGATCATCCCGATCATCAACAAGATCGACCTGCCGCACGCCGACGTCCCCCTGACCAAACAGCAACTCGAGGACATCCTGGCCATTCCGGCCGACACGCGCCATCCCGGCCAGCGCCAAGGAGGGGATCGGGATCGACGAGATCCTCGAAGCGATCGTGGAGCGCATTCCGCCGCCGAAGCCCACGGGTCGGCCCTCGCTCCAGGCGCTCTGCTTCGACTCCTACTTCGACACCTACAAGGGCGTGGTCACCCACATCCGCGATCTTCAACGGCGAGCTCGCGCGGGGCATGCAGGTGAAGCTCCTGTACTCCGGGCAAGAGTTACGAGGTCAAGGAAGTCGGCAGCTTCAACCCGAAACCGTACGAACGGCCCGCAACTCGAGGTCGGCGAGACCGGCTACGTCACCGCCAACATCAAGAGTCCGAAGGACGTGAAGATGGGCGACACCTTCACCGACGCGCGGGTGCCGTCGCCGGCGCTGCCCGGCTTTCAGGAAATCCACCCGATGGTGTTCAGCGGGATCTACCCGATCAACACCGCCGACTACGAGCACCTGAAGGCGAGCCTGGCCAAGCTGCAGCTCAACGATTCGGCGTTCGTCTACCAGTCCGAGAGCTCGGTGGCGCTGGGCTTCGGCTTCCGCTGCGGATTCCTCGGGCTGCTGCACCTCGAGATCGTGCAGGAGCGCCTCCGCCGGGAGTACGACCTGGACATCATCGCCACCTACCCGAGCGTGATCTACCGGGTCCGGCTGACCGACGGCGTGATCAAGGAGATCGACAACCCGGCGTTCCTGCCCGAGTCGACCTATCATCGACGCAGATCGAGGAACCGATCGTCAAGGCGTTCATCATCTGCCCGAACGAGTACATCGGCGACATGATGGCCCTGGTGTCCGAGAAGCGGGGCGTGCTCGACCACACGGAGACGCTCGACACCAAGCGGGTGATGCTCACGGCGCATGCTGCCGCTGAACGAGATCCTCATTGACTTCCACGACCGCATCAAGAGCCTCACCCGCGGCTACGGCTCGATGGACTACGAGCATGCGGGCTACCAGGTGTCGGACATGGTGAAGCTCGACATGCTGGTGAACGGCGAACCGGTCGACGCCTTCTCCTGCATCGTGCACCGCGTCAAGGCCGAGAGCCGCGGACGGGCGCTGGCGGCCAAGCTCAAGGAAGTCATCCCCCGGCAGCAGTTCGCCGTCGCCATCCAGGCCGCCATCGGCGGCAAGATCATCGCGCGCGAGACCGTGAGCGCGTTCCGCAAGGACGTGACCGCCAAGTGCTACGGCGGCGACATCACCCGCAAACGCAAGCTGCTCGAAAAACAGAAGGAAGGGAAAAAACGGATGAAATCGATCGGGTCGGTCAACATCCCGCAGCAGGCCTTCATCGAGGTCCTCAAAGCCTGAGAGCGTCATGCATACAACTGTCCGCTGGTTCTTGTCGCGTCCGTTTCGGGACGCCGTCGAACTGCGCAAGCAGGTGCGGATCATGCTCGCATCGCAACGCGACCTCCTGCCGGCGCGGGCAACCGCGGAAGTGGAGAACGGATTGACCGCGTTTGGTCGCGACCTGGCCGCCGCCTCGGACAAGAAGTCCATCGCGTCCGCGGTCGCCCGGCTCGAGGAATGCGCCGCGAAGTGGCTCCAGCCCTATCCCAACGCGAGCACGCGGGAGAACATCAAGGAGTTCCTCGTCAGCGGCGTGCTGATCCTGACGATTTTCTGTTTCTTCATTCAGCCGATGAAGATCCCGTCCGGATCGGCCCAGCCGACCTTGTACGGAAACGTGATCACGCCCCTGCCGGAGAGACGATCCGGGGGCGGTGATTCCGCCCTGGGGGACGCGGGTGCTGCACTGGTTCAAGGGGATCGACTATCATCAGTGGATCGCCAAGGACAGCGGCACATTCCGGATCGAGCCTGTGGCGACGATGCTCGGTTTTGTCAAGTTCCAGCGGTTTGTCGGTGGGCCACGATTCTTACACGTTCTACTGGCCGCCTGAGAACCTCGATCGCTTCTGCGGAGCCCAGCCAGGACGGCATTTCGAGAAGGGAGAGCCTGTCCTGCGTCTCGAAGATATCGAGCGGCGACCGGTTGTTTGTCGACCGGTTCACCTACAATTTCCGCCGTCCGCGGCGCGGCGAAACGATCGTGTTCACATCGACCGGCATCCCGGGATTGATCCAGCACACGCATTACATCAAGCGCCTCATCGCAATGGGGGGCGAACGCGTGCGCATCGGCGACGATCGGCACGTGGTGGTGAACGGGCAGCGACTGGACCGCCATCATCGCCACTTCGAGCGGGTTTACGCATTCAGCACGCCCCCTCGGGAAAGCGTGTTCTCCGGCCACGCCAACGACAAGGTGGCCATGGCGGCGCTGGGCCGCAGCATCGCCCCGCTGTTTCCGGATGGGACCAAAGAGGTCATCGTCCGGCCAGACCATTACTTGGCGTTCGGCGACAACACGCTCAACAGCTTCGACGGACGCGCCTGGGGGGATTTTCCCCGGGAAAAGGTGGTGGGGAAGGGGCTCTTCGTCTTCTGGCCATTCACGGAGCGGTTCGGCCTGATTTATTGGTGAATCGAGCGGGGCGCGCCGCAGACCGCAGCCGATCCTCGTTTTCATGGACATCGCCCATGCCTGTTCTGCCATCTTTTCCGCGCCTCGCTATGCTAGAATCCTTGAAATACGGACTGGCGAGAGGCGACCGAAACTTGACCTAATCACACATGTTTGGGGTTTCAAGGATTCTAGTCCGGGGCATCTGGCATTGGTTGACATCGAGCGCCGTCCGCCGGGCGGTCGACCAGCACCGGATCGTCCGACGGCTTTACGCCTTTCAACGCGACCAACTGCCGCCGCAAGACGCGGTGGACATCCAAAATGCCCTGGATGACCTTCGGCAAGCCCTGGGCGGTGCCCACACCGTCGACGCCATCTGCGAGAGCGCTCAACGCCTCGAGGCTCTTGCCGCGCGGCGATTGAACGGGCTGTCGCGCCGGCTCCATCGGGAGTCGCTCGAACTGGTGGTCATGACCAGCGTCTGCGTGCTGGGGCTGAGGACTTTCTTTGTCCAGCCCATGACAATCCCGTCGGGCTCGATGCAGCCTACGCTCTACGGCATTACCGTCGAAAACTTGAGGCCGATGCCCGAGGTCAAGATCCCCCAAGGCTTGGACCGGTTGGTCGACCGGGCAATCTACGGCAGACGCTATTTCCACTTCGTGGCGAAGACGGACGGCGAACTGACTTCCATTGGCCCCGTCGAGCCTGCCTTCCCACTATTGAGTTTTGTGCCGTTTTGGCGCAAACAGGATTTCATTGTCGGTGGCACCCGGTATCGGATCTGGTCGCCACCGGCCGAGATCCCCAATCCGTTCCGGACACCGCAAGATCGGGCCATCTTCGGCCATGCGCGTCTGCGTCCGAACCGTCTTTATCGGGCCGGCGAATGCCTCATGAAGCTCGTTGTCACTGCCGGTGATCGGGTTTTGGTTGATCGGCTGAGCTATAATTTTCGGAGGCCGCGTCGAGGCGAGATCATTGTGTTTCGCACCACGGGAATTCCGGATGTCCAGGAGGGCACTCACTACATGAAGCGCCTGGTGGCGACAGGCGGCGAACGGGTGCGCATCGGGAATGACCGGCATGTGGTCGTGGACGGGGTTCGACTGGACACCAAGACGGCTGGATTCGGGGGGGTCTACAGTTTCTCGGGTCCGCCGCGCGACAGCGAGTATTCGGGCCACATGAACGACCTGACCGCTCAGAGGTACCGGATTGAGCCCGGGACGGTGGCGCCGAGGTTTCCGGATCACAAGGCGGAACTGTTGGTGCGTCCGGGACATTTGCTGGTGTTGGGGGACAACACGCTGACGAGTCTGGACGGTCGGCGTTGGGGTGATTTTTCAGAGGACCTGGTCGTAGGCCGATTTTGGATGGTGTACTGGCCGCTCAGCGCCCGATTCGGCTGGACCGCCAGCTAATGTATTTCGCACAATGTATGTTATATTTAATTGATGCGAATCCTAAAGCGTGTCGAGTGCGGCGGTTGAGCGCCCCTCTCGGCCCACGGCCACATCCAGACATCGTCCGCAGCCTTCGTCGTGCCTATGCGCTCATGCGGGCTCGGAACGGTCACTTGCATTGGTGGCCCGGTGACACCCCCTTCGAGGTCTGTCTCGGGGCGATCCTCACCCAGAACACCAGTTGGATGAACGTCGAGCGGGCCATCGCCAACCTGAAGCGGGCCGACCTTCTCGAGCCCCGGCGAATGTGGGCGTTGCCTGCGGAGAGGCTCGCGGCGCTCTTGCGACCCGCCGGCTATTTCAACGTCAAAACCCGGCGTGTCCGGGCGTTTCTGGACATGCTGGTCAACAGCTTCGACGGCGATCTCACACGCTTGTTCGCTGGTCCGACGGCCGTGGCACGCGAGCGCCTGCTCGCCATGAACGGCATTGGACCCGAGACCGCCGACAGCATGCTCTTGTACGCTGGCGGGCACTCGAGTTTCGTGGTCGATGCCTACACCAGGCGGATCTTCCAGCGTCACGGATGGTGTGGCGCCGGGGCGACGTACGAGGAACTTCAGGCGCTCTGTGTGGCGGCCTTGAGCCACACACCCAAGTCGTGCAGGCTCGATTATTGGCAGGATTACCACGCCCAGATCGTCATCGTTGGCAAGGATTACTGCCGCAAATCCCAGCCCCGCTGCAGCGATTGCCCGCTAGAGTTACTCCCTCGATGTAATCTGTAGTCATTGAGTCACGTTTTTGCGCCGCGCAGCGGCGCTCAACTCGCAGAGCCAAAGCGCCAGAGGACTGGCGCAGTCTCCCGCAGCCGCGCATGCGCGTCAACCTTAGGGAGCCTGAGATGCGGAGCTTGCGAGGAAGGCTGCCCGAGCATGAGCGCGTTCGACAGCGCGAAGTCCCGCATTGCGGGAGAGCGTGGCGCTTCAGCCTGCTTCTCAGACGCATCTCAGTGCAATCGTGCATCGAGGGCGGGCAGGCAGGACGTTCCCCCTCACCCCTGCCCTTCTAAGCCACTCGATGGCATGTTGGCTGAAACGAACAGGTTACAGAAACCGACTCTTCGCGCCTCACACCATGGATTGCGCCTCAAAGTTACTGTCCTCACACACGGGCCGCAGGCCCCTCACCGTGCTCCCCATGAACCGTAGACCATCAACCCTGTCCCTCTCCCGTCGGACGGGAGAGGGTGCCCGCAGGGCGGGTGAGGGGCAATGTACACGGTTCATGGTCCCAATGCGCATTAAACCGTTGAATATCAACGCTTCCCATGAAAATCCCCCGTACCGCCGACCTCCAGGTCGGCACAGTTGCCGGTGGCGTTGTCCGCACGGTGCCGGCTGGAAAGCCGGCGGTACAGGTTCATGTGCGCGGAGCACGGCCTGCCGGGCCAAGGCTGCTCTCCCCGAGGAGAGGGGCGTTCGGCCGCCCTCGCTCGATTCGTGCATCCTCGGTGCTCGGTCACCTGTTGCCTCTTCGGATCCCGCCGGCGGCACGGGGTCGAGGGCTGCTCGGATGGCCCCAGAGCGGACGAGGCTTTTCCCTCTCCCTTGGGGAGAGGGTAAGGGTGAGGGGGAAAAGGACGGACGATGGTCCGATAACGTTCCCTTCGCCAATATGCGTGTTACCATGTGTTCACTTCGTGCAGTTTCGAGAAGATTTTCATTGGACCAACGCGTTCTCCTGTTGAACGTCTATGGCTCGCTCGCACGTACCTTGTTGGTTCGTCTCCTCGGATCCCATGAGCGCTGCGCAGCAGCGCCGGCGCAGCGCGGTGAATTGCGCCATCCGGCCGGCACCAGAGACGCAACGAGGGTCCCGATCGCTTTGGGTTGCGGCTCTCCGGAACTGCAAGAGATCCCGGCGATCTGCGGACCGGGGTCGTCCGTGTGACGACCTCGGCCGCTGTCCGGTCCGGCCCCTTGAGCGCTGCGGCTGTCGGACGGAAGCGGGGACGCGCGGATTCCGTGCGTTTAATGAGTCATCGTCACATCCAGCCGAGAAGGCGGGTGAAGGTCCCGCGCTGGAGGGCGCCCGACGGGCTCGCGACAACGTCCACCAGCGACGGATCGAGCGCTCACTCGTCGTTTGCGGGACAGTGCTTCGTCGGCCTGCGCTTCGTCTGGATCTTCGCGTTCTGTGCGCTGCTGTCGGCCGGCGGATCGCGGCCAAGCCATGCCTCGGACCCGCGCCCCCAGATTCCGCTCCAGGTGCGACGGCCGTTGGAGATGGAGGACTGGCCCGCGGTTCTAAAAGGCCTGGCGGGCAACCCGTTCACCAACACGATCTCCCGGCTCGTCTTGGTGCGCTCCCTTTTTGAGGCGGGGCGCCTGCCGGAGGAACAGTTCTCGTGGTTACACCGGCCCGGCCCCGAACTGCTTTCCACCACCGATCTCGAACAACACGCGGGATCGGCGCACGTTGCCGAAACACTGCTCGAGTTGGGACATCTCAACGCGGCCGAGCGATTGGCTTTCGACTCGCTCGAAATGGAGGGGGAAACCCCATCGGTGTTGCGCACGTTGGCCCGCCTTCACGCAGTCAAGGGTCTGCCCGATGCCGCCGGCATTTTTCTGAACAGGCTCCAGGTCTATCCCGGACACGGCGCTTGGGCCGGGCGGTTTCGGGCCACGCTCTCGACCAACGCGCCGGACGCCGCTGATCCGATCCTCTCGCGCATCCGCGCCAACCTCATCACTCGAGACGCGCTCGGCGCCGGGCTAACCACAGAGCGTCTGTTGCGGGAGGCACTCGAGTCCAATCGGGAGAACCGAATGGCATTTCAGTTCCTGATGGCCCATCAACTCATCGAGCGGCGGTTGCTCCAGGCCCAGCGGACTTTGTCCACCTCACCCCAAGTCCGCCAAGGACCTTTGCCCCGTCACTATGCCGAGGCCGTCCTGCTGCATCGGCGTGTGTACCCTGGCATTTCCCTGGACGCCCTGGTTGCGCGCGTGCCACCGGCGGTGGCAACGAACTTTCAGGGTTTCGACCATTTGACGAGCCGTGCCAAAGGGTCGCTCGAGGAAGTGCGGGCTGCGGCCTGGCGCGATTTCGGCAATACGTACTGGTATTACTATTTCTTTGGCCACATGCATCCGCCCAGCCCACTGGCCGATCCCGGCGGAGAGACCGAGGAGGATCGGGGCTGGACCGAGACGGGCATCGCGGACATGGCATCGCCACCCCAAGTCGGCGAAACGCCTCCGGCATCGGAAGCGCTGCGGTTGCCGCGCGTGGCCCCGGACTATCGCGACGTGGTCATTCCTCCCAATCTGGCGCCGCTGAACCTGTCGATCCGCGAACCGGGCAGCGAGTATCACCTGCGCCTGAGCGGATCCGGCGGACAACCGATCGAACTCCGGCAGCCGCATCCACACATTCGTTTTCCTCTTGGCGCATGGAAGGATTTGGTGGGGGCAAACCGGGGAGGCGCATTGCGTTGGGACATCGCCGTCCGTGGTCCCTCGGGTGAGTGGATTGCCTATGCCCCGTTTGAAACTCGGGTCGCCGAAGAGGAGATCGACGGTTCCATCCTCTATCGCCGGCTTCGTCCACTGTTCTCGTACTACAGGCATTTGGGCATCTATGAGCGCAATCTCGGCACTTTCGAAGAGAAGCCGGTCTTGCGCAACGCCACCTTCGAGCATGGCTGCGTGAACTGCCATACGTTCCTTGGGGGGGCTCCGGACCGTTTTGCCCTCGATTTCCGTGCACGATCGGGCACCCCCACCCTCCTGATCGAAGGCAACCGCGTTTCACGGATTGACACCAAGATGGGGTACCTGGCATGGCATCCCAGCGGCAAGTTGCTGGTCTTCTCCGCCAACACAATCAGCCAGTTCTTTCATATCGCCGGACCGTCCAACCGCGATATCTCCGATCCCCGCTCGGACCTGGGTGTCTTCCACGCGAGCGACCAGTCCGTGGAAAAGCCGGTCCCCATCGCCCTGCCCGATCGCAGCGAGAATTGGCCCTGCTGGGCGCCCGACGGCCGCCGCCTCTACTACTCGAGCGCACCCACAGTGGCCTTTCGCGACGAGCGCAACTTTCGCTACGACCTCCTCAGCATTCCGTACGACCCGGACCAGGACTCTTGGGGCGAACCGGAAACGCTCTTCTCCGGTGCCGAACACAGCCTGAGCGCTCATCAACCTCGAGTCTCCCCCGACGGTCGTTACCTGGTGTTCACGGTCAGCGATTCCGGCAGTTTCCCGGTCTTTCGCTCGAACAGCGACCTCTTCCTCATGCGCCTCGACACTCGGGAACTCGAACCGCTGCCGATCAACAGCAACCAAGCGGACACATAGCATTGCTGGTCGAGCAACGGACGCTGGTTGGTTTTCGGCAGCAAACGGCTCGATGGCGTCTTCACTCGAATCTTCATCACGCATGTTGATCCGGCTGCTCGTTTTACCAAGCCTCTGCTTCTGCCGCAGGAGGACCCGGCCTACTACGAAACCTGCCTCGACAACTTCAACGTGCCCGAGTTGGTCCGTGGACCCGTCCGGGTAACCGAAGAAGAGCTGGCCCGGGCACTCAATACGCCTGCGAGCGCCACCCAGCCATCCGCACGAGAATCGGCAGCCCCGTATCCAGCCTCCAGCCAGCCCACCCAGTGAAACGCCCGGCGCCTCGAACCGTCGTTGTTGACGACACGTGATAAGGCCCCGGCGCGCGAGGCACCGGGGCCGAGGACGTTGGCCGCGCCACAGAGGCGCGGCTTGGGCTGCCTTATGAGCAGGCGACTGAGCGTTTCTTAACGATGCGCGTCAATTGGCCTGCGGTTGCAGTTGCAGTTGCAGTTGTGGAAGTGGCCACTCGGGGTTGAGCATCACAGGACCGACGACTCCTGTTGGATCGACGGCCCAGACTGTGGCCCGATCTTTGACACGAATGCTGGCGGCCACGCCATAGCCGAACGGCTTGGCTGAGGCGGTCGCACCCCGCTGGATGCGCACGATGTCGCCGGGCTTGAATGGGCCAGCGACGAACGCCGGAGTCATCGTATCCCCGATGAAAAGCTGAATCTGCATCCGGCCGTAGCAGTCGCTCACCATCCCCAATTCGCGGTAATACCTGGCATTGTTGGACACCTTCTGCGTGGGCACGCAGGTGGCCACGACGGGACTGCACATGGGCGTGGCCTCGACTTCATTCGACTGGCATATCTCGTCGTCGTTCGCCAACGCCGGACGAATCACGTAGTAGTAGGGGGTCCCTGTCACACCAGAAGTGTCCGTGTAAGGACTCGCATCATCGCGATCCAGCAGGGCGTAG
Organism: uncultured Verrucomicrobiae bacterium; assembly: GCA_963846445.1. Classification (GTDB taxonomy): domain Bacteria; phylum Verrucomicrobiota; class Verrucomicrobiia; order Limisphaerales; family J093; genus MWFF01. The sequence goes on along the minus strand of CAWJWM010000006.1, from coordinate 217,246 downwards.
GGGCCGCCCGCGGTCTCGCTGCGATAGATGTTGTAGTGATCGGCCCCTGCCTTGGGCGTCCACGTCAGTGTGACCCCGGCGTCCGCCGTCGCGCTCAACTCACTGCACAGGCACTGCTCATCGTCCGGATCGAGCACGATCACATCCGCTGTGCCGATGCCCGACAGGTCGTCCATCCCGCTGCTGGGATAGGCACTCTCGGTCCGGTCGGTGACACGGAGATACACCTTGTAGAAACCCGGGCCTTTGAACGCGAAAAAGGCCGTCACATCCGGCGTCGGCCCGATGGCGTCCTCGGGATCCCCATAGACACCGTTGCCATTCAAGTCCCACTCGTACTTGACGATCGTGTCGGTGGGGCAAGTGGTACATCCGAGTTCCTTCTGGCCTTCGTCCGGATTGATTGAGCCTCGTCCGTCCAGATACCAGGGCTGAGCCTGCGGACAAAGGATGTAGGGTCCGCCCCCGATGGCCGTAGGCGCCACCGGTGGCGTCTTGATCAACACCATGAGCGTTGTCTCGGCAGTTCTCTGAGGCGACCCATCATCGGTGACACGCAGTTTGACCGGGTAGTTGCCTAGCGAGGCAAAGCTCGTGCTCGCGTGCACCCCGGTGACGTCGTAATCCCCATCGGCATCCACGTCCCACTCCCACTTGATGATGTTCTTGCTCGCATCTTCATGGTAAGAGCCGCTGCCGTCGAGATTGATCGTTTGGCCGACAATCCCCGGATTGGGGACGGCTATGGCGATCGCCCTCGGTCGCCCACCTTCAACCACGGTTTGGTTGAGCATCATGATGGCCCAAGCCGTCTCAAAGCGGTACTGATCACCTGAGACATTGTGCCCCCACCAATAACCGGCTGCATGCTGGCCGTTCACTAGAGTGCGCGCGACCCCGTCCATCGGCGCACCCGCGCTCGCTTCAGCGCCGTACCAGTCAACGTCAACCACACCGGGCGTTTGTGAATGGAGCATCACGATGGGTCCACCCGGGTGATATAACATCGACTTCACGAACGAGAACAGACCGTAGTAATAACTCCTCAACGCGTCCGTGGCGCCTCCTGTTGCTCCAAATCCGTCACGAATGAACGTCTCGGCCGCGTCCCAACTCGGCCATCCCGCATTCCCGCGACCGATACCGTCCAAACACATCTGCACCATACCGGAGGGCGTCGTGGCGTACGGACCCCACGGGAACCAGTAGCCGGGTTGATAACCGAAGGCGCCATGGTAGTAGTTGCCCGGCGAGTTATACTGCGACGCGGCCAGCCAGGGCACGTTCCAATCCTTCACCCACTGCGGAACCGTCAGACCCCACTGCCGTTCCGCTGCGATCATGCCGATCGCTGCCCACTGGCAGGCCGAGTTGTCGGGGTATTCGTTGGAGGAATAGCGCCAACCGCCACCGTCGTTGCCGTCCCACTGCGCCCAGGCATAGGCATCCACCATGTCCTGGACAATATCGCGGTAAGTGCGTCCCTGGATGCCAGGATTACCGCCCGAAGGAGCGCGGCCTGTGGCGGCAACAGCCAGGGGCGTGCCACTCGCCACGATGGCGTCCATCAACATGCCGCTCTGATAGTATTGATAACTTTGGTTTATTTGAACGCCGTAGCCATTGTGGTTGCTGTCAGGGTCGCCCTTGGCCTGCAAGCCAATCGTGAACGTGGTCAGCCAGGCAAAGATCTGGTTCATGCCGCGCTTGACCGTTTCGGTGTAGGGATCGCTGGCCAACCCCGACTCCACATGGCCCTTGGCCTCGAAGGCGTTGAGGTTCGCCGCCGAGCACGAGTAGTAGCCATAGTTCGCAGCGTTCCCGTAGCCCGTGTTGTTCGCCCAGTCACCGTAGTCGATGCTGCCGCTGCTGTAGCGGTACTGGCTCTTGTGGAGATACCACAGGCCCTCATCGATGGCGACGTTCGCCTCCACCTCGAGAGTCTGATTCTCGATCTGCACGAAGTAGGTTTGCGTCCCCGTCATGCCGGTGGTCGTATTCTGGACGGTCAGGCGCGCCGTGAAGACGGTGCCCGCCGGTCCCGTGTAGACGTGCTTCGCTTCGATCACGTAGCGATCGCTGACGATGCCCGCGGCGACCGGCGAGCCATCGCCGAAGTCCCACGTCCAGTTCACGTTTGCGCCGGACTGGTCGCAGGTTCCCTTCAGGGTGACCGCCTTGCCACTGTACGTGGGATGGGGGACGAGCGGGTTGTTGGCCGCCCACGGCACTGTCTTCACCACGGGCGGGGCGGGCGACGCATTGGCGACGCTGCCGAGAATGCCCACCACCACCGCCACGGCCCACATCTTCATCCAAGTTTTCATCGCAATCATAGTACGTTCTCCTTTCAGCGCCTCTGCCTGCGATACACCGCCCCCAGACCCAACGCCAAAGTACCCAACACGGTCCCAAACGCAGCCGCTTCGGGCACGGCCACACTGTTGATGCCGAACTCGCCCACCGCAAACCCGTCTGCGCTCATGTCCGTGTTCTTCACGTACACGAAGGAGAGCGAGTCGGTCGGGTCGTCCGTGTAGAATCCCACCCCGTGGGCACCGCCCAGGCCATCGATGGAGAAGGTCGTCGTCGTCGCCTCGGAGTCGATCCGGAACTCGAAGTCAAACTTGAGGTTCGGCTCGACGTAGAGGTAGAAGGCCATCGTGTTCGCCGGCAGCGTCATCATCAACTCGAACCCCTCGGTCGAATAGACGTCACCCACATAGCCGTGGCTCCAGGTACTCCATAGCGGGAAGGCGCCAATCATGAGATGCTCGACCGGGACGCCGAAGGTCAGGTTGCCGGTCACCGGCGCAGTGGCGGGAGGGGCCACAGTGGTGACCATACCCGGCACGGCCCGGGGATCGCTGAAACCCATCATGGTGAACCCTCCCAGCGTGCCGGGAGGCGCCTGCAAACCCAGGTCGAGAGCGGTAATGGCCGCAGAGGCCGTCGTGGCGAGAACGAGACTGGCGAGACAGGATAATACCGAGACTGTGCGTAGGCGCATAGAGATAACTCCTTTGTTTATGGTTTCCGACAACAAGTAGGACAGGTGCTTTCTGTGACGCAGCTTGTAAGACCGCGAGGCAGCCCTGTCAATAACTTCTTGGTCCCGTTTCTTGGTCCCAGAATCCCTGGCAAGGTGCCGATACGCCGGGCGGGGGCATGTGGCCCACGGTTTGGTCGTCAACGGGCTGTTGCGGGCCGGTTCTCCTGATCCGGTGTTGACCCCTGGAGGATGGCTCCACGCAACTCCGTATGGATGCGAGTCGAGCCGATCCCTGAAAATCGGTTGTGCTCATTCGTCAGCGGTGGCACGTTGCCGGCATGCCGGACCGGGCCATTCGCCCGCGGGGGCTGCACGCGCGTCGCGGTCAGGCGTCGGTTCCCGACTCGGCTTGGAGCTCCGGGCAGGGCCGGACTGATCGAGCGCCACTGGCGCTGATGAAACGGGCAGGAGCCTGGTTCTGGTAATGAGAATGAACTCGATTGCCCGATGTTGTCTGAGCGCCTCACTGAACGGCTTCTTTGTGTCCCTGCTCCTGGGAGTCGTACCCCAGGGGGCCTGCGCAGGTTGGCAGCCCGCCCTTCGCCTGGACTCGACCAACGGCGCCTATCCAAGCATTTCCTGGAGTCCGCAAGGTGAGGCCCGGGTTTTCTATGGAATCCAGGGAACCCCTGAGCGGATGGTGGTCGCGGAAGCGGCCAAGCGCGGGGATGGATTTCGGACCGGAGACTTTCGTCTACAACGATGGCCGGGCCGTGGCGGTCCACTACGATGCAGGAGGGAATATCGATTTGGCGGTGGCCAACGTGGCACGAGTCGTTGTGTTGAAGAGCACCGATGGCGGCGATTCTTGGGAATTCCAGCAGAGCTACACGGGGCGGAGTTCGGCCGCCGTGACGTGTTACCTGCCGCCGGCGTTCACCGAGGACGGGACCGATCTACGGTTGGTTTACGGCTACCGGTATAGCGACCCGATTTTTGGCCCGCGGCCCGAGGTCTACTCCGCAAGGCGAACAGACGGCACGTGGGGCGCCTCCGGAACGCGTCTCGGCACCGGTGAGATCGGCGGCGCGCATGAGGAGGGCGATGCGGTTTGTGTCGTCACGAGCCTGGGGGCGCTTCAGAGCTCGAACAACGGGGCTTCGTTCACGCTGCTGGGGGGATCCGGCGCGGTGCCTGATCAACTCGACGCCAGCGACATGGCCTCCGGAGACAATCACCGGATTGTCTTGCTCCACTCGTACGCTTATGGCCCGGTCGGGCAAGACCAGCATCTGACCTTCACCTTCAGCGACGACGTCGGAGCGTCGTGGCGTTCTCCACAACTGCCGATTGTCAGCGGCGCTTCTGACCCCATGTACGGCCCGCGTTTTACAGTCTCTGGCCAGCGCATGATCGTCGTTTGGCAACATGCGGACGCCCCGAACGAACACCGCCAAATCCGGTGCATCATCAGCAACGACGGTGGTCAAACCTGGGGCGCGGTCGCAACGATCGTGGATTTGGCGGCCAACGAGACCCTCGATCCGACCGGGACCTTGGACATCGCCAGCCACCAAGGCAGGACCGCGCTCGTCTATGCGGTCAGGAAGGACGGTTTGCGCGATCGGGTCTGCTTTATGGAATGGGTCTCTGACCCCGGTGCAGACAGCGATGGAGACGGTCTGCTCGACGCCGTCGAAACGGGCACCGGCGTGTACGTTTCGCCCAGCGACACCGGCACGGACCCGATGAACGCAGACACCGATTCGGACGGAATGCCCGACGGCTGGGAGGTGGCTCAAGGACTTCATCCGCTCGTCAATGACGCCCTGGGCGATCCGGATCAAGACCGCTTTGCGAACCTGTCCGAGTACGTCGCCGGGACCGATCCGCACCAGGCGGCGGACCTGCTCCGTGTGTCGGTTTGCGACCCAGGGACGGCGGCAACCGGGCCCGTGATCTGCTGGGACTCGCGCGCAGGGAGGACGTATCGGGTTTACGCGAATACCGACCTCAACGTCCCGTGGCCCCCGAGCTTCGTCCACGAAGTGGCCGGGGACGGGACGACGAAAGCATACACCAACGCGACGGCGGGCTCCCCCCGCTATTTCCGAGTCGAGGTCGCGATCAGCCCGTAACGCCGGTCATCGAAGCCGTCGAGCGTCAGCTCTTCACCCGGGCCATCGGACTGACACAACGCAAATTCACCTTGCAATGCCCCCCCCTTCTCCTGGCAGGCTACAGCCCTGAAAGGCAACCGCCGTTCATCGGTTGATCAGGACCCTTGACATCTTATGACCGAACGACGCATCTCCGGCTATTGGCCGACGCCGTTGCCTGACGAGGCGCGCCTCAGACCAAATCCAGTCCTCCTTTGCATGAGGAGTCCCCGTGTTTCCCCGCCCCTCTCTCCCGCGCCTCGTTGCGGCCCCGCTGCGCGGGGCTCGAGCGGGATCCACAACATGTTGGTGGATGTTCCCCGACAAGGGGCTAGCCGCACGCGGATTCCCGGCCGACGTTTTGTCGGGCGGGCACTGGGGGTCATCAAATCGACGTTGGCACGGCCCTCGTCACTGATCGTCGTCTTCGGCGCCTTCCTCGGCGTCACGAGTGCTCACCCAGACGGGACCACGACCGTGAGTCCGGATGAATCGAACACCGCGCCGGCTCACGTCGCCTTCGAGCTCGAGCCGGCGGCCAGCGTTCCACGGAACTGGAGCGTGCAGACGGGTGTCGCGTTCATCTCCCAGAGCGATGTCGGCGAGGTCCTCTCGGGAGGCCTCGAACCTGCCGAAGGGGACGCCGGCGGACAGCTCTACTCGATCATGCTGAACTGGACGGCTCACCGATTCAAGATCGGTTGCCACGGGCGCACCTTGACACCCCAGTTCGAGCCCTATCTGACCCTGACACTCGTGGATGAGAACGGTCGCGGGATCTTTCCCGATTACAACGGGGGCGTGGGGTTTCGCTGGGTCGATTTCCCGTGGGACAAGTGGATCGACACCACGTTCTTCATGGGAATCGGCCTGTCCTACTCGAGCCACGTCTATACAGTGGACCGGGAGCGACATCCGGGCGAGGATCGCTCCCATCTCAAACTGGACTGGCCCATCCAACTCACCTTTGCCCTCCCGCGTTGGCCGCAGCACCAACTCGTGGTCTTCAACGATCACCAGTCCGGCGGCCACATCTTCGACGCAGGCGGCGTTAATTGCCTCGGTATCGGATACCGGCTCAACTTTTAGCGAGGCGTCGGGCGCCGGTGACCGCTGGTGGGCACCCAGCGGCCACGAGTCGTGCACGCGCTTCGCCGGTCTGAGGCGAAGCCTCGCTGATAAGGCTCCGTCTCAGAATGAAGCCCATCCGCACCCGCTATTGGATGGTCTCCTATCTGGCCAGAGTCTTCGCGGACGCGGTGTCCGAGTAGGCGCTGTCTCCAGCGGTGTTAAAGGCGCGCACACGATAGTAATAGGTCGTATTCCGCTTCAGCCCGCCGCTGGAATAGGTTGTCGTGTCTGCGCCTGTTGTGCCGATCTGGACAAACGTCGAACCGTTGGTGGAACGTTCGATCTTGAAACCGGTTTCGTTGTCTGAGTTGCCGATCCAGGTCAGGTTAATCACGGAACGGGATACGGCGGTTGCTTTGAGGTTACTCGGTGCGGCGGGAGGCTGAAGGGTCGAAGCGTTGACGGTGATGGTCACGGAGGAGCTGCCTGCCTTCCCTCCGCTGTCGGTCACGGATGCGGTGATCGTATGGGTGCCGGCAGACAACGTTGCTGAGAAGGAACCACCGATCCCAATGTTACCATCCACGCTCGAAGTCCAACTTAACGAAGTTGTCAGGTTGCCGTCCTCGCTATCCGAAGCCGAACCGGAGAAGTTAATTGCGGACCCGCTGGTGAACGATGCACCATTGGCCGGGCTCGCAATCGTCACCGTCGGCGGATTGTTGACCGGAGTCACCCCCATCAGCCTGCCGACGTTCAGCAGCGGCTCGGCGTAGCTGTCCGGATCACCCGAAAAGTACCCGGCTTCTCCCTCTTGCCATCCGCTTGTCTTGAGAGCGGCGGTGACCTCCTCAACCGACGGACGGTACGACGCGCCGGCCATGAACAGCGCTGCGGCGCCCGCGACATGCGGTGAGGCCATGCTGGTGCCCGAATAAGTGCCGTCGTATCCGCCCGGGACAGTCGAGTAAATGGCCACTCCCGGCGCGCAGATATCGACTGCAGGACCAAAGTTGCTGAACGGTGCCCAGGAGTCGTCGGCGGCGTAGAGGACCGTTCTCCTGCCGACTCGAGTGCAGAACGAGGGTCCGACACCGCCCGGCAGGCCGTCGCTGTCGGCCATGGCGGACACGGTGATGGCCGTCGGTTCGGAGGCGGGTGAGAAATTCTGGGCGTCGGCGGCGTCGTTGCCGGCGGCGACGACGAAGACGATGCCGGCTGCTGTGCCCCTTGCGACAGCCTCGTTGACGGCAGTGGAAAGGCCTCCACCCAGACTCATATTGGCCACTTCAATCACGGTGGCTCGGGCGGTGACCCAGTCGATTCCCGCGATGACATCACTCCAAGAACCGCTGCCGGTGCTGTCGAGCACCTTGACCGCCCACAGGCGGGCGCCCGGCGCTGCTCCCACCACGCCGAACCCGTTGTCGATGGCGGCGGCTGTGCCGGCCACGTGGGTCCCGTGCCCATTATCATCGGCATAAATGGAGTATTCGACCCCATCCAGAATACGAACACCACCCGCCACGCGCAGGTCATCGTGCGGCCCGATGCCTGTGTCGATGACGGCGATGTCGACCTCGAGTGCATCATCTGTCCCGTTGATAATGCCGGCCGCGTCCACGTCCACCCGGTTAATCCCGGTGGGGAGAGTCTGGTCGCAAGTGTGGCACACCTGGTCGGGCTCGACGTAGGCGATCTGCGGGCGTCGCGCCAAGGCGGCGGCGGCCTGCGCCGACCCGCGAAACGCAAAGCCCTTGAGTGCGAACTGGTAAACGTGGCCTACCGCCAGACCGTGTTGGCCGGCCATGGATTGCGCGGCGGCGGGATGATTGCGCACGTCATCCTTGAAAACCGCGATGTACTGGTTGGGGATGACTTGTGCCAGTGCGATGGAAGCGCCGGCCGCAATGGCCAGCACACTGAGGAACCGTATTGCCTTCATGGTGTTCTTCTGGTTTCCGCCGATCTGTGGTCGGCCTTGCGTTTTCCACACCCGCTCCGTCAGGGACGAAATTTGTTTACGATAGGAGTCCTTCTTCTGGAAAATGCAAGAGATTTCGGTCGGATTTCGGTCGGATTTTGGCCAGATTGAACTCGGCCACTAATTCTTAGCCCGCATTTCTCACCAACTTTCGATGTCATCCGACCGGTCACCGTCACCTTGCACCTGAAATGCGGGCTGTCAGGTATGCCGCGACCGCCCCACTGGTGAGATTCCCGGGTGAGCGGACTGTTCTTGCGCCGCGTGGGGGCACGCAGCCTACAAACTGCGCATCAACAGTTTGCTGTAGGCCGGGTCCCCTGACCCGGCGTCGGCGTTCACCATCGCGGCGCCCTTTCACCCTGCTGCGTAGGGATCAGGACTCGGCTACCGACCCAAGACCTGCACGGTCAGGCCGGACGCGGCGCCCGCCGCCCGGTAGACCCGGTGGGTGGCTTTGCGGAAGTCCTCGGGTTTCGCGGTCGGAATGTTCACGAAGGTCTGCGGATTGCGGTCCACCAGCGGGAACCACGTGCTTTGAACCTGCACCATCACGCGGTGGCCGCGACCGGAACGTGTGGCAGACGTCCGGCAGCGTGAACGCGATCTGGGTCACCTGGCCGGGCGTGAACGGTTCTGGCCGCTCGAAGCTGTTCCGGAACTTGCCGCGGAACACGTCGCCGCGCACGAGTTGCTGGTAGCCGCCCAGCTTCACGTCGGCCGGGTTGGGATCCGGGTTCGGGTAATCGCCCGGGTAAACGTCCACGAGCTTCACGATCCAGTCGGCATCGGTGCCGGTGGTCGAGACGTGGAGCGTGGCGTCGAGCGGCCCGACGAACGTGAGGTCCTCGGCCAGCGGCTCGGTTTCGTACACGAGCACGTCGGGTCGCGACGCCACGAAACGCTGGTCCTCGATCGGGTAGGCCCGGGGATAACCGGTCGAGGGATCGTTCGTGTAGGGGACGGGCTTGGCGGGATCGCTGACGAATTCGTCGAAGGCCTCGCCGGTCTCGGTCGGGGAGTCGAAGGTCGAGTCGGCCGCCGGCCCGAAAATGGAGCGTGCGCGCTGTGGCGCGGCGCCGGCGGCCAGGCATCGAACCGCCGCCACTGGTGGGTGCCGGTCTCGAAGACGTGGGCTTCGACGGGCGCGTAGTTGGTGTCGCCCTTGAGGAAGTGCCGGAAGAACGGCAATTCGATCTTCTCGCGGTAGAACTCGGACGTCTTCGCGCGGAAGCTGATCGCGCCGAGCCGTTCGCCGGAGCTGCGGCCCCAATCGCCGTGCGCCCAGGGGCCCATGACCAGCACGTTGGTGATGCCGGGGTTCTGGCGCTCAGTCCAGCGATAGGTTTCCAGCGGGCCGAACAGGTCCTCGGCGTCGAACCAGCCGCCGACCGTCATGACGGCGCAGCGGACGTTCTTGAGGTGCGGCCGGATGTTCCGGGCCTGCCAGAAGGCGTCGTAGGTGGGGTGCTGCGAGGAATTCGGTCCAGATCGGGGAACGGCCCTTGAGAAGGACGGCGTCGGAATTGGCCAGCGGCCCCATGCGCAGGAAGAAGTCGTAGCCGTCGGGCGTGCCGAAGTGGAAGCTCTTGATCTCCTCGTGCCGGGGATCGTCGGCGCGCTGGGCCAGCCAGTAGAAGAAATCGAAGTTCTGCGACAGGAAGAACGCGCCGTTGTGATGCACATCGTCGCCCATGAACCAGTCGGCGATCGGGGCCTGCGGCGACGCGGCTTTCAGCGCCGGGTGGCTGTCGATCATTCCCATCGAGGTGTAGAACCCGGGATACGAAATGCCGAACAGGCCGACGTTGCCGTTGTTGCCCGGCACGTTCTTCACCAGCCAGTCGATGGTGTCCCAGGTGTCGGAGCTTTCGTCGGTGTCGATGCCGGCCTTGGCCGGGTTGAAAGGCCGCACATGGACGTACTCGCCCTCGGAGGCAAATCGTCCGCGGACGTCCTGGGTGACCAGGATGAAACTGTCCTTCGCCAGTGTCTCGAACGAACCGGCGGGGTCGGTGTAGTTGTCAGCGCCGTACGGCTTGAGGGCGTAGGGCGTGCGCGTGAGAACGATCGGCCAGGCCTGCGAGTCGTCCTTCGGCACGTAGACGCGGGTGAAGAGGCGGACGCCGTCGCGCATCGGGATGCGGTGTTCGTACTTCGTGTAATGCTCGGCCAGCCAGGCCGCCGTCGCATCCGCGGGCGGAGGATTCGCAGCCAGGGCAGATGTCACGAGCAACAGACTGAGGCCGGTCGCAACGAACAAAATGCGGCCATATCGCGTGTTCATGGGAGCAGCGTTGACATGCACGTGGGAAGCGACTTGTCCTTTCTTGAGCTGCTCCGTGGAGCCGAGCCCAGAGCGCCGGTAAACCGGCGCACTCCAAAGGCTTCGCCACGGTCGACGCGTTCGACGTCGCGAAGCGTGTGGAGTGCGCGCGCTTCAGCGCCGCTTTCCATGTCGAGGCTCGCGGAGAGAGAAGGAACAATCGTCATACGTGACATGGCCTTCCTGATAGGGGCAATGGATGATGGTCTCGAGCAGGAAACGAATCTGCGTGGCGTCCGGGCTGGTCGTGATGGTCTGCGAGAGTTGGGTGTAGGGGCCAGCCTTTTTGATTTCGATCTTGGGATGCTCTCGCCGAACCTTGCCGTCACGGTCCATTTCGATAAGGACGAGTCCGGCGGAATCTTCGGGCGCAACACCGAACCCCTTGCCACGCAAGTCCGCGGCGCGGACCCAGACGGACGCGGTGTAACTCGTGCCGGGAGCGGCTTCCACATCCTGGTGCACCCGAATCCGTCCGGCCTTGTCGGTGTGCGTGCGGAGCGCGCCTTGCCCGGTGTGGAATTCGGGCAGGCCCCAGTCCGGGTGTTGATGGTAATCGAGTTCCTGCCAGGCGTAGCTCGGGGTGGCGCCGCTGAACTCGTAGTCCCATTCCGCCAACACGCCCGTTGCGCCAGGACCGCCGGTCCTTCCGTTGGCGGTCTCCTCAAACCCGGGGTTGAGCAGCAGATTGCCGTTCGGGTCGGGTGCGGGCGCGCTGACCGCAGTCGCGCCACGCCCGCCATCGCCGGGGCCGATTTCGAGTGCCTGGAGGAAGGCCTCGCCGCGCACGATTCGCGCGCCGTCGGTCGTCCGCGCGCCAGTGAACCGGAATTCGAGGATGCCCTGCCGCGGTGTGAGGTCGTTGAACACGAGGTCCACGGCGCGGTTGGGTCCCGCCCGCGGTCGCCGCGACATCGAGGGCGGTCCCGACCCGCTCGCCATTGATCCGGATGTCAAAGGGGTTCTTGTGCGCGTCGAGTCCGCGGGTGGCGGCGAACTTGAGGCGCGCGTAGTAGCGGCCAGGACCGACCGTGAGGTTGACCCAGAAATCGCGGGCATGGACGCCGTATCGGTACAACTCGGGGTCGGCGCTTCCCTCGATCGGTTCCGGTGTCGGGGCGGTCCACCAGCAGGCTGCGACCGGGTCCGCTCCCGGGGCGAGGCGGGTGACCCACTCCGTGGCGGGGCGCCAGGTGTTGCCCTGGGCGTCGCGGTAATCCTCGCGACGCGTGGATCCGAAGATCAACCGCTGGTGTCCCTGTGGGCCGCTGCCGGAGGGATAGTGGCTGGCCCCGACAGCGGCGGACGACTGCACCGCATCGATGGACAACCGGCAATCGGTCGCATAGGGGTTCTTCGCGCCGCGGGCGACGACCTTCAGCAGATGCGCGCCATCAGTCAAACCGTTGCGATAGTAGAGCACCTGCTGTGACCGGGGAACCGGATTCCAGCAGTCGATGGGCACAGCTTGCTTGGCCCCGTCGAGGAACACATCCGCCAGACCGCCATCGGGCCCCACCCGTCCCACCAGCCGGACCTGACTCCCCTGGAACCTCGCCGTGATGGACGCGCCGGTGGTGTTGGCGAAGCGGAGCGTTCTCCCATAGGCCGCATCATCCGGCTCGTTGTGCCAGTGGCCTTCGACGGTCAGGGTCGGGTCGTCCTGAACGATCTGGGGATCGGGACCAGTGATTGCGATGCGTCGGGCGCCGTCGTGGCGGATGGAAACGATCGCATCGCCGTTGGGCAACAGCTTCACGACGTGTCCGTTCTGATTCAATTCGGGCCGTTGCGGGAGCACGACGCCATCGGCTGAAATCGTCGAGGGTGTGAACGCGAGCCGCAGCGTTTCCATTGTCCCGGGCGGAGCGTCAAATGTCGCGTACTCGATCCGGTCTTTGCCGTACACGACCGAGTTCACCACCGCCGTGGCGCGGACGATATGATTCTCGCGGCTGGCGCCAAGTTCCTCTGGCAGCCAGGCCAGCGCCGCCAACATCCAGCGCAGCGGCAGAGGATGGGCGATGTTGAGCCAGTTGCCGTTCACAATCACGCCGCCGTCGATGTTGTCCTCGGTGACGCCTGTCTCCTGGGCGTCGTACGTTTGGAGCACCATCATCCGGTAGGCCAGTTCCCGCGCCCAGTCGCTCTCGGCCCGAACTCCATATTCGGCCAAGGCCGGGGCGAGCAGAAACGGGCTGTACCAGAGAGAACGCCCGCAGCAGGCGTTCGATTCTGGAAAGGCCCAGGCGCCGCTGTAAACATCCCCTCTCGAATCGGGTGCGGCGCTGCTGCGATGCAGGAAGAGAGTGAGGATGTTGCGGACATCGTGTCGCCAGTTTGGGAACTCAGCCTGGTGATCGAGCAGATAGCGAGCTGCGTCGGGGGTCGTGAGGCAGTTCTGGGTCGGGTTGGCCCAGTCCCAAAAGTACCGCCCCCACGTGTCGTCCACGGCCCAGGCCAGCAGCAACCGGTCGCGCAAATACGCCCGCCCGGCGTCGCGTGCGGCCACGATGCTGTTGTCCCGGCCCGTGTGGCCCAGGCGGATCAGGTCGTCCAGGAAGGCGAGAATCATCGTCACGCCGCCGGTCTGCTTGTTGTCTTTCCACGGCGCGGAATCAGGGTTCGCATAGCGTCCCCACGGATCTTCACTGGGATTGCGGCGACACCGCTCTGCCAGCAGATCGCCCCAGTGTTGGGCGGCAGCGAGCCAGCGCGATTGCCCGGTCACTTGATAGGCTCGCAGCAGGCCCTGGCCAGTCGACGCGCAGATGTCCAACTGGATCATTCCCTCCGGATCGCACTTCCCGTAGGCTTTGCCCTTGACGGGAACGCTGACGAAGAGGCCCGGCCAGGGATGGTCCGGCGGGGTGACGCAGTGGTCCAACAGGAACTCGCCCAGATAAGTCAGGTGCGCCACAGCCGCGGGGTCGCCCGTATAGCGATAATAGTCGACCCAGCCGTTGAGCAGACTGGTGGCGCGCTGGCCCAGATCGCCGTTCATCCAGGCGTCGGGCGCCTTGGGCGTGATCCGGCCATCAGGGTCGATTTGCCAAAGACTGGTGAACAAGTAGTCCGGATACGCGGCGATGGCGTGATTGGTGTCGGTCCAGGGATACCGTTTCAAGGTCTCCGCGGCGATGCGGATCCGAAAGTCGCATTGCCCGTTGAGGCCGCGATACCAGGGAGCGATCACCTCGTGTGTGTCACAGACCGTGGGATGCCCATAGTACCGCGCCTGCACCGTCGCGGGCAGCACCGACGGCAGCGACAGCGCCAGACCAACAAGCACAGAGATCCAAAGCGCCGGCAACCCGGTACACGGCATCCGGTCCGCGCCTGCCAGGGCGCCCCGCGCGGCCGCGCAGCGACTCGGGTGGGGGAGCGTGGTCCCGCTTTCCTCCGCGACCCGAGGGTCTGCCAGTCCGGCGACAAAGAGGGTCTGTTCTGTCGTGTTCCGCTTCATGGGGATGTGTTGACACTCAACGGGTCGGTGCGCATTGGGACCATGAACCGTACACATTCCCCCTCACCCGCCCTACGGGCACCCTCTCCCATCGGATGGGAGAGGGATGGGGTGAGGGGGCGAGGTTCAAGGGGGACGCGCAGCAAAGCCTTAGCGAGGCGCGCCTCAGACCAAATCCCAGTCCGCATAGGCATGAAAAGTCCCCGTCTCTCCCTGCCCCTCTTTCCCGCGCCTCGCTCCTTAGAATCCTTGACCCCTTCAGCGAGGCATAGAAACTTGACTTGTCTGCAACACATTTGACCAGTCAAGGATTCTAACCCGGAAATCTCACCAGTGGGGCGGTCGCGGCATACCTGACAGTCCGCGGGCGAGATTTCCGGGTCTATGAAACCCGCGCCCAGCAAGCAGAATTGGCTCATCGGTTCATCAACGGCGGGACGCGCCCCAGCCGCTTGGGCGACCCGGGCACGCGGACACACTGTGGTCGAGATGGGGTCCATCTGTATGGGGCGCGGGTTTCTGAGAGCCCGCATTTCAGGTGAAATGTGACGGTGACCGCTCAGATGACATCAGAAGTTGGTGAGAAATGCGGGCTAAGGATCCGTGTACACAAACGTCCACTCGGTCCCCCGCTGGAAATCCGGACGGTCGTCGGTGCCTTCGTAGTACCCGACGCGGCTATCGACGAAGGCGACATTGCCGAACCCGAGCCGATGTTGATCATGCCAATACATCTTCTGAAAGATCTTCATGCGAACGAAATGGAGGTTGAACGCGAAGTCGTTCACCAAAACCGTGCGAGACGGATTGCGGACCTGGCTGACCTTCTTGTTCACCAGACCGAGGATGTCGTCGTTGTCGTTGGCGCTGCTGTTGTAGACGTAACTGCTGCCAAAGGTGTCATAGACAGTCGGCTTGCGATCGTAAGGCCAGCCGGCCTTCAACGCCCCGTTGTCGCTCGGGCACTTGAACACGCGCTCCGCGCCGTCGGAATTCGTCGAGACCTTGCCCGAGATCGCGACAAACGGGTTGAGCAGCCTCAACTGGCCGTCGTATTCGGTCCCCTGTTTGCCCCCGTAGTTCCAATATGCGAACACCGAGGCCGAGAAGCCCGCGGGCGCGTTGCCGGCAGGGAACTTGTCGTCGTACTCGCCCGCGTACAGCGCGAATGCGACTGCCTGTTGCTTGAGGTTGGAAACGCAGTGGATCTTCTTCGCCTTCGCCTTCGCCCTGGCGAGCGCCGGCAGAAGCATCCCCGCCAGAATGGCGATGATGGCGATGACCACCAGCAACTCGATCAAGGTGAAGGCGACCTGCGGACCCGGCCGCGTTTCGCGAGGCGTCACATGCGCGTGATCTGTCATGAGGATGACCGGCGCAGTGTCGATCATGTTCCCGTGCTTTGTCAACGAGTCAGCGCCGGGCCCAAATCATCGCCCAGGCTCACCACGAAGTTCACGAAGCGCACGAAGGAGAGCACCGAGGTTAGGATGGGCGTTTCCGCCATTCTCTATAGGAACAGCATTGGGTCTGCTCATCGCCGTTTCTTCGTGTCCTCAGTGTCTTCGTGGTGAGTTCAGCCATGCGCCGAGACCTTACGTGATGATCATCCGGGGCCGGGCGCGGCGCGCGGGCGCGCGGCGTGGCCCGCCAGTTGGGCTTCGGGTATCCAGGGGGTGTTCATTCGCCACGATCCTCGGGCCCGAACCGGCGCGTTCAGTCCACGCGCACGACGCGATAGAACCGTTCGGGCGCCGGACCGATGGGTTCGACGGCCTCGATCGAAAGGCCATCCGCAGTCAGATCGGGGCTGACAGGGCGCCAGTCGCCCGGTTCCAACCGGGAGCAGCATTCGAGACGGTAAGTGCGCCCCGGAACCGCACTCCACGTCACTGTGACTTCCGTGCTGCTGACCGCCAGGCCGATCAGCCGCAGCGATTCCGCCAGGGAATTGGGAGCGCCCGGCGTCAGTGTGGGCATGAACACGACGCGGCTGCTCTCGCCATCGGGATAGCAGCCCTGGCTCGTGTTCTCGAATTGCGGGCCGAACCGGACTTTGGATTGCGGTGTGCCGTCCGGCGCAAACAGCGCGATTTCCTCCCCCGACGCGTCCAGTTGAAATGGCGCATGGAGATCTCCCGCCGGGCTCAGGCCGTTCTGGTCCGGTTGGCCATCGGCCCAGACAAGCAGAAAAGCGCGCGGGCCCAGCAGCGTGTCCTCCGGGATCCGCCATTTCGCCGGCTGGCTCAGATCGTCCGTGAGGGAATAGCCATCAAGCCGGACGGCGTTCGTGTTCGGGTTAAACAGTTCGAACCAATCCTGGTAGAGACCGTCGATCGGGTCCGCGACGCCGCCCGGCCCGGCATTGCGTGCGAGCCATTCGTTGATGATGACCGGATGCGGCGCGCCCGGACCGGTGTTGGTTACGGCCAGGGTATCGCTGGCACCCGGAATCGGGATGCCGTGGCGATCGACACCTTGCACGACCAGCGAGTTGAGCCCGGCCTGCAAGGGCACCCCCAGTCTCCAGTCTGTGGTGCTCGTCCACGTCAGCGGGCGCTCGACGCCATTGACCGCGACGGCTGTGACGCCCAGAGGCGCCGTTCCAGTCATCGTCAACAAGTTGGTGTCTGTCGTGAACCCGGTTCCACCGGGATTGGCGATGACAAAGGGCACGGCGGGCACCTGCGCATTCACCTGCTCCGAGACAAAGCGTGCGCGCTGCCCCACGAACGCCAAGTGGCCCGCGAAATCCTGGGCTGGCAACAGTCGTCCCAACTGTTGCGCCCAAGGTCCGAGGTAGAGTTCGTTGTAACTGGTTCCGATGATCTCGATAAGATGGCTGTAGTAGGCGCGGGCCCACGCGGGGATCGCAAGCATGCGCCGCACGTCATCGTTGGGCACGATCGGTCGGTGCGCGTCGAAGAAGGCGTCCAGGTCGTGTGGCAAGTAGAGCACCCGACCGTCGGCGGGGCGGGCGTAGAACTGGGCATTGTGCTGGGAGCCATCGCCGCCGTAGCTGTCGCCGACACCCGTGAGGACGTTGAAGGCGCTTCCCCGGAGCCACTGATCGACATCGATCACGGCGGGAAGCGCGGCCTGAAAGGCGGCGCCGCTCAGGCTCATTGCCTGACACAGCGCGATGATCCGGCGGTAATCGTCGCGTTCTTCGTTGTTCTTGATCAGGAAATTCCATCGGTAAGCTTCCTTGTCCGCGCCCAGGGCTCGAATCGGCGCGCCCACGACCGAATCGGGGGCCGGCACTTTGACGCCTTCGGGCGAACCGTTGTCGGTATACATGAGCTGATAGATCAGCTCGTATTCGAACACGGTTCCGCTCCCGCCGCCCTCGTATTGGTCTTCGAGGAACACGTCGGTGTAACGCGCGAGCTGCAGTTCCGCCGCACCCGTATACGCACTCCGCGGAGAAATGAGGTGGATGAGGTCGTGGTACTTGGTCGGCAGATCGCCGGCGTGGTTCAGCGCCTGGTGGAGCAGCATCTCGCGCTGACCGAACCCGGTGCTCTCGGAACGGTCGATCGCCACCGTGCGATGAATGCCGCGAAAGAGCTGCTCTGCGCTGAACGCCACGTTGAAGCCCAGGCGCGCAGTGGTCGTTCGGCTGTGCTCGCTGCCTTTGAGCCGCAGGCCGACATCGTAGTACACATCGCTTTCGTTGCTGATCAGAGTCGCCGGCACACGCTGGTTGCTCATCACGTTGAGCGGATCGTGCAGCGCATCCGCATCTTCGCGCAGAACGATCAGACGGAGGTTTTGCAGCCCGTGGGTGGCCGCAAGTCCGTCGTCCACCTGGCAGAGCGCGCGCGATCGAGCGCCCGCAGCCGGACACGCGGCCAGCGCGCCACGCCCGTCCGCAGCCTCCACATAGAATTGGAGCACCTGGCCCGCAGGCGCGCCGGGGAGCATGGCCGAGTAGCGCTCGGGCCTGGCCGGATCCGCCAGCATCGCTGCGTTCTGCCAGGAACCGCCGTCGCCCCGCCAGTGCAGGGATGCTGCGCCCAGGCCGTCCGGATCCTCCAGTTCAACCGAAATCACAACGGGCTCCCCCGGCGCCGGCACGGCCGGCTCATGGCGCAAACCACGGAACGTCGGGCCGAGGTTGGCGACGCGGGTCGAGTTGGGCGTCCCGGGCGTCCCCTGGCGCAGAGGAGACTCGATCCGCGTGGTCCGGGCGAGGCGATTGAAGTAGAGACGGGTGTGCAGTTGCCGCGAGCCGCGAATCCACTTGGCCCGAAATGCGACCCGATACTCGAGGCCATTCGCGATGTCGCGGTTGTTCTTGAAGGTGGTCTCGGCGTGATTGCTCATGTGCTCCGTCGGCCCAGACGCGGTCAGACGCAGCACCCGATTGGCCGGCTGATCGGGATCCGCAATGACCTCGCCGTGGTGATTGCCCAGAATCCGCCACGAGGCAGCGCCCGATTCGAAGGTGCCGTTCTGGAGCAGTTGGACCGCCAGCCCGTCGGGCGACTCGATCACACTCAGGTCGTCCAAAAGAACTTCGCCCCAGTCGAGCAAGCCCACGACAAACTCGTGCCATTGTCCATCAGGCCCGACCGGGCTGGCGTGCGCGATGCCTCGATAGGAATAGTCGTGCCATCCCGAACGATCGCTTTCCCGGCTGGCAGCCCAGGCCTCAGCAATCGCATTGTTGGCCTCCGCGCTGCGCAGTTCGAGACTGGCGCCCCCGCCGTCAGCGTCCCGCGGCCACCGACCGTCGTCGAAGTAGTGGACACGGTCCGCAGGATTCCCCGCCGCGTCGCGCAACACGAGGAGATCGTCCCGGTGCGACAGCCGGCCCGCGAAGGGGCCAACCACCCAAATCCCGGGCCAACGCGCGCGCAACGCGGTCGGATCGTTCGCCACAACGAGGTGCCCCCCCGGCTCGAGGATTGTCCCCGGACCGAAATGGAATTGGACCCCTGCCTCGATTCGCCAGCCCGCCAAATCCACCGCCGCCGCCCCGCGATTGAACAACTCGATCCATTGTTCGGGGTTCTCCGCGAATGATGTGGACGGCGTTTCGATCGTGGGCGGCGCGTGGTACATGATCTCGTTGAGAACGATCTCGCGATGCAGGACGCACGTGTTGCTCGCGCCGAGCGTGGGTTGGTCCGGAAGCAGCCACTCCCCTGCCCCATCGGGAACACGTCCGCGCGCGCCCTCGGGAGTCGCAACCGCGTCGGCGATGGCCCGCCCGCCAGGCTTCACCAGGAACCAGCGATCACCGGGCGCCGCCGTGAATCCAAGGGCGGCATCGGGCATAACGAGGAACTCGCCTGGCGCCACCATGCGAGCCGGCAATGCGAACTCCGCGTCTGGCCCGGCCCCTGTCCGCCGCAACAGGTAGCCTCCCGAGTCCATCGGCTCATCGCCGCGGTTGAAGACTTCGAGACCGACCATCCCGTCGGCGTATACGATTTCGTTGAACACCAGACCGCCCTCGATGAAGTCCAAGGGTTGGTTGGTCTCGGTGCTGACGATTGCGGTGAGGGCGGCCCCGAAGACCATGCCGGTCGTGTGCGTGCCCGCCTGGTGCACTTCGACCGCCAGGACGTTCACCCCCGGTCCGAGGGTCGCCGCGGGCAAAGCCAACCCAGACACCAACGGCGCTGCGGAAACGCCGACTGTTGCGCGCGTGGCATAGGTCAGGTCCCCGTCCGGCAGGTTGTGCCGGTGCACCTCGGTTCCGTTAAGATAGAAAACGGCCCCATCCGCCACGGCGAAATCGAGCTGAAGCTGCGTTCGGGCAGGATCGGCTTCGAAAGAGAACGCACGGCGGAAATAGTAGGTCAGCGGCCCGAGGGGCAGTTCCGTGCGGCGCAGTTCATCGTGGCTCAGCAGCCGTCCATCACCGGCGAAATACAGAGCGGTCTCGGGGCCTCCGAAGTCGAGCGGGGTCCTGGCCTGAACGGCAAGCTCGGCGATCTGGTCGGGATCGAGCGGTTGGTCCCACACGGCGACATCGTCCAGGCTGGCAGTCGCGTATCCGGCGCCGTCGCCAACCCAGGCGCCCAGCGACAGCGGGACGCTGCCATTCTGGTGCATCGGGTTTCCGGGCGCGCTGCCTTCGAGCGCGCCGTCCAGATAGAGAGCACTCGACGAGGCGGAAAACGTCACCGCGACATGATGCCAACTCGAACCGACGACGCGCCGGCCGATGATGAGCGGCGGGGCTGGGCCACCCGATTGCCGCCACACCACGCGGGCAGTCTCGGGATCCGCGCTGTCCAGGGCCACGATGTTGTCGGAAAAGAGCCCGTTGCCTTGCCGTGCCAGGACAGCGCCAAACGTCCCGCAACAGTCGGTGCGCTGCGCACCCTCCCAGCGCACCCAAAGACTGATCGCGCCCTCCGTGGCGCCGTCCAGGCCGCCGCCGCCGTCCACCTGCACCCAGTGCTGCGCGGCGCCGTCGAACGCCAGCGCTCCCCCGCTCACGCCGTTGCGATCCGCCGCGGGGATCGGCCCATGCATCGTGCCATCGAGGCCGCGCACCGCGGCGGCGTTGCCGTCCAAAGGCCAATAGGCAACAAGACGCGCCCGGTTCCCACCAGCCCAGCCGCTGTCGTCGAAGTCGGCGGCACGCCACGCGTGGCCGAGGTCCTGTCCGGACGCCTCGAAGCGCCACAGCCCGTCCAAGGGCACGAGCGCATGTCGGCGTGCGGCGAACGTGTCCGGAAAATTGCTGCGTCCGGGCGTGCCGCCAACCAGCACGCTCGACGTCCACTGTTCCGGCGGCGCGCTGGCTTGCTGGGGAGTCCGCTTGGCCAACGTGGCGCCGGATCCGTCCGGCCCCACCGGCCAGCGCCCGCTATCACGGTAGTCGACCCCGTCCATGAGGCGGTCGTTGCGGTCGCGCAGTTCAAGCCGGCCTGCGGCGTTGCTCAGGCGCCCCTGCCACGGGCCAACAACGTTCCCCACTCCCGTCGCGGCGCGCAGGGCGACGGCGTCACTGGCCACGACCAGGTAGCCCCGACCCGGAATCAGCGTCCCCTCGGCGAAGTGGAACTCGACTTCGCCCGCAACGCGCCACGCCGAGAGGTCGACGTCAACCGTCATCTGATTGTGGAGTTCGATCCATTCTCCAGCAACGTCCGCGGCGGACGGGTGGTAGTGAATCTCGTTGAAAACCACGACGCTGTCTGCGGCCATCAACGCGGACGTGATCCAACCGAAGGCAGCAAAGAACCCAAACCAGCGGTCCCACGCGGCTGCCCTCACGCCGAGCGTGGCCCGCCGCCCCGGAGCCTGGACAGTCTTCGGATTGGACGTCATCGCACACGTCATCGCACACTTCATCGATCTGTGGCAAGCACCACGAAGAGCCAAGGATGTTCTCCCTGGATTGCTGCGTGCTCTGCCCTTGCGCCGGGCGGCGGGATAGGGCATGAATCGGGCGATGACACCCGCAGCGAATCCCGAGGCCCAACCGCCTTCCGGCGCTCCCGCCCAGCCGCATGGTTCCAGCCGATTGAGCGTCGCGGTCGAGCGCGATGCGGAAGGCAAGCCCAGGGCCTTTGCCCTGACGCTGGCCAACCAGACTGTGACCTTGCGTCCGGGCATGCCCTGGATCAGGACCGATGAGTACAAGTGGGTGACACGCGGTCTGATCGAGGCCCCGCAGTCGTTCCAGGTCGAGCCAGACGGCACTGTCGACATCAACGGCGAGAAACTGCGCCTGGATGATCCGGATGGCGCTGTCAAACTCGAGCATGAACTGAATAAACACCACGTCGCTGCGCCCAGGAAAGCGCCCGTGACCCGGGCCGCCGCCGCGGCGCCTGCCCGCTCCGGGCCGGCGACGCCGCATTTCCAGGTCAAGCTGGATCACTTCGGCCACTTGTCGGTCGTCTGCACGCGCGGGGCCGAGCGGGTCGAAACCGGCCTGCGCGGACTCTCCACCCTGGTTCAGAACCGTTTGATGCTCCCGCCGAAACAGTACCACGTCGATCCGCTGCATCGGGGCATCGATTTGGATGGGACATTCTTCGAGGCGACGGAAACCGGCGCGGCGCAACTGGCCGAGGCGCTCAACACCCGTTACGCCCCGAGTCCGGAGGACGACCAGGATACGGCCATTGAAATCCGGGATAACCCCGCAGCCGCCACCGGCTTTGACATTCATTTTGTGACCGTGGTGAGCGGGGCCCGGTTCGAGGTCAAAGGCCACCTGTCCCAGGACAAACTCGACCAGCTCCAGGACTCGGCCAAGTGCGACCTGCTCCAGCCCGAGGTGATCCTGCGCCTGACTCCGCCCAATCTGCTGTTCCGTCGTCGCCGGCCCGACGGCGGCGAGGCGCATATTCCGGAACTGCCCGATGTTCAGTACCGGCGCGTCACCGCCCCGGAACTCCAGCGCCTTTTCAATCACCCGCTCATTCGTCGGGGCGGCACGTCCGTTGCCGCCGCGGCCTTGCATCCCGATGAACATGCGGCGGACCCGGTCGAGTTGCGCGTTTCGCGAAACCCGCAGAACAAGGGGGGACTTTGGTTTGAAATCCTGACAACCGCCGGCGGTCCGACCGAGGGTAGAGCGCTCACCCACCACAATGTCGCCGGCCTCCAGGAAGCGGGCTTCTTTCTTCCGCACCTCGATGTCAACCTCTCCCTCGACCACCAGACCCTGAGCGTTCTCAACAAGGACACCGGTCACAACGACTCACTGACCCTCGACGTGCACAGTGCCGACAGCGTGCTCGCCGAAGCGAGCCACCTGCTGACCGCCGCCTTGAAACCGCCGACGCGACCCGCGCCCGCCCCCACGCCCCCGTCCGTGCCGACACCACCGCCACCCGCAATCGCGCCCCCCAGTCCCACCGCTTCGCATGCACCGCCGCCACCGTTGCCCACAGTCACGCCCCAGCCTCCACTCCCCCAGGCGCCCCCGCTGTCCACGGCGCCGCCCGCGCCCACCCCTGCCCTGCCCCCGCCCCCGCCCGCGAAGAGCGCAGTGCCATCCCCGCCGCCGTCGCCAACGTCCGCCGGCCGCGCTGTGTCCCCGGCACCGTCGGCTGCAGCCGACGCCACATCGACCTTGCCCGTCCAATCCACGACAGCATCACCCGCACCCGACCCTGATCCGGGCGTGGACCCGGAGGTGGTCGCGTGGTTCAAAGAGACCAGTCCGCTGGCGGTCAACCTTGCGGTGTTCGACCAACTGGCGGCCTGCCTCGGGATCCCGATCCAGGACGTTCTGCTGAGTCTGCCCCGCGCCTTCGAGAACCGGCGCTTCCAGGTCCTGAGCTTCAGTCACCCGGAGATCCAGAGCATCCTCGACCTGCGCTCGGAGGGGTTCTACGGCTTCTATCTGACGCATGTCAACGAGCAGACCGTCCTGCTGGTGTATGCGTGCAAGGGGCGCCACATCGAGTGGGGACCCGACCGCTGCCTGCTGCAATCCGCCGTGTCCGCCGAGCCCAACGAGTTCAAACACCAGGCCCTGCTCGGCCTCGCCCAGGATCCCGAGGGCCATTTCGCGTTCATCGTCACCCCCGAGTATGCCGAATGGGCGAAGGCCTTCGCCCCCGCCTATCGCGACGTGTGCGCCCGCTTCGTGACGCCTGGCGAGGTCGCTCTCGCCGCGGACCAGTTCACAATGATCTGGCCAGCCCGAGATTCCTGTTGACGCGCAAGGCGAAGACCGGCTTGATGTCCAAAAATGTCTGGATGCGGTCTGCAATAGGACATTGCGGTCATAATGAACTTAACGGTTAGAAGCGTGTCTCAACTGCTGGACGTCTCCGAGAAGACCGTCTATCGCTGGCTCGGCGAGGGGAAGCTCCCCGGTTATCGCCTCCGCGGCCAGTACCGCTTCCACCGCGCCGAAATCCTCGCATGGGCCACGGCAAACCGGCTGGGCGTCTCGACCGCGGCGTTGCAGGAAACCGACGATTCGGAGCGGCCGTTGCCGAGCCTCGC
The DNA here is from genome assembly GCA_963846445.1 of uncultured Verrucomicrobiae bacterium. Lineage (GTDB taxonomy): Bacteria > Verrucomicrobiota > Verrucomicrobiia > Limisphaerales > J093 > MWFF01. The sequence continues at coordinate 193,309 of CAWJWM010000006.1, read as the reverse complement.
CGAGGCCCTGCAGGCTGGCGGCATCTTCTATCGCATTGGCGGCTGCGACAAGGAATCCGCCCTCCGCGGCGCAGTCGAGGTGCTTCGCCTCCCGGACGAAGTGGACCGCGAGTTTCTCTTGCAGGCCCTGCTGGCCCGAGAGCAACTGGCCTCCACAGGCGTCGGCGACGGCATTGCGATTGCCCATGCGCGCAATCCCGTGGTGCTGCACGTGGACCGGCCGGTGCTCGCGCTCTGTTTTCTCGAAAAGGCCGTCGACTTCGGCGCATTGGATCACAAGCCGGTGCGAGTGTTGTTCGCCCTGGTCAGCCCCAGCGCGCGAGCCCACCTTTGTTTGCTCTCCCGGCTCTCGTTCGCGTTGCGGGATCCGAGGTTCAAGGCGCTGCTGCGCGCGCAGGCCGGACGCGAGGCATTGCTCGATTGCATGCGCCGGCTCAGCAACCACACCTCCGCCCGCGACGTGCGCCCCACGGATCCGGGCCGCCGCGCGCGCCGTGCCGCCCCCACGCACCCTCACGCTTCAGTCGTCAGCAAACGCGTCGGCACGCCGCTGCCGGGACCGGGCCGAGCGCGGTCCCGAGGCGGCGGTTGAAGAGGGACGCCAGCACAGGCAGAGGAAGACGCACATGACCGAGTTCCCCGTGTTCCTGTTGACCGTCGCGTTGTGGACCTACGTGGCTGGCGCTGTGGGGGCGTTGTGCTTTCAGCGCGCCGAGCGATTCGCCAACGGGATCGGATTCGGTCTGGCCGCTGCGGGCGGGATTTGCGGCGTGGTGTCCTGTGCCTGGGCGCTGGCCGCCGGCGCGGGCGGCGCCAGCCGCTCGTTCGACCTGCTGCCGTCGCTGATTCCCTTCGTGCGGTTGAGCCTCCACCCGGACGCGCTGGGATGCTTCTTCGGGATGATCGTCTCGCTGCTGGCGGCGGCGCTGTCGGTTTACTCTCTGGGGTATGCCCGCGGCTACTACGGGCGCCGCAATGTGGGGATGCTGGCGGCATGGTTCAACCTGCTGTTGCTCTGTCACCACGCTGGTCTTCCTGGCGGATCAGCGTGTTCTGTCTTCCTGATCGTGTGGGAGATCATGGCCCTGAGCGCTTTCGCCCTGGTCAGCTTCGAGCACGAACACGAGGAAGCCCGCGACGGGGCCGTTCTGTTCTTCGTGATGTCGCACATCGGCACGGCGGCGCTCATCTTGGGATTTCTGCTGCTCTTTCAGGCGTCTGGCAGCTACGCGTTCTCCAGTTTTCATGGGCTGGGGGACAAGCTGCCGGCAGGGCAACGCAACGCGGTGTTTCTCCTGTTCCTGTTCGGCTTCGGCGTGAAGGCAGGCCTGGTGCCGCTGCACATCTGGCTGCCTGCGGCACACCCGGTCGCCCCGAGCAATGTGTCGGCGCTGATGTCCGGCGTGCTCATCAAGACCGGCGTGTACGGGCTGGCCCGGGTGGGATTCGATTTCCTGGGCGCGCCGCCGTACTGGTGGGGCGTGCTGGTCCTGGGCCTGGGAACGGTTTCGGCGGTGTTGGGGGTGCTCTTCGCGCTGATGGAGCACGATCTCAAGCGGTTGCTGGCGTATCACAGCATCGAGAACGTCGGCATCATCCTCATGGGCCTGGGCGCGGCGCTGATGCTGCAGCACTCGGGCCATTCCGTGCTCGCCTCGTTGGCGCTGATTGCCGGCCTGTACCACACCCTCAACCATGCGTGCTTCAAGGCGCTTCTGTTTCTGGGCGCGGGCGCGGTGCTTCATGCCACGGGCACCCGCAACCTCGAGGATCTGGGCGGGCTGGCCAAACGGATGCGCTGGACAGGCGTCTTCTTTCTCGTCGGCGCCGTCGCGATCTCCGCCCTGCCACCCTTGAACGGCTTCGTCAGCGAATGGCTCACATACCAGGCGTTGCTCCAGGGCTACGGCAGCACGAGCGACCTGATCCGGCTGATGTTCCCGTTCAGCGGCGCAATGCTGGCCCTGACCGGGGCCCTGGCGGCGGCCTGTTTTGTGAAGGCGTTCGGCATCGCTTTCCTCGGCCAGCCGCGCAGCGAGCATGCCCGCCAGGCGAAGGAGGCGCCTTTGCCCATGCTGCTGGGGCAGGGCCTGCTGACCGCAGCGTGTGTGTTCCTGGGCCTCTTTCCAACGGTCTTCCTCAAGCTGCTGGATCCCGTCGACGCAGCAATTGACCGGCCGCCAGATCAGCGAGCAACTCACCGTGGCGGGCGGCCTGGTGCTCTCCAGCGCGCTCCGCCCACGGGGGCACCGTGTCGACCCTCGGCATCCTGCTCATGCTGCTGGCGCTCTTGCCGGTGCCGCTGCTCTTGTGGGCCCTTTTCGCGCGCCGGCGCACGCACGCGGGTCGGCCCGACCTGGGATTGTGGATTGCGCGGGTCTGACACCGCACATGGAATACACCGCCACCGGCTTTTCGAAGCCGCTGCGCATGATTTTCAAGGCGCTGTTCCGCCCGCGGCGCGAGGTTCAGCGCGAATACGATTTCTCGCCTTACTTCGCCACGACGCTCCGCTTCGAAAGCCACGTCGAGGAGGTGTTTCTGACTCGCCTCTACCGCCCACTCAAGTGGGGCGTGCTGCGTGCTTCGCGGCGGCTGCGCGCGTTGCAGGCCGGCAGCATCCAGGCCTATCTCATCTACATCTTCCTGACGCTCGCTGGCGCTGCTGCTCTTTGCGTTATGAACCTCGAGCCGATCCCTTGTTGCTCCAAACCCTCGGGCTGCTCCTGCTGGCGCCTTTGATCACCGGGATCATCAAGAATTGGAAGGCCAAGCTCCAGAACCGCCGCGGTCCGCGCCCGTGGCAGATCTATCTCGGACCTCGCCAAGTTCCTGCGCAAGGACATGGTGATTTCCGGAGCATGCCTCGTGGGTCTTCCCGCTTGCGCCTCACGTGGTCTTTCTGACGTTCGCTGGTGGCGGGCCTGATGGTTCCGATGTTGGGACACGCCAGCGCCGTTGAGCCTCATCGGAGGGGTGCTGGCCGTGGTCGGTTTGCTGGCGCTGGGCCGTTTCTTCCTCGCGCTTGGGCGGACTCGATCCCGGCAGCGCTTTCGGCGGGATGGGCAGCAGCCGCGAGATGACGCTGTCGGCCATCGCCGAGCCGGCGCTGATGCTGGCGGTCTTCACGGTGGCCATCACGGCCGGGTCAACGGACCTGAGCCGGATCTGCCCAGAGCACGTCAGAGCGCGACTTGGAGGCTGGTGAACCCGGCGCATGTCCTGGCGTTCGCGGCGCTCTTCGTCGTGCTGCTGGCGGAGACCGGACGCATTCCTGTCGATAATCCGGCCACGCATCTGGAACTGACCATGATTCACGAGGCGATGCTGCTCGAATACTCGGGCCGATACCTGGCGCTGATGGAATGGGGCGCCGCGATCAAGCAACTGGTGCTGATGACGCTGCTCGTGAATGTGTTCTTCCCGCTCGGCCTGGCGGAGCCGGAGCCGGGCTCAGCGGCACTGGGGCTGAGCTTGCTCGCCTATCTGGCGAAGCTGCTCGCCCTGTCGGCGCGCGGTCGTCGTGGTGGAAACCACCAATGCCAAGCTGCAGGCTCTTCCGCGTGCCGGACCTGCTGAGCGCGGCGTTCGTCCTGGCCACGCTGGCGCTGCTGTCCACGTTCCTCATTCACACGACATGACTCCCTCCGCCACCATGACCATCGGATCGCAGAGCCTCGCGCTGATGGCGGCGCTGATGCTCGTGGTGCAGTTGCTCATGATCGCGCAGCGCATGCTGCGCACGAACATCCGCCTGTTCGCGATCCAATCCCTGTTGCTGGCCGGCATCGCGGCCGTCGTGGCGTCGCATCACCACGCCAGCCACGTGTACGTCGTGGCGATCCTCACGCTCGTCGGCAAGGTCCTCGTGCTTCCATGGCTGCTGAATCGATTGGTCGCATCGCATTCAGATCCACCAGGAGATCGAGCCGCTCCTCAACGCCCCCACTTCCATGCTCATTGGCGGCGGCCTGACCCTGCTTGGCTACGTGGTCGCGCGGCCATTTACTTCGCTCGAGCGCTTGGGCAGCAACACACTGGCCATCGCCCTCGCCCTGGTGCTCACCGGGTTCTTTCTGATGATCAACCGCCGCAACGGCCCTCACTCAGGTGTTGGCGCTGCTGACCGTCGAAAACGGCGTCATGCTGGCCGCCGTCGCCCTCACCACCTACGGCATGCCGCTGGTGGTCGAGTTGGGCATCTTCTTCGACGTGCTCGTGGCGGTCATGGTGCTTGGCCATTCTCGTTTATCGGATTCGCGAGAACTTCGCGTCGATGGACACCAGCAAGCTGAACCAATTGAAAGGCTGACATGCTGCTCTGACGTCCATCCTCCTTGCGCCGCTGGTGGCAGGCCTCTTGTGTCTGGTGGTGCCCTCACGCCGGGCGATGGCGGCCCTCGGCATGCTGGCGTTTGCCACCACCCTGGCGCTGGGCCTGGTGTTGGTTCGGCGCGTTTTGACGCGCGGTCTGGTGTCCGAGTGGGATGAGTTTCTCTGGGCAGACGCGCTCAGCGCGTGGATGGTTCTGCTGATCTCGGTCGTGTCTCTGGCCTCCGCCCTCTACGCCGCGCGCTATTTCCGCCGGGACCTCGACGGCGGGCGTGACGACCCCGGCGCGGGTGCGCGAGTTCTTCGTGCTGACGCCGCTTTTCGGGGCGGGAATGTTCCTGGTGGTGCTGGCCAACAACCTCGGCGTGATGTGGGCGGCGGTGGAAGCCACGGCGCTTGTCCTCCGTGCTGCTGGTCGCGCTCTACAACCGGCGTCACTCGCTCGAAGCCGCCTGGAAATACGTCATGCTCGGCAGCCTCGGCCTGGCGCTGGCCCTGCTGGGCACGGTCTTTGTCTATGCCGCGGCCTGCAAAGGCCATTCCGAGACACTGCCCAGCTTTCCACTGGTCCTCACTCGATGCGCATCGCCGATCAACTGGACCCGCATCTGCTCAAGCTGGCTTTCGTGTTCGCCTTCATCGGCTACGGCACCAAAGCCGGCCTCGCCCCGATGCACACCTGGCTGCCCGACGCCCACAGCGAGGCGCCCTCCCCCACCAGCGCCATGCTCTCGGGCGTCTCGCTCAAGATCGCCCTCTACGCCCTGCTGCGGTTCCACATTCTCACCACGGCCTGTCTGGACTCCGCGTTCAGCCGCCATCTGCTGCTCGGGTTCGGACTTGTTCTCGCTGCTTGCTGGCGGCGCCGTTCATCCTGGTGCAGCGCAACCTCAAACGGCTGCTCGCCTATTCAAGCCTCGAACATATCGGTCTCATCTGCATCGCCATCGCCATGAACACGCCCCTGACCATCCTGGGCGCGCTCCTGCACATGGGCTACCACGCGCTGACCAAGCCGGTGTTGTTCTTCGCGGCGGGCAACATTCATCAGACCTTTCACACGCTCGAATTCCGAGGCATCGGTCCGGGCGTGGTGAAGGTGATGCCCGTCACGGCCGTCTGCATGGGACTGGCCGCTCTTGCGGCGATCGGGCTGCCGCCGTTCGGCCTGTTCCTGAGCGAGTTCCTGGTGCTCAGCGCCGGCCTCGCCGCCCATCAAACCGCTGTCAGCGTGCTGATCCTGCTGGCGCTGCGTGGCGTCGTTCTGCGGCATCCTGCAACACTTCACGCGCATCCTGCTCGGGGCGCGGCGGCCAGGCGCTCAGCCCGTCACGGCACGCCCATGGGACGGTATCCCGGCGATGAGCATGCTGTTGGGCGGGCTGTTGGTGTTGAGCGTGTGGTTGCCGTCGCCGCTGCTCGAGTTGCTGCGCCAGGCGGCCGGCATCATCGGAGGCCAGCCATGAATCTCTCCGCTGTCTCCAACGATCTCCGGCCTGTGGTCGAAGACCTGACTCGGCGCTTCGCGGGCCGGATCGGTGCCGTCATCACTCCGCGCCTCAACGAAGTCTATTTCCACGCGCGGATGGACCTGGTGTCCGGTTTCTGCGCCCATCTCTGCCGCAAGTGGGACGCGCGTCTCGTCAGCGTGTTCGCGGACGACGCGCGCTCGATCGAGGGGGTGTTCCACCTCTACTACGCGCTGGCCCTCGACGCCGCTCATGGTTTCCTGATCCTCCGCGTGCCGGTCTCGCCCGAAGCGCCGGAGTTCGCGTCGCTCACGAACGCCATACCGGCCGTGAACTGGCAGGAGCGCGAAATCCAGGATTGGTTTGGCCTGAAGCTCATCGGCCATCCCAATCCGCGCCGGTGCGCCCTGCACGACGACTGGCCCGAGGTCAACCCGCTGCGCAAGGATTTCGATGTGGCAACGGTGCTGCCGCCATTCCAAGGCGAGCGCCACAAGTTCCGCCCGGTCGAGGGCGAAGGCGTCTTCCAGGTGCCGGTCGGCCCGGTGCATGCCGGGATTATCGAGCCGGGCCATTTTCTCTTCAGCGTGGCTGGCGAACCGGTGCTCTACCTCCAGTTGCGCATGTTCTACGTCCACAAGGGCACCGAGAAGCTCTTCGAGTGTCTGCCCGCTGCCGCATGGCGTTCGGCTGGCGGAGAGCATCTCCGGCGACTCGAGCTTCGCCCACGCGACCGCCTTCTGTCATGCGGTCGAGCGCGCCGCCGGCGTCCAGGCGCCGCCGCGGGCGCGCGTCCTGCGTTCCGTGTGCCTGGAACTGGAGCGACTCTACAATCACATCGGCGACATCGGCGCGATCTGCACGGACGTGGCGTTTGTCACGGCGAACATGCACGCAATGCGGCTCAAGGAGCGGATTCTGCGTGTCAACGAGCACCTCACCGGCAACCGCCTGCTGCGCGGCATGGCATGTCTGGGCGGCGTGCGGTTCGACTGGGACGCTGAGCAACTCAAACTTCTGGGCGCAACTTGTGGCCGGGTTGCAGCCCGAGTTCGAGGACCTGATGCAGCTCATCGAAGGCTCGTCCTCGACGCTCGACCGACTGGACACCACAGGCACCCTCAAACCCGAGGTGGCTCGCGACCTCGGCGTGGTCGGCATCGCGGGCCGGGCTTCCGGTTTCGACCACGATCTGCGCCGCGATTTCCCGCACGCCGCCTACGACCAGGTGCAGGTCACGCGTCCCGGTCTATCAGGTGGGAGACGTGCGGCACCGCCTGCGCGTGCGCGTGGACGAGGTGCGCGAGTCGTTTTCCCTGATCCAGGCAGTTCATCGGGAAGCTGCCCGAAGGACCGTTGCGCGTGCACATTGGCGAAGTGCCTGCCGATCGCGTTGCGCTGGGCTACGTCGAGGGCTGGCGCGGCGAAATCTTCCACTGGATTCGCACGGCGCCGGGCAACCGGCTGGCCCGCTGCAAGATCAAAGACCCATCACTCCAGAACTGGCCGGCCCTGAGCGAAGCGATCCTGGGCAACATCGTCCCGGACTTCCCAGTCGTGAACAAGAGCTTCAACCTGTCGTATTCGGGAACCGACCGCTGACTTATGTTTGGCATCCTGTGTCAAGTCTCTTTCGACCGGCATCGTGACCACTCGCTTCCCCGAGGTGCCCGCGGACGCATCCTCGCGCGCCCGCGGTCGGCCGGAGATCGACTGGCCCAGCTGGAAGGACGCCCGCGCCGCAGCGGCGGTCTGCCCGACCGGCGCTCTCGCATGCCACGACGACGCGCAGACGCGCACGGTCACATTCGATCTCGCCAAGTGCGTCTTCTGCGGCCTCTGCGCCGAGGCGGACCAGGCCATTCGCATGAGCCACGTCGTGCAAATGCGCCGTCCGCCAAAGGCGCTCTCTGGTCTGCACCGCGCATTACCGCCTGAACGACGACGGCACACACGAACAGCACCTCGAGACCGCCGACGCAACCTCTGCGGCCGATGCCCCCCCTCCCCCGCCCGTCCGCGCGGATCGCAGTCGAGTTGTTGGGTCGGCGCCTCCAAAAGCGCGTCGAGCATTTCTTCGGCCGCTCGCTCCACATCCGCGAAGTCGATGCCGGTTCGTGCAACGGATGCGAAATCGAGATCATCGGCCTCAACAGCCCCATCTATGACATCGAACGATTCGGCATTCATTTCGTCGCCTCGCCGCGCCACGCCGACCTGCTGCTGGTGACCGGTCCCGTAACCCGGAACATGGAACTGGCGCTCAAGAAGACCTATGACGCCACTCCCGAGCCGCGGCTGGTGGTGGCCGTCGGGGCCTGCGGCTGCAGCGGCGGCATCTTCGGCGTCAACTACGCGACGCGAGGCGCTGTGGACGCCGTGATCCCCGTCGATGTCTACATCCCCGGCTGCCCGCCAAGCCCGCACGCCCTATTGCACGGCATTCTGATGGCGATCGACCGCGCCGCCTAGCCCGGACGCTTCATGGCGTCGTGACCACCGCGAAGCGGAACGGAGGATTCCGACCCGCATATTTGCGCAGCGCGGCAGAGCCGCACCCAAAGCGAAGGGGCCATTCGTATACCTCTCGTGCCGACGAACGCACGGGGCGTCGCGCTGCGCAGGCGCTGCTGTGCAGCGCACTGGAGTTTGGACATCTTTCGCTGACCTCGAACCGGAATCGTTCGCCGATGGCCCCCTGCGGCGTGCCGATCACGACCTGCAGTTGGGTGGCGCCGATCTCGACTCCGATGACGCTTTGGTCGCCAACCATTACTGCCCCAGAACCCGATAGAAGGCCGCCGAGCCGCCAGCCGGATCGGTCACAGTCCGTTCCATAGTGGGCGCGCCGAGGTCCTCCCACACCGTTGAGGACAGAGAGGGCTTCCTCTGGACCTGGAAAGGCCCGACGCCACCGGTCCAGGCAAAGGTGATTTGGCCCTGGGCAACGGTGACGGTGCCGAGCGTGATGGGGACGGCAGGCTGGGGAAGAACGATGCCGGCAACACTCGGGCCGCCGATGGCGGCAACCTCTTCGGGTGTCAGCTCGCGCGAGATGAATGCAAAACTGTTCACCAGGACCTCGTGGGTGTAGGCGCCCGAGTTGTCCCCTTCGTTGAATAGACGAAGGTCCGGACCGGCATCGCCGTCCGAATAGAGGGCGAAACGTCCATTCGCCAGCGACGCGCCCGTGCGCGTATGGACGGGCGCGCCGTTGAGATAGACCGCGACCCGGCCTGCGCCGAGGTTGGCGGCGAACACCACACGGTACCAGGTGTCGGGTTGGATCAGGCCCGCCGAAGAATACCCGAGCGCGCCAATGCCGAGTCCGCCGGAGTCGCTGACGTAGAAGTCGGCGTCATTGCCGTTGTCGGGCGCCGTGTTGAAAAAAGGCATCCACCAACTGGCGTCCAGCGGCAACAGAACGTCCCAGACCATCGTGTACCGGTTGATGTAACCCTCGTCTCCCACCGGTTGGGTAGGCATGGTGAGGTCGTACCCGTTGGCACTGTCGCTGAAGGCCGGTACACGCATGAAGGCGGGGTCGGCACCGCCGATCTGCGGCGGGCCTTGCTCGAACGCGGTAAGGCTCGAAGTGATCTCGCCGTCGGCAAACTCGAGCGTGCCGACGCCGCTGCTCCGTTCGAGTCGTTCGTCGCCGAAATTCCAGACGCCGGACACCACGTGAGGCAGCTCCTGCACCGCCAGCGCAGCGACCGCGCTGTCCGTGCTGCCGGCGCTGTTGGCGACGCGGGCTTTGTATTCGCCGGCCTGGGCGAATTGGGCGCGCGGGATGTTCAGGCTCGTGGTCGTGGCTCCGTCGATGGGCTCATTGTGGAACAGCCACTGGTAGGTGAACGGACCGACCCCGCCCGCCGCCACCGTGAACGTGACCGCGTCGCCGGCGAAAACCGTCTGGCTGGCGGGCTGGGCCGTGATGGTCGGCGGATTGACCTGCGGGATGCTGTAAAGGCCGAAATCGTCCACGCCCCAATACCAACTGTCGGCGCCGGCATGGGCAAAGCGGAAGCGCACCTTGGCCTGATGATCAGCCTGGGGCAGGCGAAACAACTCGACACGCTTCGATTCCCGCGCGTCGTCATCGACACGCCCCTGGATGAAGGGTGCGAGCGCCGGTGAAATGGGTGCCGCCACAAAGCACCGTAGCTCCCTCCCTTTTCGAGCCCGTCGTTTGGATCGTAGTAGGTCGCGACATCGGCATACGTGGTGTTCAATGTCGCCTCGGTGTCGATGTCGTTCTCGGCGTTGCGGACGATGTCCACGCTGTCGAGCAGATAGACAATCGGCAACCAGTTCTGCCCGCCATCGACGGAAAACTCGAGGGCGGCGAAGCTGTCCTGGTTCTGTTCCCAGAGGCTGTGGAAGCAGAGGTGGATGTCCGTCTTGCCATTGAGGTCAAAGTCAGGTGAATAGAGGAACTGGACCTGGCTGCGGCCGTTGCGATAGCCGGAGTTGGCGAAGGCCATGCGCCCGCGAGCAAACGGGCTGACGAGCTGGCCGTTGACCACGTAGCGCGGGTTCTCCGTCAGCACACGGTGGTAGTCTTCGCGCTCCGCCTGAGGCGAATCTGGATCGCTGTAGGTCACAAACTCGCCCGTAAACCGATCGACTCCCACCACCGTCCACCCCGCGTAAAACGCCGAGTCCAGATTCGCCGGGTCCAGGTCAGGCGTCAGCGCTTCGGTGTAGTTGATCTCCGTCCACCCAGCCGGCAACTGGCCTTCGGTCGTGGTGTCGAAGTTCTCGAAGAACAGCGGCGTCGGAAGCTCAGATCGACAGGTAATTCACCACCGTGTACTGGACCTCATGCGTGAACTGGTTCGGCGGCGTGGCGTCGTCGGCAAAAGTGAGCACGAACGTGTGCCCCGAACCTGCCGCCAGCAGAGTGTCGCTCTGAAAACTGACCTCCACGCGGTCGCCCTCGGCGAGAACCTGGGGGGTCACCGCCACGCCATCAAAGGCCAGCTCGATGCTGGTCGTGACGATCCGGGTCGCACCGTGAGTCAGCGTGGCGCTGTACCGCGGCAACGGCGCAACGTCGGTGGCGTTGGGTGCCGGTGTCACGGTCACAACCTTGGGTAACGCGACAGCCGCCGACACGTCGAACGGCTCGCTGGCCACAACGTCGTAGCCATCGTTGAGCAGCAGGTAAACGACATAGCTGCCGGGGGTGGTCAGACCCGAGGCAAACGTGACCGAGCCCTCGGTCACGCCGGTGCTGCCGGTTTGGGTGCCATCGACATAAGCCCAGAGTGTCGCACCGGGGCCGCCCCCGGGCGTCTCGCCCTCCGCATAGATTCCGATCCAGTCCTTGGTGTACCCATAGCCGTTGGTGAAAGTGACTGTGATGGACTCCCCCGGCTCGTAGATCGGTTTGGCGACGCGGACCAGTGGCGCGTAGGGATCGACCACTTCGAACGCCGCTTCGGCCAGTATGGTGTAACCATCGTTGAGCAGCAGATAAACCCTCCAGTCGCCCGCCAGGTTCAGACCGTTGGGGAAGGTGACGCTGCCGTCAGTCACGCCGGCGCCGGCCGTTTGCGTTCCCCCCACGTAAAGCCAGGCCGTCGAGCCCGGGTCGCCGTCCGGAACGACCCCCTCGGGGTAGATCCCGATCCAGTCCAGCGGGTTGCCCGGGCCGTTGGCGAAACTGACCGAAATCGCCTCGCCGGCGTAGTACGTGCCGTGACCGGGGGTCACCGTCGGGGCCTGGCCCAACCCCATCGGCACCGCCACCGCCGCCAGCACCAGTACAACGCCACGCCGAACAAGTCGAGTTGAAAGACCGCCCCAAACAGAAGCGTCAGGGGCATGGGAGACAAGGTTGTTTGTCATGTGACTCGCCAATCTTGGTTCAATGTGCTCATTCTAATCGCAAAGTCTCAGTCAAACAAGCCGAACCCGACTCGACCGCGGCCGCACCCTCTGGACGCCGCGGGACATCGCGAACTCGTCGCGGAGTCGAGCCTCACGGCGCACAGACCACCGGCGTGATTCCGTTGGTGCCGGGCGTCGCCCATTGGGTGACGATCCGTTCCCCTTCCGGCGAGTTCAGCGAAAACCACTGCGTGTCCTCGAGGCGGCGGACGAATCGGTGCTCCTGGGCGACGGCGCGGCCCATCGCCGGCGAGGTCCCCGCCGCCTGGGCGGCTTCCATCTGTTGTTTCAGTTCCGGCGAGTACATTTCCAGATAAGCGATCTGCCGGGAACGCTTGTCCTGGGGATTGGCGGTCGTCGAAATCACCACGGCACGCACCGCGTCAACCTGAGCATCGTTGACCCCTCGAATCGGCGGCACCGCATCGCGAGGCCCCGCAAACAACTTCTGTTCGCTGAGGTCGTAGAAGAAGGCCTTCTCGGACACGCCCCTCTCGGCCCGGACCCAACGCCACACCTGCAGGCCGGCCACGGCCAACAGGACGCCGATAACGAGCAATTTGACGGCGGTCGCGCGTGTCATGGGAAAAGGCTGATTCCGTTTCGAACTGCCCAGTGACCAAAACGTTCAACGCGCAACTCCCAACACTCAACGTTCAGCGAAGCGATTGGGTGAAAGTTGGACGTTCGGTTTGGACCTTCTGTTGAATAACAACGGCTTGCGAACACGGCTCAGTGCGGGTCTGCTTTCGCGGACCACCAACACTCGGTGGTGTTGCACGGGATGCGTCCGGGGTCCAGGAGCGAACCGCTTCCATCCGCCATGGCGTAATTCGATTTTCGGTTGTGCCGGACGGCGCCTTTGTCACCTTGGGCGAGCCGGTTGAAGCCAGGCGAATTGGCATTGCCCACCTCCTTCCAAATCCACCACCGATCGCTCGGCCACACCCCGAAGACGTCGCTGTGGCCATCACCGAAGAAGATCAAGTGCGAAGGCGACTCGATGTCGCCGGTGCGGCAGAGGTTGTTCTCGTAACCGGCGGGCCGGCCGAACGGCGGCGGCGCGCCCCCGGCCAACCAATGGACGTTCACCGCACCGATACCGCTCGGGATTTCGATCTCGCCGGCCACCGGCTGACCGATGACCCACGGGACTGGGCGTCTTCGAGTTCGAGGGCTTGCCGCTGGCGTAGACTTCAACCTTCTCGACGGGGCAGTCGAATGTCTTGGCGCTGCGACCGAGGTACTTGAACAAGTAAGGACGCCAACTGGTCTCGACGTTCCCCGAAAGCCGCTCCTGGATCGGCGGGAGCCACTGCTGGTAATCGTCCGCATAAAGCTGAGCAGCCAGAGTGAGCTGCTTGTGGTTGTTCAGGCAGTATATCTGTTGGCCCTTGCCTTTGGCCCTGGACAACGCCGGGAGCAGCATCGAAGCCAAAAGCGCAATGATCGCAATGACCACCAGAAGTTCAACCAGCGTAAACGCCGCCCCCGCCGGCCGCCCGCCCCCGCCGGTCGGCGACCCAGGCAAACCACTGCTCCGTTGCATCCGGTTCTGCACAGCCGAGGCTCCGTTGATCTCGATTCGCTTCCGCACGCCGCTGCGGCTGGTAAAAGGCAATAGGGTCAGATCCGTATTATTGACATATGAGATCCAGTTGGAGAAGCTCCGGGGCATGGCGCCACCGTTGAGGTTCCCAGCGGCGGGCGGATGGACTCGGGGGGGCGATGCCGGCGCGGGGGGCAATGGGAACAGAGCCAGCCATTTCTCATCCGCGATCTCCCTGCCTTCCCTCGCACAGCTTACGCTTCATGCCTTCCACGAACCGAACCTTCGCCGCGTCCCTGCCCAGACCGGCCGCGAACCGTCGCACCGCCTGTGCCGCCGCTTCGTACTTCAACCCGCCCATTGCCCGCACCACGTCCGCCAGCCGCTGCCGCCCGTGCCGCACCGCCACGTAAAGCGTCCCGTCCCGTCCCCAATCGCCCCAGTCTTCCGCCATCTCCGACCAACGCTTCCCCCGCAGTCCCTCCGCCGCCGCCACGATCTCAGCCCACCCAATCCGTTGCGTCCCTTTGATCTGCCGCACGGACGTCTGCGCCGCGGCGTCCACGCTTCCGGGCTTCATCCTCCCCAGCAACGCCTGGGCGAACTCCTTGCCGCCCAAAACCACCCCCCCGATCAGCCCCGCCCACGGGCTTTCCATCCGGCCCTCTCGAAGCGGGGCCTCCGTGTACTCCCGCAAGGCCCGGCGCCGTTCCTCCCGGCTGCGCCCCCCGCAGCCCGCACCAATCACCCCGGTCTCCAGCCACCCCGGCGCCGGCTCTGCCCCCGAGTACACCCGCCACGAACTCCACGGGTACGCCCCCAGCGCCTGCAATCGCCGCCGCACCAACTCGACTCCCGGATCAGCCCCTCCCCCGGCCCGCGACAGCCGCTGCTGGGCCTTGTCCAGCCCCAGCCGCCCCACCCGCACCGGATTCAGATGCACGTAGCGCGCCACCGCCACCACCCCGCGCTCATCCTCCACCACGATGGCCCGGTAGCGCCCCTGAAAGACATGCCCACACTGCCGATGCGCCCAGTTGAAACGACTGCTGTAGCTGACATGCAACCACCGCATCGCCTCGCTCAAGTTGGGCTCCGGCGTCCGCACCACCAGATGATAATGGTTGTCCATCAGCACGAACGCGTGCACCTCGAGGCCGAAACGCTCCGGCAACTCCGCCACCAACCCCAGGAACCGTCGCCGATCCGCATCGGCCCGGTAAATCGCCTCGCGCCGGTTCCCCCGGCTCGTCACGTGATACCACCCGCCCGCCACCAGGATTCTCAATGGTCGCGCCATGCCCCCGAGCGTCTCCCACTCCAACTCATTTGTCAACAATATGGATCTGACCCCATTGCCTTTTTGGTATGGAGGACTGGACTTGGCCTGAGGCGCGCCTCGCCAGAGTTACTCCCCAAATGAAATCTGTGGCAAATGAGTCAATGCTTGGCGCCGCGCAGCGGCGCCCCTTAGCGAGGCGTCGGACGCCGGTGATCGTGGTCGCCACCCAGCGGCCACGAGTCGTTCCTACGCCTCCTCGCTCTGAGGCGAAGCCTCGCTAATAGCTCATCCGGTCGAGCTTTACCTTGCCTCGGAAGATCCAGTAAATGCTGGCCGTGTAGGCGAGGACGACCGGCACGCCGATGATCGCGATGGTGAGCATGATGCCCAGTGTCTTGGGTGATGAGGCCGCATTGTAGGCCGTCAGGCTGCGGGTCGGGTCCGGGTTGCTCAAGACCAGGTTCGGGAACATCTCGAGTCCCGAACAGCGTCATCAGCGCGACCATGGCCAGCCCCGAAGAGAAAAGGCGCGGAAATCGCGGCCATAGTGTATCTCACGCGGGATGTTGGCGATCGCGAGCATATTGGCCAGGGCTACGGTGAAGAGCCACGGATTGGCGCGCACCCGCGCGGCCATATGCGGCACATAGAGCAGAGTCGCCATGGTGGTCACCGCGTAGCAGATGATGAAGAAGATCATCGTGCCGTGGACCCAAC
The DNA here is from genome assembly GCA_963846445.1 of uncultured Verrucomicrobiae bacterium. Taxonomy (GTDB): domain Bacteria; phylum Verrucomicrobiota; class Verrucomicrobiia; order Limisphaerales; family J093; genus MWFF01. The sequence continues at coordinate 178,062 of CAWJWM010000006.1, read as the reverse complement.
GGCGCGCCAACGCCTGAAGGTCGCCCTCGGTCTTCATCACCACGTAGATCGAACCGTGCATCATGAACAACGCCACGGTGGTCACGCCGAGAAGGAGCGCGTAGGGATGCAACAGGCCCAGGAACGTGCCAGCGAACTCGCCCCGCTCATCGATCGGCACCCCCCACGCGATGTTGCCCATCGCCACCCCGAGCAGGAAACCCGACAACAGGCTGCCGATGGCAAAGCCCACATCCCACATCTGGCGCCACCAGGCCATCGGTTGTTTGCTGCGGAACTCGATCGCCACCGCCCGGAAGATCAAGGCCACCAGCAGCAGCATCAGGGCAAGATAAAAACCGCTGAACACGGTCGCATAGACCGCCGGGAACGCGGCGAACAAAGCGCCGCCCCCTGTCACCAGCCAGACTTCATTGCCGTCCCACACCGGCCCGATCGAGTTGAGCATGAGCCGCCGGTGCGCATCCGTGCGCGTGAACAGGTGCAGCGCGCCCACGCCCAGATCGAAGCCGTCGAGCAACGCGTAGCCGGTGAACAGCACGCCGACCAGGACGAACCACACCAGGTTGAGATCGAGCGAGTCGGGAAAGCTCATAGGTTGGCCCTCCCCGTCGCCGCCGACTGTCCGCCCGGCGTCAGATCGGCCGTGTCCGGACCTTTCTGGATCTTGTCGTTCAAGAGGTACACGAACACGGCGAAGAGAAGCAGATAAACGACCGTGAAGAGAATAAGGGAGGCCAGCACCGCCTCCGCCTTGACCACGGCCGAAAGCGCATCTGAAGTGCGCAACAGGCCGTAAACAACCCACGGTTGGCGTCCCATCTCCGCCGCGAACCATCCCGTCTGGTTGGCGATTTGTGGACCGAGCACGGAGAAGACGAGAATCCAGAGCAGCCAGCGGTGGCGCGTAAGCGCTCCCCGCCAGCACAGGAACGAACCGATGAGCGCCCCCACCATCAAACCCATCCCGACTCCGACCATGATGTGGTAAAACTGGAAGTTGAGATTCACGCGCGGGCGATCCTCGGGCGCGAACTCGCGCAACCCTTTGACCCCAGGCCCGGCGCCGCCCAGCATCACCCGGCTCACCGCGCGCGGCAGGGCGACGCCGCGCACCCGTTCGGAGGCTTCGTCCACCCAGCCAAATGCGTAGACGGGAAGTTCGCCCGTTTCGTAGTGGCCCTCGAAGGCCGCCATTTTGACCGGCTGATTTCGGATCACGCCCAGGGCGCTCTCGTGTCCGGTCACGATCTGGAGCAGGGAGGCGACGAGCGCCACGCCGAGCCCGACCTTCATCGAGGCCTGGGCGAACGCCTCGTGCCGGCGGCGCAGCAAGTAGTAGGCGCTCACGCTGATGACCAGAAACGCCCCCGCCTGCCAAGCCCCACACACCACGTGGCTGAGCCGTTCCATCGACGACGGATTGAAGACCATCGCCCAGAAATCCGTGATGATCGCGCGAGGGCCGCTCGCCGTCTGTTCGAGCATGTAGCCCGCCGGCGTCTGCTGCCATGAGTTCGCCACCACGATCCAGATGGCGCTGAAATGCGCTCCGAAACACACCATGCAGGTTGCGAAGAAGTGCATGCCCCGGCTGACCTTGTCCCACCCGAAAAGGAGCACGGCCAAGAAACCCGATTCCAGGAAGAACGCAAAGATGCCTTCGGCCGCCAGCGCGCTGCCGAAGACATCGCCCACATAGCGCGAGTACGTGGCCCAATTCGTGCCGAACTCGAACTCGAGGACGATTCCCGTGGCCACGCCGACAGCAAACGTGAGCGCGAACACCTTCGTCCAAAACCGGGCCATCTGGTGGTAGATCGGCTGACCGGTCTTGAGCCAAAGACCCTCCATCAGGACCAGCGTCACGCCTAAGCCAATGCTCAGCGGCGGATACAGGTAATGAAAGCCCGCCGTCAGGGCAAACTGCAGACGCGACAGCGACAGCACATCCATAGACTCGCGCAGGCATACCGATGTTCCGTCCGTCGCGCAAGATAAAGCCGCCAAATGTGTTGCGTTGGGACTCGCAATCGGCGCAGGGTTTGCCCGCGAAGATGCAAGCCGCGTTCCCATGAAGCTCGCCGTGTTCGCCCATATCCCGCCGCCCGCTCACGGCCAAAGCCTCAGCGTCAAACGCATGCTCGATGGCTTCGGAGGCGACCGGACAAAACCGACCGCGCTCGGACCTGGCTCAGCCACCAGGGTCGAGACCCGCCCCGGGGTGCACGCGGACATCGAGTGCTACCACATCGATGCCCGCTTCTCGCGCGACCTCGAGGATTTGGGCGCTGTCCGCCCCGCAAAAGCACTCGTCCTCTTCAAATACTGCGCCCAGGCACTGTGGTTTCGATTCCGATACGGCGTCGGTGCCCTTTATTATGTCCCCTGCCCGCCTCGGCGCTCCTCGCTGTACCGTGACTGGGCCATCCTTTTGCTCTGCCGTTGGGCTTACCCACGTCTGGTGTTTCATTGGCACGCCGTCGGGCTCGGCGAATGGGTGGAGACAAAGGCCACGGCCCTCGAACGCGCTGTCACGCACTGGCTCTTCGACCGCGCGGACATGGCCATCGTCCTATCCCGTTTTAACCAGCCCGACGCCGCCCGGTTCCAGCCCCGAGCGGTCGAAGTCGTGGCCAACGGCATTGCCGATCCGTGTCCCGATTTCGCCCAGGCCATCGCTCCGCGCCGCATGGCCCGGGTCGACGCTCGCCGCCAACTGCGGCTTGGGCACTCCCTTTCCGAACGGGATCGCGAGCAGGCCGGCGGCGATCCCGAGCGGTGCCGCGTCCTCTTCCTCGGGCATTGCTCGCGCGACAAGGGTCTGTTTGACGCCGTTGCAGGCATCGAGGCCGCCAACCGTCAACTCGCCGCCCAAGGCTCCCCCCTCCGCTTCCACCTGACAGTCATCGGCGGCTACGTCGACACCGACACGCGGGTCGAGTTCGAGCGCATCCTCGAGGCGCCAGGCCGGCGCGAATGCATCGAGTACCTGGGACGGGTGAGTGACGATGCCAAGTGGCGCGCATTCCGGGAGGCGGATCTCTTCTGTTTTCCGACCTACTTCGCCTGGGAAGGACAACCTGCCAATGTCATCGAAGCCATGGCATTCGGACTCCCCGTCGTGACAACCCGCTGGCGGGCCATCCCGGAACTGCTACCCGAGAACTACGGTGGCCTGGTCGAACCGCACTCTCCTGACCAAGTCGCCGCCGCTCTCCTGAACGCCCTGGCCGAGGATGGCGCCCCTCACCGCGCAGTCTTCGAGAAGCGATTCACGCTCGAACGCCACCTCGACACGCTCGCGGCAGCCCTGGCCAAGGTCGCTTACCCGGAAATCTCACCAGTGGGGCGGTCGCGGCATACCTGACAGTCCGCGGGCGAGATTTCCGGGTCGATGACAGCCCGCATTTCAGGTGCAATGGGACGGTGACCGGTCAGAGGACATCGAAAGTTGGTGAGAAATGCGGGCTTAGCTCATCGCCTTCTTGATCGCGGCGCTGTGGGCCTGGATCTTACGAACCGCCTCGACGATCTGGTCCATGTCCGCGCGCTCGGCCAGGAGCAGGTTCTGGTACATGCCGACCGTCGTGGCGCAGACCTGCCGGTTGCCTTTCAGCTCCTTGAAGACTCTCGCGGTAGGCCTTGAGCCGCTCGGCGCTGAAGAGCCGCTTGAAATCCGCGCGACGCAATCGCCTCGTCGAGGAGGCCGTCGAAGTACTGCTCGTGGTAGCCGCCGCCGCAGGGGACGCCTTCGGCGCTGAGCGCCCGGATGAACTGGTCGCGCGTCAACCCGTTGAACTGCTGCGCGTCGTAGCGGAACGGGTACAGGTGCCACACCGGCCGGCTGTTCTCGGGCAGGCGCACCGGCTGGATGCCGGGGATCTGTTTGAGTTGGGCGCTCAGGTAGTCGCGCGTTCTCGCCGCCGATGCTCGGTCTCCTTCACCAGCTTGTCGAACTGCTGCATCAGAATGACCGCCTGGAACTGCTGCATCCGGTAGTTGCTGCCGCGGGTGAAATAGGGCTTGCTTCCCTTGAAGCCGCCGAAGGCGCGTCCGCAATTGTGGAAGGCCTGGCAGCGGTCGAGCAGATCGTCGCTGTTGCCGGTGACGGCCCCGCCTTCGCCCGCGGGCAGGTGCTTCGAGTTCTGGAAGCTGAAGCAGCCCAGGTCGCCGAGCACCCCGCACTTCCGGCCCTTGTACTCGGCCAGCCAGGCCTGGCAGGCGTCCTCGATGACGGCCAGTTTGTGTTTGCGGGCGATGGCGTTGATCGGGTCCATGTCGCACGGCATGCCGTAGATGTGCACCGGCATGATGGCGCGCGTGCGGTCGGTGATCCGGCTCTCGATCGAGGCCGGGTCCATGGTCAGCGTGGCCGGGTCGGTGTCGGCGAACACCGGCAGCGCTTTGTTGACCAGGATTGCGTTGTAGGTGGCGATGAACGTGAAGGGCGACGACGATCACTTCGTCGCCGGCGTCCACGTCCATCACGTGCAGCGCCGACCATCAGGGCCGTCGTGCCGCTGGCGGTCGCCAGGCAGCGCTTGGCGCCCAGCAGTTGCGCGTAGGCGCGTTCGAACTCCGTCGACATGTCTCGCCGGACGCCGCGGAACCAACTGCCGCTGCGCAGCACCTCGAGCACCGCCGGCTCCCAGGACTCCCGCCAGATCGGCCAACCGGGCCAGCCGCCTGCGTGCGCCGGTGTGCCGCCCAGCAGGGCCGGCTTGTCCGCCTCGGCCGCGATACGCCATCGGGGCCTGCCGCGCGCCCAGCCAGGTCAGCGCGGCCGAACCCGCAGCCGCGCTCCGGATGAATCCCCGCCGTGTAAAAGTGTGTTTCATAGTTCAGTCTCTCGTCTTGAATCGTGTCGGGCGACAGCCGCAGACTTTAGTCCTCTCTCGAATCGGCACAACTGCAAACACGCCCGGATCGGTCTTGTCATTGGCATCCGCACTGATAACCTCAAGCAAGCGAATGCCCGGACCAAGCCAAGAGACCCTGGTGATCGTGCCGACCTACAACGAGCGGGACAACCTGCCTCGGGTCGTGCACCGGGTTTTCTCCCTGCCGGTGCAGGTCGACCTGCTGATCGTGGACGATCATTCGCCCGACGGCACGGGGCGCATGGCGGACGAGTTCTCGAGCCGCAACCCGCAGATGCACGTGCTCCATCGGCCCGGCAAGGAGGGGTTGGGCCGCGCCTACTGCGCCGGGTTTGCCTGGGGCCTCGAACGCTCCTACCGGTTCATGCTCGAAATGGATGGCGACTTGTCGCACAATCCGGACGATATTCCCCGTTTCCTGGAGGCGGCGGCGACCGCCGACCTGGTTTTGGGTTCCCGCTATGCGCAGGGGATTCGCGTGATCAACTGGCCCCTGAGCCGGCTCCTTCTCAGTCTCAGTGCCGCTCAGTATGTGCGACTGATCACCGGGATGCCTTTTTCCGATCCGACGGGCGGGTTCAAATGCTTCCGTCGCGAGGCGCTCGAGGCCATCGACCTGCAGGCTATCCACTCGAACGGATACAGCTTCCAGATCGAACTCACCCACAAGATCTGGCGCCAGGGCCTGCGCGTCGCCGAGGTCCCCATCACCTTCACCGACCGCTTCCAGGGAACGTCCAAGATGTCGTCCGCATATCGTCCGCGAAGCGCTCTGGATGGTGTGGCGGCTCTGGCTGCAGAACGGCCTGCGCCGCTCGCCCCGCAAGACCGCAGGGTGACAGCTTCTTCTCCCCCAACCCATGATCGAGCCAACAGCACAATCCACGGACCCAGCAGGACGCGGATCAGTCTTGTCACGGGGCGCACATTCTCGCGACAAGGCTGGCAACGTGCTGGCGGCGACCTGCATCACACACAACCGGTGAGCGGGCAAGCGCACCGGCACGTGCGCACGCGGCCTCGCGACACGAAATGCGCGGCACTCGATGGTTGATCGGGTATTGCGCACAAGCACGGACCGTATTACCGTTGTGGCCATGAATACGATTTCGCTCAAACTGCCGGATCGGCTCTTGGAATTGCTGGAAGCGGAATCCCGCGCCCGGCGCACCACCAAGTCGTCGCTGGTGCGGGAGTGCCTGGAGAAGGCGTTGGCCGCCCCTCGCGTCGGCGGCAAGGCCACCTGTTACGATCTGGCCCGCGATCTGGCGGGGTCGTTGAAAGGACTTCCCCGCGATCTGGCCACGAACCCGAAACACATGGAGGGGTTTGGACGGTGAAAGGCACGGTGCTGCTCGATACCGGGCCGCTGGTGGCGTTTCTCGCCGCAGATTTGGAGGATCACGATTGGGTCTCTGATCAGTGGAAGCGATTACCCCCGCCCTTGTTGACGTGTGAGCCGGTGCTCACGGAGGCCGCTTTTCTCCTGAAGCGCGAAGGTTGCGAGGCCGACCCGCTGTTTGTCCTGCTCGAGCGCGGCGTGTTGCGGGTGGGGCTCGAGGTGCAGGACCAACTGGCGGACTTGCGCGCGCTGATGCGCCGCTACCGCGATCGCCCCATGTCGCTGGCCGATGCCTGCCTGGTCCGTCTGGCGGAGATGCATCCGTGCGGAGCGGTCTTTACCCTTGATGCAGACTTTCGGATTTATCGCCGGCACGGCAACAGGGTCATTCCGGTGTTGATGCCCGAGGATTGATCCGCCTCGAGGTGCCGTGCTTGGCCGCGCGCCGAGCCAGCCGCTTGCCGTCGTTGACGCGGTCTGCGGGTTGAACTACTTGGCGTAGCGCTTCTGGAACTCCTGCTGGCGCTCGGCTCGCGCTCGGCTTTCTCGGCTGGATCCATCTTGTCGATGTACCAACTGTGGTTGGCCGTGTTGAGCACGTCCTCGATCTGTTTGGTCAGCGCGTCGGCGGCTTCGGTCTTCTTCTCGGTCGCCGGAGGCGCGGCCTTTCTGGGTCAATTCCTCGAGTTCGGGCAGCATCTTGCCGTAGAAGTGCTTGGCGACCTCGTAGGTGCCGTGCCAGTGGGTGTAATCGGGGCCCATCATCGACGCGCCGTGCCGGGCGCGGCGGCCTTCGTGGTGCCAGATCTCGTACCAGGTCCAGTCCAGTTTGTTGGCGAACTGCACCGGGGCCATGAGCGGCTTGGCCAGCTTGTAGAGTTCCAGGCCCGGCTCGGCGAACTTCTCGTGGTAGAGGTCAATCAGGCTGTCGTACTGGACATAGAAGTTGTTCACCCACTGATCCTCGTGGCAGTTGCTGCAGACGTTCTTCATGTTGTTGCGGCGCGTCTCCCAGTTCACCTCGGCGCCCGGCAGCCCCATCTTCTGGTCGCTGACCTCCGGACGGATCGAGATCTCCGGGCGGTTGTTCCAACTGATCCGCATGCCGACGTCGTGGGACACCGGCAGGGCCGGCAAGGCCGGCCGGTCCTTCGTGGCCGGCGCGACCCGGAGTGGCGCTCATGTGGCAGGTGGCGCAGGTGGGCGCCAGGTTGTAGTCCTCGCCGACGACCCACTTCGAGGAATCCAGGTTCAGCTTGTCCTTGAAGGCGCGGAAGGCGATGCCGTGTTTGGATTCGTTGTAGATCTCCATCTGCGGATGGTCGGGCCCCATGTGGCACTTGCCGCAGTTGTCCGGGTTGCGCGCCTGTTCGGCCGAGAACGAGTGTCGGCTGTGGCAGGCGGAGCAGGAACCTTCCGAGCCGTCCGGGTTGATGCGGCCGATGCCGGTGTTGGGCCAGGTGGCGGGATCGAGCTTGCCGTTGGGCAAGCACCTTGACTTCGCTGCCGTGGCACTGCCAGCAGCCGTTGACCGCCGCGGCGCTGACGCCCTCGGGAACGCCGTGCGTCCTCATGCCGCGATTGCCCTCGACCACCTCGGCCAGCGTGTTGTCGAGCGAACCGAGGATCCGCGCGCCCTTCGAGTGATGCGATTCGGCGAACTCCTCCGCCTCCTGCGCTGTGGCAGCGGGCGCAGTCCTTGGGCGAAACGATCGTGGCGATGCGCTGGCCTTCGTGCGGGAAGGCGTCGGGATCGCCCTCGGCGGCCATGTGGCACTCGAAGCAGCCGACGTTGGCGCGGTAATGCTTGCTGGCGCCCCATTGCTGGTAAATGCCGGTGTTGTCCTGCTGGTGGCATTCGATGCAGGCCTGGGTCTCCTTCGACAGGGTCAGGCAGTCCCCAGGCCTGGGCCTGCGCCAGCGGCGCAACCGCAGCGGCGGCCGCGACGCCAGCAGGCCGATCAGAATTCGGGCGATGGTTCGTGTTCATGGTGTTCAAGCTGTTCTCGGGAGCGGGCGCCACGACCGGCGCTGCGGCGTCTGCGGGTGCGGCCCCAGCGATCGCGCGTAAGTGACCTCGCCCGCGAGGACCGGCACGGACACGCGGACCAGAATGGTGTAAACGAGCAGGCCGAAAGCCCAGATCCCGAGGCAGATCATGGTCTCGTGCAGCGTGGGGCTGTACTCGACGATCTCGCCCAGCGGCGACGGGACGAAGGCCGGGACGATCAGCCCCATGCCCTTCTCGATCCAGATGCCGACGATGGCCAGCACGCAGGCGATATTGAGCGTCTTGAGCGCCCGAGACGCGGGCAGCATGAACAGGGTCGTCGCCGACCACGTTCATGGCGATGGCCGTCCAGATCCAGGGCACCAGCGCGTTGTGTCCGTGCAGCCCCAGAAAGAGATACTGGGCGGAGGCGACATGGCGGGTGTCCGCGTAGAACTCGGTGAACAGTTCGCACAGCAGCAGGAACAGATTGATGATCAACGCCACCTGCACGATCCGGCGCAGGGTGAACAACGCGTCGTCGCTCACCTGGTGCGGTGTGAAGTGCCGGACAACCTGGAGCGTGAGAATGATGAACGCCGGCCCGGCGGCGAACGCGCTGGCCAGAAACCGCGGCGCAATGATGGCCGAGTTCCAGAACGGGCGCCCGCCCAGACCGACATAGAGGAACGCCGTGACGGTGTGGATGCTGATGGCCCAGGCGATCGCGATGAACACGAACGGGATGTAGAACTTCTTCGACGGCTTGCGCCCGCAGTAGGCGCAGTAGATCAGGTAGCCGCAGATGTGCAGGTTCAGCAGCAGGTAGCCGTTGAGCGCAATCACGTCCCACGTCAGCATCGACATCGGGAAGTTGAACCGCAGCAGCAGGTGCATGGAAGCGGTCCGGCCGGCCCAGGTCCACGGTCACGAACAACAGGCACATGACGATCACGGACACGGCCAGCAGTTCGCCGAAGATGACCACGTCGTGCAGATGCAGATTGCGGTAGACATACACCGGGATGACGAGCATCGCCGCCGCCGCCGCCAGCCCGACCAGGTAGGTGAAGTTCGCGATGTACATCCCCCACGACACCTGGTCGGTCATGCCCGAGCGTCACGAGGCCGTGCACGAACTGATGGCAGTAGGCGTACACCCCGCCCAGCGCCACGAGGGTCAAGCCTGTCATCCAGGCGTGGTAACGCCAGTCGCCGACAAAGCTCAGTCGGAAGCAATCCCAGAGAAATGTCAGATACCGCTTCATGCGCCCTCCTCCGTCTCCTGCCCCGGGCGTCCCGGCGCGATCGGATCGTGATAACGGCTGCCCCGCTCGTCGAAGTAGTAGAAGAACCGCGGCAGAGTGCCGACATCGGCCTTGAGCACGAAGACGCGCTTGTGCTTCAGGATGTAATGCACCTCGCTGTTCGGATCGAGAACGTTGCCGAACTTGCGCGATCCGGTGGGACAAACCTCGAGGCACGCCGGCAACGCGCCCGACACGCGTCCGGTGCAGACAGAACGTGCACTTCTCCATCACACCCTTCTGCACGAGGCCGGTTGGAGAGATAAGACATGTCCGGATTGACTGCGTCTCCGGGTATCTGCGGCTCGGCGAAGTTGAATCGGCGCGCCCAGTAAGGACAAGCCGCTTCGCAATACCGGCAGCCGATGCACCAGTCGTAGTCGATCACCGTGATGCCGTCCGGCTCCTGCCACGTCGCCTCGACCGGACACACCTTCACACAGGGCGGATTGGCGCACTGATGGCACTGCACCGGCATGTACCACTTGTCCGGACGCGGCACCGTCGGCGGATCGTAATGGTGATTGGCCGTCTCGACGTCGATGCTCCCCTTCTCCATCTCGAGCACGCGGATGTACTGGAATCTCGGGCGCGCGCGACTGGTTGTTCTCGGCCACGCAGGCATGCACGCACTTCCGACAGCCGATGCACCGGCTGATGTTCAGACCGTACACAAACTCGACGCCGTCCATCGGCGGCGGATCCGTCACGACGGCGTCGACCCGATGCCGCCTGCTCCACCTGCTCGCGAATCCGCTCGAGCGCCCGCTGCCTTCTGCGCAGCCGTCATTTCCTTGTAGTGCTTCTGGAGAAACTCCTCGACGGACGGCAGGTCGCCCTCTTTGAGATGCCGCAGCGGCGACATCGCCGCAGCCAAAGCCGCCAGTCCGGTGGCCGCAGCCGCGCTCTTGCCCAGGAACCCGCGACGCGACAACGCCCCGGCCCCCGCGGAAGCGGGATCCGGTCGGCGCGGTGTGTTGGCTTGGGCCATACTCAGTGGGAATTGCCCGCCCCTTCAGCGCCGGAGTAGACCCGGAGCGGGTCTCGCTTGCCGCCATGCTCCGGCGGCGCCGGCACGCCCATGCGGAGCGTGTTCGGACCCGGCGCGGGCGCCATCGAGGCAAAAGGCGGCGCATGGGGATCGTGGCACTGGATGCACCGCAGGCGCACCTGCTCCCCCTGGGCGGTGTCCCAATAACCGTTGCTCCGCCCGTGCGACCCGGCCTGCCAGTCGCGGAAAACCGGCCCGTGACACTTCGCGCACACGAGTTGGGGCTGCCCCCAGTCGATCTCCGCGCCAAAATCGTCGACAAAGGCATTCCGATTCTGGCGATGGTGGCAGTTGAAACAGCGCGTGTTGATGCCGTGATTGAACTCGATCTCCGTGTGCTGAGTCAGCGGACGATCCGTTTCCACCGGCGACGGGATGATCCGATGGCATTCCATGCACTCGTACGTGTACCCTGCCAAATCATACACCGGACGCATCGTCGGCTGGCGAACCGGCGTGGGATCCGTCGCCCAAGACGGCACCGCTGTGGGCAGGCTGATCGGGAGTCGGGGCGGCAGAGGGTCGAATACTAGAAGAGCCGCTGAAGCGATGAAAGCGACAGGCACCCATGGTTGCAGCGCGCTTCTCATCGGGTGACGTGCACGCTCCCACACCGGGACAGGTGTGACCATGTGCTCACTTCGTGCAGTTTGGAGAAGAGTGTCATTCGACCAACGCGGTCACCTGTTGAACATCTGTGGCTCGCTTGCACGCACCTTGGTGGTTCATCTCCTCGGATCCCCTGAGCGCTGCGCAGCAGCGCCGGCGCAGCGCGGCGACCTGCGCATTCGTCGGCACCCGAGACGCACGAGTCTCCCGTCGCTTCGGTTGCGGCTCTGCTGCGCTGCGAGGGATCTGGGTGTTGGAAGACGACGCCGGATCAGACAGCGGCCTGCGCCATGGCACAGCACGATTCACAGTGACTTTTCGGTCTGAAACCAAACACGTCGCAATCCTCCGGGTCAAGCAAAACCCGGCTCACCCCCCTCGGCGCGGCAGGGAATCTGGTTGGTGTCGGTGCTCTATCGCCCGGTGAGGGCACCGGGCCTACAACGGATAGAGACTTCCGGTGTAAGAGGCGCCACTGCGCGACAGGGAATCTGGTTGGTGTCGGTGCTCTATCGCCCGGTGAGGGCACCGGGCCTACAACGGATAGAAACTCCCGCGGTGTAAGAGGCGCCACTGCGCGGCGCCCCTTAGCGAGGCGTCGGGCGCCGGTCACGAAGGTCAAGGCCCAACCCGGACAATCTGTCAACGTGCTGCGTCGGTCTGAGGCGCAGCCTCGCTAAATTTCAAAAAGAGAGTCACTCCAGACCGCGCGCCTTGCGCACTACCTCAACAAACGCGCGCGCCGACTTGGCGATGCGGTCGAAATCGCGGGCGGCAATGAGGCCTTTCCCAGCCAGTTCACCTCCCACCCCGACAGCATAGGCGCCGGCTTTGATAAACTGCGGCGCTGTCTCCAGATTGACCGCGCCGGTCGGCATCAACTCGATTTCAGGAAACGGCCCCTTCAGATCCTTGAAGAACTGCGGCCCGCCCACACCCGCAGGAAAGACCTTGACCACATCCGCCCCCGCTTCCCACGCAGCGAGGATTTCGGTCGGGGTCATCGCCCCGGGCATGCACGCAATCGAATAACGCCGGCAGATTTCCACAACGGCGGGCCGGAACACCGGGGACACCACAAAAGCCGCCCCCGCGAGGATCGCCGCGCGGGCTGTCTCGGCATCGAGAACCGTCCCTGCCCCGATCACCACGCCATCTCCGAGGGCTGCGGCCGCCTGCTCGATCACTCGAATCGCGCCCGGCACGGTGAGTGTGATTTCGACGCAGCAGACTCCGCCTTGGACCAGCGCGCGCGACACGTCGATCAGATCGTCTGGACGCTCGGCCCGGATCACCGCAACGACTCCTGTTGTCTTGATCCGGTTCAGCACTTCAGCCTTGGATTGCATGGTTCGTCTCCAGTTCGGGTTGCAGGTTATCCGCATGGCGCAACAGGTTCAATCGCCATCCATCGCAACGCGGCACTGCTATAGCCAAAGCGAATGGACCTTCGTGCGCGTCTCCTGCCGGCGAAGGTGCCGGTCGCCGCGCTGCGGAGGCGCCGCTGCGCGGCGCAGAAACTTGACTCTTTTACTACAGATTTCGAACAGGGAGTCACTTTAGGGCGCACCCATCCCACGAACAGGATCCCCGCACGGCATGGGAAGTGCTTAATATTGACTCAGCCGACGCCCATGAGACTGCAGAAGGACAATGAACGGGATCGAGGGTGGCGGACCCGCCGCCACAACCGGCTTGTTCGTTTCGCTTCACAACCGCGCATGGCGCCAGGGTGTCTCGAAACAAGAACCCGACAAACCGGAGGATCAAGCCATGACTGACAAGTCTGTTCTCTGCGTCCATCTCGGAACCAGCAGCCTGAAGTGGGCAAGGTTCGCGGTCGATGACACCACGTCGCCCGTTCTCACCGACTACGGGATCAGCCCCGTTCACGACTCCGGGACAGCCGACGTCGACCTCGGCTCGCGGGCCACCGAGTCGCTGCGTCGATTGCTGGCGGACGATTGTCCCGGCGCTTCCCACTGCTGCTTGTGCGCGTCGGCTTCGCACCTCTTCACCAGGTTTCTCAGAATCCCTGCGATGGATCAAACCCGGCTTCGCCAGGTCCTGGAATTCGAGCTCAAGGAGCATTTCGGAGTCCCCCTGGAGGCCCTGACCTGGGATCACCAAACGCTCGAACCGCAGGGAGCGGGCCAGGTCGATACCCTTCTCGCTGCGCTCAAATCCGCCACGGCCGAGCAATGGTCGAAAGCAGCCGAATCCGCGGGACGCCGGGTCGACGTGCTCGATGCCGGACCGGCGGCGCTGGCGAATGCCTTTCTTTACAATTACGGCGACTTGCCGGGATGCAGCCTGCTGCTCGATATCGGCTCGCGCACAACCACCGTCTTCCTGTTCGAGGATGGGAAGTTCTTCTTTCGCACAGTCAACCTGGGCGGAACCGCGATCACGCTCGAGTTTTCGAAAGAAGCCGGTTTGCCGCCAGAAGAAGCAGAGCAACGCAAGATCCGAGACGGAATGGTTGGTCTTGCCGGCGAGTGCGAGCGCGCGGGCAACGGCATTGAATCGGTGCTGGCCAGGGTCGCACGGGAGTTCATGGCGCGTCTCTACGGACAGGTACGCCAGACGGTCCATTTCTACCGCAGCCAGAAGGGCGGATCGCCTCCCGAACGAGTTTACCTAGCCGGCAGGGGCTCGCTGCTCCCGTTCACCGCCCGGTTCTTTGAAGAGAGACTCGAAGTCCCAGTCGAGTCGTTCAACCCATTCCGCCGGATCCGGACCGATCCCGCCATCGACCGCGCGGACCTGGCCGAAATGGCGCCTGCGCTGGGATGCGCCGTCGGGGTCGCGCTCCGCGCACCGATGCGCTGCCCGATCGAGTTGAACCTGATCCCCGCCAGCGTCTTTCGACGCCGCACACTCCGACATTCCAGCGTGTACGCTGCCGCCGCCGCCGCCGCCGCGGTTGCGGCCCTCTGCACTGCCGGGGTGTTCTACGAGCAATTGGCCGCTGACCAACGCCAGACACGCCATGCGGTCAGCCGATTGTCTGAAAGGCTTTCCGCGCGCCGGCACGCATCCGAAACCGCCTTGGCCCAACGCAACAGCACTGCGCGCAGCGGCGGAACAACTCGCCGCCTGGATGGCCGGCCGGTTCTACTGGGCGGACCTGCTCACCGACCTGCGTCGCGCGCTCGAAACGACCGAATCCGTCACCTCGAATGGCGGCATTCGCACCGGCATATGGATCGAGGCCATGAGGCCGGATCTGCCCGAAGAACCGGCTCTCGAAGAGACCACGCCGCGACCTTCTTTTGACCCGCGACTGTGGAAGCGTTACTTCGGAAACCTGCCAGGATTGCCCCCGAATTGGGAGTCTGTCGCCGGCCAAGGGGCGCCGGACCGCATCGGGCCTGCTCAGTCCGCAAGCGGACCGGACGCGCGACCCACAAACAGAGTCAGCACCGTTCAGCTCACCTGCCGCGCCGTGAGCTGGAATCGGGTGTCGCCCACTGCGGACACGGAATTGGCGTATGCATTCCTCAAGCAGTTACAGGCCAGCCCGTTCTCCGCTACTGCCGCCGATGGCACATGCCTCACGGGCACGATGCGGCGGGACGACGCCACCGGCACGTTCAGCTTCGACGCCAAGCTGGTGCTGAGAGACCCGATCGAGCTTTAGCGAGGCTTCGCCTCAGACCGGCGAGGCGTGTGAACGACTCGTGGCCGCTGAGTGTCCAACACGATCACCGGCGTCCGACGCCTCGCTAAGTGGCGCCGCTGCGCGGCGCAAAAACTTGACTCATTGATACGGAACTGCCCTTTCCGACAGTCCGACCAAGACGACACCGTGTTTTCGTTTGGCGGACAGGACAGGACGGAGTACGTTCACCGCCGTTTTGCAGCCCATGAACGAAATGGAATCAGAGGTGATAGGCGCGGCGAGTGGCGGGCGGTGGATGGGTCTCCTGGCCGCTCTCGTCGGGCTCGCCGTTGCGTCGGGACTCACAGCCAGCCCGCTTGATTGGCCAAACTGGCGCGGACCGGACGGCAATGGCAGCATCGAAACCGGGAATTTCCCCACCCGGTGGGACGCGACCAATGTTCTCTGGAAAGCGGTGTTGCCCGGCAAAGGCAGCTCGACGCCCATTGCGCTTGACCGGCGCATTTACGTGACGGCACCCGCCGACGGACAAGACACGCTGCTGTCGTTCGACTTCGACGGCGCAGCGTTGTGGCAGACGAAGCTCGGCGCCGAGAGCCGCCCGAAACACCGGACGTTGGGGTCCAGCGCCAATGCCTCGCCGGTGACTGATGGAAAAGGACTCTTCGTCTACTTCCGGAGCGGCACCTTCGCCGCCCTCGATTTGGATGGGACCGTGCGCTGGCAACTCAACCTCGTGGAGCAGTTCGGCCAAGACCAACTCTTCTGGGACCAGGGCACCTCACCGGTGGTCACGGACAAGGAAGTGGTCATGGTCCGCCTGCACGGAGGCGATTCGTGGCTCGCCGGCTTCGACAAGGCCACCGGGGAACTGCGGTGGCGACAAACCCGGAATTTCGAGACGCCCGTCGAGAACAACAACGCCTACAACACACCGGTGCCACACCGGCACGCCGGCAAACCAGCTCTCCTTCTCTGGGGCGCCGATCACCTGACCGCCCACGACGCCGCCAACGGCGAAACCCTCTGGTCCTGCGGCGGCTTCAATCCGGACGCCACGGGCTACTGGCCTGCAATCGCCACACCGGTGATTGTCGGAGACATGGCGGTCGTTCCGGTCGGACGCGATGATCGGAACGGGCAATCGCGCGTGCATGGCATCAAGCTCGGCGGTGAAGGCGACGTGACGGCCACCCATCGCCTCTGGAAACGCGAAGACCTCGGCGTGTTTGTCAGCAGCCCGGCGGTCTACAAAGGCCGAATCTACCTCTTGCGCCATCGGGGCGGTGTTGTGTGCCTGGACCCCGCCACCGGCAAGACCGTTTGGAGCGACGCTTTGCCCGAGGACAAGTCCCCCTACTACGCGTCGCCGATCATCGCCAACGGGATTCTCTACGCCGCCCGCGAGGACGGCGTGGTCTTCGCCGTCCGGGTGGAAGAACGCTTCGAGTTGTTGGGCGCGAACCCCATGGGCGAACGCATCGTCGCCTCGCCCGTGCCCGTGGCCAATCGCCTTCTGCTCCGCGGCGACCGCCACCTGTTCTGCGTGGCGGGGACTGATTAGCGAGGCTTCGTCTCAGACCGGCGCGACGTGCGAACGGCTCGTCTACGCTGGGCCGCCACGAACCTCACCTGCACTCGACGCCCTCGCTAATCCGCATATTCCGCAGCGCGGCAGAGCCGCAACCAAAGTGAAGGAGCCATTCGTATACCTCTGGTGCCGACGAATGCGCAGGTCGCCGCGCTGCGCCGGGACAGGGGAGAATCAGGGTCTGGTCGCGCAGGAAAACGCAGTCGCAAACCGACACCCCGCTGCCTTCATCCCTCCCTCCAGCCCGGAGCGGTTTTGCTCTGCTAGCGCGCATGCGTGCACCTTTCGATGCCATCGGCTTCGCGTTCTTCAGAACTTGGTGAGAAATGCGCGCTAGTCGGCCTTCACCGCGATCTCGGCCCAATAGGCGGCTTCATACGCCCAACCGCTGGGCTGGTTGATCAACTCGATCTCGACCTTTTGGCCGGCGAACCGGCTTAAGTCGACGTCTTGCACCAGCCAATGCCCCTGGGTACAGGTCGCCGGGCTCACCGCCTTGCGCATCAGTTCCTCGCCGGCAGCCCGCACGATGAGATCGAAGTCGCCCTGCGGATCATGCCCCACCACCAGATGCAGCCGCGTCTTGCGGCCCGCCGGCACGTCGACCGTGCGCTTGAGTTTGCAGCCCGTCTCCCGATCGAGCGGATGCGTCGCGACCACGTTCTTTCGACCCTGCCATTCGGCGCGCAGGCCGGGATCCATCTCCTGGCCGCATTCGGTCAGCTTCCATCCGGGGAAGAGCTTCTCGACCGCCTCGATCGCGCGTTTGGGCGTGTTTGAAGCCGTGATCTTCGCCATCTCCTCCGGGGTGAACCGGCTGTTGGCAATCGGCCCCGGCGCCCAGCTCAGCTCGAGCGCGCTCGGCTTGGGCGCGCGCACCGGGATGACAAACACATCCTCGCCGGCGCCGTCCTTCTCGATCCGCCCGCCGTACCGCACAAGGAACTGGCGCGCCAGTTTCTCGCACACATCGAGGAGCCGCGGGAAATTGTACGCCGTGTGGCTGAACTCGTGCGTCTCGTCCAGCCCCGTATTGAAACGGGCCGGGAGCTTCGCGAAGCCGATGGTGGTGAACAGGACACCCGCCGAACTCGACGGATTACAGTCCGAGTCCATGCCGCTACGGCACGAAATCAGAATGGTCTGGTCCAGATCGCGCTTGCCAAAAAGCAGGCCCATCAGGACGTAGGCGCCGTTGATTTTGCAGTCGATGCCGCCATTCGAGGCCTTCTGGTACTCCGGATTCTCCCGGTACTTCTTCTGGCACAGCCGCCAGGTCTTCTCCCAGTCGTTTGGATCGGCTTGGTACCACGCGATCATGTCGCGGACCATCTCGGCGTATTGGCTTTGGGCCGGGATGGCGGCGAGAGCCGTCTGGGTCAGCTTGACCGGATCAGACTCGAAGAACGCCGCGGCATAGAGGGCGCCCATGAACTGGCCGGCGTACACGCCGTCCCCGTAGTTCATCAGCCGCCCGAACTTCTCGCCCAGGTCGATGGCGACCTGCGGCATGCCCGGCGCAATCAGCCCCGAATAGTCCGCCTCGATCTGATAATCGATGTCGTTGGGACACTTGTTGAACTGCGGATGGCTCGAGTCCGGAGGGGCGACGCCCCGGCGCAGATTCGTGCGCCCGGCATTGTTGGCGCACCAGAGCGCATACCCGCTGTTGGCGAAGTCGATCCCCGCCTGCCGGATCGGGACGTCGATCCCATACTCCTCGAGCGAACGCAGGAACGTCATCTCGACGTACAGATCGTCCTGGCCGAATGCGTCGTTGATCATCGACGGACGCCACGCGGGCATTTGGTCGGGAGGAATGATCTTGTCCTGCCACTTGAACTCGGTGGGAGCGCCCCAGGACACTCCGGCGATCTGGCCGATCCAGCCGCCTTTCATCTTGTCGCGGTACTCCTTGACCGGCAGGCGCAAGAACTCCGTGTCGCTCGAAGCGGCATGCGCGGCACTGAGAATGCCGGCCAGCAACAGGATCTCGAGAGCCCGCTGCCCCTTGACGGCAAAGCGCCTTCGAGCGCCAGGTCGTGAACAGGCCGGGGTATCTGTGCGGAGGACAGCGAGAGAAGACAGAGCATTCATTGTCGAGACGGCGTCAGAGCCACGGTGTCCCTGGACCCATCAACGGCGACACCAGTGCCGCCGCCGACCCCAGGGACCGGGCCAGTCGATTGGACAAGCTGTGGGCGCGTGTGCTCACTTTGACCGGGTCAGAATAGCGCGGCGCCCTCCTCCTGAAAATCGAAAAGCGAGAGGATCACGCGGCCAAGTGCCGAGGCCGCCTCCCAGAAAGGCAATGGGGTCGCATCTAAATAGTTGACATATCGCTCTTGAGCATCCCAGCCACGCGCCGGGGCTCGGCGTCAGCGGCCAGCGTCTGCGCGAAACGTCTCACGGCCTGCACCGCCGCCTGGTCCATCAGGCCCACGGGCACCAGCACCTCCGGCAACCGCACCCCTCATTGGAGGTCAGTCGCTGCGCATGGCGGCGACGGGGTCGAGGCGGGCCGCGCGGATGGCGGGAACCAGACCGGCGACCAACCCCACGAAGATGAGCACGGCGGTCGCCACCGCAAGGGCGTTGAACGACAGGCCGAGGTGAATATCGCTCTGCCCGGAGGCATCCTCGAAGAGCGGTCCCAGCAGGGGGAGGGTGCCGATCAGATGGGTGAGACCAACGGCCACCAGGATGCCCGCCAGCCCGCCGAGTCCGGTTAACGTCAGTCCTTCAAGCAGAACCTGGCCGAGAATGTGGCGGCGGCGTGCCCCGAGCGCCTTGAGGACGCCGATTTCCCGGGTGCGCTCGGTGACAGCGACCAACATGATGTTCATTACGCCCACAGCCCCGATGCTCAGGGTGAGCGTGCCGATGACGGCCAGCAGCACGTTCAGGCCCAGACTCATGTTCGAGACCAGCACGCGGAATTCGTTCCAATCCAAGATGGTGACCGCGCGTTCGTCACGGGCGCCGAAATGGTGGGCGCGCGCGAGGGCGGCGCGCAGCTCGGCGATCACGCGCGCCCGCGCGAAGCCCTGGGCGGGCAGGACGACGATGTTGTTCAGATAGCGGGTGTTGACCATCGAGCCGAGGGTGGTGTGCGGCACGAAGGCCGACATGTCGTCCGGCGCGGAGTAGTTGGTGATCTGGGTCTTCTTCTTCAACACGCCGATGACGGTAAAACGCACGCCCTGGACTTTGATGTCGGCGTCCAGGGCGGGCATCCCGCTGAACAGCTCCTTCTTGAGATCGGCGCCAATCACCACCACCCGTCGGCGGTGCAACACGTCGTCGCCGCTGAGAAAACGACCCTCAGCGACCGCGGTGTGCCGGATGCGGCCAAAGGGGGCGTCGACGCCGGCGACGGTGTAGCTGCGGGTTCGGTAGCCGAAGTTCACGGGCAGAAACGTGCGAATCTCGGGCGAGATCGCTTCAATGGCCGGCACGCCCTCGACCAACGCGTCAACGTCCCGCAATTCGAGCAGGATGCGGCGTCCGCTGCGTTCGCCGCCGGCCTGTTCACTGGTCTGGCCGGGGAAGATGACGATCAGGTTGCGTCCGATCTGGTCGAACGCCCCCACCAGCGCGCGTTCGAAGCCGTGGCCGTAGGAGAGCAGGAGCACCAGCGACGCGATGCCCCACGTGACGCTCAGCATCGTGAGCGCCGAGCGGAGCCGGTAGTGGCCGAGGGCCTCGAAGGCCTCGCTGAACAGGTGCCGGATCATTCGTAGCGCAGGGCGTCCACGGGCATGAGCTGCGAGGCGCGCCGGGCGGGGTAGAGCCCCGCCAGCAGGCCGACGGCTGCCAGCGTTCCGAAGGCCAGGGCGGCTGTGGCTCTGGTGATGGGCAGGCCGGCGAACATGGTCGGGAGAGGCAGTTGGCTGACCAGGTGGCTGGCCAGGTATGCGAAGGCAACGCCGACGAGGCCGCTGCCCAGTGTCAGCAGCAGGGCTTCGAGGAAGAACTCGATGAGAATCCGCTCGGGGGGCGCGCCGACAGCCATCTTGATGCCGATCTCGCGGGTGCGTTCTGCCACCGCCACGAGCATGATGTTCATCACGCCGAGTCCGCCCAGACCGAGCGTCACGAGCGCGACGAAGGCGAGGAACACCTGCATCGATTCGAACACGCCGTTTACCATCCGCGCGCTGCGCACGGTGTCCCACACCCACAGCGCGCCTTCGTCGGTCGGGGCAAAGCCGTGGCGGCGTCCGAGGAGCGCCTTGACCTGGCGCAGCGCGGCCTCGTGATCGTCGGCCGAGCGCGGCATGAGGATGATGTTGTCCACAGCCCCCACGCCGACATAGGGGCGAGGGTCGGGGAAATGGCGCGCCATCGTCGAGTAGGGGAGCAGGATCTTCTCGCCATCGAAGCCATTGTAGGAGTTGTTCTGGTCCTTCTTCTTGAGTTCGCCGATGACGGTAAAGGGGATGTTTTCGAGGCGAATCTGAGCGCCCACCGCCGGGCGGCTGGCGAACAACTGCTGCCGGACCTGTTCGCCGATGATGCAGACCGCGCGGCACGCGCGAAAGTCCTCGTCGCTCATCAGGCGCCCCCGGTCGAGTGCCATCGAACGGATCTGTTGGTACACAGGCGCAACGCCGTGGACCGAGAAGCGCCCGGCATTGTGCGGGCTGCTGGCCCGGAGGTAACGGTCCAATTCGGGTGTGACATGTTGAACCAGCGGGCATTCGCTGCGGATGGCCTCGGCGTCGGCGTAGGTCAGGCGGATGTAGCGTCCGGCCCGTTGGTCGCCCACCTGCTGGCTGGTGCGTCCGCCCCACAGGATGATGATGTCCGTCCCCATCACGTGGAGGCTCTGGCGGTAGCCGATCTTGAAGCCGTCGCCAATGGCCATCATGAAGATGATGGACGCGATGCCCCAGGCGATGCCGAACATCGTCAGGGCGCTCCGCAACTTGTGGGCCCAGACATTGCGCCACGTGTGCAGGATCAGGTCGTGAAACCAACTCATGGCAGGACGAGTGCCGTCCCTTCCGTCACGCCCTCGAGCACCTCGGTCCGCTGACCGTTGGAGATCCCGGTCGTGACGGGGACTTTGCGGAAACCGCCTTTGGCCGAGGGGTCATGCTGCTGGACGGAAGTCCCGCCGTCGCGGTCGCGCACGAGCGCGGCTTCGGCGATCAGCAACGCGTTGGTGTGTTCCTCGAGCACGATTTCGGCATTGGCGCTCATGTTCGCGCGCAGCTTGCCGTCGGGATTCGCGATGGACACACGGACGTCGAAGGTCGTGACATTGTCCTTCTCCACGCCCATCGGCGCAATCCGGGTCACCTTTCCATCGAAGGTCTCGCCCGAAAAGGACTCGACCAGGTTGCGCACCGGCAGGCCAACCCGGATCTTGCCAACCTCGGCCTCGTCGACCTGGCCTTCGACATACACGCTGCTGATGTCGCCCAAGGTCATGATGAGCGTCGCGGCGCTGCCGAGATTCAGAATCGAGGAGACGGCGTCGCCCACCTCACGATCACGGGTGAGCACAACACCCCGGATGGGGGAGCGAATGGTGGCATGGCGCAGGTTCTCCTCGGCGCGATCCAGCGCGGCCTGCGCCGCCGCAACCCGAGCCCGAGCCTGAACGATCAGCGCGCTGGCACTGCGAACCGCCGCCTCGAGCAAATCCTGCCGGTTGGCGCTCATGGCGTGCGCCTTCTGCGCTTCGTCCAGAGCCTGCTGGGATGCGACCCTCTCGGCGAAGAGGGCCTTGAGCCGTTCAAAGTCGCGCCGGGCGAATTCAAGTTCCGGGTTGGCGGCCTCGATGCGCGCCTTGGCTTCGGCGGCGAGGGCCACCTCCAGGTTCGCGGCTTCGGCGTCCTTGGTCGCCCGCGCCTCGCGCACCTGCGCCTCCAGATTCTCCTTGTCGAGTTCCGCCAGGACCTGGTTCTCGGCCACTTGGTCCCCGACATCCACGGTCAAGGCTTTGATGATGCCGTTGGCCTTGGACTTGACCTCGACCTTCGTGAGCGGGTGGATGCGCCCCACGGCGACCACCGAACGCGCGATGTTACCCCGCTCGACCCGCGCGATCCTGTCGGGCGGCACCGGTTTGGGCTTGTGCACCCAAGAGGCTACCCACCACATCACCGCGGTGAGCAGCGCCAAAAACGCCCCTCCCACGATCCATCCGCGCGCGCGACGCCGTTGTCCTGTCATTGGTTCCAGCGGTTTGCCTATATACACGCACGAGCCCCGTCGAGTTTCAACGAAGAACCCGCAGCCTCGCGCCTCACGTCGCCATCGGTCTGGCGGTCCTCCTCGACGCCACTTCTCAAGAATCGACAGATCATCGCGCCTGTTGCCGGTAGATGACCACAAACGC
This sequence comes from uncultured Verrucomicrobiae bacterium, assembly GCA_963846445.1. Classification (GTDB taxonomy): domain Bacteria; phylum Verrucomicrobiota; class Verrucomicrobiia; order Limisphaerales; family J093; genus MWFF01. The sequence continues at coordinate 155,312 of CAWJWM010000006.1, read as the reverse complement.
TCCGGGGCTCTGACGCATCCGCACCGGCAGGCCACGCGTCATGAGTTCGTGGCCGGTGAAGGTCTGCGGTCCCTCAGGCGAATCGACATCCGTGACCCGATACTGTGCGTCAGGCCTCAATCCGCGGAGCGGGAAGCGCGCTGACTCGTACGGGCTCTGTTCGCGCCGAAAGGCCTGGACCATCCCCTCGTCGTCTTCGGGTAGATCAAATTGCCAGGCCAACCAGACGTCGCGGGCCTTCGAGTAGGACGTGAGCGGGTAGTAGTCGCCCACGAAATAGCGCTGCAGCTCGCGGCACTGCGCCAATGCCGCCTTGGCCCGTGCGAATGGAAAATCGGATCGTGGGGGGTCGCCCTGGGGCGCATCGCCATTGCCGAACAGGCCGAAGGCGAGCGTGCTCGAAAGGCTGCTGCGCAGGGCGTAGTCACTGTCGTGCGCGGGGTTGACGGCTCCGGTTCCGTTGAGCGGCACCCAGAACGAGAGACCGTAGGTGTGGCATTGCTTGCCCAGCGGATCGCCTGGGAAGTCGGTGCGCCACAGGGGCACGCTCCGCGACATGGCCTCGAGGTCGATGCGGCGTCCGCCACTGGCGCAGTTGTCGATGAGCAGGTGCGGATGGCGGCGGAGCAACTCATCCCAAAAGGCGTACAGCCCCTCGACCCAGCGAATCTCGGTGAGAGGCTGGAAATCGTCGAACGAGCACGTCGCCCCGCGGGCGTAACGCAATGTCAGCCCGCTCGTGCCTGCAGGCAGACGGATGTCCAAGGCCCGGATCGCTTCCAGAAGCGACGTGTCCCGCGGGCCCCGGTTCTCAAAGTGGAGAACCCACTCCAACGCGGCGTGCCCCACGAACTCCGTAATCTCGCAGCGGCCTCGAAGGGCGGTTGCCGGGTCACGGAAGGTCAGCGTCGATTGCGCACGCCCGGCCCCGGCGGTTTGACCGGTGCGCTCGCACGTCCATGTGGGCAGGAACTCCGAAGAAGGCCGCTGATCGTAGACGAAAGAGAACGGCCACGCGGCAGCATTGGTGCTCAGATTCTGTCCGAGCCACCCGGCCTTCGCGTCATGTTCACGCGAGGTCGGTTGGACCGCGTGAGACCGGACGGCAAACAGGAGTGCGGGCAGCAGCAACCAACTGACGAGGATGCGCGTTTTCATCGGAGGCTGCGACAGTTGTACCCGCCAGACCCTCGCCTGAACAGTGCGCAGTGTGCGGGGTGTCGGATCGCACTACACCCATTCAGAAACGGATTGGAGGCCTTCCCTTGGCCGGGCTGTCTGTCATCCTCCGCCCGGGATCTCACCGCGAGCCTCGAGTCGGCGGCGCTCCTCGAGCAACGCCTCGAGCTCTGCGATAGGTTCCAGGTCCTTGGGGCGGCCCGCCGCGCGCTTTAGGTGAATCAGGGTGATCAGATCGACGACGCGGAATCGGTGGCCAAAGGCCTCGACCTCCTCGCTCCTGGGCAGGAGATTCTCATAGCTGCCTCCACCGGGCACCTCGCCCAGCAAGTCGAGGTTCCCCAACTCGCTGCTCAGCGTGAAGTTGAGTCCCATGCGAACGGTTCGTTCGTCGAATGCAAACGGCAAACCCAGCGGCGCACCGCGGAGATAGGGTTTGTGGGATCGCAGAGCGGCAACCAGCGCCCGGATGTTGTCATGCGACCGTGAATACACCAAATCCACATCCATCGTCGATCGTGCGGACCCGTGCAGCGCGGCCGCCCAGCCGCCGATCAAGATGAATCGAACGCCACCGGGAACCAGAACCCCAACAACGCGCTCCAGATCCGCAGACATGGTCAACGCGGTTCGGCCCCGCCCGAGCCCTCCCGCGCATTGCGCAACACCTGGCGCGCGCGAATGAACTCGCTCATGCGCCTCGCCCGCTGATCGAATGTCCGGCGCAGGTTGTCCACGAGCAGGGTTCGGTCCACGTCCTTTTTGAACAGGGCGATGAGCGGGTCGGTGTCGTCCTTGAAGGCTGGCTCAGCCCATTCCTGCGGGCGCAGGATGACATTCGCGTTGCCCAGAGTCTCGTCACTGTCACTCACAAGCAGAAGCTACTCCACGGTTCAAGGGCAGGCGAGCCCGGATTTCTCAACACCGGAGAAAGATAATGATGGGGTCGCATCTACGTAGTTGACATATCGCTCTTGAGCATCCCAACCACGCGCCGTGCCTCGGCGTCAGCGGCCAGCGTCTGTCCCGAAACGTCCCACGGCCTGCACCGCCGCCTGGTCCATCGAGCCGAGGGTGGTGTGCGGCGCGAAGGCCGACATGTCGTCCGGCGCGGAGTAGTTGGTGATCTGGGTTTTTTTTCTTTAACACGCCGATAACGGTGAAACGCACACCCTGGCGCTTCTCGCCGAACGGCTCTTTCGGCGCTGGCATGCCGCAAGCAGATGTGGTAGAGCGCACCTCATGTTCACACGACGTCAGGCCGGATGGATGTGCTGCATGAATGAGGCGCGCGCGGTGTTGGCTCTGCGGCCACGCGGCCCGGGGCGTTCGCGTTGGCTGGTGCATTGGGGTCGTCATGCGGCTATGGGGACCGGGATGCTGATCGCAGGTTTCTGCGCCCGAGCCGACGACTGGATGGCAACCAGCGCGCCGCAAGCGTCCTGGGCGTCCATCGCCTGTTCCGCCGACGGGTTGAAGGTCGTTGCCGCCGCGTGGAACAGCTCCATCTACACATCGACGGATGGAGGCGTCACTTGGAAGCCAGCGGACATTTCCCCGCTCTACTGGTCGGGGGTAGCCTCCTCCGCGGACGGGAGCAGACTGGTGGCGTCGGCCAATTATGCGCCGCTGACCGTCTCCTATGATTCGGGGGAGACCTGGACCACGACCCCGACGGACAGTCACTGGTGGACCGCTGTCGCCTCATCGGCGCAAGGGCACATCCTGCTGGCAGCGAGCGGCAATGACGGGCTTCACCTGTCGCAAGACGGAGGCACCAACTGGGTGCGCACTTCCGCGCCCGTGGCGAACTTGTGGGCCGCGGTTGCGATGTCCGCCGACGGAGTCAAACTGGCTGCGGTGATTCAGAGAAGTTCCGCCGGCGCGATCTACACTTCCCCGGACACGGGCGCCACCTGGGCCGCAACGAGCGCTCCGAGCGCACCGCAGGATCGTTTCTGGTGGCCGATTGCCTCCTCAGCCGACGGCACCAAACTCGTGGCGGGGATCGCGGGCGGTAACGGCCTGACATACCGTTCCGCCAACTCGGGTTTGGACTGGTCGCCGACCGCGGCGCCCTCGAAGGCATGGACCGGCATTGCCTCTTCGACTGACGGAGCGGTCCTGGTTGCCGGAGCCTGGAACGACGCCGTATACACCTCGACTGACTTCGGCGCCACTTGGGTATCCAACAGCGTGCCCCGGGCGAAGTGGCTCGCCACAGCCTGCTCCGCCGACGGCACGCGGATGTTCGCCGCCGCCCAGGACGGTGGCATCTACTCGTTTCGCTCCAGTCCAAGGCCCGCGCTGAGCATTCAGCCAGTGGGTTCTCACGTGCTCCTGTCCTGGCCGGAGTCGGCCTCCAGTTGCCGCCTATTGGAAAACCCCACCTGGGTCGCGGAGAACTGGACGACAGTGATGAATCCGACCGTGACCACCAACGGCAGGGTCCAGGTTTTGCTACCGACATCTTACCCCCATGATTTTTTTAGGCTGGTGACTCCCTGATCCAAGGACCAAGGCGCTGGGCTGCGGGGTCGGACCACGGCAACCGACTGAATGGCAACCGGTTGGCTTGGGATTGAGGCGAGTTTCAACGACTGCGGATCATCGCGCCTGTTGCCGGTAGATGAGCACAATCGCTTCCGGGCTCTGACTCACCTGCACCCGCAGGCCACGCGTCATGAGTTCGTGGCCGGTGAAGGTCTGCGGTCCCTCAGACGAATCGACATCCGTGACCCGATACTGGGCGTCAGGCTTCAATCCGCGGAGCGGGAGGCGCGCTGACTCGTACGGGCTCTGTTCGCGCCGAAAGGCCTGGACCATCCCCTCGTCGTCTTCGGGTAGATCAAATTGCCAGGCCAACCACACGTCGCGAGCCTTCGAGTAGGACGTGAGCGGGTAGTAGTCTCCCAGAAAATAGCGCTGCAGCGCGCGGATGAACTCGCTCATGCGCCTTCCCGGTGATCGAATGTCCCGCGCAGGTTGTCCACAAGCAGGGTTCGATTCATGTCCTTTCTGAACAGGGCGATGAGCGGATCGACGCAGGTTTTCGGGTGCGATGGCCGAGTTGCCGGAGCCTTTTGCGCTGGAGCTGCGCGCGTTCGCGGTGCGGCAAGTGCGCGTGCGACAAGAGTCATGAGGCGGGAGCCGGGGCCGTGACGCGTCTCGCGCAGACGCTCGCCACTGCCCCGGGACGCAGGCACTTTGTTGCGGAGATCAAGAGTGAATTGTCAACTATTTCAACTATTTAGATGCGACCCCATTGTCTTTCACCGGGTTTGTCGGCCTTTGTCCTTGGCGCGCGCGAGGGCCTGAGGCGAAGACCGCACCAGCGGACGGACGAGAGCCAGCCAAGAACACCTCGAACGAGGAGACTCGCGGCGCGACAATATGTCAAATGTATGGATCTGACCCCATTGCCTTCTTTGGACCGAATTCCATGTCAAAGGTAGCGGCCGGTTCGCTAACGCCCGCGCCAGCCAGTCGGGCGTGGGCAGAGTCTGGACGGAGAGTGACTCTGCGAGGCTCAACAGCAGCAGGGAGACGGTCACGGCCGGCACAGAGCCGCACGGAGAGCAGTCGAGGCACAAAGGCTTCGGCTTCGTCCGTACCGTCAAGAGTGCCCTTCTCATGGCGCTAATAGGCAGGATTGGTGCCAAGCATGTCGATCATTCCAGGTCCAATCTCGTAAAGGACAGCTTCGCCGACATCCATATTGTCTACCGTCATATCCTCGTAGATGTTCAGTCCCATGAGCGCGGGTCCAAGGACGCCAAGCGGCTTACCCAGCCTGCTTATGGACTTGGGCCCCGCACACTGCAAACGACCACTTCGGACAGCTTTGATCGCCTTCTCTTCGGCCAGCGCTTTTGTCACGGTCATCTGAACCACTGTGCTGCCGGGTGCAGGCGCCCTCACATACTTCGCTTCCTTGGACAGTCTTCTGAGTCTTAGCAGTAGGTTGTCTACCTCTCTGGTGATCTCGGGCTTGTCATGATACGGGTCTGCCGCCTTGAGAAAGTCGCCCACCTTAAAGCCCATCTGGCTCAGGTTGAGCACGTTACCCTGAGGCCTGATCTTCTTGATAATGGACTGGTAGGTCGATCCTGGTTTGAAGAGGTCATCGTCGTCCAGGCCGAGCCTGTCCAAGCCGTTCACCGTGTCGTTGTTCACGTAGCGGTAGAGATGGGTCCCACCGGCCAGCAGGACCGGATCCCGCGAGGTCCAGCGGCCGCTGGAGGGCGCGTAGTCTCTGGCGCCGAAGCGGATAAGTTCATGGCCCGGGTCCACCATGCCGCCAGCGAAGCCGAAGGGCAGATCCAGCGCTGGCGCGGTGTCCAGCACCACAATGCCGAAGGCGTCGTAGTCCACGCGCTTGACCACGGCCCCGCTGGCGTCCACGACCAGGCGCGGGCTGCCGAGATGATCGGTGACAATGTGGTGGGTCGCGCCATCGCGGATGAAGGCCACGGGCGTCCAGCGTCCGCCGTAAACGAATGTGGTGCTGAGCGCGCCGGTGCCATCATACTCGGCCAACGGCATCAGGCCTTCGCCGTAAACCCAGGCTTGCGTGCGAACGCCGTTGACGGCGCGGGCGATGCGCCGGCCCCGGCTGTCGTGCAGGTACGTGATCTGACGCCCGCCTGGCAAATCCACGCCCGCCAGCGTGCCGTCCGTGTTGTAGTGGAACGTGGTCTCCACGCCCGAGAGCCGCGCGGTCTGGAGGCGACCATCCGCATCGTAGGTGAACGTGCGGACGCCAGCTTGGAGGAGCTTGTTGTCGGCGTCGTAGCGGTAGTTGCTGGCCGTGAGCGTCTCGCCGGTCAGTAGGTTGGTCATGCCAATGCGGTTGCCGACCGCGTCGTAGGCGTAACCTTCCACGATCACACCGTCGCGCTTCACTTCCACCAATTGACCGACCGTGTCGTAGGCGTAGTCCCAAGTCACGGTCGTTCCGGCGATGGTCTCCACCTTGCGCGTGATCCGGCCCAGCGCGTCGTAGCTCCGGTCCACGCGGTAAAGCTCCGCGCCCTGCGTTGCGATCGTGTTGGTGACCTCGCCGAATTCGTTTCGCTGGTAGGCGATGGTGAACGTGCCGTCGGCGATGCGTTCAAGGAAACCGGTCGTGGGGTTGTGCGCCAGGTCTATGCTGCCGGCGTTGGTGAGCAAACCGTCGCGGTCGTAGCCCAACGGCAGACTGAAGCCAGCGTAGGCCAGTTGGGTCACGCGGAAGTCGTTGTTGTAGGCGTAGCTCACCGCGCCGGTGACCACGCCGCTCCACACCGCGTTGGTCAGCAGGCTGCCGTCGTAGGCGAAGTCCACCTGCTGGCCGTCGCGCGAGGTGGCGTTGGCGAGCAGGCCGTTCGTCGCGTGGTAGGTGAAGGTGTGACTGCCTTCCGGGGTCTGGAGGCTCGCGAGCAGGCCGTTCGTTGCATAGTTCCATTGCAAGGCCTGGCCGGAGGGGAACTGGCGGCGGATGAGTTCCTGGTCCTTGTTGTAGCTGAAGGTCTCTATCGCGCCGAGCGGGCTGCGGTAGGTTTCCATCAGGTCCTGCTGGGTGTAGGTGAACTTGTGATGGTTTGTGCCGTTCGGTTCGGTGAGCATCGCCAGGTTGTCATTCGCGTCCCACGCATGCGCCCAACTTGAACCATCCGGCAGCGTGAGCGTCGTCACCCGGCCCAGGGCGTCGCGCTGGTAGTCGGTGACCTGGCCGAGGGCGTTGGTGGTCGCGGCAAGAAAGCCCGTAGCCGGATCGTAACCGAGAGCGGACTGGCGGTCCGCTTGCGAGATCTGTGCGAGCCGCCCCCGCACGTCGTAGGTCAAATGCACGGCCTCAATGCCGGGCGCCTGCAACTGTGTGGGGCGGACCTGCTCGTCCACGGTGGTGACCGTATGCCGGCCTTCGGGCGTGGTGCTGGTGAAGGTCCGTGTGGCGGCGTCGTAGCGGCTGACATTGGTGCGTCCGTTAAGGACGGCGATGTTCGTGAGCCCCACCAGACTGAGCGGATCGGTCGGGTTGCCCAGCAACATCTGCTGGTCAGCGGTGAGCGACCGCGTGAGTCCGCTGGGGGTGCGGATCGTCTGGCTCTTGAGCACAGGCACTTCGAGGCCAAAGCGGATGTCGCCCCCGTCCTGCTCAGTCAACACTGTGCCACCGGCGAAGGTCGTCGTCCGGCTGGCGTTGATGCCGATAAGGGTATGGTTGGTCGTGCCGTCGGGGAAGGTATTGACCTGGCGGACTTCACCCGTGGGCAGCGTTTCGGAGGCGTAGGCGGTCGTCCGGCCTTCGGGCGAAGTGGCCGTGACGGTCGTGGCGCCATTGGCCGCCACACGCGCGAAGTCGCCGGCGCAGCACCCCGCCGTTTCCTCGTGGATCAGGCGGCCCTCGGGGTCGTAACCGAAGTTGAACCGGGTCGTACGCGGGTCGGTGATGCTCTCGAGCAAACCATCGGCCCCGCTCGTGAACTGATAGGCGTTGCCCGCGGGGTCCGTGACCTGGCTCAAGTTGCCGTTGGCGTCGGTTTGGAGCGCTGTGCGCTGGCCGAACGGCCCCACGATGGCCAGCGGCGCGCCATTCCCATCGCGTTCGATGGCGGTGACGTTATTGTCGCCGTCGGTCAGGGAGACGAGCAGCCCCGCGGCATCGTACTGAAAGGTCTCCAAGGTCGCGCCAGTCAACGCATCCACGGTCTGGAGGTGGCGACCAGACTCATCAAAGACGAACAACTCGCTTCCGTCCTCCGACGGGATGCGGAACGACCCGCCGGTGACGCCGGGCATCGGCAAGGTCACTTGGCGAACGACATTGGCCTGGCTCTGGTACATCTTGCCATCCGGGCCGAACGCGATGGCAGCGACGCCCAGAATGTCCGCGGCCAAGGCCGGTCCGCCATCACCGCTGTAGGCGTCGTAATTCGGCCATGTGGCGTTGAGCCGGCCGGCCACATGTCGGAACAGACCATCGGGACCAATCTTGCCGAGGACGACACCCCACCACCAACCGGTGCAGTAAGGCCAGCCGTCAGGGCCGAGAGCCAATGCACCCCCGTTGCCCAGATTCATGTTCCGGGCCGGGGCCCCGTTGGCGACAGCAAAGTTGGCTTCACCAGCCAGCAGGTCGAGCCGTCCGAGCGGGTCGATCCGCAGGAGTTCCGAACCTCCTAAGGCCCAAAGCCCGCCTCGGATGTCGACCGCGCTGACGTAGAGCGTGCCGTCGGGGGCCACCGCCACGTTGTAAGGGTGTGACAGCTTCGACTGCGCAGCGGCGGCGCCGTCCGCCAGCAACGGACCGCCTCCTACCGCCGTCTCCATGATGCCTCCGGGTGACACGACCCGGACCCGGTCGTGGCCGCTGTCGGCGATGAACAACCGTCCGTCACGTCCCACCGCGATACCCAGGGGAGCGCTGAGCGCGGCGCTCGTGGCCGGCCCGCCGTCGCCCAATCCATCGGCGGGTGTGCCGCCCCCGGCGATGGTGGAAATGACCCCGGACGGAGCAATACACCGGACTCGGTTGTTTCCGGTGTCACAGAAATAGAGGCTCCCTTCAGGGCCGAAAGCCAGCCCACTCGGGCTGTTCAGGAGGGCGTTTGTGGCCTGACCGCCATCGCCGGAGAACCCGCTGAGGTTGTGGGTTCCCGCGACCGGACGAGCCGTGCCGTTCCGGTCCACCTTGAGGATGCGATTCAAGCCCCAATCGGCGATGTAGAGCTCACCATTCGGGGCCACGGCGAGCCCGTACACGCGGCGAATCGCGACGTCGGTGGCGGGGACGTCGTAGCCGGGACTCGTCCCACCGCCGGCGGCAATGCTGATCGCGCGCCCGGTGGAAACGGCATAGCGCGTCCGGCCGTCGCCATAGTAGATCCTCCGGCTGTTCGGGTCGTAGGCGTGGTGATGGTTCAAGGTCCAGCCGCCGAAGCCCAGTCCGTGGCTGTGCCAACCGCCGACCAAGGAATCGAGCCGCTGCCAGAACGTGCACTCCTCACGGCTGTTGACCGTCATCTGGTCGGGTATGAAGTTGTGGCCGAAGGCGTACAACATGTCCATGACCGACTGGTATTTCCCGTCATAGACAAAGCCGACGCGCATCGTGACCCGCTGGCAGCCCTGCACCTGGCGTCCGTACGCGTCCTTCTGGTCCCACAGGAAACTGAACCGCCCGTTCGGGGTCGCGGTGAAGGAGTTGGTGAACGTGCGGCCATTGATGGTCATGACGAGATCAATGCGCTTGGTGCTCGGCGGCACGTTCGTATGGCTGTAGGGAACCTCGATCGCGTTGGCGGCGGTATAGCCCGGCACGCGGTCGCTCGAGTAGTTCAACGTGTAAGGGGTGCCGGAAATCGCGACCGATTGCTGGCAGGCCTGGTTCTGCGCCGCACAGGGCTTGTTGGGTTGCGGATCATCGTAGAGCCAGGACGGGATGCCGGGGAATTCGGCGTCGAGCGGCGGTCCCCAGCCCCAGTTGCAGTCCCAGATCGAAAGGTGAGGAATGGGCACGCGCCAGAGCGTCTGGCCCGTCGGGTAAAGCCCGGCTAGGCGCGCCCGCTCGTCGTCGGTGATGCCCAGGGCCGCCAAGCTGGGCCCATCGGCCACCTCGTTGCTGCCGGAGATGTCGAGGTCAGCCCGTCCGGCGGTTTGGCCCAGGATCTTGATCACCCGGCCGTTGGGCGAGGGGACCCATACGGCGCGCTCTCGGTCGTAGTACCCCACCGGGACATGGCCGCCCACCGGGAAGCCGAGGAAGTTCTCCAGATAGAACGGGATGGGTTGATCAAAGGTGATGCCTTTCGCCCCGACCGCATCGGCCTCGTCCACGCCCAGTTCCACACAGTAGGTATAGCCGACGGTCGGCGGCAACTCGGCGGGCATGGCTTTCGGGCCGTTGGGGCCGACGGTGTATTCGGTCGCGCGGACGTGCAAGGTCGTCAGCGGTTGTGTCGAGCCGTCCGGCAGCGTCATGGTCGCGCGCGTGCCCTGGGGGAACAGAAGCGTGGCGGTTCGGGCACCGTCTTGATCCGCGACCGCGCTGCCCCGGGCAACCTGCAGGGCCGTTGGCGAGGAAAGATCAATGCGCGTGACCAGGCTGTCCTGGGGCACAAGGGCCACATCCTCAAGCTGGGCATAGTCCTGCCACGGCACGTTGACCTGCCTCTGGGCGGGAAGGTAGCCGGTCCGCTCGAACTGGACCGTGAGCCATCCGCCGCCGTTGACCGCCAGATCGAAACCGCTGTCGGCCCGGCTGCGGGTGAAGCCCAATTCCGGGTGCCCCGCAATGCGGACATCGACACCCGCCAGCGCGGCTCTGTCGCGGGTGATCACCCGGCCGCGCACCACGGCGGCCTGTTCGGCTTGGATCGTGCCGTTGGTCACACCGATCTGCACGGCGTCAGGCCCGGTGTAGAGGAACTCGGTTGCCTTGCCCAAGGTGGTGACGACGGAAGCCGGCAGGGGCGGTGCGGTTGTCACAGGATCCAGCGGGACGGCGGTTGGCAGTTCAGGCAGGTTGTCTGCGCGCAGTTGGAAGAACCGTTGCTGGTTCGTGGGGGAGAGCCAAACCCACCACTCACCCTGGTTCTGCTGCGGCGCGATGTTCCAAGCCACCCAAGATGCCGGATCGGAAAGGTCCTCCGTCGTTTCAATGCGCGTTTGCGCCCAGACACCCGGCCAGTGCAGCCAGGCGCCATTGGGACTGGCAGGGTCGAGCCGCGCTTGAAGCGGCGGGACGGGCAGCTCTCCGTAGGGCAATTCGACCGCCAACTCTGCGGGCGCGCTTTCGACACTGCCCGCCAGGTTGTGGACCACCACCGTGTACAGCCCCGCATCGCCGGGCTGCACTTTCGTGAGCGTGAGGGTCGGCGTGTCGGTGCCGGTGAGCCAGGCGTCGTCGTGGAGGTCTTGGTCGTCCTTGCGCCACTGGTAGCTTAGCGGTGGTCCCTCGGCTTGGACCGCGAAGGACACGTCCATGCCCGCCACCGCCGTGCGGCTGGAGGGAGATTGAACGATTCGAGGCGGACTGTCTGGCACTTGGGGGAATAACCAGTTGCCCGGAATGGGCTCGCTCCCATTCGCCAGCGCCGGCCGGTAGGGCAGCGTCCACGCCACTCCCAGGTAATCGTTGCCCGTCCCATGCTTATGCAAAGCCTCGATGTAGTAGAGCCCTCCGGCTTCAAGCGTGACGGGCGCCGAGACCCGCTTGGACCACTCGCGTCGGGAGCCCGCGGCTGGCTCCTCCACGATCAACACCCGGTGGGCGGCGTCCGCGTCCGGACTCAACCAGAGTTGGGCGGCATGGGCCGAGGCCAGGTGAAACGTGTACGGACCTGTCTCCGCAGCCACGACGTAACCGGAGACGCGCTGGCCGTAGTTCTCGCCCAGGCCGGCGACCTCGAATGCGTGCAACGAATCCGCCAGACCCGGCTGTTCGGCGAAAGCCGGGCTGCTGGTCAAGTCGCTGACGGCGGTGCCGGCAATATCGAACCACACCTCGCGCCGCAGGCCCGACTCCGGTGCAGGCTCCGGTCCTGACCAGGCGCTGGGCCTTTCAAAGTCCGCGCCAATGACGCCAGCCATCCCGACATAGACCTGGTCGGGCATGGGCACCCGCGCGGCGCCGGCGAAGACCCAGTTCGTGCCGTCGCCGGAGACAAAGCCACTGAACCAGTCCCCCGTCCGCGAGAGCTTCAGCCACGGATACCCCACCAGGGGAAACTGCAGTGGGGCACGCGCCAGCTCCAGGGATTCCGGGCGCCAGAGAAGGAGTTGGACACCACTCCATTCCATATCAGCCCGTAGCAACACTTCCCGACAAAGCGCAGGGTCCAGGTTCTCCCGGATCAGCAGAGCGCCCTTGGCGTAGGTTTGCAGACTGTTGAGCCGGGCCTGGATGCCGCCTTCGCGCCCCATGAGTTGATAGACAAAGTGAAATTCCTCCGAACTCGGCGCCCATCCGCCGGTCGCATTCTGAATCCTGAAGACGCCATTGGTGTAAGCAGCAGACCCCGGGAGCGAGCCGATTTCCCGCGTCACCCACGGGCTGGGGAGAGGATGGACCAGCACGGTCAGGGTGGCTTCGGCACTAAAGGTGGCTCCGAGACCATTGGTCACCCGCACGCGGTAGCTGCCGCTGTCAGCCAGCTCGAGACCGGTGATCTGGAGGGTGTTGCTGGTCGCACCCTGGAGATGCGCATCATCTGCGAGCGCGACGTCGCCTTTGAACCACTGGTAATACAACAGCTCACCCACGAAAGCCTGCGCGAGGAAGCGGGCCGTTTCGCGTTCGAATCGCGTTTGACTGGTGGGATGCAGGACAATGATGGGCAGCCCCGAACTACACATACCCGCCGCTCCCGCGGCATGCACGGCGGCGATCTCACTCGCGCTCAGGGCACGACTGTGGATGGCCACTTCGTCGAGTTGGCCACGGAAGTTTCGGGGCTCGAACCACCAAAAACCGAGGTTGAGCGGTCCGGTGTTCGGAGCGGCAACAGTCAGGGACGTCGCGGCCTGGAATAGGCCATCCACATAGAGCCGCATGGTGCTGCCGTCCCATGTGCCGGCAACGTGATGGAACACCCCATCCAATACGCCTAGGGTGCTGCTCACTTCGGGGAAGCCGCTTCCGTCCCCGATGGCCCAGCGGACGGTGCCGTTGCCCGAGGTCAGTTGGAGCGCCCAGCCTGTTCCCCAACCGTGGTACTTCTCCGCCAACAGCGCGATCCCAGCGGGCTGATTCATCAGGCCCCGGACCCACAAATGAACCGTGAAACCACCGCTCGAGGCGTTGAACTCCTCCCGATGCGGGATGACGACCCGGTCGTCGTCGCTGTCGAAAGCAAAACCGTGGCCCACTTGCGCGTTTGCGTAGAAGACCCCGCCCTGATTCGTCCCGTGGGCGTTGCCGACCCAAGCACCCGCGTTGCCCTCGCCCCGCCACCAACCCACCAAGCCCTCCGGCGGAGGCAGACACCCGCCATCACCGCGGGCATCGGGGATTGTGGACACGAGAATTCCTGACAGCAGCAGCAGGAGTTTCATTCTGACCGCCCTTCTCTGTTCCTACTCATGATCCGCCTAACCCGGATGGAGTCTCACCGTTCGAGACTTCGCCCGTGAGGCGAGAGTCTGGGTTTGCTTGGTGAACGTGACGCAAGCCTGGGCCCCCAGGAGAACTCGTTCAACAAAAATCTGGAACCCGGGGAAGGGGGCATCTCACATTCTTCGCTGTGGCATTCCGGTAATCCTACTATGCGTCCTCGCCGGACGATAATCCTCGAGGCCCCGCCGCGGGCTCAGCCCGGGTGGCCCGCGGAAACAGCTACGACAACGTCGGTTTCTACGCCCGCTGCGCTTACCGGAACTTCTATGCCCCCACCAATCGCTTCGAGGATTTCGGCTTCCGCTGTGTCCGCGCACAGCCCTGAACAACCGCAGCCCGGAAATCTGTCTACGGGTATCTCTGGTGGACGGAGACTTGTGGGTCGCACTTGGAGAATGTCGAGCTGCCCAAGGGCTCGTTTTCGGCGCGCGGCGCGGGCGGCCATCACATACTCGTCGTGCCCGCCTGGGACCTGGTCATCGTGCATCGGGTGGACACCGACACGAAGAACGGCCCGCGAGTCACGCGAGAACAGTTTGGCAGTCTCGTCCAAATGATCGTGGACGCGATGCCGGCGGAGGCGAAAACGGAACGGGCTTCCGCTGCCATTGCGAGTTCGATAGGAAACGCGGCTCGGGCATTGTCATCATGACCAATGCCGCCGGCGGCGCTGAGCTGTGGCAGGAGTTGATGGCCGCGGTGGGTGAGCCGTGAGAAGCGGTGGGGGCGCATCGAAACAGTCGACACATGCCTGCGTGCCGCGTTGTGTTGCGGGCCTGTGGCGGTACGCGAAGTCAGAAAGTCTTTGTCATCAACCCGGGCACCCGATCGAACTCGCCCCCGTTATCCGTGACCACGCCGAAGCCGTGGGCAAGAGCGGCGGCGGCAATCCACATGTCGTTGGCACCGATGAGTTGGCCGCGATCAGCCAGATGCCGGTAGATTTCACCGTAACGCCAGGCTATCTCGGTCGTCCATGGGAGGATGGGATAGGGGCGGCAAAGGCGTTCCCAGTCGCTCCGGACACTGGCGGATCGGCCACACGCGAGCTCGCCGGCGATGGTGAAGGTGATGAAGAAACGTCTCGTGTTCATGCCGGGCAAGAAAGACGTCCGCACGCCCACGGCTGCGCCGTCGGGCTTCACGCTCAGCCGAGACGATGAAGCTGGTGTCCAGGATCATTCCCATGGCCGGTCAGGCACGGGGTCATGCTTGGAGGCTTGTTCGACGGCTTCGAGGTAATCGTCGCCGATACTGCTGCCACCGGATTGAAAGTAGGCTTGCAGTTTGGCGCCGGTCGGCGGGGTGCCTGGGAACACGGCACGGCGGACCACTTCAGAGAAGGACTCGCCTGGTGTTTTAGCGGCGCGGAGCTTCTCGTAAGCATCGAGTTCGAGGGTGATGGTCCTCGTTGCCATGCACGGAACATACACGAAAGACCGTCCTCTCGTCAAGAATTGCCCGGGACACAGCGTTGTACAGTCGCGTCAGAGTTCATCTGTTGTTTGATGCGCCGACCCGCCAAGACCAGACCTCATGGCGCAGTGAGGGCGGCATTCACACCCTCGACGCCGCGCGCGAAGAGGCGGGGCGCATCGGGAAGGAGCGCGACGCCCTAACCCGCATATTTCGTAGCGCGGCAAAGCCGCAACCAGAATGTGCAACAACTGGCGGCCTTTGCGGCATGACACTTCTTTCAAATAGAAAAGAAACTGAGAGAGAGTGGTACACCCCGTCCGTGCACAGGGCGTCAGACTTCGCAGGAGGACTGCTATGCGGGTTAGAAAAGCCCGGATGTGAGACTCCGCGAAGCGTGTGAAATAACCGGGCTAAAGGCGCAGGCCGAGTTCCCCATCCAGGCGCACCGGGTCGAGGCGCTCGACTCGCCCTCCTGCCCGGCTTTGGGTGAAGTCGCTCAAGCGGTGAACTCTTCCTTGACGGCGTCCCACCGCACGGTCCGCTGTCGGTGATACGACTCGACGGACATCAGGTAGGTGGCGGTTTCGATGAAGGCCTCTTGCGTCGAGCACTTTGGGGTGCCGCGGCTGCGAACGCAGTCGAAGAAATCGACGATATGGTTCGGCTGGTTCGGCGTCTTGCCGCGCTCGTATCCGGCGGGCAGGTCCTTGCGGCGGGCGTAGCCTTCCGGGTGAATCGTGAAGCTGTTGACATCATGGGCGATGCCGTCGAACCGCAGGGTGGCTTCCTTGCCGCAGACCTCGACCGGTTGGCCCGCGTTGGTGTTCATGCTGCCGGTGAAGGTCACCGTGCGGCCCAGGGTCTCGAACTGATAGGTCGCCACCCAGGTGTCCGGCACCTCGCGGTCGTCCTTAAGCAATGCGTTGAGGCCGGCGCATTGGCATGTGTCAGGGATGCCGTGACCGAGCAGGTACTGGACGAAATCCAGCTCGTGCGAGAGCAGATCGCCTGCCTGGCCCGTGCCGTAGGCCCAGTAACAGCGCCAGTGCCAGAAATGCCGTTCGTTCCAGGGAATCTTCGGGGCCGGACCAAGCCAAAGGTCCCAGTTGACCTCCTTCACCACCTGGGCGGGATCGGGCCGTTGCCACTGCGCGTAGTATCCGTACCACCGCCACATCGGATGCTCCGGCGCGCTGCTCATGAAGCGTCCGGTCCGCACCAGGGTAACCGGGCCGAGCAGGCCCTGCGCGATCAGTTCCCTGGCTTGCAGCGCGGCGGTGCTCTGACGTGCCTGGTGACCCAACTGGAAAACCACCTTGCTCTGCTGCAGCGCGTCACGCATCCGCTTCGCTTCCGGCAGCGTGCGCGCGAATCCCTTCTCGCAGTAGATGTCCTTACCGGCTTTCACGGCGTCGAGCACCATCGGGCAATGCCAGTGGTCCGGGGCGCCGATCACCACCGCGTCGACGTTTGGGTCAGCGAGCAGTTCACGGTAATCGACGTAGGCCTTGACCGCCGGGTTCTGGCTGCGGTCGATCCCCTTCTGTCGGTGCGGGCCATAGACGTCGCACACGGCCACCACCTTCACGCCCGGCAAGGGCGCGACGGCGTTCAGCAGATCGCCGCCGCGCGTTCCCAGGCCGATGCAGCCGACGCCGATGGTGTCGTTGGGCGACTGCGCCGGCAGCAGGACCGGTGAGAGAGCGGACGCCGCCGCGAGTGTCGTGGTGGCGGTGCCAGTGTGGCGGAGGAATTGACGACGAGTAAGCTGAGGTGAGTTGCGCATGCCAGGAGGATCTTCCAAGCCGAATGCCGATCAAGTCAAAACGCAGGGCTGTGAACAACAGGGGGAGCGGCTGCTTCAACTGACAACTGGACGGCTGTGTATCCGGGGTTGAATCGGTTCACCGCTCCCATTCGTCTGGTCCATTTCGTCTTGAACGGCTCTTCCGGCGCGGGCACGCTTCGTCGGCGTCGAATCAGTTATGAAATGCCCCAAGTGTGAGGACCAACAACTGGCTGGCACGGCCGTGCGCGGCATCGAGGTGGATCGCTGCCCGCGCTGTGGCGGCATTTGGTTTGACGTGAAGGAACTCGGCGCACTCATGGCCTCGCATCCCAGCGACCTCAAACCGCTCGCCCGCGGCAAGAACGACGATTCCACGGATGGTCGGGCCGGGCTTTGTCCCCGCGACCAGTCCCGGATGATCCGCGTCCGCAGCGCCCGCAAACTGACCGTGATCATCGAAACCTGTCCCACCTGCCGGGGCCTTTGGCTCGACGGGGGCGAATTGGGCGAACTGCTGCGGCCGTGACGTTCCGGATCGGGATTAGAACAGGAACGACTGGAATTCACCACGAAGAACCGAAGAACACGAAGGAGCGGCGATGAGCGGACCCAGTGCTGTTCTACCGAGAAAAGCCGAAACGCCCATCCTGCCTTCGTCCTCACCTTCGTGCCCTTGTGCTCTCGTGGTGACCTGAGGCGGTGGTTTGCGCCCCCCAAGCGGATTTGACAAAGTGATGCCGTAGTGATATTAGCATATGGCATACACTATAACTTATCACCTAATATATCTCAGGACTTTGTCTCCTGGTCGTCGAGACACGGAGGGAGTGCATGGCGCTCGCAAGAAATGAGCCGGCACGATGATACGCGCACGGCTGCGACAGTCGCCATCCCACCCTCACTCCCCTCCAGTGTTCCTGCGCATGTTGCCGTGGCGGCCATCACGCTGCCGTGGCTCGAGCCCCACCCGGAAACCCAAACCCTGGTTTTGCTTCAACCTATGAGACTGATCTTTCTTGGCGTTATTCCCGTTCTGCTGGCTTTGGTGAATGCGCCCGTGGACGGGCGTGCGGGCGATTACACATCGCCCACCCTCGGGAGCCGGCTGAACGACCCTCGGGATTTGCGGATCGAGAACATCCACATTCTTGCGGAGACACCGCTGCCTGACGGAAGCACCCTGCTCGAAGTGGCGACGGATCTGCGCAATCTCGAAGACGGGCTTTGGAGCGGAGTATTTGTCGGCCCGAAGCTGGATGCGATTCAGAGCGGCCTGTTGAAGGCTCTCGAGACTACTTTTGCGCTGAGAGAGATCGCGGCTGAGACCGTGGCGGCGAGCACGACTGCGGTGCACGTGGTGGTGGATGCCGCGGAGCTGGCGGCTGCACGGGCGGAGATTCTGTCGGGTGCGATTCTTGGCGTGACGGGGCGGACGCTGGGTGGCGCGGTTGTGGGCGCGGCCGAGCTCGCGCTGGAAGGGGTGCAAATTGTGCAGGAAATCACCCTGGCCAATGGCCGCGTGTTGTTGCTGTTCACCGCCAGCGTTCGCAATCGGCTCGAAGAGGCGGTGGCGGATGTCGCTGTCAATGTGGTGACCTCGCTCGGATCGGTTTCCTATGATCTGGCCCTGACGGGACTCGAGTTCGCCAGTCTGGGGGCGGGCGCTTACGGGGCGGCCCCAGGTCCCGGCGCATTTTATGTGGCGGTGAACATCGGGGAATTAACGGAGCGCCGCGCGGATGTGCTGAGCGGCGGGATCCTGTCCGTTTCGGGCACCGAGCTTTACGTGTTCAATGCCCCGCCCCGGGGGATCGACGAGACGACCGAAGGCGCGTGGGAGTCGCCGGCGGAGATCGGGTTGACCGGCGAGGTCACGCTCGTGTTTTCAGCCACAAATCCGTTTCTCGACTCGCTGCAACCAGGCGATCTGCTGGTGGAAGACCCCGGGGTGAACCGGCTGATCACGCCCCGAACCGACAACCCGTTCAATCCGCTCGATGACGATCCGGCCAAGGTGCTTGCCGACTATCTTCCGCTCGAGGTGATCGGCGTCAACCCCGGACTGGGCGGGCAGATCCTGGTGACCGGGCGGCAGCGGACGCTTCTCGAAGTGGTCAAGAGCGCGACGTTCTTCCAGGACTCGAAGACCAGTCCTTACGATGCGCCGGTGCGCGATCCTTACGATCCGGTTCTCGAGAACACTTACACACGGGAAGAAGAGGCCGAGCGCGACGCCTACGCGGCTTTGATCGAGCAGAGCAATCCGCGCGACGGCAGGCTGGCCGACCTCCGCGGCATGACGTCCAAGCCGATCGTGTTCAACCAGACGAACATTGTCGATGGCGTCACTGTGACGGGCGAGATCCTCCTGCGCTCCTCCGGGCTGCAACTCGAGGTCAAGATCCGCAACTTCCAGCTCGAACGCGCGATTGCGCACATTGACGCCGGCGTGATCGCCAACCTGCTCATCGAGGTGACGAGACCGGTGGATACGTCCGAACTCGGCGAGGAGGAGAAGAAGAAACATCTCAAGGACCTGCCGCTGCCGGGCGTCACGTTCAACATGGGCGGCGTGCCGGTCGAGGTGGCGCCCTTGTTCTATGTGGACGCCGGCATCGAGGCGAATGCGCCGCAGAGCCTCACGCTGCCGCTGCAGAGTTCCTTCCTGATCGGCATCGACATGGGCTTCGACCGCAGTCGGATTACCGGGGACGACGACGGCTTCTTCTACGAGCCGGTCACCGAGCTCATTCCGATCCGGGTTTCGGATCCGAGCGTGTTCGACGACCTGGCTGCGAGTGTGGGCGCCTGGGTCGAGTTGGGCATGTCCATCGTCGGCTCGATTGTGCCACTTCCGGAGACGCCGGGGCCGGGTGAACCGACGCCCGTGAGCCTCGGCCCAACCCTGGCCGCCCGGGCTTCGGCCAACTTCACCGTCGCGCCGCTGGCCGATCCGTGGTGGGAGCTGGATTTCGATGTGGATTTAATCGGGCGCTTCTCCGCCGAGTTTTTCGGGCACACGGTCGTAGACGCCGAGGCCTCGGTGCACACCTTTGAACTCGAGGACTTGGACCGGGATGCAGGCGGGCCATTGATCCCGGGAACCGGGTTGCATGACGCGTCCCCGAGCAATGCCGGCATTCGCCCGCTCTCCGGAGAGAACGTCCGTTGGGGCCGGCTGTTCCAGTCTCGAAACAGCTTTGGCGGATTGGCCAAAGGGTTCGTGATCGCGCCCGATCCGGACGGGTTCATCACGGTGGGCGGCGCATCGAGGATCGGTTACAGCATGCTGGCGCGCTTCACGCCGGACGGGAACGTGGTGTGGGCCCGCGACATGGGGATACAAGGTCTCGTCGAACACGGCGCAGCCCTCGATGGCGGCAAGGTCGTCACCGCCGGTCAGAAGGGTTTGGATTTGGTGCTGTCTCAGTTTGATGTGGCGGGCAACCGGGAGTGGGCGACCGGCATCACACCCGCATTTCAGTCTTTCAGTGTCACCGGGCTGGCGGTCAGCCGCGACGGGCAGGACGAGCCGACCGGCATCTTTGTGTGCGGCTTTATCAACCATGGCACGGTCCGCGAAAGCGATCCCTTTGTGGCCCGGTTCGATCTGTCCGGCAATCTCGTCTGGTCTCAGTACTACGCCTTCCCGGATGACGACGAGGTGCACGGGTTGATTGTGGCCGCCGACGGCGATTTGGTCCTCTGCGGGTTCACGAATGCCGACGTGGCAGCGCCCGAGACCGGCACGCCGGACTCGGGAAACGTCTTGAAGAACGCCACACACAACGGGCTCTTGATGAAGGTCTCCACTGCGGACGGTTCGATCCAGTGGGCGCACGCCTTCTCCAGCCGTTGGGGCCTGAACTTCGAAGACGTGGTCGAAGCTCCGGCCGGCACCCTGTTCGCCGGCGGCTCGGCGGGCAAGATCATCACGCAGGACCGGCCTATGAACCTGTTCGCCAAGTTCAGGGCCGACGGCTCTTTGATCGACCATGTGCTTGTCGGGGACGATCCAGATCTGCCGGATCTGCTGGCCAACGGCGGCAACACGCCCTATGACTCGGTCACCCGCCTGGTGTGGGCTGAGGGCGGCCTGATCGCATGCGGCAAGACCGGATTGGGGCCTGGGGAAGCCGGCTGGGTCATGGGCCTGACCGACGAACTCGGCGTCAAGTTCTACTCGATCGTGGACGGGGTGCAGTCCGAGACGTTTCTCGATGTGGCCGCCGCCAGCGATGGTATCGCCGTGCTCGCCCACACCGCCTCGATGTATCCCTGGGGTTCGAGTGGCACGGGGATGCCGCTCCTGATGAAGCTGCCCTGGGAAGCGGTGATGCGGTTTCATTCCGACACTGCCACGCGCACGCTGCTGCTGCCCCCGCAGGTCTTCCACAGTTCGTCATCCGCCGAGTTCCAGATGCTGTCGCGCATCGAGAATCCGGGTGTGCCCCCGCAGACCTTCAGCAACGGGCAGAGCCCGGTTGCGTTGGTCCCCATGGCGCTGACCTGGTCGCCGGGCGGCGCGCCTGGGACCCCCACCGAGCCGCCGGCCCTCACGCTGTTGGCCGTCGAGGATGTCGATGCCGCGCAAATACGGGATTTCGACGACTGGACGGCCTATCACAATCTGATCGGCGAGGCCGCTGAAAGGGACGCAGACGACGACGGGGACGGACTGAAGAACATCTTCGAGGCGTTCTTTGGTCGGAATCCGCACGTGGCGGAAACGGTGCCCGTCTTGACCATTTCAGCGGGCGAGGTGAACGGCCAGCAGGTTGTCGTGCTCGAGTTCGACCGCACCACCTACAGTCAGTCGTTTGGCATCCGATTCGAGGACAGCGAGGATCTGGATGCGTGGGTGAACGCGGCTGGCTTGACCGAGCACGTGCAACCGATCGACGGCTCGATCGAGCGGGTTCGGCTCGCGTCGCCTCGGGACGTGCCGATGAAGTTCTATCGCGTCGCGTCCGACCTCGCCGGCATGGGCAATGGGACCGCAGCCAGGCGGTGAAGAGACTCGATGGACCGCGGGCTGTTCTCAAATGAGCCACGGATCAAACACGGATGGAACACGGATCGCGACTGCTCAGGAGGAGAGAACCGCGGAACAGCCGGCAATACGCAGCCAGGGCGCGCCCCCCCAGCCACCTTGTCGATGGCCGGCGTGGCGGAATCCCCGGCGCCGTTTTGACCCGCCATCGAGGTCATCGAGGTTCGGTGAGCGGCTTGCCGTCTATCCGGCGCCACTCACCTCCGAGACCTTTGACCAGGGCATTTTGCATCCGGTCTGATGGCGCGTGTTGTCGTGGTGAAACCAGATGGTCAGGACGCTGCTCTGCTTGCTGTTCTCGGCCCCCGTGGTATCGTGTCGCGCATGAGCAGCCTCGCCGAAATCGAAGCCGCGATTGAAGTCCTGCCCGCAAGGCAGGTGGATCAGTTGGCGCGCTGGCTCGAGGCGTTGCGCCAGCGACGCGCCACTCCTCCGCCAATTGAGAGCTGGTTGCGGCGCGCCCGTGGCGCCGCCCGGCCCGGAGTGAAGACCCAGGACGTCATGATCCTCACGCGCAGCGAGGAATGATCCTCTGCGATAGCAACGTCCTGCTCGACATCGCCACGGCCGATCCCGTCTGGATCCCGTGGTCGGAGAAGGAGTTTCGTGCTGCCGCCGCGCAAGGGCCTATTCCCATCAACCCGATCATCTACGCCGAACTCGCTCCTGCTTTTGCCAGCGCTGCCGAGCTGGATCTTTGGCTGGACCCCGAGGTGTTTCAGCGGCTGCCCTTGCCTTACGCCGCCGGTTGGGTTGCGGCACAGGCGTTCCTGAAATACCGGCGCAGCGGCGGTACGAGAATTTCGCCCTTGCCAGACTTCTACATCGGAGCGCATGCCGAAGTCGAAGGCCACACGCTCGTCACCCGCGACGCTGCTCGATATCGCACCTATTTTCCCTCCGTGGCGCTGATCACCCCGCCGTTGACTCCACCTCACCCCACTGCTTGGCCAAATTCGATTTGACCTCGACGACGGCGGCAATCCCTTCGGCGAGATACAACCTCGCCGATCCCCCAGGGACCGGAACGCTTGGAAGCAACGTGAACTCAACCAACCCCTCTGGGATCAGCTCCCCTGGAAGCCTTGACACCGCTGCGGGCCGGGAACCAAGATCAGCACCATGAATTCCGAAAGGAGACAGCCCTGCTTGCGCCGGGATGGCTGGCCCTCTCAGCAAAGTCGATGGCTGGCTCTCTTGATGCTTATGCTCGGCTTGTCTGCCGGCAGGGACGGAAATGCACAGCCCGGCACCTTCGACTCAACCTTCCAGTTCGGGCCGACGGCGCCTGCCGCGACCACCATCTCATCAGTCGCCTGCCTGCCAGATGGGAAGATGCTGATCTGCGGGGATTTCACCAGCATCCAAGGCTATTACCGTAACCGTTTCGCCCGCCTAAACTCGGATGGCTCTCTCGACCTTACGTTCGACCCGTCACCCGGCTTTGTGCCCGCAGAGATACTGGTACAGTCGGACGGAAAGTACTTCCTGAGAGCGGGCGCACAGCTCCTGAGGTACCACCAAGACGGATCCTTGGACACGGACTTCAACATCTTGCCGGCAATCTCTTCCCAGGCCGACATCCGTCAGATCATGCCCCAAGATGATGGACGATTGCTGATCTCGGGGCGGATTCGACAGTCGGGACAAACCGATTCCTCCAACCGTGGCCTCCAGTGGTTCAATACCGATGGGAGTTGGGACACGAATCTGGTCACGCCAGTCGCGGCGGTCTGGAGCGCCTATTTGCAGGCAAACGGACAGTTTCTGGTGGGTGGGGATTTCACGGTCCCGTGGCCCGACGGGAGGACGCGGTCGCGCATTCTGCGGCTGAACCCCGATGGGGGCATCGATTTCTCATTCGACCCTGGAACAGGGCCCAACGCCGGAGTGGGCTTTGTGTGGGGCCAACCAGACGGCAAGGTCGTGATTAGCGGCAATTTCTCGGTCGTGCGCGATTACCCGAGAAACAAGTACGCGCGGTTCAATCCCGACGGCACGCTTGACGATTCTTTCCAGAAGTCGGGCTGGATTGTGGACAAGTGCCTGGCACAAGCGGATGGAAACCTTTTGGCGTCCTCGAGCGTCTGGATCGAGCGACTCAAACCAGACTGGACTAAAGACAATTCCTACGGCTATCTCCAATTCTACTTCGCGCCCAGCGGATGGGCGCTTGACCGGGAAGGCAGGCTGCTCGTCGCTGGCAACATTCGGACAGTGCGGATGTCCAGCGGACGGGAGTACACAGTCAACGGCATTGCACGGATCAATGGAGACAACCCTGTGCCATTGCTCATCACGGGACTGCCGAGCAGCCAAACCAAGGCACAGGGGGCGAGCGTAACCTTAAGCGCGACCGTGGTTGGGTATCCCGCTCCCACCCTGCAGTGGCAGTTCGATGGTGTCGAAATTCCAGGAGCTACAAATGCTGTGTTGGTGCTCACTAACTTGGTGGCCAGCCAGAGCGGGGTGTATCGGCTTGTGGCCAGCAACTCTTTCGAGGCCGTCGTCAGCGAGCCGGCGGTTTTGACCGTACTCGTTGCACCTCAAATCGCCAAGCAACCGCAACCGCAGCAGGTGGTCCTGGGCGGAACAGCGTCGTTCGACGTTCTCACGAGCGGCTCTGAGCCTCTCGGCTATCAATGGAAACGAGACAACTCAGTTTTGGCTGGTGAGACGAGCCAGGTCCTCACGATCACGAACGTACAGGCTTACCAAAGCGGCAGTTACTCCGTCGTTGTTTCTAACGCCGCTGGGTTTGTGTCGAGCGTCAGCGCCCACCTCACGGTCCTCCAACCACCTTTCTTCATTTCATTCCAACCCCGCAGCCAAGTGGTGTATGTGGGAAGCACGCTAACGCTTACAACCGCCGTATGGGGCGACGGCCCCATCACGCTTCAATGGCTCCACAATGAGCAACCGTTGCCAGAAGAGACGAACACCACTCTCCGCTTGGAGAACATGCAGGCGTCATCCGCTGGTTGGTACGGGGTGGTGGCGACCAATCCTAACGGGTCCGCTGCCGCCACGGTTGCGGAGATCGTTGTCCTTGATCCCCTGGCACAGGTCCCGGGCAGCGTCGATCTGACTTTTGAGCCCGACGCAAGCAGAATTGTTATAGCCGAATCGGTCTCAATGGCTTCGGAGGGCCGCATCGTCGCCGCCGGCTACCGTGGGGAGCAGGGCTATCGTGCCATGCGCTTCAGCTCGGATGGTAGTTTCGACACGACTTTCAGTTCCATTAATGCCCCCGCAGGGCTCGTGGTGGTGCAAGCCGATCAGCGAATCTTGATCGGCGTGGCGGGCAACGGCTACTACACAGTTGAGGATGCTCAGCGCTACGGAATCGCGCGTTTGAAGACTGATGGATCATTGGACAGAAGCTTCGTCCCCAAGTTCGGGCTCCAGCCATCTCCTGGTGTAATGGCGATGGGGATCCAAAACGATGGCAGGATCGTGGTCGGTGGGAGCTTCACAAACGTCAACAGGGTGATCCGGAGGGGCATCGCCCGGTTGAACCCCGACGCTTCGTCCGATACGAATTTCTACGTCGGAGACGGCGTAGACTACCGAGTGTTGGCTGTGACGGTACAACCGGATGGAAGAATCATCGTCGGTGGTGACTTCTCGAACATCGCCGGGGCGATGCGGAACAGCATTGCCAGGCTGAATGCGGACGGCACACCGGACCTGGGATTCAACCCTGGCTGGGGCGTTGACGATTCGGTCCGAGCCATCGCCCTGCAACCGGACGGGAAAGTGCTGATTGCTGGGGCATTCACGACCTTCGATCTTGAGCGGCGGAACCGCGTCGCCCGGCTGAACCCAGACGGCTCGTTGGACGCGAGCTTCGATCCTCAAGGCGGGCCGAATGGGACGGTGCTCACCATGGCGTACCAGTCCGACGGGAGAGTTGTCATTGGCGGGGCCTTTACAGAGTACAACGGTGTGCCGCGCCAGCGCGTCGCGAGGTTGCTGGCGGACGGCGCGTTGGACATGTCGTTCGATACAAGCGACGGACCGAACGGCGAGGTGAAATCGTTGGCGATTCAGCCAGATGGGCGGGTGGTCATCGGCGGAAGCTTTTCTGTGGTCAATGGTCTGGCGCGTCCAGGGATCGCCCGGCTCAACGGCAACATCGAGCCTCCCGAAGCGCCGACGATTCTGGTTCAGCCAAGCGGCGCGGAAGTGTCGAGCGGCAGCAGCTTCGCATTCTCTGTCGAAGCGGGCGGCACTCTGCCTCTCTCGTACCAATGGCTCAAGGACGGGGAAGAGATCGCAGGTGCCACTGCCGCGACGTTCGAAATCGGGTCGGTGCAACCGGCGGATGCGGGGGCTTACTCGGTCACGGTGAGCAACAGCGCGGGGACTTCCAAGAGCAAAATTGCCATTTTGGTGGTCGATGGCCGGCCAGTGGTCGTGAGGCAACCGACGGAGCAGTGGGCGCTTGCCGGTGGGAATGCGCAGTTCGGCGTGAGCGCCTTCGGACCCGGGACGCTGACCTTCGCCTGGCTGCACGACGGGAGTGTGTTAGCCGATGGGCCAGGGATTTCCGGCGCGAACACGGCAACCCTCACGCTCCACGAGGTGAATGCAGCCGACGCCGGTAACTACTCTGTGCGGGTCACCAGCGAGTACGGCACCGTCAGCAGCAAGACCGCGAAGCTCCGGTTTCGACCGGGCAACGACGATCTCGCCAATGCGATCCCGCTGGCGGCGCTGGGTGGATGGACCATCGGCGACAACCGCGACGCGACCAAGGAAACCGGCGAGCCTGACCATGCCGGCGACGCCGGAGGCAGTTCGGTTTGGTATCGGTGGGAGCCGGGCGTGAGCGGGATGGCGGTCCTCGACACGTGGGGGAGTCTCTTCGACACGCTGCTCGCAGTTTATCGCGGGACGGCTATGACAGGGCTGAGCCTGGTGGCTGCAAACGACGATGGGATGGGGTTCCTGGGGCAGAGCAGCGTTTCGTTCCCCGCCGAGGCAGGTGTCGCCTATTCAGTCGCCGTTGACGGTTACGGAGGCGCCGTCGGACAAATCGTCCTCAACTGGTCCTTCGAGGCGCCGGTGTTCGGTTCAACCACAGTCCAGGATTGGGCTGTCCAGTTGCAGGTGGGTGCGCCGATAGGGTCGGTCGTGGTAATCGAGGCCTCGGCCGACTTGCAGCATTGGACGCCTGTGAGCACGAACATGGTCCTGGACGCCGGGATTAGCGGCTGGCAAGTGCCTGTCACACCCGGTGTCCAGCATCAGTTCTTTCGCGCACTCCGGCACTGACCTGTGTTTCGGGGCCTTTCAGCTCATTGACCTCGATCAACGTGCACGCCTCCTGGACTCTAATCAATTGCGAGCCCGCTCTTTCAAATCCTCGCCCAAACTCACCACGAAGAGCACGAAGAGCACGAAGGCGAGGTCCGAGGTCAGGATAGGCGTTTCGGCTACTGACTGTAGAACAGCATTGGGTCCGCTCATCGCCGCTTCTTCGCACCACTGTTCCCCAGAATCTGCCCAGCCGGCAGCGAATCTCGGAGGGCCGAGTTCTACGAGGCCCCGTCTGGGAATCCGCCCGCCAAGTTTGCAGTGCTCGGGTCGCCCGGCGGCTACCAGCCCGTGGCGTTAGCCCGGACATTGCGCAAGGCTGCGCGTGATCTGATGTCCGGGCCGTGGCAGAACCGGTTTTGCTTTTTAGCCCGCATAGCAGTCCTCTTGCGAAGTCTGACCGCCCTGTGCACTGACGGGGTGTGAAATATGCGGGCCAGGGCAACGATGGCTTGCAGGCGTGTGTTCCTCGGGTAAGTTGAGTCGTTCGTTGTTCAATGCAGTCGCCCGCGATAGAAGCGCAGGGCGTTGCCGCTGGACCGTATCAGTTCCGCCATCCCGTCCGTTCCCAAGATCACCGTCCCCTCCTCTGTCCAAATCTCGAAGTCGGTCGAGGACTCCATGAACCGCAGACCCTCACCCCGTCCCTCTCCCGTCGGACGGGAGAGGGTGCCCCCGCGACTGCGGGGGCGGGTGAGGGGCAATGTGCACGGTTCATGGTCCCAATGCGCATTAAACCGTTGAATGTCAACGCTCCCCATGAACCGGGTGTACCGCCGACCTCCAGGTCGGCACGGTGGAATCTCATGTGACTGCCCCCGAGCCGGCTGGAAAGCCGGCGGTACAGGTTCATGGCCACTGAGCAGTTCAAAAAGGAACAGGCGGCTCTCCAAGACCCAACCGCCACCAGCGGACAACGGTACTACCGCGCCATATCGCCTTGAGGCATGGGCTCGGAGGCACAGTGGGGCCGCACCGATGCAACGGACAATCGGTGTTGCACCCTGGGTGTTATGATCCTGGCTTCCCATTCGATTGAAATCTGGGAAGATGTCGGGGCAATGGCGGACGCGAGCACGATGATGATCGACAACGGGATGCGCTGAGCCCCGCGCGGCTCGATGGCACGGGTGGGTTTTGGACATGAGCCGATTTGGCAGGTCCCGGAATGAAGCAGCACGGTCTTGCTGACATCTTGAACCATGAAACGTCTACATGTTTTCGCTGTTTGGCGCGCCGTTGTGATGTGCAGCGGATTGTGGCTGTGGTCCGGATGGCTGCAGGGTCAGGATCCGGTGGTCCATGAAACGTTCTATCCCAGCGGACAGATCGCGACGCGTCATACAACAGTTGGCGGCATCTGGCAGGGACCCTACACGGCGTGGTACGAGAACGGCAACCTCAAGGAAGAGGGAGCGTACGCGAGCGGCCTGAAGCAGGGGTGGTGGAAACGCTGGTACGAAGGGGGCGGGCCTTGGGACGAACAGGAATACGACCGCGGGATGAGGGAGGGCGACTACCGTTTGTACTCGGCAATCCCGGATTGTAGCCTGATCCAGTCCGGCACTTACGCGGAGGGCCGCGAGGACGGGCTTTGGCTCGAGTACAATTGCGAGGGACAAATCGTTCGAGAGACGGAGTACGACCGTGGGCAAAAGGGGAAAATCGTGTCCCTCGAGTGGCATGCCAATGGTCGAATGAAGAAGCGTTACGAGATGCGCAACGGACAGCGCGAAGGTCCCTGGCAGGAATGGTACGACACCGGCCAGCTCCGGTACGATTTCTTTTACGAGGCGAACTGGCTTTCGGGTCTGCAGCGCACTTGGTTTCCGAACGGCGTGCTGAACCTCGAGGAGAACTATCGCAATGGTGAACTCGATGGATCGAGACGGACGTGGGACGAGGGGGGGCGCATCCGCGAGGAGCGAACTTACCGGAGTGGCAGGCTGCACGGTCGCCGCGTTTGGTGGCTCTGGATCGACGGCGTGACGCCACGGCTCCAGCGGGAATCCTATGATCGCAACGGGCAGGCCCACGGCCCATGGTCCGAATGGAAGTATGAATACGAGGCGTCGCTGGGTGGGATGGTCTACTACTTGTGGGAGAGGCAGGACTTTCGAGACAATGCGCTCCACGGCGAGTCGGCCCGATACTTTCCCAACGGCAGGACGCAGAGGATCCTGCACTACTCGAACGGAGTTTTGTGCGGTTGGGAACGATTGTGGAAAGACATGTTCTCGGACCAACTCGAACGGGAACTGTGGCATGGCGCGTGCCAACCCCTCGAGGAAGACGAGGCGCCTTACCCGCCTCCGCTCGACGACGACGGAAACGCGCGCAAGGAGATCCGAGGCCACGTGCATGAGGCCGTTACGGGCGCGCCCGTGACGGGAGCGTCGGTCAAGGCGGAAGGCGCGTCGGCGACCACGGGCGTTGACGGCTTCTATTGCCTGACGGTGGGTGAGGCGGACTCGGTCCGGCTCGAATGCGAGAAGACCGGGTACAAACCGGTTTCGTTGGGCGTCGATCTCACCGGCCTTCAGTACAAGACCGAGAACCTGCGCCTGGCCAAGGCGGACCCCTCTGCCCCGAACAAACCGTCCATTCAGCGCGTGGTGTCGCGTTTTGGAGACATTTTTCTCAGCGGCATCGACGTTTCCAATCCGTTTGTGGTGTCGGTCGACTGGAACGGTCCGGTGGGGCAGGTTCGTTTCGCTCGCAACGGGAACATCGAGATGATGCCCGGGACCGATGAGGGGGTTATCCGCAACTACAACATGGCCTCCGATTATATTTCGAGTGTTGCGCCCGACGCCAACCGCCTGTCGATCACCGCCGTCAATGGATTGGGGATCGAGTCCGATCCCCACGTCCTCCACCCGATCGTGATTCCCGCGCCGCGCTGGCTTTTGGCCTTAGGCGTGATGAACGTGAAATTCGACAAGCACTTCAACCTCGAATCGTACCTTCTCGAGCGGGCTTGGCCCGAGGATCCTTTTTCGCTCGAGATCAACGAAGCCACCGTCGGTTCGAGGCTCTGGGGGCTGTGGAAGCTTGTCCCCTACTTCGGCGGCGAAGAGTTCGGAATCACGAACAGCCAGGCGAAGAGCTCGAGCTCGAGTTCAAGACCGACGGCGTCGCCTCCGGTCTGCTGGGGGGCCAAACCGGGATCCAAGCCGGGGGGCTCTTTGCCGAGGGCAGGATCGGTGGCAAGGTCGAGGGGAAATACGTTCCTGGGGTAGGCTTGGAACAGATCGGCGGCGCATTCATCCTGGACATCCCCAAGGTCGGCTTGAGGCGATTGTTCAAGCCGACTTCGATCGTCCCTGGGCTGACGACGGCGGAGAATTGGCCGGTGATTGGCTCTGCCGTCAAGTGGTTCAACCAGCGAGCGGAAGTCGAAGCATGGCTTTACCTCGGAGCCGGGTTCGAGTTGGGTATCGTGAAGTATGAGGACCCGCCGGGACTGGGCTGGCCTGGGACCAAAGGCAGCTTTGGCGAAGGCGCGTCCGCCACCCTGAACATCACCCTCGGCAACAATGTCAAGGCCAGTGTGGGCGGATCGGTCGACACGCGAACCCATTGGCGCGTTCCGGCCCAGCCGGACTACATCGAGAAACTCAGCGCGGAAGGCAACGTGGCTGTGGAATTCCAGGCGTGGGGACGCACCCGCCGGCTGACTTACGCCCCCGTTTGGGAGTACCCCGATCCAGGCCTCGTGCCTGCCGCTCCCTTGACGGCCGTCCACGACACGGGTTTCCAGCCCGTGCCTCGCGCGTTCCTGCAGCGCGCGCCGTATAACATCTCGGTGGGAAGCCGTACCCCGGCCCCGGCGTCTGTCCGGTTTGGCGGAGAGGACGTGGCGTTGGTCGACAATGTCTATCCGTATGCCGAACCGGTGTTGGGCGTGTCGAGCAACCAGCTCGCTTATGCCTACGTCTATCTCGACCCCGGCGACCCACCCTCATCCGCCACCGAAATCTGCGCCTCTTTCGAAACCGAGGGTGTCTTCGGTGCCCCAGCCCCCATTGCGAACGACACCCGCGGCGAGTTCAGCCCAACACTCGCCTTCGATCAGACCGGGAGGGCAGTCGCCGTGTGGGAGCGGGTGAAGGCCGCAGACCTCAGCGACACTGCCGAACTCGAAGACATCGCACCGCGGCTCGAGATCGTGTTCGCCACACGGGGCGTGTCTGACGCGGAATGGTCAATCGCCACAGCCCTGTCCGACAACGATCATCTCGATTACGCTCCACAACTGGCCCGCTCGAGTAACGGCGCGCTGGCGCTGGCTTGGCTGAGCCATGCCGAAAACGCACTGATGGGCACCGCACAATCGCCCACCGACCTGCATTTCGCCCGCTGGGACGCCGCAACCGCCGCATTCAGTTCAGTCCAGACGTTGCCGCGGGGTCTCGCCAGAGCGCGCGATTTTCGCCTGGCATGGGACGGGGCGCAGGCGGCAGTGGTCTATGTCCAGGAACCGGACCCGGACGTGCCCACGACAGGAACGGACAGCGAGCTCTGTCATGTCACATACGACGGCAGCCAATGGTCTGCGCCACGACAACTGACCGACAACACGGTCGACGACGAGAATCCGCAGCTCCTCGTCACCGACAACTCGATCCCGATCCTGCTGTGGCAGCAGGGCGACCGCATCGTTCAGGCCTCGAACTGGCAAACCGACTCCCCCGACACCGTCCGGCCGAACAGCGCCGCGGCGGGTTTTTTGGATTTCTTGGTTGTCCAGGATTTCTTGGGGCACATGGCTCTCGTGTGGACCGCGCACGGAGAGAACGGCGGCGACTTGTTTGCGCGGGTCTACGATCCGGCCGACAGCAGTTGGAGCGACGACCTGCGCCTTACGGACGCCGCGGGACTTGAGCATGGCACAACCGCCGCGTTCACCGCTGAGAGCCGATTGCACCTGCTCTTCAACCGCACGTCGCCCGAGACCGGCCTGGTCGCTTTGCGCCATTGGACCCGCTCGCTGGGGTACGATCTCGCCATGACGGGCAGCAGCCTGAGCCTCGATCCGGAAACGGCTGGCCCCGGTGACGCAGCGACCCTCCGATGCCGCGTCGAGAATCGTGGCGAGTTGGCGATCGCCGCCGCGCAGGTCAGTTTCTACCTGGGCGATCCTCGGCAAAACGGGCTGCTGCTCGGCATCGCGCCCGTCCAACCGATCTCCCTCCGCGGGGGAGCGTTCGGCCAGGCAGTGCTCGATTGGACAATCCCCACCGCCGGTGATCCGGGTGCGATCCATGCCGTTGTCGAGGCGCCCGCGGCCTTCACAGACCGTGACCCGCTCAACAACAGCGCGAGTTTTCGTCCGCTGCGCTACGAACTCGCGGTCGTGACATGCCGCCTCGAACCGCTTGGCGACGGGAGTTGGGATGCCATCGCCGTCGTCGCCAACAACGGGCGGATCGCCGCCCCGGATGTTGTCGTCCTTTTCCAGATCGAAGGTCTCGACCTGGCACTGGTCCGCATCCCGGCGTTGCTCCCTGGCTTGCAGGCAGAGGTTTCCCAAACCTTCTGGCCCGATGTCGAAGGCCTCACAGCAAACCGCCTGTTGACCGCTCGAATCGACCCTTACGGTGCTTTCGCCGAACGGGACAGATCGGACAACGAGGCGTCGACCGCCGCCACACACCTCTCCGACATCGACGCCGACGGCATGGAGGATGACTGGGAACAGCGCTTTTTTGGCCATCTGCTCGGTGACGGCTCACTCGACTCCGACGGCGACTCCCATCGCGATGGCGAGGAAGCCATCGCTGGGACCGATCCCACCGATCCGTCCGATTGCCTCGCCGTCAGATTAGCGGAGGCAGAGCCGAGCGGCGGCACCCTCACACTCCGCTGGCGCACTGCCCCGGGCCGCGTCTACCGTGTCGAGGCAAGCGACGCTCTCGGTCCGCCGTCCTGGGTCGAAGTTGACCGCGTCGAGGGCGATGGCCTCGAGGCACAGTGGGCCCATTCGACTTCGGCCTCAGGAGCGTGCTACCTCCGCGTGCGCGTCGAACGGGGACGGTAACGAGGAAGCTGTCGCCTCATGTGACCGTCGGCACGGGTGAGCGCTTGCCTGGCGCACACGGCGACTGGATAATCACGGCGTGTCGCCCATCCAGGGGCGCGGAACAACGCACGACTGTCACCGAGTGCGGTGCAAAGAGAGACCGGCGTGACAAGCCCAGTAACCAGCACTACGATGAATGCGATGAAAATGGCAACGATGGATCGGGCGCTTCGAGTGATCGTGCAGACGCTCGCTGTGCTGCTTGTCACGCTACCGGCGCATGCGGCCGCGCCAGGTTTGGCGCCGCTTTGGGAGATTGGCCGGCCGGATCGGGGCAATGCCGAGTTTGCCCTCGCGCCGGGAGGCTACGGGCGCTACGGCGAGGACGGGTTCTTTGTCGTGGGGGCTTCGGAGCCGCAGCGCGACTGGCCGTATGTGCATCCGGGTCCGGTCGACAATTGGGCGGGGAGCCGGCGGCACACGTTCCTGGTTGTGTTCGGCCTGAGCGCAGTGCCTGCCGAGGGCAACTGCCGGCTGCGGTTCAACCTCCTGGACACCCAGAGCGGCGTGCCGCCGACATGGCGGGTCGAGATCAACGGCACCGCCTTCGAGCGCACCTGGCCGGCCGGTCGCGGGCGACGCCTCTGTGTTCGGACGTCCGAAGGAGGGAAAGCCGGTCGATTGGGAGATTGTCTTCCCGGCGTCGGTGTTGCGGCGGGGCGACAATGAAATCGCCATTACCTCGCAGTCGGGGAGTTGGGCGCTTTACGACGCAGTGACTCTCGAGACACCGGCGAGCGCAACGCTTGGGAAGGTCGAGCAAGGCATGCGGATCAGTGCGGTCGAGGCGCCGCCAGTCTGGGTGAGGGCCAAAGGCGAAGCGCGGCAACCAGTGAGCGTGAGCCTGCGGTCGAGAGGCGAACTCGGGGAGGTGGACTTTGTGTTTGGGGGAAAGGAAGTGGGGCGGGCGGCTGTGCGCGCGGGAGTGCAGACAGTCGAGTTGACGCTGCCGGCGGCCACCGCAACGACAAGCGGGCGGCTCGAAGTGAGGCAGGGCGATCGGGTCGTGGCGGCGCGGGATGTGACGTTGCGTCCGCCGCGGTTGCGCGAGTTGTGGTTGCTGCCGCATTCGCATGTGGACATTGGCTACACCCATGTCCAGGACGAGGTGATCGGCATCCAGATCACGAATTTGCTGAAAGGAATGGAACTGGCCCGGGCCAGCGCGGGGAATCCGGACGGGATGCGGTTCAAGTGGAATCCGGAGGCGGTGTGGGTGCTCGAGCACTTTCTCGAACGCGCGACGCCGGCGCAGCGGGCGGAGTTCGTCGAGGCGGTGCGGCGGGGGGACGTCGGGGTGGACGGTCTTTATGCGAACATGCTGACGGGGTTGTGCAGGCCGGAGGAGTTGGCGCAGTGCCTGAGGTTTGGGGCGCGCGTGGTCGACGTGACGGGGGTGCCGGTCGAGACGGCGGCGATCTGCGACGTGCCGGGATGGACGTGGGGGTTGACGACCATGATGGGGCAGGCGGGCATCAAGTACTTCATGATCGGGCCCAATTACTCGGCGCGGATCGGCACGATTCACCAGTGGGCCAACCGTCCGTTCTATTGGCGGTCGCCTTCGGGGCGCGAGAAGGTGCTTTGCTACGTGGTCGACAACTACCATTTCCTGGGCGATCTCGAGTCGAATGTGCGGCAGCACAGCGAACGGCTCGAACGCGTCCGCTATGCCTACGATTTGGCCCCGATGTTCTGGGTGGGGACCTGGCCGGGCGGCGGGGTCGATAATGCGCCGCCCGACGAGGCGATGGTGGCGAAGGTGAAGGCATGGAACGACAAGTATGCCGCGCCACGGGTGATCATCAGCCTGGCGGGCGAGTTCTTCCGCGAGTTCGAACGCCGACACGGTGCGGCACTCGAAGAGCACGCCGGCGACCTGACACCCTACTGGGAGGATGGCGCCGGGTCAACCTCGCCGAGACCGCGATGAATCGGGCGTCGGCGGAGCGGTTGGTCCAGGCCGAGATGCTGCAGGCCCTGCTTGCTCCCAAGCAGCGCGACGCCGGAGAGGTCGAGGCGGCGTGGAAGAATGTGCTGCTCTACAGCGAGCACACCTGGGGCGCGCACAACAGCATCTCCGAGCCGGATGCTCCATTTGTGACTGCTCAATGGAAGGTGAAACAGGCGTTTGCGCTCGATGCAGACCGTCAGTCGCGCGCCCTGCTCGAGGCGGCGCTCGAGTCGCATCGCGCACCCGCGGACGCCGCCGAGGCGAAGACGATCGATGTCTTCAACACCACCCAATGGACGCGCACGGACCTGGTGGTTCTTCCGGCGGCGACCGGTGCAGGGTTTGACGGCGTGGCGACCGAACGCGGACGGACGTTGCCGGCCCAGCGGCTGGCTTCGGGTGAATTGGCGTTCCTGGCGGAGGATGTGCCGGCGTTTGGCGTGCGGCGGTTCCACCTGGTGAAACAAGCCGATCCAACTCGCGGGAAGGCGGGCGTGGAAGGCCTGACGTTGCGGACCGCCACGCTCGAAGTCGAGATGGACGGTGTGACGGGCGCGATCACCGGTCTGCGGCGGAAGGGGGCCGGGGGCGATTTCGTGGATGCGCGGTCGCCCGTCGGATTGAACGATTTTCGGTACGTGCTGGGCGCCGATGCGGCGGGTGCGCGGGTCAACGGCCCGGTCAATTGGCAGGTGCTCGACGCCGGCCCGCTGGTCGCCACGGTGCGGCTCGAGTCGGAGGCGCCCGGTTGTCGAGGCCTGGTGCGCGAGGTCCGGGTGATCGACGGGCTGGACCGGGTCGAGTTGGTCAATCACGTCGATCGGCTGGCGGTGCGCGAGAAAGACAGCGTCCACTTCGGGTTCGGATTCGACGTGCCGGGCGGCACGGTGCGGATGGAGACCCCGTGGGCCGTGGTGCGTCCGAATGCGGACCAATTGCCGGGGGCGTGTCGGAACTGGTTTACCGTGCAACGCTGGGTCGATGTGTCGAATGGCGAACGCGGGATCACGTTGGCGCCGTTGGATGCGCCGCTGCTGCAGGTGGGCGGGATCACGGCGAACCTGCTTGGTCCGGTAGCGCGCGAGGAATGGCTTCCCGAGGCGATCGAGTCGACGACGCTCTATTCCTGGGCGCAGAACAACCATTGGTTTACGAACTACAAGGCCGACCAACCGGGCGTCACCACGTTCCGCTACCACTTGCAGCCACGCCAGGGCGAGTACCGGGCGATGGCGGCCGCCCGATTCGGGATCGAGACAGCGCGCCCGCTGATTGCGGTGCCTGCCGATCCCGCGCGCGCCGTTCCGGAGGCGCTGCTTGCAGTTGATTCGCCGGACGTGCTCGTTGAAACCGTAAAGGTCAGCGAGGACGGCAAGGCGCTGATGCTGCGGCTCTTTGGGGTGTCGGGGCGGACGACCAGCGTGCGGATCGACTGGAAGGGCGTGCGCCCGGCGGCGGTCTCCCTCACCGATCTGCGGGAACAGGTGCTGGGCCGGTGCGATGGCAGGGTCGAGGTGCCGGGCTACGGCGTGGCGATGGTGCGCGCGGAGTTCTGAGATATTAGCGAGGCGTCGAATGCCGGTTGCCATGGTCAAAACCCAGCGCCAACGAATCGGTGTCATGCTCCCTCGGTCTGAGGCGCAGCCTCGCTAATTGGCAGACGAGGGCACATCTCGACAATTGACGAAGGTCGGTCCTCAACCGAACCGATCGATCAGGAGGCCGTGACGCAACCCGCGGTCGCTGACCGTCAAACTCCCCTGGCGCAGCTTGTCCATGACAACCCGCACGACGCAGGCACCGGCGAGGATGATGTCCGCACGCCTCGGGTCGAGGCCGGCAATGTGCCGGCGGGTATCCGTGTCGCGTGATCGGTAGAACTCGATCTGGCGATCGATCTCCTGACGATCGAGGACCGTTCCCTGCACGACGTCGGGGTTGTACTGGGACAGGCCGTGTTTGACGGCGGCGAGATTGGTCACGGCCCCCCCCATTCCAACAAGGAGATCAGGCGCAGCCAATCCGTCCAGGGGACTGAACTCGGCGGCGATGGCTTCGAGCGCTCGGTCGAGTTGGTCTGCCGAGACTCGTCCCGCGAGGCGCAACTGCTCGGTGAGGCGGACCGCGCCGATGTTCAGGCTCGAGCGGGTCTCGATGACCGCCGCGCGTCCGACGGTGAACTGGGTGCTGCCGCCGCCCGTGTCGAAAACCGCCAGGCGATCGGCGTTCGATCCCAAGCCGGCCTTGACGGCCAGGTATCCGAGCCGGCTCTCTTCTGGCCCGTCGAGGACCTCGATTTCAACGCCGCAACGCTGGCGCACGGCGTCGATCAACTTGTCACGGTCGCAGGCGGTGCGCAGGGCCATCGTGCCGACAGCCGCGATCGCCTCCACTCCCAATCGTCTGGCTTCCGCGGCCATGTCGGAGATGGCGTCGAGGGTGCGAGCGCAGGCGTCCTCCGTGAGTCCGCCCCCCGGGCGCAGGCCATTGCCCAGGCGCGTCACTTCCGACCGATCGACCAAGGCTCGCCAAGCACCATTCGGTTGCCTCTCGGCGATGTGCAATTTGACCGAGTTGGTCCCGACATCGATGGCAGCGTACGACGGCATGGCGCACTCTCTCAAGCCGGATTGCCCAAGGAACGATGGCGGGCTGGTTGTGTTGTTCCACCCTGTGGCAACAGCAGGGAACCGAGGGCTCCCAGAAGCGCCGTGCCTGCGGCGAGGAGCATTGCCGGCGCCAGCGAACCGGTGGCGTCGGCGAGGGCACCGGCCGCGCTGGGCGCGGCGGCTTGGCCAATCCCGAAGAAGAGGGTGACAAAGCCGAGCCCGGCAGGGGCAAACCTGGGTCCCAGGAGATCTCCGCAGGTTGCCGCCATGATCGCCGGTATGCTCCAGGCCGACAGACCGAACAGAGCTGCGGAGAGTGTGAGCCCGACCGGTGAAGGCCACAGGGCGAACAGGCCAAAGGCGACGCTATGGATCAAATAGACGATGACCAGGGCTCCCTTGCGGCCGATGACGTCGGAGACCCATCCCCAAATCAATCCACAGAGCAGGCCCATCCATCCCATCAGCATGAACAACCGGCCTGCGGCAGCCTGTGTGTAGTGGGCCTCGGACGTGAGGTACTTGCTGAAGAACGTCATGTAGATGATGTACGAAAAGCCGAAGGCGACATAGATCAGGCCGACGTGCCACATGATGCCGGACCGATAGACACTGCCCCAGCCGACTCCTTGGGTTCTAGCCAGCACGGGGATTTCGTCGCCCGCGGCTCCTGATGGACGAAGACCGATCTCGTCGGGCCGATTGCGCAGGACGACCAGGGCGAGAAGGGCCAGGGCAAACGTGACACCCGCAAAAACGAACCAGCAGATCCGCCATCCGCTCGCTTCGTATCCGGCCAAAAGGCGGGGAACGATGGGACCCAACAGGATGAGCGCCAGGGACGAGCCTGTCACACCGATGCCGGAGGCGAGTCCGCGCCGGCTTTGGGCGAACCAGGCGGACAGCAGGGCCATGACCGGCACGTTGCTGGCGCCGCTGCCGATGCCGGAAAGCGCCCGCCAGCCGAGTGCGGCTTCGAAACTGTGGGCCAGTCCAGTGAAGAGCATGCCCAGGGCGGCCACGGCCAGTCCGGCAGCGATCACCGTTCGAGGTCCCAACCGCGACGCGAGGGCGCCGCCGACCAATGCCAGCGCGACGTAGCCGGCCAGATTCGCCGTCGCCAGGGCGCCGGCTCGGGTGTTGTCGAGGTGGAGTTCCGCCTGCATGGGCGGCAGCAACAGGGTGTAGCCGAACCGCGCCAACCCGAGCGCCCCGAAGACCACCAGCGTGCCGACCGCCAGGACAATCCATGCGTAATGGAGTTTGCCGGCGGCCCGTTCGAGTGCGGGATTTGGCGTGTTCATGGGAGTCAACCGTTCCTCGTTGAACTGCTCAGGGGCCATGAACCTGTAACGCCGGCTTTCGAGCCGGCGCGCCGACCTGGAGGTCGACGGTACACCCGGTTCATGTCGAGGTTCATGGGGAGCGTTGACATTCAACGGTTTAATGCGCATTGGTCCCATGAACCAGAAACGTTCAACGTCCAACTCTCAACTCTCTACTCGTCGGTTCATGGAAGAGCGTCACAATCCAGGACTCATCGCGAGTTGGGGGAGTCTGGCCACTCTCTCCCCTGTTTCAAGGATTCTCTCAATTCCGTGCTCGCCTCCGGTGGGGTCGTGGTATAGGGTCCTCCTGTCACCGAGAAACCGAAAGATTTTCGCTTATGCGCCGGAGCATCCTTTCTTCCCGCCCTCACGGCTTTACGCTGATCGAACTGCTGGTGGTCATCGCGATCATTGCGATTCTGGCGGGCATGTTGTTGCCTGCGCTGGCCAGGGCCAAGACCAAAGCCCACGGGATCCAATGCGTCAACAATCTCCGTCAGCTCAAGATCGCCTGGCTGGCCTACGCGCATGAGAACGGCGACAATGTCACGGCCCCGGGGAACAACCGCGACGAGCCTTATTCGTGGGTGGGCGGCTGGCTCGATTACCAAGGGAGCAACGCGGACAACACCAACACGATCCTCCTGCTGACCGAGCGTTACAGCAAGATTGCGCCGTACCTGCAGAGCGCGGGTGTTTTCAAGTGCCCTGCCGACAAGAGCTACGTCACCATTGGCGGCAGGCGGCATGACCGGGTGCGGAGCATGGGGATGAGCCAGGCCCTGGGCGGCCCGGGCGAATGGCTGCCGCCGGCAGCGGGCATGCACGCGGCACAGAGGGAGTATCGCACCTACTACAAGCTCAGCGAGATCACCGAACCGGGCCCGTCGATGCTTTACGTATTGCTGGATGAGCATCCCGACAGCATCAATGCGGGCGGCTTCGCCAACAAAATGGTGGTCAATCCCGCCAGCGCCCACATCATTGATTACCCCGCCAGCTACCACAACGGTGCCGCAGGCATTTCGTTTGCTGACGGGCACGCCGAGATTCGCAAGTGGAAGGATCCCCGCACGATCAAGCCGATCGCCTACCGCGATGGCGCGCTGACCCTCAACGTGGCCTCTCCCAACAACCAGGACATGATCTGGTTGTCCGAGCGAACGTCGACGAAGCGCTGACACGCCTCAGTGCAATCCTGCATCGATGGCAGCCGGGCACGGCGGCTCGTCGGAGCGAAAGAATTCGCTTTGAAATTCCACGTCCGGACCGCACCATTCGCGCCCCGTTTGCGATCCGCGCTCGGGGTCGCGCTGTTGTCCATGAAACGCACACATCACTGCAACGAACTGCGCCCGGAACACATCGGGCAAACCGTATCCCTGTCGGGCTGGGTGCATTCCCGTCGCGACCTCGGAGGCGTCATTTTCATCGACGTGCGGGATCGGGAGGGGCGCACGCAGGCGGTGTTCGACCCCTCCGACCTGCCGGCGCCGCTTTTCGATCAGGCCTCCGCCCTCCGCCACGAGAGCGTGATCCGCGTTGCCGGCAAGGTGCGGCGGAGGCCCGAGGGCACGGCCAATCCGAAGATCCCAACGGGCGAAGTCGAGGTTCTGGCCACAGAACTCGATGTCTTGAACCTGGCCGATCCCCTGCCCTTTCAGATCGACGACCCCGAGGGTGCGGCCCGAGTCAACGAGGAGTTGCGATTGCGGTATCGGTACCTGGATTTGCGGCGGGGGGAGATGGCCCGCAATCTTCGTCTGCGCCACAAGGTGGCGACGGCGACGCGGGTTTATTTTGACGGAGAGGGCTTTCTCGAAGTCGAGACGCCGATGCTGTTCAAGTCGACGCCCGAGGGGGCGCGCGAGTTCCTGGTGCCCTGTCGGACCAATCCGGGGCTGTTCTATGCGCTTCCGCAATCGCCCCAGCAGTTCAAGCAGATTCTGATGGTTGCGGGCATCGAGCGCTACTTTCAGCTTGCCAAGTGTTTTCGGGACGAGGATTTGAGGGCGGATCGGCAGCCGGAGTTCACGCAAATCGACGTCGAAATGTCATTCGTCGATCGGGAGGACATCTACAGGACCATCGAGGGGCTTCTGCGGCGGATTTGGAAGGTCGCACTCGATCGCGATCTGCCCGTTCCGTTCCGGCGTCTGGCGTTCGCCGAGGCGCTCAACCGGTTCGGCAGCGACAAACCGGATCTGCGATTCGGGCTCGAACTGGTGGATCTCACCGAGGAGTTTCGCGGCAGCCAGTTCAAGGTCTTTGGTGGGGCCGTCCAGGCGGGCGGTGTGGTCAAAGCCATTAACGCCAAGGGCCTGGCAGGCGTGACCCAGGGTCAGCTCGAGACCATGACCAATATCGCCAAAGACGGCGGCGCCAAGGGGCTGGCCTTCATCAAGGTCGAGAACGGCGAGTGGAAGGCTCCCATGGTCAAGTTCTTCTCGGATGCCGAGAAGACGGCGCTGCAAAACAAACTGAGCATCGAGGAGGGCGATCTGCTCCTGTTCGCAGCGGGCGAGTGGCTCATGGCGTGCGAAATCCTCGGGCGCATCCGCGTGTACGCCGCGGAGGTTCTCAGGGACCAAGGGAAATTGTCGATTTCGGCGGACCAATTCGAGTTTCTCTGGGTTGTCGATTTCCCGTTGCTGAGTTTCGACAAGGAGCAGAACCGTTGGTACTCGAGTCACCATCCCTTCACGGCACCGGTTGTCGAGGACATCCCCCTGCTTCGGAGCGATCCCAAGAAAGTCCGCGGCCAG
Organism: uncultured Verrucomicrobiae bacterium; assembly: GCA_963846445.1. Taxonomy (GTDB): domain Bacteria; phylum Verrucomicrobiota; class Verrucomicrobiia; order Limisphaerales; family J093; genus MWFF01. Next base: position 113,709 of record CAWJWM010000006.1, on the reverse strand, counting down.
CACTACGACGTGGTGGTCAACGGGGTGGAACTGGGCGGCGGATCGATTCGCATTCACCAGCCCGCCGTGCAGAAGATGGTGTTCGAAGACGTGCTGCAGATCCCGCCGGACATCGCCCGCGCCCGTTTCGGTTACATGTTGGAAGCGTTTCGGTATGGCGCCCCGCCGCATGGGGGCATCGCTCTCGGATTCGATCGTCTCATCGCCATGTTGTGCGGCACGCCCAGCATCCGGGATGTGATCGCATTCCCCAAGACGGCCAAGGGCACGTGCCTCATGACCGATTCACCCGGCGCGGCCGATCTCAAGCAACTGCGGGACCTTTACCTCGAACTCAAGATCCCATCGAAGCAGTAGCGCGCCTTTGCTCGAGCGGGCGCTCAGTACGCCGGGTGGGTTCCACCGGCGGCGGTGCGACTGAAGGGCAGCCAGACCAGCGCCACCAGGCGCACGTTGATGTTCGTCGCGGGTCGGGCGCAATTCCACGTCTCCAAGCGTCTCGATGGCGGGGTCGGTCGGCGCTCGTCGCCGCGTCTCACCTCGGCCTCGAACTGCGCCTCGAGATCCTGCAACTGCTGCTGCACGGCCTCCACGGTTTCCTGGGCCCGCCCGACATCGCCGGCCTGGCCCATTGCGCGGCCCGCGCTGCGCATCGTGGTGGCGGCCTTGCCCACCGTGCCGACGGAAACCGCCTTGCCGGCCCGAGAAAGGCGCCCAGCAACGTCGAGCCGAGGGAAATCACCGATGTCCAGTCTTGGCGCGTTTGGCCTGGTCGGCCTCGCGTTGCTTGGCGGCCTCGGCGCGGCGCAGGCGTTCCTGCAAGTCGGCGATCTTCGGCGCATACTTTGCGCGCAGCTTCTCCGCCGCGGCGTCGCGCGCCTCGCGCGACGACCTGCTGGAGGCGAATGCGGAAATCGCGCTCCTCCTCGCCGGGCTTCGAGAATTGGCTCAGCGACGGCGACCGGAGCAGGGTCAGCTTGCGGCTGGTTCTGAATCCAGGTCGTGAAGTCCTTGGCCCAGTTGGCGTAATTCTTCACCTGGCTGGCGGCGGGTGCGCACGGAGCATACTCGGCTTCCGTCGGGATTCTTCTCCAGCTCGTTGGCGGTGATGGCGAGTTCCTCGGCGGCGGCCCAGTCCACGGGCACGGCGCTGTCGGTAATCTCGGTCATGGCCATGACGTCCTGGAGCACGTCAATCGTGAGCTTGGTGTCGGCGTACCGGACTTGCGCGCCGCCCAGGAGGCGCGGTTGATACAGGATGCTGCTGCCCGGCGGCAGGCGCCGCGCGCACCGGCACGAAGAACTGCGGCACTTGCGGCGGCAAGACCGGACGGCCCGACGCCGGCGGCTGCGGACGGAGCGGCTGGGGCAGGATGGGCCGGCCGGGCCGGCGGCGTCTGGAGGTGCGACCGTGGGCGGGCCACTGCGGCGCGCGTCGGTGAGCGACTTGATTTGCGACCGCGACAAGCGGGCCGCGCAGATAGGACATCGCCCAGCGCGATTCGAAGATCTCCGAGTGCGTCCTCATGGACATTGTGCAGCAGGAAAACGCGGCTGCCCAGCCCGGCGAGGATCTGCTCGGCGGCGGCGCGGTCGAACTTCGCGCCCCGTCCGGCCGCGGCGCCCTTCCAGACCTTCGAGCACGCGGGCTTTGTCACGCTCGGTCTGCAGCCGCCCGATGAACCACGAGCCGATGTTGGCCAGGCCCTTGTAATCGAGGTCCACCGGATTCTGCGTCGCCAGCACCACGCCCACGCCGTAGGCGCGGGCCTGCTTGAGCAGGGTCAGCAGCGGCTGCTTGGACGGCGGATTGGCGACCGGCGGGAAGTAGCCGAAGATTTCGTCCATGTAAACCAGCGCGCGCAGGCTGTTGGTGCCGGACTGTGCGCGCATCCAGCTCAGGACCTGGTTGAGCAGCAACGTGACGAAGAACATCCGCTCCGAATCGCCGAGGTGCGCGATCGAGAAGATCGCGACGCGCGGCTTGCCGCCCTCCGTGTACAGCAGCCGGCCCACGTCCAGCGCTTCGCCCTGCGTCCACGCCGTGAAGCCGGGCGACGCGAGCAGGTTGTTGAGCTGCATGGCCAGCTCGAAGCGGTCTTTCGCCGGGATAAAACGCTTCGACGTCAATCACGCCGAGGCGCTGCACGGAGGGGTTTTGGACCTCCTGAATCAGCCCGGCGATATCCAGGTCGCGCCCCTTGCCCCAGGCGCTTTGCAGCACGTTCGCCAGCAAAATGCTCTCGCGGCTCTTCACCGGATCGGCCTGGATGCCCACCAGCCCGAGCAATCCCGTCACCGTGGAGTTGACACGTTCCCGGAGCAATTCGCCGTCCTCCAGGATCTCCGGCGGCGGCACGGCGAAGGATTTGAGGATGGAAACCGGCAGACCCGCGCTGCTGCCCGGCGTGTAGAGGGCGAAATCCGCCGCCGCGCGCAACCGCCGGATGCGCTCGCCGTCCTGATCCCAACTGGCGAGGCCCTTGCGCCAAAGCTCGGCCTGTTGCGCGGCGAAGTCGGCCACGGACACGCCCTGCCTGCTGCGCGTCGTCCTCGTTGACCCAGGGCGCGAAATCCTGCGGGCGCAACTCGGGAAACGTCAGCATCAGGTTGCCCAGGTCGCCCTTTGGGATCAATGACGATGGACGGAATGCCGTCAATGGCGGCCTCCTCGATGATGTCGAAGCAGAGGCCGGTCTTGCCGCTGCCGGTCATGCCCACCACGAGACCGTGCGTGACCAGGTGCTTGGACTCGTAGAGCACCAGCTCGGGCAAGGCTTTTCTTCTTCTTAAGATCGTAGTAGCGACCCAGGTAGAATACGCCGAGCTTTTCGTAGTCGCGCACAAGCAGGATCGGTTTGAGGTGAAAACAATGACGCGGTCGTCGTGGCTCTGGCTTTCGCGAGGCGTCGGGCGTCGCTGATCGTGGTGGCCACCCAGCGGCCACTCATCGCCCACACGCCTTGCCGCTCTGAGGCGAAGCCTCGCTCAACTCTTCTGGGGCCGAACAGGCCGCACCGGGTTTCGCACTCCGCAGCCGCCGGTTCATCCGAGCATCGGTCTGCGTTGTCGGGAGCTTGCTCGCCCCACAAACCGTCTTCAAGCCCAAAGCTGACAGCCTGCCTGCCAGAGGGCCAATATCGTTGTCTTTCTCGGGGGCCAATGATCGTTCTTGACCATCCGGCAGTAGGTTGCTAGTATAACCTTGGTTTCGTTCTTCATGGGGGCTGTCATGCGCCAACCCACTCTTGTGGTTTTCCAATTGGCGTTTCTCGTGCTGAACGGGGCACGGTTGTCGGAAGCGCCGGAACGACTGACGGCAACGCATTCACACAACAAACAAAGTAACTAAGTACGTCGACCATTGATCCTATGAAACTGAGGCAATTGACTGTTTTGAGCGCGGTGGCAGCGCTGACGGTGCTCGGAGGAGCCTGCTACACGCCCTGCGCGTTCGCTTTCACTTCAAGCGCATCCGGGTTGGACCAGATCACGGATGAGACTCCGATGATCATGGCTCAGGCGACCCGGTCTCGTCGCACGCGGGAAACGACCCCGCTGACGCCAATCGCTGCGCCTGTGGCCCCTGCGCCCAGCGCGGTGACCCGGGCCGGGACGGTTTCAGCCGCATTCCCCACGGGCAATCCTCAGACCGGCGCGCTCTTGGTCGAGAAGATCACGCCTCCCGAAGTTATTCTGGGGCAACCGTTTGAGTTCTTGATGAAGGTGAGTAACCTGACCGATATGCCCCTTCAGGATGTGACCTTGACGGATCAAATCCAGGGCAACCTCAAAATCGAGGAGGCAACGCCCAAGGCGGATCGTGTCACTGGCGGAGAATCGGTTTGGAACTTGGGTCAACTGGGGCCGCGGCAGTCCAAGGAAGTGCGCGTTCGCGCCGTTGCCCAAGACGAAGCGCCCATCACTGGTTGCGCGACAGCGACATTTCGTCCTGTTGTTTGCGCGACGATCGTCGTGGTGAAACCGGCGATCCAGCTCGCCAAGACGATGCCGGCGCAGGTACTGCAGTGCGATCCGATCCCGGTCAAGCTGGTGGTGAAGAATAGCGGTTCGAGCGCGCTGACTGGCGTGCGGGTGACGGACACTCTTCCGGAAGGCCTTGTGGCCGACGGGGCCGCAGGCGCCAAGACCTTCGAGGTGGGCGATCTAGCTCCAGGCCAATCGAAGGAGCTTGCCTTCACAGCAAAGGCGACTCGGACTGGCAGCTTTGTGAACCCGGCCAAGGCCACTTCGACTCAAGGCGTCGAGGCTGTCGCCGACGCGTCCGTGACCGTCGTCAAGCCGGCGCTCGCCGTTGCCTGTCAAACGCCCGCGACGCGGACGGTGGACGCGCTGAACGCGACCTTCACCGAATTCATCGGCCGGCCCTTCGATGTCTGCTGGGAAGTCAAGAACACGGGCAACGCTCCGTCGGCCAATACCGTGCTCGAGGTGTCGATCCCGGCTGGTTTGACATTCCGCTCGGCAACCGAAGGCGGCGCGACCAGCGGCGGCAAAGCGGTGTGGAACCTGGGCGCGCTGGCGCCCGGAGCCGCCAAGAAGGTCTGCGCGACTTTCGCGGCAGCCAACAGCGGGAACTTCGCGTTCGAGGCGTCGACGGCTGGCGCCTGTGCCGAGCCGGCGAAGACAGCTTGCAGCGTGGTGATTCAGGGCGTGAACGCCATCCTGGTTGAAGTGGTGGATGATCCGGATCCGATCCAGGTCGGCGAACAGACCACCTACACCATTCGCGTGACCAATCAAGGCGGCGGGATGGACCTGCGGGATGTGACCGTGAAGGCGATCCTGCCTGCGGGGATTGATCCTGCCTCGGCCTCGAACGCCGGACAGATCAGCGGCAAGAATGTGACCTGGGCTCCGGTGCCGGGCCTGGCGCTGAAGCAGACGCTCACCTACACGGTCGTCGGCAAGGCCACGGCGACGGGCGACCAGCGGCTTGAAGTCCAGGTGACGACACGCGGACGCCAGACGCCGATCACCGAACTCGAGTCCACGACAACGTACTAAGCGGGACAATCCTGTTCCCCCGTTCGGCGAAGGGCTGGCTACAAGCTCAGCCCTTCGCCTTATTTCTTTTGACGCGCACATCAGATAAACCAACACCCGAAAGCACAGACCATGAACATTATAGACCTCGTCAAGAGCCAGGTGGCGGGAGACGCCATCAAGAAACTGAGTTCGGTCATCGGGGAAAGCCCGGCAAAAACCGAGTCCGCCCTGGGCGCCGCTCTGCCTGCGTTGTTGGCGGGCCTTGCCAACCTCGCCTCTAAACCCGAAGGCAACACGCAACTCAACGCCCTGCTCGCCAAGCAAGACACCAGCGTGCTGGGCAACTTCAACAACCTCCTCGGCAGCCAAGGGGGGTCGCTGGCCGAGAAAGGTGTCGGCACGCTTTCCTCGTTGCTCGGCGGGGATACCCTGAACGGCCTTCTTGGCGCGCTCGGGAAGTTCACCGGCCTGCGGCAGAACTCGACGTCCAGCCTCCTGGGCACCCTCACCCCGCTGGTTCTGGGAGTGCTCGGCAAACAGAAGACGAACCTCGGACTCGATGCCAACGGTTTGGCGAGCATGCTCGCCGGCCAGAAACAGAACATCATGGGCGCCATGCCGGCCGGCCTCGGGGACGCTCTGAGCGCCTTGCCTGGCATGGGCGGGCTCTTTGACTCGGCCAAGTCCGCTCTCGGCGGCGCTGCAAACGCGGCGCGACAGGGAGCCGGGGAAGTGGCTGGAGCCGCCGGGCGCGCCGCCGATGCAGCGCGTGCGGGCGCCACGCAAGCCGCTCAGCAGGCCGGCGCCGCTGCCGCCAAAACGGGATCGTCGGTGGCAAGCTGGCTGATCCCTCTTGTGATCGTTGTGGGCGCGATCATCCTCTTTTCGCAATCCAAAGGATGCCGCCAAGCCGCGCCGACTCCAACCGATGTTTCGGCTGAGGCGAGCACTCTGGCGGGAAGTTTCAAAGGAATGGCGGAAACTGCAACCGTTACCCTGGCATCCATCAAGGACGCCGCGTCCGCCGATCTCGCCTTGCCCAAGCTGCGGGAGATCAGCGCCAGCCTGGACGGTTTGAAGGTGGCGTGGGACAAGATCCCGGCAACGGCTCGCGGACCGATCGCCACGGCGGCCGGGTCACTCCGGTCAACCTTGACCGCCGCCCTCGAGAAGCTCAACCAGATCCCCGACGTAGGGCCCAAGGTCAAGCCGGTCATCGACGAGTTGGTCGCGAAGCTGGCTGCATTTGCCGCGTAGCGCGGCTCCAGCAGAACGATCGAGTCAGATCAGCATTCAGAAAGCGCGACGGCCTGCCGGAAAGCCTTTCCGGCAGGCCGTCTGTCTTTTTCGAGCCTCAGGCGGGTTTCCAGGTCGAGATGACCTTCATGTATTGGGCGCGTTCAAAGGCGGCTGGATCGGGGCAGTTCTTCTGACTGAGCGACCCTTTGAGTTGCGCGATCGATTCGTACTCGTGCTGTTCCATCCACTTGCGCATTTCCTCGATGATCGCGCCGACCTGGGGCATGCCTTTGCGGAGCAAGACTGAGCAGAGCATCGCCGCGTCGGCTCCGGCCATGAGCACTTTGAGCGCGTCCGAGGCGGTGTGGATACCGCTGGTGGCTGCGAGGCTGGCCTTGACGCGGCCATGCAGGATTGCGACCCAGCGCAGCGGGAGCCTGCGCGCTTGCGGCGTGCTCAACAACAGACTGTGCTCGATCTCCAGCGTCTCGAGGTCGATGTCCGGTTGGTAGAATCGGTTGAACAAGACCAGGCCGTCGGCGCCCGCCCGGTCCAACTCTCGCGCCACGTGGGCCATGCTGCTGAAGAACGGGCTGAGCTTGACGGCGACGGGGATGGTGACTGTCCCCTTGACCGCCTTGAGGATGTCGAGGTAGGTCTTTTCGACGTCAGCCGATGTCAGATCGGGGTCCGTGGGGATGTAGTAGATATTGAGTTCGAGGGCGTCGGCGCCGGCCTCCTGGATTTCCTTGGCATACTCCGTCCATCCGCCCAGCGAAGCGCCATTGAGGCTGGCGATGACCGGTATCTTGACTGCGGCCTTTGCCGCCCTGATGTGGTCGAGATAGTCCTCGGCGCCGAGTCGGAACTCGCCTACCTGGGGAAAGTAATCCAGGGCTTCGGCGAAGCTCTGAGTGCCTTGTTCGAGCGCCGAATCGAGTTCCTCGCGTTCCCGTTGGATCTGCTCTTCGAACATCGAGGGGAGCACGATGGCGCCTGCCCCGGCATCCTCGGCACGCTTGATTTCGTCCACTCGCCACGTGAGGGGACAGGCTGAGGGAACGAGGGGGCTGCGCAGTGTGAGACCAAGATAGGTGGTGCTGAGGTCCATGTTGTTTCCTTTCGCGATTAAAGAGTTTCGGGTTCGGCCATGCGAATTGTCGGTTCACGCCTGGGCCGCGGGGCCGCCATTCCCAGCCGGTTTGCGCGCCGCCATATACGAATACAACTGCCAGCGCGCGTCGGCGTCCTTCTGAGCCAGCTCGAAGAATCGTTTGGCATCCTCCGGTTTGCTCTTGGTCAACATCTTGAACCGATTCTCCGAAAGGAGGAAATCCGCGACGCGTGTCTTGGCCGCCTGGGAGTCCAACTGGAGCGGGTTCTCGCCCGCCGCCGCCCGGCGCGGGTCGTAGCGGTAGAGCAGCCATTGCCCCGACTCGACGGCGGCCTTCTGCTGACGCATCCCGACGCCCGCATCCAGGTTGATGCCGTGCGCGATGCAGTGGCTGTACGCGATGATCAACGAGGGGCCGGGGTACGACTCGGCCTCGATAAAGGCCCGGAATGTGTGTTCGTCCTTGGCTCCCATGGCGACACTGGCGACATAGACTGTGCCGTAGCTCATGGCGATGAGCCCCATATCCTTCTTGGCCAGCGGCTTGCCTCCCGCGGCGAACTTCGCGACGGCCCCGCGGGGAGTCGACTTGGACATCTGTCCGCCGGTGTTCGAGTACACTTCGGTGTCCAACACGAGCACGTTCACGTCGCGCCCGCTCGCCAACACATGGTCCAGCCCGCCGTACCCGATATCGTAGGCCCAGCCGTCGCCGCCGAGCATCCAGACGCTGCGGCGGACCAGGTTATCGACCACGGACAGCAGCATCTTGGCCTCGCCCGATGTCTGGCCGGCCAACTTCTTCTTGAGGGCCGCCACGCGCTCGCGCTGGTCGTAAATGCCGGCTTCGGTGGTCTGATCGGCCGTCATGAGCGAATGGACGAAGTCATCCCCCAGAACGGGAGCCATGCGTCGCAAAAGCTCGCCGGCGAACTCACGCTGCTTGTCGATCGAGACCCGGAACCCGAGTCCGAACTCAGCGCAGTCCTCGAACAACGAATTGTTCCAGGTTGGCCCGCGTCCCTGATGATCGACGCAGTAGGGTGTTGTCGGCAGATTCCCGCCGTAGATGGAACTGCAACCGGTGGCGTTGCCAATGACCGCGCGGTCGCCAAACAGTTGGGTGAGGAGCTTGATGTAAGGAGTCTCGCCGCATCCCGCACACGCGCCGGAGAATTCGAACAGCGGACGCATCACCTGCTGCTGGCGCAATTGGGTCACCTTGATCTTCCGGCGGTCCAGGTCGGGAATCCCCAGGAAGAACGCCCAGTTCTCGCGCTCAGGGACGCGCAACGGGGCCTGAGGCTGCATATTGATCGCTTTGAGCTTCACCTCGGTCTTGTTCTTTGCCGGACACGCATCCACGCAGAGCACGCAGCCCGTGCAATCCTCAGGCGCAACTTGGATGGTGAACTTCAGCCCCTTCCACTCCGGCGCGCGGGCGTCGCATGACTTGAAGGTGGCGGGCGCGCCCGTCAGCGCCGTCGGTTCGTACACCTTCATGCGGATGGCGGCGTGCGGGCAGACGACGGCGCACTTGCCGCACTGGATGCAGGTCTTCGCGTCCCAGACTGGGATATCGAGCGCGAGGTTGCGCTTCTCGTACTGGGTCGTGGCCGTGGGGAAGGTGCCGTCGCAGGGGAAGGCGCTGACCGGGAGGGTTTCGCCCAGACCGCCATAGATCTTTCCCAGGGTCTGCTTGATGCGGTTGGGCGCGTCCACCGTGAACGGATCTGGGATGTCGAATCCGCTGGTGATCTGGGCGGGCACGTTCACTTCGTGCAGGTTGGTGAGGGTGTGCTCGACGGCTTCGATGTTTTTGCGCACGACATCTTCGCCTTTCCGTCCGTAGGTCTTCTTGATGGTATACTTGATGCGTTCGATGGCCTGCTCGCGCGGCAGAACACCCGAGAGCGCGAAGAAACAGGTTTGCATCACGGTGTTGATGCGGTTGCCCATGCCGGTCGCGTGAGCCACCTTGATCGCGTCGATCACGTAGAACTTCACCTTCTTGTGGACCAACTGCATTTGCATCGGGCGGGGCAGGCGGTCCCAGATCTCGCCGGCGCCGAAGGGCGTGTTCAGCAGGAAGATGCCGCCCGGCACCAACGGCTGCAACATGTCGTAGCGTTCGAGGAAGACCGGCTGATGGCAGGCGACGAAATTGGCTTTGTTGACCAGGTAGGTTGCGCGAATCGGCGTCGGGCCAAAGCGCAGATGCGACACCGTGACAGCGCCGGCCTTCTTGGAATCGTACACGAAATAGCCCTGGGCATAATTGCCGGTGCTTTCGCCGATGATCTTGATCGAGTTCTTGTTCGCACCGACCGTGCCGTCGGAACCCAGCCCGTAAAACATCGCCCGCACGACTTTCTCGCCCTCCGTCGAGAAATCCGGGTCGTACGGAAGGCTGAAGTGGGTCACATCGTCTTCGATGCCCACGCTGAAGTGGTTTTTGGGCTGCGGCGACGCGGCATTGTCGAACACGCCTTTGACCATGGCAGGCGTGAATTCCTTCGAAGAGAGCCCATAGCGTCCGCCCAGCACCCGCGGCATCGCCTTGAGCTGGCCATAGCCCTGAGTGAGCCCTTCCGTCAGTGCCGCCACGACATCGAGGTAGAGCGGTTCGCCGCCGGCGCCCGGTTCCTTGGTGCGATCGAGAACGGACACCTGTTTGACGGTCGCCGGGAGGGCTTCCACGAACCGCTTGACATCGAACGGGCGGTAGAGCCGCACGCGGATGACGCCATACTTACCGCCTTGGGCATTGAGGAAATCGACTGTTTCGTGGGCTGTTTCGCACGATGACCCCATCAGGACGATCACATTGGTGGCGTCCGCCGCGCCAGAGTACTGGAACAGCTTGTATTCGCGTCCGGTCAGTTGGCCGAACTTGTCCATGACCCGCTGGGTAATGTCCGCGCACTTCAGGTAGTACGGGTTGCAGGCTTCGCGGGCTTGGAAGAAAACATCCGGGTTCTGGGCCGTGCCACGCAGGACGGGGCGGTCGGGATTCATTGCCCGTTGGCGGTGGGCAATGACGGCCTCGTCACTGATCATGGCGCGCATCGTGTCCTCCGACACGAGTTCGATCTTGGAGACTTCATGCGAGGTGCGGAATCCGTCGAAGAAGTGGAGGAAAGGCACGCGGGATTCGAGGGTGGCCGCCTGGGCGATCAAGGCGCAATCCATCGCCTCCTGGACCGAATCGGAGCTGAGCATTGCAAAGCCGGTGGACCGGGCCAGCATGACGTCGCTGTGATCGCCGAAGATCGAAAGCGCGTGCGTCGCCAGGGCGCGCGCGGTGATATGGAACACCGTGGGCGTCAACTCTCCGGCGATCTTGAACATATTGGGGACCTTCAGCAGCAGTCCCTGCGAGGCCGTGAACGTGCAGGTCAGCGCCCCGGTCTGCAGCGCGCCATGCACCGTGCCGGCGGCGCCGCCCTCGCTCTGCAGCTCCACCACGCTGGGGATGGTGCCCCAGAGGTTCTTGACACCTTCCGAGGCCCACTGATCACACCACTCGCCCATGTTCGAGGAGGGAGTGATGGGATAGATGCCCATGACTTCGTTGCAGCGGTAGGCGACGTAGGCGACTGCCTCGTTGCCGTCAATTGTCGTGAAGCTCTTCATGATCGATTCCAGTTCCAGATTGTTGGCCCCCGCGCGAAGAACCCTGGCTCCCGTCCGGAACGTCGCGCACACAGACACGGCACGGCACGCATCGCCTCTCCCGACCGCGGCCCGACGACGACGGCGCACACTGGGTTCTCGCTGTCAAAGCCCGTAACAGTCCCCACCCGCTTCCAGATCCGCTCCACATGCTTTGGCCACTGCTTCGCATATTTTGCGCTCTGCGGCTTCGACGACCGGTATCGGATGCGTCTCGCGGGCTCGACACGCCAGGACGAGGTGCTTTGTTGCCCTGCGCGGCGCCGAGGCCGTGCCGACTGAACCTGGTGAACACGAGAATTGCTCTGGTTGTGCCCGGTTCGCTTGACGGTCTCCCGAGCGTCCGCTAGGTTAGCTCGCAGAATTGGACGATGCGATTATGAGCAGTTTTCTGATTCCGATGGTGGTTGAGCAAACCGGGCGCGGCGAGCGCGGATACGACATTTACTCGCGGCTCCTGGTCGACCGGATCATTTTTCTGGGCACACCGGTGGACGACATGGTGGCGAATGTGGTGATCGCGCAGTTTCTCTTTCTGCAGATGAACGATCCCAAGAAGGACATTCATCTCTACATCCACAGCCCGGGCGGCAGCGTCACGGCGGGTCTTGCCATTTACGACACCATGCAGTTCCTCACTTGCGACGTGAACACCTACTGCATCGGCCAGGCGGCCAGCATGGGCGCGGTGTTGCTGGGCGCTGGCACCAAGGGAAAACGCTACGCCTTGCCCAACGCCCGGATCATGATCCACCAGCCGTGGGGGGGCGTGCAGGGACAAGCCACGGACATCAGCATCCAGGCCAAGGAAATCCTGCGTCTGAAGGACCGGCTCAACGAAATCCTCGCCCACCACTGCGGCCAGAGCATCGATGCGATCGCGCGCGATACCGATCGCGATCGTTTCATGTCCGCGGACGAAGCCAAGGCCTATGGCCTGGTGGATGAAGTCGTGAAATCGCGCAAGGAAATCCCGGCGCTGGCTCACGCCTCCGACGCCGCCGACGCCGCAGCGCCTTCCGCCGGGTGACCGGAGTCGACTTTGCCACCGGCAAACCCCAACGCGCATCGCATCGCATGGCACGCCCCACGCAATTGACCCTTTGCAGTTTCTGCGGCAAGTCACACGCGGAGGTGAAGAAGCTCATCCAGGGCCCGGGCGTCTTCATTTGCGACAGTTGCGTCTTGCTGTGCAAGAGCGTTCTGGACCGGGAATTGCGCGGGGACTCGCAGCGCCACCGACCCCGCCTGACCGTCCCCCGCCCTGCGGATTTGAAGGCATTGCTCGACCGATACTGTATCGGGCAGGAGCACGCCAAGAAGACGCTCGCGGTGGCGGTGCACAATCATTACAAGCGAATCCAGGCGGAGCTTGTGACGGCAGACACGGAGCAGGACCAGTCGCCCCATGCCGCGGTCGAGATCGAGAAGAGCAACATCCTGCTCATCGGCCCCACCGGCTGCGGCAAGACGCTGCTGGCGCGGTCGCTCGCCAAGGCCCTCGATGTCCCGTTTGCGATCGCCGATGCCACCACGCTCACCGAAGCCGGTTACGTGGGCGAGGACGTCGAGAACATCGTGCTGCGCCTGGTCCAGAATTCCGATTACGATGTCGAGCGCGCGCAGACCGGGATCATTTACATCGACGAGATCGACAAGATCGCCCGCAAGACGGAGAACGTGTCCATCACACGGGACGTGTCCGGCGAGGGAGTTCAGCAGGCCCTGCTGAAGATCCTCGAAGGCACCATGTGCAACGTTCCCCCGCAGGGCGGTCGCAAGCACCCGCAACAGGAGTACATCCGCGTCGACACCACCAAGATCCTCTTCATCTGCGGTGGCGCGTTCGTCGGCCTCGACAAAGTCATCCACCGCCGGCTGGGCAACCGTGTCATGGGTTTCGGAGCGGCGGAACAACAAGCCGCGGGGATTGCCGGTTCGCCGCGCGATGTTCTGCAAAAAATCGAGCCCGAGGATCTGCTGACCTACGGCTTCATTCCCGAGTTCATCGGGCGTCTGCCCGTCGTGACCGTGCTCGAGGAATTGAACGAAGCGCAACTGGTCGCGATCCTCACCGAACCCAAGAACGCCCTCACCAAGCAGTTTGCCAAGCTCCTCTCGATGGAGAACGTCGAGCTGGAGTTTTCGCCGGATGCCCTGCGCGAGCTGGCCACCCAGGCCATGCACAAGGGAACCGGGGCGCGCGCCCTGCGCGGGCTCATCGAGAGACTGATGCTCGACATCATGTACGACATCCCCAGCGCGCACGACGTGACCAGCGTCACGATCACCAGTGCTGTTGTCCGTGGCGAATCACCCCCGCTCCTCCAGCGCAAGGCCAAACGCGCAGCCGCCTGACCGTGAGCGAGGCCCCGCCTCAGACCGATGAGACATGTCGCCACGTCGTTTGAGTCGGGTTTGGAACGTGCCCATCGAGAGGGGGCGCCTCGCTAAGGAGTGGCGCTGCGCGGCTATTTCCGGGGTAACCGTGTCCCCTCACCCCGTCCCTCTCCCCCGCTCGGAGCGGGGGAGAGGGTGCCCACGCGGCTGCGGGGGCGGGTGAGGGGGAACGCGCAAGGTTCATGGTCTCGATGCGCATTAAGTCGTTGAATGTCAGAGCGTCCCATGACCCTGGCCAAACAGAGCGGCAGAGGACTGCCGCACTCCAAAACGCTTCGCGCACTCCCAGGCTCTCGAACAAGCGCCAGCTTTTGGACTGCGCCAGTCCTCTGGCGCTTTCAGGCAGGTTCATGTTCACCGAGCAGTTCAACAAGGAACAAACTCCTTCCCCTGGACAGGGATGTGGTCCTGATCCTAATCCTAATCGACGACAGAGGATTACGATTACGATTAGGAGCAGGAGACTCTGGTTCATAGTCCCAATGGGTTCTTAAAGAGAAAGCTCTGCTTCCCATGAACCTCCCCCGTGCCGCCGACCTCCAGGTCGGCACGGTGGAATCTCATGTGACTGCCCCCGAGCCGGCTGGAAAGCCGGCGGTACAGGTTCATGGCCACTGAGCAGTTCAAAAAGGAACAGGTGGCTCTCCATGAGACCGCGATTCAATTGCACAGTCGGGCTGGCTCTGCTCTGGCTAGCATGCCGCACACTGGCATTCGACGGACATCAGGCCGCAGACGGCCCGCTTTCCGTGGTCATTGCGCCAGTGCTTCTGGTCACGAACTATGACCAGCCCGAGCCGGTGCGCGTGACCGTGTCGAACGCCGGCCCGCATTCTCTCACAATCTCACTCGACCTCGGCGGTCTGGTCGATGAATGCCGGGCGATCGGAGCGACTCAGAAGAACCTCACCGTCCCCGCAGGGCAAATCGGCCAGACCGAATTCGCCCTGGCTGTGGGCAGGGGCGCTTTCTCCGCCCTGTATCCGGTGCGCATCGACGCCACCGCCACGAATGCGGACGGGGCCCTGCGCGCGAGCGCGCTGCGCATCTTCACGAACGATTTCACCGCCTTGCCGCCGGCGGGCGCTTCGGTCTCTGCGCTCCAGGTGCCCGCGACCGGAACGCTGCCATTGACGGGAAGGAACAGCCATCGCGTCGCCTGGCAGTACTTCGACCAGCCTCCGCGAGATCTTGGGCCTGCCTGGAGCGGCAGCGATGCTTCCTCTGGAGTTCACGTCACGTTCGGCCCGGTGAATCGCGGCGAAACCCGCCAGGCGCTCCAGATCCATCCCCCCTGGCGCGGCGGTGTCGGCACGGTCTTCGTCACGTATCGTCTGAGCCTGCCGCGAACGCCAGCGCGTTTCGTTTTTTGCCAGGCCATTCGCGATCACGTCGACCGGGAGCCGCCGAGCGATGGCGTGACGTTTCGCGTGCTGGGTCAACGGTGAGCTGCTTTACGAACGCCACACCGACAGCAAGACCTGGCTGCCCGGCGAAGTCGACCTATCCCGTTTTGGCGGTCAGGAGGTCGACCTCGCAGCTCGAAACGCACCCTGGCCCGAAACGCGACACCACCTGCGACTCGGCTTTCTGGGGCGATCCCGCAGTGGTGGCGGGGCCGACGCCGGTTCGCCTCTCCCCGGCAGAACGAGAGGCGCTGCGGACACGCGCCCGCGAGGCGGCGTTGTCCGACATGCCGGCGGAGAACGTCCACCGCTTCGATCTCGGCGGCGATTGCCGTGCAGCCGTGGCGCTCGGGCCTCACGGTTTCGTGGACGGCGCGCTCGCTTTCGGCGCCGGGGGGCGAGCCGTCGTGTTCGATACCCTGCGAAATGCGGGTCCTGGATCTGCCGGTCGGCGGGTGGCCCGCGGGCGTGATGGCGGACCGAGTGAGCGTCGTCAGAAGCCAGGCAGCGCGTCTGCGCGTCACGCATCGACTGCACACCGCCGAGGGTCCGGGAGAATTGACCGTCGAGTTGTGGGTCGAGGGACCGGGCTTGCGCGTGCGCGTCACCAGCGACCGTCGTCTCACCGACCTCGCGCCCGGCCCGGCCGATCGCCTCGCCTCCCGCGTCTACTACGGCCACGGCTACTGCATCGAGCAACCCGAAGCCTTCCGGGCTGGCGCCGGCGGGCATGACCTGGCCACCAGCCACGTCGGCTTTGAATTCGACAACGGTGTGGCCCTGTTGATGGCCGCCGACACACCCGTGGACCACCTCGAAGTCGATCCCGCCCGAAAGGTCTATGCGCTGCACACGCATCCCGATTCCACCTACACTTTTGTGCCCGGCCTCAAAGGCGCCCTCGACTGCGCGATCCGCTACCGCCCGCTCTACGACAAGGCGCCGGCGCCTGCCGTGGGCCTCAAGGCGGGCCGCTTCGTCTTCGATCTCTGGGGCGGTCGTTATGCCGAAGACGCCGCCCGGCTCGAACGTTGTTTCGATTACGGCCTGACCAACTCGCTGGTCATCATGCACGTCTGGCAGCGTTGGGGCTACGACTACCGGTTGCCCGACATCTTCCCGCCGCTGCCCAGCCTGGGCACGCTCGACGACCTGCGCGGCTTGGGCCGCCTCTGCCGCCAGCGCGGCGTCCTCTGGGGGTTGCACGACAACTACATCGACATCTACCCCGACTGCGACGATTTCAGCTACGAGCACGTGACCTTCTCTCCAGACGGCCAGCCGCGCCAGGCCTGGTTCAACGAGGGCCGCAACGCCCAGAGCTACCAGTTCCGACCCGATCGCGTCCAACCGTTCCTGCGCCGCAATCTCGACCTGATTGCGCCGGCGCTCGAACCCACCAGTTATTTCGTGGACGTGTGGACCTCGATCAACGCCTTCGACTACTTCGACCGCCACGGCACGTTTCACTCGAAGATCGACACACTGCGCTGTTGGGGCGAGGCCTTCCGCGACATCCGCCAGGCCTGCGGCGGCGGCCCGACGATCAGCGAGGCCGGCAGCGACCAGTTGATCGGATGGCTCGACGGCGCGGACTGCCAGTTCCTGCATCTGAGCGATTCGGGGGCGCCGTTCAACAACCGCGTGCGCTGCCGCGATTGGGCCCGCGTGCCGTGGTTCGACGCGGTCAATCATGCCCGCTTCAGCCTGCACGGCGTGGGCTATCCCGGCCGCTACGAGGGCGGACGCGGCCGTTCGCTCCACGGCATCACCAGCGACGACTATCTCAGCGCCGAGATCCTCACTGGACACGCGCTGATGATTGACCTGACAAACGTCGGGCGCGAAGCCGTTCGCAAGTATTGGCTGGCCCAAGCCTTCATCGAGAGCATTGCTCTGGATGAAATCACCCAGGTCGACTTCGCGGACGACAACCCTCATCGGCTGGCGATCCGCTGGAAATCCGGGGCTCAGGTGTGGGTCAACCGCGGCCCAGACGACTGGCCGATCGCCGGGCGCGTCCTGCCGCCGTTCGGATACATCGCGACAAACGGCCCGGTTGCTTCGGCCATCGAACGCGTCAACGGCCAGATTGTCGAGCACTCGACCCGAGCCGACTCGCGTTACGTCAATGGACGCGGATATCGACCGGACCAGCGCCTGGTGCCCAACGAGCAGCCGACCGATTTCGGCGCGATTGTCACCAGCGGTGCGGTTCGCATTGTGCCACACGGAGATCGCCTGCTGCTGACACCGTTGCCCGATAGCGAGGATTGCGACGTCACCCTGCGCCCGGCCCGGCTCCTGGGGCGTCCTTTTCGCGCCACGACTCTTGTGGCCGTGGACGCCCAAGGCGTCCGCGGACGCGCTATTCCCGTTGTTGCCGAGGGCGAGACAGTGCGGTTCACCTTAAGTGGATCGGAGTTTGGCGGCGAGTTGAGTGGCGAATGACTTTGCATTAGCCAATGATGGAACACAGCCACAAATGAGCCACAAATGAGCCCGCAAATGAGCCACAAATGAGCCATGGATGAGCCTGGAGAGCCATGGAGAGCCACGGATGAAACACGGATGAAACACGGATGAAACACGGATGAAACAGGGATCACGCGCGCAGAGAAGCTCGGTTCTTGCTGCTCGGCTCTCGATTTCCAACATCGCAAGTGCCCGATTCCAGGTTCAATCCGTGTTTCATCCGTGTTCCATCCGTGGCCCCCATTCAACTTGTGGTCAATCCGTGGCTCCTATTGAGTCCATTTCCCGGAGATCTGTGTCCTCGTCGTTCACTGGCCCAGATGGATGACGCGAATGAACTCGTGTTGTTTTGCCAGAACATAGTGAAGATTCGTCCAATAGGTCACCCAGCCTTCCCAGAGGCCACTCTGCAGGTCCTCGCAATGGAGCACCAGGAACGGCGAGCCGTCCCCTGGCCACTCGAGGTCGAGCGTCTGCCCCTCGATGCCGGCGGACAGGGCGATCGTTGGACGAGGCGTCATCCAGCGATAGCATTCCTCACTCACGAGCTTGTGGACGGGGAGAGTATTATGAAAACCGTCGCAGTAGCCCTGTTTTGCCTTGAATGGCCCAACCTGTCCGGGCACACTCCGGCCACGTCCAAAAAGCAAAGTCCTATCAGTTCCTGCGCGGGTGCATGGGCGGCGGTCTGGCTCATCGTCATGTACCTCCTGGGCACCACGCGCGCCGCGGAGTCGCAACGATTCGAGGGACGCTACTTTTGCCGGGAGCGGAGATCGGGAGTACTTGCATCTTCTCGACGCCGCGCGGGACATGTTCGAGGCGAGCGCGCGCCAGCCGAACCTGGCGTTGCTCTACATAACGAACTGGAACGGGCTGGTCGAGGGGCCGACCTGGGACGCCTGGTGGATTCAGAACAGCTACGGCACCACCTATGCCGCGCTGCCGTTCCTCGAGGAGCCTTTTGTGACCTTCCTGCAGAACTCGCAGGATCTCTGGTTCGACCAGATGGGCGACGGCAAACGCGTCGGGGCGGCGCCACCGTTCGACTGGGTCGCGCCGGATGGGGCTTTGTGCGATGCGGCGCGTCCGGGCTGGATTGTGTACAAGCAAGGCGACGGGCGGACGGCAATCCACGATTGGGGGATGGAATTCACGGCGGCAGGCATGGTATTGCAGGCCGAACTGTTGTTGGTCGGGCGCGACAGTCGAGCCATCGCACAGTACCTTCCGAAGCTCGAACGATGCGCACGGTTCGTCGAATCGCGCCGAGATCCCGCCAACGATTTGTTTCTTGCCGGTCCGGCGGGCAACCTCCTGGCACCCAGCTATGCGGGCTGGAAAAAGCCGGACGGCACCTTCGGTCAGGCCTATCTGGCGGGGCTCTCGGTCACGTATATTGCGGCGTTGGACCGATTGATCGAGTTGGAGAAGTTGGCCAAGCGTTCGAGCGAGGCGGCGTTTTGGGCCGAGAAGCGTGACCGGGCCAAGCGGGGTCTCGAGCGGCTGGCCACGCCGGAAGGCTACTTCATCCGGTCGCTGGATCCCGATGGGTCAAGGCATGGCGTGTTCGGCGCGGAACGGCACGGGTACTTCGAGGCCTCGCCCAACCACGACGCGATCGCGTTTCGTGTTGTGGACGACGCGCAGGCGGACCGGATCTACCAGACAGATCGCGTCGATTCCAGGGCTGCGCCCCCACGATTTTGTGCTGCCGAATTACCCCTCTTACGATGACATGTACGAACGGCCTGAGGGATTGTGGGCATTCGGCACGTGGGTGAACGGCGGGCATTGGTCAACCTGCGAGGCGCGCATGATGCTGGCCTACTATCGTCTGGGGAAGCACGAGGACGCCCGCCGCTCGATGAACCAGTTGATGCGTTTCGCCGACAGTTTCCGGATGGACAATCCGCTGACCAAATGTGGCAGCGACGTTTACCAGCCCAAGCTGCCGATCAATCTCACGTACGATGCCTTCGGGCCGGCGGCGGCTTTTGTGCGGGGCCTGTTCGAGTACCGGTACAGCGCCGAGGGCCTGACGCTGGTCCCGCAGCTCCCGCCGAGCCTGACCGAGGTCAGTCAGTTGTTTCCCATACGATTCGGTCCGAAGCGCGTGTTCATCTCCGCCGTCGGTCAGGGCGACATCACCTCGGTCCGTGTCAATGGTCGGCGATGGCGCCATCATGATGCACGGACCGTCTTTTTCCCCTACAAAGAGACACCTGACTTGGCGAAGGTGCAGATCGCTTTGGGCAAAGCGAAGGTCAAGTCACTCCCCACCCGGAAGGCATCCCCCGCTCCTCTTGTCACGCTGCCGCCGGAACACGATTGCGCGGTGTGCCGGGAGATCGGGCGTCCTCAGGCACGCTTGGCTGAATTCCATCGAAAGGCGTGCGAAGCCGGCTTGGGTGAACGGTATGAGACAGCTCACGCGCGTCTGGCGCTGGCCTGCGCTCGGGCGGCGCACGAACGGATCGAGTTGGTCCAGATAGGCCAGGTGCCGCTGTTGCCCGAGGCGTCCGAGGCCGCCGCCCAAAAGGCCTATATCACAAGCGCGCGGCAGTTGTACGACGGCCTGGCGCGCGTGCTCGAAGCCCCCGCAGACGGGCGGAGCGGGATCGAGCGACAACTCGTCGTCTTGTGGCGCGAGACAGCGGCGGGTGCAAGGTGAACGCACTTCTCGGACGTCATGCGGCTCGACTGCCGCGTGAAAGCATGGCGCTGCACTCTCGTTTCCTTTTGGCGAGCGCCTTTCTGTGCGCTTGGGCCGCTGCGTGTTTGGCGACTGAGACCGCACCCGCTGCGCCGACCTCGCTTGCCGCTGAACCGACAACGGACACCCGTCTGCGTTTGTTGATCGAGACCGATGCCGGCGGCGATCCGGACGACGAACAGTCGCTCGTCCGATTCCTGCTCTGCGCCAACGAATGGGATGTCGAGGGCATCATTGCCAACCGACCCCATGCCCGTCCCGGCGAGAACCGCAACGAAGAGCGGACCGGCCTGGGCGTCGTCCGCCGCTTGCTCGCCGCCTACGGCCAGTGTCACACGAATCTCGCGCAGCATGACCCGCGCTATCCGGCCCCGGACACCCTTTGGGCGACGGACCGTGCCGGGATACGACGACACGGAAGAGGGGGTTCGCTTGATCCTTTCCGCGGTGGATCGAGCCGATCCACGTCCTCTGTGGTATTCGGACTGGGGCAGCGACCACGGCAGCGCCACGAACAACCTCCGTCGGGCCCTGGATTGGGTCTTGCAGGAGCGCGGCCCGAGGGGGTACGCGGCGTTCAAGTCTCGTTTACGGCTCTCGTCATACGATGCGTTTGGCAGGCACACCGGCATGGTCGAACCGCCTTTTCCGCTTTGGGTCAACACGTTTGCACCCGAGATCTCGGGTCGCCGCTGGTACCATCGTTTCTCGGCCCTGACGGCAACGGCGGGCGGCTTTGACCTCACTCGAGATGTCTTGGCGGGCCATGGACCGCTCGGAGCGCTGTACCCCACGGACACTGGTCCCCGCCAAAAGGAAGGTGACACGATGACCTTCCTCTATCTCTTCCCGACGGGGATGAATGATCCGGAGCGCCCGCACTGGGGCAGTTGGGCCGGCCGCTATGGGCCGAACGAGACCTTTCCTGGGAAACCCTACTACTGGGCAAACCGACAGGATGCTTGGCATGGCACCACCAACCGCGACAACACGCTCGGCCGTTGGGCCGAGGCGTTGCAGAACGACTTCCGCGCGCGACTGGACTGGTGCGTCAGACCACCCGCAGAGGCGAATCATCCGCCCCATGTGCGCGTCGGCGGTCCGCTGCAGCGGTTTGTCAGAAGCGGCGAGAGCATTCGCCTCAGCGCCGCCGAGTCGAGTGATCCGGATGGCGATGCGCTCGCGTTTGACTGGGCGGCCTATCCGGAGGTGAGCACTCATCGTGGCGTCATCGCTTCGCAGGCGGAGGGGTCTGTCCTGGTATTCGAAGCCCCGCCGGTGACCGCGCCGGAGACAATCCACTGGATCGTCGCCGTGACGGATCGCGGTTCACCGCCGCTGACACGGTACCAGCGCATTGTCTGCACAGTGTTGCCGCGCTCCAGGGAACCTGTGTCCGCCCCGGGCTGGGAGAAGATCAAGTCCGCTTTCGTGCCGCCTGGTGACGCCGGCGATGGACCGGCGGGGTTGCGGTCGCTCTTACGCTTCGACAACGGGCGTGAAGTACGATGCGCTGCCGACTGGCCGGAGCGCCGCCGCGAGATCCTCGATGACTGGCATGGCGTGATGGGGCCCTGGCCGCCGCTGATCGAGCGTCCTCGGATGGAGGCGCTGCGCACCGAGACCAGGGGGGATTTGGAACAACGGCGCGTGCGGCTCGAGATTGCGCCTGGCCAGACAGGCGAGGGATGGTTGCTGCTGCCTGCAGGCGCCGGGCCTTTCCCAGCCGTGCTCGTGGTTTACTACGAACCCGAAACAAGCGTCGGATTGAATCCGAAACAAGCCCTCCGAGACTTCGGCTTGGAGCTTGCCAGGCGCGGTTTTGTGACCTTGAGCCTGGGCACGCCGGGCGGCGATGCAAGGAAACCGGAACTGGGCGCCGCGCAATGCCAACCGCTCTCCTACCATGCTTATGTGGCCGCCAACGCGTGGCAGGCGCTCGCGGGTCTCGCCGAGGTCGATGCCGAGCGCATAGGCATTGTGGGCCACAGCTACGGCGGCAAATGGGCGTTGTTTGCCAGTGCGCTGTGGGATCGGTTCGCCGCCGTGGCTGTGAGCGATCCCGGTATCGTTTGGGACGAAGCCCGCCCCAACGTGAATTACTGGGAGCCGTGGTATCTCGGACGCGAGGCGACCCGGACGCGCAAGCCCGGTGTCCCCAGCGAGGAATCCCCCCGCACAGGCGCCTACGCTCGTCTGGTGTCTGAAGGCCGGGATCTGCACGAACTGCATGCGCTGATTGCGCCGCGTCCGTTTTTCGTGTCGGGCGGCTCCGAAGATCCAGTCGAGCGCTGGCGCGCGCTCCATCACGCTGTTGGCGTCAATCGCCTGCTGGGCGTCACCAACCGCATCGGGATGGCCAATCGCATCGGGCATGACCCCACCGCAGAGTCAAACGAACAGATCTACGCCTTTTTTCAGACGTTTCTCGAGCCCTGATGTCCCGCCCCGAATCCTCAGCGAACTGTCCTTGCGCCGCGTGGGGGCACGCGGCCTACAACCTGAGCATTAACAGCTTACTGTAGGCCGGGTCCCCTGACCCGGCGTTCACCTGCTTGACACCTTTTCACCCTGCTGCGTAAGGATTCAGGTCACGCCGACGTCTGTCAGGACGGCTTGCGGGCAGCGGAGAAGCGAGTACACTCTGAAGTATTGCACATTTCGCATGCGATCCCACGAGCCAACCCCACAGGAGTTCTCATGAAAGTCACTGACAGCACCGTCCCTCTGGTTGCCGGGTTTGCCCTTTTCCTAATCGCAGGTCGCGCCGACGCGCAAGACTGGCCTCAATGGCGCGGTGCAAACCGCGATGCCAAGGCCGCTGGATTCAAAGCGCCGCAGACCTGGCCCAAGGAACCCACACGGAAATGGAAAGTCACGGTCGGAG
The DNA here is from genome assembly GCA_963846445.1 of uncultured Verrucomicrobiae bacterium. Taxonomy (GTDB): domain Bacteria; phylum Verrucomicrobiota; class Verrucomicrobiia; order Limisphaerales; family J093; genus MWFF01. The sequence continues at coordinate 90,787 of CAWJWM010000006.1, read as the reverse complement.
AGGGAGCTGCGACGCCGTCCCTGGTGGGCGATCGGCTTTACGTCTTTGCCCGACAGGAGGGCAACGAGGTCATCCAATGCCTCGATGCGGCCACAGGCAAGGAGTTGTGGCGCGATCAGCACGACGCGCTTGGGGCCGAAGGACCGGCCTCGGGTCACTCCGGACCGCGCTGTTCGCCCACGGTGGCCGATGGCAAGGTCGTCACTTTGGGGTTGCGCGGCGTTCTTTCCTGTCATGACGCGGCCACAGGGAAGCTGCTTTGGCGAAAAGAGGATTTCCAAGGCGTCTGGCCCCGCTTCTTCACATCGGCCAGCCCGCTGGTGGCCGATGGGCTTTGCGTGGCCGTGCTGGGCGGTCCCGGTCGAGGCGGGGTGGTCGCGTACGACCTGGGCGGTGGCGGCGAGCGGTGGAAATGGACTGGCGATGGAGCCGCCTATGCGTCGCCGGTTCTGCTGACGGTGGGCGGCAGGCCCTTCGTGTTGACACCGACGGACAGCAAAGTGGTCGCTCTCGATCTGGCCGACGGGCACTTGGCCTGGGAGACGCCCTTTGTAGTCGAGGGCCGGGGCTACAATGCGGCGACGCCGATTGTCGACGGCGCAAAAGTGATCTATCTCGGGTCAGGGCGCGGGGCGACGGCAGTCGAGTTTCAGCGGGAAGCCGACCGCCTGACGGCACAGCAACTCTGGAAGACGACGGAGCACAGCGTCCAGTTCAACACCCCTGTGCTCAAAAACGGATTTCTCTATGGGCTCAATGTCGGCAACGACTTCTTCTGCCTCAACGCGCAGGACGGAACAACCTGTTGGACCGCGCCCTCCGCCCCGGCGGGCGCCGGCGCGACGGCGACTCCGCCTGCGGGTGGGGGCCCGGGCGGTCGGGGCGGTCGTGGGGGGCGCAGTCCGGTTGGCTTCGGTTCGATTGTGGACGCCGGTTCGGTGCTGCTCGCGCTGACGCCCGCTTCCACGTTGATTGCATTCGACGCTGACGGCACGGCGTACAAGGAATTGGCCCGGTTGAAGGTGGCCGAGTCGCCCAGCTACGCGTATCCAGTCGTGTCGGGCAATCGCGTATTCATCAAGGATCAGGATGCCGTGGTCCTGTGGACCGTCGAGTGAGGCGCGCGCAGAGTTGCGTGCAGAGTTGCATAATTGCGGACGTTTGGTAAAGGAAAGCGCCCGGGGCAGTCACCGGGCGGTCTTATGCCAACATATCAGTACGTTTGCGCCAAGTGCGATCACGAGTTCGAGTGTTTCCAGTCGATGGCCGATGCGCCGCTCAAGACATGCCCGAAGGAAAAATGCGGCCGGAAGACATGGGGCAAAGGGCGGGTGAAGCGGGTGCTCAGCGGCGGGGCCGGCCTCATCTTCAAGGGAAGCGGGTTCTACGTCACTGACTACCGCAGCGAAGGGTACAAACAGGCTGCGAAAAAGGAGTCTGAAGCGTCTGCACCCAAGAAGGACTCGGCTTCGACGGCCAAGAAGGAGGGCAAGTCCGAGAAACCGGCAAGTTCAACCTAGCGAGGCGCGCCTCAGACCATTTTCGATTCTCGACATCATGAACCGCCCTTTCGTTGTCCTGCCCTTCTCTCCCGCGCCTCGCTCCTTAGAATCCTTGACCCCATCAACGCGGCACACAAACTTGACTTGTCTACACCATGTTTCACCAGTCAAGGATTCTAGCTGACCCGGATCCTTTTGGGTTCATGTTCAGTAAGCAGTCCAAGAAGGAACAGGCGGCTTCCCATGAACCTCCCCCGTACCGCCGACCTCCAGGTCGGCACGGTGGAATCTCATGTGACTGCCCCCGAGCCGGCTGGAAAGCCGGCGATACAGGTTCATGTGCGCGGAGCACGGCCTGCCGGGTCAAGGGGGCTCTCCATGAGCCGGGTGTACCGCCGACATTCTTGTCGGCCTCGCTGACAGTGTCCGAGACAGAGACCGTTGCCGGCTGGAAAGCCGGCGGTACAGGTTCATGGCCCCCTGGGCAGGTCCGCAAGGAACAGGTGGCTTCCCATGAGGCTCGGCTCGGAGGCTGGTTGGCGGTGATTGGAGTGGCGATCCTGTCGTGCTCGGTCGAGGCCGCCACGGTCGTGCACAGCCGGTCCGACCAGTTTGTGATCCACAGTCCCTACGCCACCACGCCCACGTTGGGTTCGTTCGGGAGTGCGGATGACTCGACCCGCGTGGCCTTGGCGCCCGATCCGCTGGCGGTTTCCTGTGAGCGGATCAAGGCCGGCGTATTGCGCGAGTTGGATCTGGCAGATCACTGGCGAGGGAAGGTGCACGTGTGGATCAAACCGGGACTTCGGGTCGGCACGCCGCCCGGGCTCGTGTCGACGCGTTATGCCGACGGTTGGCAGTACACGCTCGAGTTGCCCGAGCAGATTGAGCCTGCAGTCCTGGTGCGTGCCGTGGTGCAGGCGTTGGTGACGGAGATCGCCAATCGGCAGGGTGGGATGCGCCCCGCCGAGGTTCCCTTGTGGCTGGTCGAGGGTCTTTCGGCCAGCGCGGCGAGCACGGTCGGCCCGGATTTAGTGGTCGCACCGACGCGGCTGCGCGCGCGGGTGGGGGGTGCGATGGGGCAACTGGACAACGTGCAACGGACTCAGGTGGGGGCCCAGAATCTGCCAGAAATCCGAGCCTGGTTTTTTGACCGTCCGTTTCTGAGCTTCGCCGAGTTGAGCCAGCCCAACGCGAGTCACCTGGCGGGTGAAAATCTGACGACGTACCGTCATTGCGCTCAATTGCTGCTTCGACAACTTCAGGGCCTGCCACAGGGCCGCCGCTGTCTGCGGGCATTGGTGTCGTCTCTGACGCGGTCATTGAACTGGCAGACTGCTTTTCTGAGCGCGTTTTCGGCGCATTTCGGCCGGCTGCTGGACGTCGAGAAGTGGTGGGCCGTGAGCATGCAGAGCTTCCTGCAGGGGGATCAGCCCAACGCTTGGCCGCGGGAGGTCAGCCTCGACAAACTCGATGAACTGCTCGGCGTCCGCGTCGAGGTGCAGGCTCGGCCGCGGGCGCCGCGCCGCGCCGAGGTCATGTCCCTCCAGGAGTACATGGCCAAGACCGCCTTTCGCGATCATCGGGAGGTTCTCAGAGCCCGGGTCAGCCGGCTCGAGTCCGTGCAACGCAAGGTCACTGCGGAGGTCGTTCCCCTTGTCCAAAGCTACCTGGGCGTGTTGGACGATTACCTGACGCGGCGGGCTCAATCCGGTCGCAATCCCACCGCCAAACGGATTGGCTCCTTGCCCGGGGCTCTGGTGTTGCGTGAGACCATCCGTCAATTGGATGAGTTGGACCGACAGCGGGCGCGGCTGGAGTGAGCGTTCTCCTGAGTCTGGGGCGTCGTGAATCGAGAAGGGGATTGTCCTGGGCGCGGTTTCTTGCCAGCATAACACCTTTTATGCAGCGAGTGAATCTGGGCATGATTGGCGGCGGAACGGTCGGGGGCGGCGTCTTTCAGGCACTCGAACGCAACGGCGCGCTTTTGGCTGCGCGGCCGGGGTTCGTGTCGACGCCGTACAAGATCGCGGTGAAGGCCTTCGACGAACCGCGCAAGGTCGAAATCCCGCGTCGTCTGCTGACGCTCGACTGGCGGGAGGTGGTCAACGATCCGCGGGTGCACATCGTCGCCGAACTGGCGGGAGGCACCACCGTGGCGCGCGAGATGATTCTGGCGGCGCTGCAGCTGGGCAAGCCGGTGGTCACCGCGAACAAGGCGCTGCTGTCCGCGCACGGCGAGGAACTGTTTGCCGCGGCGCGGCGAACGCGGGGCCAACCTGTACTACGAGGCCAGTGTCGCGGCGGCATTCCGATCATCAAAGCCCTGCGCGAAGGCTTCGTCGGCAACCGCATTCTGCGCCTCTACGGCATCGTCAACGGCACCTGCAACTACATCCTGACGCGCATGAAGCTCGAAGGCGCGGAGTTCGCCGACGTGCTGGCCGAGGCGCAGCGGCTGGGCTACGCCGAGGCCGAGCCCTCGCTCGACATCGACGGCTACGATTCGCTAGCACAAGATCGGCATCCTGGCCTCGCTGGCCCACGGCTTCTGGGTCAACCCGCGGCAGATCCACGTCGAGGGCATCCGGAACGTCTCGCGGCTCGACATCCAGTTCGCCGGCCAGTTGGGCTACACGATCAAGCTGCTCGGGCGTGGTCAAGCAGATGAAGCCCGAGTCGCGCGCGGGGCGAATGCCACGGATCGCGTCGGGCCGGTGCATGGTCGCGGTCTATCCGGCGCTGATTCCCAACACGCCACGTGCTGGCCAGCGTGAACGACGTCGTTCAACGCGGTGTTTGTCCGCGGCGATGTCGTGGGCGACACGCTCTTCTACGGGCGCGGCGCCGGCAAGGATCGCCACGGCGAGCGCGGTGCTGAGCGACCTGGCCGATGCCGCGCTGCGATCTGAAGCACCGAAGACCCGACTGCGGTTCCGCCGTTCGTGGCGCACGCGACGAACGGCGAGGTGCTGCCGCTTGTCGGAAGCGGTTTCGCGGTACTACGTCCGGCTTCGAGTGTGCGACCGGCCCGGCGTGCTGGCGCGAGTGGCGGCCATTCTTGGGCGGCACGCATCGGCATTTCCTCGGTCATCCAGCCCGAAGGCCACGCGGGCGAGACAGCGTGCCGCTGATCCTGATGATCCACGACGCGCCCAACGAGGCGATGGCCAAGCGCGCTGGGGCAGATCGCGCGGCTGGCGGTCGTGAAGGCGCCGCCGGTGATGTTCCGGGTCGAAAGTTGCGAGTGAGGGCTTCGAAAACGCCGGAGTTCCATGCCGACCCGCTTCTCTTCGACAGCACCAACGGGCAGTCGCCCGCCGGTCAACCTGCGCGAGGCGCTGCTGAGCGGGCAGGCGCCGGACCGCGGGCTCTACTGGCCCGAGAGCTCCTTCCGCGGCTGACGCCCGAGGAGACTGGCCGCGTTCGCCGGACTGCCCTACGCGCGGATCGCCTTCGAGGTGCTGCGCCGCTTCACGGCCGGGGTGATCGACCGGAGACGCGCTGGCAGGCATTTGCCGCGACGCCTACGACTTCGACGTGCCGCTCGAGCCGGATCGACGACCGCGTCCACGTGATGCGGCTGGACCGCGGCCCGACCGCGTCGTTCAAGGATTTCGCCGCGCGGATGATGGCGCGGTTGATCGGGCGGTTCGTGCGCGAAGACGGGCCGGCAGCTGACCATTCTCACCGCCACCAGCGGCGACACCGGCTCGGCGGTGGCCAGCGCCTTTCACGGCGTGCCCGGCATCCGCGTGATCGTGCTCTTTCCCGATGAGCGAAGTCAGCGACCGCCAGCGCAAGCAGATGACCACGCTGCGCGGCAACATCCGGACCGTGGCGATGGACGGCAAATTCGACGACTGCCAGGCGATGGTCAAACGGGCCTTTGCCGACCCGGCGCTGCGGTTCGATTCCGCTCTCCTCCGCCAACTCGATCAACATCGGCCGGCTGCTGCCGCAGAGCGTCTACTACTTCTACGCCGCCTCGCGGCTGGCGCGGCCCGGCGAACCGATCGTGTTCGCGGTGCCGAGCGGCAACTTCGGCGACATGATGGGCGGCGGTGTTGGCGCGGGCAGATGGGGCTGCCGCTCAAGCGGCTGGTCGTGCCGGTCAACGGCAACGACGAGTTCCCGCGGTTCCTCGGCCACCGGCGATCTACGCGAAGATCGAGCCCTCGCGCGACTGCCTGTCCAACGCGATGAACGTCGGGCATCCCAGCAACCTGGCCCGGCTGGTGGCGGTCTACGGCGGGCGCATGGACGAGACCGGCGCGCATCCACCGCGCGCCGGACCTGGAGCGCGATGCGGCGCGACCTGTTTTCATCGTCCGTTTCCGACGAGCGGACGCGCGCCGACGATCCGGGAAGCCTGGGCAGCAGCACCAGGCTGCTGCTCGAACCGCACGGCGCCGTCGGCTGGCGCGGCTTCCAGGATTACCTCGCGGCCGAGCCGCTCGACGGCGCGCCGGCGGTGGTGCTCGAGACGGCGCATCCGGCCAAGTTCCCCGAGGAGATCGAGAAGCTCCTGGGCTTCTCGCCGGAGGTGCCTCCGGCCCTGGCGGCGGTCGACCAGCGGCCCGAGGATTACGATCGGCTTGGGGCGGACTACGAGGCGTTCCGGGATTACTTGCTCGGATGAGTCACGTCGGCTGCGGCGGGGCGCCAGTCGATCAGCCGGAGCTGAACGGTGCGACGACCGTCGAAGGTGTTGATCTGGGGCGCACAGGCCAGGTCGAAGGCGCCCTCCGGCCAGGGTTGATCAGCTCCGCCCCACCAGACGACTTCGTGGGTCGCGTTGCCGTCGGTGACCCAGAGTTTGAGATGCTGCTGCTGCCGGCCCATGCGGAGCGGCGGGCGTCTGCAGGCGACGCTGGGCACGAGGATCTGGACGGGTGGATTGCCGCATCCGCGGGGTTCGAGGCGTTGCAGTTCATCGAGCCGTTCCAGCGTCAATTCGGCCAGAGACAGCACTGAGTCCAACCGGAGCGGCGGGTACAGGTGATCGGGGGCGATCGCCTGGCGGGCGAGTTGATTCAAGCGCCCGCGGAAGGCGGGGAGATTCTCGGGCCGAAGCGTCAGGCCGGCGGCCATGGCGTGTCCGCCATGGCGCAACAGGAGGTCGTCGCACGCGCGCAGCGCGGCGGCGAGATCGAACCCCTCGATGCTGCGGCCAGAACCGCGCCACGCGTATCCGTCGCCGCCAAGGATCAGTGTCGGGCGGTAGAATTCGTGCATCACGCGCGAGGCGACGATTCCGACGACGCCGACATGCCAGCCCGGGGTTGCCTTCGACAATGACGAAGTCGATTTCGGGGTGAAAGCGCGCGCGCACGGCCGCCACCACCTCCTCGGCGATCCCCCGCTCGATCTGCTGGCGCTCGCGGTTCTGGGCGTCGAGGCGTCGGGCGGTGGTCTGGGCGACATCGGGATCGCGGGTGAGCAACAGGTCCAGCGCGGCGGTGGCGTTCTCGAGCCGTCCGGCCGCGTTCAGGCGCGGAGCGAGCTGGAAGCCGACCTCATAGGTGCCGATGTGGCCCGACAATCTGAGCAACCTGTTTAAGGGCGACCAGGCCGGGTCGCTCCAGCGCGTTGAGCCGGGCCAGGCCGCTGGCGACGAGCGGCCGGTTCTCGCCGGTGAGCGGGACCAGGTCCGCGATCGTTCCCAGGGCGACCAGGTCGAGCAGGGACCGCAAATCGAACTGCCGGGCGCGCGGCCAGGCCAGTTCGCGCCCTCGCTTCACCAGGGCATGGGCGAGCTTGAAGGCGAGGCCGACCGAGCAGAGTTCGTGGAAGCTGTTTGGGCCGGCGGGCGCCAGTTGGGGATTGACGAGCGCCACCGCCGGCGGCGGCGGGTCGGACGTTTGGTGATGGTCGAGGACGATGACGTCGACGCCGCGGGTCTTGAGTCGGGCGATCGTGTCGCACGTCGTCGAGCCGCAGTCCACGGCGAGCAGAAGTTGAGCCGGGCAGCGTTCGAGGCAATGATCAACCGCATCGAGGGTCAAGCCGTACCCTTCATCGAGCCGATGGGGCAGGTAGGAAGAGACCCGCCACCCCAGCGGCTGCAACACTTCCGTGCAGGAGGGCGGTGGATGTGACCCCGTCGACGTCGTAATCGCCGAAGATGACCACTTGCTCGGCTCGATCGAGGGCAAGGCAAAGACGCTCGACCGCAGCCCGCATGTGGGGAAGACGCTCCGGATCCGCCAACCGACGGAGGCGCGGCGCGAGGAACATGGCGGCGTCCTCAACGTCGGTCTGCCCACGATTGATCAGGCATTGGGCAAGGAGCGGAGAGACAGCGAGCCCGTCGGCAATCGCCTGGACGCGGTCCGGTTGGGCTGGGGCCAACAACCAGCGATGCCTCATAGCCAATGCGTGTCAGGGATGCGGGGGCGGGAGCGTTCCCCGATGCGCGCGCGCCGCCGAGCGCTCTCGATGTGCCGCGGCGACCGACAGCAGGATGGCGCCGAAGATGATGCCGGCGACGATCGTCAGGGACCAGCGGCCCGGGATCTTGACCCAGTCGACGACGAGCATCTTGAATCCGATGAAGATCAGCACGACGGCCAGACCGAACTTGAGGTAGCGGAAATAGGCGACCGCACCGGCCAGGACGAAATAGAGCGACCGCAGCCCAAGAATCGCGAAGGCATTGGATGTGAAAACGATGAAGGGGTCCGTTGTCACGCCGAAGATGGCTGGAATCGAATCGAGGGCGAACACCAGGTCTGTCGTTTCGACCATGATGAGCACGAGCGCCAAAGGGGTGAGCGCACGGCGGCCGAGGTGATGGGTGAAGAACTTCTGTCCTTCGTACTGAGTGGTAAAGGGGAAGAACCGGCGAACCAGGCGCAGGAGGGGATTGCGCTCGGGATGCACCTCCTCCGCTTCGTCAGCCAGGAGCATCTTGATGCCAGTGATGACGAGAAAGAGCCCGAACACGTAGAGGACCCACTCGTAGCTGTGGATGAGTTCGGCGCCCAGCCAGATCATGATGCCGCGCATGACCAGCGCGCCGAGGATCCCCCAGAACAGGACCCGGTGTTGGTATTGGTCCGGGACCCGGAAGTATCGGAAGATGATCGCGATCACGAACACGTTGTCCATGGAGAGCGACAACTCGATCAGATAACCCTGGAGAAAATCCGTCGCCGCCGAGCGTCCGCGCATCGGGACCAAGGTCAGGGCGAACAGCATGGCCATGCAGAACCAGAGGCCTGTCCACCCCAGTGCCTCGCGAAATCGAACCACGTGGGCTTCGCGGTGAAAGACCCCAAGGTCGAGGGCGAGAAAGAACACAATGCCCAACACGAACCCGGCCCAATGATACCAATGGATTTGAACGACCGCGAGGGTCAGCGCGGCCAGCGTGGAGCCTTCAAGGGGATGCACAAACCGCAGGACGGTCAGGCGGGCTTCGCCTTGCCCGCCGGAAGCGCGGCAACCGGCTGGTCGATGGCCACGGCCTCGGCGCCAATCTTCGGTCGTTGTCCTTTATGCCACCAGAGGACGATCGGGCAGGCAATCATCATGCTCGAATAGGTGCCGCTCAGGATGCCGATCAGAAAGGCGAACGCGAGATCGTTGATGACGTTCCCGCCGAACAAAAAGAGCGACAGAGTGGCCAGAATCACCGCGGTCCCCGTGATGATCGTCCGGCTGAGTGTCTGATTGAGCGCGATGTCGATCAACTCCCGGAAACTGCCGCGCACTCCGAGGGTGAGATCCTCCCGGATCCGGTCCATGATCACAATCTTGTCGTTGGTGGAGTAGCCGATGATCGTCAGGATCGCCGCCACCATCGGAGCCGTCAGTTGGCGTCCGCTCAGAAAGTAGATGCCCATGGTGAGCAACACGTCGTGCAGGAGCGCGATCACCGAAGCCACCGCGAACGAAAACTCGTAGCGGAAGGCGACGTACACGAGAATGCCGAACATCGCGAGCAGGATTGCGACGATGGCCGAGCGTTGGATCTGGGCGCCGACACTGGGCCCCACGCTATCCGTGCCCACGACGGTCAGGCCCGCCTGGGGGAACGCCTCGTGGAGGATGGCTTCCACCTTCGGGCCGGTTCCCACGCCCGCCATGATCTGTAGACTCTCGTGGGCGCCGATCTGCTGTTGGTACTGGATCAGCGAATCGCCCAATCCTGCCCGATCCATCACGCGCCGCAGATCGTCTACGGCAACGCGCTCCGTGAAGCGAAACTGCAAAACGTCGCCGCCGATGAAGTCAACGCCCAGGCTCTTATGGCCGCGGGCGATGCCGTAACCGATCCCCGCCACAATGAGGGCCAGCGAGCCGAACACGGTGATCTTGCCCCAGTTCATGAACGGCACGTGACGGATGCGAATGAGCGGGAGCATCCGCACTGTGCGGATCCAACCCTTGGCCAGCAGGTAATCGTAAACCAGACGTGTGACCACCAAAGCGGTGAAGAAGTTGGCCACGATGCCGATGGTGAGCGTGACGCCGAATCCTTTGACCGACCCGGTGCCCATGTAGATGAGAATGATCGACGCGATGAGCGTGGTGAGGTTCGAATCCAAAATCGTTCCGAACGCCTTGTGATAGCCGGCGGCGATCACGCCGCGGATGGATTTGCCGGCGACGATTTCCTCGCGCATGCGTTCGTAGATAAGAACGTTGGCGTCGACCGCCATGCCCACGGCGAGGGCGATACCCGCGATACCGGGCATCGTGAGCGTGCTGTCCATCGCGCACATCGCGCCCACGAGGAGAAAGATGTTCAGACCCAGCGCCAGGTTCGCCACCAGACCGGAGGCGAAGTAGAAGACCAACATGAACACGAACGTGCCCACGGCCGCGATGATCGAGGCTCGAAATCCGCTGTCGATCGAGTCCCGCCCCAGGGAAGGGTCGACCGTGCGTTCTTCCTCGATATGCACCGGCGCTTCGAGGGGATTCTGAAGCACGTTCGCGAGTTCATTGGCTTCGCGCAGGTCAAAGTCGCCCGAGATCTCGCAGGACCCGCCGAGAATTTCCGTGCGAATCACCGGCGCGGAGTACAGTTCGCCATCGAGGACGATGGCCATCTGGTGGCCGACGTGTTCGCGGGTGATCTCCCCGAAGAGGGACGCGCCCTCGGATTTGAAGAGCAGGTTGATTCGGGGGGATCCAGTCACGGGATCGAGGTAAACGCCGGATCGGTCCACATGCTTGCCGGTGAGGCCGCGTTCGGGCGCCTTCTTCACCAGGTAGCGGCGGGCGGGTTGAGGTGTCTCGCCGGGGCGTTTCCGGGTTCGTTCCTCCTTGATTTCGTAGCCCGGCTCGACGATGTCCTGCTGGACGAGTTCGGCGCTTTGAGGATGGACCATGCGGAACTCGAGGAAGGCCGCCCGCTGGAGCGTGTTCTTGGCGCTCTCCTTGTCGGCTTCCGAGAGGCCGGGGATTTGGATGAGGATGCGGTTTTCGCCCTGAGGTTGCAGCAGCGGTTCGGAGACGCCAAAGCGGTCGACACGTTTGCGGAGGACTTCCATCGCCTGTTCGAGCGCGTGGCGCTTGTCCACCACGTTCTCGAACCGGTTGGTGTCCATCGCCACCAGAAAGGAAGTGCCGCCCTGAAGGTCCAGTCCGAGCTTGATTTTGCCGGCGGCCTTGCGCTGGATCAGATTGAGAATATTGCGGTTCTGATCGGCGGCTTCCTCGTCGACCAGCGATGGGAAGTAACGGCTCAGATCGTTGGTGCTGACCGCGGTTTGAAGATTCCGAAAGGCGTGGTCCGAACTGGACTGCTGCAGGCTCAGAGCCCGCTCGACGATCGCGGTAAAGTTGGTGTCCACGTATTCGGCTTGATTCTGAAACACGCGGATCAAGTCGCGGGGCGTGGGGGGGTAGAGGGAGTAGAAGGCCCAGGCGATCGCCAGGATCGTCAGCACCAGGCAGGTTTTCCAGACGTTACGACTCATGGCAGGGAGGGGACTCTCGGGAAACGAGGGAACTAGTTTTGACCGTTGGTTGTGCCGCGCTCGATCACCTGGGTGATGGCGCTCTTGAGCACTTCGAGCTTGGAATCGGCGGACCGCAGCGAGGCGGTCTTGTCTTTGACGCTGACGATGACGCCGCAAATGCCGCTGCCGGTGACCACCTTGTCACCGGGGCGGAGGGCCTTGATCAGGGCTTCCTGCTCCTTTGCCTTCTTTTGCTGCGGCCGCCAGAGGGCGAAGTAGAACATGAACCCCATGATGGCGATCATGCCCACCATCTGGAGCATGCCCGCCTTGGGGTCTTGCGCCGGTTGCTGCGCCAACAAACACCAGGAGAGACCTGTCATATATTCCATCAAAGAAGGCGCAGAATCTAGGGACATCACCCCGTTTGGCAAGCACGGATGCGCTAAAAGGACGGAGACGATTCACACGGATCGACGCCGCTCGGACGCCTCAAACGAACTCGTTGATGAGGTTTTCGAGGAATTCCTGGCGCCCGCTGGCGTTGGGATCGAGTCGGTTCTGCTTGAGCACGTAGGCTTCGAGTTCCTTGAATCCCACCTCGCCTTTCTCGATCTGCCGCCCGATCCCCCGATCCCACGAGCTGTATCGCTCCCGAACGAACTGGGCCAGACGCCCGTCCTTGCGAATGGCGGCTGCGATCTTGAGGCCCCGGGCGAAAGCATCCATGCCTCCGATGTGGGCGTAGAACAGGTCCACCGGCTCGAAGCTCTCACGGCGGCATTTGGCGTCGAAATTCGTCCCTCCCGTCGTGAACCCGCCATACTTCAGAATGGTGAGCATGATTTGCGTGGTCAGGTAAAGATCGGTCGGGAATTGATCGGTGTCCCATCCGAGCAGCAAGTCTCCCGTATTGGCGTCGATGCTCCCGAGGGCGCCGGCCGCGCCCGCAACTTCGAGGTCGTGCTGCATGGTGTGTCCCGCCAGGGTGGCGTGGTTGGTCTCGAGGTTGAGCTTGAGATGGTCGATCAGTTTGTACTCCCGGAGGAAATTGAGGCAGGCTGCGGCGTCCGAATCGTACTGGTGCTTGGTGGGTTCCTTGGGCTTGGGCTCGATGTAAAACTGGCCTTTGAAACCGATCGCCTTCTTCCAGTCCACCGCCATGTGGAGGAACGCGCCCAGGTGGTCCAGTTCGCGTTTCATGTCTGTGTTCAACAGGGTGGAGTAGCCTTCCCGCCCGCCCCAAAAGACGTAGCCGGCTCCGTTGAGTTCGTGCGTCACTTCGATGGCCTTTTTCACCTGCGCGGCGGCGTGGGCGAACACGGCGGCGTTGCAACTGGTTGCCGCTCCATGCATGTAGCGCGGGTGGGCAAACAAACAGGCGGTGCCCCAGAGCAAACCGACCCCGGTGTCGGATTGGTACTTTTTCAGTTCCTTGACAACCCGATCAAGGTTGCGATTGGTTTCGCGCAGATTCCGGCCTTCCGGCGCCACGTCCCGGTCGTGGAAGGCGTAGAACGGGGCGCCCAGCTTCTGGCAGAACTCGAACAGGACCCCCACCCGCTTGAACGCCATGTCGAGGGAATCCGTGCCGTCCTCCCAGGGGCGCTGCCAGGAGCGGTTCATCCCGAACATGTCGGCCCCGATCCCCCGCAGCGTGTGCCAGTAGACCACGGAGAATCGCAGGTGCTCCTTCATGGGCTTGCCCTCGACGATCTCCTCCGGATCGTAATGTTTGAAGGCGAGGGGGTTTTTGGAATCCGGCCCTTCGTAGCGGATCGGGGCGATGCCGGGAAAGAACTCAGCGCGTGCGGTTCGTTTGTTCATGCGTATTCCGAGGTTTTCGACGAAACCTAGCAACCGCAGCGGCCACTGACAAGGCGTGTCTTTGGCCGATTGACACGACCGCCGCGTTCTTCATACTGCGCCTCATGAGCAAGCCAATCTTCCCGCGCAGCCCGCGCGAGACCATGTGCGGGTGGGTGCACCTCCCCCGTTACCTGGACAAGATCCGCCTCCACCTGGCGGGCCAACTCCACCCCGACTACCGCGAGAACCTGGGCCGAGGCTTCGACGGCCAATGGCTGGCGGCGGCGGGGCTGACGCACGCACAGATGATCGAGGTGGTCCGGCAGACCATTACCGACGGCGAGGTGTGCGATTGGGTTCGCGGCCAGGTGAAGAAGACCGACGCCCAGAAGGCGGCTCATCGCGAGGAGGTGTTGAGCTTCCCGCGGCCAGACGACGCCGCGATGCAGGATCTCCTGCAACTCCGCAAGCAACAGGCCGGTCTGGCGCATCGCAACGACATCAAGACGTTCGTCGACTTCATCGATGCCGATGAGGGCCGCATCGACATCATCGCGTGAAGTGAATTGGTCTCGGAGGCGCGTCGACGCCCGCCGAATAGTGGTTGACACTCCGAATGTCGGTTCCTAGTTTCGCCCCCGAAATATTTATGGCAGAGAACACTCCCGATACGCCCGCCGCGCCGGCTCCTCCCAGGCCAGCCGAGGCCGCCAAGGTCCAGCCCAAGAAGGAAACCGTGCGGATCAGTCTGCCCCCAAAGCCGACTGCGGCTCCGACGATCAAGATTCCGACGCCGGCCGTGGCGACAGCTCCAAGCGCCGCCGCCTCGCCCGCCCCGCCCGCCCCGCCCGCGGGCAGTCCGCCGCCCGCGCCCGCGTCGCGGCCCTCGTCCACCGTGCCGCCGCCCTCGGCGGCTGCCGCGGCGCCGCGTGCGCCTTCGCGCAGGGCGATGGCGCCTTCGGTGACGGGAATCACGATGTTGGACAACGGGCTGGCCGTTGCGGCGGCAGTCCTGGGTGTGGTGGCCTTGGTGCGCGTCTTTCTGCTGCTGGGTCTCCTGCAATTCCAATAAGGTGTCGGGCGATCGCGGTCACGGTCGGCCCGGCCATTCTCCGAAAGGGGCTGCACACATGGCTTTGGAGAACATGCTCACGCTTACCGAGGACAACTTCAGTGGCGAGATCGCCAACTCCCCGGTTCCGCTGTTGGTCAATTTCTGGGCTGATTGGTGTGCCCCGTGCCACCGCATCGCCTCGTTGCTCGAAGACTTGGCATCCGAATACGACGGCCAGATCCGTTTCGCCACCGTCAACGTCGACCTGCAACCGCGCTTGGCCGCCGAGTACCACATCAGCGGTGTGCCGACCTTGCTCCTGTTCAAGGAAGGGCAGGTGCAGGATGTCATCGTCGGCCTGAAGAGCCGGCGCGACCTCAAAGCGAGCTTCGAACAGGTGCTCACTCCCGCGTGATCGCCGGACGCCGGCGATGCTGCCATGCCTCTCATCGTCACGCCGGTCCGGCTCGCGCGCATGGCCGAGTTCTACCACCAGCTCAAGTCGATGCAGGCGGCCGGCTTGAGCCTGATCCAGGCGCTCGAACAGATTCGAACCGCCCCGCCCCACCGATCGTTCGCGCGTCCCGTGCAGTGTCTGCTCGAAGGCTTGAGCCACGGGCTGACGTTTGCTGAAGCGCTCCAGCGTCTCGGCCCCTGGCTGCCCACGTTCGACCTGGCACTGCTCGCCGCCGGCGAGCAAAGCGGTCGCCTGGACGCCGTTTGCGGGTTGCTCGCCGACGCCTATCAGAACCGCGCCGCCCTGGCGCGACAGGTCATTTCGGCCCTGATCTACCCGTTGGTGATTGTGCACGCCGCCATCTTGCTCGCGCCGTTCCCCCAGCTCTTCCTGAGCGGGGATGTGGCGGCATACGCGCGGGAAACGCTCGGCGTTCTGTTGCCGATCTATGCGCTGATCTGGCTGGGCGTGCTCGCTTGCCAAGGCCGCCATGGAGAAACGTGGCGGTCCGGGCTCGAACGTCTGCTTCGACTCGTGCCCGTGGTGGGCACGGCGCGGCGGAGCCTGGCGCTCGCCCGCCTCACAGTCGCGCTGGATGCCCTCTTCGAAGCCGGCGTGTCTGCGGCCGACGCATGGCCGCTGGCGGCGGCCGCCAGTGGATCACCGGGCCTGCGCCGAGCGGTCGCAGCCTGGAAACCACGGCTGCTCGCCGGGGATGCGCCGGGCGATTTGCTCCCGCGAACGCGCGCGTTTCCAGGGTTTTTCAGCAACCTCTACCGGACGGGCGAGGTCAGCGGCACGCTGGACGACACCTTGAGGCGCCTGCACGTCTATTACCAGGACGATGCCCAGCGCAAGATGAAGACGCTCGCCTTCTGGGTGCCGTTTGCCATTTACGTCGCGATCCTGATCCTCGTCGCTCTGAGAATCGTCGGCTTCTGGGTCGGTCACTACAACAGCATTGTCGAGACCGAGTTTTAGCGAGGCTACGCCCCGGACCGGCGAACCGTGTGAACGACTCGTGGCCGTTGGGTGTCAACCACGATCACCGGCGCCCGACGCCTCGCTAAGGGGCGCCGCTGCGCGGCGCAAAAACTTGACTCAATTACTACGGATTTCACAAAGCAGCTCACTCTAGCGAGGCTGCGCCTCGGACCGGCGAGGCTTCGCCCTTCTCTCTATGACCGTCGCTGAAGTGCTTTCGGACGAATCGCTGCGTCTCGATGAGTTTCCCGTCGCGCGTCATTGTGTTTACCTGGCCCACGCAGGCGTTTGCCCGCTGCCACGGCGGGTCCAAGCTGCGCTGACCGCATATGCCAATCGCAGCATCGCGGGCGACCAGGAAGAGGCGGTCTCGCGCTCGTTCATCGCGGATACGCGCCAGGCCGCCGCCCGCCTCATCGGCGCCGAACCGACCGAGGTGGCCTTTGTGGGACCGACCTCGGTCGGCCTGAGCTTTGTGGCCGCCGGACTGCCATGGCAGCCGGGCGACAACCTCATCGTCTACGCGGACGATTATCCCAGCAACGTCTACCCCTGGATGGCCCTCGCCGCACGAGGGGTCGAAGTCCGCACGCTCGCGACAGACCTGCTCGGACGAATCCAACCGGACCAGGTGCTGGCTCTGGTCGACCAGCGCACCCGCCTTGTTGCTCTGGCCTCGTGCCATTTCGTGTCGGGCTGGCGCATCGACTACCAGGCAATCGGACGGCGCTTGCGGGAGCGGGGCATCTGGTTCTGCCTCGACGCCATCCAGACTCTCGGAGCGTTCCCGCTCGACGTGGAGTGTGTCGATTTCCTGGCGGCGGATGCGCACAAGTGGCTGTTGGGTCCTTGTGCCGCAGGCATTCTCTACGTGCGCCAGGCGCTGCAAGCCCAACTCGCTCCGGTGGTTTATGGCTGGAACAACGTCCTCTGCCCCGACTTCGTGACCAAAAGCGCACTCAGGCTTCAGGCCGACGCGCGTCGTTACGAGGCCGGCACCGCCAATCTCCTCGGGTTGGTCGGACTGCGCGCAGCCCTCGATCTCATCGGCGAAGTCGGGGTGGATGCCATCAGCGCGGAGTTGCTGCGCAAACGCGCCCAACTCGTCCACGCCCTGCAAAACAGGGGATTCTCGGTCCTCGGCGCCGATGCGCCGCCACCGAACGCTTCGGGCATCGTGACCGCTTATCTCCCCAAGACCGACATGGCGGCACTCCACCGGCGATTGCTCGCCCGGGGCACCATGACCTCCCTGCGCATGGATCGGGCAGGTCAGAACTACTTGCGCTTCTCCCCCCATTTCTACAACACTGACGCCGAACTCGATAGAGCCGTCGAGGCCATGTCTTAGCAAGGCGCGCCTCAGACCATTGCAGCCACCCTGGAACGGTCCGCGATGAACACACACCGAGTGAGTCGGAGCAGGCTTGCCAAGTTCCCGATCTGCGGTCTCGTCGTGGCATTCGCCACACCGACCCTTGCAGTGCTCTCGGCGGAACCGGGCCGCTCATGCCCTCGTTGGGACATGCGGAGTCTTGCCGATCCGCCCCGTTGGACGAGCTTGGAACGTCCGCGGGCCGATGGTGTCCAGGCCATCACCTACGCCGGGCTCCCGTTCCGCGGCAAGCCCACGCAGGTGTTTGCCTGGCTTGGGATACCCCGGCAGACGGCTGGCCAGAAGGTGCCCGCCATGGTGCTGGTGCATGGCGGAGGAGGGACTGCGTTCCACGAATGGGTGCAACTCTGGGTCGGACGCGGCTATGCCGCCGTGGCGATGGACACCTGCGGACAGGTTCCGGTGGGAAACTACGGAGCATGGACCCGGGCGCAGGACGGCGGACCGCCCGGTTGGGGCGGCTTCGATCAGTTGGGCTCGGAGCCAGAGGACCAGTGGACCTTTCATGCGGTGGCCGATGTGATCCTGGCGCACTCTTTGATTCGTTCCCTGCCCGAAGTCGATCCCGAGCGGGTCGGGTTGACGGGCATTTCCTGGGGAGGCTATCTGACCTGCATCGTCGCTGGGGTGGATTCCCGATTCAAGCTGGCCGTTCCAGTGTACGGATGCGGGTTCTACGACAAGACTGCCTTCTCAGAGGATCTGGGCCGATTGACCCGGGCCGACGCGTCGCTCTGGATGGAGTGGTGGGATCCATCGGTCTACCTGCCGGGCGCCCCGATGCCCATGCTCTGGGTGACAGGCAGTAACGATTTCGCCTACACGCTCGAGGCCCTGCAACTCTCGTACCGTCTCCCGAAAGGCCCTCGATCCCTCTCGGTGCGGCTGCGCATGCCCCACGGCCACCATGGCCCCGGTGAAAATCCGCCGGAGATCCATGCCTTCGCCGATAGCCTGCTGCAGGGGAAACCCGGATTGCCCGTAATCACCGCCACAGGCAGAGAGGGCAGAAACGTCTGGGCCGCCTATTCGGCGAAGATCCCCGTGGTCAAAGCGGAACTGAACTACACTGAGGACCATGGCCCCTGGCAGACTCGTCGATGGACTGCCATCCCAGCGACCCTCACCAAGACCAACGTCACCGCCGAGTTGCCGGAGACAACCCGGGTCTATTACTTCAACCTGTTCGATGAACGCGACTGCGTGGTCAGCACCGAACACGAGGAACGCCCGTGACCTGCGCACTCTACTAGCGAGGCGCGCCTCAGACCAAATCCCAGTCCGCATAGGCATGAAAAGTCCCCGTCTGTCCCTGCCCCTCTTTCCCGCGCCTCGCTCCTTAGAATCCTTGACCCCTTCAGCGAGGCATAGAAACTTGACTTGTCTGCAACACATTTGACCGGTCAAGGATTCTAGAGCCAACTGCGGGTCAGAGAGCCCCCCGCGCCACCGCGATCAGCCGGTTCATCGTCGTCACGTAAAGGGCGCCGTTGGCTGCCACGGCAGTGGCGCTCACGGGCGACCCGAGGTCGACTGTCGCGATCAGTTTCTTTTCCTTCTCGGCCGCGAAAACCAGGAATTGCCCGCGGCGTGTGCCCAGGTAGACCTTGCCATCGGCGATGCACGGCGACGCCCAGATCTCGCCGCTCGCCTCGTGCGTCCAATAGGGCTTGCCCGTGCGCGCGTCGACGCAATGCACCGTCTGGCCGCAGTCGCCCAGAAAGACCAGACCGTTGGCCACCGCCGGCGTTCCCATGACGTGCCGAACAAGCGGGTAGGACCAGAGGCGAGCGGTGGCGGTCACGTCGCCTTCGAGCGTCGCATCGATGCACTGGATCCAAGCCTCGTTCTTGCCCCACCACAAATCGCCGCCACCCGCGACGTAGATCCGATCGTCGTGAAACACCGGCATACCGAAGATGTCGCTGGGCCCTTCGCGGCGATTCAGGTAATAGCGATGCACGTTCTCCTTGGGCGCTCCGGGATCGCAATCGTATTGCCAGACCGTCTTCAGAGTGGCCACCTCACCGTCGGCAGGGGCGCCCTCCAAGGGCTCGAACGCGTATATCACGGCATCGCCCCCGGCGAAGAAAATCAGCGACCGTCCCTTGACCGTTCCCATCGAAGGAGCCGACCACGTGCTGTGGAAGATCCGGGGGCCAATCCCCAACCGATCGCGGGCCAGCAGACGGCCCGTCTTCTTGTCGAGCACCACCAGACTCGGCGCGTCGGGCGTCCGAATGCGGCGATGCGTGTTGTCCACGCCGGTGCCAGTGTTGAGATAAAGATGGTCGCCGTGGATCAAGATCGAGCTGTGTGCCGCGTCGTGGGACCAGATCCCCGCGCCGCTCGTCAGATCGAAGAGCCACACAATGTCCGCATCCGTCAGACCCGGATCGAGCGCCGGCTCGTTTGCCGGGGACATGTGACGTCCCTCCTCCCGGTACGGGCCGTCGTTGCCATTGGCCATCCCCTCGGTGTCGAGGGAAAGCACTTCGCCCCGATTGTTGACAATGTAAACCCGGTTTCCCTCGACTGTCGCGGGTGAGGAGATGCCGCTGCGGGGCCAGTCGAAATAGGGGTCCTCGTCTCTCTTGGGCACGACCAGTTGCCACAGAAACTGCCCCGTCTGTTCCGCAAAACACATGAGAACACCGCGGTCGCCCTGGTGCTTGGGATCGCGCGGCTGGTCATTGTTGGTGCCGACAAAGACGCGGCCCGCGGCGACGACCGGCGTCGAGTGCGCCTCCGAGCCGAGTTCCGCCACCCATTTAACGTTCCGTCCCAACTTCGTGTCGAACGAATCCGGCAGCCCGGTCTCGCCCGAGACCAAGTTACGGGTCCAGGCCTGTCCCCACTGCGGTTGATCGCCCGCGCGCAGCGCAATAACCGCACTCGCCAATATGCCCCAGAGAGCAGCGCGTCTCACCGCGCACCGAGTCCCGTTCGAGCCAACGGATCGCAGAGGTTTCCTCATGGTCGTCCAGTCTGCACAGGCGCGAAACATTGCCCCGGACATCGTCGAAAGCAAGCCCGAGGACGGACCAAATGCAGCCGCGGGCGCTGGCCTGGAGTTACTCCCTCGATGAAATCTGTAGTAAATGAGTCAAGTTTTTGCGCCGCGCAGCGGCGCCACTTAGCGAGGCGTCGGCTTCCGGTGATCGTGGTGAACACCGAGCGGCCACAAGCCGTTCACACGCCTCGCCGGTCTGAGGCGAAGCCTCGCTAAGCCCTGCGGAACTGCTGCGAAGAGCGTTCAAGGAGACACCGAAGACACCGCTCGGTAGAATCGATGCGGCTCGCCGACGTCGTCGCGGAAGTCCACCAGGCCCGTGGCATTGAGCACGTTGGTCCGTTCGACCCACGAGACCAGGTTGACCGAGGTCTCGATCCGCACCCATCGTCCGGCTTCACTGGCGACCTGACAGGAGAACGCGCCTTCGGGATCGAGTTCGGGTGCGATCAAGCGCGGCGGCGGCGATTCGGTCTCGGTCAGGACGCAGTCATCGATGCCATATAGATGCCACTCGACTCCGTCTCCCTTGAAATGAATGAACGCGGTCAGTGTGGTGTTCGAAGAGACCGTCGACAGCGAGGGATTCGAATAGTGGAGGTGGCTGTAAAAACGCGGGGTCCAACGCACACTCGGCGCGTTCGGATTCGTGCCACCCATAGGATCGAGCCCCAACCGAACGTAGATCAGGCGGTTGCGGTCGTTCCAAACATCATACTTCTCGACGGTCTGGTTGTTGATTCTCTCGAGGGCCTTGGTGATCGCCCAAGCGCTGAACGCGTAGCGATTGCCGGACGTCGCCGCGACGCGCTGGTACAGAAAGGCATCTGAGCTTGATCCATTCAGCGCAGCTTGCAGAAGCCACTGGCCCGTATGCGGTTTGAGTTCGCCAAACCAGGTCCCATCGGACATCCCCATGTCCAGGCTGCCGATCTTCGTCCAGCCCGGGATGGTTTTGCGCGGACTCGCCCCGGAACCGAGTTCGAAGTCAGGGTTCACGAGCAGGTTCTTCCCGCTCGCTCGCGTGCAGAGAGCAGAATCGCGCGACACGGCAGGCCGATGCCCCGGCGCAACAGACGTCACTCGAAAGTGATAGGGCGTGTGCGGCCAGAGGCCAGTCAGAGTGATGACGTGATCTTGGACCAGATTCGTCTCGACCATCAGCCCCGTGTAAGGCGGATGGCCAGGGGCAAACTCGATCCGGCTGTCACTCGATACGTTTGTGCGCCAGCGGATGACTAACCGGTCGGACTCACGTTCGGCTTCCGCCACTGTGGGATCGGCCAGGAACCTGACTCTGGCCTGGGCGGCGGCGCCTGGCGCAGCCTCCTCGATGAGCGTGCCGGCGAGATCGACTCCGGCGACCGGCGCACCGTTCCGATACGCCTGCCCGTGCGCGAAGGGATCTGCCCGATGGACATAGATCTGATGGAACGACCCGCCGCCGACCCGAGTGACCTCCGCGTAATAGACCTGGTCGGCCACCAGAGGACATTCGCCTGGCGACCAGGTGACGATCAGTTCCGGGTCCGCCGACAATCGCGGGGGCTTACCGCGCTTCGCAGTCCCGACCTGGGCGCCGCCCGGGCCGTTTTCGAGGACTCTCACCTCGTAGATCGGCGCCGATGGGTCTGCCAGCCAGAACGCCGCGCTGATCAAGCCCGCTCCCCGCGCGATGAAGGTCTGGCCGACGCTGGTGGCGTCGGTGAGGGCGGCGCCGCTCGACCGGGTATACAAGTTTGTGATCAAACCATCGTCGTCGGACATGATGATCAGACCGAGATCGCGGTCTGGATGCGGCGTCACGATGCTCCCATTGCCGAGCCAAAGACAGCCCCCTGGCATCGGATCGGCGAAATCCGGACGGGGATCCATCTGCATCAGGACCCCTCCGATGCTTGGCGTGGATGTCCGGATACGCGCGTAATAGGTCTGACCGGCGACCGTGGGCATGTCGCCGTAGCCGTAGATGGGCCGCTGGTCCCCTCCGGTGAATGTCCGGGACACACCCACTTGCGAACCGCCTGGACGACCTTCGTGCACCGTGAGTGTGTACGCGGTTGCGAACGGCGCACGCAGATAGATCATTGCAACCGGGCCGGTGGCGGTGAACGTCTGGCCGAATTCATAGTACCCGGTGTCCTCCCAAAACGCGGGGTAACCCCACATCGTGGCTCCGAGTCGGAGATCGACCGAGGCACTCGTTCCGCTTGCCGGCACGCTCACGTTGAAGGCGTAGGCGGAACGCCACCACACATCCCAAGACGCGACCGTGTATTGGCCTGCGGCCAGGTTCCCCATGCTGAACCGGCCCAGAACATCCGTCGCAGCCGCGCCGCCGGTCGCGGTCAAATCAGTCCCGTTGGCATTGACACCGTATTCATAGTATCCGACGCCGTACGGGTTCGCCTGGTACCGGGCGTACCAGTTCGGATCGCGCAGGTAACCGCTCAACGTGCCGGCGTGGGCGCCCACCGCCAGCCCCCAACCCAGCGGCAACACCCAAGAGAGAGTCTTCAAGGTTCTCATCGCAGCCTGATCCGGCCTCAAAGCAGAACAACTCGATACCCGGTTCGCTTGCCGCTTGGCGCGGCGTGCTACTTCGCGCATGGCCCCTTTGGACTCGCCTTGGCGGGCCGGACTTCCTTCAGCGCAGCGACCTGACCGGGATCGCACGATGCTGGACGTCATAAGCCAGCCAAACTACACGCGCCCCGAACGGCGCATGGGACGAATCGGGGGGCAGCGCACAGGCCAATTCACTCCGAAACGCTCCGCGCGGTTCGGAGACATCCGAAAAGCGCCTGCCCGCTGTTCAGCTCTAGAGTGGCTCGCGGGTCGAGCAGGCGCGCCTTTCCAGACCGCGGACCCTCACCCCGTCCCTCGCCCGTCGGACGCGAGAGGGGCCAGCCGCGACTGCACGCGCCGGGAGGGGACATGTGCCAGGTTCATGGCCCCGATGCGCGTCCAATCTGGCGGTCGAGACTGCCCATGAACCTCGGAATGCAATCGTTGATTTCCAAGCACTTCCCCATTCCGGGTTCATGGGCAGAATGAACCCGCAATTTGCGAGTTGGGGTCCCAGACCGACGCAGCACGTTCCAGATTGTCTGGGTTGGGCCTTGACCTTCGTCACCGGCACCCGAGTCAGGCCTGCCTGCCGAAGCCTCGGCTCAGGCACGGGACCCGGCCTTCAGGGGCTTGCCGGCGGCGCGCCCTCGCGCAACGAGACTGCCGACGCTGTGCAGAGAAGACCCACCACCGCCGCGACCGTCTGCTCGACCGTGATCGAGCGCATGCAGCGCAAATCGATCGGGCATTCGCGCCGAAAACAGGGGCGGCACGGAACGTCCGACGCCAGAAGCCGGTGCCGCGGATCGGCCGGCAACCCGGGACCGGTGAGTTCGGGCGATGTGCTCCCGAAAGGCACAACCACAGGAGTGCCCACCGCAGCCGCCACATGCATCGGGCCTGTGTCGTTCGTCAGCAGCACACGACAAACACTGAGCGTGGCACAGAGTTCGCGCAACGAGGTCAAGCCCGCCAGATTGAATACGCCCGGCCCCGCACCCCCTCTCTTGCCGCCCGGGACCGCCCCCTGCGCCGCGATCCCGGCGGCAATGGACCCGGCCAGTTCGGTGTCTCCGCGTCCGCCGAAGATCACCCAGTGGCAGCCGAGCTGTCGTCTCAGAGCGACCGCCGCGGCAACAAAACTGTCGCGCGGCCAGCGCTTTGCCGGACCATATTCCGCGCCGGCATTTAGCCCCAGAATCGGGGCGGCCTCCTGGTCCAGCGCGGGCAAGCCGAAACGCCGCGCGACCGCCTCGACCTCGCTAGGAACAACGATGAGCTGCGGTGGAACAGGGTCGGGGTCTGCGCCAACCGCCGCGGCCAAATGAAGGTAGTGGTGGACATGATGGGCCGTCGTCAACCATGCCCCGGAAGCCATCGCAGGGCGCTTCCCGTCCGCTAAGTCGCGGATTTCGGCGATCGGCCTCTTGCGCATGGCAACGTGTTCGGGCTGCCTGGCCACCGGCTCGGTCAACAACCACCGACGCCATGACGTCGCGTACCCCACACGACGCGGCACTCGTCCCCAACACAGTTCCAAAGCGGCGCGCGGCGAGTTCGGAAAGATGATGCCGAGTTCGAATCGGCTCCGCCGCAGTTGACGCCCCACTTGCCAAAGGGACGCTCCGCGCTGGAACAGCAGCACCGCGTCAATGGCCGGGTGATGCATCCAAAGATCGGCGAGCTTGTCCGGGGTCAATAGCGCGATATGGGCGTCCGGGTAGGCGGCACGAAGTCGGAGAAGCGCGGGGGTGGACATCACGGCATCCCCCAGCCAGTTGACGCCCCGCACCACGATCCGCAAGACGGTGGACTGCCTCGGCACCGCTTTCGCCCGCCCGGCGACCGCCGTCGGTGTTGGGCTTTGGTTTAGGTTCACGCTCGATGAACTTGCGCACGACGTTCGTCGTCTCGCGCCTGTTCTTCTGCATCCTACTCGCCCTCGACAGCGCGATAGAACCGAACTGGCCAGAGTGACGCCGTCGGATCCACCAAGTCGAGTCGACCCACCACCGGCTCGTGTGTGAGGACCAGGTCCCAGGTGCGCAGATCGCTGCTCGCCCACACGCGCACGGTCCCGTTTCCCGACAATCCCAGCAACACCATGTGGAGCCCGTCTGGTTCGAGGCGAATCGCCCCCGGCGAGGTGTCGAACCACGGCCCCGACGGCGGCCCTACCCGGCAGGATGCCGACTCGACCGCACCCAGAGCATTGCTCACACGCACAGTGTAGGTGCCGACCAACGCGGACTCGTCGCCGGTCAATGAGAGCGTCGGCGCGGTCGCCTCGGGCAGATCCACCCCGTCGCGGCGCCATTGGTAATGCAGCGGCGCCAAACCCGTGGCACGAACATGCACGGTCAAACGGCCATCGCGCACAGTGGCACGGTGAAAGGGCTGCACCGTGATGGCGGGCCGACCGTCGCCCACCACAGCTAAGGCATGATGCCACCCGGCCGACATCGAGGTCACGTCGGACAGACCTTCCGGCACCCCCGCCGGCTCTGCAGCGCCCCACTGCACAACAGCGCCGTCGGCTCGCAGAGCCAGGCCAAACCCGGCGCCTGCGGCGAGGGCGACCACGCCGTCGAGCCCGGCCGGTGGCGGCTCGATCTCACCCCATGCCGCCACTGTGCCATCGGCCCGCAATGCGAGGCTGTAGTCCGCGCCTGCATCGATAGCGATCACATCCGTGAGATCGGAGGGAACGTCGATCTGCCCGTGAGCGTTGCCGCCCCAGGCCGCGACCGTGCCGTCGGCGCGCAGCCCCAGGCTGTGTGCTCGTCCGCCTGCGACGGCGACCAGGTTTGTGACCCCAGGCGGGACCGTGCATTGACCCTCGTCATTTTGGCCCCAGGCCGCAACCGTGCCATCCGAGCGCACGGCCAGGTTGTGTTCCCAACCGGCAGCCACCGTCACAGCCGCTGCGAGATCGGGCGGCGCATTCGTCAATTCCTGGCCGAACAAAGTCCAGACGACCACCCGTCCGTCCGCGCGCAACGCCACGAAATGCTCATAACCCGCATCCACTGCCACGAACGGCCCGACCGCCTCGCTCTCATCCATCGGCGACGGCGGATAGATTTGGAGAAGCCCCCAGAACCGCAGCGAACCGTCGCTGCGCCGGGCCAGGCTGCCGCTGTAACTCGCATCGACCTCGACGACCTCGCCCACATCGACTGGCACTGAAATTTGACCATAGGTGTTCAATCCCCATGCCGCGACCGGGACCAGCGCGAGCGCAGCCTCGGCACTGAAGGTGGTTCCCCATTCATTGCGCGCGACGATCCGGTACCATCCCACGTCAGCCGCTCCCACTTCGGGGATCTCGAGAGTTGCCTGGCGCGCGTCAGCCAGATCCGCGCGGTCACGTTGCCATTGCAGGTCCATCGGCGTCGTCCCTTGAACGTCAGCCGTGAGGACGGCCGTCAGACCGGGGGCGGTGACCACAGATTGCGGCGCGGCGGCGACGACGGGTGCGGACGGGGTCAGCGTGAGCGTGGCCACCTGGCTGGTCGCACTGCCGGCGAGATTGGCGACGACCAACCGGTAGTCACCCACACGGTCAGGGCCGGCGCCTCTCAGAGTCAACACGGAGTTTGTAGCTCCGGGCAAACCAACGCCGTTGAACAGCCACTGGTAGGACAGCGGCAACGTGCCCCCGCCTGCACCGCTGAACGTCGCAGTCGCCCCTTCGATTGCACTGCGCGATGCGGGTTGGGCAATAACGATAGGCGCCTCGGGTTCGACGAAACGGACCTCATCGAGAGCCGCCATCGAGGTGCGCGAGAAGGGACGACAGGAATGCACCCAGCGCAGGGTGTGGGGCCCGGCTGGCACCGCCAGGGTGCGCCGCTCCCAGGCCACGTCATTTCCGATGGCCACCTGCTCGACGCCATCGAGCCAGAGAGCCAGCCGGTCGTTGTACCAACCCGATGTTGTCCACCAGAATCCAATCGCCACCGGTCCCGTACTCACGGTCTCGATCCAGTTGGTCCGCGCCACATCGAAGGGCCCGCTCCCCGCCGCATCCAGGCCGTCGTGTGTCCAACTCGTCTGCCACTCCCAAGCCGCGTCGCCGCCTGTCGTCCACACCAGATTCGTCGTGTCCAGGGCCGCCGCCAGCGGCAGGACAGGCACAACGACCAGATTGGCATCCCCGCTTGTGGCGCTCCCCAACGCATTTGTGACGATGACGCTGTAGGCGCCGGAATCGCCCGGGGCGACGTTGCGCAGCGTCAGCACCGGCGTCGTCGTTCCCTCGATCCCCGCCCCATCCGCCAGCAGCGCCCCGTCGCGTCGCCACCGATAGGTCAACGGTGCTGAACCGCCTGCTGTGACGCTGAAAACTGCATCGTTCCCTTCCTCGACTGTCTGGGGCGCCGGTTGGACTCTCACGACGGGCGGCGCCTGCGCGACCACGAGCGAGATCAGTGTCGCCCCGGCGCCAAAACTATTCGTCAACTCGGCCCGGTACTCGCCCGCCCGGACCTGGCCCCATGGCAACCAGAGGTAAGCATTCGTTTGATCGGGCAATGCAATGCCGGTGTGCTGCCACTGTTGTCCAAACGGCGGACGGCCCGCCCGCGCCAGGTTCATCAGCACAGACGCGTCCTCACCCACGATTCGGGTCGGCTGGATCGCCCCAAACCGCGCTCCCAGTGCGCCGTGCAGCACCGCGCTCAGGTCGCCACCCGCCGCGATGGTCATCACCTCATCGAGTCCGGGCACCTCGGTCTGGCCGGCGGTGTTCTCGCCCCAGGCAATCACAACTCCGTCCGCGCGCAGCGCGACCAGGTGGTGGCGGCCTGCAGCGATCGCCACAACGTTCGTCGCCTCGGCTGGAACAGGCAATCGGCGTTCACCCGCCGTGCCGCTCCAACTGGTGTTGGGGCCGTAGCAGCGCAGGTCGAGGACCATTAACGGCGACTCTTCGAAGGTGCCCCAGGCCACCACACGGCCATCCGCTCGCAACGCGGCACTGAATCCACGTCCGGCCGTGATCGCCACCGCATTGGTCGCCTCGGGCGGCACCGAGGTTTGCCCAAGCGGATTGATCCCCCATGCTGTCACGGAACCGTCCCGCAGCAGGGCCAAGCGGTGCACCCCGCCCGCGGCAATTGCCACCGCATCAGCCACCGGCTCGATCTGGAAATCCTCCGGCTTGTCCCACGAGTAAACGTTGCCTTCGGCATCGAGGGCGAGACTGAACATCGCCCCGGCGGAGACCTGGACGATGTTCGAGAGACTGGCCTCGGGGACGGAACCGCCGTAGGAAGCCGAACCCCAACCTGCGACCGTGCCATCGCTGCGCAACGCCAAACTGTGCAACTCTCCCGCCGACACCTGCACCACGTTGCTCAAGCCCTCCGGCACGGCCGCCTGCGCGCAATCGTTCATGCCCCAGCCCACGGCCGTGCCGTCTTCGCGCAAGCCGATCACATGGCTGCCCCCCACCGAGAGCGCGATGAGGTTCGAGGCGCTCAGTGGCGGACTGCCGACATAGGATGCGCGGTCGCCCCAGACCGACAACGGCGGCAGATGGACGCGCGCCACCGCGCTGGTCGCCGCCCCGTACAAGTTGGTGACGATCGCGCGGTACCCGCCCACATCGGTCGGTTGCACCGCAGGCAGCACCAGGGTGGATGCGTCCGCGCCTTCCTTCCGGACTTCATTGAATTCCCAGCGATAAGCCATCGGCTCCGAACCTCGAGCGATGACCGAGAGCAAGACTGTCTCCCCGCGCATCGCACCGACGTCGACCGGCTGCGTTACGATCGACGGCGCGGTTGGCGTCACGGTCAGTCGCGCCCCGTCGCTGACCACCGTGCCGGCCGCATTCCGCAGCAGCACGCGGTACACACCTGCATGTGCGTCCTGCACTGCCGGCAAGTACAGAACCGGGCGCATCTCGCCCGGCAGATCTGTCCCGTTGAATTGCCAGGCGAAAGACACCGGTACGCCGGCGGCGGTTGTGACGCTGAACAATGCCTCACCCCCCGCCCCCACTGTCTGGGACAGCGGCTGCCGCACGATCTGAGGCAGCGGCGGTGGCACCACATCGAGCCGCATCGCATCGCTCCGCGCTGCACCTCCGGCTTCGGATAAACGGACTGTGTAAGTGCCGGTCGCCGCGCCAGTCGCGTTGGACAACACCAGGAACGGGCGAGTGGCCCCCAACTGATCCGCCCCTTCGAACTCCCACTGGCACCCCGTGACCTGCTGCCCCGGCCCGAACGCGGCGAACACGGCGGTTCCCCCTTCGTAAGCGCGGCGTGTGCCGATCTGCAAAGCCGGCAGTGCCCCGGCAGGACGGATCAGAGCCAGGCTGAACTCGGCTCCCGCCGCGACGGCAATGCCATCGTGAAACCAGGGGGGACTGATCTCCCAGGCGGGTGCCCTGAGACTGGACGATTCGGAAAACACCGTAAGACCGCCGTTGGAATCGAGATACAGCGCATGGTTCCAACCGGCGGCCACCCCGCAATAGTCATCGTCGACGGCGGGTGGGGACATTCCTGTTGCCCGGCCTGAAAACACGTACCAGGAGGGGGCCAGACCCCACTGGACCCGGGTGCCATCCGCGCGAATCCCCAGACAGTAGTAGTCCCTGGCAGCGATGGCCACCAGGTTGGTGGCCCTCGATGGAACAGTCGTGACACCTGTGTAAGGGGTCCCCCATGCCACCGGCACGCCGTCCGCGCGCAACGCCAGACTGTGCCTCTCCCCCGCGCTGATCGCCGTCACGTTGACCGCCGCCGCCGGCACGGTGTTCAGTCCGTACACGCTGGTCCCCCACGCGACCACCGACCCATCTGCGCGCAGCGCCAGGCTGTGCTCCGAACCGGCGGCAATGGCGATCACGTTTGTCGCCTCCGCCGGCACGGTGGCCTGCCCGGAAACGTCCAATCCCCAGCAGACCACGGCGCCATCCCGCTTGAGTGCCAGGTTGTGATATTCCCCGGCGGCGATCGCGACGACATCCTTCAGGCCAGCCGGAACGGTCACCTGGCCGGAGTCGACGTCACCGCGACGGACCTCGCCCCAGGCCACCACGGTGCCATCGGCCTTCAGCGCCAATGCGTGCGCTTTCCCCGCGGCAATCGCCACCGCATTGCTGAGCGCGCTCGGCAGGTTCGTCACCAGGCCCGTGCCCCAAACCGCCACCGGGCAAGGCGCGATCGATGCGCCCGGGCTCTCCGCCACGCCAGACGCGTTGCTCATGACGACGCTGTAGACACCCCCGTCCTCGAACTCGAACGCCGCCAACGAAAGGCTCGGACCCGTCACCCCGGGCAGGTCCGCCCCGTTGCGCCGCCATTGATAGTGAATCGGCGCCGTCCCGTTCGCCCTCACCGTAAGCAATAGCGGCGATCCGACGGAAACCGTCCGATTCGATTCGAGCGTTCCGAGCGTCGGCCAGGGCGGAATGTCGACGGTGAGCAGGGCGTCTGCGCTCGTGGCTGTGCCTTCCAGATTCGACACCACGACGCGATACGTCCCGGCGTGGCCGGGCACCGCGTAGGGGATCGTGTAGGCGGAGCCGGTCGCGCCTGAAATGTCCTGACCGTTGCGTTGCCACTGGAAAGCCGGGGCCGGCGAGGCGCTCACCTCGACACTCAACGTGACGTTCGTTCCCGCCCACACCGCCTGGCTGGCAGGCGATTTGACAATCGCCGGCGCAAAAGGCACCGGCTCGACCGCCAACTGCGCCACTTCGCCTTCGAGCACACCCAACCGGTTGCTGACGACGACCGAATACAGCCCTGCGCTGGCGCTCGTCACATTGGTCAACCGCAAGGTTGGCTGGGTGGCGCCGGCCAGGTCGGTCCCATCGAAACGCCATTGGTAGGCCAGCGGCGGCGCTCCTATCACCAGCGCATTCAACGAGAAGTCATGTCCTTGGTAAGCCACCAGATCGCCTAATCGGTCGACGAATCGCGGGGCGCGCGACGCGGTGGCAGCCACCGCGTGGCTCGAACCAGCGCCCAGGGCGAAGGCACTCGAGAGGTTGGCTGGGAGCTGGGCCAACTGCACCTGGCTGGTCGCACCCCAGCCGAGGATCGCGCCGTCGTTGCGCAGAGCCAACGAAAAACCAAGCCCCGTCGAGTTGGCGCCCGCCACCACAGCCACGATATTTGTCGCTGATTCGGGGATGTTGAGACCGCCGCCCGTTGTCGAGCCCCAGCCGACAACACGACCGTCGCCGCGGATCGCCAGGGCGTGAACCGGACCGGCGCCGATCCCGACGACATTCGAGATCGCCGCCGGCGGATTCGTCAGGCCGTTGGCACTCGCGCCCCATCCGAATACGCGACCGTCTCGGCGCAACGCCAGCGAGTAGTTGCCCAGAAACGCCGGCGCAGCGACCCGCACGACCTTCACCGCACGCGGCGAGACATTCAGCAGGCTGTTGTTCGTGTTTCCCCAGGCCACGACCCGGCCATCGCGCCGCAACCCCAGGCTATGGGCCGTCCCTGCGGCCACTGCCACCACCCCGGTGGCCTGCTGCGGCACGGTCGTCTTTCCGTAAAGCGAACTCCCCCAGGCCAGCACCGTACCGTCCGCGCGCGCGACCAAGTTGTGGTCTGTCCCTGCCGCTATGGCGATCGCGTTGGTGGCCATCGAAGGGACATTGGTCAGCCCTGAACTTGACGCACCCCACGCCACCACGCTCCCATCCAATCGGAGCGCGAGTGTGTGGCGGTCTCCCGCCGCCAACGCCACCACATTCGTGGCGCCGCTGTGCACGTTGGTCTGGCTCGAGAAATTGGATCCCCAGGCCGCAATTTGCTGCACGTCCAATCGGACCGGATTGCTGGTCACCGACCCCAGCGCGTTCGACAGAACCAGGTGATAAAAACCCGAGTCCGCAAATGACAGGTCAGGGAAATCGAGCCGGCGCCCCGCCGCCCCCTCGACGCGCGTCCCATCGCGGAACCACGCGTAGTCCATGGGCTCAGATCCCAAGCGCTCGACTTCGAGTGCGATCTGCGCTCCCACCCAGTTTGTTTGGCTCGAAGGCTGGCCTAGGATCACCGGCATGGACGGCACGACGGTCACCTGTGCGACGGCGCTGCTGATCCAATCGTCGCCGCGGGCGAAGGCCACTGTGTAAGAGCCGGCCGCCGATTCCTGCACGTCTGGGAGGACCAGCCACCGGTTTGTGGCGCCGGCCACCGGCTGTCCATTCCGGTACCACCGGGCGGCGGGCGGATTCGCCCCGTAGGCATCCGCCAGAAGGATGAGCTTCTCCCCGACCAGCACCCTGCTATCGAGCGGCGGAGCGTAGACCACTGCCGCGCCCCGGTCGATCGACGCCACGCAATGCATCGCGCCAAGCGCAATAGCAGCCACGTTCGTTGCGTTGGCTGGCACTTGATCCATGCCATTCGCGACAGAACCCCAAACGAACACCCGACCGTCCCGGCGCAGGGCCATGCTGGTGGTCTGTTGCGCCGCGATGGCCAGCAGGTTCGTGGCCTCGATCGGCACATTGCACTGGCCCTGGTTGGTCATCCCCCAGGCGACCACCGTGCCATCGGCACGCAACGCCAGGTTGTGCAG
Source organism: uncultured Verrucomicrobiae bacterium (assembly GCA_963846445.1). Taxonomy (GTDB): domain Bacteria; phylum Verrucomicrobiota; class Verrucomicrobiia; order Limisphaerales; family J093; genus MWFF01. The sequence continues at coordinate 58,517 of CAWJWM010000006.1, read as the reverse complement.
CGAACCGCACGCGATCGCCACAATCCCGGTCGCGGACGCGGGCGGATTCGTCAAACCGTAGACACCGGTCCCCCACCCGACCAGCGTGCCGTCGGCGCGCAGGGCCAGGCTGTGGTTGGCCCCGCCGGCTACGGCGACCACGTTCGCGGCAGTCGCCGGGACGGTTGCCTGCCCGGCCCCATTGTTCCCCCACGCCACCACGGAACCGTTCCGGCGCACGACCAGGCTGTGGTAGGTGCCAGCTCCGATGCCGATGACGTTCGTCGCAGAGTCAGGCACCGTTTCCAGATCATATCCCGTGGCACCCCAGGTCACCACCGCGCCGTCCCGACGCAGTGCCAGACTGCGTTCGCCGCGCGCTGCGACGTGCAGGACATTCGTCGCCGTGGGCGGCACGGTGCATTGGCCGGACGCGTTGTGGCCCCAGGCCACCACTGTGCCGTCCTCGCGCAAGGCCAACGTGTGCGCCGTGCCGGCGGCCAATTCGACCAGGTTTGTCGCGTTGAGCGGCACGTCGGTCTGGCCCTGCCAGGGACTGCCCCACGCCACCGCCTCGAAGACCGTCAAGGTCGCCACGTGGCTGGTCGCGCGGCCCAGGATGTTGGCCGCCACTGCGCGGTACTCACCGCTCTGTGCATGTCCGACCGACGACAACCGCAGGACCGACTCGTTTGCCCCGGGCAGAGTCTGCCCGTTGAACTGCCACTCGAACGCGATCGGCTCCGTCCCCTTGGCCGCCGTGGTGAACAGCGCCTCGGTGCCTAACAACACAAGCTGGCTGAGCGGATCGGTGGTGATCGAGGGCGCTGTCGGCAGAACCGTGAGCGGTGTCGGTGAACTCGTGATCACCCGACCGCCACTGGTGGACTCGACAGAGTACTGGGCGGCCGCGCCGGCCTGCACATTCAACAAGACGAGCCAGGCATTGGTCGCGCCTGCAACCGGCACACCGTTCCGCAGCCAACGATAGCTCGGCGCCGGATAACCGAAGGCGGCTGCCCGCAGAATCAGAGTCTCACCAGCAGCCGTCACCGGGTTTCGCGGGGCCTGAGACACCCGCAACACACCTCGATCGAGCAACGCCAGATTGAACCCTCGACCCGCTGACACAGCGATCGCGTTGGTGGCTTGGGCGGGAATGGGCGCTTCAGGATAGAAACCGCAACCCCACTCGACAATCGTGCCGTCGGCGCGCACCCCGACGCTGTTGCAGCCGTGGGCGGAAATGGACACGAGGTTCGTGGCCCATTCGGGAGGCGTGGATTCGCCGGCGGCGTTGCTCCCCCACCCCACCACAGTCCCATCGGCGCGCAGGGCCAGGTTGTGTTCGCCTCCAGCGGCGATAGCCACCACATTCGTGGCCGCCTCCGGAACGCTGTTCATGCCGTATGAGCCCGAGCCCCAGGCCACCACGGTTCCATCCGCACGCAATGCCAGACTGTGCCCGCCTCCGGCAGCCACCGCGACAACGTTGGTTGCCGACTCCGGGACCGTGCATTCCCCGGCCCAGTTCGCTCCCCAGGCAAAGACCTTCCCATCCTGACGGACCGCAAGGCAATGGGTCCATGCGGCTGCAACCGCGATGAGATTGGTTGCGTCGGCGGGCGGATTGGCTTGGCCAGAGTCGTTCGAGCCCCAGGCGATGAGTCGGCCATCGGCCCGCAGCACAAGGCTCAGGCCCTCACCGGCAGCGATGGCGACAGCGTTGGTGGCGGCATCCGGCGGCGTGGTCTGGCCGAAACTCGAATCGCCCCAGCCCACAACCGTCCCGTCTTCGCGCAGCCCGAGGCAGTGGTTGACTCCCGCGGCGATGGCCACCAGGTTGGTTGCCGAGGGCGGCAACTCAGTTGGTCCCGCGGTGTTCGATCCCCAGGCAGCGACGTGGATCATTGACACAGTCTGAGCGGGACTGACGGTCACGCCAATGCGATTGCTGGCCACGAGTTCGTACAGGCCTGCGTCGGCCCAAGTCACTGCCGGGATTGCCAGACTGGGCCTGGTTTCACCTGCCAAACCGATGCCGTCCTTGCGCCACTGAAACGCCATCGGTTCGGTCCCACGCACCTCGGGCGCGAGCAAAAGCGGCTGGCCCCTTAACAGACCCACGGTGCAGTCCGGTCCAAAAAAACGCGGGGCTGTCTCGATGACGATCAGTTCGATCGAGTGGCTGAACACGGTTCCGGCCCCACCACTCGCCCCCAACGTGTAGCTGCCGGCATGCATCCCCTGGACGTTGTCGACGAACAACCAGTTGTTCGTCGCTCCCGGCACCGCCGCACCTTCAAGAGACCATTGGCGGCTGACCGGACGCAGTCCGCGCGGTTCGCCCCAAAGCAGGATCGGATCGCCGGCGAGCACCGTCGCGCCAGGCGGCGCCACGTGAACCGAAGGACCCGAATACCCCGTCAGAGCCACGCTGTGATTGCCCCCGCCCGCGATGGCGGTCACATCCGCCAGACCCGCCGGCACGATCGTCTCCGGCTCCGGAGTGAGCCCCCACGCCACGACCTTTCCGTCCTGGCGGACGGCCAGCCAGTGCGAAGCGCCGCCTGAGATGGCGACCACGTTCGTGGCCTGTGGCGGGACTTCGAGATCCGCGTAGGCGAACCATTCGAGGACGCGCCCGTCGCGGCGCAATGCCAGACAGCGATCGAAGGTGGTCGCAATCGCCATCAGATTCGTCGCCCCAGCGGGCACACAACTGATCTGGCCCCACACGAGAAGCCGCCCGTCTGCGCAAAGGGCCATCCCGTGCACACCGCCGGCGTCGATCTGGACCACATTCGTGGCGGAGGCCGGAACGTTGAGTTGTCCCCAGGCGTTCTCTCCCCACGCGATCACGCGACCGTCCTGCCGGAGCGCCAAGACATGGCTGTTGCCAACGGCCACATCGACGATGTTTGTCGCTTCCGCCGGGACCGTGGCCACGGATGGGAACGAACTCCAGACGACCACGGTGCCATCGGAGCGGACGCCCGCGGCATGGAAATTGTCGCCGGCGATCCGGACCAGGTCGCCGGCATTTCCGGGAGGTGCACTGCCCCAAGCCAGGAGCGTTCCGTCCTCGCGCAAGGCGAGTGTTTGAATTGCGGTAGCGGCAATCCCGACAATATTGGTCGCGCTCGATGGAACAGCGCATTGGCCCTCGTCGTTTCGGCCCCAGGCGACCACTCGCCCCCCTGCGGCCAGGGCCGGCCCTGCGGTCTGGATTCCCACCGCCGCCAGGCACAACAACAGCGTCATCCGCAATCGGGTTGCCAATCCACACTGAGTGGGAGAGTGGACTCGAGGGGGGCGATCGGGGGCAGTCATGACTTTCAGAGTTGGCCGCAACCGGAGTCGAGTAGCAGAACGTGTGCCCCGCCACAAGCCCCCGTTTCACCGGATGGTTCCTGGGGGTGCAACTGGAGGTTGTCGGCGGCAAACGAGGCTATCTGGACCCAATCCAACCGAAGATAAACTGTGCGGCCGTCGAATCAGAAGCCAGACCCTCATTTCCCCTTGTCCCGGAGCGGCACGGCGACCTGCGCATTCGTCGGCACCAGAGACGCACGAGTCTCCCGTCGCTTGGGTGTCACTTTAGGGGGGATCCGAGTCAGCCCACACGCGGTAGTAATGGCCGGCAGAGCCGGCGGGCAGTTCCTGCAGGTCGAGCCTGGTTGCAAGACGCCACGTCGAGCCTGCGTGGAGGTGGAAATCGGAGCCGATCCAGTCAGCAGCCTTCCAGACCCGCAGGTCTTCGGATTCCTCGAGTCGCCAGGTGACACCCCGTACGTCAGCACGGAGCGGCCAGTAAACAGTCAACACGCCATCGGCCAAGTCAATATGCCAGTCTGGGGCGGAATCTGCCCGCACGGGGTTGGCGCCAGAGAGGTATTCCAAGACATTGGCGGCCCCATCTCCGTCCAGGTCGGCCTCCATGACGCAGCCGGCGTATCCGCCCAGCGCCGGTTGAGGTGGCAGGTAACTGCTGAGCCAGACCAGGTAATCGGCGGGTATCGTCGCGGAGCTCGCCACCAGATCGTCCACCCGGACCAGAGGCCGTGGGCCAGTCCGAGTCGTGGCTTGGGCGTAGTAAGCCCAGCGAACTTGGACATACGGGCGGTCCAACGCTGCGGCTGGGAGGGCAACGGTCTCGACGGTCAGATCGTTGGTCCCCCCTGGACTGCCACAGCACCGTGGCGCTGAAGTGCCTCGGCCCTTCGTATTTCTGGACGACGAACAGCGTGCACTCCTGCTCCGCCGACAACACGTTCCCCGAGATCGGGCGACTGGCCAGGCCGGAAAAGGAATGGTGGAATTGCACTGCCGGCCGGGCGTTCAACGCGGTCGGCAGCCACTCTGGCTGCGCGGTTTCGTGCGTTTGCCCGACCTCCAGCTCACCAGGCGCCCGACTCATCCACTGCCGCACGTAGCGCCGCCCTGCGCGGCTCACGACCCTCATCGGATCGTCCGGGTCAATCGTTTCCGCGTCGAACCAGACGGTCAGACCGGACACGCTCGGCGCAGGACACGGCGCGATCGCGGTGGCCGATCCGGCTTGGCGGTCCTTGCCGGAGCAGAAGATCACCCGACGGTCACCCGGAGCGAGGACAAGCCCGCCAATCCTCCACCGGTCGAGTTGGTTCGCGTCATCGCTAACCCACACCGGATGCCGCTCCCGATGACTGCACGGGCCCTCACCCTGAGCGCTGCGCAGCAGCGCCGGCGCAGCGCGGCGACCTGCGCATTCTTCGGCACCAGAGACGCACGAGTCTCCCGTCGCTTTGGTTGCGCCTCTGCCGCGCTGCGTTCCCATGCGGGTCAGGTCGACGCGTCTGTGCGCGTCGAGGCCGCATCTTTCGCTGACGGAGGGGCAGATGGATCCTGGGTCTTAGGCGGCAGAACGGCCAGCTTCACGTCGGGGTTACGTTCGACGAAGAAGTTGCAGGACCATTCCTCGGTAAAGAGGATCACCGTCTGGCCAGCCACATCCGTTGCCAGGCGCGCGCCGGAGGGCAGTTTCGCATCGTCGACCGCGCCGTCCACCAGCCAACGGAGCACTTGCCAGGGCGCGGCTTCGAGACGCGACTCGGCGCCGTACTCGGTCTGCAAGCGGTATTGCACGACCTCGAACTGGAGCGGGCCGACCGCCCCGAGCAGGGCGACGCGCTGCGGGGCGTTGCGCAACAGGAAGGATTGCACGACCCCTTCTTCGAGCAACTGTCCGAGACCCTCGCGAAACCGTTTGAACTGCGCGGTGCTCGCGCTGTGCAGGAACGCAAAACTCTCGGGGGCGAACCGTGGGATCTCGTCGTACTTGAGAGTCGGGTCCTCGGCCAGCGTGTCCCCGATGCGAAACTCGGAGTGACCGACCAATCCGACCACGTCACCGGCGTAGGCCAGATCCACCGTCTCGCGCTTGCGTCCGAAGAGCTTGTGCGAACTCGCCAACCGGACGCGCTTGCCGGTGCGCGTGTGGATCACGGTCATGTCGCGTTCGAATCGCCCCGAACAAATCCGCACAAAGGCGAGCCGGTCGCGGTGATTGGGGTCCATGTTGGCTTGCATCTTGAAAATGAAGCCGGAGAAGCCGTCGGCTGCCGGGGCAACCAGGTGGCCGTTGGCCGCGCGTGGCTGAGGCGTCGGCGCCAGCGCGAGGAACGTATCGAGCAGGAGCTGCACCCCGAAGTTGTGGACGGCACTGCCGAAGAATACGGGTGTTTGTTCTCCGGCGAGAATGGCCGCGTGATTGAACGCGGCCCCGGCGCCATCGAGCATGGCCAACTCGTCCACCACCCGCGTGTACACCTCAGGGCGCATCCCGGCGCGCACGACCGGATCGGCGAGGCCATGCACGGAAACCGGGGCGCGAAAAGCGCCGCCCGGCACCCGCTCGAAAAAGTGCGCCTGATGCGAGCGCCGATCGTACAGGCCCCGAAAGTCGCTTCCATCCCCCAGCGGCCAGTTGACGGGATAGGCGTGCAAGCCGAGCACACGTTCGAGTTCGTCCAGCAACGCCAACGGGTCGCGCGCGGGCCGGTCGAGCTTGTTCATGAACGTGAAGATGGGGATGCCGCGCCGCCGACAGACCTCGAACAGCTTGCGCGTCTGGCTCTCGATGCCTTTGGCGGCGTCGATCACCATCACCGCCGCGTCGACGGCCGTGAGCACGCGGTAGGTGTCCTCCGAGAAGTCCTTGTGTCCGGGCGTATCGAGCAGGTTGATGCAGCAACCGCCATACTCGAACTGCAACACGGTCGAACTGACCGAAATCCCGCGCTTCTTTTCGAGTTCCATCCAATCGGACGTCGTGGCGCGCTCGCTCTTGCGGGCGGTGACAGACCCCGCAAGCTGCACCGCGCCGCCGTACAGCAGCAGTTTCTCCGTCAGCGTCGTCTTGCCCGCGTCCGGGTGCGAAATAATCGCAAACGTCCGGCGGCGGCTAATATCGTTTTCGAAAGGCTGCAATCGTTTCATAAATACATTCTCTTCCTCGAAAGGCCGCTCGCCCCGTGTCGGTCTCCATCGCGTGATGGGATGCAACCGGGCGGAGGCATGGCCCGCCGCGGTATCCGAAGAGCCCGGGCGGGTGTGTGCGCAACGGGAGAAAGAGAAGGAGACGCCCGCAACAACCCAACCGGCGACAGGAGCCGATCAGGGTGGAGTCAAAACAATGGCGGTCGCCGGGCGCTTCGCCCGGCCATCGCGCCGCGGTTGAGAGAGTTCCGTCACCGTCAAAAAGCTCACGGAAGTCAGAATAGCATCACTACGCCATCCGCCGGCAAGCAATAGTTGCCAGCAATTCTCAGTGTGACGCGCAGGTAGGGCGACCACTCCGTGGGCGCCGCGCCGCGGGTGGGAGAGGGTGCCCCGCTTTGCAGGACGGGTGAGGGTGACGGTGTAGTGCATCCCGGTGATTCCTCAGTAGTCAGATCTCGCAACTGCGCGGAACGGGCGTCGCACTTTGTGGAGTCTGCGAAACACGCCGCGGCGCAGGCCTGATTTGGTTGCATCGAGTCATGGTTTGAAGGAATCTCGGCGCAGGCATGCCATCCCAGCGCCCATTCGATGCTGCCACGCTCGTCGCCCGCGACGCCCGGTTTGCCGCCGCGCGCACGGCGCCCACCACCGGCTCGAGGGTCGCTACTGGCGGCGGCGCCGCGGCATCAGGGGTCTTTGTATCCTGCGCGGTGACATGCCCCATCAAACGCCGCTCAGAACCGCTCACATCCGGCATCTCCCGTTGGTTCCTCGATAGGACGTTTCTCTCAAGTGCCTAAGCCATGAGACCATTCCGAATGAACCTGAATAGACCGCTTAATCGACGAAACCGTTGTTTCGCCCTGGCCACGCCCGGCTTGGCACTCATGCTCCTGGCGTCGTGCGCGACAGAGGTGACAGCCCAGACGCCGGTCTCGGGCTGGATCAACGCGAACACCACGTGGACTTTGGCCAACAGCCCCTATCAGGTGACGGGGGGCGTCGGCATCTCGGCCGGCGTGACACTGACTGTCGAGGCGGGGGTGCAGGTCCGGTTCGCCCAGTTCCAGGGGCTCACGGTCGATGGCGCCTTGCGCGCCGTTGGAACCTCAAGCGCCCCCGTCGTCTTCACCGGGACCACGGAGACACCAAACTGGTGGAGCGGGATTGTCGTGCGCAACGCAGGCTCAGCCACACTCGAACAGGCCCGTGTGCGCTATGCCGGGTATTGGAACAGGGCGGGTCTCGTGAAATCGGGCACAGGCGATCTGACGCTCCGGCAGACGACGTTCGAGCACAACGATTTCGCCGGTCTCTATCTGCTGGCCGGGTACGGGGCGTTCGTGTTCGAAAACAACCGCTTTTCCCAGAACACCCGCGGCGTGCAGGTCGGGTTGAACGCGTCGTTCCTCGACGACGATGCCACACAGTATGCCGACAACGGGGCCGACGTTTACCTGGACGGCGGGACGCTCAGCGCCACCGAGGTCGAGTGGTATCTGAAGCCGGCCCACGCGATGCTGGTGGGCTCGTCGATCACGGTGGGAGCCCAGGCCCAACTGCGCATTCTGCCGGGCACCGTGGTCAAGTTTCCGCAATTCCAAAGCCTGGCTGTTGATGGCAGGCTGACCGCCGTCGGCACGGCCATGGCGCCCATCGAGTTCACCGACTGGCGCGATGACAGCGCGGGAGGCGACTCGAACGGCGACGGCGCTGACACGACGCCCGCGCCAAACTGGTGGGGCGGGATTGTCGTGCGCAACGCAGGCTCAGCCACACTCGAACAGGCCCGTGTGCGCTATGCCGGGTATTGGAACAGGGCGGGTCTCGTGAAATCGGGCACAGGCGATCTGACGCTCCGGCAGACGACGTTCGAGCACAACGATTTCGCCGGTCTCTATCTGCTGGCCGGGTACGGGGCGTTCGTGTTCGAAAACAACCGCTTTTCCCAGAACACCCGCGGCGTGCAGGTCGGGTTGAACGCGTCGTTCCTCGACGACGATGCCACACAGTATGCCGGCAACGGGGCCGACGTTTACCTCGACGGCGGGACGCTCAGCGCCACCGAGGTCGAGTGGTATCTGAAGCCGGCCCACGCGATGCTGGTGGGCTCGTCGATCACGGTGGGAGCCCAGGCCCAACTGCGCATTCTGCCGGGCACCGTGGTCAAGTTTCCGCAATTCCAGGGCCTGGCTGTTGATGGCAGGCTGACCGCCGTCGGCACGGCCATGGCGCCCATCGAGTTCACCGACTGGCGCGATGACACCGCCGGAGGCGACTCGAACGGCGACGGCGCTGACACGACGCCCGCGCCAAACTGGTGGGGCGGGATTGTCGTGCGCAACGCAGGCTCAGCCACACTCGAACAGGCCCGTGTGCGCTATGCCGGGTATTGGAACAGGGCGGGTCTCGTGAAATCGGGCACAGGCGATCTGACGCTCCGGCAGACGACGTTCGAGCACAACGATTTCGCCGGTCTCTATCTGCTGGCCGGGTACGGGGCGTTCGTGTTCGAAAACAACCGCTTTTCCCAGAACACCCGCGGCGTGCAGGTCGGGTTGAACGCGTCGTTCCTCGACGACGATGCCACACAGTATGCCGACAACGGGGCCGACGTTTACCTGGACGGCGGGACGCTCAGCGCCACCGAGGTCGAGTGGTATCTGAAGCCGGCCCACGCGATGCTGGTGGGCTCGTCGATCACGGTGGGAGCCCAGGCCCAACTGCGCATTCTGCCGGGCACCGTGGTCAAGTTTCCGCAATTCCAGGGCCTGGCTGTCGATGGCAGGCTGACCGCCGTCGGCACGGCCATGGCGCCCATCGAGTTCACCGACTGGCGCGATGACACCGCAGGAGGCGACTCGAACGGCGACGGCGCTGACACGACGCCCGCGGCAGGCTGGTGGAGCGGGATTGTCGTGCGCAACGCAGGCTCAGCCACACTCGAACAGGCCCGTGTGCGTTATGCCGGATATTGGTACAGGGCGGGTTTGCTCAAAACGGGCACAGGCGATCTGACGCTCCGGCGGACAACGATTCAGCACACAGACGGCGCCGGCTTGCACCTCGACAACAGCGTGGGGGCGCACCTGGTCGAGAGAGACAATCTGGCTGAAAACCGGGTTGGCATTTTGGTTCAGAACCTAGCTACGACAGTCGTTCTGACCGCCAATTTGGTACAGGGCAACACGGACTTTGGAGTTCGAAATCAGAATTCGCCCGATGTGGACGCGCGGGGCAATTGGTGGGGCCACGAGACCGGGCCGCGGCACGCCGCGCTCAACCCCGAGGGCCAGGGCGACACGGTCAGTGACGGGGTGCTCTTCGAGCCCTGGCGGACGACACCGAGCGCCGGCGAGATCCGCTCACCGGTTCGTTCCGGAACGCTGGTGGCTGGCGATCTGTTGCGGTTCAGCGGTTCGGCCCTGAGCGAACCGGGCGCCACGTACCGCTGGAGGTTCAGTGACGGGCGGAGTTTTGGCGTGCGCGATCCGGGCTTGCTGAATTTCCCCGATCCCGGCAGCGTCACGGTAGCCTACTCGGTCACGGCGGATGGCAGTGAGGATCCACATCCGGACACGCGCGTCTATTCGATCGTGGCCAATTCAGGCCATCTGCCCGACCTGCGGGTGACCCAGGTGCATGTCGCGGGGACTTTGGCCGTGGGCCAGCCGGCGGGCATCGACTACACGGTGCGCAACGTGGGTCAAGGACCTGCCGGACCCGGATGGCGAGACGCATTCTATCTCTCCCGCGATTCCTATTTGGATATCGACGATGTCTTTCTGGGTTCGGCAGTGGCGGATCGGGATCTCCCTGCCGAGCAATCTCTCCGGAGCACGATTCATGTCACGCTGCCGGCCGTCGAGGAAGGGGCTTACCATCTCATCCTCGTCGTCAACGACGAATGGACAGTGACCGAGCTACACCGCCTGAACAACGAGTTCGCCACCCAGGTCACAGCCGAAGTGCCGGCCCTGGCAAACGGCGTTGTGCGATCTGTGCAGTATGACGCTGGGCATGTCGAACAGTACTTCCGAATGATCGCCACACCCGGGCGCAACCTGCTGCTCGATCTGGCGGGCGTGCCGCGCGAGTTCGAGGTGTTCATCCGCTTTGGCGCGCTGCCGACCCGGGGAGTGTACGACCATCATCTGCGCGGAGGCGAACAGCTTGTCATCCCGGCGGCCGCTCCCGGCGACTGGTACGTCATGGTCTACGGCGACGTAGATCAGGCCGGGGAATACGGCCTGCGCTTCTCACTCGAAGACTTGGTTCTGAGCAGCAGTTCGCCATCGCGACACGGCAACTCGACGGATCTGGAACTGACTCTGACTGGGGCCGGTTTCATCCGCCCGCTGCGTGTGGAATTGGTGTCTGGTCAGGGGCAAACCTACCAGGCCACCCGCGTGGATGTCGATTCGTTCACACACGCGACCGCCACATTTCCATCCGCCACGGTCCCGCCCGGAGTGTATGCCGTGCGGGTCTCGCACGGTGTCGCATCCGCCGCGTTCCCCAATGCCCTCGAAATCACCGACGGGGGCATTGGCAACCTCGATGTACGACTGATCTTGCCCCCTCAATTCGGATATCACATCCTCGCTACGGTCTTCGTCGAGTACGCCAACACCGGAGAAGCGCCCATCCCGGCCCCGCTGCTCCTTGTCACGGCCACACAAAGGGGGCGGACGGCGGCGATTCTCACTCTGGATCAGAGCCGTCTCAGTTCGGGGTTTTGGACCTCAGCCATGCCCGAGGGCTTCGCCAACTCGGTGCAATTCATTGCGTCCGGTGACACTCCCGGCGTCCTCCAACCCGGCGAATCCCGGCGGATGCCCGTCTATTACGCCGGATGGCAGAAGCCGTGGGATTTCAGTTATCCCCCCTTCGAATGGGAGGTCGGGGTGCTGGATGCCGGCAACGCCACTCCGATTGACTGGGGCCGACTCGAAAGCGAGATGCGTCCCGACTATGTGCGCGAGGACGCCTGGGCTGTGGTTTGGAACAACTTCACCGCCCTGACCGGCCCGACATGGGGCCATTACGTGGCCATGCTCAGCCGCAACGCGCTTTATCTGCATCGCCACGGACAGCGCATCGAGGACCTGGGATCGCTGCAGGCCTTTACGTTCCGTCAGGCGGAGGGCTTCAGTCCCATCGCCCAACTGGCGGGGGGCGTGGACGCCCTCGTGCCCGCGCCCGGCCTGCCCATCGTGTTCGAGCGAGGCTGCCTGCAGCAGATCTCGCGGCGGTTCGAGTTGGGACCCCTGGGCCGCGGTTGGACCCACAACTGGCAAAGAACGCTGCGCACCGAAGCCGATCACACGGTGCGCATCACCGACCCAACGGGCACGCCCCGCATTTTCCAGCCCGACAGCCGTTACACCGGGCGCTACCTCGCTCAACCCGGGGACCAGGGGGAATTGCGCGCAGTCGCGGGCGGTTACCGATTGGCCGAGGTGGACGGCAGGATCTTGTTCTTCAGCGGCGCAGGAGATCTGGTCTACTTGGAAGACACGAACGGCAATCGCATCACGTGCGCGTACACCAACGGTCGCCTGACCGGTCTGACCCACTCTTCTGGGCCGGCCTTGAGCCTCGCGTACAACGCCGAGGGACGCCTCACCGCCGTCACCGATCCTCATGGTCGCCAGACACGGTTCACCTATACCGGTGGGTACCTGACCTCAGTCCAGGCTTCCGATGGTCGGACCACCACTTACAGCTATCGGCTGGCGCCCGGCCCCTCCCAGCATGCGCTGAGCGCGATCCTGTTGCCCAACGGCGACGCTCGCACCTTCGAGTACGACGAGCGCGGACGATTGAGCAGCGTCTCTCGTGCGGACCAGAGGGAGCGAATCACATTCGCCCAAGCCGGGGTCGGTCGGGTGGACATGACCGATGCCCTGGGCAACACCAGCCGATTCTTTTTCGATCACTGGGGGCGGCTTTTCAAAACCGAGAACGCATTGGGCGAGGTTGTGCAGATGTCGTTTGATGGGCTCGGCAACCTCGTTGCGGTCAAGGATGCGGACGGGTTCAGCACCGCCCTTGTCCACGATCGCAGGGGCAATGTGATCGAGGCCGTCGACGCCATGCGTCGAGTCACACGCTTCACCTACACGCCCACGTTGAATCGCCTGGCCGCGGTGACCGACGCTTTGGGTCGGCGCACCGAGTTCCAACACGACGATCGCGGCAATCTCCAAACCAAGACGCACCCCGACGGCCTCAAGGAAACCTGGACGTGCGATGCCCAGGGGCAACCCACGGCTTGGACCAACCGCCGGGGCAAAGCTGTCGCTTTCGAGTATGACACCGCCGGACGGGTCACCCGCAAGAAGTTCGCCGATGGTTCCGAGTTTGTTTACCGCCATGATAGTCGGGGAAACCTGATCGAGGCTCAGGATGGCAGCGGTATCACCGTCCTGACCTACAACGCGCACGATTATCTCGTGCGGATCGCCCATCCAGGAAACCGCTGGATCGAGTTCACTTACGACGCGTTCGGACGCCGTGCGTCGAGCCTGGATCAACTCGGATATCGCGTCGAGTACCACTACGACGACGCAGGCCGGTTGAGCGGGTTGTCGGATGATACCGGGGCCATTGTGACCTACGCCTATGACGCGTCGGGCCGCCTTGCGCTCAAGACCATGGGCAATCGTGGCTATACCACCTACGCTTATGATCCGGCGGGACGCCTCTCGGAGCTGCGCAATTTCACTCCCGACGAGCAAGAGCTTTCGAGGTTCCTTTACACCTATGATCGGCGGGGCCGGCGCACTGCCTCGGAGACCCACTATGGCACCTGGACCTATCACTACGACGATGTGGGCCAACTCACCCAGGCCGTGCTCGAGTCCACCGATCCCGATATCCCCAGCCAGGACCTCGCCTATGAATACGATGCGCTGGGCAACCGAATCCGGACACAGGTCAACGGCCGCGACGAGGCGTACGCCAGCAACTCACTGAACCAATATGTCCGCATCGGCGATCGCACTTGCACCTACGACCTGGATGGCAACCTGATCCGCGAAGACGGACCGGACGGCAGCACCCTCTACACCTACGATGACGAAAACCGCTTGAGCGGTGTGACCCGCGGCGGTGATGTCTGGACGTACACTTACGACGCCCTGGGCAACCGGGTGGCCGTCGACAACAACGGCGCCGTGACTCATTATGTCCATGACCCCATGGGCCTGGCCAACCCGGTGGCTGAGTACGACGACACTGGCAGCCTCGTGGCCCGGCACGTCCACGGCCTCGGCCTTGTCAGCCGGACCCCGGCAGGTGGTCAAGCCGACTACTACACTTTCGATCCCATGGGGAACACCAGCGAACTGTCCGGGCCATCCGGCATTCTGCGCAACTCCTATGCCTACCGCCCGTTCGGTGAAACCATCTCGGCCCGCCAAGCCGTGCCCAACACGTTCCATTTCATGGGTGAATTTGGGGTGATGGCCGATCCGACCGGATGGCAGCACGTCCGGGCCCGCCATTACGACGGACGCTCTGGCCGGTTTACCGCCACGGATCCCATCGGTTTCTTCGGAGGCGATCACAACCTCTACCGCTACGCGATGAACTCTCCCGTTCTTATGGTCGACCCGACAGGATTGCGCAGTGCGTGCGCAAGCCATCGGGCTATGGCGGACATGGGATTTGGGGCGGCCTGCGTTGTGGGAGGCGGGTTTCTCGCCGTCTCCGGCGCCGCGGCCGGCGTGGTGGGGGGGCCGCCGGGAAGTGCCGCGGGGGGCGCGCCCGGTCTGATGCTCATGACGTATGGCGTCGTGAACATGGCGTGGGGTGCGGGCACGTTGTTGTCCGGATCGGAGGAGTTGCCGCTGTTTTCGGACATCCCCCAATGGCTCATACGAATGAATGCTCCACGGTGGTCGGTTCGTTTTGCGGAAGGGACTTACGAAGTCGTCTCGGTGCTTCGGATATCAAACCTATTGGACTCTGCAATCTACGCCGGCGAGAAGGCCTTGGGTTATGTCTGTTCCTACAACCAACAACCTGTCTGGACACCGCGGGCGTGTCCTTCATCCGGAAGCGCATCCGTCGGCCTGGCGCACCAAGGGGCCGGGCTCCACGGTCCACCACCGGGCCCGTCGTCGTGCATGCCTTTTATCCCGCTCGTCTACGGCGACGCCGGCCTGGCGGCTTCCCATGACCCCAACGAGAAGATGGCCGTGGGCGGATACGGCGAGCGCAACTTCCTGCAAGTCGGCGGAGTCGTCCGGTATCAAATTGACTTCGAGAACATGGAATCGGCGACGGCTCCGGCGCAGATTGTCACCATCCGCGATCCGCTTTCGCCCGATCTCGACTTAACCACATTCGAGATCGCCGAGATCGGGTTCGGGGAAATGATCGTCCCCGTGGGGCAGGGACGACGGTACTTCGAAAAGACGTTGGAGTATGCTTACACGGACAACGATTACGATTTCGTCGTCGAGGTGCAGGTGGAAGTCTGGTTGGAAGACCGAACGGTCCACGCGAACTTCATTACCCTGGATCCCGAGACGGGCCTGCCCCCGCAGAATGTGGGTGTGGGATTCCTCCCGCCCGAGAACGAGACTGGACGCGGCCAGGGTTACGTGGCCTATGTGGCCCGCCCCCGGAGCGGCCTGGCCAGCGGCGCAGCCATTCGCAACGTCGCAACCATCCAGTTCGATTTTGGCCTCGACATCGACACCAACCAGGTGGACCCGCTCGACAAGAGCAAAGGCACCGATCCGGAGAAGGAGGCCCTGGTAACGCTCGACGCCGTTCCCCCCGCCAGCCGCGTTCAGGACCTCCCGGCGGAAAGCCCGGCGCGGTTCGCTGTCTTTTGGAGCGGAGCCGATGACGCCTCGGGCATTCGGGAATACGACGTTCATGTGGCGCGCGGGGGTTCGGCTTACGAACCCTGGCTCCTGGGCACCCGCCTGACCGAGGCCGTCTTTGCCGGCGAAAGCGCACAGACCTATCGGTTTTACTGCGTGGCGGTCGATAACGCGGGAAACCGGGAAGAGAAAACATCTGTGGCCGAAGCTCAGACAACCGTGTCAGCCTTCTCCCCGCCGCGTATCCTGATCCTGGGTTGGGACGCAAATGGACTCACCGTCCAGGTCCCAACCGAACCGGACCGCGCTTACACGCTCGAATGCAGCGACCAGATCGATGGCACGGACTGGGTCGAGTTGGACTGGGTGCCCGGCGACGGAACGGTGCAGGTACTGGCGGATCCCGTTCCGGGGCCCGTCATGCGATTCTACCGGGTGCGCGTCGAATAGCCGCCAGGGCGTGTTCGGGCAGGCGCCCACCCGCCCGGAACAATGACGATCTGCTTTTTCACAATCGGAGCGCGGGGTCCCCGCTCGTGCGCCCATTGCGACCTCGTCAACGGCATGACGTCATGGCGTGGGCGAGGTTTGTCATGGACGAGAGCCGCACAGTCTAGTAGGTTCCCCCACGCTCCTTGAAGACTTGCCAAAACTCAATCGGCCCAGGCCGGTCGAAAAACAGAAAAGGACCATCATGAACCCGTGTCCATATCTTGCTTATGCGGTGGCGGTTGGCGCTAGCCTTGTGTTGGTGCAGGGACAAACTCCACCGGTCGAGGATCCAACCACGCTCCTGAACGATTACATCTCGATTGGTGAGTGGACTCGAGACGGCACAACGGCAGTGGAACTTGAAGACTGGAACCACAACGCCGCCGCGATCGGACCGCTCAAGGCTGCCAATGGCGTCCTCGAGGTCATGACCATTGCCGGCGATCCCTGGATTTACCGTGCCGGGCTGACGATGCTGCCCCCGGAATTCACAATCGTCGAGGTGCGGTTGCGTCTGGTGACAGGCACCATCGCCGATAGCGGAAGCAGTTGGGAGATGTTCTGGGGCAGCAGCGCCGCCGGCGCGGGCGGCTTTTCGGGGAGTCGTCGTGTGGGGTACAGCCTGAGCTGGAGCGATTACGAGTGGCACGTTCTGCAGTTCGAGATGGCCGACGTGCTCGCTGGCAACGCGCTTCGCGATTTCCGCATCGACTGCGGCCAGGTCGCCGGCATCAAATTCCAGGTTGATTACGTCCGCGTCGGCACGATCTCAGCCGACAGCGATGGCGACGGTTTGCCCGACACGGTAGAAACCGCCACGGGCGTATTCGTCAGTGCCCGCGACACGGGCACCGACCCACTCAAGGTGGACACCGACGGTGACAGCGTCGACGACGGCACGGAGGTCACGTTCGGGACCGACCCGAACAATCCAGCCGAATTCCCCGTTGCTTCGATCGACCGATACGACCTGAATCCGGTCACCTACATCGTGGACACACCCATCGACCCCAACGCGCCGACCGTCAGCAATGGGTCACCCCTCTCCTTCGAGGTGGCTCCGCCTTTGCCGGACGGGCTGGCGCTCGACCCGACGAGCGGCGTGATTCAAGGCACGCCCACCGTGATCACGGCGGCTGCGGACTACACCGTGACCGCCCGGTTTACCGGCAACAAGACCGCCACGAAGGTCGTCACCATCGAGGTGCGCGGGCCCTATGTCGAGTACACGCCGGGCAAACGCACGCTCATGCTGAACGCGGACCTGGGCGGAGGTTTTGGGCCCGACTATTACGGCCCCCCACCCGCCGGCTTCACGATCAGCCCCCCGCTGCCTGAGGGATTGATCTTCGACGCGCCCTCCGGCTACATCTACGGCACTCCGACCGCTTACAGCCCGGTGACGACGAACGTGGTGACCGCCAGCTACACGGGATATCCCGATTCGACGACCGAGATGGTGTTGTCGGTCCTTGCGACTCCGGCCTTCGCGCTCGATCCTGAGACGAAGGTGCTCAGTTACTTCTCCCTGGGTGAATTCGCTGACCCGGCTGAGATCGACGGGTGGTACCAGAACGGCATGCAGACGCCGTTCACGATCGAAGACGGCGCCCTGATGGTGACCTCGATCGGTGGCGATCCGTACTTCGGCAAAGGATTGGTGCTGCCCCACGACTACCGGATTGTCGAACTGCGGTGCAAGTTGATCGAGCGCACCAGTTCCAATCTTCGCTATTACTGGGCCGAGAATGCCGTGGGTCGCGGCATGAGCGAGTCGACGTCGGTGCCGTTCGCGGCGGCGGAAGACGCCGAGTACCACGTGTACCAGTTGGACTTCACCCAGGCGATCGAGGGCCCGTTCAATAACATCCGCTTCGACTCGGGCGAGGGAGCAGGCATGGTCCTTGCCGTTGACTATTGGCGCATCGGCACCTTCCAGCCGACGTTGCTTGTGGCAGCGCAAACGGGCGGCTTGTTGCGCCTGAGCTGGCCGGCTGCGGCGACCGATTATGTCCTCCAGTCAACCGACACCCCGACCGCAGGCTGGGCCAACGACAGCGCGCCGGTGGTTGTCGAGGGTGAGGAAAACACGGTGGCCATTGAACCCAAGGCGGGGGCGAAGTTCTTCCGGCTGATCCGGCCGTAGGGCACAGCGTCGTCTCGAGATCTGGGCAACCTCGGCTCGGCCCTGAGGGCCAGCCGACCGATCCGTTCCTCGACGTTTCGCGCGCCTCGTTAGCGGATTGCTTTCGGGGCGTCGCGTCGCGGAAACAGAGGCGCTGGTTCGCCGATGCGGTGACCCGGCATCAGGCCGCCCCAAGCCGCGGCGGTCAATCGGTCGGGCACCTCGGAGAGCCCGAGCTGGCGGTAAAGGCGCACTGCGGTGTCGGGCAGGAAGGGCCAAAGCAGGACCGCCAAAATCCGGCACGTTTCCACCAGGTTATACAAGACTTCTTCCAGCCGCCGTGACTGGGCGAGGTCTTTCGCCAACTTGAATGGAGCGGTCTGGTCCACGTACTGGTTGGCCCGGGTAACCAGATCCCAGGTGCGGATCAGGGCATGCTGAAGGTCATGTCGGCGCCACGCGGCCTCGGCGTGGCTGACCGCCTGCCGGGCGTCGCCGGCAAGTTCGTCCGAACTGGACGGAACCACGCCGCCGCGATAGCGCTGCAGCATGGAAAGCGAGCGATTGACGAGGTTGCCCAGCCCGTTGGCCAGATCGGCATGATACCGGGCCTGAAAACCGGCGTCGGTCCAGTTCGCGTCCGGTCCAATATCGAGTTCCCGCACAACGTAATAGCGGAAGGCGTCCACCCCCCAATCGGCAACGACTGCGACCGGGTCCACGACGTTTCCGGTGCTCTTGCTCATCTTGGCGCCGTCCTTCTGCCACCAACCGTGCACCAGCACCTGGCCCGGCAACGCGATCCCGCAGGCCTTGAGCATGATGGGCCAATAGACCGCGTGGAATTTCAGAATGTCTTTGCCGATGAAATGCACATCGGCGGGCCAGAGGGCGGGCGGCGCGCCAGGGGCGTCGGCAGGTTCGTAAAAGCCCTCGAGCGGTTGGGTGCCTGCCGGATCACCCAGGGCCGCCGGCACGCTGAAGTAGTTCGAAAGCGCGTCAAACCAGACATAAGTGACATAGTCCGGATCGAACGGGAGCGGGATCCCCCAACTGAGCCGCGCCCTGGGCCGAGTGATGCAAAGATCCTCGAGCGGTTCCGCACGCAAGAAACCGAGCACTTCATTGCGCCGATTCTCAGGCTGCACAAACGCGGGATGCGCCTCGAGATACTCGATCATCCAAGCCTGATACCGGCTCATGCGGAAATACCAATTGTCCTCGACCAGTTCGAAGACCTCTCCGTACAGGGGGTCGAAGGTGCCGTCTGGACGGCGGTCTTTTTCGGTCAGGAAAGTCTCTTG
Source organism: uncultured Verrucomicrobiae bacterium (assembly GCA_963846445.1). Lineage (GTDB taxonomy): Bacteria > Verrucomicrobiota > Verrucomicrobiia > Limisphaerales > J093 > MWFF01. The sequence goes on along the minus strand of CAWJWM010000006.1, from coordinate 39,291 downwards.
GCGGGGCGAGTACAGGCCGCGGTAGGGCGCCTTGTAGAGTTCGCCGGCGCGCTGCAGTTTGCTGAGCATGGCCTGGACCACCCGCTTGTGGCGCGACTGCGTGGTGCGGATGAAATCGTCGTTCGACACATTCAGGCGCCCGACGAAGGCCTGCCAGACGGCGGCCAGTTCGTCGCAATAGGCCTGCGGGTCCTTGCCCTCCGCCTGGGCTGCCTGCTGCACCTTCTGCCCGTGCTCGTCCAACCCAGTCAAAAAGAACACCTCCTCGCCCAGACTGCGATGCGCCCGCGCTATGACGTCGGCAACAACCTTCTCGTAGGCGTGGCCCAAGTGGGGCCGACCGTTCACGTAATCGATGGCGGTCGTGATGTAGAACCGTTTGCTCATGCAGCGGGCAGTGTGCGGGACCAGGCCGCCAAACGCAAATGCGGAACACCCGCTGCGATTCCCCTCACAGGAAGGCAATCGCCCCCAGAAAAGCCGCCGCCAGCCAGAGCGCCAGCACGGCCGTGGTCGGGCGAAGACCGCCTCGGACCAAACGATGCGAAAAGTGGTTGTTGTCGCCCACGTAAACCGGCCGGCCCCGGCGCCAGCGAATGATCACGACGCAGACCAAGTCCCCGAGCGGCACCGCCAGGATCAAGAGCGGATTCAACACCGCCCAGCGGACGGGGTGATCGCCGGAGTAGAAATGAGGCAGGATTGCCAGGACGCCGAGCAAGTAGCCGACCAGGTGGCTGCCGGCGTCTCCCAGGAAGGCGGTGGCTCGAGGGAAATTGTAAGGGAGGAATCCCAGCAGCGCTCCACACGCCAGGAAAGCGATCGACGCCACGAGGAATTGCCCGGCCACCGCCGCTTTCAAGGCAAACCAGAAGGCGCCGATCACCCCGATGCCGACGCACAGGCCGTTCATATTATCCATGAAATTGCAGGCATTCATGAGTGTCACCAGCCACAGCACGGTCACAGTGCAGCCGAATAGCGCGTTGGGCACGAACAGGGTGATGCGAATGCCGCTGGCGGCAACAAGCGCGGCGATCGCAACCTGCCCGGCGAGTTTCACCGCCGGAGGCAGTTCGTACCGATCATCCCACCAGCCCAGTGCCACCGCTCCGATGGCGCCCAGCAACAGTGTCACCACCTGCCCTCCGCGCCGTCCCCAGCCATACTCGATCGGAGCAAGCGTCGCCGGCGCCAAACCCTGGCCGGCAATCACAAGCGCAGCCGCCCCTAACGGCACCAGCAGTCCCGTCAGCACCGCCAATCCCCCCGCCAGGGGGATTGGCTCGTGGTGGATCTTGCGCTGGCCCGGATCGTCTACCAAACCGACGCGCCGACACCAGGCCCGCCACAACGGCAGGGAACCAGCGGCGGCCAGGAACCCGCCGCCCAAAGCCAGCACGTAGGCGTCGACGGGGAATGTCACAACGGCGGGGGCGCCAGGCGCGACATTCCAGGTTCCACCCCGTCCGGGCGGTCTCTCTGAAGCAAGGCGCGACTGGACCTCTGAACGGCCCCGGAAGAGTCCCGTTCCTGGAGCAGTCTCACGTAGAGGTTGTGGAGTTGATCGACCATGCGCTCGATCGAGAAGTTCTCTCGGACCAGGGTTTGGCCCTGCAACCCGAGACGCCCGCGCAAGGGGGCATCGCGGGCCAGACGGAGCAGTCGATCCTGCAAACCAGCCCGATCCCCTGCGGGCAGCAGAAAACCAGTCTGGCCGTCCAGGCACACTTCGCGCGCTCCGTCGCAGTCAAAAGCCACCACCGGCTTTCCGGCGGCCAGGGCTTGCGGCAGGGCCCGCGGCAACCCCTCGCGTCGGGAGAGGTGCGCCAGAACATCCATGATGCCGACGTATCGCGGGACTTCGGACGGCGGCACCAACCCGGCAAAGACAAAGTGGCCCGCCAGGCCGAGGGCCCGAGCCCGACGAGCGAATCGCTCGCGCCAGACACCGTCACCGACCAGAAGGAACCGGAAGCGCGGACAGGCCCGCACCAGGTCCGGAGCGACCGCGAAAAGATCGTCGTGTCCCTTGAGCTTGAACAACCGCGCCACCTTCCCCACCACAAAATCGTCCGGACCCAGGCCCAAACGGGCGCGCAATGCCAAATCCGGACGAGCATCGAGATAAGGCCGGAGATCGAATCCGCTCAAGACCCGGGAGTACTGCGACCGCTGTCCGATGCCGGCCGCCAAGTACTGCTCCGCCATGGCGTCTGCGACCGCAACAAAGTGGGTGGTGATTCTGCCCACCCGCCGCTCGGCCCAACGGAAGACCGTGTTCGCCAGGGGGCCCTGGAAGGCGCCGAAGGAAGGGCCGTGAATGGTGTGGACAATGGTGCGCACACCGGCACGCCGCGCGGCCAGGCGACCCAGGATCCCAGCCTTGCCGCTATGCGTGTGGACAATGTCCGGACGCCGGTCTCTGAACAGGGCTTCGAGTTCGCGCAGGGCCCGCCAGTCCAGCCAGGGATGAATCGGGCGCACCAGCGACGGCAATCGTGTCAGCAGCCCGAGTTCACTGGCGACCGTCGACTCGAGCGACCCCTCGGGTCCGGTTGTCGGTCCGGCGATCAAGGCAACGTCGAGGCCGGCCTTGCGGCGCAATCCGAGCACGGACGCCACGGTATTCTCCTGGGCCCCGCCGACGATCAACCGCGTGATCACGTGCACGACACGCATGCTCGATTGGCACCCGGGGCGTTGGGCTTGCTCGGGGCGCGGGTGCAGATGGGCTCTGGCGCGCCTCGCGAGAGTGACTGCCTTGTCCAATTCGCAGTAAACGAGTCAGGTTTTTGCGCCGCCCCGGAGTTCTTTGACGCGTTTTTCGACAGCCTTGTACTCGTCGGTTTCCTTGGGCGCGAATTTCAAGTACTTCTCGTAGTGCGAAAGCGCGGCGGTGTGGTTGGTCTGGCGGTAGGCAATTTCCGCCAATCCGTAAAGAACGACCGGAGCCTCCGGCGCCGCCTTCTGCAGAACCAGGTAATCCTGTTGCGCCTTGTCGAGGCGGTTGTCCTGGAGTTGAGCGATGGCGCGGTTGAGCAGCGCAGCCTGGTTCTGGGGCTGGAGCGCCAGAAGCCGATCCAGCGTCAGAATCGCCGCGGGGAACTGCTGCAGTTGCATCTGGAACGCGGCCTTGTTGAGGAGGGCGCTGACATTGGTGGAATTGAGTTCGAGTTGCCGCTCGACGTTTGCCAGGGCATTCGTCACGCGACCGGTGACGAGGTAGACCTGCGTCAGGGCTTCGAAGGCGATCTCTTCCTTGGGAAACTTCTGTTGCAGAGCCAGGGCTTGCGTCTCGGCAGCTTCGGCGTCTCCCAGCCGCAGGCGGGTCATGACGGCCATGTTCTCCCTCCAGAGTTGCACAGTGGCATTGGTCGCCGAGATCTTGCACAGCCGGTCAAACTCGATGAGAGCCTGGCGGTATAACCCGACACGCGCCATGAGAGCAGCCGTCTCGAGCGTCCAGCGCGGTTGGTCGAAGGGGCCGTTCAAGCGGGCCGTGCGATCCCACTGGTCCAGTGGAAAATCGATCTCCTTCGAGGCCTCGTCTCCAGGGGCGGCCTGCTGCCGGAGTTCGGCGTTGTAGGCTCGGTTGACACGGGCGACGGAATTGTCCGGGTTCAGCCGCACGGCGAGGTCAAACCAACGCGCTGCGCCGGAGGCGTCGCCGTGGCGCTGAAGCGCCACCGCCCAATAGTTCAGGGACCGCGCGTAGAACCCTCGAACGAACGAGTCGCCCGCGCTCACATTCGAGCGGGCAGTGAGCGATTCGAAGCCGGGCGCAGCGGCGTCCCAGAACTGTTGTGCGGCCGCCAGTTCGCCCTCCGTCAAGCGCGGGGGCAGCAGCGGATCGTGGCTCATCGCCCGAACCCGGTAGATGGGGCCCTGAGGCACCAACCGCAGGACCTCGAAGAAATGACCGAAGCTGGGGTTGATGTAGAAGACTTCGTTGGTCAGGGCGAGATTCGCCACTCTGGCGGTCAACATGCCCATGCTGAGCGGTTCAGGCATCTGCAACAACTCCGGGGTGACGATCCAACGTCCCGGGTGACGCCGCGCGAGCCGCTCGTGGTATTGGATGTACTCGAGCCAGTTCGAAAAGAGAAACACGTGCGGTTGCGAGCCGCCTTTGTGGCGCACTCGGGCCTCGAGCAGCAGCAGGTCCTCGACCCCATCGCTCAACACGTAAGCGCCCTGGGCCGGCAGGGCTTCCACCATCTGATCGGCGAGCTTGCCCAGGGCCGGCGTGTTGGCCGCCGCCAACAGCCGCCAATTGCGCCCAATCATCGTCACCGCCGTGATGACCAACACGGCCAACGCGAGGCCGGAAGCCACTTTGCCCAGGCTCTCGAGAAAGCTCGGGGATTGCGGCCAGCCGCGCCCCTTCGCCGGACGAGTGAGAAGAAGAAAGTACCCCACGAAGTAACCCAGGCTCAACGCGGACAGATAATAGAGGGGCAGAAACACGACGCCAAAGGCCGCCCCCAACACGCGCGCACTCCAACTCGGATCGAAGAACACCGAGAAACAGGCTGCCAACAGGATGACCTGCAAGGCGCGCACCAACACCTTGATGATGTTCGCCCCGGCCGCGCTGGCCCCGGGGCTGTCCGAAGACCAGGGAATGCTGAGCAACAGCAGCGGGATGACCGACGTAAACGAGATCACCAGGACAACATAGGGAGGCACAGATCGCAGGCCGGCAATCTGGGAGCCGAAGACCGCCCGCAGATGCTGGCCAAAGGTGCCGATCGGCTCCCCGCCAAGGGCGTTCATCAGCGGCAGATAGAGGTAGAGCAGCAGCCCGGCGACACCCGCGCACACCATGCGCACCAGAAATGCCGGACTGAGAAACTCCCAGGACTTCACCCAAGCCACGGCGATCAGAAAGCCTGGGAAAAAGGCGATCATCGCGTAATTGTTCGTCACGGCGAGACCGTACACGAACGCCAACTTGATCAGCCACGACTCGCGACGGTCGATGCGGAATTCGAGCAGGCAGCGAATCACGTAGGCGAACAGCAGCAGATCGAGCATCTCCCCCGTGAACACAGTGGCGTGCTCCCAGAAGCTCAGTTGGAGCCCCGCCAGGACGCACGCCAGCACCACGGGCACCCACGCCGACGGCAGGCTCAGCAGGGAATACTCGCTCCGCTCGCGCAGCCGCGTTTCCCGCGTGCGATCAAACGGCAGCAACGCGACGGACCGGGCCAGCAAAGCCAAAGTGAGCGCGGCCATCACGGCCGTCAGCAGGTTCAACGCGGGAGCCTGCAGGCCTGCGGGCAAGACGCGGAACGGCAGCGCCACCAGATGCAGCAGCGGCGCGCGCACCGTCACGTAAAGGCTCCAGCCGCCCGCCGCGCTGAGCGTCAGCAGGCTGTCCAGCCGGACCCAGTGGTTGAGTGTGACGATGTAGAGCAACAACGCCGCAGCCGCCAGCACCCAGGGCAATCGATCCTGCGTGAATCCGAACGCCGGTCTTTCTTGGTTCTCCATACGTGTAATGGGCTGAGGGTGGACCAAGTTAGGTCGCATTTGCAAGGCTATCCGGTCCCGCGCGTCGCCGACGGCGCAAATCGGTCACGCACTCGACATGCTGCGTTTGCGGGAACATGTCCAGCGGGGTCACCTGCACGACCTCATAGACCCCGCCCGCGCACAGAGCGTTCAAGTCCCGCGCCAGCGTCGCCGGGTGACACGAGACATAGAGGATCTGAGCCGGCCCGATCGACCGCAAGCGGCGAATGGCTTCCGGACGGCACCCGACCCGCGGCGGGTCGATGATCACCGCCGTCTGGTCGGGGGGGAATCGGGCCGACAGACCGCCCAGGCATTCCGCAGCATCGCCGATCACGAACTCGCCGTTGGCAACGCCGCGGCGCGCCGCATTCTGCCGCGCGGCCCGAACGGCCAAGGCGTCGCACTCGACGCCAACGAAGCCCTGGACGACCCCGGCCAACTCGATCGCGAAAAAACCGACCCCGCAGTACGCGTCGACCAGCCAGCGCACCCCGCTTGCTGCCAGACGCAGGCGCACTGCCCCCACCAAAGCCGGCAGCAGGTGAAAGTTGTTTTGAAAAAACGAGTCCGGCGGCACCTCCCACCCCTCGGGCATACGGCGCAGGACGACCTTGAGCCCGCCGCGAGGCGGCGGGTGGGCCCGGACCTCGAGCAGTTGCTCCTGCAACAGAGGATCGGCGATGGCGCACGAATCGACATCCACCACCCACCGGCTGTCCGCCCGCAGGAAGCCGATCATGAGCCGCTGCTCCGCCCCGTTCCACTGGCTCCGCACCATCAGCCGGTTCCGGTACCCATACGGACGAGGGCAAGGAATGACCGGGTCCACCACCGCGGACGGCCATTTGCCGATTCGTTCGAGCAGATCCGCCACCTGACGGTGCTTGATCCGCAACTGTTCACCATACGCGATGTGCTGGTACTGACAGCCGCCGCACACTCCAAACCAGGGGCAAACCGGCGTCACCCGCTGCGCCGCAGGCCGCAGGACGCGCAGCAACCGCGCGCGACCGTAATGCTTCTTGACTTCGGTCAGTTCGACCTCGACCTCCTCGCCCGACACCACGAAGGGAACGAAAAGAACGAAGCCATCGAGTCGCGCCACACCCTCGCCGCCAAAGGCGACGTCGCCAACGGTGACGATGTGGCGCGATCCAACCGTCCAGGAGCCGGCAGGCAGGGCGGCCTCGGTCATGGCCGGCAAGCGGCTGCGGGGCGGCGGACCTCGCTCTTGTGATCGTGCATGGTCCAAAGCTCGCTCTTCGGGCTGCACGCAGGCAATCCGAAAATCCTCCGCGTTGACAACGGGATGAGCGTTGGCAACACTCATCGCTTATGGCCAAGCCGGCTCTCGGTCGCGGCTTGGGCGCCTTGTTGGGCGGGGTGTCAGCCGCCCTGAACTCGGCCGCCCCTGCCGCTCAAACGCCTCTCAGCGCCGACGCCTCCGCCGCTGTTCCCGGGACGGAACGCGTCCAGCGCGTGGCGTTGAACCGCATTCGCCCCTGCCCGCTTCAGCCGCGGAAGGACTTTTCGGAAGAGGCCTTGCGGGAATTGGCCGATTCCATTCGCGCACAAGGCGTGGTCCAGCCGCTCATCGTGCGGGCACGAGGAGAGGGATACGAGCTGATTGCGGGCGAACGCCGCTGGCGGGCCGCCCAACTCGCCGGGCTTGCCCAGGTCCCGGTCCTGGTGCGCGACGCGCCGGACACGGAGGTTCTGGAGCTGGCGCTCATCGAGAATCTCCAACGCGAGAACCTCAATCCCCTCGAAGAAGCGCAGGGGTACCAACAACTGCTCGACCAGTTCGCCCTGAGGCAGGAGGATGTCGCCGCGAAGGTCGGCAAGAGTCGCGTCGCCGTCGCCAACGCACTGCGCCTGCTCCACCTGCCGGCGGAAGTGCAGGCCCTGCTCCGTGGCGGGCACCTGTCGGTCGGACACGCCAAGGTGATCCTCGGCTTGAGTCTGCCTGAAGAGCAGAAGTTGGCGGCTGCCCAGGTGATTCGCGACGGGTTGAATGTCCGGCAGACCGAGGACCTGGTGGCCCGCCGCCAACAGGCCCGCACCGGGCCGGCCGCGGGCACGTCCGCCGCCCGCGCTGGCGCGCCCCCCCGCGATGTCCACGTCGCCGCCCTGGAAAGCCGACTGCAGGAAAGGCTGGGAACCAAAGTGGGGCTCCGTTACCGCCAAGGCCGCGGCGAGCATCGAGATCCGCTTCGCGAGTGAGGCCGAACTCGATCGCCTGCTCGAACTGCTGGGAGTGACGATCGATTGACACCCGCCAATGCCAGGGGCGGCTTGCCCCTCGCTCCGGGAACGGAAGGCTCGAACCCCATGCCAATGCCAACGCCAACGTCAAAACAACGCCATGATTGCGCCCGGCAACTGGGCGCCTGCGCCAATCGAGTGCGCTCCTTGACCGCCTTTGTGGGCCTGGACGGATTCGTCGACGAAATCCTGCACGTGGTCGACAAACGGCAAAGCGCCGAGAAATACGTGCGCCTCGCACGAATGGACCAGTGGGGCCAGCGGATCAGCGCCGCCGCCGGACGCAGCACCAATATCGAGTTGGTGAGCCTGATGACAAAGCTGGGCGGCAACGGCCCGATCATGGCCAATGCCCTCGCCGGCCTGGGTCTGCGCGTCACATGCCTGGGCCTCCTCGGTTATCCGCACCTGCACCCCGTGTTTGCCGACTTCGCCCGGCGCGCCGAAGTCCATTCGATCGCCGAGCCGGGATACACGGACGCCGTCGAATTCGAGGACGGCAAAGTCATGCTCGGCAAGCACCAGTCGCTCCGCCAGATGACCTGGGAGAACATCCAAGCGCGCTTCGGCAAACGCCAGTTTGCCTCCCATTTCGGGAGCGCCAATCTGGTGAGCTTCGTCAACTGGACCATGCTCCCCCACATGAGCGACGTTTGGGACGCCTTGCTCGAGGAGCTTTGCCCGAAGCTCCGCGGGCCGCGTCGGCTTCTCTTCTTCGATCTCGCCGACCCGGAGAAACGGCTGAAACAGGACCTGGTCCGGGCTCTGAAGCTCATTGTCGAGTTCGGCAAGCACTTCGATGTCATTCTCGGCCTGAACGAGAAGGAGGCTCACGAGGTGGCGCAGGCGCTCGACCTCGATGCGCCCGGCAGCCACCCCGGAGGCGCTCGAAGACCTGGGCGCCGCCATCCACCGCGCCGTCCCGGTCCAAACGCTGGTCATCCACCCGGTCTCCTACGCCCTCGCCTTCGGCGCCGGGCGCGCCGCCGCAACCTCGGGCCCGACCACCGGGAAACCCCTGATCACAACCGGGGCAGGCGATCATTTTAATTCCGGGTTTTGCCTGGCCAGACTTTTGGGCCTCGACAATCTCGACAGCCTGTTGTGCGGGGTGACCTGCAGCGGGTTTTATGTGCGGACCGCCAAGAGCCCCGCCGTGAATGACCTGGTCCGAATGCTGAAAAACAATACGGTGAGGTATTAGCGAGGCTGCGCCTCAGACCGACGCGGCACGTTGCCAGATTGTCTGGGTTGGAACCTTGACCTTCGTCACCGGCGCCCGACGCCTCGCCAAGTGACGCCGCTGCGCGGCGCAAAAACTTGACTCATTTGCAACGAATGTGGAGAAGGGAGTCACTCGAGAACGATTGGCCATGATCCTGAAGGTCGTCAACTATGGGCATCCGGCGCTGCGCCAGCGCGGCGCGCGCATCGAAGCCGTCACCCCGGATATCCGGCGGCTCGCAGCGGACATGATCGAGACCATGCACGCCGCGCACGGGATTGGCCTGGCCGGCCAGCAGGTCGCACAACCGCTCCAGCTTTTCGTGCTCGACTTGCGCGAGGTCACCGACCGGCCCTCGACCATGGAATGGCAAGGACAGCCCGCCGAGATCGACGCCCATATGCCGATGGTCCTCATCAACCCCGAGGTCACCCCCCTCGACGGGCTGTTGGATACCGGCCCCGAAGGTTGCCTGAGTTTTCCCGAGATCTTCGCCGAGAAGATCACACGCCCCGCCTCCGTGCAGATCACCGCGTGGAACGAGCGCGGCGAGACCATCCGCTTCGACTGCGGCGGGTTGCTGGCCCGCGCCGTGCAACACGAACACGACCATTTGCGCGGCGTCCTGTTCATCGACCGCATGACGGCCAACGAAAGGCGCAAATGGCAGCCGGACCTCGACGCCTTGCAGGACGCCACCAAGGCCGCGCTGCAAAAGGGCGCATAGGACGTGTCTGCCCTGGGGCGCGCCGATCGAGTCGCTCTCCGCACCCATGCCGCGTTGGCGTCGCCGCCGGCGGTCGCCCTTGGCGTGACGCTCGTATACCCAGCCCCGGCGTGGCAAAGAGCACGACAATCTGAACCTGATGAAACAAGCCGTCATTCTGGCGGGAGGCAAGGGAACCCGACTGCAATCGGTGCTGGGGGACCTCCCCAAGCCCCTGATTCCGATCGGCGGCAAGCCCTTGCTCGAACACCAGTTCGAACTGTGCCGCCGACACGGCTTCGCGCGGGTCCTGGTGCTTGCCGGATATCGAGCCGAGCGAATCCAGGAGTTTTGCGGGGACGGGAGTCGGTGGGGACTCGAAGTGCGTTGCGAAGTCGAAGGCGAACCGCTCGGCACCGCCGGCTCGGTTCTGGCCGCCCTGCCCCTGCTCGCAAGCCGTTTTCTCGTGCTTTACGGCGACGAGATGATTCATGTGGATCTGGACCGGATGTGGCGGGCCCATGCCGTGGTCGACGCCGCGGCCACGCTCCTGCTGCATCCCAACGATCATCCCCTCGACTCGGATCTGGTCGAGGTGGACGCCCAAGACTGGGTCAGGGCGTTTCACCACCGCCCGCATCCGCCGGATGCCCTGTTTCAGAACCTGGTCAATGCAGCCTTGTATGTCGTCGAGCGGGCGGCGCTCGAGCCGCGGCGGGCCGACAGGGGCGCACTGGATTTCGGTCGTGACCTGTTCCCGGCCATGCTTGGCCGCGGCAGTCGGCTGCTGGGGTACCGCAGTCCCGAATACATCAAGGACATCGGCACGCCGGAACGCTACGATCGGGTCTGCCGGGAATACGCCGCGGGCGTTGTGGCCGCCAGCAGCCTGGCCGTTCCGCAGAAGGCCGTCTTTCTGGACCGCGACGGGACCGTGAACCGGGAGAACGACGGCGTCTGCACCCCGGATCAGCTCGAGTTGCTGCCCGGCGTGGCCGCCGCCATCCGCCAGCTCAATCACCATGGCTGGCGCGTCGTGATCGTCACCAACCAGCCGGTCGTGGCGAAGGGCTTCTGCACAGAGGCGGATATCGCAGCGCGTCCACAACAAACTCGAAGGCACTGCTCGGCGCAGGCGCACGCCTTCGTGGACCGCATCTACTGGTGCCCGCACCATCCCGAACGCGGTTTTCCGGGCGAACGCCCCGACCTGAAGATCGACTGTGCATGCCGCAAGCCGAAGCCGGGCCTGGTCTTGCGGGCCGCGCGCGATCTGAATATCGATCTGCGCGCCTCGTGGTTCGTGGGCGACACCACCACCGACATCGCCACGGCGGCGAATGCGGGCGTCCGCTCGATCCTCGTCCGCACCGGACACGCGGGACAGGACGGAAAGTTCGACGCCCGCCCCGATTTCGTGTTTGAGAGTTTGCCGAGGCGGTGGAGTTCATCGTCACGCCGTAACGTGCACAAACGTTCTCGAATCCCGATGATCATCAGTCGCACACCTCTTGCGGATGAGCTTTGTCGGCGGCGGCAGTGACCTGCCCGCGTACTACCGTCGTCCACGGCGGCGCGGTGGTCTCGACCGCGATCGACAAGTACGTGTACGTCACGGTCAATCCGAAGTTCGATCAGAGTATTCGCGTGAGCTACTCGCGGACCGAAGAAGTGGACAAGGCGTCCAATCTGCGGCACCCGCTGGTCCGCGAATCACTCCAGCAGTTGGGCATTGCCGGCGGCGTCGAGATCACGTCGATCGCAGACATCCCGTCGCGCGGCACGGGGCTGGGGTCGTCGAGCGCGTTCACGGTGGGCCTGCTGCATGCCCTGCACGCCTGGCAGGGGCGCTATCGTTCCGCCGAGCAACTGGCCCAGGAATGCTGTCGGATCGAGATCGAACGCTGCGGCGAGCCGATCGGCAAGCAGGACCAGTACGCGACGGCCTATGGCGGCTTGAACTTCATCGAGTTCTTTCCCGACGAGCGCGTCGCGGTCCAGCCGATCCTCTGCCGTCACGACACCGTCGACCGGTTGCAGGACCATCTGCTCGCCTTTTACACCGGGATCACCCGCCCCGCAGCGAAGGTGCTGCGGAAAAAACAACGCCGCATCGCCGCCGACGCGGAAAAGCAAGCGATGCTCGCCCGCATGGTCGCCCTGGCCCGCACCCTGCGGGATGCCTTGCAGCAGGACAACCTCGACGCCTTCGGCGACATCCTTCACCAGAACTGGATGCTGAAGAAACAGCTCTCCGCAGAAGTCAGCACCAGCCAGATCGATGCGTGGTACGATGCGGCGCGGCGCGCCGGAGCCGTCGGAGGCAAGATCCTCGGCGCAGGTTCCGGCGGGTTCCTCCTGTTCTACGCGGCGCGACGGCGGCACAGGGCCATTCGCGACGCCCTGGCCCAGTTGCGGCCGATCTCCGATGCGCTTCGAACCCCAGGGGAGCCGGATCCTCTTCGTCCATTGAGCGCCAACCCAGGAAACCGCGCTTCGGCCTTGATCACCCATCACGATCGGGATAGCGTCTTGGTCATAACAACAAGCCATCCGGACGTATCTATGAACTTGACCTCGCGTGCGCGTGCGGCCCGCTCGGGCTTCACCCTGATCGAACTGCTGGTGGTGATCGCGATCATCGCCATCCTCGCCGGCATGCTCCTGCCCGCCTTGTCCAAGGCGAAAGCCAAAGGCCAGGGCATCGCCTGCATGAACAACACCAAACAACTGGCCCTGGGCTTCCTGATCTACGCGGACGACTACAACGAGACCGCTCCTGGGCTTGTCTGGACGGACTGCCGCCGGGCGCGTGAACTGGATTCAGGGCGACCTGGCGGGGCTGGGATGCCTCCGCCGCCGACACCGCGCTATCTCACCAACAGCCCCATGTACAACTACGTGGGGCGGAGCCAGCGATCTTCCGGTGCCCCGCCGACAAGGCCATGGTGACGGTGAGCGGACGCGCATGGTCCCCCGCATCCGCAGCAACTCGATGAGCCAGGTGTTCGCCTGGGGCGACTGGCTGGACGGCTCGGGCACCGGGCCGAAACCAGACCAAGTGGCGCATCTACGCGCAAGTCCTCCCACATCGTCATCCCCACCAAGACCTTCGTGTTCGTCGACGAACACCCGAACAGCATCAACGACGCCGCGTTCGCCACCCAGTGCACCGGCGCCGAAGCCATGGCCACGGCCCGGATCATCGACATCCCCGCCAACTACCACAATGGCGCCTGCGGCTTCTCGTTCGCGGACGGGCATTCCGAGATCAAACGGTGGATTAGCGACTCGCTCCGGTCACGACACCGCCCGCGGCTTGCAAGAACATGCCCGTCTACTTCACCGGCGCCCGCAACCTGACCCTGAACTTCGCCGCCGCGCGAAGCCTGGGTGGACGCCAAGTGGATGGCCGACAATACCACCGAGCGAAAGTAGAACGGCCTGCACCGGGCCCGGATGGCAAGCTTCGCGCGACTCCCCATGGACCGTGTGCCCCCTCACCCGCGAACGCGTGTGCGCGTCAACCCAAGTGAGGTTTCACAATCGGGGCCAAGATGTATGCCCCAGCAACAATCCAAGTCGCTGGTAAGGAGTGGTGTGGAGAGAGAGTGGCTTCCGCCGAATCGGGAGATAAGTCGCGAAGCGTTTGGAGTGCGGCGGTTTACCGCCGCTTTTCGAACACGGTGGTCGGTGGCGACCCACACAAAGCGGTGCTGAAGCACCGCACTCCAGACGCTCCGCGCTGTCGAACGCGCTCGTGCCCAAGCAGCTCTGTCGGATGTCCGCATCTCAGCCGTTCTTAGGTTGACGCGTATGCGCGCCGGCGGGAGAGTGCGGCGGTTTACCGCCGCTTTTCGAACAGGGTGGTCGGTGTGTTCCACGCAAAGCGGTGCTGAAGCACACGCACCAAACGCTTCGCGCCGTTCAGAGCCATCGTGCCAACGCCGCTCTCCGCGCAGGTCGGCCACTTTTTAATGTGGTGCAGGCCGGCTGCCCTCACCCCGGCAGCAAGGCCCTCCACCCAAAGCTAGAACTGTCACCTTGACGGAAATGAAGCCTTGACGGATACTTTTCAAGGAATATGACAACGACCTTGACCGGCAAGAACCAAATCACCGTCCCAGCCGAGATTGCCAAAAAGCTGGGATTGGGGCCGGGAGCCCGATTCGAGTGGGCGCTGGGCGACCAGCCGAACAAGATCAGCATCACGATCAAACCCACGCGCAAGCAGATACTCGCGCGCATCCGCGAGCTCGGGCGTAAGATCAAACGTCCCGGCGTGGATGAAGTCGCTGAGTTCATCACGTGGCGGGAGGAGGACGATCGACTACGGCGGGACGCGCTCCAATGATCCCGCCGTTCGTTTTCGACACCTCGGCGCTGCTCGCCCACTGCCTGGGAGAGTCGGGGGCCGAAACGGTCGATGCCATTCTGGAACGTTTTCCTGGCGAAGTCCGGATCAGCGTCATGAGCTGGCTCGAATTCCATGTCAGACTCGATGAACTTCATCCTGACCCCGACGAGCGTGAGGAAATCCTCGCCTGCTACGCCGAACTCCTGGACGACCCGGTGCCTGTTACCAAGGAGGTGGCTGTCACGGCCTGCGACCTCCGGCGCCGAGCTGCAAGGCGGATTCCCAACGCCGACGCCCTCATCGCCGCCACAGCCAAGCTCGAACGCGCCACGCTCGTTCATCGCGATCCCCATCTGGAGATTCTCCCCCAGAACGTCGTGAAGCAAATCGTCCTTCCCGGCAAACAGCCGCCCGCCGTGAGCACGCCAAGCTGATTGGGGGATTAGAAAGAGGGTGACTTGCTGACCGGCGACTGGGACAGGCGACAAGTCAATGGCCGTATCGCCTGACCGCATTCATCGGTTTCGAGCAGAGCGATTCTGGAGAGTTGACTCCGCACGTCGAACTCGGAAGCTCACCACGCGATGAATGCGATTCGCCAGGCGGTGGTGACAGTGGCGTCCGGGCCGTATGCCCAACGCCTGGACCGGACCTTCACCAGCTTCGCCCAGAATCCGTTCCTCGAACTGCATGCGTTCATCGTGGGCGACCGATTGCCCGAGAGACGCTTGCCCGGAATTCAATACCACCTCGAAGCGCCGGACCCGGCGTTTGCCCATCCGATGCGGGACCTGTACTACCGGCGCTTTCTGTTCATCGACCAGCTTGGGGTGGATTACGCGCTGATCGTGGACAACTCGGACGTGCTTTGCCTGCGCCCGCTGCCGGAGTTGCCGGCGCTGTTGCGCGGGGCGGGCCTGGGCGCATGCGTCGAACACGCAGGCTCGCGCTTCCTCGCGGGACAAGGATACACGAGCAATTACCTCAACGCCGGCGTGACCTTCTGGGACGTGCGACAATCGCAGGCCTTGCGCGAGGACATCGTGGCCCGCGGACGGGCCCGGTTCCGGAGCGTCGAGGACCAATTAACCTTGAATGAGGTCGTCAACACGCGCTACTTCGACGACCTGATCATTCTGCCCTGCCAGTACAACTACAGGGCGTTGCTGGCGCCGACGGCGCATCCCAAATGGCCGACCGTCGAGCATCTCGACGGCGTCTTCGTCTATCATGTGGCCCCCTGCATCGAAGCCGCCAAGCGCTTGCTCCCGAATGCGCCTCGAGCCGTGTTGCCCGAGCTCCCGCGCGATCAGGCGCCGCTCACGCCCCGCCAGCAGTTCTGGCGCACTTTGCGACATCGGTTCGACAAACATCGCATCGGATAGCGAGGCGTCGGGCGCCGGCGATCGTCGTGGACACCCAGCGGCCACGAGTTGTTCACGCGCCTCGCCGTCTGAGGCGAAGCCTCGCCAAAGTCCTTCACGACCGGGGCAAGGATGAGGGGGAGAGCCAACCTCGACCTGATCGCACGAAGTTCGAGGTTTTGAGGGATCCAGACAGCCACCATGTTTCTCACCGACGCTGTGAGCATCCGCATGGACCGTCGCCCATGCGGCATTCTTCGTGCCGCACCTGTCCCGCCCAGGCGCGGCCGCCGTACAGGCCCACCTGGCTCGTGTCGATCGGGCGAAACCCCAGCGCCAAAGCCGGCGACTCCGGTCGAAGCCGAAAATCTCCGGCTCGAGCGTCGACGAAAAGGGGGTCTGCGATTTGCGAATGGCAGTCCAGGCCCAGCGCCTGCCACTCCGCAAAGGTGCGTCCGTAAAACCGCAGCGCATCCGCACCGCCGGGGTGCCAGTACACGTTCTGGTCCCAATCCCCGGGCGATTCCGCGGCGGCAAGCCGTTCCTCGAGCGAGCGGTTCCCGAGCGGTACCAGGAACTGGCCCTGTTCGAGGTAAACAATGTTGCTGCGAAACGAGTTGCCACGCTTCTCGTGGCAGGGCCACAACGAGTAATCCTCGCCCAACGCGAAGATGTTGTTCTGGATGACGTGCTCGTGCCCGCCGTTGTTGTACATCAAGCCGCCACTCCGCGTCCGATAGACCAGGTTGTTTTCGACTCGGTAGTTGCCACAGGTGGCGTCGAGGTAAATGCCCCATCCGAACGGAGGTTCCTCGTACGGAACAATGTCGTGAAAGACGTTGTCCCGGATCACGCTGCCGGGCGAGACCCCCAGACAATAGATGAATCCCGCGTCGCTCAGAACGCCGCCGACCAGATGGTGCACGTGGTTGAACTCGATGATGTTGTGACGAGTGCGGTTGGGCGCGTCGTCCCAGTTCCACCCGATGCTCAGGCCCGAATATCGCAGGTCATGGATGTCGTTATGGGAGATCCGATTGGAGCTGCTCTGGGCGACCCAGATGCCCACGCCCGCCGGGTAAACGTGCCCGCCGTCGGAAACGTGATTGTTGTCAATCAGATTGCGCATCGACTCGACTGCGTCTGTCACAGGCCGATGCACTTCGCCCAGGCGGATGCCGCCGGCGCCCAAGTCAAACAGCCGGGTGCGCTCGATGCGGCTGTCGCAGCACCCCAACCGAAAGCCAATCCCGTAGGTCCCGACCCGCGCCACTTCGCAGTCCTCGAGAGCGCAGCACTGGATACCGTCGGCCATCACCGCCGCCGGAACCTCCACGGCGGCCTGGGTGCTGCTGTTGCCTTGCGGATCGAGCACCCAATCGTTGTGCTGAAAGGAGAGGCCCCGCAGGGTCACGTGCGCGACGTACCGGCCGGCCGCCGGATCGCCGGCCAACCGGACGAGTTCAGTCAACGCGGGCGCCACCACCTCGACCGCATCGAGACGTTCGCCTGGCAACGGCCAGTAGAGCAGCACGCCAGAGTGGCGATTCAGATACCACTCCCCGGGTTGATCGAGCAATTCGAGGGCGTTCTCGACGTAGTAGCGCTGAGCGCCCTCCCACTCCCCAATGCTCCACCACTCCCTGAGCGGCGCCGCGAAATGCACCAGGTTCGAGACTGTGTCCACGGCCTTCAAAGGGTGGATCGACGTCTCCCACGAGTGCATGAGGACCAACTCCACGTCCTCGAGCCGCGCCCAGGGCTTGAGATCGCCAGGATGGAATCCGAATCGATCGCGCGCGACCGCCCGGCCACGCGGACCCGGCGGGGCCGGGACCAACCGAGCGATGCGGTGATACCCGCCGTTCGGGGAGCGGGCGCGGGGGCGTCTCCCGCCATTCACCCACAACTGCCGAAAGGACCAGGCCCCCGCCTTCACCTCCGGCACAACGGTCTCCCAAACCGAACCTTGCCGTCGCCAGCCGGTGATTGGCCGCCCGCCGCTGAACACGGGTCTGGCGGACTGCGCCGCTTCGTAAACAACGGGGGCCGCAGGGGTGCCCGAGTCCTGCGGTTCGAGCACGAAAGGAGCCGACAACCGATAGACGCCGCCCTGGACTCGGACGCTCACGGGCCCGAGCGGCGCGCCTCCTGCCGTGCGCCAGAAACGCAGCCGGTCGCGGGCGCCCTCGATCGAAGCCAGCGGTCCATCCGTCCGCGTCCGGTTGGCTTTCGCCGCCCGTCCCGACCAGGTGTCGTCGCCGCCGGGGGCCACGTGCAACACCAGCGGGACCGCTGTCGCGGCCGATTGGGTGCCCGCCAAGCACGCCAAACCAAGCGCCAGCCACCCGCGGACGAACATACTCATCGCCGCACGATATGCCTGCCGGGAATCCCCCAGGACCGCTGTTGGATCTCCGGACGCATAGCCGGCCACGCCTAATCGGCGCCCTCACCGCCGCCGCCGCCTTCGCCTTCACCTTCGCCGCCGAGCTGGTTGATCATGTCGATCAAGGGCAGGAACAGGGCGATGACGATGCTGCCGACGATCACGGCGAGGAACACGATCATGATCGGCTCGAGCAGCGAGGTCATGGCCGACACGGCGTTGTCCACCTCGTCCTCGTAGGTGTCGGCGATCTTCATGAGCATCTCCGGCAGGGCGCCGGTCTGCTCGCCGACGTCCACCATGCTGATGACCATGGGCGGAAACACGTTCGACGGCATCGAGCGGGGCGGTGATGGTCTCGCCCTCCTTGACGCTCTCGTGAACCTTGGCCACGGCGTTGCCGACGACGACGTTGCCGGAGGTCTCCTTGACGATGGTGAGCGCCTGGAGGATCGGCACGCCGCTGCTGACGAGCGTGCCGAGGGTCCGGGTGAAGCGGGCGATGGCCACCTTGCTGATCACCGGGCCGAGCACGGGCATGTTCAGCTTGAACTTGTCGAAGTACCAGCGCCCCTTCTTGGTCTTGAGCAGCGAACTTCAGGAGCGATCACGAACGCCACGATGCCCCAGATCACCGGGCCCGGGATAGACGTCGGGCAAGCCCCACGGCGACGCATCGCCGATGAGGATGGTCTGGCTCTTGATGATGTTCGCCAGGTTCGAGCACGAACCGGGTGAAGCCGGCAGCTTGGCGGCCCTCGAGCATGTCCGTGAAGATCGACTCGAACTTCGGGGCACGACGAACACCATCAGCACGCCGAGGATGACCACGGCCACGATCATGACGGCCGACGGGATAGAACATGGCGGCGACGACCTTGCCCTTGATCTTCTGGGCCTTCTCCATGAACTCGGCGAGGCGGTTCAGCACCACTTCGAGCACGCCGCCCAGCTCGCCGGCCTTGACCATGTTGACGTAGAGGCGGTTGAAGATCTTGGGATGCTGGGCCAGAGCCTCGGAGAAGGTGCTGCCGCCCTCGATCGCCGTCGCCGATGTCGCCCAGCGACCTCCTTGAGGGTCGGATTCCGCTCCTGCTTCTCGAGCACGCGCATGCCCGCGCAGCAGCGGCAAGCCGGCGTCCACCAGCGTGGCCAACTGCCGGGTGAAGGCCGTCATCACCTTCGGTCTTCACCTTCGCCGCCCAGGAAGGGGATCTTGTTGAAGTTGATCCCTTTCTTGGCCTTCTTCTTGCCCTGGCGGCCGGCGCGGTCTTCTTGCCCTTCTTGTCGGCCTTCTCCTTGGCCTTCTCGGCCTCGACCACCTTGGTGGGGAAGAAGCCCATCTCCTTGAGGCCGGGCGATGGCCTCGTTCTGGTTGGCGACTTCGAGCGTGCCCTTGGTCTCCTTGCCGCGGGAATCCATGGCGACGTAGCTGAACTTCGGCATAACGCGCCTCCAGTTTAGGTGTATTTCAACACTTCCTCGATCGTGGTTTCGCCGTCGAAAATGCCGCGCAAGCCGTCCTCGCGCAGGGTCACCATCCCCAACTCGACCGCCTTCTGCCGGACCACCACCGTCGGCGCGCGCTCGTTGATCAGCATGCGGATCGGATCGGTGACCGGCAGCAGCTCGAAGATGCCCTTGCGCCCGCGGTAGCCGGTGTCGTTGCAGTCCTTGCAGCCCCGCCCGTAGTAGAACACCTTGTCGCCGAGGTCGTGCGGCGAGAGGTTCAGCAGCGCGAGCTGGGCCTCGGTCGGCTCGAAGGGCGTCCGGCAGCGCTTGCAGATCGTGCGCACCAGCCGCTGGGCCAGCACCGCCAGGAGCGTCGAGGAAATCAGGAACGGCTCGACGCCCATGTCCACCAAGCGCGTCACGGCGCCGGGCGCGTCGTTGGTGTGCAGCGTGCTCAGCACCAGGTGACCCGTCAGCGAGGCCTGAATGGCCACCTGCGAGGTCTCCAGATCGCGCATCTCCCCGAGCATGATGATGTCCGGGTCCTGGCGCAGGAAGGACCGCAGCGCCTTGGCGAAGGTCATGCCCACCGCCTCGTTGACCGGCACCTGCATGATGCCCTCGATGTCGAACTCGACCGGGTCCTCGACGGTCAGCAGCTTCGAGTCGATCGTGTTGACCCGGCGCAGACACGAGTAGAGCGTCGTCGTTTTGCCGCACCCGGTCGGACCGGTGACCACGAAGATGCCGTTGGGCTGCTGGATGGCCTCGGTGATGTACTCGTAGATGAACTTGGGAAAGCCGAGGTTCTCGATCTCGAGCTGGAGGGCCGAACGGTCCAGCACGCGCAGCACCACCGATTCGCCGAACTGGGTCGGCAGCGTCGAGACGCGCAGATCCACCTGGCGTCCGGCCGATGGTTGATCGAGATGCGCCCGTCCTGCGGCAGGCGGCGCTCGGAGATGTCCAGGTTCGCCATGACCTTGATGCGGGAGATCACCGGCAGCGCCAGGTGCTTGGGCGGCGGCGACATCTCGTAAAGGGCGCCGTCCACGCGGTACCGGATCTTGAACTCGTCCTCGAACGGCTCGAAGTGGATGTCGCTGGCCCGGTCCTGGACGGCCTGAAGCAGCACCAGGTTCACGAACTTGATGATCGGCGCCTCGCTGGCGAGGTTCGCCAGGTCGATGGTCTGCCCGCCGCCGCCTCGGCCACCTCCTTGGCGATGTCCTCGTCCGATCCCCAGCTCCTTGAGCAAATCGCCCATGCCCGCCGCTTTCCTGCGGGTAGTGCTTCTCGATCAGCTTGTCGACCTGCGCCGGGTCGGCGACCACCACCTGGACCTCCTTGCCGATGGAAAAGCCGAGTTCATCGACCACGGCGGGATTGAGCGGATCGACCAGGGCCACCCGCACCGTGTCGCCGAACACCCCCACCGGCAGGCACTGGTACATGCGCGCCGTCGCTGCCGGCACCGCCTCGATCACCTCCGGGGTGAACTCGCCTTCGCTGACGTTCACCACTTCGGTGCCCAGGTGCTCGGCGATGACCTGGAGCTGGGTGTCGGTATCCATCAGCCCGTAGTCCACCAGGATCTGCGCCCAGCGGCCGCCCGCTGCGGGTGTGCTCCGCGATCACCTCCTCGAGCTGCATGTCGTCGATCAGCCCGCGGTCGCGGATGAGCGACAGCAACGGATGGAGAGGTCGTCAGCCATGGCTACTTTCTGCCCTCGATCTCGTCCACGGACTTGCCGGCCTCCAGTTCCTGCAGCTTCTGCAGGATGGTGGTCGGGATCCTGCGACTTGGTGATGACCTCCTCCTGCGAGATCATGCCCGGCCTGGTACTTCTCGAGCAGGAAGCTGTCGAGCGTCACCATGCCGTGCTTGGCGCCGGTCTGGATGTCCGACTGGATGCGGAAGGTCTTGTTGTCGCGGATCAGCGCGGCGATCGAGGGCGTGTTGATCATGATCTCGAAGATGGCCACCCGCCCGGGCTTGTCGCAGCGCGGCAGCAGCAACTGCGAAATGACCGCCTGCAACACCGTGGAGAGCTGGATGCGGATCTGCTCCTGCTGGGTGACCGGGAAGGCGTTCACCATACGGTCGATGGTCTTGGCCGCGCCGGTCGTGTGCAGCGTGCCGAAGACCAAGTGCCCGGTCTCCGCCGCGGTGATCGCCGCGTCCATCGTCTCGAGGTCGCGCATCTCGCCGACCAGAATCACGTCCGGGTCCTGGCGCAGCGCGCGCCGCAGGGCCTCGGCGAAGTTCGGCACGTCCACGTTGACCTCGCGCTGCGTGACCACCGCCTTCTTGTGCTTGTGGTAGTACTCGATCGGATCCTCGATGGTGATGATGTGCGCGTCGTCCCGCTCCTCGTTGATGATGTTGATCATCGAGGCCAGCGTGGTGGTCTTGCCCGAACCGGTCGGCCCGGTGACCAGGACCAGCCCGCGCGGCTTGTAGAGCAGCTCGCGGACCGATGGGCGGCAGGCCGATCTGCTCGAGCGTCAGCAGCTTGCTCGGGATCTGGCGGGCGACGACGCCGAAATTGCCCCTTCTCCTTGAACACGCTGACGCGGAAACGCGCCAGCTCGCCGAACGCAAAGCCGAAGTCCGCGCCGCCGCGCTCGCGCACCTGCTGGATGTTGTCCTCGGAGGTGATGCGTGCGCATCAACTCCTCGGTGTCCTCCGGGCGCAGAGGCGGGCCCTCGACCTGGTGCAGGATGCCGTGGAGACGGATCACCGGGGGCACGCCCACCCGCAGATGTGCAGATCGGCGGCGCCTTCCTGCACCACCAACTGCAACAGATCGGACATCGAATACGACATAAGCTCAGGATCCGCGGTCCGGCCAGACTGGCGCCGGACTGCGGCACAAGCGTGGCACATCGCCTGATCAGATCCATCGCGGTGGCGCGGATGACCTCGTCCGGCGTGGTCAGCCCGGCCAGCACCTTGCGGGCGCCGTCCTCGCGCAGCGTCCGCATCCCCATCTCGCGGGCCCGGGCGCGCAGCACGGTGGACGACACCTTGTCGTAAATCAGCTTCCGCACCTCGTCGTCGATCACGAAAATCTCGAAGATGCCCATGCGGCCGCGGTAGCCGGTCTTGTTGCAGTCGCTGCAGCCCTTGCCCCTTCTTGAACGAGGCGCTCGCGGCCTTGGCGGGGTCGACGCTCAGCGCCCGCAGCTCCTGGTCGGTCGGCACGTAGGGCTGCGCCGCACTTCTTGCAGACCTTGCGCACCAGGCGCTGGGCCATCAGACGCGCGCGTCGACGAGGCCACCAGGAACGGCTTCACCCCGATGTCGATCAGCCGGGTCACCGCGCTGGGGGCGTCGTTCGTGTGCAGCGTCGAGAACACCAAGTGACCGGTCAGCGACGCGTTGATGGCGATGGTGGCCGTCTCCAGGTCGCGAATTTCCCCGAGCATGATCACGTTGGGCGCCTGGCGGAGCATCGAGCGCAGCGCCGCGGCGAAGGTCAGCCCCACCGTCTCGTTCACGTGCACCTGGTTGATGCCGGACAGCACGTACTCGACCGGGTCCTCGACCGTGATGATCTTGCGGTCCGGCCGGTTGATGTAGTTCAACACGGCGTACAGCGTGGTGGTCTTGCCCGAACCGGTCGGCCCGGTGACCAGCAGAATGCCGTCCGGCAAGCCGATCAGCCGCTCGAAGGTCTGCTGGTCGTCGGTCAGAAAAACCCGAGTTCGGCCAAGCCCAGCTTCAGGCCTTCCTTGTCCAGAATACGCATGACGATGCTCTCGCCATGCGTGGTGGGCAGACAGGAGACGCGCAGGTCGATCAGCTTGCCGCCCACCTGGCTCTGGATGCGCCCGTCCTGCGGAATCCGCCGTTCCGCGATGGACATGTTCGACTGATCTTCAGGCGGCTGATGATCGAGGGCTGCAGCCGCTTGGGCGGGCTCTTCATCTCGTGCAGCATCGCCGTCGATCCGGTACCGGACCCGGAACCGCTTGTCCAGCGGCTCGAGGTGGATGTCCGAGGCCCGCATCTTGAACGCCTCGACGATCAGCGGTTCACCAGCTTGATGATGGGCGCGTCGGCCTCCACCGTCGACCCGTCGTCGATCGCTCCGCGCCGCCGCGCCCGACCACCGCCGACCTCGACCTCCCCCTCGGTGATGTCCTGGATCATCTTGGATCACCGAGTCGTCCGCGCACGCCGTAGTACTTGCCGATGGCCGCCTCGATGTCCTCCGCCGTCGCCACCGCCGGGATGATCTCGGTGTTGAGCGCGTGCTGCAGGCCGTCCAGGGTCTCGAGGTCGGACGGATCGGCCATCGCGACCACCAGCCCGTTCTCCTCCTTGCGGACCGGCACGACGTTGTAACCGCTTGGCCACGTGCCGCGGCACCGTCGCAATCACGTCGTCCGGCATCCGCATTTCGCCCAGGTGGACGAACTCGGCGCCGAAGTGGGTCGCCTTGGCCTGCGCCACCACCGCCGCGGACAGCACCCCCTTGCGTGACCAGCGTGTCGACCACGCCTTCGCCGGTGGTGTCCGCCTCGGCTCGCGGATGGGGACCAACTGCTCGTTGGTCACGTACCCCATCTCGACCAGGCTATCGAGCAAGTAATCGTCTCGTGCCGCCACAACATCACATTTCTTGTCAGCAGACCCTCTGGACCCGTTCCAAGCGAACGCTGAGCTTTTCGTATCGGGCAAAACAGGGCTAATGTCAAACCATCTCGCGATTCCTTCCGCTTCACGCCGATCGCCATCCCGGATCGCCACGCCATCTCGTTAGACCAGGCTGCCGCATCGCCGTTCCGAGCAGACTCCATGCCGTGTTCTTGAGCCCAACTCGGATTTCCCGCCGCGCGGCAGAGCCGCAACCAAAGTGAAGAGGCCACTCGTTTGCCTCTGGTGCCGGCGAATACGCAGGTCGCCGCGCTAAGACAACCCCGAAACACAGTTGGACTGGCGCCCCCCTCAACGCTCTGCTACAACGTCCGTAACATGATGACCGTGCACCCCGCTCTCCTCCTCGGGCTCTTCGCCCTGACTGTGAGCCCGCACCCCCGGTGCGATGTCGCCGTGGTCTCGGCCCCGGATACGTCGCAACCCAACACGCACTACGCCGGAAACCGGGCGCCGCTGCTTCCCAGTCCGTTTCTAAAACTGCCCCTGAAGGCGATTCGACCCGAGGGTTGGCTGCGCGCACAACTCGAACTGCAGGCCGCGGGCTTTCATGGTCACCTCGATGAAGTCAGTCGGTTCATGAACAAAACCAACAACGCCTGGCTGGATCCGCTCGGACGCGGCGACCACGGCTGGGAGGAAGTCCCTTATTGGCTCAAAGGGTTCGGCGATTGCGCTTATCTCCTCGAAGATCAGGCCCAAATCCGCGAGGCGAAAGTCTGGATCGAAGGCGCCCTGGGCAGCCAACAACCCGACGGTTGGTTCGGCCCGGGCGAAGGGCGGGGCGGCAGTGCCACCGACATCACGGGGCGCGAGGACCTGTGGCCCAACATGATCATGCTGATGTGCCTCCAGTCCTATCACGAATTCAGCGGCGACCCGCGCGTGCTCGAAGCCATGCGACGCTACTTCGACTACCAGATGAAACTGCCCGAGGAGCGGTTCTGTCATCGGGTACTGGGCCATCAGCCGCGCGGCGGACAATCTCTGGAGCGTGCACTGGCTCTACAACCGGACGGGCGAGCCGTGGCTGCTCGAACTCGCCGCAAAGATCCAACGCCGCACCGCCAACTGGACCGACACCATCCCCAACTGGCACAACGTCAACCTCGCCCAAGGCTTCGGCGGTCCCACCTTTTTCTGGCCCGCAATCCAAAGACCCCAAACACCTGGCCGCCTCCGAACGCAACTGGCAGACCATCCGCGAGCCAGTACGGCCAAGTCCCCGGCGGCATGTTCGGCGGCGACGAGAACTGCCGGCCCGGGTTCGACGACCCGCGCCAGGCGGTCGAGACCTGCGGCATGGTCGAGATGATGTTC
Organism: uncultured Verrucomicrobiae bacterium; assembly: GCA_963846445.1. Taxonomy (GTDB): domain Bacteria; phylum Verrucomicrobiota; class Verrucomicrobiia; order Limisphaerales; family J093; genus MWFF01. Next base: position 14,023 of record CAWJWM010000006.1, on the reverse strand, counting down.
TCGCACGAACGCCTCTTCGCCGTCACCGGCAAACCCATCTGGGCCGACCGCTGCGAGGATGTCGCCTTCAACTCTCTCCCCGCGGCGCTGCTGCCCGACTTCAAGGGGCTGCGTTACCTGACCGCTCCCAACCTGATCCTTTCCGATCGGCACAACAAGGCCCCAGGCTACCAGAACGGCGGTCCCATGCTCCTCTTCAACCCGCCATTCCCATCGCTGCTGCCAGCACAACTTCGGCCACGGCTGGCCCTACTTCGCCGAACACCTCTGGATGGCCACCCCGGGCAACGGCCTCGCCGCCGTCCTCTACGCCGCCAGCCGCGTCCGCGCCAAGGTCGGCGCCGGCACCGAAGTGACCATCGCGGAAACCACCCATTACCCTTTCGAGGATCGGATCGAGTTCCGCCTGAACACACCGGATCCAGTCACGTTTCCCCTCTACCTACGCATCCCAGGCTGGTGCTCGAAGGCCGAAGTGCGCATCAATGGCGCCCAGGAGCCAATCGCAGCCCGCCCGCTCACCTTCGTGCGCATCGAACGCGAGTGGAAAGACGGAGACATCGTCGTCCTCGATCTTCCCATGTCGGTGTCGCTGCACAAGTGGACAAGGAACCACCAGAGCGTCTCGGTGGATCGCGGGCCGCTCACTTACTCGCTCAAGATCGGAGAACGCTGCGTCCGCGAAGGCGGCACCGACAAGTGGCCAGCCTGGGAAATCCACCCCACCACCCCCTGGAACTACGGGCTCGTGCTCGATCCCACCGATCCCGCACGGTCCTTCCGCGTGGCCACGAGGCCATGGCCGGAGTCCAACCTGCCCTTCACCCACCAGGGCGTGCCCGTCGAACTGCTCGCCCAGGGCCGACGAATCCCCGAATGGCAGGCCGATCACCTCGGACTCGTCGGCTTGCTCCAAGATAGCCCCGTCCGCTCCACCCAACCCATCGAGGAAATCACCCTCATCCCGATGGGCGCAGCCAGGCTCCGCATCGCCGCCTTCCCCGTGATCGGCACCGGTCCGGAAGCCCAGCTCTGGAAGAGCCCCCGCACTCCCGGCCCTACCAGGCAACCGCCTCCCACTGCAACGAAACCGACACGGTGTTCGCCCTCAAAGACGATGTCGCGCCCATGCACTCGAACGACCAGAGCATCCCGCGCTTCACCTGGTGGAATCACAAAGGCACCCAGGAATGGGTCCAGTACGATTTCGGCTCCGAGCAACGCGTCTCCGGCGTCCAAGTGTACTGGTTCGAGGACACGCCCCGCGGCGGATGCGCAGTGCCGGCTTCCTGGCGTGTGCTCTACCAGGCCGACGGCGATTGGAAACCTGTCGGTAACCCCCAGGCCGGGCTCGTCGCCAAAGACCGCTTCAACGTGATGACGTTCGAGCCCGTCCGCACGCTGGCCCTGCGCCTCGAAGTCCAGCTTCAGCCGGACCGATCCGCTGGCATCCTCGAGTGGCGTCTCGAGTGAACGCGCGAGAATCCTTGACCGGTGTAATGTGTTGCGGACAAGTCAAGTTTTTGTGCTGCGTTAATGGAGTCAAGGATTCTCTGGCGCCGCGCGGCGGGGCTGCATCTTTCCGCGACGCAGGAGCGGAAAGAGTCACTCGATCCGTGCCCGCCAAAAACGCGGGCTCGACGGCGTGTCGATCTCGAATGTGTGCGTGGCGCTGGTGAGCGTCACGCTCTCCACCGCCTCCCAGCTCGAAGGCGCGACCGCTGTCGTGGCTTCGAGAGTCACCTGCTGGCCCGGCTGGGCCCGGATCTCAATGCGGAGTTGCTTGTCCGAATAGCCGATCGACAGGCGCGGGGGTGGCGGATCGTCGCTCAAGTCCGGAATCCTGTCCTGATCACTGTCGTTGGCGTCCAACAGATGGAGGTTCCAAATCTCGTACTCCGGGTTGGTCGGCGTGCCAGGCCATCCATCCTCAGTGTACACAATCGTGTAGTAGTTGCTCAGCATGGCTCCGCGCAAGAGCGTGATCTCGAGATCCGCCGAACTGTAAAACTGGATGGCCCGCCCCAACTCGTCCGTCAGGGCAAACGCGGGAAACGCCAGCTCGTTGTAATCCAGCCTCTCGAAAAGCAGCGGGCCATCGAGGCTGCCTGCAGCCCCTTGACGAGTCACGCTCAGCCGGCCGGGGACTTGGGCGCCCTCGACTGAGTAATCGAACGTACCTCGATAATCGTAAACCTCGAAGGAATGCACAAACGTCAAATCCACCCCGTAATCGAGTATCCGAAGCCGGAGCCCGCATGTGCCCGTAGTCTCTCCGGCGGCGCGGTTCCAGGTCATGTCCACCAACCCTTGATAGACATCGGTGCCGTCATCAAACACGAATTCGCCCACCGACGGCAGTTCCGTCACCGCGCGCTCGACTTCAAAAAAATCAGAGATCCCATTGCGATTGCCGTCGGGAGGATCAGGCACCTCGATCGAACACTCGAGCCACATCGGCCCAGGCAGCGTCGGATGGGTCAGAACCAGCACCGTGCCGTGCAGGTAGGGCCCCTCGCCACTCACCCAGATCTCGTCGTTGATCGTGCCGTCGACCGCCGTCGTCGCTTCCAGCCCGTATTCCAGATCCCCCTGGCTCAAGATGGCAGGGTGCAAACGCACCGATTCGCTGTGGAAGACCGCTTGCGCCTGGTTGGCTTGCACCGCAGCAACAGCGATGCCCAGGGCCAGGCACGCGACAGTGAACCTCGGAATCGTGATCATGGACACTACTGTAGAACTTCTCGAGCCCCAGTGCCAAGCCCCTCGTTCGTTTCCCGCTTTTGTCGTTGTCCCGCCTCCTCAACCCGCCATAGTCTGCGCCTCGATTCCATGAACCACCGCCCCCTCTGCCTCGGCCCCGCGATCCTCTGCGGAAGACTGTGGCGCGCAGCCTGGGCCATGGCGTCCAGCATCCTCGCACTCGCAGGCTCCGGCCCCTCGGACGATGGATTTGCCGTCGCTTTACCCGCCGGTGTCCAAGCCGTCTGGGACGTGGGCAAAGCGCATCGGGAAACCACCGCCACCCGCGAGCGAATCTGCCTGAACGGACTTTGGCAGTGGCAACCGTCCGAGCCGCAGGCCGAGCGAGGTCCCCACCCGGCATTGGGGCTACTTCAAAGTCCCTGGATGCTGGCCCGGCATCACCGACTACATGCAGAAGGACTCTCAGACAGGTCTATGCCCACCCCGCCTGGAAGGAACGGCGGCTCGGAGCAGTCTCGGCCGCCTGGCACCGGCGGGAGGTCACCGTTCCCGCGAGAGTGGGCCGGTCGGCGCATCGCGCTCCGGCTCGAATACCTCAACTCGTTTGCCGTGGTGTATGTCGACGGACGGCGCGCCGGCGAACTCCACTTCCCCGGCGGCGAACTGGAACTGACGGACTCCTGTCGGCCGGGCGACACGCACCAGTTCGCCATCTGGGTGCTGGCCATGCCACTGAAGGCTGTCCTGCTCTCCCACTCCGACAGCGCTGCGGCGCGCGAGGTCAAAGGAGCTGTCGCCCGCCGGGGCCTCTGCGGAGATGTCTACCTGATCAGCACCCCGCCCAAGGCGCGAATCCTCGATGTCCGAGTCGACACCTCGGTCCGCCAGCAGGAATTGACCTGCACGGCAACCGTCGATGGCCTGGCGCCAGATCAGACCTGCCGCCTGCAGGCACGCATCGTTTCGGACACGCGCCAGGCCGCGCTCTTCACCAGCGCGCCCTTTCGGCAGACCAATCTCGTCGAAGGCCGCTTCGCCTTCTCCGAGAAATGGAAGCCCGACCGGCTCTGGGACATCCACACGCCGCAAAACACCTGTTCGACCTCGAATGTCTCGCTCCTCGACGCCGCCGGCAAGGTGCTCGATACCGCCTGGCCCGTGCGATTCGGATTTCGCGAGTTCTGGATCGATGGCCGCGACTTCTACCTCAACGGCACCCGCCTCTTTCTCTCCGCCGTGCCGCTGGACAACGCCCAGGTCAGCGCCGCGCTCGCCACCTACGCAGGCGGCCCGCGAGAGCCTCGAACGTCTGCAGAGCTTCGGCATCAACTCTCGTCTACACCCACAACTACGGCTGCGAGCCGGGCTCGCACCTGGGCTTCGCGGAGATCCTGCGGGCCGCAGACGACGTGGGGATGCTGGTCTCGTTTTCGCAGCCGCATTTCAGCCACTACGACTGGCCAGGCGCCCGACGCCGATCGCGACCAACGGCTACGCCCGCCACGCCGAGTTCTACGTGCGCGCCGCGCAGAACCATCCGTCCGTCGTGATGTATTCCATGAGCCACAACGCCACCGGCTACAACGAGGACATGAACCCGGACCTGATCGATGGCGTTCAGGACGTGCGCGACACGTGGGCGCAGCGGAACGCCAAGCAGGCGCTGCGCGCCGAGGCGATCGTGCGCGCACTCGACCCCGAGCCGCATCGTCTATCACCACGCCTCCGGCAACCTCGGCTCGATGCACGCGATCAACTTCTATCCGAACTTCGTGCCGATCCAGGAACTCTCCGACTGGTTCGAGCACTGGGCGACCGAGGGCGTGAAGCCGGTCTTCCTCTGCGAATACGGCGCGCCGTTCACCTGGGACTGGACGATGTATCGCGGCTGGTACAAGGGACAGCGCGAGTTCGGCAGCGCCGCCGTGCCGTGGGAGTTCTGCCTGGCCGAGTGGAACGCGCAGTTCCTCGGCGACCGCGCCTTCGAAATCAGCGAACCGGAAAAGGCGAACCTGCGCTGGGAAGCGAGGCAGTTCCGCGCCGGCAAGCTCTGGCACCGCTGGGATTATCCCTATCGAGGTCGGCTCGACCCGATTCGAGGAACGGTATCCGGTGTTTGCCGTCTACCTCACCGACAACTGGCGCGCCTTCCGCACCTGGGGCGTCTCGGCCATCTCGCCGTGGGAGCACGGCCACTTCTGGAAGCTGCGCGACGGCGTCGAACAGAGCCGCCGCGACCTTCCGGTGGACTGGGAGAACCTGCAGCGTCCCGGCTTCAGCCCGGACTTCATCGACGAACGCTACGAGCGGATGGACCTGGCCTTCGAACGAGCCGACTGGATCGCCACGCCGGCGGCGCAAGCCCTGCTCCGCAACAACCGTCCGCTGCTGGCCTACATCGGAGGCAAGCCGGCTCGATTCACCAGCAAAGACCACATCTTCCTCCCCGGCGAAACCGTCGAGAAACAGATCATCGTCATCAACAACTCCCGCGAAAGCGTGACGTGCGAGTGTCGATGGTCTTTGAACCTCCCGCAAATTGCGGCGGGAAACGCCCGTGCACCGTGGCCGCCGGCCAGCAGCAACGCCTGCCGCTGCGCTGTCCCCTGCCGTCCTCCGTGCCCCGGCCGATACGAACTTCATGCCCGATTTGAATTCAGCAACGGCGAAACACAGGAGGACAGTCTCGCGATGCATGTGCTGCCGCCACAGCCCCCGCCACGGATCGCGGATCCGGCCCGCAAACAATCCCTGCCCGGAGCCACCCCGAATCCCGCCACGCCTGCCGCCAGTCAACTCCCTGCAGCCCCGCCAGCCTCCGAATCGGCAAAACCGCGCATCGCCCTCTTCGACCCCAAAGGTGAAACCGGGGCGTTGCTGATCAGTTGGGCTGGGCCCCGCAGCCCGTCCAAGCGGAAACCGATTTGTCCGGCTTTGATATCCTCATCGTCGGCAAAGAGGCACTCCGCATCGACGCTCCGGCCCCCGACATCCGCCGCGTCCGCGATGGGCTGAAAGTGGTTCTCTTCGAACAGACCGCCGAAGTGCTGGAGAAACGCCTCGGCTTCCGCGTCCAGGAATACGGCCTGCGGCAGGTCTTCCCGCGCGTGCCCGACCATCCCGTCCTGGCCGGATTAGCGGGGGAACACCTGCGCGATTGGCGGGGCGAGGCGACGATTCTGCCGCCGCGACTCAAGCCCGAGATGCGCCCGCGTCACGGCCCGACCGTTCCGTGGTCCGGCCTGCCGGTCACTCGACTTTGGCGCTGCGGCAACCACGGGAACGTCGCCTCCGTGTTGATCGAGAAACCCGCGCGCGGCGATTTCCTGCCCATTCTCGACGGCGGTTACAGCCTCCAGTACAGCCCGCTGCTCGAGTATCGGGAAGGCCAGGGCATGGCCCTGTTCTGTCAGGTGGACGTCACCGGACGCACCGAGATCGAGCCGGCGGCCCAACTCATCGTTCGCAACCTCCTGCGCTATGTGGCGTCGTGGAAACCCGCGCCCCAGCGACCCGCCATCTACGCCGGCGATCCGGCCGGGCGCAGCCACCTCGAATCCGTCGGCATCACCGCGGGGGTTCTCGGCCAACAACCGCTCTCGCCCGACGCAGTGCTCGTGGTCGGCCCCGGAGGAGGATCGATGCTGGCCCCATACCAGACTGCCATCGCCGATTGGCTTCAAGCGGGCGGCCAGGCGCTGGCCATTGGCCTCGAACAAAACGATCTCGAGGCCTGGTTGCCATTCCCGATCACGACCACGAGAGCCGAACACATCTCGGCGTTCTTCGAGCCTTTCGGCCTCGAGTCGCTCCTGGCCGGCGTCGGACCGGCCGACGTCCACAATCGCGACCCGCGCGATTTGCCCCTGGTCACGAGTGGCGCCACCCGGTCGGCAACGGCGTCCTCGCCCTGCACCACCACGCGCCGATCGTCCTCTGTCAGCTCGCCCCGTGGGAGTTCGCCCCCGCCACCCAGCCCAACCTCAAGCGCACCCACCGCCGGGTCTCCTTCCTCGTCTCACGCCTGCTGGGAAACCTCGGCGTCGGCGGTCGACACCGCTGCTTGACCGCTTTCACCGGGCGGTCGAGGCCACCCGGAAAGCCGCTGGCTCGAAGGCCTCTATCTCGATCAACCCGAGGAATGGGACGATCCCTACCGCTTCTTCCGCTGGTGAGCCGGCGCAGGTGTGCGCAGTCCATTCACCGATCAGCGTGCATCGGTCTTTTAGGGTCTGTGCAAAAATTACTTCCGATTTTGGCGGGAGCGCCACCGGGCCAGATGCGAGGCTCGAGGGAGGGAGTGTATCCACAGCGATACTCGACCGACCGAGGAACGAAGCAAATGGCCCGGTGCCGCCCCGCCCCGCAGGGCTGGGGGGCTTTGGCTCGCTGGCTTCGTTGCTCCTCGGTCACAGACCGCTGCGGGTATGCTCCCTCGTCGCGCCTCGCCAGCGAGCCAAATCCCCTCCAGCAAAACCGGAATTAATTTTTGCACAGACCCTTAATCCGTAGCTGTTTTTGTTTATCCGTGTTTATCCGTGTCCATCCGTGGCTCATCGCCTCTATCCGTGTCTATCCGTGTCCGTCTGTGGTTCGTCGCCTCTATCCGTGTCTATTCGTGTCCATCTGTGGCTCGTTGCCTCTATCCGTGTTTCATCCGTGTCCATCCGTGGTTCGTCGCCTCTATCCGTGTTTCATCCGTGTTCATCCGCGGCTTTTTGTGTCTCTGTCTCCTTGCCCTCGGCTTCCGAACCTGCCATCACTGCCGCATGAAAACCGTGCCGCACATTCACTCAATCCGCCGCAATCGCGTCTTGACCTGTCCCGGTCTTCGGACCGGTGTGGCCCTGGCCTGCCTGATCGCCCTGGCCGCACCCCCGTCCCGCGCGGCAGACCCGCCGCCTGCCGGACACTGGATCAGCCTGTTCAACGGCAAGGATCTCGAAGGCTGGAAGGTCAAGATCAACGGCTTCGAGCTGGGCGACAACCACCTGAACACCTTCCGCGTCGAGAATGGCCTGCTGCGGGTCGTGTACGATCAATACGAGAAGTTCGACGGCAAGTTCGGACACATCTTCTACAAGGAGAAATTCTCCCACTACCGCCTGCGCGCCGAGTACCGGTTTGTCGGCAACCAGACGCCCGGCGGGCCTGGCTGGGCGTTTCGGAACAGCGGCCTGATGCTGCACTGCCAGTCACCCGAGACCATGCGCAAGGATCAGGATTTTCCCGTCTCGATCGAGGTCCAGCTGCTCGGCGGCGACGGGGTGGCGAAACGGTCCACGGCCAATCTCTGCACGCCCGGAACGCACGTCGTCATGAACGGACGGCTGATCACCCAGCACTGCACCGACTCACGCTCGAAGACCTTTCACGGCGACCAGTGGGTGACCGTCGAAATCGAGGTCCACGGCAACCAGAGCATCAAGCATCTCGTCAACGGCGAACTGGTGATCGAGTACGAACAGCCGCAGCTCGACGAGAGCGACGCCGACGCGAAGGCCCTGATCAAGGATGGCAACAAGATGCTCCGCGACGGCTAGATCGCCCTCCAGGCCGAGAGCCACCCCGTCGAGTTCCGCAAGGTCGAACTGCTCGTCCTCGAACCTTAAGGGCTGACCCTGACCGTTCTTACCGCGCCGGTGACGCGCTTGATGTAATCCGCCTCCCCGGCGTCATACGGCGTGCCGTCCCGGCGGAGGATGTCATGAAACCACGGGTCCGGCTCGCCCGTGTACGACTTCGTCCACGAATCCCACGGGTAGATCGTCTGTGTCTTGCCGTCCACGAACCCCCAGCAGTAGGCGCCCACGCTGTGTTCCTTGAGGTAACCCAGCACGGGATCGAACGTGCTCCCCTGCGGGCGCGCCATGAATTCGGTGCAGAACAGCGGACGCCCGTAGCGCCGGAGGTTCTGCACGCAGGTCTTCGCCTCGTCGAGCGGCGCGTAGGTGTGAAACGAAATCACGTCGGATTCCTCGATCTGAACGCGCTCGGTCGGCGAGAGTTTGGCGGGGTCGGGCCAGTTGCCAATCCACACCCCGGAGGTCAGCGGCTGCGTCGGATTCATCGCGCGCGCCCAAACGAAGCTCTTCTCGAGGAGCAGACGCGCCATCTCGGCCTTGTTCGTCAACTCGACGTCGCGGTATTGCGGCACGGGGTTGTCCGGTTCGTTGTACAGATCCCAGACCTGCACCCGGCGGTCGGCGCGAAATCGACCCACCACGTCCTGCACATATGCCCTCAACTCGTCGTGGCGCGCGGGGTCTCTGAGAATCTCCTGCGCCGGACTCTGCACCCAGCCCGAGTTGTGCCGGTGCGGATGCGGCGCGCGTTGGAGGCCCGCCTTCGGAAACGGATCCCACACGCCGTCGAAGATCACCGGCATCACCCCGATGCGATGCTTGGCGGCGAGGCCGAGGAACCGATCCAACCGTTCGAGAAAACCGTCCGGGTCCTGACGCCAGGCGATGTCATGCAGAAAGACGCGAATGCTGGTGAACCCGAGGTCGCGCGCCCACCCCAACTCGCGGTCAATGGTCGCCGGATCCCATGTGTCCGCCTGCCACATTTCGAGCTGGTTGATGGCACTGCTGGGGGTGAAGTTGCAGCCCACAAGCCAGGGTTGCCCGGCGTGCCAGGCGTTGGCCTGCTCCGGCGTCCACCGGGCGCGGGGCGCAACGGCAACGCGTGGCGCGGTGGCGCAACTGGTGAGCAGAGCAAGCAGAGCAATCAGGGCGATGTGTTTCATGGCGATGCGAGTCGGGTGTTCAGGCCGCTTGGCGTCCGGGCGGGCAGCAGGCGCGTTGGTTGACGTTCCAGGCTTCATCCGCGAGCTGTGTGTAAGCGACCCGGGGCGAGGAAATCAATCCTCGGTTCACCATGCTGCAACTCAGACAGTGGGGGGGAGGGCGAGCGGTTGCGGGGGGTGAGCGGTCCAGCTGGGCGGTGTTGCGTTAGGTGAGCGAGAGCGGGTGAAGGGCTCGCGGGTTGAATCGAGGGGCAAGCGCTGCAACGACACAGAGACGAGACGTTCTTCGCAGGCGCGCGCCTGGAGACTGCGAGCAGAGACGTCGGTGTCGCTGGAGGGCGGGGGATGGGGCGGACGACCCTGACCGCGTCCCTCTCAAGGGGATCGACAACGGGGGCGGAGGTTTTTCACTGGGGTGAGGAATCTCTGTTCCAAGCGGCGGATTTGCCGCAACGCTCGTTCCCGCCCCGTGGGCACCAATTCCAGGACCAGAATCAGGCAATAATCCCGTGACAGAAGGCGCGCGGCCGTAGCAAACTGATGCGTAATGTCGAGACAGGATCAGTCGAGGACGGGTTGATCTCCGCACAGGAATGACGCTATGAGCAGATGGGTCACATCACGCTGCCTCTGGAGCTGCACAACCTTGAGAATCGCCGGGATGGCACAGAACCTCTTTAAGAGGTGTCTGGCGCTTGCGCTGGGCGTAACGTTCGCGGGCTCAACGGCCCTGGCCATCCCATACGCCTCCGGAGTCAAGAGAACGGGCGACACGGTCACGTTCATCCTGAACCAAAACGCCATCAGCGTCGAAGTGCTCCGGGACGGCGGCAACGCGGTTTATCCCGGGACCGAAGCCGGGCTGCACAGCTTCAGCATGGCCGGTTTTACGAAGTACGAGATTCGGGTCACGGGCAATGAAGCCCCGGGCTGGAGCAGAGCTTTATGTGCGCTTTCCGACGTTACCGGGCTGGACGTACCGCGTGGAAGCGGCGACCGACGCGGCGGCGCCTGTGTGGCAGACGCTGGTGAGCCAGATCCCAGGAACAGGAAGCGTCAGGAGTGTGGTGATCCCCATCAGCCTCGATCCGACGCGGTGGTACTATCGCGTCGTTGAGTTACCATGACGATTGAACGCGTACCCTCGAACCCTATGAATCCACCGCTGCGGAAGGACACGAGCAGAGCTTTCACGCTCATCGAGTTGATGGTTGTGATAGCCACGCTCGCCATCATTGGCGTGATGCTGCTGCCCGCGCTCGCCAAGGCCCAGTCGACGGCGCAACCCGCCAACTGCGCCAACAACCTCAAGCGGATCGGGATTGCCTTTCGCCTTTTTGCCGCAGACAACGGAGACCGCTTCCCGATGTCAGCGACGACCAATGCAGGCGGTGTGTCGGATTGGCTGGGCACGAGCCCAAACCAGTTGGCGGTGAATACCTTCCGAGTATTCGTAGCCTTGTCTAATGAGTTGGCTACACCCAAGACGGTGACATGCCCGTCTGACAGCTCGCGAGTTCCCGCTAGCAACTTTGTCGACATGGTTAATCTCACCGACTTCAGCAAGGGCGCAAAGAACGGTGCCGTGAGCTATTTCGTGAACGCTGACGCGGACGGGAGCCGTCCGCTGACAATCCTAGCAGGCGACCGCAACATCACAAACACGACCCTGAATCCAGCCGTTGGTGGTGGCACGGCCTATAATAAGCAATCCCCTGGGCTCAGGTGGAATCTCATGGACACGACGATGAAGACAACGGGTTGGTCCACATCGATGCACAGCGGCGTCGGCACCATCCTGTTGTCGGACGGCAGTGTCCGGCGCGTCAGCGGTGCTGGCCTGCGGGAGCAGGTGAAGAATTCGCAGGAAGATCACATGCTACTCTTCCCATACGTGCCAAACAGGAACAACTGAAACAGCCCTCCCTCCTGCCGCTCAAGGCGCGAGCGCACGGGAACAACACTTGGTCACCCGAAGCCGGCAGTGGACGGAATCTGCCGATACGATCATTCAACGACGACCCGAAAGAACTCAGCGTGCTCCATCCCGCAAGGCCGGACGAATGCCACAGGTAAGTCGGTGCCGATGAGCGTTTCCACTGTTTCCCATTCGGTGTGGGCGCCATCGAGTGTGAACGCGCTCTGAAGCGTGTAGAACAGGCCTTGCACGCTTTCACACCGAGCGGTGATTTGGGAATCATCAGTTTCGGTGATGACCAAGGCCGGGCTGGGCACCGGCTCGAACGTCACTTCGTCCAGCCATGCCGCAGGAGCGCCCTGCGTGCTCGCGGCTGCTTGAATGTAACGCCAGCGCACAGTTGACGACCCCGAATGGACCGCAAGTCGTCCCGGCTCCCACTCGGTGTTGCCAGTAACACGCTCAACGGTGACGCCGTTGAGCACGAGTTCGAGTGCATCCTGATCGCTGGCGAAAGCCGTGCGCCACCAGAAACGCAGGGTGCCAGGGCCGCGGACGCTTGTCTCCAGCCACGATTCCTCGCCCGGCATCAAGCCGGCGCTCTGAGCCGCCAACCTCCCATCCTGGGTGACCAGCATTTGGGCTACCCATGGCAGCTCGCCGCCAGTCCGCCACCGGAAATCGCTGCCGTCTCCCAGGGCACTTGCCAGCGGTCCGTCACCCACCGCCGCCAATACGAAGTAGTCACCAGCGGCAATGGAGCTGACATTCTTCAGCTCAGGGGGAACTTCGGCCTGCCCGTAATCGTTGTTTCCTGCCACGACGATGGTGCCATCCCCTTTGAGTCCAACAATATGCCTCGCTCCAGCCATGATGCCCACGATGTGCGACCAATTCATAACCGCGGATAAATCCTCATCTGAGTAACCCCAGAAGGCAACCGTGCCATCGCGCCGCAACGCGACGCTAAATCCAGGCCCAGCCGCCACAGCAACGACTTCAGAAAGCCCGCTGGGAACGAGACTCTCGCCCCGGTTGTTTGCACCCCAGGCAAGCACGGTGCCGTCGTACTGCAGAGCCAGGCTATGATGCCATCCAGCCGCTACACTTAGCGCCTTCATGAGGTTTGTCGGGACGTTGCACTGACCCTCGCGATTATCGCCCCACGCAATCACTGTGCCATCTGCTTTGAGCGCGAGGCTGTGCTGTCCCCCAGCGGAGATTGCCACAACATCCTTCAAGCCCGACGGCACCTGACATTGAAAGTAGTTCGTAGCACCCCAGGCCACTACGATCCCGTCACTCCGCAGGGCCAGAGCGTGTCCGAAGGCCCCGGCGGACACCGCGACAACGTTGGAAAGTCCTGCCGGGATGCTGTTGCATACGCGGAACCCCGAACTGGCGCCCCAAGCGACGACCGTTCCGTCAGCACGAGCAGCCAGGCCGAAGCCACGGCCAGCCGAGAGCCCCACAGCATCGGACAGCCTTGCAGGAGGAAACACGAAGCTGCCCCAACTAATTGCATCTGCTTCTTCTGTTAGGGCGACGCAGAAGTCACGACCGACGGCGATGTCAACCACCCGGCTCGCACCTTGACGAGAGCCACAGTGTTGGTCTTCCCAGCCGTCCAGGAGCTGAGGCTCCCCTCAGTGGACAACGCGTAGCAAAGGTCGCCGATGCCGCATGCGATCGTGACGATGTTTGTCAGCGGGAGCGGTACTGCGACTGGGGTGGTGGCACCCGAGTGCCAATGCTGAACAGCCCCCTCCAGAGTAACAGCATGGTGGTAGCGATCGCCCGGAGCGATGTCCAGAATCACTCTGAGTGTTCTCGGGGGATCCTTCGGTTTCTTCCTCTGTGCCAAGATGGAACGGACATTTCCACTCGTCATGGATTGCAGGGACAAGATGTCGCGTGGTTGGCCTTCAGTGAGTTGATAGCCTGGCGTCCAACACAAGATCTGCCCATCCGACCGAAGCGCGTAGCAGTACCCGTCTGCAGCAGCAACCGCCATGACGTTGGTTACGTTGGAGGGGGAGGACGTGCTGGTCCCTACGAGACGACCCCAGACAACGACGGTCCCATCCATCCTGAGTGCCATAGAATGGTCCTCTCCCGCCGCAATCTCCTCAGCGTCGTTCAATCCAGGAGGAACCTCGCACTGCCTCGATGTGTTGTTGCCCCATGCCTCGACGGTCCCATCCCAACGCAAAAGGAGGAGGTGATCGGCCAGCGCAGAGATTGCCTTGATGCCACGGAACGGATACGGGAGCAGGCTTTGTCCATAGCGGTTGTCTCCCCAGGCCCGGACATTGCTGACCGAGAAATTGATCACGGCACTTGTCGTTCCTCCGTAGGCATTCGTTGCGGTCAGCCCGGTAAATGCCCGCGTGACCGGCTTCGACGGTCCCAATTTCCAAGACTGGCGTATCGAAACCCGTCACACCATCCAGAGGGCCAAGCGGAACACCGCCAGCCAGCCATTGAAGTGCGATCGGCGGCGGGCCTTCCACTTCGGCGGTCAAGAGCACCTTCGTGCCTTGGAGAACTTCGCGAGCTTGCGGCTTGCAGGCGGATACGCGGGCCGAGCACCGCGCCCAAGTCAACAGGTTCGCTCCACAGCTCGCCGAAGGCGTTCATCGCAAACA
>CAWJWM010000005.1:0-101884 GCA_963846445.1 uncultured Verrucomicrobiae bacterium | reverse complement strand
GTGATCGCGACCAAAAAAGGCGCGGCGGCCGCCATGCGCGACACCAAATCCACGCAGGAGATTTCCACCTCCGGCCAGGGGTTGGACCACCACGTGCTGAATAGACGCACTTCCTCGTTCGCCGGGTTCGGCTCGCTCTTGTGCTCCCATTTGAGCCGGTCGATTGTCGCCGGGTCATCCTTAACCCTCCAGGCGCGCACTTCTTCGCCATAACGAATGGGAATCTCGCACCGTTGGCCGTCACCGGTATGCACCACGTAGCAGCCCAGGACCGTCCCATCGGGAGCGACTCCACTCGCGGCATGAACGAAGCAGAGCCGGCTTGCCCGCCGCCGGACGGGAATGCCTTCCACGCACCGCGGGAAACCGGGGGCATCCCGATCGAGAGTCGGACTGGCCACTTGGACGAGGCCACGGAAATCACATCGCACGCCTGCAACGCTTTCGTCCTGCCACCCCAGACCCCGGCTTCTCTGCCCAGCCCGCGTCGCTGGCAAGTACGTAGCCTGCAGACTCCGATTGCCGTTCGCTTCGTGACTGTACCAAGCCTCGTCCAAGGCGGCGTTGTAGAAGGCCGACAGGTCAAGGGCCCGGGCTTCGAGCGCCGGGTCTCGCGGCGGTATGTTCCATTCCCAACGGTAGTCAGCCACCGCCTCCGCCCCGCGTCCCAGGCGCCGCAGCAAGGCCGCCCGGTTGAGGAGCATCGTTCGCCGCAGCGAGTCGGGAGCCTGCCGCGAGGCAGCCGCGCATTCCAACGCCTTGGCGTAGGCCTGCTGCGCCTCCTCTCGCCGCCCGCTCCGGTCGAACAGCACGCCGCGGGCGGCCCAGCCGTTGATTGAATCCGGTTGTCGGGCGATCACGCGATCCATCGCGGCGACACCCTCCGCGTGTTCCCCGGCATTCGCCCAAACGTCAATGGCCGCCCAGAGTACTACGCGGTCGTCGGGATTGCGTTCGGCCAACCGCGTAATGTGATGGTGGATCGCTGCCAGGAGCAGTGTGTTGGTGCGCAGTTCGTCCTGGCGACTCATCGCCGCGAGGCGAGAGAGAGCAACCGAGTTGGTCGGTTGAAGTCGCATCACTTCGAGCAACGGCGCCGGGCTTCGGCCAAACATCTGACGTTCGAGATACTCCAGAACGTTGGACGGCGCAAAGGGCGCTGCTGGTCGGTCCAATCCACTGGCCAAATACCAACGTCCCCAGAGCCCATAGAAATCGTCCGCCGGACTCACTTCGATCTCAGCGCCAAGCTTCCGCAATTGATCCAAGCCAGAGGCACGAGGCTCTTGGATCGCGTCCATTCGATCGGCTGCGAGGAGCAGGGCGAGCTCAGGCAACCACGCTGGCACTGGGACCGGCGGCCGCGGCGCCTCCCACCAAGTCGTTGTGCCGTCCCGTGCTCCCGTCACGACCCTTCGCCCGTTCGGACTGAACCGCGCGCAGAGCACCGCCGTCCCATGCGCCATCGGTTCACTCAGTGGGCGGCCAGTCATCGCATCCCAGAGGCGAGCCCCTTCCTCGCCGGGCGTCGCCACCGTCAGCACCCGCCCGCCATCGGGACTGAATTCCGCGGCCACAAATCGACCATAGAGCGCCAGGGGGCCTCTGAACGAACCGTCGTCGCCCGCCTCCCACAGGGACGCGCTGCCGCCCTCGGTCAATGTCAGTACTCTCGATCCGTCCGAGTTGAAGGACGCCCGCAGAACGCGTCGCTCATGCCACAACAGGTTGCCGATTGTCCGTCCGGTTTCGGCCTCCCAGATGCGCGCCGTCGCATCGGCGGAGGCAGTGACCACACGTTGTCCATTGGGACTGAACTCGGCCTCATTCACGGCCTCCTCGTGGCCACGCAACTCATGCAGGCACGGCCCTTCCGGCACAGACCAGATGCGCGCCATGCCGTCCCTCGAGGCCGTCACCAACTTTCGACCGTCCGGACTGAACCGTGCGGAGCGCACCTCACCCTCGTGCAGCAGCGGAGGACCGACGCGCGCCCCGGTGGCGACCTCCCAGATCTGCGCAGCGCAGTTGGTGCCGGCCGTGACGAGCCAGGTACTCTCCGGGCTGAACTCCACCACCTGAATGCGGTCGGCGAGTGAACGAGGTTCCCCGCGCAGCTTTCCTGCGTCAATGTCCCAAACCCGCAAGACGCCATCGCCCGAAACGGCCAACGCCCACCGACCGTCCCGGCTCAAACGAAAGAGCCGCGCGTCTCGCGGCACTCCGGTTGACAAAAGAGCCCCAGCACTTTCCTCAGCGTGTTTGACTTCGAGCCAGTTGGTGGCCACGCCCTCGAAGGGCCCAAGACCGATTAATAGGCGTGCGCCATCGGCACTTTGAAGGAGGTCGGTGATGACGAACCCGTAGCTTACCCGCCGGCGCGATGCCCGGTTCGGTCTCACATCCCAAACGCCCGCACTCGAATCTTCTGAAGACGTCACCACGCGCTCGCCGTCCGCGCTGAACTCCGCCCAAGTCAGCCGCCGCCCATGCGCGAAGGGCTCCGTCCAAGGTTGTCCGCTGAAGGCATCCCAAACCCGCGCCGTCCGGTCTTCGGCGCTCGTCACCACCCGCAGCCCGTCCGGACTGAACCGTGCGGACCGGAGCCGGTCGCCGTGCCTCAGCCAGCCCGTCACCGGCTGGCCATCACGCGCATCCCAGACCCGGGCCGTCCCGTCTTCGGACGCAGTGACCACGCGCAGTCCGTCGGGACTGAAGCTCGACATGACCACCGGCCCTTGGTGAACGAGAGCCACAGACTTGCGGCCTTTGCCCGTCGAAGGGACGAGCTCCGCCAGTCCTGCTTCCCCCGGATCAAGGCCTCGTGGAACTGGGCCTTCTGAAACCGACGCGCTCGCCGAAGTTGTGCGTGTCTCCCAGATCCGCGACGCGCCATCGCGTCCGGCAGCGACGACGCGCAGTCCATTGGGGCTCAATTCGGCCCAAGCTACCCCGCCTTCATGCGTGAACGCACCGCCAACCGGTTGCCCCGTTTCCGTATCCCACACGCGCGCGGTCCCATCGTCAGATGCGGTCACGACCTGGCGTCCATCACGGCTGAACTGAGCGACGTTGACCCGGCCCGCGTGGCGCAAGGTGGTGCCCATTGGTTTGCCGGTCCGCGCGTCCCAGATTCGCGCTGTGGCGTCCGCGGAAGCGGTAACCACGCGCAGACCATCGGAACTGAAACTCGCCATGACGACCGGCCCTTGATGAGAAAGGATCACCTGCTGGCGAGCCTCCCCCATCGAAGGGACGAGCGCTGTAACTCCCTGTCCGCTCGAATCAGGGCCTCCTGGAACTTGGCCCTCCGAAAGGGGGCTGCGGCCCGAAGCTCCGGCCTGAACCTCGGCCGGACGCACGTCCCAAACTTGCGCGGTGCCGTCGTCCGAAGCCGTCACGACCAGACCGCCGTCGGGGCTGAATTCGGCCCAGCGAACCGGCCCGCGGTGGCGGAGAGGCCGCGTCACAGGCTGGCCAGTCCGCGCGTCCCAAACCCGCGCTGTCCCATCCCTGGAGGCCGTCACCACCCGCTCTCCGTCCCGATTCCACCGGGCCATCTCGACATTCCCCTCGTGACGCAACGACGGCGTCAGAGGCCGAGCAAACGTCCGATCCGTGAGCGCGGACAGCAATCGCTCGGCCGCGACGTGATTGGATGGGTCCCGTTGGAGCGACTGCGCCAGATACGCCACCGCCTCCCGAGCGCGGTCGTTGGCGAACTTCTCCTCGACTCGTTGTGCTTCGATGTGGGCTGCCAAAACCAGGCGGTCGCGGTCGAGGGATGCTTCCCTTTCCTGCGCGGCCTTCTCGATATTCGCCGCCTTGAGATCCGCTCGGAGTCGGGCGACCCGTTCGCGTTGGACCAGGAGGAAGCCCATGGCCCCAATGAGGATCAAGCCCAGGCCCACCGCTGCTCCCCGACGAAACCGCCGGAAGTGCCGCTCGATCACCCGCGAGCGCCGCAGCGATTCCCCCGCCTGCACCAACAGCAGTTCAGCCCGCAAAGCCGCCATGCTGGCGTAACGACGGGCGGGATCGGGCTCGCAGGCCCTGAGGATGACCTCGTTGATTTCCTGAAGCCGCGCCCGATCAGGCAACTCCCCCAGACTCGTCACGGGCGCCGGGTACTTGCCACGGTCATTACCGGTCGCGATCTCGTACAACAGCTTGCCGAAGCTGTAGATGTCCGCCTGCGGCGTACCCGGACCTTCCGGTGCCACAAATCCCTCGGTGCCGACCTGCGTCTTGGCTTCGCCCAGGCTCGCCACGAGGCCGATGTCGGCCAGTTTGGGGCGCCCGCCGACGAAGATGACGTTCGACGGTTTGATGTCCCGGTGGACGAGTTGGTTCCGGTGCAGATGCTCGACCGCATCCGCCAGGGTGATTCCGATTTGGATGCATTCGTCCACCGGTAAGCGTCCACCCAGCTTCCGGTCGCCTTCGAGAGTGCGCGGGGTGTAGGTCCGAGGATCAAGAGTTGTGGATTGAAGATGGCCACCCTCGCGACTCACATCCAGCCCGTCGGCTGCCTTTGTTCCTCCCCCATTGCCCGGTGTGCGCGCGGCATCGTCCGCCAGTTCCATCACATAGTAAAAGTAGTCCGCCGCATCCTGGCGCCCGATCTGGAGCACGTCCGTCAGCCCCTCATGGCTGCGGGAGATGGGCTCGTACTTCTGGATGCCGGCGAACTCGCGTTCGTAGGGACGGCTGTCCTCGAAGGTGTCGCGATAGACAATCTTCACCGCGCGAAACGAGCCGACCACGTTCCGCGCCATCCAGACCTCCCCGTAGCTGCCCCGCCCGATGCGACGGAGCAAATGGTGATCGGGAATGTCCGGCGGCATGCGGTCAACCGCCGAGACGGCAGCATTCGAGGCAGGCTGTGGCTGACCCGAGTCTGGGGGCATGCCCGCACACCGTACCGAGACCGCTGAGACAGGGCAATTCTGCTCTGGTTTGAGACGAGAGTTTGTCCTGCGTCCTCTGCGTCTCTGTGGTTGATCCGTGTCGGTGACTGTCACCGTCGGGATTGAACCACAGAGGCACAGAGAGCGCAGAGCAACAGGGGGTGGCGGGCTGACTCCTTTGCCGTTTCGGGCGGACCCGGTTCACCAGCCCACCGTTTCCCCAGCCGATCCCCAGAACCCCCCATCCGCTCTAAACCATGCCCTCCGCGGGCTCTGCGCCTCTGTGGTTAATTCGAGCCGGGGCATCACCGATTACAACAGCCTTCCCTCCAACCGCTTCACGATGCGCTTGAACACCGGCAACAGACGGCACTTGATCAAGTACACCTGCCCGACGTTCGTCCCGAGGGCCTTGGCCACTTTGGAGGCAGACTGGCGCTTGATCACAAGCAGGTAGAACGCCTGGAAATGCCGGGCCTTGGCGACCTGCTTCAGTTGGCCCAAGGCGATCTCCAGAGCGTTCTCCTGCCACTCGGCCTCCCAAGCCTCCTCCAAGGCGTTCGGCGTTGCATCCGGAATCTTCTCGATCGGGGCTGTCCCCGTGCTGCTGCCGCCGTCGGCACGGGCGAACGACTCGACAGCCGCGCTGGCGTGGCGCGGGCGCTTGTTGAACTGGTTGATGATGCGCCACTGGGCAAGCCGGAACAGCCAGTTCTTGAACGAACCGGCGGCGGGGTCGGCCTTGAAAGTCGGCAGGCTCTTGAACACCGAGGCCAAGGTATCCTGAACCGCCTCGTCGGCTTCCTCGCGCGACAGGCCGGACTTTAAGGCCAGGCTGCGGAGCAACGGGCCATAAGCCGCGTTGAACTCCTGCCACGCCTGTTCGTCCCCGCCCGCCTTGAGCCGCCGCACCAGGCTCCAGTGCGTGCGCGTGTGCGCGTTAGCCCGCATATCTCACACTCCGGCGGTGCACACGCCAGTCAGACTCCGCAAGGTGACAGCCATGCGGGCTAGGATAGCAAAACCGCGCCCTGTCTGGGCCAAAAGGGAGAAGCCTCAGCGTGTTGACCCGCGATGACGGTTTTCTGACCAAGCCAATCCCCTCTTTGCCGCTCTCTGGGCGCGGTTGTGCCACAGCCCGGACATGAGACTGCGCTAGTAGAGTAGGCAGGTGAGGAGTTGCGGGACTTAAACCGACTGGTGTTGTCAGTGTCCCTCTCCTCACCTGCCCCTCATCAAACCGGACGTGCGGATTTCCCGCATCCGGCTTTCCGAGCTCATTCATCCTCAAGCCTGGGTCGTTCAGTGAGACCAACTGCCCGACAGAGGCAGGGTCCAGGGTCCATATTTCTCATGGAGACGTTGGTCGGTGTAGCGGGTCCACAGTCCGCGTCGGCAGTCGTGCTTGCGCCACAGCCACCGGCGGAGCCGGTTCCGGCTGTAACTCATCATTTGGCTGCAGACCCGACTGCTGTGCCCCCACTGGAAGTAGCCGGCCCATCCGCGCAGGACCTGGTTGACCTCTTTCACCACGTCAGCGACTGGTCGCCAAAGACTCCCATGGTGAAGAATCTCTCCCAGCCTATCTCGCAGCTCCTGCCGGCTTTTCGGGTGCGGTTCGATATGGAGGTATCGACGACCTCGGCGACTGGTTCATGAGGTCAGGCTGAAGCCCAGGAATCGGATCCCCTCCTGGCGGATATTCACCAGGCGCGTCTTCTTCTCGTTGAGCTGCAGACCCCTCTTCCTCAGCCACTTTTGTAGTCGTGCCTTCATTTCGGCCCCCTGCCCTGGACGACAGCAGATGACAAAGTCGTCCGCGTACCGCACCAGGACAGGTTGGCCCGCCACACGCTCGTTGACCTCATGGTCCAGTCGGTCCAGATAGACATTGGCCAACAGAGGCGAAAGGACCCCCCCTTGCGGCGTGCCGCAGCGGTTGGGCAACACCCTCTGCCTGCCTTGCTTGTCCCTCTCCACCACGGGGGCGCGCAGCCAGCTTTTGACCAGCCGCAAGACACTCCCGTCACTGACCCGTTTGGCCACCAAGCGCATCAAGTCCCGGTGCGGAATCGTGTCGAAATATTTCGACAAATCCGCGTCCAGAATCTCAACCCGCCCTCTCCACACCGCCTGGTCAATAGCTCGGAGGGCTTGATGGGCGTTGCGTTGGGGTCGAAAACCGTACGAGTGCGGATGGAAGTCCGCCTCGAATATCGGCATCAGCACCAGATACACCGCCATCTGAACCACCCGATCTCTGACCGTCGGAATACCCAGCGGCCGCTGACCCCCGTCCGGTTTCTCGAGCCAAACCCGTAGGACCCCTTGGGGTCGATACGTCTTGGTCTGGAGTTCCCTTTGAAGGATCCGCAGCCACTGCTCCCGCCCTTCCGACGTAGCATTGATCATGTCCAGGCTTTCCCCGTCCACTCCAGCCACGCCGTCGTTTCCGGTGACCGCTCTCAGAGCTGTATCCAGCACTGCGAACCGCATCACCTCTCCGTATAGGCTCCAGAACCGCCAGCGCGGTTCGGCCTTGGCTTTCCGATAAAGCGCGATTTGAAGCTCCCGAACTTTCTCCGGGGTTACTATCCGGCTGTCCCGGCCATCCCCAGGTCCTTCGCTTCTCCTCCACGCGTTGAGACAAGTGCCCCCGCTCGGCGTCTTGCACCGCTTGAAGTAGTGCAGGTCCACGCCTTGTCCAGGGACTCCGATTCCTCGGACGACCTCCGCCGCCTTGTGGGGCCTACCCACTTGTGCGTCGGGTTGGGGCTTTGCTGCCCCGCCGCCAGAGGTGTTCCCGCCTTGACTGTCACCACCCTTTCCAGACGTGCTGTCCACGCTGACCCCGCCGGAGCGTTGAGGAGCCTTAGACTGTTGGGGTGACTCCTCCCTGCGGCCTTCGCCATCCGGGCAGTGGCTCGGCTCTCCGGTTGTAGAGTTCTCGAGGCTCATTCGATGTGGTTTACCGTCATTACGGCCCGTCTGTTCGATCCGCCCCGGCTACCCCTCTGGTCTCACGACCAGACAGTTGGAGCGGCCTTCTGCCGCGAACAGTCCAATTCGGCAGGTGGGATTCACACCCACTGTGGTGCCAGCGTGGCTGGCTGCTGCACCCGGAAATCTCACCAGTGGGGCGGTCGCGGCAGACCTGACAGTCCACGGGTGAGATTTCCGGGTCTAGGAAACCCGCGCCCAGCAAGCAGAATTGGCTCATCGGTTCATCAGAGCCGGGACGCGCCCCAGCCGCTTGGGCGACCCGGGCACGCGGACACAGTGGGATCGAGATTGGGTGCATCTGTTTGGGGCGCGGGTTTCTGAGAGCCCGCATTTCAGGTGAAATGGGACGGTGACCGGTCAGAGGACATCGAAAGTGGGTGAGAAATGCGGGCTAAGCCTCATGAAATGTCCGGGCTGGGCGGCTTCGGCTTGGCGGCGGTCGATGGCATGAGCCTTCTATGGGATACACCGGGGCAAAAGACGAATTCTTTCAGACCGGATGAGATTCTTGAAAGACGGTGGCCGTAGTGGCTGTGTTCCTGGATATGAAACTCATTCTCCCTGCCGCGAAGTGCATCCTTGCCGCTTTCGCCGTCCCCTCGCTCCTAAGTTCTGCCAACGCTGCGCTTGTGATTACGTTCGACGATCTCTACGGGGGTTACGGCGCGTTAGTGCCGTCTTCGTACGCGGGCTTCACGTGGGGCCCGGATTGGGCACTGTACACCGACGCGATCTACCAAGGTCCGTACGGAAACACTTACGGTTCTCCTTCGCCTCCGAATTTCGTATTTCCAACAGGTGTAGCGCCCAGCCGAATCGTCTCAAGCCCCACGCTGTTCAACTTCATCAGCGCCGAGGTCTCGACGTTCTCCATGAACGACGCGTTCTATGACTGGAGCTCAACGTCCATCACAGTGGAAGGATACAACGGGGCTTCCCTGGTCGGCTCCGTTACCATGCCGTTGACCGTGGGTTTTCAGACCCTGACTGCCAATTTCGATTCCATCGACAGCTTGGTGTTCAGCAACGATGGAATCCCCGGTCACTACTCCTGGGCTTTGGACAACTTCACCTACGCAAACGTTCCCGAACCCGCCGCGCTCACCGTTATCGCCGGTCTCGGCTTGGTTGGCTTCGGCGCATTTCGGCGTGTGCGAGCCTGATGGACGAAACGAGTGGGGCTGAAAGGAGAGTGGCCGTTCTGAACAGCCGAGACGAGGGCGGACGGCTTGGTACGCAACACTAAGCGAACATCTCGTTCCCTCGTCGGACAAGCCAAGTCATCGCTCCCGGCCGCGGGCGGGGACGCCCGCACTCAAGCGGCGCGTGTATTTTAGCCCGCAGGAGAAAGCGCAAGGCAGAACTCATCTGGACGTTCCAGGCGTCTCCTCCAAACGTTCCTCCGAGGCCGATTCATGCGAAATAAAGTCTCTGAATGAACCGCGCGAGGCTGGCTGTGCATTTTGGTATGAAGCTGCTTCCTTGCGTGCCACCGTGCGTCTTGGCTGTCGTCGTCCTGCCCTCGCTACTGACCTGTGCGAACGCTGCGTTTGTGATTACGTTTGACGACATCCCAAATACCTACGGCTTCGGTGCTCTGATGCCCGCTGACTATGCGGGTTTTGCATGGGGTCCAGACTGGGCTCTCTACACAGAAGATCACTACAGGCTTGGTTACGGCAATTCCTATGGACCGCCTTCTTCTCCCATGCTGGCTCACAATGGAGGCGGCGTACACCTCCTCGAATGGACAGTGTCTCGCGATACTCCCTTTCGCTTCTTGTCGGTCGAAGTCTCGACATTCTCTCAGTTCGACGCATTCCAGCCTTGGAGCTCCACCTCCTTGACGGTCGAAGGGTACGCCGGAGCCACCCTGGTCGGCTCCATCACCATGCCGCTCACCGTGGGCTTTCAAACGTTTAATGCCGATTTCAACAACATTGATAAACTCGTCTTCCTAAATGACGGAACACGAGACCACTACTGGGCGTTGGACAACATCACCTACACCGAGGTTCCCGAACCCGCCGCCACAGGGCTGATCGCCGGCTTGGGCTTGGTGGCGTTTGGCCTGTGTCGCCGCGTTCGAGGCTGACCGACAAAACCGATCGGGCGGTTAAGGGATCCGCCTCTCTCATCACGGTGTGAGACATCCCTGATGGCGCGCCGGAAGGGCCAAAGGCCCGGCCTCGAATTGGCCTAACCCTCGCTAACGATACTTCTCCGCGTTGAACCCACGTGCCAGCGCCAAGGCGTGCTGATCGCCATCCGCAGTGACAAACAGATCGGGCAGGATTTGGTCCAGCAGGGCGACGTGCAGTGTGTCGGCCGAGCGCATTCGTTGCCGCACGCTGAATGCCGCGCTGAGTTCCTGGCAGACGGCCATCGTCGCCAACCAGTCCACGGAACGGCGCACAAACGGACCGGCGCGGAACAAATGCCGCCAATAACGCCGCACCGCCTCAACCCGGTTGGGTGACGGTCCTTTCGCCTCGCGGCACATTTGGCGCAGGGCGTTGAGGGTCTCGAATTCCGCCCACGGCGTGACAAGCCATTCCTCGGCGATGTGAGCCTTGAACCAGGAGACGGCCAGACCGTGGTGCGTTTCCCACCCGGCCAGGAACGAAACCAGGAACGAAGTGTCCGGGTAGATCGTCACGACCGCAGGTCCTCCAGGAGCGCGTCCGCATCCATCGGCGCGATGCCTTGGGCCAGGGCGGCGAGGTCCCGTTCGATCTGTTGCGCCGAGAGCCGCGGCAGTTTCTGCCGCGTGAGGACCAGCGGTGTCGGGGAATCCTCCAACTGGACGCTTTCCCCGGGCTGCAATTGCGAGGCGAGCGCCGGACGTTTGACCAAAGATCGTTTGGTTAACTTACGCATGTGTACAAACTTGTCCTACGCCTTTGGATTCGTCAACTTCCGCGTCCCTGACGACGGAGTGCTCGATTGGCACGGTTGGCGTTCCTCTGTTGGCGCGAGAAGCATCATCGTCTGTTCGGACCTCCAGGTTATGGTCGACGGTCTGCATGCGAACGTTCCCGAACCAGCCGCCACAGGGCTGATCGCCGGCTTGGGCTTGTCGGCTTTCGGCCTGTGTCGCCGCGTTCGATCGGTCAGTTCAGTTCCGACGCGTCCTCCAGGTCCGTGAGGCGTCCGCTGTTGAATTCTTCTGAAAGACCCGTCCCCCCCTCGCTGTGTGTCTTCACGGTCGCAACGCTTGTCCCGGGGAGTCTCCCCTGGACAGGGTACCGGCGCCGCGTGACAGCGCGGCGATGAGTGCCTTGGCGCGACTCCGGTTGGCATGCGCCCGCCGGGCCGAAAACACTAACCGACAGGATCATCATGAATCGCTCGACAAAGTACTTCGGATGGTTGTTTGCCTTGGCGGCCGCCGCGGTCACGACCGGCGCGGGAGACTGGGCTTATACGTATCAGGTGGAAACGTGCGGCGGCGGCATCGTTTATGGCACTTTCACCGTGAACCTGGACCCCGAAGCGTACTATGACGCGACGCCCTACCCGGACGGCACCGCGTTTCCACTGTCGGTCAATGGGACCGACTGGGACTCCGGGATGCTGACCATCTACAGCCATAGCGCCACACCCTTTTGGTACGTGGGCATCTCCAAGGCCTCAGGACAGCCGGCCTTCACCGCGTCCGCCTACCTTCCGGCGCATCCCGGCCCATGGACGGGACAGGAAATCGTGACCGCAGTCGGCCTGATCCCATGCCACACGGGGGTCCGATTCGTGAGCGGCCTGCCGCTCGGGGATCCTCCAGATTGTGCCGGAGCCCACGCCAGCCTCGCGCAGTTGTGGCCGCCAGATCACAAGCTGATTCCCGTGACCATCGAAAACGTCTCCACCGGCGGGTTGGCCACCGACATCACCATCACCGAGGTCCGCCAAGACGAATCCGCTGATGGGTTGGGCGATGGTGACACGCCCTGTGACGCGGTCCTGGGCGACGAACTGGGCGCGGTATTGCTGCGCGCGGAACGGGCCGGTAAGGGCAACGGGCGGGTGTATCACGTGTTCTTTACCGCGAGCAATGCCCTTGGGAGTTGCAGTGGCGAAGTCACGGTCAACGTTCCGTTGGACTTGAAACCGGAGCGTCCCTGTGTTGACGACGGGCCGATCTACCCGTCCTGTCCCTAGTTCGCTGCAGCGACGGACGCTCGTCTGCCGGCGCTTACCGCGTCGGCAGGCTGGTGCACAAAGGGGTCACCCATAGGGCGCGCAAAGAGGTCGGTCACGGAATTCACAAAGGGGTCGGTCCCGCAAAGGGGCAAAGGGGTCGGTCCCGGAATTCAGGAATGGAGCCTAGTAGATCACCCTTCGCGCATCCCTTGGCGCTCGTTGGCAAAGGCGGACGCTGGACCGCGTCCGCGGACTCGATGGGCAACTTGCCCGCCAGGCCCATCAGCCTCTCCGCACGCCCACGAGTTCAATCAGGCGTGATATTCCTTCTTCCCAGGACTGCCCCCTCCAAGCGCGGTGTTCCGAAGTTTGCGAGGAACATGTCAACTATTTAGATGCGACCCCATTGGTTCTCCGTCCCTTCGATGACCGCATCAAAGGCTACAAGGTCCAATGGCTTGACGGCGAGCAATGGCGCGAGGCAGTCGAAGGCAAACAACTCGGCCCTCACCCTGAGCTACGCGGATTTCCCGCCGTCACGACCGGCCGTGTGCGCCTGCTGGTGACCGAAGCGAAGGAACCGCCTTCGCTCTGGGAAATCGAAGTGCGCCATCGGCCTTAGTAGAGTAGGCAGGTGAGGAGTTGCGGGACTTAAACCGACTGGTGTTGTCAGTGTCCCTCTCCTCACCTGCCCCTCATCAAACCGGACGTGCGGATTTCCCGCATCCGGCTTTCCGAGCTCATTCATCCTCAAGCTTGGGTCGTTCAGTGAGACCAACTGCCCGACAGAGGCAGGGTCCAGAGTCCATACTTCTCATGGAGACGTTGGTCGGTGTAGCGGGTCCACAGTCCGCGTCGGCAGTCGTGCTTGCGCCACAGCCACCGGCGGAGCCGGTTCCGGCTGTAACTGAGCATTTGGCCGCAGACCCGACTGCTGTGTCCCCACTGGAAGTAGCCGGCCCATCCGCGCAGGACTTGGTTGACCTCCTTTACCACGTCAGCGACTGGTCGCCAAAGACTCCCATGGTGAAGAATCTCTCCCAGCCTATCTCGCAGCTCCTGCCGGCTTTTCGGGTGCGGTTCGATATGGAGGTATCGACGACCTCGGCGACTGGTTCTTGAGGTCAGGCTGAAGCCCAGAAATCGGATCCCCTCCTGGCGGATATTCACCAGGCGTGTCTTCTTCTCGTTGAGCTGCAGTCCCTTCTTCCTCAGCCACTTTTGTAGTCGTGCCTTCATTTCGGTCCCCTGCCCTGGACGACAGCAGATGACAAAGTCGTCCGCGTACCGCACCAGGACAGGTTGGCCCGCCACACGCTCGTTGACCTCATGGTCCAGTCGGTCCAGATAGACATTGGCCAACAGAGGCGAAAGAACCCCCCCTTGCGGCGTGCCGCAGCGGTTGGGCAACACCCTCTGCCTGCCTTGCTTGTCCCTCTCCACCACGGGGGCGCGCAGCCAGCTTTTGATCAGCCGCAAGACACTCCCGTCACTGACCCGTTTGGCCACCAAGCGCATCAAGTCCCGGTGCGGAATCGTGTCGAAATATTTCGACAAATCCGCGTCCAGAATCTCAACCCGCCCTCTCCACACCGCCTGGTCAATAGCCCGGAGGGCTTGATGGGCGTTGCGTTTGGGCCGATAACCGTACGAGTGCGGATGGAAGTCCGCCTCGAAAATCGGCATCAGCACCAGATACACCGCCATCTGAACCACCCGATCTCTGACCGTCGGAATACCCAGCGGCCGCTGACCCCCGTCCGGTTTCTCGAGCCAAACCCGTAGGACCGCTTGGGGTCGATACGTCTTGGCCTGGAGTTCCCTTTGAAGGGTCCGTAGCCACTGCTCCCGCCCTTCCGTCGTGGCATTGACCATGTCCAGGCTTTCCCCGTCCACGCCAGCCACGCCGTCGTTTCCGGTGACCGCTCTCAGAGCTGTCTCCAGCACTGCGAACCGCATCACCTCTCCGTATAGGCTCCAGAACCGCCACCGCGGTTCGGCCTTGGCTTTCCGATAAAGCGCGATTTGAAGCTCCCGAACTTTCTCCGGGGTTAGTATCCGGTTGTCCCGGCCATCCCCAGGTCCTTCGCTTCGCCTCCACGCGTTGAGGCAAGTGCCCCCGCTCGGCGTCTTGCACCGCTTGAAGTAGTGCAGGTCCACGCCTTCTCCAGGGACTCCGATTCCTCGGACGACCTCCGCCGCCTTGTGGGGCCTACCCACTTGTGCGTCGGGTTGGGGCTTTGCTACCCCGCCGCCAGAGGTGTTCCCGCCTTGACTGTCACCACCCTTTCCAGACGTGCTGTCCACGCTGACCCCGCCGGAGCGTTGAGGAGCCTTAGACTGTTGGGGTGACTCCCCCTGCGGCCTTCGCCATCCGGGCAGTGGCTCGGCTCTCCGGTTGTAGAGTTCTCGAGGCTCATTCGATGTGGTTTACCGTCATTACGGCCCGTCTGTTCGATCCGCCCCGGCTACCCCTCTGGTCTCACGACCAGACAGTTGGAGCGGCCTTCTGCCGCGAACAGTCCAATTCGGCAGGTGGGATTCACACCCACTGTGGTGCCAGCGTGGCTGGCTGCTGCGCCCGCATTTCTCACCAACTTCTGACGTCATCTGACCGGTCACAGTCACATTTCACCTGAAATGCGGGCTGTCAGTGGATCGCAAGACGCTGGCGCACTGGGAGGGCCTCCGCCAGCGCCGCATCGTGCGCTTGACGCCTCTCGCCAGAAAACGACCGCCGCACTTTCCCGGCCACGGTCTCGTCCTGCCACTTCGCCACACGGTCGCGCCCAAATCCTCGCCTCAGCTCACCACGAAGACCAGAAGACCACGAAGGCGGATACTGAGGTCAGGATGCGCGTTTCGGCAATTCTCGATAGAACAGTATGGTGTCCGTGCATCACCCTCTCCTCGTGTTCTTCGGTTCTTCGTGGTGAGTTCCAGTCGTTCCCAAACAGCCAAGGCGATGATCGGGGACGCCGCATGTCGCTTGCCGTCGGTTCGGGAAAACGCGAAGGTCGGTGGCGTGAAGTCTCTTTTCTCCTTCGTGCTTGCGGGAGCCGCGGCGTGCATGGGTCTGCTGGACATCCCAGCCAACGCCGCGGAGCTCGAAACCAACGTCCTGCGCCGACGGCCTGATTGCCGAGGAAGCCATCGGCCGATCGCGCGCCGCCGTGGCGGAACCCGACGAGCCCTTTTTCCTGGCCGTTGGGTTCCACAAACCTCACCTCCCGTTTGTCGCCCCAAAGAAGTGCTGGGACCTCTGCGATGATCGAGATTATCGGACCGACCCCGAGGACGATGAAATCTGTTGTCAATGAGCCAAGTTTTTGCGCCGCGCAGCCTTGCTCAACCCGCAGAGCCAAAGCGCCAGAGGACTGGCGCAGTCTCCCGCAGCCGCGCATACGCGCCAACCTAACGGGCGATCCCGAGTCGTTCCTGGAACCTGCACCGTCGTGTGCGTTCAAGTCCTTGGGCCGATGTTCGTTGTGGCGGTCGCCCATGCTGAGCTCGGCGCCGGTCTCGCAAAGTCCCGCATTGCGGGAGAGTGCTGTCCTCGAGCCTGCCCCTGACACGCATCTGAGTGCAATCGTGCATCGAGGGCGGGCGGGCACGACGTTCCCCCTCACCACTGCCCTCTCCCCGAGGAGAGGGAGACCCATCGGCCGCCCTCGCTCGATTCGTGCATCCTTGTTGTTCGCTCACCTGATTCACCGTCGGATCCCGACGGCGCCACGGGGTCGAGGACTGCTCGGATGGTCCGAGAGCGGACGAGGCTTTTCCCTCTCCCCGAGGGAGAGGGTTAGGGTGAGGGGGAAAAGGACCGACGATGGTCCGAGGACATTCCCTTCGCCAAAATGCGTGTCAGGTGAAGGGTCTACCGCCGCACCACTGCCTGGGCCAACCTCGACGCCGGAGGGGCGACGTCCTCGTCGCCCGCGAACACACTCTGCGATCCCATGGGTCGGGGACCAGGACGTCCCCCTCCTACGGCTTAGGTTGACGCGTATGCGCAGTCGCGGGACTGGCGCCTTTTCGGACGTCTCCGGACCGCGCGGAGCGTTTTGGAGTGCGGCAGTCTTCTGCCGCTCTGAGACCCTCGCGAACGATCTGGCGACACGCCTCGTCGGCCTGAGGCGAAGCCTCGCGAACAATTCGCCAAACCTTAAAGGCGACGACAGAGAGATCCGTCCGGCCACAATCACGCGCCGATGCCCAGTCACGCGGACCAGAGTCAAGCGATTTACAAACCGGTGAAAGCAAAACCAGCACGCTGGAGGCGTTTGTTCAAGCTGGCCCTGGCTCTGATCCTTGTCGTTGGGATTCTGCTCATGGCATTTGTCGGGGCCTTGGTTTTCAAACACAAACGCGTGGTCGGTGCCAAACCGGGCAGGCTGCAAACTCAGGTTCAGCCCAAGGAATTCGGGAGCTGGGTGGATCCCTTCATCGGCACCGGCGGAATTCCGTGGGTGTGCGGCAACAATTTCCCGGGAGCAATGGCGCCGTTCGGCATGGTCCGGCTTGGTCCGGAGACAACTTCGATGTTGATCCGCAAACGGGCGCTGAACACGTCCGGCTACTACTACGGCGATGATCAAGTTCTCGGCTTCAGCCACACGCGGTTGAACGGCACAGGCGCGACCGAGGGCGGGCATTTTCTGGTGATGCCGGCGCGTGGCCCCGTTGATCCGAAGTCGCTGCGCAAAGGCCAGTCCACGAAGTTCTCCCACAGCGACGAGATCGCATCGCCGGGTTATTACGCGGTCAGGCTTCCCAAGCTGGACACGCTGGTGGAACTGACGGCAACGCCGCGCGTGGGCGTGCATCGTTACACATTCGCCCCTGATCAGCCGGCGCATCTGCGCCTCGATGTGATGAACGCGTTGGGTGGACGCTCGAGCACCGAGGGTAAGGTGCGCGTGCTCCCGCAGGCGAACGAGATCGAAGCGTCCGTGCGCACGTTCGGGTCGTTCGCGCAGCGCTACGGCGGCATCACGGTGTATGGCGTGGCGCGGTTCGATCAGCCGTTCGCCTCGTTCGCAACGTGGCGTGATGATTCGCGAGCGCCGAATCAAGCCGTGGCTGAAGGCGGTCGCGTGGGCGCCGATCTGGGCTTTGAAACCGGGGATCAACCGTCAATCGTCACTCTCAAGCTGGCGATGTCGTATGTGAGCATCGGGAACGCACGAGCGAACCTGGACGCGGAAGCGGGCTCGAAGACCTTCGACGAAATCGTATCCGCGGCCCAACGGGCCTGGGAGGAGAGGCTGTCCCTGATCGAGATTCAGGGCGGGACGGAGAAGCAAAGGAAGATCTTCTACACGGCGCTTTATCGCGTGTTCCAAATGCCGACCGTGTTCAACGACGCGAACGGCGAATACTTGGGTTTCGACCAGCAGGTTCACAAGACGTCCGAATTCCAGTACTTCACTGATCTCTCGCTCTGGGACACGTTTCGGACAACTCATCCGCTCTACACGTTGATCGCGCCCGAGGATCAGCGCGACATGGTGGTGTCGTTGATCCAGATGCTCGAACACGGTGGCTGGCTGCCGCGTTGGCCGTCGGGACACGGCTATTCGAACTCCATGCTCGGCACGCCCGCAGACATCGTCATCGCGGAGGCGTATCTGAAAGGCATCCGGGGCTTTGACGTGGAGAAGGCGTATCAAGCCATGCGGCGAACGGCGCTCGCGCCCACCCCGCCAGGGGCGGCGTTCTCGGGCCGCGAGGGAGTGGAACATGCTCTCGAGCATGGCTATTGCCCTTCCGGACTGGTCGAGGAATCCGTGGCGCGAACTCTGGAGTTCGCCTGGGCCGATTCCGCGATCGCGAACCTGGCAGAAGCGCTCGGTCATCGCGAGGACGCCAGGGTGTTCCGTCAGCACTCGCGATTTTATCGCAACCTTTGGAATCCGGCGACACAGTATTTCCAGCCGCGCGATGCCAAGGGGAGATTCCTCGAACCGTTCAAGCCGCTGCTCCTGACGTATTTTGACCGCGGAGGCCAGATCACAAAGGACTACGTGGAGGGAAGCGCCCTGCAATGGCGTTGGGGCGCGCCCTACGATGCGGAAGGCATGATCTCGCTGTTCAAGAGCCGCGAGTCCTTCGTCGAGGAGCTGAATGACTTTTTCGCGAAGTCCAGTCCGGCAATGGGCGCGTGGCAGCCCGGCCCTTATTACTGGCACGGCAATCAACCCGACATCCACGCCGCCTACCTATTCAACGATGCTGGCCGCCCTGATCTTGCGCAGAAATGGGTGCGTTGGATCGTCGAGAACAAGTACGGCGATGGCGACGACGGCCTGGACGGCAATGACGACGGCGGCACGCTCTCAGCATGGTACGTCTTCAGCGCGCTGGGATTGTATCCCGTCGCCGGCACGGACACATACCAACTGGGCACGCCGTTGTTCGAGAAGGCGCAGGTCCTCTTGAAAGGCGGACCTCTCGTGATCGTGGCCGAGAATCATTCGGCGTCGATCCATGAGGTTCAGACGGTCCGGTTGAACAACACGCAATCTTAACCGCACATGGGTCAAACACGCGGACATCGAGCGCGGCGGAGTGCTCACATTCGAGATGCGCCCTCGCCCCGAAAGTGAGGAAGCCATTAGCGAGGCTTCGCCTCAGACCGACGCGGCGCGTGAACGACTCGTCTGCCCTGGGCGACCACCACCATCACCGGCGCCCGACGCCTCGCTAAGTGGCGCCGCTGCGCGGCGCAAAAACTGGACTCAATGACTACAGATTCCACCGCCGGAGTAGCTCAAGCACGGATCTCTATGACTTGCGGCGTGACCCATGGGAGAAGGCGGATTTGGCGGCGGAACAGGCGCGTCGCGTGAAACAACTTGGCCAGCGACTCGACACGTGGTGGACCTCAGAGCACGGGCCATGAACGGGCTCAGGCTCCGTCTCGGCGAAGACCAAGTCCCAACTCCGAAGTCAAGACCCAATTCGTGTCTGTGCCTATTCCACAAGCCGGATGCGGTAGAAGCGAGACTTGCTGGAAGGCGCCGTGGCGTCGGTGATGGCCGTTGTCGCCCCTGAAGCCAATACCGGCGCGCCAAGGGTTCCCCATGCCGCCGCACCCATGGCGTCAACCGCCTCGATCTGGTAGGTCCGCCCAGCGACGGACGACCAGCTCAGAACCGGACGCCCTGCGGTATCGAGGGAAACCTGCTCGAGCGCCAGTCGTGAGCTTGACTGGGTTGGGTCTGTGCCCGCCAA
Source organism: uncultured Verrucomicrobiae bacterium (assembly GCA_963846445.1). Classification (GTDB taxonomy): domain Bacteria; phylum Verrucomicrobiota; class Verrucomicrobiia; order Limisphaerales; family J093; genus MWFF01. Next base: position 82,595 of record CAWJWM010000005.1, on the reverse strand, counting down.
GACCTCCTCCCAATCGCTCTGGCCGTCCTCGTCCGTGTCGGCTTCGAACGTCGCGCCCTCGGCATCAACAACCACTTCCACTGCGCCTTCGTTGACCGAGGCCCGTTCGATCTGCCAAGGGCTCGGCGGGTCGCCACCGCCGTACAGGACTGTCAGAAACGCCCCAACGCCTCCGATGGGGGTTGCGCCGGCCAACGACACCCGCACCACGCCCGGCTGGTTCGTGTTCACCGCCATGGCCAAGGTCTCCGCAACAGAACCAAGTTCAACGCCGCTGGCCACCGAAGCGCCCGACGCGTTCGTGAGCACGAGATCGAGGCTGTAGATTTGCGCAACAGGCGATTTCGCCAAGAGCCAGTCCTTGCTCCCGTACGACAGGATTGAAACACGGTGCTTGACCGACAAAACCACCGGCCCCGGCGGATCTCCCATCAGGGATGCCTGTGACCTGCCGGGCCGCGCTGGCTGTTCTTGCGCGGGGTCGGCGACCGACCCGTCCGCCGTGCGGGCGCCGCCATGGGCTGCCATCAATCCGCCGCCCCCGGTGGGCCAGTTGCCTGAAACGTCCCCCAGGAGGATCGCGGTGAAGTCTTGGCCGGACTGGTTCCCGCTCAGGTTCGCGTAACTGCGGTTTACCGGGCTGAACTCCCAAACGACACCTGCACCCGGGAACGGCACGGGCAACAGATCAACCGCTCTTTGCAGAATGTAGAACGCGTCCATCGACGTGATCGTGCGGGTCTTGTCCACGTCAGCAGCCGTCGCGGCATGTCCGCCAAGCGGCGCCAGCCCAGCGTCATGCTGCAACGCCAGTGACGCGTCGTAACCCGTGATCGCCGTCGCGCCGTCCGGTTTGGCCGGCGTCAGGACATAACTGCCGGATTCAGCACCGGCGACGGCGTAGGTCCCGTCGGTCCCACTGCTCCCCGTGTAGGTTCGGGCACCCACCAGCGCCAGTTCGACGCCCGGCACTGGCCGGCTCTGGTTCCAAAACGCCACACGGCCAATCACACTGTAGACCGCGCTGACAGCGAAGGTGCCGTCGCCCGTCTCGACCGGTATTGCGCCATCGTTGAGCGAAACACCGATAAGCTGCAGCGCCGTCACCGCGCCCGGCGCGCCCAGAACCTCGAAGTCAAGCCGTGCCAGCACACCCGATCCGGTGCTCGTGCCGCCCGGGCTCGCCATCGAGACGCGAACTTGCCCGGCAGTGTCGGTGTTGGCCGCCACGCTCCAGCCCGGCGTAAGGCTGCCAGCCCGCGCGCCCAATGGCTTGAGCACCAGTGCGTCGAATGTCACGGTGAAGGTTGCGGCGCCCAGGCCGCTGGCATTGGCCGCGGTCACAGGCACCTCGACAATACTCAGCCGCCCTCCGCCGGTGGCGGGCAGGCCCAGGCTCACCGTTTCGCTGCGATAGGTGAACGCGCGCAGCAGGCTGCCGCTCTGACCAGATGCATCACTGACGGTGACATCGACGATCGCCGGGTAATGCGGCGGCGCGGTGCACAGAATCTGGCTCGCGCTCACCACGACCACATCCGTCGCCGGCACTTCGCCGAATCGGACCTTGGCGCCTGTCTTGAAGTTCGCGCCTGCAATGGTGACGGCGGTCCCGCCACCACTCGGCCCTTGGTTGGGTGTCACAACGGTCACCACCGGCCGGTCGTTCACGCTGATCCGCCAGGGGAGGTCGGGTCGGCCCGATCGCTTGACACTCACACCGTCTGTGGCCTCGATGTAGTAGTCCACGCCGGGCGACGCGATGCGCGATGCCTCGATGGTGCCCGTGTAGCGATCGCTTGCGGTGCGTGTCATGGCGCGGCTGGTGTAAGAACTTCCGCCCGTCGCGCGGAAGAAGAGCAGGACGCCCTGCACGGACACGTTGTCGGTCACGTCCGCGGACAGCGTCAGCGGCAGACCGGGCGTGGCGGAGGCGATGGGGGTATGGCTGAGTGTCGGTGGAATAGTGTCGAGCGGCGTGCCCTCCGCCATGTTCGAGAAGTCGGACTCGGCCATGCTGGTCTGCACCACCGTGAATTTGTAGTAATACGGTCGGCCCGGCTCGACCTCCGTGTCCGTGAACCGCCTGATGTGCGCAGGGAGGAGGGCCTGGTTGATCCGGGTGTATTCGCCCTCGGCACTTGTCGACCGATAGAGCTGGTAGCCCGCGAGCAACTCGAAATCGTCCTGCATCCAGCTCAGCTCGACCCGCCCCTCGCCACCGGTGGCCTGGAGATTCATCGACTCGGTGCCGGACGTAATGATTTCGAACCGGAACCTCTCCGAGTCGTCACCCGTCACCAGCCAGGGATCGTCTGCCGCCACGGCGTCGGCGACTCGGATGAATTGATACCCGTCGCCTGTGATGGGCGTGATGTGAAACGTGCCTATCCATGTCCGGGCGTCGTGCCAACCGCCTCCAACCGGATGTGAGGTGTAGTCCGTGTAAGGGACGTCCGGGCCGAAGGTCACCATCGGCTGGATGGAGGTGTTCATGTCGCGGTTGAACGTGACCGTGAACGTCACGGGTTCGGCGCCGACGATCGAGACGTTCGGGCCCGCCGCCGTGCTCAGTCTCACATCCACGACAAAGGGAAAACACGTTTCCGGGGCTTCTGATAGCGGAGGTTTGTAGATGCATCGGGCCACATTGAAGTCGTCATTGTAGTCAATGATGGCGGCGTCTATCAATGTCGTGGCAGTCGTGCCCCAGTAATTGCCTGTGAGGTAAACTTGCTTGGATCGGTCTACCCACACCTCGAACTTGAGCCAGTGATTGATATCCGGATCCCACCACACGTTCAGGATGGCGTTTCGGGTGAAGGTGTTGAAAGAGCCGAGAAGGAGAAACTCCTGCCGTCGAGCGTCAATTTGCGCCTGGTCCCAAATCCCCGGCACCTCACAAACCCACGGTCCAGCCCCCCCACCTGTGTCACTCCACTGTCCGTTCATGACAACGTAGTCTTCCTGACCATTCCAGTTGTTCGGCTCCCCTGGGGCCCAGTTCGTGTAGATGAGTGGTTCGCCGCTGCTCCAGACGAACACCCCCTCAACGTCCCGGTCGCTCAACCCAACCGTCAGCCCGCCCTGAAAACTGTTCCACCCCGTGAGCGAAGGGTAAAGCTGGCTGAAGTTCGCTCCGGTGACGTACTGTTCCCGGTAAGTCCTGAGGAACTCATTCTCCGCTTCGTCACCAATGCTCGCCAGATGCCCGCCATAGAAGCGTGCGAACTGCTCAGCCTGATCGAACGACGACTCCATGGGCAACAGGAAATACGTCTTGTCTCCCTGCACGAAGGTCACGTTGGTTGGAAACAAGGCTCTGACGAATGACACTGGATCAATAATTGTGCCGCATCGTTCGGCTTTGGAGAGAAGATACTGGCGATCACCCCACTGAGTTCGTGCCAACTTGTAGTTCTTCAGCAGAACACTGTCGTGGATGTCAATGGTGTCATAGAGAATCAGTTGACATGAGTCGTACAGGTTGCCCCATCGTCTTTCGCCCACACCCCGGCCGACACCCCACCACGCCAGCTTGTGGGAGATGGAATGGCTGATGATGGAAGCCACGGCTCCCCCGTAGCCGAAATCGAACGCATCAGGGTAGAAATAGCAGTGGTCGATGGCTGTTGAACTCTCAATTGCGGGGTTGCGAACGCGGGCGTAATTCAGCCAAATCCTGCCGGAGGGCCTTTCCCGCATACGGGTATCTTTGCCGGGAAACAGACTCCACTGGAACAGGTCCACCGGATCGTCTACGGATCCGTTCACGATGAAGTTGCCCTCGACCTGCAGATAGGCGTTCGGATTGCCATGATAGGGGTCATTGGGGTCCCCGCTCCAAAACTGGATCTGCGTGCCTTCGGTGACCGTGACCGTTGCCCCCGCTTCAATGAGTGTGGCGTCAGGGAGCAGCCAGTAGTCGTCTTTGGTCAACGTCATGTCCTGGGAGATGATGCGTGGCAACTCGCGCCCGCGCTGAACGATCAGGACAAAGCGCGACACGGAGCTGTAGGTCGTCTTGTCTGTCGGATCGAGGCCGTTCTCGCCCGTCAGGGTCAGTTTCAGCGGAATCACGTGGTCATTGGGACACGTATTCGTCACACAGAACCGGAACGGATGTCGGACCCCCGTGATGACGTCGCCGGTGTAGATGAAGCCGTTGTCGTCAATGTTGAACGAGCCCACCGCACCGAAATTCACCGTGTTTGTCAGCCACGTGACGTAAGGGTCCGGCTGGAACGCGCCATCCGCCCACGCCTCGAGAACGCCTACGACATTGCTGGCCTGGCCCCAGTGGTTCCGGATAACAATCGCCAGATCGATGGTCTCGCCCGCGTCCACAACGCCGTCGCTGTCATTATTGGCCGCCTGCAGAGGTGTGTCGAACGTCCAGTGCTCGAGGTAACTGAGTTCAGGCTTGGGAGGAATGGTAAGCGTTTCCAGGGCATCCACGAGGTTTTCCATTGGGTATTTGCGGCCGGAAATCTGACCCATGATAAACCGCGATGAGTAAACGTCCTTGTCGCTCCATTGGGTTCGCGCCAGCGCGGCGATACCCGAGACAATCGGAGTTGCCATCGAGGTGCCGTCCCAGGCAACGTATTGGCTGTTCGGAAAAGTGCTTAGGATATCCACCCCAGGCGCCATGACTTCGTACTCGAGAGAGTCGCGCGGGCGGCAGTCCCTATTCGAAAAGCCAGCGAGCCCGCCTGAAGGAGTTGACGCCATCACCCCGAGGACCCAGTTGTAAGCTGCTGGATAGATCGGACCTGGGGGACCGCATTGTTCGGTCCCACCGTCGTTCCCGGCCGCAGCCACCAGTACGCACTGAGCGAAGGCGACCGCCAGGGCGTCCTCCTCGATCTGCGAGCGCGTATACCCGCCGAACGACATGTTGATGATTTCCGCCCCGTTGGCCACAGCGTAATGGACCCCCTCTGCAATGTCGGAACTGGTAAGCACACCGGAGTACTGGGCGGCCTTGATGGAGATGATTTGCGCATTGCAGGCCACGCCCGCTCCGCCCTCGTGGTTGCCCGCCTGCGCCGCAATGATCCCCGCCACGTGCGTCCCGTGGCCGTGGTCGTCCTGCGGATCGCCCGAATGGCTGCGTGGATCAGAGACTACCGTGCACCCATGCACGTCATCCACAAACCCGTTGTTGTCGTCGTCGATGCCGTTGCCGGGAATCTCCCGACTGTTGACCCACATGTTTGCCGCAAGGTCCGGGTGCGTGTAATCCACACCGGTGTCGATCACCGCCACCACGATGTCGCGGTTCCCGCCGGGCGGCAGGCCCTGGCCTTCCAGGTAGGCCCAGGCCTCGGGCAGTCTGGCCGCCGCCAGGTGCCATTGCTGCGCATACAGCGGGTCCGTGTCTGGCCCCGGCATGATCCCGCCACCGCCCATCAAACCGGCCCCTTGCCTGCCGCCCGTATGCGAAGGATCGTCAGGGCCGCCTTCGGCGGGCTCCGACGCGTTGGTCGGCCCATCTGCCAGCTTCCGCAGGTAGTCAGGCTCGACCACCTCGATCCCGGGTTGGCCAGTCAACGCCTCGACTGCGGTTGCGGTGGCGCCGCTGGTCTTGGCCCGAAACCACCGTGTCAGGTCCGGGAGCGCCACGCCGCTCTTGGCCGCCATCGTCTGGACCGGCGGGTGGGCATTGGGAAAAACGGCGTCCAGTCGCGTAATCCCATGTGCGGCCAGCACGCGGTTCAGACTGCCCTGGCCGGTCAGCGCCGCGCCGCTGCGTGGCCCAGCCAGTCCGGCTCCGCTGTTCCCGTGAACCGCCACGTCCGGCGCGAACTTGATGACCAGTTCGCCGTCCTCGTAGTCCCGGCCGGGCACCGGCGTGTACGGAGTCGGCGCCTTCAGCTCGTCAAATGGCGAGTAGGCGTGTTTGGGGACCGGTTGAGATGGGTCGTGCCGAAACGGCCCGTGCCGGCTCGGCTTTGCAGTGAGCGCAGGGTTCCCAGCCGGATCGAATTCGGACTCCGCATGCGATGCAAACAAGGAGGCGGTCAGCCAGACCGCCACCGGCAGCAGGCTCGATAATGATTTCATGATGGTCTTGGCCTTTCTAGCAGAGTGTTTCAGTGAAGGGTATCTACAGAACTGTAGATGTCTCGTGGCGCGAAACCTGCTGCTGCGTCGTCTCCCATTCTTTCACGGTCATTCCGCACAAGTCGACGTGCGGATGGAAACGCCGTCGAGAAAGGAGATTGGGAATGCAGGAGAGAGCCGCTGCGACCGCGGTGGTGTGCCGGGAGGCCTGTGGACCGCTCACCCGGCGCGCTTTCCGATTGTTTGCCATGGGTCGATCGTGCTCAAATCGCAGGCATGGAAGTGATCATCAGACCCGACGCCGACTCGGCCGCGGACCTGGTTGCCCGGATCATCGCGCGCGACCTGCGGGCCAATCCTCATTTGGTGCTCGGCCTGGCCACGGGCCGGACCATGGAAAGCGTCTACTCGCGACTCGTCCGGATGCACCGCGAGGAGGCGCTGGATTTCTCGCTGTGCACGACATTCAATCTCGATGAATACGTGGGACTGCCCGCCAGCGACCGCCATTCCTACCGCCACTATATGAACCATCACCTCTTTCTCGAGGTGAACCTCGATCTGCGCAATACGCATCTGCCCGACGGAGTCGCGTCCGACCTGGATGCCGAATGTCACCGATACGAGCAGGTCATCCGGCGGTCCAATGGGATCGACCTCCAGTTGCTCGGGTTGGGAAGGGCCGGCCACATCGGATTCAACGAGCCGCTCTCGGCGCTGCATTCGCGCACCCGAGTCAAGGCGCTTGCCCCCCTCACCCTGGCCCAGAACGCCGCCCTGTTCACTGACCCGGCCCAAATGCCCCGCCGCGCGATCACCATGGGAGTCGGCACCATCCTCGAAAGCCGCCGCTGCGTTCTCCTCGCCACAGGCGCGCAGAAGGCCGACATCATCGCCAAAGCCGTCGAAGGCCCAATCACCGCCATGATCTCCGCGACCGCCCTTCAACTCCACCGCCGTTGCACCGTCGTCATCGACGAGGCGGCCGCAACCAAACTCCAGGGCGCCGACTACTATCGCTGGATCTTCGAAAATGAGCCCGAATGGGAGTCCTTCCGCTGATCCGCCGGCGCAGACAACCATGAGTACCACGCCCGTCCCCGAACGCGCCTTCACGGTTGATGCCCTCGCCGTGCGGGTCCATGCGACGCAGACCAGCCTTGCCGCCGACGCCGCGGATATGGCGTCCCGGCACCTGAGCGAAGTCCTGGACCGCCAGTCCACAGCCGCCGCCATCCTCGCCTCCGCCACGTCGCAAATCCAGTTCCTCGATGCGCTCGCGCGGCGCTCCGAAGTCGATTGGTCGCGTGTCATCGTGTTTCACATGGATGAATACCTCGGTCTCTCCGCCGAGCATCCCGCCAGTTTCCGCCGGTTCATGCGGGAACACGTCGCGGGCCGCGTCCGGCCCCGGGCCTTTCACCCCCTGGCCGGCGATTGTCTTGAGCCGCTGGCCGAGTGCGATCGGTACGCGACCCTGCTCCGCGCTCAACCGATTGATCTCTGCTGTTTGGGCATTGGGGAGAACGGGCATGTCGCTTTCAACGACCCGTCCGTGGCAGACTTCAACGACCCGCGCCCGGTCAAACTGGTGAAACTCGATGAGGCATGCCGTCGACAACAGGTCGGCGAAGGCTGCTTCCCAAACCTCGACTCGGTCCCTCGATACGCCTTCACCCTGACGGTGCCGGCCCTGTGCGCGGCCCGGAAGCTGATCTGCGTCGTGCCGGAGGCCCGCAAGGCGGATGCCGTGCGCCGGACGCTGCACGGTCCGATCTCGACCGCGTGCCCCGCGTCGATCCTGCGCCGCCAACCCCAGGCCACCCTTTTTCTCGACGCCGAGTCCGCGGCTGAACTCTAGACGGATTTCTCACCACCGCGAAGATGACAAAGAAACCCGGGGTGTGGCTTCGGAAACTGCTTTTCCTGAGTCGCGGGTTTCAATAGGCTCCGCTCGGTTCGTCGCATGCATCCGGTTTTACGCCTAGCGTTGTATGTCGTTTTGGCCGCAAGCGCGGTCTTCTTCGGGTACCGCTTTATGCAGGGATACACGCAGCGCATGGACCAGGCCGCACAACGCTTCGAGCGCGGGGCCGTCGCTGACCAGGCCGGAGTCGAGACGCCAAACGACATCGCCATCGAGTCCACGAACGCACTCCACGATGCGACCCTCGATTCGACCGGGGCGTCCGGCGATGCCGACGGAGGGTTGACGAACACGGCGTCGGCGCCGGCGGATGCTCTCCCCACAAACGGTCCGGCCTTTGCAGCTCCGCCCGAACCCGCAACTCCCGCGACCCCTGCCGCTCCCGCGCGGCAATCGACGTCCTTCGGCCTGTACGCGGCGTTGGCCCTGGGGGCGGTGCTTGGCTTGGCCTTGCTCGGGGCGAACGATGTGTCGCATTACCTCGGGTCTCGCGCGCACCGCGTCCTGTACGACGACGAAGGCGAGAGCACCGCCAGCCCTGAGTATGATCAGGCCGAGCAAGCCTGGGCCAACGGAGATCACATGGAAGCGTTGCGTTTGCTCCGGGATTACCTGAACCGGCATCCGCGTCAACTCCACGTGGCGTTTCGGATCGCGGAGATCTACGAAAAGGACCTGGGCAATCACCTGGCCGCGGCGCTCGAATACGAGGAGATCCTCAAAAACAGACTCGCTCCTGACCGCTGGGGATGGTCGGCCATTCACCTCTGCAACCTGTACAATCGCCTCGGTCAATCCGACAAGACCGAGGCTCTGCTCAGGCGGATCGTCGACGAGCACGGCGACACGCCGGCAGCGAAGAAGGCCCGAGAACGGCTCGGCATCCCCGAGGAAACCTCTCCCGCGGAACCGGTTGACAGCGAGCCGCAGCCCGATGCGGGCCCCAAGCTGCCGCCCGGTTTCCGACCCAAGACCAAGCGATGACCACACCGATCCCGCACTCCTCGCAAGCGGCCCACGCCGAGCCTGCCGTCCCGAAATTCCAACCCTACATCCCGTCCGAGGTGACGATGCGCGAGTTCACCCCGCGCGCGGTGGTCATGGGCACGCTCTTGGGCATGGTGTTCGGCGCTTCCTCGCTCTATCTCGTCTTGAAGGTTGGCCTGACGGTCAGCGCCTCGATCCCCGTGGCGGTGATCGCCATCACACTCTTCCGCCTGTTGTCGAAATTCGGGTTTAAGGACGCGACCATCCTCGAGAACAACATCGTCCAGAGCGCCGGATCCGCCGGCGAGAGCATCGCGTTCGGCGTGGGCGTCACCATGCCCGCGATCCTGATCCTCGGCTTCGACCTCGAACTGACGCCGCGTCTTGCTGGTGGCGATCCTCGGCGGGCTGCTGGGGGTGCTGATGATGATCCCGCTGCGGCGTGCGCTGATCGTGGCCCAGCACGGGGTGCTCAAGTACCCGGAAGGCACCGCCTGCGCCGAAGTGCTCAAGGCGGGCGCCTCGCCGGAATCCAAGGCGCTCGCCTCCGAGGCGCAGAAGGCCCACGCGATCGCCGGCGCTGGGCGTCGAGCCCAACCCGGCCACCATCTTCATCGGGTTCGCCATCGGGCTTGTTCTACAAGACCCTGATGAAGCTGTTCATCCTGTGGAAGGAGATCCCGGAGAAGATCTTCGGCGCGCCGTACAAGGGCGGCTCGATCTCGGCCGAGATCTCGCCCGAACTGCTCGGAGTGGGCTACATCATCGGCCCGCGCATCGCCTCGATCATGTGCGCGGGCGGCGTGCTCTCGTATCTGGTGCTTGATCCCGGCGATCAAGTTCTTCGGCGATCACGTCGCGGGGATGGTGCCGCCGGGGATCCGATGCCGATCAGCGAAATGGGCCCGCACGAACTGCGCGGGGCCTATATGCTCTACATTGGCGCCGGGGCCGTGGCGGCGGGCGGCATCGTCAGCGTGCTGCGTTCGCTGCCCATCATCTGTCCATGCCTTGCGCAGCGGCGTGCGCGACTTCAGCGGGGCGCGCGGCGGCGCGACAGGCGGCCCGCGCACCGATCGCGATCTGCCTCTGAGCTTCATCCTGATTGGGATCCTGGGGCTGCTGGCGGCGATCACGCTCTCGGCGCCCGCTGAACATGAACCTGCTGGGCGCGCTGATGATCGTGGTGTTCGGTTTCATCTTCGTCACCGTCTCTTCGAGGCTCACGGGTGAAATCGGCTCGTCCTCGAATCCCATCTCCGGAATGACGGTCGCCACACTGCTGCTGACCTGTCTGATCTTCCTGATGCTCGATTGGACCGAAGCGCGCTACTACGTCACCGCGCTGTCGGTCGGCGGCATTGTCTGCATCGCCTCCTCGAACGGGGGCACCACCTCGCAGAGCATCAAGACCGGCTACCTGGTCGGCGGCACCCCGCGCACGCAGCAACTCGCCTTGCTGATCGGAGCCCTGGCGTCGGCGCTCATCCTGGGTCCGGTGCTGATGCGGCTCAACTCGACCACAACCGTTTACGTCCCGGTGAAGTCGCTGCCCAATATCCCGGCGACACTTCGGGCCGATGCGACCGCCCTCAAAAAGCGGGAAGCGCTCCAAGGGCCGCAAGCCGTCAGCGACACCCGAGAGTACCTGGTCTGGCACAACACCAACCAGAGGCTCGGGCCCGAGGGACGCTACCTGGTGGACGACCAGGGGGCACCGGTCTATCTCGTCGATCCCGGGATCAACGGCGCCCACCGGACCCGGCCGGACGGTTCGACGGTCGAGAAATTCGACGCGCCCAAGGCGGTGCTGATGAGCTACATCATTAAAGGCATCCTCAGCCGCGAACTGCCATGGGGACTGGTGCTCGTCGGCGCCGCAATCGCCCTGGTCCTCGAAATGTCGTTCCTGCCGTCCCTGGCGTTTGCGACCGGGGTTTACCTCCCGCTGTCCTCGTCGTCACCGATCTTCATCGGAGGCCTGGTCCGCTGGCTTGTGGACCTGTATCTTCGCAAGAAGCATGCGGGCGCCCGACTGACCGAGGACCAATTGGCCGCCGAGGGCGACAAGAGCGCCGGGGTGTTGATGGCATCGGGCTACATCGCCGGCGGCGCCATCGCAGGCATCCTCATCGCCTTTGTGGCCGGCCTCGCCGACCCGAACGCAACCGCCTCCTGGTTTCAACAGAAACTCGCGGCGTTCAATTCGAAGATGCTCGCCTGGTCGGCCCACAACCCGCTCGTCGCGGGCGGTTGGGCCGATCTTCTGGCTCTGCTGCCCTTCCTGGTCCTGGTCGGCATCCTCTACGGCGCGGGACGCGAAATCCTCCTGGCGCGCAAACAGCCGGGGCGTTAGCTTGAGCTTGACCGCCAGCAAGACGATCAGACCATTCCGAACGTGCCGGCCATGAAAACGAGTCTGTCCTTAACCGCATCCGTCACCCGGCGCTGGCGCCGGGCGTTTACGCTGATTGAACTGCTGGTGGTCATCGCCATCATTGCGATCCTGGCCGGCCTGCTGCTGCCGGCCCTGGCAAGCGCGAAGGAGAAGGGCCAGCGGATGCGCTGCGTCAACAATAACAAGCAACTGGGCCTGGCCACCCACTTGTACGCCGACGACAACCGGGATCACATGGCCTTTCCGAACTGGAATCCGCCCTGGGTCGTCGGCTGGCTGTACGCGCCTACGAACAGCACGGTGCCGAATCTGTTCGCGGCGCCGTACTCGGCCAACCCGATTCTCGCCTACCAGGGAGGTCAGCTCTGGCCCTTCATCGGCTCGATGGGCATCTACCGCTGTCCGCTGGACAAGACCAACTCCGCCACATTCCGGGCGCGCCCGCAGAAGCTCTCGACCTATGTCCAGAACGGAGCGGTGTGCGGCTATGGCGATCTCACCCCGGCGGGCGCCAGCTACAAGCTCTCCGACTTCGCCCCGGACGCCTTCTTCATGTGGGAACCGGACGACGCCAACGCAACCCTCGGCTACGGGTACAACGACGGTTCGAGCTTTCCCGACCCTGCCGTGGACGGCGGGCTCGGACGCCGTCACGGCAAGACCGGCGGGATCGTGCTGGCCGTCGACGGCCACATCGAGTTCATCAAATACGACGCCTGGAAGAGGGAGGCGCAGTTGCCCGGCAAGAACCGGATGTACTGCAATCCGGGGTCGCGCGACGGACGCTGAGCGCCGGCGGCTTTTCGGGATTCCCCTCCCCTCTCTCCCGCGCCTCGCCAAACACGGGGTCAGAGACCACGCCGCGTGAGGGCACGCGGCCTACAATGCCCCCTAACCCGGAAATCTCACCGGTGGGGCGATCGCGGCATTCCGGACGGTCCGCGGGTGAGATTTCCGGGTCTGTGAAACCCGCTCCCAGCAAGGAGAATCGGCTCATCGGTTCATCAAAGCCGGGATACGCCCCAGCCGCTCGGGCGGCCCGGGCACGCCGACACAGTGTGGTCGAGATTGGGTCCATCTGTTTGGGGCGCGGGTTTCTGAGAGCCCGCATTTCAAGTGCAATGTGACGGTGACCGGTCAGATGACATCAAAAGTTGGTGAGAAATGCGGGCTAAGGGTCTGTGCAAAAATGAAGTCCGGTTTTGCACAGACCCTAAGCGCAGGCAGGACGCGTCTTTTCAGTCCTCTAAGTCGGAACGTCGGGCGATTTGGCGAAAATCAGCGCGTGGAGTCGTTCCCGTCCGCCGCGAGCGGAACGAAAGCGCTTTTGAAAGGTGCCCGTGTTGCACTTGGTCTTGGGGTTCTTCTGGCGCGCTCGATTCACCGCCGCATTGGCCAGGCTGACCACCACGCGTCGAATCGTCCCCAAGACCCGTGCGGCGCTGGGGGTGCGCACGCGGCTCTGATCTTCCCGCAGCGTGATGTCCAGACAATGGTGGAGTCGGCTTTCCACCACCCAGTAGCCCCGCTTGAGCGCGAGCATGCCCTCGGCCTGCAGTTCTTCCAGGGTGAGGCTGCTCACCAGATAGACGACTTCCCGTTGCCACTTGCCTTTGCGCTTGACCCGCGTCTCCAATCGAGCCGCCAGACGGGCTCCGGGAAAGCCCACCTGGGCGGCGTCACCTCCCGGCACTCCAGGAAGCGAATCTCCAACCGGCTCTCGGTTGTGCTCCCGCTGGAGCACCCGCGTCCGCGCGGTGGGCGGAGGGGGAAAAACCCTGTCTGGTGAACAGGTTTTCGAGGTTCGTTTCCAGGGTGGACTGGTTGCCCTTGACCGTCAGCAGATAGTCCCCGCCCCCCTCGAAGAGCATCTGCTGCGCGGTCTCATCCTGGGTGTGCATCGCGTCGGCCAGCAGGATCTTGCCCTGCAAGGTTTGCCCGCGGAGCAGTTGACGGGCGGCGGGGATTTCGTTGCTCTTGGAGGCGTCACGACACTGCCCAGAAAGCGACCCTGCGCATCGACGGCATTGACGATCTCCACCCCGGCGTGACGCACTTTCTTGCCATCGACGATGACGATCCGATCCTGGCGGGGGCCCAGAATCTGGTCCTGCCAGCGCAAGAGCACCCCCTCCACCTGATCGTCATCGACCTCGTGCAACACCCGGGTGAAGGTGGTCTTGCCGGGGCGGCGCAACTCCCCGGTGTGCGGGTCGGCGCGAAACCGCAGGGCGCGCAATTGCGCCGGGCTCAAGGTCTGCGGCGTAGTCGGCCAAGTCCTGGGGGCCCCGGACGACCCCTTGCGCGGCGGCCATGACCATCAGGCAGAGCAACCCGGGCAGCGGATACGCCAGCGCTTGCGCGCGACGGAACTCCGCGACCTCGGTCTCGACCTGTCCATCAGGCTGCGGATCTCCTGACCTTGGCCGTGCAGCGGACCGGGCCGCTTCGCCGGTGGCCCACGCCGCCGGCAAGTGCGGCGCGCGCAACTTCACGCACGCGTGCTTCACCAGTTCCCGGACCCAGATCTGTTTGGGCGCGTCATTCTTCTCGTAGAAGTCGTCGGCATCGCGCGTCCAACCGGCGGTCTTGCCCAGGTGCGACCAGCCGCTGACCTTGTACGCGGTGCCTTGGTAGAAGCGCGAATCCACGAAGCTCTCGACCAGGGCGAGGGGATGGCCCCAGCGCTCCTGCCAATCCGGGGAGAGTCGCTCGAGCATGAGCCGCATGAAGCGGCTGATCAGATTGGGGTAGTGGTAGTCGGGCAGGACCAACAGCCGGGAGTTATTGGCCAGCAGGCGACGACGGCGACGGCACTGTTCGGGCGTCCAGCCGATGAACTGGTCGCGATCTTTCAGGTGGAAGGCGGCGGAGCTCCAGGTGGCGACGGCCAACCATTGGCCGCGGTAGACGAAGGCGTAACGCAGATGCTCGCCCACCAAGGTGACGTCGTGGAGGTAGTGGTGCTCGACGATGGGCTGATCGCACCGGGCGATCTCTTGCGCCGAGGTCAGCAGTCGGAGGTGGCCATGTTCCAACACGTGTTGTTCGTCCGGGGAACGGTCGCGGCGTTTGTTTTTGCCCATGCCGCGAGCGTAAAAAAGTGGCGGAGGATGTCCCGAAAAAAGTGCTAACTTCTTAAGTCGCAGTTTGCCCCACCGTTGAAGAGCCGCGCCCTGAAGCGCAGGTCCGATGACCGGTTTGTCCTTGACCGACGACGCTCAGTCTGGAGTCACCGGTCGCGCCTGAGCATGTGTTGAGCGATGGCTTCGAGAGCCCGGGCGCGACCGTGAAAGGGCTCGAGCGCGGCAAAGGCGCGCTGGGTGAGATCGGCAGCAATGCGCCGCGCCTTATCGAGCCCCATAATCGCAGGGTACGTCGCCTTCTGCACGGCGGTGTCTTTACCGGCCGTCTTGCCCAATTGCTGACTCGTCTGGGTGACATCGAGAATGTCGTCGATGACCTGAAATGCGAGCCCGACGTGGTAACCGAAATCGGTCAGGGCGGCGAGTTGCCGGGACGTGCAATTGGCGCTCATCCCCCCGAGCCGGACCGAGCAACAGAGCAGGGCCGAGGTCTTGCGCTCGTGAATGAAACGCAGTTGAGACGGGGAAATGGATTTGCCCTCGGCTTCGAGGTCGGCCACCTGGCCACCCACCAATTGGAGCGATCCCGAGGCGCGAGCCAACTCGAGAACGATGTCCCGGTGGGAATAGCGCGGCCAACCACGGCACTGGGCGGCGATCTCGAACGCCTGGGTCAACAACGCGTCGCCGGCCAACACCGCAATGCCCTCTCCGAAGACCTTGTGGTTGGTCGGCTTGCCCCGCCGCAGATCGTCGTTGTCCATAGCCGGCAGGTCGTCATGGATCAGCGAGTAGGTGTGGATGCACTCGACGGCGCACGCCAGGGGCAGGGCGTCTTTCGAATGCCCACCGCAGGTGTGCCCACCGCAGGTGTGCCCACCGCAGGTGCGCCCACCGCAGGCCTGGGCGGCGGCCAGGCAGAGGGCCGGTCGCATGCGTTTGCCGCCGGCGAACAGGGAATAGCGCATAGCCCGGTGAATGGTCGTGGGCTTGGCTGTCGGCTTGGGCAGGAACGCGTCGAGGGCGCGGTCGACCGCCAGAGCGGCGCTTTGGACATACGCAGTGACGTCACAAGAGTCGGCAACCGTCAGCGACCCGGCGGATGATCGTGCTGGCATGGGCCTGAATGGTGGCAATCCCGCGGGCCGAAGCAAGCCCCGACTAGCCTGCTCCATCACCTCAAAACCTGAACAAAAGAGTCAAGTTTTCCGCGAAGCGGAACGCAGGATTCCAACGAAGCTCCGCGTTCGGACGGCCCCATCAGTACCAGCAGAATCGAAGGCCCAGGCTCGCTCGTCGGTTTGAGGCGGAGCTTCGTTGGAATCCTTGACCGGTCAAATGTGTTGTAGACAAGTCAAGTGTTTATGCTGCGTTGAAGGGGTCAAGGATTCTAATGAGCGAGGCGTCGGGCGCCGGTGATCGTGGTGGACACCCAGCGGCCACGAACCGTTCACACGCCTCGCCGGTCTGAGGCGGAGCCTCGCTAACTTCTCAAAGCGCCGGGCCCAGCACCACGCGAAAGCCAAAGCCATCGGTGGGCTTGACCGGGGTGCTTTCCATCCAGTTATGCCGGTCGGAGCTCAACATGCCCCTGGCATCGATGCACCAGGCGCCACCACGGAGGCAATGCCCGCCGTAGGTGCGCCAGTCGTCCGAAATGCTGTAGATCACGCTTCCTCCGGGGTACCAGCCATACCAGTCCAGCGTCCATTCCCATACGTTTCCATGCATGTCATAGAGGCCCCAGGGATTGGGCTTCTTGAGGCCGACCGGGTGAGTCTCGCCCAGCGGATGAATCGAGGTGGGCGTTTTGCTGTTGTGCGCGTTCCACGAGTACTCGTTGAGGACAGGCAAATACTCGAGATAGTGAGTGCCTTCGGCGAAACCGAAGGAAAACAAGGTCGTTGTCCCTGCCCGGCACGCGTACTCCCACTCGACCTCCGTGGGCAACCGATACGCACAACCTGCCGGTAGGCGCCCGCCGGCGCGCTCTCGTGCCGTCAGTTTCTTGCAGTAGGCCATGGCTGAAGCCCAGTTCACGTTCTCGACCGGGCGCTCCGGGACGCCGCTGAACAGGGAGGGATTGACGCCCGTCATCGCTTCATACTCCCCCTGGGTCACCTCGTACTTGCCCATCCAAAAGCCATACGGAATCGTCACCCGCGTTCGGGGCGATTCGTCGCCGCCAAGATGGCTGCCCATCGTGAAGGCCCCGGACGAAATCCAGACCAGACGCGGATTGGCCACCGGCCCGAGAACCAATCGAAAGCCGAGGTGCGAGTCTCGATGCGTCTCGTCTGCCACAAGCCGGCGCGCGCAACGGCAATCGGTGGCGGCATCGCGCCAACTCCCGCCGCGCGCCACGTGGCGTGACCCGGTCATGGGGCCCTGCCAATCGGTCACAGCACCGCCGGGAAAGGCGCCCTCGCTGTCCAGGCACCATTCCCACACGTTCCCGTGCATATCGGCGAGGCCAAGGGCGTTGGTGCGGAGCAATCCGATCCGCTGCGGCCCTTCGTGGGTCGCGTGCGGGTCGGTCCACACGTCCGCACGCGCGTTGCCCTGATACCAGGCGAATTGTTTCACCGTCCTCTCCTCGGTCGACGTCCCCCATCCAAACGGGCCGGTCGAACCGCCCCGGCAAGCGAACTCCCATTCCGCTTCCGTGGGCAGACGGTACACATAACCAGGGGGCAACCGACCGGCTTCCCGCTCGCGCGCCGTGAGCCGCTCGCAAAACGTGATCGCGTCCGTCCAACTCACTCGCTCGACCGGACGCCAGGAGCTGCCCTGGAACAGCGACGGGTTATCGCCCATCACAGCCTCGTAGAGCAACTGAGTGACCTCGTATCGACTCATCAGAAAGCCCTGGGTCAGCGTGACGCCGGTCTCTGGGCCTTCGTTGTCGAGCCGACCAGGTTCGACATCGGGGCTGCCCATGCGAAACGTGCCGGGCACAATCCAGATCCAGTCCCGCGGCTGCATCTCAGGCTCGCCCACCAGGACCGCTCGATAGTAACGACGCGGCACCCCGGCAGACTCGATGTCATGGTAAATGTAGTCCGCGGTCGGAAGCTCGATTTCCGCCAGGGTCCGCCACTGGTCCGCGGCATCGATGTCGGTCCTGAACTCGATGCGATAGCGGTCGCCCACCCGACCCTGGATGGTCACTCCGGCGAACATCGCGATGTCCAACACTGGGGCTGTCTCTTGCGACACCATTCTGGGCGAACCTGGCCCGGCCACAAGTGCCAGCCATCCCGCCAGCACGACCGCAAACCGGACTCTCATGGATGTCACGCTGCACATAACGTGTTCGTTCGGCCTATTACCCGCACCGTTGGCTTCAGGCAAGACAAATGCCGGCACCCATCACGCGGCGCGCTGGAGTCTGGCTGCCGCCTCGCAGCAATTCTCATTGTGACGCGCAGGTAGGGCGACCACTCCGTGGGCGCCGCGCCGCGGCATGAACTTGGCGGCGGTCAGGGGAATGACCGCCCTACCTCCCATCGTCGCGGGAAGGTCAAAATGAGAACTGCAGGCCACCTCCTTCGTTCCCTTGACGCCGATCCTGGTTTCTCCTAGCCTGACACCGTGCCAAACAGCCGCAGACGATGCACGCGGACCTTATTGTCTATTACGGCGTGTGCGGTTCTGACGCTGGCGCTTTCAGCGTCAAACCTGCGTCTGAGCGAGGTCATGCCAATCGACACCCGCCTGCTCCCGGACGAAGATGCCGAGTACACGGGTTGGATCGAGATCGAGAACTGCGGGCCGGAGGCCGCCAATCTCGACCGCTTCGGGCTGAGCGACGATCCAGGGCGCCCCTTCAAATGGACGTTCCCGGAACTGTCGCTCCCGGCAGGAGGCAGGGTCATCGTCTTCACCTCCGGCAAGAACCGCCGCGACCCCAGCGGGCTCCCGCATGTTTTCCCGGCAGGCCAGCCGCTGGCGCCTGAATTGCGCACCGGGTTGGCCCTCTGGCTGGACGCGACCGACGCGGATTCCCTGGTGTTGCATGATGGCCGGGTGGCCGAGTGGCAGGACCGGAGCGGCCAGCCCTACAGTTACGCCGACCCGGCACCGAAGTCACCCGACCAGTTCAGCGGCCTCGTGACCTGGCTCGATGCCTCGGCGTCCAATCGCCTGGTCCTCAGCCAGGGACTCGTCAGCCAATGGCGTGACCGGTCGAGCACCGGCATCCATGCCTCGCAAGAAGGAGCCGCGCGCAGGCCCAGGCCTGTTTCGGATTCGGCCAGCGGTCGGATGATGGTTCGCTTCGATGGTGTGGACGATCTGATGGCGCTGCCAAGGATGGGCACTGTGGGAACTGTGATCTGGGTCGGCCGGGAGGACGCGGCGGCGGCTCTGGGCTATGGCACAGGCGTGGGAGATAGCCAGAACGCCCGGTGGGAACGGGGGCGACTCGGCTGTCTCTACCAAGCCGATGACGGCAGCGGGGCTGCGACTTGGACCAAGACGGTCCGCTACAACGGAGAGACTGTCGATCCGGTCCTCACACCCGTCCCGCGCCAGACGGTCGTCGTGACCACTGTTGCCAGTTCGTCCGTTGGTCTGGACGGAATCGCCAGTTCCAGAGGGACAGGCGGCAGTTTCTGGCAAGGCGATCTGGCCGAGATCGTCGTGTTCAATCGCGTCTTGAACGCCGCCGAGTACGGGGCCATCGAGGCGTATCTCATGGACAAATGGAAACCGCCTCGTCCCCCCAGGCAGGGCTATCGGCACGCCACACAGACTCTTCCCGAGTGGCGTCCGATTCTCGTTGTTGACCCGGTCACGCGCCTGCCGTTGGTCAGGTTCGACGGCATGGACGATTTCCTCGCGTTCCCGCGCATGAGCGACATCGCCACCGCCTTCGGCGTTCTTCGCGAACGTCCCGGCGCGGACAACGAAAACAGGCGTCCCTGGCTGGGGGATCCGCTCGGGAGCGGCTTCTTTCGGGGCACCGACGGGCTTCTGTATAGTACCGGCACCGCCGCGGGGGTGGCACCCGCCAAAACTCGCCTGGACGGCGCGCTCGTCGATGCCGTGACCACTCGACTTCCATCGCGCCTGGTCTCCATCGCCACCCGCACCGCCGCCCCGACCCTGGCGAGCACGCTGTCGTTCGATCGCGCCTATCGCGGGTGGGTTTGGGACGGAGACTACGGGGAGGTGTTGCTCTACAATCGCGCCCTGACTGACACAGAGATCGACGCGGTCATCGACTACCTGCACCGCAAATGGGGACTGCCGCCCCGTTTCCTCCACACCAGCTTCGCGCTCGATGCCGAACCGCAGTCTCTTCTGCTCACCACGCCCGAAGGCACCGTGGCCGACCGTCTGACGCTCCCGGCCCTGGTCGATGGCGTGGCTTTCGGACGGCCGGGTGGTGAGCCCGGTTCCATCAGCCAGTTCTTACGGCCTTCCCCCGGGGAACCGAATCCGCCGACGGGTTTCGCGAACCTGGCACCCGCACCCATAGTCGAGCCTAACGCGGTCTTTCACAGCCAGCCTGTCCTGGTCAAAGTGATCACCAATGACTGGGCAGGCCCCGTCTATTATACGCGGGACGGGAGCGAGCCCGGAGAACCCCGCACGGACCCTTACGACGTCGTTTGGCTGGATGATTGCCTTCCCGATGGCGCTTCCTACAGTTCGGTTCCAGCAAGCCGGCTCGAGTGGGTGGCCGAGCCGGCGCCTTATTCGGGTGGATACGCCGTCCGATCGCAACTCGGCTCGGGTCTGCACTACGACATCGTCAAGGACGCCCGGCAGCACTTGGCAGTGCGCTCCGGCGATCGCCTTTTCGCGTATGTCTATCTCGACCCGGCACACCCTCCGCGGGAGGTGATGTTCCAGTGGCGTGCCGGAGCCAGTTGGGAACACCGGGCCTACTGGGGAGAGGACCTCATCGCTTTCGGTCAAGCGGGGACGCACAGTCGGCTTCCCCTTGGACCGTCGCCTCCAACCGGTCAGTGGGTTCGACTCGAGGCCCCGGCAGCCGCTGTCGGATTGGAAGAGGCGGTCGTGACCGGTTTCTCGGTGGCGGTGGACGCCGGTCGAATCTGGTGGGACCGCGTAGGCCGATCAACCTGTCACGACGGCGACAGTCGTTTGTACACCGGGCCCGTTTTGGTTTCGACCAACAGCGTCCTGCGCTGGCGTGCTGCGGGGCCAGGGAGTCTGCCCAGCCCCATCGTGACGCGGCACTATCTGTTCGACCCGCCTTCGAACATCGCCGTGGTGGCGCTGGCAACGCCGCCCGAAGGCCTGTTCAGCCAGACCGATGGCATCTTCGTCATGGGCACAAACGCCTACCCGCGTCCCCCCTATTACATGGCGAACTTCTGGTGCCCTTGGGAACGCCAAACCCGCGCTGAATTCTTCGAGCCCGACCAGACTGTTGGCTTCAGCCAGGACGTGGGTGTCTTGGTGCGAGGCGCCTGGTCGCGCGCGTCCGCTCAGAAGTCCATCGAACTCGAAGCCCGCCGCAGGTACGGTGCGGGCAACATCCATCACCGGGTCTTCCCCCAACTCGAGTTGGACACGTTCGACTGCCTGGTGCTGGGCCAGCGCGGCATCGATTTCCGCGATCCGCTGGTCCACAGCCTGATGACCGGGACCGCCGCCGACATCCTGGCCGGACGCCCCGCCCACGTCTATTTCAACGCGCAATACTGGGGGATCTACTACATCCAGGAGAAGATCGACGAGACGTATCTGGTCGGCCACCACGGATCCGAAGCCATCCCGGCAGACCTCGTCGAAGACGGCTGGGACCCGAAGAGCGGGGATTGGCTTGGGCTCTACGAACTCTCGGCCTACATGCAACGCGCCGACCTCACCACACCCGAGGGATATGCGGGCGCTCAGGCGCGAATGGACATCGACAATTTCATCGACTACCAACTCATCGAGATCTTCGCGGACAACCGGGACTGGTTCGGCCACAATGTGATGAACTGGCGGCCGCGCCGCGAGGGCGGAGTGTGGCGTTGGCTCGTCAAGGACGTTGACTGGACCTTCGACGTGACCGGCGACGGCCCGCAGCGCAATACGCTCGCTTCCGCCATCGGTTGTGGCGCGCGGGAGTGCTCCCTACTCCGGCGCCTCCTGGACAACACCGCGTTCCGCCACATGTTCATCAACCGATTCGGCGATTACCTCAACACCCGCTTCTCCGCCGACGCGGTGCTTGCGCAAATCGACGCGATCGCGGACGAGATGCGACCCGAGGTACAACGCCACATCGACCGCTGGCGCAATGTCCCCAACCTCTCCTGGACTCCCTACGAGCACATCGGGCAATGGGAAGACTTCGTCGAGTCCTTTCGCGCCTTCGCTCGAGCCCGGCCGGCAGCCGTGCGCGGACAGATCGTGAACCAGTTCTCCCTCAGCGGGACAGCCCGCCTCGAACTGACCTTCGAGTCTCCCTCGGGCGGCCGTGTGCGCCTCAACTCCCTCGAATTCACCCCCGCGCAACTCCCCTGGTCAGGAGTCTACTTCCGCCATATCCCCCTGCTCGTCGAAGCCGTCCCCGCCCCCGGCTACCGCTTCCTCGGATGGCTGGGACGAACCGAGACCGCCCCGCAGTTGTCACTCACCCTGGACCGAGACACGCGCCTGACGCCCCGGTTCGAACCCGACCCCGACTACGACCCGTCGAATCTTCGGCCCGTGCCGCACGATCTCGCCCGGGGCGATTACTCCTTCGGCGCTTGGTCTCCCGACGCGCAGGCGGGGACATTCCCGCCGCATCTCCTGTTCCTGCAAACCACCGTGAAAGACCCCGGTCTGACCGCAGCCATGACCGGCGAATGGAATCTCCCTTACAACCGCAGCAGCCGGAGCCGGTTGCTCGGCCTGGGCGAGTTGGGCGTCTGTTTCCTCAATACCAGTGACCCCCAGCCAGAGGCAGACGCCGGGTATCTGGGTGCCGCGTTGTTGGCGCTGCAAACGCGCGGCATGTCCAACGTGACCGTCACGTGGACTGCCGGCACACTCGAACCCAACAACCGCCTCTATGCGATCCGGCTTCAGTATCGGTTGGACCCCAATGGCGAATTCCACGACGCCCTCGATGCGCAAGGCGAGCCGATCGAGTATATCCGAAGCCCGATTGATCGGCGATTTCCAGATCCTGGGTCCGCACCGGCTGCCGGAGCAAACGAGCGATCAACCCCTGGTTCAGTTGCGGTGGAAATACTACTACCTGCCAACAGGCGCAAACGGATCTCGCGCCGCCTTGCGCTTGGACGACATTCTCGTGACCGCCGATGGCGCGCGCATCCCGCTGACCCTGCTCTCCTGGAAACGCGTTGCCGCCGATCGCGTCGAGGGACGCTTCGGTGCCTGCCCCGAGGAAACGGTGCGCCTGATGACCTCCGCCGACCTGACCCACTGGACTCCGATCCGACTCCTGCGCGCCACAGCCGAAGGAGAAATCCGATTCGAAGAGCCCTTGGCGCCGGGTGAAACGCAGCGTTACTACCGCCTCGAACGAGTGCCATGAGACCGTCTTGCCAGGAATCCTTGACCGGTGAAACGCAGTACGGACAAATCAAGTTTGTGCGCTGCCGTGAAGGGCTCAACGGCTCTCTGAAGCGAGGCGCGGAAACGAGGGCATGGATGCTGTCCTTGAGAACGGAGATCGCAAATGGTCTGAGGCGCGCCTCGCTGGCGTTCTTGCTGCTGCTGCTGCCCCCCAACTCCACCGCCGGCGACATCATCGTCAACGAGATCATGTACCGCACGGAGACGGCAGATCCGAGTGCGGAGTACTTGGAACTGTTCAACCGCGGCACCTCTGCCTACAACCTCGCCGGGTGGCGTCTGACCCAAGGGGTCACGTTCACCTTTCCCTCGGTGGTCCTGGGGCCCGGACAGTATCTTGTCGTGGCCGCCGATCTGGCCGCATTCACCAACCGGTACTCGTCCGCCGTCCAGGCGGTGGGAGGCTGGCAAGGCCGGCTGGCCGAGAACGGCGAGCAGATCACCCTGGTCGACGCCCTCGGCACGGAGCAGAACTCCGTCCAGTACGCAACGGATGGCGATTGGGGAGTGCGCCGCCGGGGCCCCGAAGACCACGGCCACTCTGGCTGGATCTGGGACGCGGAACACGATGGCCAGGGCAAATCGCTCGAACTGGTGAATCCCTGGCTCCCAAACCAGTACGGTTCCAATTGGGCGGCAAGCCGGGCTGCGGGCGGAACACCGGGCAAACGCAACTCGGTCTTCAGCACATCCGTTGCGCCACTGATCCTCGATGTGGCCCACGCGCCAATCGTTCCCCGTTCGACCGATCCAGTGACCGTCACCGCCCGAATCCTGGACGAGTCACCCATCCCCCCCGTCGTTTCGGTTCTCCACCGCATCGACGGTGCGGCGGATTTCAACGAGACCCTCATGTGGGACGACAGCCAGCATGGCGACGGCGCGGCGGGGGATCGAGTCTTCGGAGCCGTCTTGCCCCAGCAAGCCACGGACACCGTCGTCGAGTTCTACATCGCCGCGCGCGATGCCGAGGGCCATCGCCGCACCTGGCCCGCGCCCGTTCAACCCGCCGGCACCCAGTCCGCCAACTGCCTCTACCAGGTCGACGATTCCCCGGACGACGCCACCTTCCCGTTCTATCGCCTCATCTACACGGCGGCGGAGCGACAAGAGTTGGTTGCGATTGGGAATCTGCCGTTTTACGCCAGCAGCGACGCCCAGATGAACGCCACCTTCATCAGCCGGGAAGCAGGCGTGACCGAATGCCGTTACACCACGGGCATCCGGCTCCGGGGGTGGGGTGGACGTTCGTACTCCGTGAAGAGCAAGCGCGTCAATTTCCCGAACGATCGCCCCTGGCGCGACCGCACCGCAATCAACCTCAACGCGCAAACCCCACAGTCGCAGATCCTCGCCAGCATCCTGTGCCGCATCTGCGGCGTCCCCACGGGAGAAGCGCGCGCCGTCCAGGTGCGCGAGAACAACCGCCAACTCGCCATGAGCGGCCCGCCGCAATTCGGCGTGTTTGCCCACGTCGAAGCCCTCGGCAGCGAATACGCCCAAACCCACTTCCCCGCCGACCCGGAGGGCAATCTCTACAAAGGCATCTCGGGCGTGCTCACCTACCTCGGCGAGGATCCCGCTCCGTACCGCGTCGTCACCACCTACGAAAAGGAGACCAATGCCAGCGTGGACGATTGGAGCGACCTGATCCAGTTGACGCGAGTCCTCGACCAGACGCCCGACTCCCAGTATGTCGCGGAAGTCGGGCGTGTCGCGGACATCGAAGAGTGGATTCGCTACTTCGCTGTCAATACAATGCTGGCCAACGCCGAGACATCGCTGGGCACAGGCTACGCCGGCGACTACGCCATGTACCGGGGCCTGCACGATCCCAGGTTTCAACTCGTGGCATACGATCTGGATGCTGCGCTGGGGCTGCCCAGTTGGTGGAATCTCGACATCTTCCGCGCCGCCAGCACCAACTCCCCCGCAGTCACACGGTTCCTCACCCATCCGGAAATCACCCCTCTGTATCTGGGTGAACTGCGACGCCTCGCAGCCTCGGTCTTCGCCCCCGACCACATCGACCCGCTGATCGATCGCATCCTCGGTTCCTTTGTCCCCGAAACGCCGCGTCAGACCATGAAGGATTTCATCGTCACGCGGAACGCGTTCGTCCTGGCGCAAGTCCCTTCCCACCTCACCGCCACCACCGATCTTCCCACCCTTCCCGGGTCGAACCTGCCCCGCGCGATCCAGCCCAGCGCAGCCCTCGAAGGCACAGCGGATGCCGTGCGAACTCGCCGGGTGCTGGTCAACGATCGACAGGCTTCCTGGAACCATCAAACCGGACGTTGGTCGTTGCCCGACCTTCCCCTGCGACCCGGTGTCAATCATGTCACGATCAGGGCGCTGGACGCCACTGGCCAGGAGTTCGAACAGATCCTCTTCCCCGTCTGGTACGACCGTGGCGCCTCTCAGCCGACCGGAGGCGTCCTGCAAACCGACACTCGATGGCGGGCCGCCGAAGGACCGTACCTGGTCTCCAGTGAACTGGTGGTGCCCGCCGGCGTCACACTCACCATTGATCCCGGCACCTCGGTCTACTTCTCGACCTCCGCCAAAGTCACCGTGGCCGGCCAACTCAGGGCCGAAGGCACCCCCGAAAGCCGAATCTACATGGGCGCCGCCCCCGGCGGAGCCAACGGTTGGTCTGGCATCTCCTTCGTAAACGCCACCAACGAAAACCGGCTCAGCCACCTCACCATGGGCAACTACGGAACGACCGCCCTCTGGCTCACGAATTCCACGCTTGTGGCCGAGCATGTCGTCTGGACGAATTCGACCCGCAACGTCATCATGCTCGACAACTCCTCCTTGGCGGTCCGCCACTCTCGCTTCCCCAACCTCGAATGGTATGAAGCCGTCTCCGGCATCGGCATCCCCGCCGACGGATTCCTCATTCTCGAGGGCAACATCTTCGGCACCACGATCGGCTATTGTGACGTCATCGACTTCAGCGGCGGACAACGACCGGGCCCAGTCCTTCAAGTGCTCGATAACGTCTTTCTGGGCGGCAGTGACGATGCCCTGGATCTCGACGGCACCGACGCGCATATCGAGGGCAATGTCTTCATGCACTTTCACAAGAACAACAGCAGCACCAGCGAATCGAGCGCGATTTCCACCGGTTACTACCGAAAGACCACCGAGATTGTCGTTGTCCGAAACCTCTTCTTCGACAACGACAATGACATGGTTCTCAAGGAATCTGCAGTCGTTTGGGCCAACCATAACACCTTCGTCGGCAGCCGGTTGGGATCCCTCTGTTTCGACGAACCCGAACGGTCCTCGCAGTGGTCGGCCACACTGGTCCGGCTCGACGGCAGCATCTTCTGGCAGCACCCGGTTGTGATGCGCAACCTCGATACCAACCTGCTCGCCAGCCAGGCACTCGACCTCCGGATCGACCGCTCGATCCTGCCGCAGCCCGGCCCCTGGAGCGGCACCGGAAACCTCGACGCCGATCCCTTGTTCGTAAACCTCACCAACGATTTCCGCCTGCGTCCGGCGTCCCCGGCTCGCGGCGCCGGCCCGCTCGGCCTCGACATGGGCGCTTTCGTGCCCCCAGGCGCCGCGCTCTCAGACGAACCCCCGCCCTCGACGTGGCGCAGGGACTTCACTCTCACCGTGGGAGGGCCAGGCATTGTGAGCTACCGCTATCGCCTCAACGGAGGCGCGTGGAACGCGGAGCAATCGATCTCCGAACCCATCCCACTGACCGGTCTGGCCGATGGGACCTACCAAATCGCGGTCCTCGGTCGCAACTCCGCCGGCGTTTGGCAGCCCGAATCCGCCCCCACCCTCTCCCGCACATGGACCGTCGCCGCAAGCGCCGCCCGAGTCCGACTCAGCGAGGTGCTCGCCTCCAACGGAACCGCAGTGCCCTGGAACAATGCCTACCCCGACCTCATCGAACTCCACAACGATAGCCCCAACCCCGCCGATCTCTCCGGGCTCAGCCTCACCGACGACCTCACCACTCCCACTGCGTTCACCTTCCCCGAAAACAGCATTCTGGCCGCAGGCGAATACCTGGTCTTGATCGCTGACCGAGACACAGCCGCTCCCGGTCTCCACCTCGGCTTCCAACTGAGCCGCGAGGGCGGACTCGTCGCCTTGCTCGACCGGGCTGCCAACGGCGGTCAGTTGCTCGACATCGTCCACTACGGCATGCAAGTCCAGGGCCTCTCGATTGCGTGGACAGACTCGGGCGGATGGCGCCTGGCTTCTCCAACCTTCGGCGGCCCCAACCAGCCGGTTCCATTGGGCGATAGTTCACGCGTGCGCATCAATGAATGGCTGGCCAACGCTGGCGCATCACAACGGAACGACTTCATCGAACTCTACAATCCCGAAGTCCTCCCCGTCGCCCTGGGCGGGTTCTTCCTCACCGACGAGCCCGCCGGCTGGCCCCGACGACAGCCGTTGCCGCCACTGACCTTCATTCCGGCGAAAGGGTATGCCCTGTTTGTGGCGGATGGCGACCCCGAACAGGGCGGCGATCACCTCGATTTCCGGCTCGCACTCGAACAAGGCATGCTGGGCTTGTTCGACACGCAGGCCGCGCCAATCGATCTCATCGCTTATGGTCCCCAGCTACCCGACCGTTCGGAGGGCCGCACGCCCAGCGGCAGTTCGAGTATCGTCTTCTTCGAACACCCAACGCCCGGCGCTCCTCCCGGACCGGCGAATCCATCGAGCACGCCCGTCGTGCTGAATGAGGTACTCGCTCATCCCCTCCCTTCGTCCGTGCCCGCCACCCCGAACACGGACTGGATCGAGCTTCACAACCGAGGCCAGATCGCCCTCGACCTGGGCGGCCTGAGCCTCAGCGATCGAACGAGCGACCCCCGACGCTGGATCTTCCCCGCCGGCACCATCCTCGAGCCCGCCGGCTTTCTTCTTGTCTGCTTCGACAACACCCTGCCCGCGTCGGAGACCAACACAGGCTTCGGGTTGAGTGCCAGCGGCGACTCGATCTACCTCTTCGATCGCCCGGAAAACGATGGGCTCTTGCTCGACGCCCTGACGTTCGGCATTCAACCCGCCGGATACTCCCTGGGCAGGATGCCCGCCGAACCAGCCCTCTGGCGCCTGACCTCCCGCACCCCCGGCCAGCCAAACCAACCCGTCGACCTCGGAACTCCCGAGGCGCTCAGGATTAATGAATGGATGGCCGACCCCGCCGACGGCGATGATTGGTTCGAGGTGTTCAATCCCGGACCTCGTCCCGTCGAACTGAGCGGCCTGCATCTCACTGACGAGCTCGGCCGTTCCCATCAAGTCTGCGGTGCCCGCGCTCTCGTTCATCGGCGTTGGCCCAAGCGGATATCAGGTCTTCATCGCCGACAGCGAGCCCGCCAAGGGCGCCGACCACGTGGACTTCAAGCTCTCGGGCGGCGGCGAGGCCGTCGGCCTGGCCACGTTCGACGGGTTCTTGATCGATGCCGTCAGCTTTGGCACTCAGCAGGAAGGTGTGTCGGAGGGACGACTGCCCGACGGTTCCGACCGGATCGTGCGTTTCCCACTCACTCCGACCCCGGGCGCTCGAAACCGCGACAACGCCGCGCCGGAGTTGACCGTCGCGCGTGTCGGCGGGGCCAACGTGCGGCTGAGTTGGACAGCTTTCCTCGGCACTCGTTACGCCGTCGAACGCACCCACAGCCTGGCGAGCGGCCAGTGGATAACCCTTGTCCAGATTGTCGCTGACGGTTCCGAAGCGCATTACAGCGAACCTCTCACTCCCGCAGGCGACTCCTTCTATCGATTGCGGATCATCCCCTGAGTCCGAGAAACCGCTTAGCGAGGCGCGCCTCAGACCAAATCCCAGTCCTCATAGGCATCAAAAGTCCCCGTGTTTCCCCGCCCCTTTCTCTCGCGCCTCGCTCCTTAGAATCCTTGACCCCTTCAACGCAGCATAGAAACTTGACTTGTCTACAACACATTTGATCGGTCAAGGATTCTGACGATCCGCACTCGTGCCGGCCTCCCAGCATCGAGTTCTTGCCATAGCAGGCTTCGCGCGCCGGATGGATGGCCGGCGCGGGGCCGGTGGTCGAGTGGACCCGGCTGCAACCGTTCCCAATCGCCGCGCAGGCCCGAACGCTCATGCATGACGGGCAAGCGGTCGTGGCGTTGTGCGACGGCGGCGTCATTCTCCATCACGCACCGGCCGGGAGTTGGCAGCGCGCGACGACACCCACCACCAACGAACTCCGGTCGGGACTGCTCGCTTTGGACCGGTTTATCGTGGCTGGCGACGCTGGTGCCATCGTGACCTCAGACGATGGCCTCGTGTGGGAAACGCACACCACCGGCACCGGCGCCAGCCTTGTGTCAGTGGCGGCCGCGGGATCCAGCCTCTTTGCCGTCCGACGATGGGATCGACTGGAGATAGGGACCTGCAACACGGACAAAAAGGGGCTTTCGCTTCCCGCCACGCCGCGCCATATTCAAAGCACCAGCACGAGTATGCAAACCAGACCACACTCTGCGGCGGCCTCGGGCCCGATACCTCTGCGCCGACACCTCGCCTTTACGCTGATCGAACTGTTGGTGGTGATTGCCATCATCGCCATTCTGGCGGGGATGTTGTTGCCGTTGCTGGCCCGGTCCAAGGAACAGGCGCGGCGGATGCACTGCACGAACAACCTGCGGCAGATCGGCCTCGGGATCATGATGTACCGCGACGATCATCGCGACCGTCCGCCGCTCTATCTCGTCAATCCGACCAACAAGACGTACGGATACACCGGCGGCAACCAGCCTTATCTCGAGAAGGGATACGTCGAAAACACCAACTCGTTCATCTGCGCCTCGGACCGCACTCGCGGGCGCATCACGATCGATTTGGGCTGGGAATACTTCGGCGACTTCACCACCAGTTACGCCTATCACCTCGGACCTTGGTTCCAGACGACGACCGATGGCAAGAAGTGGCTCGAAGACCAACTCAACCGCTGGAGCACGCGGTACATCGTCGTCGCCTGTCCCTGGCATCGGCACCTGTTCAGCGGCTGGACGGGCAGCACCTACGATCCCGAGAAAAGCTTCTCGAAGAAAACCAACGTCAAAGATCTCTGCCTCCGCTACGACGGCGCCGTCAACAACTTCATCTGGCCCGCCGAGAACTGGGACGAGGAACCCTACGTGCGCCTCCGCTGACCATGGGGTCACATCTCTACATTCTACATTTGAGTCTCGTGTAAGGCGCAGCGATGTCCGTCTGGCCGCGCGGCGAACCACTCTGCCTGCCCTTGCTTTTGGCGGTGTTTGACCGTTTCATCCTGCGGTGTCCTGGCTTCGTTCTGCAGCTCGATATTGGTTGCCGGTGCTGATTTGGGCGGCGTTGGTTTTCGCCGGCTCCGGGGATTTGCTTTCCGAGGGCAGAACCTCGCGTCTGATTGGGCCCGTGTTGCGATGGTTCAAGCCGGACCTGAGCGAGGCAGCGGTGCGCCAGTTGCAGGGCATCATCCGCAAAGGGGGGCACCTGACCGAATACGCGGTCCTTGCGCTGCTGTGCCTGCGGGCGGTGACCCGCAACTCGCGCTTGGTGCCGCCGCTCCGATCCTGGGCGACGGCGGGGAGGGTGCTTGCGCTCTGCGCGCTTTACGCGCTCAGCGATGAAATCCACCAGTCGTTCGTCCCCTCACGCTACGGGTCGCCGATCGATGTATTGATCGATATTCTGGGTGCGGGCTCAGGCCTTGTTCTGGCCTGGCTGAACGCGTTGTGGCAGGGCTCAATGCGCTCGGGAGGCGCCGACGCCGTGCAAGGACTCCGCCCGGCTGAGCTTGGGCCAGGCGTAGCCGTAGAGGGCGATGAAGACGAAACAGATCATCGGCACGATGAAGCCGCGCGACATGTCGTAGTGATCGGCAACAGCGCCCATGCAGCTTGGGCAGGAGAGCGCCGCCGACGATGCCCATGACGATGTAGGCCGAGGCTCGCTTTGGCCCGGGCGCCCAGCCCGAAGATGCCGAGGGCGAAGATGGTGGGGAAGGTGATGGACATGAAGAAGTAGCTGAGGAAAACGCACACCACCGACAGCCAGCCCAGCTTGAGGAAGACCAGGCAGACACAGCGACGGCATTGATCACGCTGTACAAGCCCGAGCATCTTGTGGGCGGAGAATTTTCGCAGCATGGCCGCGCCGGTGACCCGGCCGAGGAGGAAGCAGAAGAAGCCCACCGAGGCCAGCTTGGCGGCCAACTGGATTCGTCACGCCAAAGATGCCGTCCTGGAAGGCCAGTTCCTGCGGATAGGCGTCGGCGAGCAGCAGCCGGTTGAGCCGGGGCAGGCTGCGCGGCGGGGCGTCGGGCGCGAGCAGTTGTCTTGGTCTTGTCCTGCAAGGCGACTCCGGCGAACCGTTCCGGCGCATAGAGGTTGGTCTTGAGGATGAGGCTGTTGAGGTCCTGCATCAGGGCGACGCGGGCGGCCGTGGGCGCTGGCGCCGCCTTCCTTGTAAGCGGGCCAGGGTTTGGAGGGTCGAAGTCGGAGAGGTTCGTGGCGAGGAAGGCGGACACGGGATCGGCCTTGGCGCTCAGTTTTCCGGCGAGGGCCGACACGTCCTTGAAGTCGGAGCCGGCGAAGGCCGTTCGGACCTCGATCCATTTGCTGTCCGTCCTTCATCCACGAGGAGGGCAGGGAAGGCGGCTCGGAGGTCATGTAGTTGATGAGGAAGCTGAAGATGCCGCACTGGGCCGCGACGTAGAGGAACTGGGCCAGCGTGGCGCCGGAGAAATGCTCGTGCGCCCAGACGCTGTGGTGAGAGAGGCGTTTGGTGACGCCGATCAGCCAGATGGCCGCGGCCACCAGGGCCAGGCAGGCGGCGGCCACCAGCACGATCAGCACCGAGTTCTCGGCGCTCACGACCAGGCTGGACGGGTGAGGAATGGCGGAGGCCAGCCCCACCAGGTGCGGGCCGAGCCTGCAGGCCGTTCGAAGGTCAGCCAGAGGATGAAGATGAAGACGCCGATGAGCGCGGCCATGTTACCCAGCAGCAAGGCAGTACGACAAGCCCGCGGTTCACCTCGCCGGATCGGCCGGGGCGCGGCCGTGGTCGGGGCTGCTGTCTTTGTCGTCGATGTGGTAATCGTCCTCGGCCTTGATGTCGGGGACGGGAGCGAAGAAGAAGATGACGGCCAGGATGAGGACCCCGACGGCGACGCCCGCGTAAGGAATCCAAAGCGTCTCGGAGCCGGTGCTCTGACCGGCGGCGTCCGTGCCGTAGAAGAACATGCTGCCGGCGATCGGACCGAAGATCCAGCCGACGCCGTTGCAGGACTGGGCCGTGTTGATGCGCGTGGCGGCGTAGCGCGGCGGCCCGAGCACCGTCGTGTAGGGGTTGGCCACCGTCTCCAGGAACGTCAGGCCGGAGGCGACGACGCACACGCCGAGCAGGAAGGCCCAGAACGCCGCGATCTTCGACGCCGGGATGAACCAGAAGCCGCCCACCGCGACCAGCAGCAGCCCGGCGATGATGCCGCCCTTGTAGCCCAGCCGCGTCGCCAGCCAGCCCGCGGGCAGCGACATGAGGAAGTA
Source organism: uncultured Verrucomicrobiae bacterium (assembly GCA_963846445.1). GTDB lineage: Bacteria > Verrucomicrobiota > Verrucomicrobiia > Limisphaerales > J093 > MWFF01. The sequence goes on along the minus strand of CAWJWM010000005.1, from coordinate 50,023 downwards.
GCCCATCCAGTGGGCGAACTGCACCCAGGCCGACTGGGACAGGCTCAGGTGCAGTTCCTCCTGGAAGTGCTTGTCCATCACGTCAATCATCCCGTTGCAGAATCCCCAGAGGAGGAACAGCGAGCTGACGAGGCAGAAGGTGAACAAGACGTTCCTGCCGTCCGGCAGGACGAACATGCTTTGCTTGTTGGTGTTCAGTGCTCATAGGAACGTGTCGACCTGCCCTTCGTTTCCGACCTCGCCGAGTCGATGGCCTTCGCGGAACATGTGAGGTTGAAAGGGATAGACCGGACTTGATCGCGGCAAGTTTGCGGATGCAACGGGCTATCGTGCCTTCAGACCGCCTTTGATGTCGGCGATGGAAACGCCCAGCGTGGCGCGGGCAACCCCATCCAGCGCGGACTCCGGCCGCTCAGATGGATGGTGCGATGGACGTGCGGAAGGCTCTTGCCGGGCGCCAGCGCGGCGGCGGGAGACGAGGATTCCAGCTCGTAGAACGGGCCCATGGGTTTGGCGCCGGGCGCGGGCGGGCCGTCGTTGTAGCAGTTGGCCGCATCGCCGCCGTAGGGGTTGTCCTGGAGCTTCCAGAGCGAGTTGACGTAGTCGGTGACGCCGGCGGGTTGGCTGAACTGGACGATGGTCAGCACCTTGTTGTCGGCGTCGTAACTGCCGAGCACGCGCTTTGCTGCGCTTGGGGTTGATGCCGATCTTGCTGCGGTACTTCCCGTCCGCGCAGAAGTAGATCACATCGTCCTTCACCACCAGCCGGTCTGGCGGAACGCTGCCGAAGTAATCCGAGGTCACCTTCACGCCGAGCTCGGATTCCGGTCCGGGCTTGATGGGGACCACGATGGTGGTCGAAGGCGAGGGTGTGAACATGCCGAGAATCCAAATCGAGAGCAGGCCGGTGTCCTTCTTCCAGGCGTTCTTGCCGGCGTTGGTGATCTTGTTGTCCGATCTCGTAAGCGACGAGGCTGACGCCGTCGGCGGGCTTCACTCCGAGCTTCTTCCAGGCCGCAGCGGGGCCGAGCAGGCGAACCTCGCGATTCACCGCCACCTCGAAGCGCGTGCCCGAGTAATTGGTCAGGGCGAACTCGGAGGCGAACCGCGCGCGGTCCGCCGGATTGGCGGACGACCTTGAACGGCAGCGTGTCGAGGGCGGCGGGCGTGAACCAGTCCGCGAACTCGAACTTCGCCCCCTTGGCAAAGAAGATGGAGAACTGTCCGCCCTCCGGTCCCATCCAGAAGCGGTCCTCGCCGCCGAACGCGTTCATGTGCGGCAGGAGCTTGCCGGAGGCGATCAGCTCGCGGTTGATCCAGCCGAAGCTCAGGCCGGCATCGCCGCCCGCGGTGCTGGTCATGACGCGGCCCTGACAAGCGGTCGACAACGGCTACCTTGGCCTGATCCCTTCTTGTCGCTCAGGACGATGACATCGGTATGTTCGTTGAGAAAAGCGACATCGTCGCCAAACGAGGCGGCGGTGATTCGAGGGGTGAAGACTGAGGTCATGGTCATGAGGCAGAGGACGCCGGCCACGAAGTTGCGTTTCATGGCGGCAAAACTAAAAGCCACCCGCCAGCGCGGTCAAGGCAAACTCCATTCCGACACCAGGGTCAGCCCTTACTGATTCTACAGAGCGACATAAATGAGCAGCGCCGGGTCAGGGGACCCGGCCTACAAGCCTGTAGGCCGCGTGCCCTCACGCGGCGTGACTTCTGACGCCGTGTATAGTCACGAGGATACGTTCCACGGACCCCTCACCCCGTCCCACTCCCATCCGGCCTGCCTGCCGAAGCCTCGGCGCAGGCAGGTGGGAGAGGGTGCCCCGCATTGCGGGACGGGTGAGGGTCTAACCTGCATTTCTCACCACTTCTTCCACCGCGAAGCCGGAGTCCTCGAGAGAAGTCAGCATGCAGGTTAGAAAAGCAAAACCGCGCCCGAGTGGATGGAGGGAACTGGGCAACAGAGTGTCGCTGCACCCGCGAGAATTCGGAAGCGCTCCGAACCTCATTTTCCCCTGTGCGGGCGCGGTTTTGCCACAGCCCGGATTTCGTTGTCGTCTTCCCCGTGGCGAGAAATCCGGGCTAACGCAAGGACGCAGGTTTCAATCCTGTGAGCCATTCAAACCGGATCGTCACCTCGTCTCCGGTCTTGATAAAGTCCATGCCGGGCAGCTTGGGTGAGGGAGGTGCGATCTTGAAGTCGGTCATCTTCAGCGTCTTTGTGCCGCTGAAGCGGATGCGATTGGTCTCGAGGCGATCGAGTTGCACCTCGATGTCGATGGCGTTGGTGACCCCGGCCACGGTCAGTTCGCCGAAGGTGTCGAATCTCACGGGGGCATTCGGCTGAGACGGCATCTCCCTGGCCTTCATCGTGCCCAGTCGATAGAGAATATCCGGGTTCTCCCTCATGCGCATCGCTTCCTGCATGATCTCGTCCATCTTGGACGCCCCAACGAGCGTTTGGCTCCGGAGCGATCGGACGGGGATTCTGACCTGGACCTCCGCTGTGGCTTGGTTGGTCCAATTGGGAGGAACAGGCTGCGTGGTGAGAAACGCGGGCTCGACCTCGAAAAAGCCGCCTATGATCGCGCCTTTCACCGTCCAGTCGTGAATGCTGGAAGTGCCCTCGATGAGCACCTGGCTCCCCGGCAATGCCGCCCAGCGCACCATGTCGACCGGCTTGGGTAATGCTGCGTCCGCACTGGGAACGGGAACCCCAGGTTGGTCGGATCGGGCCACCGCCGCGGCCTGCAGACGGGCCAACTGATCGCGGAGTTGGCGGACTTCGCGGTGCAGGTCCGCGGTTTCCGAATCAACGGCATCACTGTTGAGCGTGCGCGCCTGCTCGGCCAGCCGCAGTTCGTCGATCGCGCGGCGAAGTTGAGAAGTCTGGCGATACTGCAGGATCAGGGCCGCCAAGAGCACCAGGAAACAGAGCGGCCCGAACCAGTGAATTGCGTTTCCGGGGTGATACGGCAACGAGAGGCGCGGTGGTTCTCATGGGTCAAACGTGATGGCAGATGAACGAGACCTTGGACGGCGCCGGCAAGCGAGCTATTCGGTCCACTGTGAACTGGGCGCGCAACCACGCGCCAGTCCGGCGTCCGGTTGACCCGACGCATCCGGGCTTCCAGATGCCGAAACCAAAAGCAGTCGGGGCGCGTCCGGGCCAAGTCCGTGGCGCGAGCCCGCATTTCTCACCAACTTTCGATGTCATCTGACCGGGCACCGTCACATTTTTCCTGAAATGCGGGCTAAGACGGGGCGGCAGGTGCCGGTCAGGCTCACCTGGGCCCCAAATCCTCGCCTAGGCTCACCACGAAGTTCACGAAGCGCACGAAGGAGAGCACCGAGGTTAGGATGGGCGTTTCCGCCATTCTCTATAGGAACAGCGTTGGGTCTGCTCATCGCCGTTCCTTCAAGTCCTCAGTGTCTTCGTGGTGAGTTCAGCCATGCGCCGACACCTTACGCGATGATCCGGGTGGGCAAGTTCATCTTGAAGGGCCTCCGCGGGCCATGCACACTTCGGCGACGTCGAAGCAGCGAGTGTCTATGTTACCATGTGTTCACTTCGTGCAGTTTGGAGAAGTCCGTCACGCTGCCAGCGCGGTCACTTGTTCATTCCCTGGGGCCGCCCAGCGCTGCGCAGCAGCGCCGGCGCAGTCTCCCGCAGCCGCGGGACTAGCGCCTTTTCGGACGTCTCCGGACCGCGCGGAGCGTTTTGGAGTGCGGCAGTCTTCTGCCGCCCTGAGACCCTCGCGAACAATCTGGCAAGACGCCTCGCCGGTCTGAGGCGCAGCCTCGCTCAAAGAATGTCCCTCCTCTCCCCTGCCCTCTCTGCATTCGCCGCCATGCTGTCTTTGGCGGAGGACCTGGAACGGGATTTCGCCGATCCTCCCGATTGCGCGCGACCGGGTGTGTATTGGTATTTCATGGACGGCAACCAGGATCGTGAGGCCATGACGACCGATCTCGAGGCCATGCACCGAGCCGGGTTGCGCAAGGCCCTGTTTCTCGAAGTCAACATTGGCGTGCCGCGCGGGCCCGTGGATTTCATGAGCGACACCTGGCAGGAGAACTTCGCCCACGCCGTCCGCACTGCCGACCGACTCGGCCTCGAGATCATCCTCGGCACCGGCCCTGGCTGGAGCGGTGCCGGCGGTCCGTGGGTCGGGCCTGCCCGCTCGATGCAGCACCTGTGCGCCAGTGCGGTCCGGGTCACCGGCCCAGGCCCGTTTACCGCCGTCCTTCCCGTCCCTGCGCCGCGCGCGCCGTCGCCATTTGCCGGGCTCTCACCGGAACTGGCCGCGGAACGGCAGGACTGGCACGCGGATGTGGCGGTCTTGGCGTTCCCGACCCCGGCGATCGAGACGGAGCCGCCCGAGCACCTGGACGTGAAGGCGTTGTACGAGACCCAGCCCTACTCGATCTGGAAGCATGTTCCGCGATTCGTGGCGGCTCCGGCCGTTCACACTGAGCCGCCCGCGGGGGCCGTCATTGACCCGCGCCAGGTTATCGATCTGACCGCACGCTTGGGATCCGATGGTTCGGTCGACTGGAAGGTTCCACCGGGCGCATGGACGGTGATGCGGTTTGCCGCTCGCAGCACGGGGGCGACGACGCGCCCGGCACCCACGCCCGGACACGGCTTCGAGACTGACAAGTTCGACGCAGGCGCGTTCGCTTTCCACTTCCAGCAGTTCCACGCCAAGCTGCTCGAACGGGTTGGCGCCCGGCGACCCGGTCGCGGCTGGACGGGCCTGCATCTGGACAGTTGGGAGATGAGTTCCCAGAATTGGTCGGCTCGGTTTCGCGACGAGTTCCGACGACGCCGCGGGTACGATCCCCAGCCATTCTTCCCGGCTTACACCGGGCTCATCGTGGGATCGCGGGGGACGACCGAGCGTTTCCTTTGGGATCTGCGCAAGACCGCCCAGGAACTGGTGATCGCAAACCACGCAGAGGCGATCCGCAGCCACGCGCACGAGAACGGCCTCTACTATTCCAATCAGCCCTACGACATGAACCCCGCCGGCGACATCGAACTGGGCGCAGTCGCCGACATTCCGTCGTGCGAATTCTGGGCCGCGGAGGTGGACACGGTTTACAGTTGCATCGAGGCGGTCTCGATCGCCCACACGATGGGCCGGCCCGTTGTCCGGGCCGAGGCCTTCACCTCGCCGCCCCGGCATGGTTACCGGGACAATCCCGCAGACCTGAAGGACCAGACTGATTGGGCGTTCGCGATGGGAATCAACGATCTCATCTTTCACACCTTTCAACACCAACCCCTGGGTCTGGACAGCCCCAAGCCGGGCCTGGCGATGGGGCCACACGGCATCCACTGGCAACGACATCAGACGTTCTGGCCCATGGTGCGACCGTACCACGACTACATCGCCCGCTGCGGTCAGATGCTTCGACAAGGCGTCTCGGTCGCCGATATTCTGTACCTTGTGCCCGAAGGCGCCCCGCACATGTTCCTGCCGCCGGCGGACTCCTGGCTCGGACATGGACTACTCCGCGAAAAGAAGGCCTACGGCTTTGATGCTGTCAGCCCAGGCATCCTGATGGCGCGGGCGCGAGCCGACGGCGGGCAGATCGCTTTTCCCGAGGGCACGACTTATCGTGTGCTCGTTTTGCCGCTTCTCGACACGATGACGCCGGAACTGTTGGCCAAGCTCGAAGAGCTGGTTCGAGAGGGTGTCACTGTCATCGGCAAACCCCCGGTGAAATCCCCCAGCCTGTCGGGATATCCCGAGTGCGACGCGCGGGTCCACACGCTGGCCGAGAAGATATGGGGCGGCCTCGACGTTCCTGCCACAACCACCGAACGCAGGTATGGGAAGGGGCAGATCGTCTGGGGCGGCCCAGCAACAACCCCGGAACGAGCCAGTCACCCGAGCCTCATGCACCAGCACAGCCACTGGATCTGGGCGCCGGAAGGCGATCCGGCGACAAGCGCACCGGCCGGCGTGACACGCTATTTCCAGAGAACGATTCTCTGCGAGACCGGACGCACAGAGGGATCCGTGGGATGCAAGACTCCGGCACCCTCACCCGCCCTCCGGGCACCCTCTCCCATCGGATGGGAGAGGGACGGGGTGAGGGGTCCTTGTCCCGTATCCTGCGGACCCCTCAATAAGTTGCGGACAGCCCGGCTGCATTTCACGGCTGACAACGCATTCGAGGCCTGGGTCAACGGTGTGCCCGTGGCCTCCGGTGGCAATTTCAATGAGGTTCAACAGGTGGATATCGGCCATGCTCTCAAACCGGGGCCCAACATCGTGGCCGTAGCCGCTTCCAATGCCGGGACCGACCCCAACCCCGCCGGTTTCATCGGCCTGATTCACCTCCAGTTCGAGGACGGGGAAGATGTCCTGGTGGGCACCGACGAAGCCTGGCGCGTGGCGGATGAAGCCGAGGACGCGTGGCAGCAGGCATCCAAGACCGGATCTCACTGGCGCGCCGCCCGGGTGCTGGGCCCAGCCTCGATGGCGCCGTGGAGCGCGGTGATCCCCAAGTCCGCATCGGACCCTCTCTACCCGAGCTACGAAACCACGGTCGCGTTGCTACGCAAATGGGGCGTGGCACCGGCCTTCGAGTCCTCCGGTCCCTTGCGACATCACGCGCGGCGCACAGACACCAGGGACATCTTCTTCGTTGCCAATCGCACTGCCGAGCCGGTCGCAGTCGAGTGCGTCTTCCGCACCGACGGCGCGGCGCCCGAACTGTGGGATCCCGTCAACGGCGTCCGCCGCCCCCTGCCCTGTTACACCGTGCGAGGCGAAGCGGTCTCGGTGCCATTGCGGTTCGCCGCGCGAGAGAGTTGGTTCGTCGTGTTCGACCGCCTGGCGTCCCGCACAGCCGGGCTGCAAGAGAGTGAGAATTTCCCAATCGAAGCAACTGCGGCCACGCTGAATGGCCCATTCGAAGTCACCTTCGATCCTGTCTGGGGCGGCCCTGGTGGCCCAGTTACGTTTGACACCCTGGTCCGCTGGGACCGCCACGCCAACGAAGGCATACGCTATTACTCGGGCCAGGCGGTTTATCGTAAGACATTCGATCGGCCCAAGGACATGTTCGAGGGGAGCCGCATTGTTCTGGACCTTGGGGTTGTCCACAAACTGGCGCGGGTGACGCTGAACGGGAAAGACCTGGGCATTGTCTGGACACCGCCGTTCCGACTCGAGATCACCGGCAATTTGCGCCCGACGGGCAATGTGCTCGAAATCACGGTCGTCAACACATGGGTCAACCGACTGATTGGCGACCAACAACCCGCGCACAGGGGCGTGCGCCAGCTCGAGTGGAAATCCGGTCTGTTAGGGGGCGTCGCGCACCCGGCCGGTCGCTACACCTTCACCACGGCCACGGGCGATTACACGCCCGACTCGCCTCTCCAGGAGTCGGGTCTGCTGGGACCGGTCACGCTGCGGCGACTTGAGTTCCCCAAAGACGAATGAGGGCGGCTCAGGCCGGGATCAGGCCGGAGTGGTCGTTTCGCTATCCTAACCCGGAAATCTCACCAGTGGGGCGGTCGCGGCATACCAGACAGTCCGCGGGTGAGATTTCCGGGCTCATGAAACCCGCGCCCAGCAAGCAGAATGGGCTCATCGGTTCATCAGAGCCGGGACGCGCCCCAGCCGCTTTGGCGACCCGGGCACGCGGACACAGTGTGGTCGAGATTGGGTCCATCTGTTTGGGGCGCGGGTTTCTGACAGCCCGCATGTCAGGTGCAATGGGACGGTGACCGGTCAGAGGACATCGAAAGTTGGTGAGAAATGCGGGCTAAGGCTCCAGGCCGGGGATCCTCGGCCAACAGCCACGCACCGACGGCGCGTGCGGGCGCAGCGACGGGTCGTCACCGATCCAGCCGGGGCGGCCCACCGTATCGACGAACGCCACGCCAATAGGCAAGTCCGGTCGTTCATCTGCCACCCAAATCATCTTCTCTTCGGCCTGAGTGCTCATCTCAATCCAGGCCACTTTGAGGGCCACGGGGTCGAGCGCGCGGGCCTTGATCTTGTCCAGTTCCGTTGGGTTAACACGGGCAAATCGTTTCATCATTTTGAGCAGCGAGAGCGGGGTGAAACCGGGGTCTTTGCCGCACGCCGCCCAGCACATCGCCGCCAGTGGAAACGGTGCGGTGGAGTTCCACGATATCCATGTAATCGCGGGTCTCGGTCCGAGCCGACAGGGCAAGAGCCTTATTCGTGGCGACATCAAAGCGATGAAGCCGCCAGCCCAGCAGCGGATCGCGTTCGATTGGAAAGAAGCGGAAAGCCGAGTCGGCAGCCCAGTCGATCTCGACCCACTCGGCTCCCGCGGCTCACCGTGGCTTTGCGGAAGGTGGACTCTCTCTCCCACTCGCCGTAACGCGAGGGGGTAGCCACCTGGAATCCGGCGGACCGCAGGCCTTCCACGTCGCGGTTGCTGGCGCGGGTGACTTCCTCGGCCAGCTCGTGGAAGATGTCAAAGTCATGCGAGAAACGGGCGGAGTCCTCGGCAGCATTCAGCACGATGCCACCGGCGAAGTGACTTTCCTCGCTACGCTGGGCGGCAAGGATGGCTAGAACGTCCTTTTGCAGAGTGGTGAGAGGCATTGGTGCAGTTCCTGGGCTGCCCACCAGGCGCGGCGGTCGCCGTATTCGCGCAGATGTTCCACGACCAAACGTACGTCCTCAAGATGGCGCAGGCGCGCATCCGGATGCCAGAACCAGAAGCACTCGGGATACGTCCGGACCAACGCCGACGCGCGCTCGATCAGATCCGGCGGCGCCGGAGTGGGCGGCGGAAGTTCGTGCAACCTATCGGGCGCAGCAGCCATGCCGACACCTTACTGTCCGCAAGCTGCTGCGGCAAGGACGGCCTCATTCTGGCGGCGAGGTTGCTTTTCACCGGTCATTCAACTCGAGGCAGAAGTGAAGCGAACGGGCGGCTCCACAGCCAGAGTCGGGGTCTCCCGGGCCTCCTCGGGAATCGACATTCGGCTTGCATTGCTTAGACTCCGTCCGTGAGCGACGTCACGCGACTGCTCGGTGCCATTGAGCAAGGCGACCCCCAGGCCGGCGGACCACCTTTCCGGATTCAGCGCGCGACCGACTTGATCGCCGCCGACTGGACGGAGTTCCTGCCTGACGCCACGCCGCCAGTGATACTGCCGGTGACAGGCCCCTGCGGTTTCTATCGCATTGTGGGCCAGTAGAGCAGCGGAGCAGCCGAGTCCGTAGGAAGTGGCCGAACTCCTTCACCAGCATCGCGCAGTTTAGCGACCCGGTTGACGGCGTCCTTTAGATCACATTCACGCCGTTTAGGGCGAAATGGCCTGCGGAGGCGAGCAGGCGGGCGTCGTTGGAGTAAACCTGTTTGAGGCCGTTTTCGGCGGCACAGGCCAGGTGAAGGGCATCCGCCGCGCGCAGAACGGCGTGGACGGGAAGCGAGGCGTACACCCGCGTCAGCCGGGAAATGACCGCTTCGGAAAGCGGCAGCCATTGAAAAGCGCCCAGTTCACATTCACGGTCGAACTGACGCAGCAAGGTCGCCAAATCGCTGGGGTCAATGGCGCCCTCCCGGAACTTGCGATGGAAGGCGGCGACCGTCTCGGCACGCCCATGAAGGCAGCAGGCCAGCCGGTCGGTCTCGGCGAGCGCACGGACCTTCTCCCAACCCGGGTCCTGCAGATACAGCCGCGCCACGTAGCTCGTGTCGAAGTAGATCACGTCCCCCGGGTGTCCCGGTCTTCGGAAATTGCCACCGTGCTATCCGTCCCACGGGACAATCTTCCTGTCCTCGTCAACTTGCGGAACGCGGGCAAGAGTACTCGCCGGGCGAAATACGGCGGCTCCTCCCGCGGCGTATCCGGCGTGATCCGGGCAATGGCCTCACCCCGGTCGGTAATCACGATTGCCCCGTGCCGGTGGACCTGGCGCACCCAGCGGCCGGTCTCCTGGTGCAATTGCCGGAGCGAGATCGTCTTCATGTGTCTCATTGTGTCACATTCTCTCGGCACCGTCAACCTCGGGGAGCCAACAGTTGGCGCTTTTGCTTCATCGGCGGGGTGGCCCTCGAACGCCGGGGCGAACCGCGACTGACTCAGGATGTCGATCTCACCTTGCTGACCGGGTTCGGCACAGAGGAGGAGTTCGTGGACGCGTTGCGGGAGGAAGTGGGACCAAGCCCGGCCGCGCGCGCGTTCGCCCTGAACCACAGGGTGCTGCTGGCCCAAGCGGCTGAGGGCGGAAGCGTGGACATGGCGTCCAAGCTGGACCGTATGCTCGCGACAGGAACAGTGAGCATCCGAGTGTCTGCCAGGGGGACGCACTTTCCATGTCGGGTTTTGGACGCAGAAGGCGGATGAGTAGTTGGAGATGCAGCCCCTTCCTGACAATGGCTGCGGAGGGCGAAACGAAAAGTCTCTTTTCGCCATCGCGCGAGAGTTGACAGACTGTGACCAGCGCCGGGCCTTTCTCGATCAGGCCTGCGCGAGAGACGCAGCGATGCGAAGGCGCCTCGATGAGATGCTGGCAGCCCTGCCAGAAGCGGAACAGTTCTTCGCCGAGGGCGCAGCCGCGTTGGAGATGCCCACTCAGGTCGCAATAGCTGTCAGCGAGAAACCCGGCGACCGCATTGGCCGCTACAAACTGCTGCAGCAGATCGGCGAAGGCGGCTGTGGCGTGGTCTACATGGCCGAACAGGAGGAACCGGTCCGGCGCCGGGTGGCCCTCAAGGTCATCAAGCTGGGCATGGACACCAAGAGCGTCATCGCCCGGTTCGAGGCCGAGCGCCAGGCCCTGGCCCTCATGGACCATCCCAACATCGCCAAGGTGTTCGACGCCGGGGCCATCGGAGACCCTCACTCTCAGTCTCCACTCTCCCTCTCCACTTCCCCTGGGCCGACCTTACTTCGTCATGGAACTGGTCCGGGGCATCAAGATCACCGATTACTGCGACCAGAACAACCTCTCGACCCGGCAGCGGCTGGACCTGTTCATCCAGGTCTGTCACGCCATCCAGCACGCCCACCAAAAAGGGATCATCCACCGGGACATCAAACCCTCGAACATCCTGGTCACGCGTCAACGACGGGGTGCCGGTACCCAAGGTGATTGACTTCGGGATTGCCAAGGCCACGGCGCAGCAGCGGTTGACGGACAAGACGCTGTTACACGGCCTTCGAGCAGTTCATCGGCACGCCGGCCTACATGAGTCCGGAGCAGGCGGAGATGAGCGGCCTGGACATCGACACGCGGAGCGACATCTATGCGCTGGGGGTGCTGCTGTACGAGTTGCTGACGGGCAAGACACCGTTTGATGCGAAGACCTTGCTGTCGGCCGGCCTGGACGAGATGCGGCGGATCATCCGCGAGCAGGAGCCGGTGCGGCCCTCGACTCTCATCCGGCAGACCGCTTCCGCTGCCTCCCCGTCTGCCAAGCCCCCACTCGCCCCTCGCCCCTCGCCCCTCGCCACTGACTTTTGATGTCATCTGACCGCTCACCGTCACATTGCACCTGAAATGCGGGCTGTCAGGTATGCCGCGACCGCCCCACTGGTGAGATTTCCGGGCTAGGGTCGCGCACTGTCCTCAACGTCAGCATCCAGGAGACTGACAAGGGCCTCCATTTCTATGTGCCCAACGTCTCGGTCCTCGAAGACGCGGGCGTGATGGAGATCAAAGTGGCTCGCGGCGACGACGGCTCGAGCCCCGTCCGCGTGGGCTACGCCACGACGGACGCTACGGCCCGAGCGGGTCAGGACTACACGAGCACCTCCGGTACCCTGATCTTCGACCCTGGCGTCCAGGGAGAAAACGAGGCGTCCGCCACGGTCGATGTCACCACAACCAATGGCACCGCCATCGCCGGATCGGATTACCTAGGTCTCACCAACACGGTTCACTTCGCTCCGGGCGAACGCCTGAAACGAATCCAGATCCCCATCCTCAACGACGAACTCAAGGAGGCCGCCAAGTCCTTCCTCGTCAGATTGAGCAATCCCAGCGCGGGAACCGCTTTGGGACCTCGCCGAACCGCCACCGTGATCACGTACGACAACGATTCAGGAGTTGGATTCACCTCCACCAAGTTCTTCGCACCAGCGAGCGCCGGTGCGGCGGAAGTTGTCGTGAGACGGAGCTCCGACGCGCCGATCGGTCCGTTGACCGTGGAATACGAAACGGTCGATGGATCTGATCGCCGGAATCGCCAGCATCTCGGGGCGCACCGGTTATGATCCCAACCGTTGTCATCCCAGCCAACCCGTCCACGTCCTGCAGATCGACGGCACCGCGGACTTCTACCTGGGCTGGACAGGCCCTGACTACGGCATGCCGTTTGTCGGCGAGGCTCCCGGGGCGGTCAGAACTGTCCAGAATTGGGCGCGACTCAACGGATGCAGGGACCCCGTGGCCGACGTCGCCCCATCACTCGACCTGAATACCGGCCTGGCGGGCAACGACACCACCGTTCTGCGGTACACCGAATGCCCACCCGGCGGCGCCATCGAGTTGTGGACGGTGAATGGCGGCGGCCATGTTCCGACCGACACAGCCGAATCCCGCATCCGATTGGTCGACTGGCTCCTGGCACACCCCAAACCTTGAAGCGAATTGGCTCCAGAGAGAGGGCTCGAACCTCTAACCCGCCGGTTAACAGCCGGCTGCTCTACCATTGAGCTACTCTGGAACTCGAAGGCCGCGCAATATAGGGACGCCGACGCCCCGCCGTCAATCCAATTTCGCGCTTGTCAAGATCTCGTCAGCCGCTATGTTCTTTGGTCTTTAGCTATGCGTGACGGGATTCATCCGAAATACCAGGAAGCCGAAGTGCGATGTGCCTGCGGCAACTCGTTCAAGACGCGGTCGACGCGGTCGGTGATCGTCCTTGGCATCTGCAACGTCTGCCACCCCTTCTACACGGGGCAACAGAAATTCGTCGATACCGCCGGGCGCGTGGACAAGTTTCAACAGCGCATGGCCAAGACCAAGGCGGCCCAGGACGCCATCGCTGCCGCAGCCACCAAGAAAAAGAAGCGGTAGCCATCTTCCAAGTGACCGCCCGTCCGGTTTCGTGCCGAACGGGCGGGCTCTCTTTTTCAGCTTGTCCCGGAAGCGGCATGCGACCGTGCCTGCTCTGCCTATGACATGGAAAGCGGCGCTCAAGCGCACGCCCTCTCCCGCAGTTGCGGGACTCGAGCGCCTTCGCGCGCGGCATCGAACCTCGCGAAGCGTCTGGGGTGCGGCGGTTGTCAACCGCCGCCTAGCGCGCATTTCTCACCAACTTCTGAAGAACGCGGAGCCGATGTCATCGAAAGGTGCACGCATGCGCGCTAGCAAAGCAAAACCGCGCCGGGCTGGAGGGAGGGACGAAGGCAACGGGGTGTTGGTTTGCGACTGCGTTTTCCTGCGCGACCCGACCCTGATTCTCCCCTGTCCCGGCGCGGTTTTGCCACAGCCCGGATTTCAGATGATTCCTTGAGGTGGCGAGAAATCCGGGCTAGAATCCTTGACCGGTCAAATGTGTTGTAGACAAGTCAAGTTTCTATGCTGCGTCGAAGGGGTCAAGGATTCTAAGGAGCGAGGCGCGGGAGAGAGAGGCGGGGAAACGCGGCGACTTTTCATGGCTATGGGGACTGGTTTTGGTCTGAGGCGCGCCTCGCTACAGTGACTTGCTTTGTGAAATCCGGAGTCAATGAGTCAAGTTTTTGCGCCGCGCAGCGGCGACACTTAGCGAGGCGTCGGGTGTCGGTGACCGTTGTGAAAACCCAGCGGCCACGAGTCGTTCACACGCCTCGCCGGTCTGAGGCGCAGCCTCGCTAAGATTCATGTCCACTGATCGGCTCAACAGCAACGGTGACTCCCCATGAACCGGGATCTGGTCCTAATCCTAATCTTGATCTTAATCCTAATCAGCGACAGAGGATTACGATTATGATTACGATTAGCAGAGCGAAACTTCGGTTCATGGTCCCAATGCGCATTAAACCGTTGAATGTCAACGCTTTCCATGAACCGGGATCTGGTCCTAATCCTAATCTTGATCTTAATCCTAATCGGCCACAGAGGATTACGATTATGATTATGATTAGGAGCAGAAAACTTCGGTTCATGGTCCCAATGCGCATTAAATCGTTGAATATCAACGCTTTCCATGGACTTGCGCCCGTACATTGAGCGATCCGCCCAGCGATTGGCCGAGGTCGAGAGCGCCCTGAGCGATCCCAGGGTGTTCGCCAACAACCAGCGAACTCAGGAACTGGCGCGCGAACACGCCCGCCTTAGAAACCTGCAAGCGCAGGGAACGGCTTACCTGAAGACCCTCGACGAACTCGAAGCCAATCGCGTCCTGGTGGCGACGGAACCCGATCCGGACCTCGTCAAGATGGCGCAGGAGGAAATCACCCGCCTCGAATCCGAAGCCGAGCGATTGGCTCAGAAAATCCAAGAGGGCATTCTTCCTCCCGATCCTGCGGACTCGCGAAACACCATCGTCGAAATCCGCGCCGGGGCGGGCGGGGCCGAATCGGCGCTGTTCGCCGCCGAACTGTATCGGATGTTCAGCCGGTATGCCGAGGCCCGCGGTTGGAGAGTCGAGACCATGGACGCGAGCGCGTCGGATCTCGGCGGCCTCAAGGACGTTGTTTTCAGCGTCACGGGCACCGATGTCTTCAAGCGACTGAAATACGAGAGCGGCGTTCACCGCGTCCAGCGCGTTCCCGCCACGGAAGCCCAGGGGCGCATCCACACCAGCACGGCCACAGTCGCCGTTTTGCCCGAAGCCGAGGAAGTCGACATCGAGATCAACGACGGGGACATCGAGTACACGGTGTGCCGCGCCTCAGGTCCTGGCGGGCAAGGCGTCAACACGACCGATTCCGCGGTCCAAATCGTCCACAAACCGTCAGGGATGATCGTGCGGTGTTCGGATGAACGCTCGCAGCAGAAGAACAAGGCCAAGGCGCTCAAAGTTCTGCGTTCCCGATTGTTGGACCAGCGGGTGGCCGCCGAGAACGCCAAATACGCCGCCCAGCGTCGCGCCCAGGTTGGCAGCGGCGAACGCAACGAAAAGGTCCGCACCTACAACTTCCCCCAGAACCGCGTCACGGACCACCGGATCGAGTTGAGTGTCTACAACCTCACCGCCGTCATGAACGGCGACTTGGATTGTCTGATCGAGCCGTTGATTGCCGACGAGGTCCAGCGCCGCATTGCCGCACTGAAGAACTGAGATCCCGGGTGTTACCTCACCGCGCAGGTCAATTCGAGCGAGCGTTCCTTGTAGCGGGTGGCGATGAAGACAAACAGCAGGGCCACCGCGAACGTCAGCCCGGCGTAGAGATAGAAGGTCGCCGAGTTGACCGCCGCTCCCTCCCCCGCCGCCGCACTGCCCGCGAGGAACGCACCCCGCAGCTTCGTAATGACGGGAACAAACAAGTTGCCCACCGCAACCGTCAGCAGCCAGAAACTCATGATCGTGCTCTTCATCTCCGCCGCGGCTTGGGTGAACGCGAATTCCAGGCCGGTCGTCGAGATCAGGACTTCGGCCGTTGTGAGAATGACATACGGCATCGTCTGCCACAGCACGCTCATCCGCGCCCCGTCGTCGACCTGTGTTTGGATGAAGCCGACCACAAGGTAGGACGCGCCGGCCAGGAACATCCCGGTGCCCATTCGGCGCAACGGCGAGACCCGAATGCCAGACCACCTCTCGATGCGGGGATACAGGAAGAGCGTCAACGGCACCAACAGCATGACCAGCGCCGGATTCATCGATTGCATCTGCTCGGCCCCGATCGCGAACCCGCCAAGGACCGGGAACGGCACCATCTGGTTGCCTTGCATCACCCATGTGGACGTGGTCTGGTCGAATAGCGCCCAGAACATCGTGATTGGCAGAAAAACCAACAGGATCGGGCCAACCGATGCAGCCGCATCCACTTCCCGTGCGCTGAATCTCGAGCGCGCCGCTTCCCAGAACTTCTGGCCTGGCCGCCGCGCGCCGGACCGGGCCAGCGCGTGCCAAAGCACCTGGAAAAAGCCCGCCGACTTCGTCTCGCGCGAGGGCGGAATCCGCACGTAGAACTTGCGCCCCAGCCAGAAGATCAGTGTGGCCAGCAGCATCAGGACACCCGGCACGCCGAAGGCCCAGCCGTAGGCCTCGACCGGCACGGAACCGTCCGGATTCTTCTCGAACGAGTCCTTGATCCACGGAATGACCAGGAACGAAAAGAACGACCCGAAGTTGATCGACCAATAGAATAGGCCGTAGGCCTTCTGGAGCAGGTGCGCTTGCTCGGGCTTGAACTGGTCTCCGCAGAAGGCCGACACACAGGGCTTGATGCCGCCTGAGCCGAGCGCAATGAGGAAGAGACCCACATAAAGCCCCCAAACGCTCCCCGCCGTGAGGGCGAGGGTGAGGTTGCCAAGACAATAGACAAGCGACACGTACAGGATCGTGTTGTAGCGACCCCAGAACTTGTCGCTGATAATCCCCCCCAGCAACGGCGTGAAGTAGTTGGCAAATATGAACAAGTGGATGATCCCGGCGGCATGGTCCCTGGCCTGGCCCTCCGGGAGGTGCCGAAACAACACCGTGCTGATGTAGAGCGCCAGGATGCTGCGGATCCCGTAGTAACTGAATCGCTCACAGGCCTCGTTTCCGATGATGAACTTGATCGGCGGCGGAAACCGGTTGGCGGCGGAAGAGGCTGGGGCGGCGCTCATGGCGTGTTTTTGCGACGACTGCCTACTGGAATTCGGCACGCAACGCGAGAGTTTTCGCCGCAGAGTTTTCGCCGCAAGTCTTCGCCAAGAGAGCCGCGCCCGGCCGAATCCTTGACCCCTTTGACGCAGCATAAAACCTCAACTTGTCTACAATGCATTTCACCGGTCAAGGATTCCAACGAAGCTCCGCCTCAAACCGACGAGCGAGCGGGGCTTTCGATTCTGCTGGTACTGATGGGGCCGTCCGAACGCGGAGCTTCGTTGGAATCCTCCGTTCGGCCTCGCGGAAAACTTGACTGTTTTGTTCAGATGTTGAGCAGATAGAGAACTTGGCTTGAAATGCCGCGCCGAATGCAGGCAAGCTCGCACCACGCGAATGAGTCTGGAGTCCCAAGGCTTCCCACGTGTTGCCGCACATGCCCACCAGGAGCAACCGTTCGGCGCCCACAGCATCGCCCGGCGCCTTCAGCTTGGAGTCGGCCTGATCACCGGGCTGGTCCTGGGGCTCACCGTCTGGTTAAACTACCGCACGGGCCGGGTTGAGCTCGAAGCTCAGACGACGGCCGAGGCGATCGCCGAGCTTCGCGCTGCCGCCTATCAACTCGATGGTTTTGTCGCGCGCATCGGCATGTTGCCTCGCGGCATCGCCGTCCGCCAGCGCACGGTGGGCGCCGCTGCCGATGCCGGCTTGGTCCCCTACCTGCGCGCACTGCTGCGCGAGACGTCGCCTGAGGAGGTCTACGGCATCTACATGGCCTACGAGCACAAGGATTGGCGAGAGCCGGACTCTTGCCTGGCGATCCATCGCAGGGGCTGGCCGGAGCTGACACCTGTGACCTACGATTACCACGATCCGAAACAGGAGTGGTATCACGGGCCGAAGCTCTCCCGGGCATTGCACGTCACCGAACCTTACTTCGACGAAGGCGCCGGTAACATCAGCATGGTCAGTGTGACCGTCCCGGTCCTCGATGCCCACGACCAACTTCGTCGGTGTCGCAGGTGCCGACCTGTCTCTGGATCGAATTGGCGAAATCGTCCGGGGCATCCGCCTCCGGACTCCCGATGGCACTGCGCCGAGCGCCACAGCCAACGAGTTCGCCTTTCTCGTCAGCCGCTCCGGGAGGATCGTGGTGCACCCGGACGACACGTTGATGCTGCGTCAAGGGTTCCCCGGGGCCGAGCTGGCCAGTCAGCCTGGTGGGGCGCTCGTCGCCGCCAAACCCGAGGGAACCGCGCCGATCACCATCGCGAACGAACGCCGCCGCATCTTCTGGGCCGACCTGCCTCTGACCGGCTGGAAAGTGGTCCTCAACATCTCCGAAGCCGCAATTCTCGCGCCCGTCCACCAACTCACAATCCGCTCGGCCCTCGTCGGCGGGCTTGGTTTGCTGTTCATGGTCCTCCTGGTCGCCGCGTTGGCGCGGCGCGTCGCCCACCCGCTGCTGCGCCTGACCCGCGCCGCAGCCGCTCTCGAACAGGGCCGGTTCGGCGACGAATTGCTCACCGACCTCCTGCCACGCCGCGACGAGCTGGGCGAACTGGCTCGCGGATTCCAGGGAATGGCACGCGAAATCCGCGTGCGCGAGCAGCATCTGGCCGAGTGGAACCAGAACCTCGAACGCACCGTCGAACAGCGCACGACGGAGTTGACCGCGCACAGCGCTGAACTCGAGAGACTCACCCGCCAATCGCAGGAACAGGCCGCCATGGAGTCGAGTCTCTCCGCCCTCAACAGCGCCCTGCGCGGAGACCTGCCGGTCAAACAGGTGGCGGAGCAGGGTCTGACTGCGGTCCTCGAGTTCCTAGGCGCACCCCTTGGGGCGGTCTTTGTGGCCGACGGCGGGCAGGTTCTCCATCGCCTCGCCGCCCATGCCTATCCGGACGACGCCAGTCTTCCCATGTCGTTTCCCGTCGGCACCGGCGTCGTCGGACAGGCGGCGCAGTCGGGCCAACCGGTCTACAGCGCGCCCGACCAGACCCAGCTTCGGCTGCAGTTTGGCTTTGCCAGCGTGGCGCCTTCGCAGGTCGCGGCCTACCCGCTGCTCGCCAATGAGACGTCTTTCGGCGTCTTGGAGTTGGGTGTGTTTCAGCCGCTTGACCCCAGGCCAGGTGCAATGGATCGAGAAGGCTTGCGCGACAATCGCCAAAGCCCTTCGCTTCGCCATCGAGAGCCACGAACGTCGGCAGGCCGAAGAACGCGTCAGCGCCTACTTCAACAATTCCGACGATGGCCTGTTGATTCTCGACCCCGAGCGCGGTTTCATCGACGCCAACCCGGCAGCGACAACCCTGTTCGGCTTTGCCAACGTGGCCGACGTGGTCCGCTGCGGCCCCGCGGACCTCTCGCCCGAACGTCAGCCCGACGGCCGGCTTTCGGCGGACGCCGCCCTCGAACGGATCCGCGCAGCGATGCAGACGAACATCCCCCTGCGCTTCGATTGGGTCCATCGCCGACAGGACGGCGGCGAGTTCCCCTGCGACGTTTCCCTGATCCGGATTTCCCTGCGCGGCCAGCCGGCTCTGCTCGCCTGCATTCGCGATATCTCCGAGCGCAAACGCACCGAGGTGGAACTGCAAGCCGCCAAACAACGGGCCGAGGAGGCGACCTTGATGAAGTCGATGTTCCTCGCAAACATGAGCCACGAAATCCGCACGCCGATGAACGCCATCATCGGTCTCTCGCATCTCGCCCTCAAGACCCCGCTCACCCCCAAGCAGCGCGATTACGTCAGCAAGGTCCACAATGCAGGCACCTCGCTCCTGAGCATCATCAACGACATCCTCGATTTCTCGAAAATCGAGGCCGGCAAACTCGACCTCGAAACCGCCGACTTCCAGATCGATGCCGTGATCGATTCGGTGATCACCGTCACCGCCCAGAAAGCCCACGACAAGGGGCTCGAGTTTCTCACGGATGTCGCGTCCACGGTCCCCGAACGGTTGCACGGCGATCCGCTCCGCCTGGGGCAGATCCTGACCAACCTGGTCAACAACGCGATCAAGTTCACCGACCGCGGCGAGATCCGGCTCCTGATCGAGCGCGTCGAGACCAGCGGCGACAAGGTCCAGTTGAAGTGCTCCGTGCGCGATACCGGCATCGGCGTCACGCCCGAGCAGGCGACCCGGCTGTTTCAGCCCTTCTCGCAGGCCGACATGTCCACCACGCGCAAGCATGGCGGCACCGGTTTGGGCCTCACCATTTGCCGCCGGCTGGTGGAATGCATGGGCGGTCGGATCTGGCTCGAAAGCGAGCCGGGCGTCGGCAGCACCTTTGCGTTTACTGTCTGGTTGGGGTTCGCCCGAGCCGCCGCGCCACGCCGGATCGTGCCCGAACAGCTTCAGCGGCTGCGCGTCTTGGTCGTGGATGATCACGCCGCCGCCCGCGCCATCCTGGTCGAGTTGCTCGAGCAGGTCGCCCAACACGTGGTCGCTGTCAGTTCCGCCCACGAAGCGCTCGCGGCGATCCGCGAGCGAGACGCCGACGCTCCCTACGATGTCGTCTTCATGGACTGGCGGATGCCGGGCATGGACGGCCTGCAGGCCACGCGCGCGATCAAGAACGACCCTTCACTCACAAAACAGCCGGCGATCATCATGGTCACCGCCTTTGGCCGCGAGGAGGTGCGCGACGAAGCCGAGAGGCTCGCCGTCGACGGATTCCTGGTTAAACCAGTGACCAAATCCATGATCGTCGACAGCCTGGTCAACGTCTTTGCCTCTCAGACCGAGACGACCGCCGTGGCGGCTCGAAGAGACGACGCGGGCGTCCCGCTGCTGGGTCTGCGCGTCCTGCTGGTCGAGGACAACGAGATCAACCGCCAGATCGCCGTCGAATTGATCGAAGGCGCTGGCGCGCAGGTGGCCGTGGCCAATCACGGACGCGAGGCCGTCGACAAGCTGCTGCGGGGAACGTTCCCGCCTCCTTACGACCTGGTCCTGATGGACCTCCAGATGCCCGAAATGGACGGATACCAGGCGACCGCCATGGTCCGCGCGGACCCGCGGCTCGCGACCCTGCCCATCATCGCCATGACGGCTCACGCCACCCTCGAGGAACGCCAGCGATGCCTCGATGCCGGCATGAACGACCACCTCGCCAAGCCCATTGATCCCGCGTTGCTGTTCGCGACGCTGCATCGCTACTCCACACTCCACAAACGTTCCCGCGGTCACTCCCCATCCCGCCAGCCCGGAGATTCGCGCCGACGACGCCCCGCCAGCCGACGAGGACATCCCCACAGTGGAAGGTCTGGACACCAAGGACGGTCTGGGCCGGCTGGCCGGCAACCGAAGGCTTTACCTGAAACTCCTGCGTCAGTTCGTCGAGCAGCAGGGCGCGGCGCCCGACCAGATCGCCGAGGCACTGGCACGCAACCAGGCGCCTGAGGCCGAACGCTTGGCCCACACAGTCAAAGGAGTGGCCGCCAACCTCGGCGCCCGCGCCGTGCACCAGGCCGCGGGCGCGCTGGAGCGTGCGCTCGCGGCCAGGACCCCCTGCGCCGATCTGCCGCCTGCGTTGCTCGAGTTCCGCGCCACGTTGGGTGACTTCGTCGACCGCCTCCGTGCCGCCCTGCCACCGGCAGGAGCGGCCACCACCACTGCGACCCCCATTCCTGTCCCCGACCCTGCGCACGTGAAACAGGCGATGGCAGAGATGATCCAGTACCTGGATCATTTCGATCCCGCCGCCGTCGAATGCCTCGAAACCAAGCGCGCGGTCTTTCAGGCCGTGCTGCCCGGCGACGCGTTCGCCGCCTTCGAGCGCGAGGTGACCGGATTCGCCTTCGCCGATGCCCTCGCCCGGCTCCGGTCGGCGGCGAAAGGCAATGGGGTCGCATCTAAATAGTCGATAAATGGAGGCTCGCGCTGTCGCCTGTCTGGCGTGTGGGGAAGCCCTTGCGGCTAAAGCCCGTCCGCGGTCTGCCGGATGAGATCCCACGCGGCGCGGACATGCCGCTCCTGGGTGTGCGTTTGTCCGACGCAAAGCCGGAGAGTCAGGCGCCCGCCCAATCTCGTGTGTGTCAGATAGAGCCGGCCTGTCGTGTTCAGGCAGTCCATGAGCCGCTGATTCGCATCGTCGCCTCCTTTGTGCCTGAAGCAGACCAGGTTCAGCGGGGGCGGGACGGCCAGCTTGGAAACGGTTGTCGGCCTCGACCCAACGGGCGAACGCCTGCGCCAACTCGATGTGCTCGCGCACATGGTGACGCAACCCCTCGACACCGTAATGGCGAATGACAAACCACAGCTTGAGGGCGCGAAAGCGCCGTCCGAGCGGCACGTGCCAGTCGCGATAATCGATGACCGCGCCGCTCTGGGTGGCCTGGTTGCGCAAGTACTCCGGCAGGATTGTGAGCGCGCCAATCAGCGCCGCGCGGTCAGCCACGAAGAAGCAGTCGCAGTCAAAGTTGGTGAACAACCATTTGTGCGGGTTAAAGCAATAGCTGTCGGCCAACTCGACGCCATCCTGGAAATGGCGGTACTCGGGACACACGGCCGCCGATCCGGCCATTGCGGCGTCCACGTGCATCCAGAGATTCTCCTGACGACAGATCCGTCCGATGGCCGGGAGAGGATCGGTCGCATTCGAGGACGTGGTGCCCACCGTGGCGCAGACGAAACACGGCACCAGACCCGCCGCCCGGTCGCGTCGGATCTGCGCGGACAGGAGCATCGGGACGCATGGCGAAGGAATCGTCCACGTCGATCAGGCGCAAGTTGTCGCGCCCCACTCCCACGACGCCCACGGCCTTCTCGATCGAGGAATGCGTCTGGGTCGAGCCGTAGGCCACAAGCCGTCCGTTGCACCCGCAGCGGTTGCTCTCGACCCGGGTTGCACGCTCGCGGGCGGCCAGCAAGGCACAGACCGCAGCGCTCGATGCGGAGTCCTGGATCACCCCGCCGCCGGTCGTGTCGGACTTGAAACGCGGGGGGAGGCCCAGCAGATCGACCACCCAATCGAGCACGTGTGTCTCGAGTTCCGTGCAGGCCGGGCTGGTCGCCCAAAGCATCCCCTGCACACCCAAACCGGCGCATAACAGGTCGCCCAGGATCGACGGACCCGAACTGTTTCCAGGGAAGAAGGCGAAGAAATTCGGCGATTGCCAATGCGTGATGCCGGGCAGGATCAACTTCCCGACATCGGCCAGCATCGCCTCGAAGGGTTCTCCCTGCGCCGGAGGTTCAGGAGGCAGGGTGGCGCGGATTTGTCCGGGGGCAACCTGCGCGAGAACCGGATACGACTCGACGTGATCGAGGTAGTCTGCAATCCAATCCACGACCGCGTGGCCGTGCCGGCGGAAGGCGTCGGGCGCCATGTGAAACGAGGTTGTCGCCATACATTCTACACAAGCGCACGCGCACGCGCTGTGTCGAGTGAGAAAAAGCCGACGCAGCCTGGTGTTGCTGCGAGGGCCGAGAACTCGATGTGGTGCCGCTCGACCTGATGCTCTGCTCCACCGGCACCGCCCCGTCCCATTTCCGCGGAGCGAGTCGCGGGGGGCAAAGAAGGGAGGATTGTGTTGCTGACCCGAGCGAGCAGGGTTGGCCGTGGTGCGCCTGGTTATTTGTTCTTTTTGAAGATCCGATACAGGATGAGCAGCACAATGGATCCGCCAAGCGCCAGCAACAGGCTTCGCACATCGAAACCGGACACCGTTCCCAGTCCTGCGAGCGACCCGAGGTACCCGCCCAGGAATCCCCCGGCAATGCCGAGCAGGATCGTAACAATAATGCCGCCGGGATCCTTGCCCGGCATGATGAACTTGGCGACCGCCCCGATGATCAAGCCCAAGAGAATCCAGGATAATATGCCCATAAAGAACCTTTGTTTGTATCTGGTCTTACACCCCAAACACGGAACAAAGTCAAGGGAACCTTGAAACCGTGCGTTCGGTGTCCACCTCTAGAGTGACTTCCTTTTCAAAATCTGTACTGAATGAGTCAAGTTTTTGCGCCGCGCAGCGGCGCCACTTAGCGAGGCGTCGGGCGCCGGTGATCGTGGTGCATACCCAGCGGCCACGAGTCGTGCACACGCCTCGCCGGTCTGAGGCGCGCCTCGCTAAACAAATCTCTCGGCGAGCCACGCTATCATAGGTGAAGGCGAGAGAACGCACGATGCATCCGCACGAGATGAACGGAGACTGGCGGGATTTGTGGACGCAGTACGCCCCCCGGCTTCTGCTCTTCGCGCGCCAGCAGACCCCTCGTCTGAGCGAGGCCGAGGATATCGTCCAGGACGCCTTCGTACGGTACTGGCGTGCGCAGCAGGCCGATCCGTCGCTCTCGCCCGATCTGCTGTTTGCCATGGTCCGAAGAATCGCCATCGACTATGCGCGGAAGAACCGCGCACGCTGTGCCCGGGAGTCCCAGGCCGACGGGCTGCCCGGTCCGGCGGACATTTGGTTCGTTGATCCCGTCGAAGAAAGGGAGCGCAAGGAGGAAATCGAAAAGGCCCTGCGCGCTCTTGTCGTCCGAGCAACGCGAGGTCCTCGTGCTCAAGATCTGGGGCGAACTCACTTTCGAACAAATCGGCAAAACGCTCGACATTTCACCGCATACTGCCGCCTCCCGTTACCGGTATGGCCTGGGCCAATTGAAACGACTGTTGTGTGTCACACGGAACACTGTCCTTGGCGAGCCTGCCTTCCTCTCCCCACGCAGCAACCCCACCTCGAGCGGGCGGGCCGCACAGCGGCCTGCGCGGCGAGTGAAGCGCAATAGCAGCATCGCACCACCGCTAGAGTTACTCCCTCGATGAAATCTGTAGTAAATGAGTCGAGTTTTCGCCGCGCAGCGGCGCCACTTAGCGAGGCGTCGGCTTCCGGTGATCGTGGTGGACACCGAGCGGCCACAAGCCGTTCACACGCCTCGCCGGTCTGAGGCGAAGCCTCGCTCAATCCTTGAAACCCCAAACATGTTGCGATCAAGTCGAGTTTGGCCTTCACCCCTATCCCTTTCGTTTCGCAAGGAGTCTAAGGAGCGAGGCGCGGGAGAGAAGGGCAGGAAAACGAAAGGGCGGTTCATGATGTCGAAGATTGGGATTTGGTCTGAGGCGCGCCTCGCTAGGATTTCTCCCATGAACAGCGACATGGAAAGCGACCCGGTCGCGAGGGCGGCCAGTCCCCTGGCCGCCGTCGGCGCGCACGGAGTGCCGCGCCCTCCCTCTTTTCCGGGTAGCGGCCCGCTGGATGATATTGCCGCCGAACTCGGGCGCTTGAGACCGTTTCAAGCCAGCGAACGCTTGACCCGCAGGTTGGAACAGGAACTCGAGTCGGTATCCCCGCCGGTCGCGGCGCTCGTCGTTCGCCGCCTCCGCTTTCGCTGGGCCCCACTGGCCATCGCCGCCAGCCTGGCACTGCTGGCGATCGTGACCGTCACCTGGCAGGCGAAACTGCGCCGGCCCGTTGCTGCTCCCGTCGCCAGTGGGCTGGAAGACAACAGTGCGGCCCCGCTGGCCGGGCCGAAGCCGGCTGCCCAGGCTTTCCGGCGCGTGGACCGGGCCAATTACCTCCTGGCCGCTGAGGAGGATGGTTTGGTCTACGCCTCGGGAGCAGCGCCCTGGCGGAAGGTCCGATGGCGGTATCTTTCCGCGTGCGAATGGCGCGATGACCAGGACAACACAACCTTTCAGATCCTGATCCCGCGCGAGGAAACTGTTCTAATGCCTGTCAACATCCATTAAATCAAACAATCCAATCCGTTTCCGATTCATGAATCCTATGAAGACACAATCCATCTCGTTTGCCCTCGTGGCCGCCGTGGGCGCGGCCCTGACACTGACACTGCCGGTCCGCGCCCTGCCGGCTGCGGACAAGGAAAAGGCAGCGTACCTCGGCGTCGCGGTCGGCGATGTCGATGACACCCTGCGCGAACAACTCAAACTCGATCGAGGAGTCGGCGTTCGGATCGAGACTGTCGTGCCCGACGGTCCGGCGGACAAGGCCGGGTTGAAAACCCACGACATTCTCGAGAAGCTCAACGACCAGATCCTGTTCAACGCGCCGCAACTGGCGGCGCTTGTGCGCAGCTTCGCGCCCGGTGACAAGGTGACCCTCGCCTTGATCCGCCAGGGCGATCGACAGACGCTCGAAGCAGCGCTTGGCGAGACTGAGATCACCCAGACCGCTAAATCGCTGTTTGATGTTTGGGATGGGACCAAAGGCCCAAGCGGCCTCGAGGGGTTGTTCCGGGGCACTCTCGACAAGGCCCTGACCCCCGACGTGGTGATCCAACGCCCCGGCAAGCCGTCGGCTTATCTCGGGGTCGAACTCGGTTCTGTGGATGCCGCCCTGGCGACGCAACTCGGCATGGACCACGCCGCCGGCGCGCTCATCAACGTGGTCGTCGATGGCAGTCCTGCCGCCAAAGCCGAGCTCAAACAGCACGACATCGTCGTCAAGGTCGACGGCAAGTCCATCCAGGGTCCGGCCGACCTGAGTGACCGCATCGGCAAACACAAGAAGGGGGACAAAGTCACGTTCACGATCCTTCGCGGGGGCAAGCCGATCGAGATCGAGGCCACTCTCTCCGAGAGACCGGCTGTCGATCCGCCTGGGCTCGAGAAACTCCTGCAGGAATACCGGATCGTGCCCCGCATCCGGGCGCTGCGTGCCGGACCACACCAGGACGACATCGTCATCCGCCTGGATTCCGCAAGTCAGGGCGACATTCCCCACGTTGAACGTCGCGTGATCGTCCGTTCCACCGAATCCGGCAAGGGGGCCGATGCGCAGGGCGGCGTCTCTGCACATGCTCTGTCCAGGCATGCCTCTTCGAGCCAAAAGGTCATCGTCGTCAAAACCGAAAAGGGCCTGACGACAACCGTGACGGACGCCGATGGCAAACGCCACGTCACGGTCCAAGACGCGGAGGGCAAGGTCCTCTTCGACGGACCGGTGAATTCAGAAACAGACCGTGCCAAGCTCCCGGACGAAGCGCGCCGCAACCTCGAGAAGATCGAGCAACAGATCGAAACGAATCTGGACACCGAAAGCAAAGAGGTGATACAGGAACTCCGGTTGGCGCCTGGACCCATTCAGCCGGACATCCTTTAGCGTTCGGCGGACGGAGCGGCGGGGTATCGTGCCCTCTGCTGCCGTTCGTGTGCATGGCGAGGCGGCCAGTCCGACAAAATGGAATCGATAAAGTCGCGCGCCGTGTGCTTCTGGATGATCGCCGCTTGCGGCATCGCTCTCGGCTTCTCGGGTCGCACCGCCGAACTGTCCTGGGCAGGATCTCGCGCCGAGGCGGTGACGGCGGCGCGCAATTCGGCGAAGCTCGTGCTCATGCTCGCAGGGCGGGACTCATGTGGAAACTGCATCTACATGAAGGGGCTGTGTGAGTCGTCCACCGCGCGGCCGGTCATCGACGCCAACTACATCTGCTGGTATTGTCCGGTCGGATAAATCCACCGAATATGTAGTGTACGCTGCCGACCTCGGATCCATCACTCTGCCTCTGATTTGCGTGATCGACCCGGGAGATCCCCTGAAGTACCTGGACCGCTCGACGTCCATTCAAGCGGAGTCCACCTTCCGAAAGCGACTCCTGGACCATTTGCCAACTCAGGAGATCGTCAGCACGATCGGGTTCGAGCAGACGCCCCGCCTGGCCTGGGCCAGCGAGAGCACTCTTTACTATCGAGTGCTGAGGTCGACGGATTTCGCCACCTGGTCTTTTGTCGGCACCCTTGTCCCCGGCACCGGTTCACCGGTCGCGCTCGAGGATGCATCGTCCGGCAGCGAGTGTTTCTACCGGGTCATGGGATTCAAGTAACCGCTTGCGCGCAGAGCGATACACGCCGCAGAAGTTGAGCCTTTCGCCTCAGACCGGCGAGGCTCGTGAGCCACGTCTGGCCGCCGGGTGTCCACCTCGGTCACCGGCAGTCGACGCCTCGTTATTGGGCTATGCAGCCTGCTTTCGCGCGGGGCCAGGCAACGGTGGCCTCATGGACGGCGAGGGGGCGCCGAGGCGGGCGGCTGATCGTGCTCGGACGGTCGCGGGGCGCCGCCCAGCCAGCGGAAGTGGCGTTTGACCTCGCCGTAGAAGCCGTGAGCGACGTAGCGATTGGACTCGGACTCCACGGCGTAGCCACAGAGCCAGGGAACGGCGGCACGGCGTTTTGCGCCCCCCAATTTCGAGAGCAGGCGAACCAAGACCATCATCAGGCCCAGAACAACCGCCAAAACGACAGGGGCGAATAGCGCCGTGCGGTTCACCAACTCGAGCCCGCTCCAGACTCCGACCGTAAGGGGCGCCGCCTCGGCGAGCCTGGCGCCGAAGCCCTGACGGGCGGCTTCGAGCGCGGCGCTCATGAGTTGAAAGGCGAGCGCCGGCACCACGCCGAGCAGCACGCACAGGATGGCGAGGAAAACCTGCGGCCCCTGCATCAGGGCGCACACCTCCATTTTGCCCTGCGCCGCAGCGCGGGCTCTGACCAGCGCACTGGTCCGTCCGAGGAAACTGACGCCGAAGAACTTCATGAACGAAGCGAGCGTCAGCGCGCTTGTGAGAATGGCGATCACGCCGAGGACGGGGAGATACTTGGCCGCGGTGACGCCCTGAAGGGCGGCCACATAGATCGTCCATTTGCTGGCAAAACCGTTCAGGAGCGGCACACCCGAGATCGCCAGCGACGCTACCAGCGCGGTGATGGCTGTGATCGGCATGAACCGCATCAGGCCTCCCATCTGGTTGAGGTCCTGCGTGCCGGTGACATGGCGCAGGGACCCCGCATTCAGGAAGAGCAAGCCCTTAAACAAACCGTGGTTCAGCACGTGGAAAAGCGCGCCAAAGAAAGCCACGGCGGCCAGCGCCGCGTGGGTCGGGCCGACCGCGGGCAAGAGGGCCATGCAGGCGCCCGTGCCCAGCAGGATGTAGCCGATCTGGCCGATACTGTGAAACGCCAGCAGGCGCTTCGACTGTTCCTGCTTGAGGGCTTGCATCGTCCCGGTGAACAGCGTGATGGTGCCCAGAACGGCCACCACCCAACCCCAACGCGCCAACGGGTAGTGCGCCTGAGCCTCGGGCGGGACCAGCCAGAGGAAATAGCGCATCAATCCGTACACGCCAGTCTTGATCATGACGCCGGACAACATGGCGCTGATCGGCGAGGGCGCGGCCGGGTGCGCGTCCGGCAGCCAGACCTGGCCGAAGGGCCACATGCCCATCTTGATGCCGAAGCCGACCAGGAACAGGAAGAACGCCACCCCTGTGTCGAACGGTTTGTTCTCCAGCATGGCGGGCAGGTTGGCGCTCACGGTGTCGAAGTCGTACTTGAGATCGGCGCTGCCGCTGGTGGACGCCCCCATGACGGCCAGGAACCATGCGCCCACCATCGTTGCGGCGCATGCAATTTGCATCATGACGAGGTACTTGTTGGCTGCCCGGATATTTCGGGGTTCCCGGTTCTCGTAGCGGATGAGCGCGTAGCCGGGCAGCGTCATCAACTGCCAGAAGATGAAAAAGAACCACATCATGTCGGTGGTGCTCAGCAGCCCGTACATCGCCGCCAGAAACAGGAGGAAATACGGATAATACCGGCCCGCGCCGTACCCCTCGTAGTGTTTCATGTACGGAATCGAGTACAGGGCAGCCGGCACAGCCACCAGCACCGCCAGCAGCAGAAACACCGAACTGAGCCCGTCCACGTAAATCCGCAGGGCGAACCCGAATGCCGGCATGTGCAAAAACTGGGTCGGATGGTTCGGGCCCTGGATCAGCACGCGCGCCACCGCGGCGAGGATGAGCACCCCGCTCGCCGCCGTGACCGCAAACGACACCCAACCCGCCGCTGTCTTGTTACGCGACACCAGCAAGGTCAAGACCGCCCCCACCACACAGAGCAGGATCGCGAGAATAACGGACAGTTCGGGAGTCGGCACGAGGTCAATCCTTTGGGTTGAAATCCAAAACGACCACGGTCGGAACCGGGCAGCCCGCCGCTCTTCTCTGCGGCGTCCTTTGCTCCGGCTCGTCTGGATCGGTGCTCATCGGCGGTGTTGGTGCCGCTTCACGGCAAAAAAGACGAGCCGGAGCCTGCCCGAGACCTGTGGGCACTTCAAGGTCAAATGGACGAGAACGCAGCGCGGCCAAGCCGCAACCAAAGCAACCCGACTCTCGCGCAGGTCCGGTGGCAACGAACCCGCGGGTCGCCGCGCTGCGGCGGCGCTGCTGCGCAGCGCAAAAATTGGACTCACTTTCTGCAGATTTCAAACGAGGAGCAACTGCAGCGCGGCCCAGCCGCAACCAAAGCAACCCGATCTCGCGCACGCTTAGCGAGGCTGGGCCTCAGAGCGGCAAGGCGTATTGCCAGATCGTTTGAGCTTGGCATTCCCCAGGTTATCGACAGTCGACGCCTCGCTAAGTGGCGCCGCTCACAGCGAGTACTGAGGGATCTTGACGGTCTCGCCGTCTTTCATGGCCGAAAGGTGGGCATAGTAGCCGGGAACCGTCATGTTCAAGGCGTCAATCACGTCCACCGCCGGCTTGCGCCCGCGCAGGATGGCGTCGATGAAATCGTCGGCCAAGTAGCCGTGCGATCCGCCGTGTCCGCCAGGCGCCACCCCTGGTGGGAGGGCGGGTTTCTTTGTTCTGACGCCTTTTGCCAGCGCCTGCTTGAGCCGCTCGTTTCCGGCGGTGTCGCCCACAAAACCGTCGGTCCGCCCGTTGTGCCAGTCGTAGCCGGCGTACTCTCCTCGAAGCCGTCCGGCTTCCAGATACTCGCCTTGCGAACCGCAGATGATGATCCGGCACAGCCCGCCTTCGCTGGTCCGGAACAGCCCAACCTCGGAATTGAAGATGTTGCCGATGCCGTTGGGTTGGCGCGCGTCCGGATCAAACCGCGCGGTTCCCTGACAATTGACCTGCAAGAGACTGCCGTGCGTGACGCTGACGTAGTAAGCCGTTGCGTGCGTCGGGTACCACATGGGGCAGCCGTGCTTACGCCAATCCTTGTACGATCCCAGAGAAGGCGCCCCCAACGAGTGCGGATGACAATATTCCCCTTCCGAGTAAACGATGTGGCCAAAGACATCGGCGGCGTACAGTCTCTCCATCGCGTAGAGATCGTCGTGAAACACCGACGTCTCGAACATGGCATACACCAGACCGGAGTTCTTCTTGACGCAGGCCAGGAGCTTGTCGGCGTCCTCGATGTCGCCCCGAAAGGCCGGTACGGCCGTGCACACGTGTTTGCCGTGGTTGAGCACTTCGATGCAATGGCGGGCGTGCGACGGCGCGTCCGTGGCCACGAAAATGGCCTCGATCCGGTCGTCTTTGACCATCTCTTCGAGCGACGGGTAGGTCTTCGCGCACTTGACGTGCTTGGCTAAAGCGGCGCAACGATCCGGAAATAGATCGCTGACCGCGACAACCTCGACGTTCGGGTGATTCTGGAACTCGAATGCCGCCGAGAATTGGCACAGCCCGTAGCCGACCAACCCGACCCTGATCCTGCGATCGCTGAAGGGGGTCCAGGCTTGAGTCTTGTCGACGTCCGTCTTGGTCTGATCGAACCCGGGAATCGGCTCGGCGCCGTGGGCGCAGCCAGCCAGCGCGGGTGCGGCGACCATGGCCGAGGCCGTGCTCCCCAGGAAACATCGTCGGGTGAGCTTTGTTGACATCATGAGATTGTTGAGAGCTTAGCGAGGCGCCGCCTCAGACCGGCGAGGTGTGTCGCCAGATCGTTTGCTCTTGGCCTTCGCCGGGTTATCGACAATCGACGCCTCGCTAACGGGCGCCGCTGCGCGGCGCAAAAACTTGACTCATTGACTACAGATTCCAAACGAGGAATGACTTTAACGACCCGTGCCAGCCGGTGGCAACCCTGTTTTGCTCTTCTCTCGCAGGGTCTGATCGCAATCCTCACGCAACAGCGTGAAAAGGTGTGAATAGAGTGAACGCCGGGTGAGGGCACCCGGCCTACAGCCGTGCCGACATCGATGTTGTAGGCCGCGTGCCCCCACGCGGCGCGAACAGAGACATCGTTGCAGACGCCGCGGGCTGCGGGCTTCGCTGCGAGGGCCCGGTCGTTGGAACGCCCGGTGCAAATGCCAAGGTGCCATGGACGCGAGGGCGGCCTCACTCGTTGACCCCCGCGTGGAAGTAGAGCTTCAGGCCGCCGAGATCCATCTTGTGGCGGCGGACGAACTTGAGCCCCGGCACCCACTCGACGTGGCCGTCCAGGTAGCCCTCGTTCGATCCGGCTGGTTGTTTCGCGCGCTGGTCAAAGTGGTTCACTCCGCGGACCAAGGGGTTGGGGTCGCCTGGGCGCATCCACGAATCGTTGTATTTTCGGTTCATATCCGACCAGAGGAGCGGATAGTAAGGCACGTCTGTGTTTTGCTGGGCGAAGATGGGCTGTTGCGTGATGGGGATGGGATAGTAGGACTTGTTGTTGTTGTAGGACGGCTCGGCGACGTAATAGACATAGCCCACCACCACACTCACGTTGTCGGGCCAATTCCAGAAATCATCGCGGTTCCAGAGACGATTCGACGGGCAGTAGAACTGGGTGCGGGCGATCGCGTAGTTCGTTTGCAGCATGTCCCGGAAAGGCCGCTTGACCCAATGCGGATCATCGTCGCCGTCGGGCATGAATTTGCCCTGGTTGTCATCGGCGTACATCAGCACCCCGTAGGTGAGTTGTTTCAGGGCATTCATGCACGAGATGCGCTGCGCCCGTTCTTTGGCCTGGGACAACGCCGGCAAGAGCATTGCGGCAAGAATCGCGATGATCGCGATCACCACCAACAACTCGATCAGGGTGAAGGCGTCAGCGCCACGACGCAGCCGGACGCAGCGGCTGCCCTCGCCTCCGGACTCGAGTCCCGGCGCGCTCTGCTGGCGAATCGGGTTCATGCGTTGAAGGGTGGAAATGGTCGGAGCGACAGGATTTGAACCTGCGACGTCTTGGTCCCAAACCAAGTGCTCTACCAAGCTGAGCTACGCTCCGACAAAACAGCAACGGGAGAGTCGCGCGGATCACTCCGCAGCGCAACGACAATCGGTGGCAATCGGCGGCAATCCAGGACGCGTCTTTTCAATCCTGTAAGTCGTGAACGTTGGGCGATTTGGCGAAAACCAGTGCGTGGAGTCGTTCACGTCCGCCGCGAGCGCAACGAAAGCGCTTTTGAAAGCTGCGTGTGTTGCACTTGGTCTTGGGGTTCTTCTGGCGCGCTCGATTCACCGCGGCGTTGGCCAAGCTGACCACGACGCGTCGAATCGTCCCCAAGACCCGTGCTGCACCGGGGGTGCGCACGCGGCTCTGATCTTCCCGCAGCGTGATGTCCAGGCAATGGTGTAGTCGGCTCTCCACCACCCAGTAACCGCGCTTGAGTGCGAGCATCCCCTGGGCCTGGAGTTCTTCGAACGTGAGACTGCTCACCAGATAGACCACCTCACGGCACCATTTGCCGTTGCGTTTGACTCGCGTCTCCAATCGAGCAACCAGCCGGGCCCCGGGAAAACCGACCTGAAGCGGCGTCACCTCCACACACTCCAGGAAGCGAATCTCGAGCCGACTCCGATTGTGCTCCCGCTGGAGCACCCGCGTCCGCGCCGTGGGGCGAGGGGGAAAAACCCTGTTTGATGAACAGGTTTTCCAGGGTCGTTTCCAGGGTGGTCTGGTTGCCCTTGACCGTGAGCAGATAGTCCCCGCCTCCCTCGAAGAGGATGTCTTGGGCCGTTTCATCCTGGGTGTGCATTGCGTCGGCCACCACGATCTTGCCCCGCAGCGCTTGGCGGCGCAGCAGTTGGCGGGCGGCGGGGATTTCGTTGGTCTTGGCCGGCGTGACCACACTGCCCAGAAAACGGCCCTGGGAATCGACGGCATTGACGATCTCCACTCCGGCGTGACGGACTTTCTTGCCATCGACGATGACGATCCGATCCTGCCGAGGGCCCAGAAGCTGATCCTGCCAGCGCAAGAGTGCCCGTTCCACTTGGTCGTCGTCGACCTCATGCAACACGCGGGTCAAGGTGGTCTTTCCGGGACGACGCACCTCACGGCTCTGGGGATCAGTGCGAAACTTCAAGGCGCGCAATTGCGCGGGGCTCAAGCTCTGGGCGTAATCGGCCAGGTCTTGGGGGCCGCGCACCACCCCCTGGGCGGCGGCCATGACCATCAGGCAGATTAGCCCCGGCAGCGGATAGGCCAGCGCTTGCGCCCGACGAAATTCCGCGACCTCCGCCTCGACACTTTCCATCAAGCTGCGGATCTGCGCTGCCTTGGCCGTGCAGCGGACGTGGGCCGCGTGTTCGACGTTGGCCCAAGCCGCAGGCAATTGGGGCGCGCGCAATTTCACGCACGCGTGCTTCACCAGTTCCCGAACCCAAATCTGCTTGGGGGCCTGGTTTTTCACATAGAAGTCGTCCGCATCGCGCTTCCAACCGGCGGTTTTGCCCAGGTGGCACCACCCGCTGCCCTTGTAGGCGGTGCCTTGGTAGAGGTTCGGATCGACAAAACTCTCCACCAGGGCGATGGGATGGCCCCAGCGCTTGTGCCAATCCTCCGAGAGGCGTTGGAGCATGAGCTTCATGAAACGGCTGATCAGGTTGGGATAGTGGCAGTCGGGCATCACCAACAGACGCGAATTATTGGCCAGCAGACTACGACGTCGCGCGCACTGTTCGGCCGACCAGCCGATGAACTGGTCTCGATCTTTGAGGTGGAAGGCGGCCGAGCTCCAGGTGGCGACCGCCAACCATTGTCCTCGATACACGAAGGCATAGCGCAAATGCTCGCCCACCAAGGTGACACCGTGCAGGTAGTGGTGTTGGCGGATGGCCTGATCGCACCGAGTTCTCTCTTTGGCCGAGCTCAGGAGAAGGATGTGGCCATGTTCCAAAACATGTTGTTCGTCCGGAGAAACGTGGCGGCGTTTGCTTGTGCTCATGCCGCGAGGGTAAAAAAATGGAAAGAGGATGTCCCGAAAAAAGTGCTAACTTCTTCAGTCGCAGTTTGCCCCACCGTTGAAGAGCCGCGCCCTGGCGGCAATCGGCGGGCTCATCCCCCGCCGATCTCACGGCGCGGAGGGCTCGGGGATGAAGAGCTTCTGGCCGACTTTCAACCGATCGGGATTCAGACCGGCATTGGCTTTGATCACTTGGCTTTGAGAGACTTTGACGCCGCTTTGCTGGTAGGCGGCGAGGATCGCAGCCAAAGTATCACCCGACTTCACAACGTACTCGTAGCCTTTCAGCGGACCGCTGGCGGGCTGCGGGGCTCGGGATCGGGCTCCCGCACGCGGCGAGGCCTGGACTCGGTCAGAGGGGTTTGTGCGAGCTTGCGCAACTCCTCGAGGATGAGTTTCTTGTCTTCCTCGCGTTTGCGGTCCAACTCGCGGACTTTTTCGGCGAGGGCGTCCAGCGCCTTGCGGAGATCATCGTGCCGCACAAACTGACCGGTCGATCGACCCTGTTCGTCCCGGACCACCCGCACCTCGTCGGACAGGGTGCCGATTCGCTTCTGCAAGGTGGCTTGTGCTCCTGCCAGTTCCTCGACAATGCCGTTGAGCCGGCGGTACCGCTCGTCGTACTCGTTGGTCGCGGGCTCCGCTCCCAGTGCTGCCGCCGCCGGCAGCAGGGCGAGGGCGAATAGCATGCCCCACCTGCGTCGGTCCGATCGCGAGATCAGTTGCATGGCGCCAACATAAAAAGGCGCCAGCGTGAGCGCAAGATGGAATCGGAGTCGTGGAATCGGCGGCAAACCGCAAAAACCACGTTGAAATGGGTCGCGGCCTGGCATAGCATGCGGGTGATGATTCATGACCGGGCTTACATGCGCGAGACACCCTATCGCACGCGGTGGTCGATCACGACCTCCCTGATCGTGATCAATACCGCCGTTTATGCGCTGGGCTTGATCGGCGCGCTGATTTGGCCGCGGGGTTTTGCCGAGGCGATGAGTTGCCTGGCCCTCTCGCCGGACGGCCTGGCGCGCGGTTGGGTGTGGCAGGTTGTCACGTTCCAGTTCTTGCACGCCGGCCTGTTTCACCTGGTCATCAATTGCGTGATGCTCCATTTCTTCGGGCGTCCCTTGGAGGAGACCCTTGGGCGTCCGTTCTTCGTGCGCTTGTATTTTGGCAGCGGCGCGATGGGCGGCGTGTTGCAGGTGGCCTGCGCCTGGGCCTTCCCGGCCCATTTCGGACTTGGCGGCGTGGTGGGCGCTTCCGCGGGAATCTTCGGGCTCATTGCTGCGTTCGCCCTATTGAACCGCGAGATGCCGATCACCACCCTCATTGCCTTCGTCATCCCGTTGACCATGCGCGCCAAGTACCTGCTCGTTTTCCAAGCGCTGATCGCCCTGCTGGGCCTGCTCAGTCCTGCGAGCGGCGTCGCGCACGCGGCTCACTTGGGCGGCATGGTGGCGGCGATCGGTTACCTGCAACTCCGCCAGTTGGCCGTTCGCAGCCGCTCGAAGTGGCTGCAAGTCCGCCCGACCGTTGTCCGCCGCGAGTTGGTTGGCGCAACCAGCCCCCGCTCCAAGGGCCATCGCCAGCATCTCACGACGTCCACCGACCAGTTGTCCGCCGCCGATTTCATGAGCCGCGAGGTGGATCCCATCCTCGACAAGATCTCCGCCCACGGCATCCAGAGCCTGACCGAGCGCGAGAAACGAATCCTCGAAGCGGCCCGCGCCAAAATGAGCCGGAGCCCATCATAAAGATGCTCGGGGCGTCTGGATCCACCTCGAGTCGCCGGGCTCCGTCACATCGAGAATCTGGTCCGCGGCGACGTCCGACAACACCTGGGTCTGGCCGCTGGGCCAGCGGATCTCGATCTGCTCCACCTTGGCGTTCGCGGCCAACCCGAAATGGAGCCGCGGATCCTGCTGAAAAAGATAACCCGTCGGGCATCGCGCTTGCGCCGTCCAGGTCCGGCCGCCAGCCATGACCCGCACCTGCGCCCCGAAGCCGTCGCGGTTGCCGCGCGTGCCATGCAGCCTGAGCGTGAGCCAGCGCCGCTGCGGGGACCCGACATTCCGCAGCAGAACCGGACGGTCGCCCAGCGTGGTCACCAGCAGGTCCATGCGCCCGTCATTGTCGAAATCCCAAGCCCCACTCCCGCGGGCATTGAGCGGGCGCGCGAACACGGGGCCCCCCAGTTCACTCGCGTCCGTGAACGAAGCGTCGCCGCGATTCTCCAAGAGCAGGAGTGGCATGCCTTTCAGGAAATGGGCGTCGCCGTTGGCGATGAACAGGTCCAGGTCGCCATCGTTGTCGAAGTCCAGGAAATTGCCGCCCCAGCCGGTGAATCGGGATGTTGCCTTGAGGATGCCCGCCGCCTGGATGCGATCCTCGAAAAAGCCGCCGCGGGAATTGAGGTAGAGCGAGGCGTTGCCAAAGCGTGTGACGAACATGTCCGGCAAACCGTCCCCGTTGCAGTCGCCGATGGCTGCGCCCATCGAACCATCGGCTGCTCCGAACTGGTTGAAACCTGCGCCGGCCCGCAGGCCGATCTCCGTGAACCGCCCGTGCCCGTCGTTCGCCAGCAGCAGATTGGGCGTGCCGTCGTTGGAGACGTAGAAGTCGGCGTCGCCGTCCAGATCGTAATCCAATGCGCTCACCGACATCGCCCGGTGCCCCGGGATGAGGATGCCGGCGCGGTCGCTGATATCCGCGAACGTGCCGTCGCCGCGATTGCGATAGAGGCGATTGAACTCCGGTTCGTAAGCCAACGGACCGGGATACGGCGTCTGCGCCCCCGGCGGCACCTCGACCGCCGGGTCGTAACGAAGGTAATTGGCGACGAAGACGTCCAAGTACCCGTCCATGTCGACGTCGGCGAACGTGGCGGAAATGCCGGCCTGCGTCGAAGTCAGACCGGCTGGCCTGGTGACATCGGTGAATGTGCCGTTCCCCTCGTTACGGTAAAGAATGAGCCCGTTAAAATTCACAGCGAGCAAGTCCGGATCGCCGTCGTTATCATAATCGGCGGCGGCGGCCGTTGTCCCAAAACCCGATCCCGCAACCCCGGCGCGCTCGGTCGCATCCTCGAAGGTGCCGTCCCCACGATTTCGAAACAGCCGGTTGGGCCAGCGCGGCGTGCCGGCCGGCGCCTCCGCCAAAACCGCGTCCGGCCCGGAATTCACCAGGTACACATCCAGGAAGCCGTCGAGGTCGAAGTCGAGGAAGGCGCCGCCGGCGCCGTCCGATTTCATGATGTTATCCAGCTTCCCACCGGCAAGCTGATGCACAAAGTCGATGCCCGCCCGCTCTGTCACGTCCTCGAAAATGCCGGTGACACTCGGCGTCGCCAGGGGAGACTCGGCGGGTGCAACGGCGTGGGACGAACCGCCCTGGTCTTCGGGCGAGGGACCACAGCCGCCCAGCAGGGCCAGGCACAGCGCCACAAGACAGGACGCAGCCCGCTGGCGCAGCGCGGCGAACGGCGTGTTCCTCAGCGAGAGGTGCACGAGCGTTCCGTCGCGTTGGTTGCGCCTCTGCCGCGCTGCGCCAGGTGCAGGCTGGGAATCGGCCTATTGAGTTGCGACCCGGTAGAACCGCTGCGCGTTGCCAGTGCTGTCGGTCACTTCTTTGCGGGTCCCGTCGCCGACAACCGTCGTCAGGGTCTGCCAGTCGCCAGGGGCGAGCGAGCCCTTGTACTGGACAACGTATGTCGCCCCCGCTTGGGTGTCGAACTCGAACCGGAACTGGTTGTTCACTTTTGCCACGGAGACGATCGAGACGCCAACCGCCGGGCGCTCGACTTCGACGCTCAACTCGAAGACGCCCAGGAACCCGAGGCTCGCCGTTCCGCCTTCGCTTCCCAACAGCCGGATGCCGTCGATGTTGGCCTGGGGCTCCGTCAGCAGGAATGTCGCCTGAGCCGTCGTAGGCGGCCCGAAATCGACAGCCGGCAGCGGATGCCCATTGAGCGCGGTCAGGTAGTCCGATGTGTGGGGCACGGTGGTCCAGGTGGCACCGTGATCGGTGGTGATCTGGACTCCAGGCTCGGTGAGGTAATTGGGGGAGAGCACGCCGCCGCTCCCAGGTCCGACGTTGTTGGCGCCAAACCAGCCGCCGTCGAAGAACACGGCCAGACTGAGCTTCAGGCGCGCGATCGGAGCCGTGATCGGCTGAGTCCAGAGAATCCCCACGTAACTGGCGGTGGGCGCGGCGCCGCCGCCGTAGGTGTCCACGCGCGTGAGCAGGTCGCCGTCGTTGATGTTCGCAAACACGCCCGAGTTGGCGTAGGGAGTCTCGATGCCCGCGTCGCCCGGCTCTTTGACCCCGAGGATGGCTTGGCCGAGAACGGCCACTTCGCTGGGCTTGCTGGCGTCCGAGTTGGGGTCCGACCCCAGCGCGACTTCGAGACCGTCATCGTAGCCGTCGCCATCGGTGTCCGGCTTGGTCGGATCACAATGATGCACGTCGGCTTCCTGACCGTCGGTCAGGCCGTCGCCGTCGGTGTCGGCAACCAACGGGTTGGTGTGGACCGTGTTGACCTCGCGCCCGTCGCTCAAACCGTCGCCGTCGGTGTCGGCAAGAAGCGGGTTGGTGTTGTGCAGGCCCAACTCGTTGCCGTCCGTCAAGCCGTCGTCGTCGGTGTCGGCTTTCTTCGGGTTCGTGTTGGCGCGCGAACTCTTGGACATTCGATAGGTTGTCGCCATCCGGATCGGCGGTGCTGTCGTTTGTGCCCACGTTCAGCCCGTGCAACTGTTCCCAATCGTCGTCCATGCCGTCGTTGTCGGAGTCGTTGGCGATCCCCGCCGTGACCACCATCTCGAAGACGCCGATAAAACCGTTGGCGTCGGCGCCGGCGTTGCCGCCGTTCTCACCGATGATGCGGATGCCGGTCGCGCCCGCGATCGGCGTGTCGAGAGTGAACTCGGTCGTCACCGACGTCGGATTCGGATTTGCGCCCCCGCCGATGCCGTGGCCGTCCAAGGCCGTGAGGTAATCCGACGTGGCACTGACGGTCGTCCACTGGGTGCTGCCTTCGGTCAAGACCTGAACCGTCGGTTCGAGCAGCAAGGCACCGTCCAGGTAGCCGCCTGCGCCCGGCCCCCAACCGTTGGGGCCGAACCAACCGCCGTCGGTGAACGTGGCGAGGGTCAAGGTGACGCTCTTGATTTGAGTGGCGAGCGTTGTGGGCCAGGTGACACCGACGAAGCTATAGATCTGATCGTTTCCGCCAAACCAGTTATCCACCCGCGTGGCGAGGTTGCCGTCGTTAATGTGAGCAGCCACACCGGCGTTCAGACGCGGCGTGCCCGCGTCCGCATCGATGGCATCGTTGACACCCATGATGCCGCTGCCGATCAGGGCGGCGTTGCTCGGGTAACTGGCGGGGTTCTTCGGGTCCGTGCCCTGGCCCACCTCGATGCCGTCCGAGAAACCGTCGGCATCCGTGTCCTTGACCAGCGGCTTGGTCCCGTGCGTGTTCACTTCCGCGCCGTCACTCAGCCCGTCAGCGTCGGTGTCGGCCAGCGCCGGATTGGTCTTGTGCGTGTTGACTTCGGCGCCGTCGCTCAACCCGTCGCCGTCGGTGTCGGCCACCAGCGGGTCTGTGTGAGAAGTCTTCACTTCGTAGCCGTCGTCCAGTCCGTCACCGTCCGTGTCGCGCTGGTTGGGCTTGGTGTTGGCCTCGAACTCCTCGATATTCGACAGGCCGTCGCTGTCCAAATCGCTCGGCGGCGTCGTTGACGCCCACCGTCAGGCCGTTGGCACGCTCCCAGTCGTCGGGCATGCCGTCGCCGTCCGAGTCGCCGGTTTCCGCCTTCCACCACGAGCTCGTAGACGCCGAGAAACCCGTTGCCGTCCGCGGTGCCGCCGTTCTCGCCAATAATGCGAATGCCGTTAATCTGGGTGGCGGGAAGCGCGAGGGTGAACACCGCCGTCGCCGACGTCGGGTTCACGTCGCCGGTGCCGCCGATGCCGTGACCGTCGAGGGCGGTCATGTAATCCGACGTGCGGTCGACCGTCGTCCAGTTCACGCCACCGTCGGTGGTGACCTGGACGGTCGGCTCGAGCAGGTCGCTGACGGCATAGATGGTGCCGCCCCAGCCCGGACCGCTGTTGGCGTAACCGAACCAGCCGCCGTCGTAAAAGGTCGCCAGCGTCAGAGTCAATTTGGTGATCTGCTCGAAACGGGGGCTGGGCCAAAGAACACCGACGAAACTGACATTCTGCCCCAGATCATTGCCGTTGGACCAATTATCGACGCGTGTGCCCAACAACCCGTCGTTGATGTGTGTCAGGAAACCTGCCTGGTAGTAGGACGTCCCGGCATCGGCGTCGATCGCGTCGTTGAAACCCATGATGCCGGATCCTTCCGGCCCGATGTTCGCCGCCCACGCCCCGCCGGCCAGACCGAACGCGAGAAACGCACACACAGGTCCTGACAACAGACGCCTTGCCCGGGCGCGGACTGTCGTTGGGAGACGCACCAAAGCGATGGGAGTATTGGATGAGAGTGATTTCATAACCAGTGAGAAGACGCAATCGCGCAGAGCCATGATGAATGTGTTCTGACCGTCTTAGGATTGACGGCTTTACCGCTACTTCTTCCCACAGCCGTTTGTCAATGACGATCGGTCGTGACGATCGATGGTCGCCCGTGTCAGATTGGCCCGAAATGACTCGAATGACGCGTCGGGTGCTGTTTGTCGCGATCGGTCTTGCGGGTTTGGCTGCAGTGTTCCTGGTCGAGGAACGCGTGCGCGGATCGCTGGGGCTCGCGGCGTGGCAGCGCGACATGCGCAGTCGGGGCGAGAAACTCACGGTCGGCGAGCTTGCGCCCCCGCTCCCAACCAACAGCGCAGTGCGCGTCGTCAGCCCGACCGAGGCCCAAGGGATTCTGAGCGCCGCACGGGCGCCTCTAACCGTGCCTTCCCCGATGCTCATCGTGGCGCCGGGAAAGGCCAGGTTGGCTTCGGCCGCCGAACAATGGCTCGACAGCGATGGGCGCACGAACACGTGGCGCGATCTGGACGCCGCATTCGAAGGGTTGCGCGATCCCCTCTCCGAGTTGCGGTTCATTCTCACCAACCGCACGCTCTTCATCCATGTGGATTTAGAGCAGGGTTTCGAAACGCTGTTGCCGCATCTGGCGTCGCTCAAGTCGGCCATGCAATCTCTGAACGCGGACACGGCCTATGCGCTCCACAAGGGGCGGTTGGATCAGGCGCACGAGAATCTGATGGCCGCGACGTTTCTCCTGGATCTCATGAAGGATGAACCCCTTTTGATTTCGCAATTGGTGCGCATCGCGGACGCGGCGATCATCCAGGCCGGCGTCTGGGAGGCGCTCCAGGCGGACGGTTGGACAGACGCCCAGCTCTCGGCTCTCCAAAGGCGCTGGGAGGCGCAGGAGTTTGTCGCGCCCATGGGCCGGGCGCTCGAAGGCGAGCGCGCATTGGCCGCGCAGGTCTACGACCCGAAACGCTATTCGCTCCGAAAATTGATCGAGACCACCCGCAGTCTGCAGAGCATGAGGTCTTGGGGAGGCGCAGGCGAAAGCGCGTCTCAGAGTGAACTCGTCGAACTCTTCAGACCGGTGATTGCCCTGGGTCGCCAAATCAGGCGAGCGATCCATCTGGCCTGCTGGCGATTCGCCTGGGCCAAACAAGATCAGTTGTTCCACCACCGCGAAATGCAGAGACAAATCGACGCCGCTCGACGCGCGGCGCGCGATCGGCGATGGAAGCCCACGGCGGATCTCCCGCCCGACGAGGATTGGCAGGTGTTCGCGGGAAGCGGTCTTTTCGGGAAACTCGGCTGGTACAATCGCCTGCGGTACTGGCTGGCTCTCGAGACATCGATGGCCTATGATACCGCGCTGGGCAAAGCCGCGCGCATGGAAGTGGCGCAGGAGCAGATCGTCGCGGCGATCGCCCTGAAACGCCATCAACTCCGGCACGGTCATTTCCCGCCCACGCTCGATACCCTGGTTCCGGAGTTCCTGACCAGCACTCCGCACGACTGGTTTGCCGATGCGGCCATGTCATACCGTCCGATTGTTGACGAGTCGTTTGTGCTGTATTCGCTGGGAACGAATGCTTTGGATGAGGGCGGCGACAGTCGGGACCAAAAAGGCGAAGTCCGCGGATTGCATTTAGGGCGCGACTTTGTGTGGCCTCAGCGCGCCTCGCCCGAGGAGGTGGCTGCGGCGGAATGGAAGCGGGCCAAGAACGGAAGGGATGCGAGGTAGCAACTCGAACCTCCCGGCTTCGATCCGGCGACACGCCTCGCCAGTCTGGGGCGCAGCCTCGCTAAAAACCAGGCGCGCAGTCCCGACGCAAGATCACGGTTGTGGCCTGGCAGTCCCCGGCGGCGCGCTGACGGGCGGGACCGTGGTGGCTGAACCGTCACGCCGGATTTCGACATCGAGGTCGACGTTCGGTTTCGCGCCGGGCGACAGGCGGCGCGGTCCGCTCGGCGTCGACGCCGCCCCGTTCTTCTGCATCGCGTCGTACAAGCCGCGGCGCATCCAATCCAAACGGCGCGACACGACCAGTTCTTCCTTCGTTCTCTTGATCTGCTGCCGCAACTCCGCCAGGTCGCTGAACCGCCGCTCGAGGTCGGACTTCTCCGCCTGCAGACGCTTGAGTTCCTTGAGCAGGAACGAACGGTTCCCCTCCGATGCATCGAGGCTCTTCTGGGTGTCGGCGATCCGGATCTCGAGATCGGCGATGGCAGCCTGCATCTCGCTGGCCTTGCGATCGAGGGCGGCGTTGGCGCTCTCCAATTCGGAGATCCGCCCGTCCCGCCGGTTCACTTCCGCCTTGGTCGTGTCCAGTTCCTGGCGAGCCGCCTTGATCTCAGCCTGCGTTTTGCCGAGCAGACCCCGTGCCTCGGAAAGTTGGGTGAGCAACTTCTCGAGATCGGCGCCCTTCGCCTGGAGAGTGGCGGTGAGGTTGCTGTTTGCAGCCAGTTGCGATCCGAGTTGGCTTTCCTTCTCCTGGACCTGTTGCGCGAGCAGCCGAATCTGTTCGTCATCCGCCTGCTTCTGCGCCACCGCCGTGTGATGGCGATACCAGAGGCCCGCCCCCAACCCGAGACAGATCAGGATCAAAACAATCGGCAGGATCTTGGCTTTCATGGAGCTAACAATCGGTTCATTGCGGCGGTTTGGCAAGCCGCCCGTCTGCGCGCCATCCCACGGCGCCCTTGGTTCCGCGACGAGAGTCCTCCCACGCGC
This sequence comes from uncultured Verrucomicrobiae bacterium, assembly GCA_963846445.1. Classification (GTDB taxonomy): domain Bacteria; phylum Verrucomicrobiota; class Verrucomicrobiia; order Limisphaerales; family J093; genus MWFF01. The sequence continues at coordinate 6,152 of CAWJWM010000005.1, read as the reverse complement.
CCGGCGACATCGCGCGCAAACGGCGGGGCGCTGATCCGCAGGCTTCCAGCAGTGTCGTGCAGCGTCTTGGAGCTGCTCACCCGCACGTGCCCGGGACCCCGCGGAATCGTCGACCTAGCGAGGCGCGCCTCAGACCAAATCCCAATCTTGGACATCTTGAACCGCCCTTTCGTTTTCCTGCCTTTCTCTCCCGCGCCTCGCTCCTTAGCCGCATTTCTCACCAACTTCCGATGTCATCTGACCGGTCACCGTCCCATTTCACCTGAAATGCGGGCTGTCAGAAACCCGCGCCCCAAACAGATGGACCCAATCTCGACCACACTGTGTCCGCGTGCCCGGGTCGCCCGAGCGGCTGGGGCGCGTCCCGGCGTTGATGAACCGATGAGCCAATTCTGCTTGCTGGGCGCGGGTTTCATAGACCCGGAAATCTCACCCGCGGACTGTCAGGTATGCCGCGACCGCCCCACTGGTGAGATTTCCGGGTTAGCGAGGCGTCGACTGCCGGTGATCGTGGTCGACACCTAGCGGCCACGAACCGCTCACACGCCTCGTCGGTCTGAGGCGCAGCCTCGCTAATGCTGGTGCCGGTGGCGGGACTCGAACCCGCACGACTTTTTAAGGTCCCAGGATTTTAAGTCCTGTGCGTCTGCCATTTCGCCACACCGGCAGCGTTGATTTGCGAGCCCTTGCACGCCTGCATCGCCGTTCCTCCCGACTCCGGTGAGGTGTTCCCTAAGGTCCAGACTCCAGCAAACCAATGCGTTCTCAAGCAATTCAAGGGACACTTACCACAAGGTTTTCAGCCAGCGCAAGCGCAGGCTGACAGCGCAGGCTCAGCAGACCCGGCTGATCCAGAACTCGACGCAGCGCGGCGACCAGCGCGTTCGTCGGCACCTGACGTATGCGAGTGCCCCTTCGCTTTGGTTGCGGCTTGGGCGGCGCTGCGAACGGTTCGTGGCCGCTGGGTGTCCACCACGATCACCGACACTCGACGCCTCGCTAACGGCTCTCGGCGAAGATCCTCGCCTCTTGCTCGGTGATGCGGCCGTCGCGATTCGTGTCGCACTCCCGCACGGCAGAGTTGAACGCCGTGTTCTCCCCGCGGACCACCCGCTCCTTGTGGCTGAAAACGATGGGCAACGACACCCGCGTCGTGCTCTCGGATTTGTTGCGATCGGAAGGCGCTTTGCTCAACGTCTCGTAGAAGAGCCGCCCCGCCGCCTCGTTCTCGAACTCGATCGGGACGCGAGACTCGTCGCGGTAGACGGTTTGTTCATGTGAAATACAGCCTGCCAGCACGGTGGCCACCAGACCGACAACGGCGAGTCGCACAATCAAAGAAGAAGTCATAACAAGGTTTTTTGCTTGGACGAATGGGCCACAGCCGCATTCATCGCGCCGGCGCAGCGCAGCGACCTGAGCATTCGTCGGCACCAGAGACGCACGGGTCTCCCGTCGCTTTGGTTGCGGCCCTGCCGCAGTCCGACCGACTCCTGGCTCCTGGGCGGCAGCCGCAATCACCGGCGCCTCTCTTCGCCTGACAGTTTTCTGCCTGACAATTTTCTTGCCAGCCCACAGCCAGCCGGCTCGTAATAGGGCCCATGAAACAACTTCTTATTTTGACGGCGGTGATGGCCTTGGCGCTCTTGCCCGCAATGCACGCGGCCGATGCCAAGGCGGCGGATAAGCCAGCCTGCTGCGTGGCGAGCAAGGCGGAGTGCACAAAAGCCCCGGGCCAACCAGCCTGCTGCGTTGCTGGAAAAGTCGGGTGCCCGAAGGCCCCATGCCAAGGAACCAGTTGCGCGACAGCCTGCAAGGGGAAGAAGGAATGCGCCAAGGCCGCCAAGCAAACGGCCAAAGCGGCCAAGAAGGCCGCCCAAGCCGAAAAGAAGGCGGTCAAGAAAGCTTCCTGATCGCAACCGTTGTCGGCCCCGGTTCGCCCGCCCGCCCGGCGCATCCCCGGGCGGGATTTTTTTCGTTAGCCCGCATTTCTCACCAACTTCTGATGTCATCTGAGCGGTCACCGTCACATTGCACCTGAAATGCGGGCTCTCAGAAACCCGCGCCCCATACAGATGGACCCAATCTCGACCACAGTGTGTCCGCGTGCCCGGGTCGCCCACGCGGTTGGGGCGCGTCCCGGCTCTGATGAACCGATGAGCCAATTCCCTTTGATGGGCGCGGGTTTCACAGACCCGGAAACCTCACCCACGGACCGTCAGGAATGCTACGACCGCCCCACTGGTGAGATTTCCGGGTTAGGCTCGTGGCCAATCGGTGTCTCGCCCTGAATTGAGGATGAATTCAACACCGATCCGGGTCGGGACGCCGTCTCTTTTGTGATGTCTCTTTTGTGATTGCATTCGAGGCCTTTGAGATCCAACCTGACCGCGATCCCACGACAATGGCGGTGCCTCTGGAACGAGTGGCGTTCCTTTCTGCCGCGATCAATCGTGGGCAAGACGATCAGAACGATGAAACCGGAGAGCTTGTTGTCGCAGTAATAATCGAGTGCAATGCCATGAAAACCCCAATCCATCGGATCTTACACATTGGTTTGCTCGCCGCGGTTGCGGCGTACTTCGCCGCCGGCGTGACGCAAGCCCAAGTCCCTGTCCTCTCCACGAAAGACAAAGTCGCGTCTCGGGTTGGCGTCTTTCGGGGTGGTTCCACCTTCACCCCCGATGGTCTGGGCCATACCGGTCAGGCCGGAGATCGCTCGGTGGATTTCGGCATGGGGACCGGGCCGGTGTACGTCCAAGACGCCACCTTCCTGAATCCGCTGGCACAGAATGACGAGATGACCGTTGCCCTCTGGGTTTACAAGTACGACACCGCGGACGGCTCGGGCTTTTGGATGAACTCGCCTTCGAGCAGCGAAGGCACGCGCGGTTTTCAGGCCCACATCCCCTGGAGCAACAACAACGTTTACTTCGATAGCGCCGGCTGCTGCGCCGCACCCCAGCGCATCAACGCAGACGTGAGCAACTGGACCGAATGGTCGGGCGACTGGCTGACATGGCACTTCTTCGTCTTCGTCAAAAAGGGCGTTGACAAGCAGATCTGGATCGACGGCCAGTTGTTCCTGGACCAGGAAACCGCCAACCCCGGCGTCGCAGCCGCCAAGTTGCCGACCGACTTCACCGACCTGTACATCGGGTCCGACGGCACCGGCGCCGGTCTGTTTCATGCGCTGGTCGATGACTTTTCGATCTACGGGACCGCGCTGAGTGAAGCGACGATCGCCCAACTCTACAGCGGCACGCTGCCGACCGCGCTGCCGGCCGGAGACAAGCTCACCGCTTACTGGGATTTCAACGACGTTCCCCTCGAGGGCATCTTTCTCTCCATCAGCCCGGCTCCAGACGCCACGGGCGCCGCCCCCAACCTGATCCGGATCGTCCATGTCGATGGCGTGGTCCCCTGGACGGCAGACAACGTGACCCTCAAGGTGGACGGCGTCACAGTGACGCCCAGTTCGTCAAGGACGGGATCCAAGCCACCTTGACCTACGTGCCCACCCCTTCGTTCACCGGACACTCCACCCACAAGGTCGCCCTCACGTACCCGAGTGATGTGGGAGCGACGGTGACCGCGGAATGGGATTTCCTCGTCGGCCCGTACACGAAAGACGTCGTGGCATCCCATCTCGGTACCTTCCTCGATGGCTCGACCTTCACCGCAGACGCCGGAGGCCGCACAGGCCAGCCGGGAGATCTGGGAGCCGACTTCGGCAACCTGACCGGTCCGGTCCGAGTCCACGACGCGACATTCCTCAACGCCCTGGCCCAAAACGATGTGATGTGCTTCGCGTTCTGGCTCAAGAAGCCCGCCATCGAGGCCGGATCCGCCTTCTGGGCCAACTCGCCCTCGAGCGCCGCCGACCAGCGCGGTTTCCAGGCGCATGTCCCGTGGAGCACCAGCGAGATCTACTTCGACACAGCCGGCTGCTGCGGCGCCGAACCGAACGCATTCACGCCAACATCAACACGTTCGCCTACTCTCGGGCGACGCCACCTGGTGGAACGACTGGCATCACTTCGTCTTTCAAAAGAACCTGTCGACCAAGGAGATCTGGATCGACGGCCAGTCTTCCTGATCGGCGACAATACCGACCCGTTGCCAACCGATTTCACCGAGTTGTTCATCGGAGCCACGGCTTCCGGGGTGAACCGCATGAGCGGCGTGATCGACTAGTTCGCCATCTTCGGGGCCGCCTTGCAGCGAAACCACGATCGGCCGAACTCTTCAGCGGGACCGCGCCGACGGCGCTGCCTGCCTCGGAAAACTGACCGCATACTGGAATTTCAACGACTTCCCCGCCGCCGGCGTGTTTTCGGCAATCGTCCCCACACCCGACACCCAGACAGCGCGGCCTGAACTCGTGTATGGGCGTCACCTCGACGGCACCGTCGTCTGGGGACCAAAGCAAAGTGAGCCTGAAGGTGGACGACGGCCCGGTGAGTTCGTGTACACGAAGAGTGGCCGGCTCTCCGAGGTCAGCTACACCCCCGATCCCTGGTTTGCCGCCGGCTCCACTCACAAGGCCACGCTCACCTATCCCGGCGAGGGAACCGCACAGGAACCTCGAATGGCAGTTCACCGTCGGGACCTTCGAAGCGATCGGCACTGACCTTTGGACGGCGCCCGGGACCGGGGACTCGACCAAGCCAGGTCTCGCAGCGCGCGTTTGGCAGATCGACCAACTGGGCACCGTGGGGCTCCTCAACTACGTCCGGCGGGCCGAGCAGGAACTGGCCGGAATCATCGGGCCCAACGTGGCCGACATGACCACGGCGGTCGACGGCGCGTTCAATGTCAACCTTGTCAACTGGAATCAAGACTACGCGACGGCGGAGATCGGCAATTTCCAGACGAGCACCACCCCGAGCCGGCCCGACGCGCCGATCCCGGGCATCCCAGGTACAGGCAACACCACGTACAACACCGACAACATCGCAGCCGAACTGATCGCCTACATCGAGTTACCTGCCGCCGGGTTCTATCAGATGGGCGTCAACAGCGATGACGGCTTCCGAGTCGCGTTGGGCGACACACCGCCAGCCAACACCCTGGCCCTCGTGGTGAACGCGCACCCTCGGCCGCGGGCAGCTACCATACAGCCGTGGCCCCCGCAGCCACAGCCAAGCCATTCACCGCTCCCATCAGCGCCAAGCTGGTGTACATGGACCCGGCTGACGGATGCACCGAGCCGGTGAACGCCGCCGCTCTGAGCGGGAATATCGCCCTGGTGGACCGCGGCACTGCGAATTGACCGCCAAGATCAAGGCAGCCAAGGACGCCGGCGCCATCGCGGTGGTCGTCGTGAATAACCGCAGCGATGATCTCGCGACGTGGGCCGAGGGCGTCTTCCCGATCGAGATGGGTGCAGGGTCGCCGGCTACCAGGACATCCCTGCGGTCATGATCTCGATGCCCATGGCGACAAGATCAAGACCGGCCTGGGCAGCGAACTGATCGCCTCCCTCACGCCCGACGACACGCCGGCCCTGGTGTCGCCGACTTTACGCGGCTCGACCGACACGATCTTCTCTTTCATTGTACCCAAGGCGGGAGTCTATCCGTTCCGGTGCGTCTGGTTCGAAGGCAACGGAGGAGCCAATCTCGAGTGGTTCACCGTCACGACCACCGGCGAAAAGGTTCTGCTCAACGACACAGCGAATCCAGCGGCGCTCAAGGCCTACCGCGCCCGCACCCCTCTCCACAACCGACCGTGACGCTCAGCGTCCTCCGCTCGGGCAACAACGTCACCATCACCTCCGACCCGCAACCGCTGCCGGCGGGCTTCCTGCTCCAGACCGCGCCCGCCCTGGGCGGTCCGTGGACGACCCAAGCGGGCGCGAACACCCCGATCACCGTGCCCATCCCCACCGACAGGTCGTGTTCCTCCGCGCCGCCAAACCGTAGCGACGCTCCGCCTCAGACCGACGAAACATGTCGCCAGTCGTGTGATCCGGGCTTTAGCCCGCGTCACCGACTGGCGACGCCTCGCTCCTTAGCCCGGGTTTCTCACCACGGGGAAGATGACAACGAAATCCGGGCTGTGGCAAAACGGTGCCCGCACAGGGCAACATGAGGTTCAGAGCGCTTCCGAATCTCGCGGGTGCAGCGACACTCTGTTGCCCAATTCCC
>CAWJWM010000004.1:0-201007 GCA_963846445.1 uncultured Verrucomicrobiae bacterium | reverse complement strand
CCGCGCATCCTCCGGTGGCTTGATGACCAGTGGATAGGGATCGCGGCCGTCGCCCGCCAGCACGGCCAGCCGATGGACCGCTGGATCCAGCAGAAGCTGGCAGCGGTTCTCCCACAGCCCCGGCGAGTCGCCGCCAGACCGACGACGCGCCCTTCCGTCCGCAGCATCACCACGGGGAACGTCTCCGTGTTGGCGGAGCCCCGCACCGTGTCGAACAGCGTGCGCGTGTTCACGGGGCCGGTGAACGAAGCGAACTCGCCAGCCACCGCGGTCTCGAAGGGAAAGCCCACGGCGAACTGCCGGGCGGCTCCCGCGTGCACCTCAAGCGTACGTTCCACCAAGCAAGGGTCTTTCGCGCGATCCGCCAGCGTAAGGTAAGCCCACCGACCTCGGTCGGCCCCAACTCGATGGCGCCATCCCGTTCCTCGCGCGTCCGGAAGCGCACAGCCATCCACTCCTCGCCAGGCTGTCTCAGTTGGATTCCGGCGGGGGCGTCGTCCGGCGAGCGGCCGACCGACTGGTCACCTGACCAGTACTCGATGCGCAGACCGCTCGCCTCCTCGCGCAGCACCGTCCGCAACTCGGCACCCCGGACGCGACTGGGGAGCCAGACGCACACCAAGGCGAGGACCAGACAGAAAGGAATGCGGGGTTTCATGGTTCGGTTGGCGTCCGGCCCTCAGGCTACTTGGTGCCCCGGCGGAATTCAACCCCGTCGGGTGATTTGCGAACCGATCGTCGGCGCACAGGCAGGTGCCTCTAGAATCCTTGAAACCCCAAACATGTTGCGATCAAGTCAAGTTTGGCCTTCACCCCTATCCCTTTCGTTTCGCAAGGATTCTAAGGAGCGAGGCGCGGGAGAGAAGGGCAGGAAAGCGAAGGGGCGGTTCATGATGTCGAAGGTTGGGATTTGGTCTGAGGCGCGCCTCGCTAGAGTTACTCCTCATTTGAAATCTGTAGTCAATGAGTCAAGTTTTTGCGCCGCGCAGCGGCGCCACTTAGCGAGGCGTCGACTGCCGGTGATCGTGGTGGACACCCAGCGGCCACGAACCGCTCACACGCCTCGCCGGTCTGAGGCGAAGCCTCGCTAAATCCTCTACTTCTGCTCACGCCAGTCATCCAGCACCATCCGGCGACCCGCTTTCCAACCAGCGTGGCCGTCGAAGTACATCAGATTCGAGCCTTCGCTGTGACGTCGCGCGGCCACCCTCCGCTCGCCGCTCAACGTCCGCCCGCTCGCACCGTAGGGCAGGTGCCCCGGCGACCAGACATCGTTCAGGAAGGCGCTGCCTTGGATGTTGGCGGTGGTGAAGACGGGACGCCATGAACCGCTCTCGTTATCGGCGAAGTAGACGGTCTCCGCCGGGCTTTGCACCCGCGCGACAGGGTGGGTTCCGACGATCTCGGAGCCGACCGTATCGCGCGGGCTGCTGAACTGCCACGCGTTGACCACGTAGCACATCACCTGGCGTTTGTCCGGGTAGCTGGGGCAGGTGTAGGTGCGGATGCGGCCGTATTGGTCGCGCGTGGCTTTCGTGCCGCCCAGATAGAGTAGGTAGAGCTCCCACCAGAACGGCTCGTTGCCGCGCGGCACCCTGCCGCCATGATCGTCCGCGTAAAGCAACATCGCCAGGCCCATCTGCCGAAGGTTGTTGTAGCAACTCGTCTTCCTGGCCTTCTCTCTGGCTTTCGAAAGAGCCGGCAAGAGCATACTGGCCAGGAGCCCAATAATCGCGATCACCACCAGCAACTCGATCAGAGTGAAGCCGGCGAAAGACGATCGGGCTGGCTCGGGCTTCCGAAGCCTGTTGGGGAAGCCACCTCTTCGCGGAGCCGCCCGACCGGTTGCCCCGTCGTCCACACGGCCCTGGATGTGCCAATCTGGCCAGGTCGCCGAGCACCGCTTCCGAGACCTCGCCACGTCCGGTGCGGGTGCGGTTCTGAGGATGGCCTCGATCCGAGTCACAGCGGCATCTTGAGGCATATGCGACGAGAATACCCGGATAACCGGAGCCAGATCAACCCTGCAGACCTCAGAACTCCCCGACGCCTGGCCTGAGCGCGAATCGGCAGTCGCTCAGGGGAACCAACGCGTAACCCAATCATCGGCCAGCTCTTTCTCCATCTGGGCCGCCGCCTCGTACGGCATGGGGTTCAGGTGGGCATAGAGTTCGGGCAGCAGCCGAATCCCATAGCGCTGAACCACGACTGCGGCTTTGATCCCCTGCTTGTGGTATCGGCTCGATGGCCGCCCCGGGGGACTCAGCGATCACTCGCTCAACTTCACACGGTAGAATCTCCACCCATTCGTTCCCGAGCCATCGACCGTCTGGTAGGTGCCACCAGATCCGAGGCTGTCGAACTCGCGCAGGGTGCTCCAGCCGACCAAGTCCTTCGAGACCTGGAGTTGATAAATGTGTCCAATGCCCCCTCTGACGGTGAGGCATGGGGCATTCCGCGGAGAAACTGGCATGCCGCGCACGTCGATAGCGATCGCGAGGGCGGTGGGCTTGGACTGCATGATGCGGCCTTCGCCGCCCACCACGAAGAAGCTGCCAAATGCATGCGCCGCAGCGAGGAGCATCGTCTCACTGTCCGGTTGGTGCCGTCTCCAGGCGATTCCGTCTCGGGAGGTGAGCAGAACTCCTGCGTCGCCCACGGCGACATGGTGGCCATCGCCAAAACCTGCCTTCCTGAGGTCATTGGTTATCCCCGTTGCTCGTGTTACCCAATCGTGACCGTCGAGGGACGTGAGGATGGTCCCGCCTTGCCCGACGACCACGAACAGGGACTGCCGGTAATGGACGTCCGTGAGCGCGGACTCGCTCGTCATCGGCCGCAGCGAGAGCTCATCGAGCGACCCCCCGTTGAGCAACACACCGTCATCCCCCACCACAACCCATTGGCCAGCGCCACAGGCCACCCCGTGCAACGCCGTGGAAACCCCCGGCGCGTGCCGAGTCCAGACTCGAAGATCCCGGCTGCTGAGAATGGTCCCTTGCTCGCCGACGGCCACCACGAGGCCGTCGTGGGCGCAGACACCGTGCAGTGACAGTTCGCCGACGGTTTGGGTTTGCCATTCGAGGCCCTCGGCAGAAGATGCGACAAGCCCGTGCTCACCCACGGCCACCCAGGGCGGGCCAGCCACGAGATCGTGCAGCGCCCCGTCAGACTCGAGCTCGAGACGAGTCCAGTCCACGCCATCAATCGACCGCATGATGGGCGCGCGCCTCCCCGGCGCGCCCCCGACAACCACGACCACCTCACCATCGACCGCAATTGACCTGAGCGGGCTAAAGATGCCGCGCTGCGGCCGGCTCCAGGTCTTCGCATCGTCAGATAAGAGGAAGGTGGGGCCGATCGCCGCGAAGCGCCCCCCCAAAAAAGCCACGCTCCGGAGAACCCCACCCGAGCCAACCGACGTATGCTGCCACGCGATCCCGTCCGGGGAAGTCGAAACCCGTCCCTGCCTGCCCACCGCGACGAAGGTGTCTAGGCCAAAGGTCACACCAAAGTACTCCTCGCCCAGCGATCCGATCTGCCAGGTTGCCTCGCCGCTCGTTCCAGCGAGCGACGTCAGATAGCCGACCGAAACGAAGTTCGTCTGGCCAAAGCAGATGGCGTGTTGAGCCGTGGCGTATGTATTCCAACCTGCGCGCCAAGTCCGGCCATCCTCGGACATCAACAGGCGACTGGTGTTCGCGGCGGTGACGACAAAGCTCCCCTGACCGAACGCGATGGCCTCCAACGTGCAGCCAGTCGATCGCGGCACTTGCTCCCATTGCGTCCCGTCGCTGGATACGGCGATCAACCCGCTCAGGCCAACCCCCACGAACATCCCCTGGCCAAAAGCGACGTCCTGTAGCCGTGAGAGGCCCGTATGATGCGGCGTCCAGCGGATTGCGTCGGGAGAGGTCAGGACCAGGTCGGTATCTCCATCGATCGCGACGAATCGCCCCAGACCATGCGCAACCGAGACGAGAAACGCTGTCGTGCCAGACCGCTGCTCGGTCCACTCCACCCCGTCCGGCGAGGTGAGAATGGCGCCGTTTGCCCCGACGGCCACGAATCGATCACCGGCATGGATGACTTTCACCATGGTGCCCGCAAGCGGGGAGCGGCGCGTCCAGGTCGAATCCAAGGCGTCGGCACAGACGGACAGTTGGAGCACGCACAGTGTCATACGAGCCAATGCCGCCAAAAAGCACGTTTTCATGGAGCGGTCGTGATGAACTTGCGAACTGTTCGCCTAGCGTAAGTACAGGTGCGAATAAGATCAAGCTTCCGCGCGTGGTGGGCGCGCGGAGGCGATCGGCCACTCGCCTTAACGTCCGCTCCAAATCCAGACTGCGCTTGGCAGAAGCAGTGTCACGAACGACGCGCGCAGAACCTGTGCCAGGATTTGCCATCGAGGAACGTCCCCAATGCATCCTGGTGCACCCTGCATCCTGGTCTCACCAGAGCAATACGTTTCACTGGAAGGAGATGAACCCGGCTTGGGGCGTGGGATTGGCGCTTGCGCTTTATTTCCCAAGTCGGAAAGCGGCTCTCACACGAGTGGCACAGCTCGGAGAACTAGAAGCCGCTGGCTAGGTCCGTGGAGAACGCGAATTCTTTAAACCACCTTTACGGTCCCCAAAAGCGAGCCTAACCCGGAAATCTCACCAGTGGGGCGGTCGCGGCATTCCTGAGAGTCCGCGGGTGAGATTTCCGGGTCTATGAAACCCGCGCCCAGCAAACAGAATTGGCTCATCGGTTCATCAACGCCGGGACGCGCCCCGGCCGCTTGGGCGACCCGGGCACGCGGACACAGTGAGATCGAGATTGGGTCCATCTGTTTGGGGCGCGGGTTTCTGAGAGCCCGCATTTCAGGTGAAATGGGACGGTGACCGGTCAGAGGACATCGAAAGTTGGTGAGAAATGCGGGCTAAAGCATTGGGAGTGATGCGCTCGCTCGGTAAGCGAGCCAAGCCGGTGCAATTCCGGATGGGGGCTCCAGTTTGTCCGTCGTCGGCGCAGCGCAGTCGAGCCAGCGCTCAGGCAGGTTTCATACGCCCGCCGTGCCCAGGGCAGCACTGGGGACTGCGAGTGCTTGCGCACGGCCACCTCGCCTCCTTGCAGCAGTCTGGTATTGCCTTATGCCTCTTGACCTTCCTGCGCTCGAATCCTGGCTCTGGGAAGCCGCTTGCGTCATCCGGGGCCCCGTGGACGCGCCCAAGTTCAAGGACTACATCCTGCCGCTGATCTTTCTCAAACGCCTCTCCGACGTGTTCGAGGACGAGATCCAAGCGCTGGAACAGGACTTCGGCAGCCACCAGAAGGCCCTCAAGCTCGCTGACGTCGACCACAAGCTCGTGCGTTTCTTCGTCCCGGAGAGAGCGCCCACGGCGTGCAATCCGTCGTGCAATCGACTAACATGAGGACCATGAACTGGAGAGAACGCATCTCAATCAGGCCGGACGTATGCAAAGGCCGCGCCTGTGTGGCTGGCACACGCATCCTCGTCTCGGTCGTGTTGGATAACCTGGCCGCCGGGCTCGACTGGGAGGACATCCGACACAGCTACCCCCCGCTGACCGAGGAAGACATTCGGGCTTGCATCGCCTATGCCGCCGATCTCGCCCATGAGGAGGTCATGCCGCTGTCAGACCTCGCGCCTGCATGAAGTTCAAGGTGGACCAGAACCTGCCGACCGAGTTCGCTCCGATCCTCCGGCAGGCAGGCCATGACGCCCTCACAGTGTTCGACCAGGAACTCGGCGGGGCTCCCGATCCACAAATCGTAGCGGTCTGCCAGCGCGAAGGACGGATGCTCATCACTGCCGACCTCGATTTGTCAGTTCTCGTTACACCCCGACGACTTGCTTCGACAACTATCCGCTTCCCCGCTCCCTGCCCGCTCAGGAAGCCGCGATTGCCGCCACCGCGAAGGAGTTGAACGACCTCCGCGAACGCTGGCTGAACCCGCCCGAATGGACGGAAAGGCGCTTGCTGGTATTTCCCGGCACGGTGGGCGGCCCTTGGGACCGATACATCGACCGCGCCACCGTGCAAGACCGCGGCGGCTTCCAAATCGGAACGGTCCGTCATCCTCGCCGTGAACCGCGGGACGCCGACTGCGCCGCCAAGTTGAAGAAGCGGACGCTGACGAACCTCTACAACGAACAGCCCGCCTGCCTCGCGCTCGCCCACCAGAAACTTGACGCCGCCGTGGCGGATGCCGGTTACGAGTCTCGCGGACCGGTTGTTCTACGAGTGTTGGAGCCTGACCAGCGTGACGATTGGTAACAGCGTCACCAGCATCGGGACAAGACTGGCAGCCAAGAGAGTGGCCAAGAACGAAGAAACCTGCTCGCAATCACCCCCGAGTTTCCACCGTCGAAAGCCATTCGCTGCCGCAACAAGTGGCCAAGAAGTGGCCAAGACCGGCTTTGCCTTGGTTGTGGGATTTCGTCTGACTCCTTGGTGTTGAATGGCGCGTCCGGCAGGACTCGAACCTGCAACCTTCTGATCCGAAGTCAGAAGCTCTATCCAATTGAGCTACGGACGCGCTTGGCTACGATGGATTTGCCGTGCACAAGAAACGAATTCCTTATGTGAATCTACTTTCTTGCCAGCTCTTGATTCCGACACTCATGATCCATCGACGAAGCTTATAATACCCTTCGAGAATGTCGAAGACAAGCGGGGAAAGCAGCGGCGAAAGCGGTTGCGTGGTCTGTGGGTGAGAGGAGGCGTGTTCTACGGCCAAATCCGGGTGACGAATCCGAAGGCCGGCAAGCGCCGTCCACAGAAACTCCCTTTAGGGATGACCCTGAATGATGTGCTGGCCGAAGCTGGGGACAGGAGAACCAAAAGGGAAGACGACCTACCGGAAGGCCATACTGGGAATTCTGCGGAGTGGACCAAAGGCTCTGCCTTCGTCGCAAAGCTCGTGACCGGCCAAGGGTCTACGCCCCCTTGGCCCGCCGGTATCGCTCGAACATCCACGTCAGGAATTCCTCGGCAAAATCGTCGTTGTCGGTGACCTGCTTGTAGAACTTGAAGTTCGCATCGACCATCTCCTGAAGCCGGTCGTTGACGACTTGGTTGAACGTCAGGCGGGCGTCTTCAGGGGGGTTCACCTTGATGCTGGCTTCCAACGCCGGGTTATTGGCAATCCGCTGTTCAAGGTCGGTGTCCGAGAACGTGATCACCTGCGACAAAAAGGCGTAAAGCCGCACGTAATCCACATTGGCAAAATCCATGACCATCGTCTCTTCTTTGTCGGGGGGACAAATCCGGTTCAGGCGGGACAGGGTTTGCACGGCGTTCACGCCGCCGAGCTTCTTGTCCACATACATCGTGTGGAGCAGCGGTTGCCAGTTGGAAAGCGTGCTGCCGAACCGGATGTTGTCAGCGTCCCGCCCGTCCGCCGATTTCATGTAGAGGTCGGACTTGCAGACGGCGAACGTCTCCGGCTGGGATTCGTGTCCGAACATGTGGACTTCAGCGTTCGGGTTGATCTCCAGAATCTGCTCCTTCGAGGTCGTGAGCATCCCACCCGTGCCGCAGCAGGGATCGCAAACCGTGCGGACGATAGCTTTCTTTTTGATGACCTCCCGATCCACGGAGACCAGCAGCATCGCCATCAGGCGGACAACCTCACGGGGCGTGAAGTGCTCGCCGGGGTTTTCGTCGAGGGCTTCGTTGAACCGGCGCACCAGTTCCTCGAAGATGTAGCCCATCTCGTGGTTGGAAACCTTGTCGGGGTGGAGGATACCGGAAGCGGGCGACAGGGACAAAACGTTTTCGGCGACAGGCGACTGCCTCCAGCATCACCCGATCCCTCTCGATGTTCACTTCCCACTGGCAAGGCGCGGTTCTAACCCGAAAATCTCACCTGTGGGGCGGTCGTGGCATTCCTGACGGTCCGCGGGTGAGATTTCCGGGTCTATGAAACCCGCGCCCAGCAAGCAGAATTGGCTCATCGGTTCATCAACGCCGGGACGCGCCCCAGCCGCTTTGGCGATCCGGGCACGCGCACAGTGGGATCGAGATTGGGTCCATCTGCTTGGGGCGCGGGTTTCTGACAGCCCGCATTTCAGGTAAAATGTGACGGTGACCGGTCAGATGACATCAAAAGCTGGTGAGAAATGCGGGCTGCCCCAACCCGCACTCCTGCGGCTGCCTCTCCCGGTGACGAGAAATGCGCGTTGTCCTCACGTCTCGGGTCCAGGCCGCGCCGTACACCGACGCACTGACGCACCGACGCACCGACGCACCGACGCACTGACGCACCGTCTTTAAGCTCGCCTTTTTCGTCCGGTCCCGGCAGAGATGCAGCCTCATCGAATCATTATGAAGAGAACGACACTGAATCGCTGGCGCCTCGGGCTGTTGGCCGCGGCAGGACTGACACTGGTTTCATGCTCGACATCCCGTTCCACCGGGTCGGCTCCGCAGAAGCTCTTTAACGGAGCGAACCTGACCGGCTGGAAAGCGATGTTCGATGACCCGAGTGTCAAGCCGGAGTCCGTGTGGTGGGTGCAGGACGGTGTCCTGGTATGCAAAGGCGAACCGCTGGGATGCCTGGTCACCACCGAAAACTTCGCCGATTACCGGCTCGAGGTCGAGTACCGATGGGCGCCAGGGCAGAAACCCGGCAACAGCGGCATTTTTGGCCGGGTCAACGGACCGGCGCGGGGGCTGCCGCGCTGCCTGGAAACGCAACTGCACCCCAACAGCGCGGGCGACGTCCTCGGGCTGCAGGGGATGAAAGTGACCGGCGATCCGGCGCGAGTGAAGTTCATTGCCAACCATGCGGTGGCGGGCGACATCAATCTCGTGGGCCGAATCGTCGGCGCCGAGCGTCCGCACGGGGAATGGAACAAGGTCGAGATCCTCGCTCAGGGCGATCGTGTGACCGTGTGGTTCAACGGCACAAAGGTGAACGAGGCGCACGGCGCCGAGATCATCCCCGGCCCGGTGGGCCTGCAGTCGGAAGGCGGCGAGATTCATTTCCGGAACGTCCGGATCACGCGCATGGATTAGCGAGGCGTCGGGCGTCGGTGATTGTCGTTAGCCCCCAGCGGCCACGAGTCGTTCACACCCCCAGCCCGTCCGAGGCGCAGCCTCGCTAAATGGAAACCCTCGTCGAGGAATTCCTGCAGCATGTCCGGCACGAGCGCGGACAAGCGGAGCACACGCAGAAGACCTACCAGGCCCAACTCGGGGCGTTTGTCGCGTGGGCGAAAGCCAACGGCCTGACCGATTGGCGGTCGGTCGGACTCTCGCATCTGATGGCGTTCCTGCAGCACGAGCGGGGGCGGCGTCTGGCGACCGAGCCGGCGGACTCGGCCCGGCGGCTGAGCGCCGAGAGCCTGTACATCGAAATCGCGGCGTTGCGGGCGTTCTATCGGTTTTGCGAGAACGAAAAGCTCCTCCCCCAGAACGTGGCCGAGCATCTGACCCTGCCGCGCCGCTGGAAACGCCTACCCAAATCGCTGACCCAGCAGGAGATCGACCAGTTGCTGCGCCCGCCGCCGGGAGAAGATCCGTCCGCCCTGTGCGACCAGGCGATCCTCGAACTGGCCTACGCGTCCGGGTTGCGCCTGAGCGAGTTGCGCCACCTGCGTCTCGAACAACTGCATCTCGACGCCGGCTTTGTCAACGTGATCGGCAAGGGCAACAAGGAGCGCGTGGTGCCGGTGGGACGAGCAGCGATCGCGGCCCTGACACGATACCTGACGGTGGCACGCCCGCGACTTGTCAACCGGCGCTCGACGGCCCACGTCTTTCTGACGCGCCGCGGAACGTCGTTTGCTGCCGTGACCCTCTGGCTGCGCGTCAAGAAACGGGTGCGCCTGGCGGGCATCGCCCGGCGCGTCACGCCGCACATGCTGCGACACAGCTTTGCGACGCACCTGCTCGAACACGGCGCCGATTTGCGCGTCATCCAGGAATTGCTGGGACACGCCAACATCAGCACCACGGAGGTGTACACGCACGTCGCCGGACAACGGCTGCGCGCAGTCCACCAAAAATACCACCCGCGAGCGTGAGCCGGCGGAGATCGGAGATCGGAGGTCGGAGATCGGAGATGGGAGATCGGAGATGGGAGATCGAAGGCGAATGTCTTGTGCCCGAAGCTCAAGTCTCCATAATCTGCCCGTGCAATCGTGGTTCGCGTTGTTTCCTGCGTCCCTGCTGCTGGCCTGCGGCGGCAGCGGCTCCACCGCCGATTTCGATCTTGTGCTCCGTCACGGACGCGTGGTGGATGGCGCCGGCAACCCGGCCTTCTTTGCGGACCTCGCCGTCCGGGACGGTCGCATCGCCGCCCTGGGCCGGGTCGAAGGCCAGGCGGCGGCGGAACTCGACGTCCGCGGGCTGGTCGTTGCGCCTGGGTTCATCGATGTCCACACCCACGCTGACGAATTGGTCGAGCAACCGCTGGCCGAGAACTTCATCCGCATGGGGGGCACGACGGTGGTGACGGGCAATTGCGGGGAGTCGGTGCCGGATGTGGCCCGCTATTTCGCCGATATCGAGCGCACGGGCATCAGCGTCAACGCCGCCTCCCTCGTCGGCCACGGCACGGTCCGGGGTCGCGTCATGGGCGGGTTCTTCGACCGCGAACCGACGGCGGACGAATGGGCGAGGATGAAGGCCGAGGTCGCCCAGGCCATGAGCGAGGGCGCCATCGGCATGTCGACCGGCCTGATCTACCCGCCTGGCAGCTACGCGCAGACATCAGAAATCGTCGAGCTCGCGCGCGTCGTGGCGGCGCACGGCGGAGTGTATGCGAGCCATATGCGCAACGAAGGCAGCGACATTTTCCGGGCCTTGGACGAGGTGTTCCGCGTTGCCCGCGAGGCTGGTTTGCCGGCCGAGGTTTCGCACATCAAACTCTCGGGACCGACTGCGTGGGGCCAGGCCGACCTCGTGCTTGCCGCCATCGAACGGGCCAGAGCCGAAGGGCTCGATGTGACCCAAGACCAATACGCCTACACCGCCGCCAGCACAGGCCTGAGCCAGTTGATTCCCGACGAGGCCTTCACGGGCGGCGCAGCCCGATTTGCCGAACGCCTGGCCGATCCGGCTCAAAAAGCCGGCCTCATCGCCGGCATGAAGCGCATCCTCGAACGGGCCGGGCGGACCAACTACGAGTACGCGGTCATCGCCTACTGCAAACACGACCAGACGCTCAACGGCCTGAGCGTGCTCGAAGCCGCCCGGGCGCGGCGCGGAAGCGACACGTTGGACGATCAGATCGAGATCATCCTCGACATCGAGTTGCGTGGCGGAGCGGACGCCGTGTTCCACGGCATCAACGAGAACGATCTCCAGACGTTTCTGCGCCATCCCAATACGATGATCGGCGCGGACAGCAGCGTGCGCGTGTTCGGCAAGGGCGTGCCCCACCCGCGCGGCTACGGGAATAACGCGCGGGTCCTCGGGCGGTACGTGCGCGAGTTGAAAGCGCTGCGCCTCGAAGACGCCATCCGCAAGATGACCAGCCTGCCTGCCGCCACCTTCCGGCTCGAAGACCGCGGCCAGTTGCGCCCCGGAGCCTGGGCGGACATCGTTGTGTTCGATCCGGCAACGGTCCGCGACACGGCGACCTACAAAGATCCGCATCGCTATCCCGAGGGCATTCCCCTGGTGCTCGTCAACGGCATCCCGGTGGTGAAGGACGGCCAGGCCACCGGCGCGCGTCCCGGCCATGCACTGCGCCACGGACGCCACCGCTGAGGGCGGGTTGCCGGGATCAGAAGCCCGATTCGGGATGGGCTCCGCCTCGAACCAACCGAGACCAACTTTTCACCAGTAAGGGCTTTTCGAGCGGCAGCGCCCTTGCTAGGGTGCCGTCCCTATGGCATTGCACGAATCACCACTCTCGCCTTCCATGCGTATGACTCCCGCCCCCAACCCCAGCGCGGGCTCGGGGCCGACGGCCCTGACGCGCCGCCAATTCGTCAAGCGCGCCGCAATGACCGGCGGCCTGTTCGCGGCTCCGCTGATCATCCCGTCGTCGGCGCTCGGCCGCGACGGGGCTGTGCCGCCCAGCGAGCGCATTATCTTGGGCGGGATCGGGATCGGCGGACGCGGCTCGGGCGTCCTCAACTGGATGTTGCCCGAGCGCGACGTGCAATTCGTGGCGGTCTGCGATCCGCAGAAACAGCGGCGCGAGGCGACCAAGCGGATGGCGGACAACAAGTATGGCAACACGGACTGCAAGGTCTATTCGAACCTCCGCGAGTTTCTTGCGCAGCGCACCGACATCGACGCGGTGTTGAGCACCACAGGAGATCGCTGGCACGCGCTGGCCGCCGTTTGGGCCATGCGCGCCGGCAAGGATATCTACTCCGAAAAGCCATCCTCGATGACCATCGCCGAGGGGCAAGCCGTGGTCGAGACCGCGCGCCGGTTCGGGCGGGTGTATCAGACCGGCACCCAGCGGCTGAGCGAGGCCAACTTCGTGTTCGCCATCGAGTTGGCCCGCAGCGGACGGCTGGGCAAAATCCACACCGCCTACGCTCACATCGCGCCGTGGGACGCGGCCGAGATGCGACACGACTGGCTGCCCGGCCAACCCGAGCCGCCCAAGGACGAAGTGGACTGGGACCAATGGCTCGGTCCCTGCCCGTGGCGGCCCTATAACCCCGAGTACACCCGCGGCGGATGGCGGGGCCATTACGACTTCCATACCAGTTGCATCGGCGAATGGGGCGCCCACACGTTCGTTCAAGCCCAGGCCGGGATCGACATGCTCGACACCTCCCCGGTCGAATACGAGTACGTCAACAATGTCTCGGGCGACGGCATGGTCACGCACTTCGCCAACGGCGTGAAAATGGTCTTCTCTCGCGGCGACAATTACTGGCACGGCTCGTGTGGCATGCGGTTTGACGGGCCGGACGGCTGGGTGTCGGTCGCCGACGGTTACTCCCGCCCCGAAGTCTCCCGGCCCAGCCTGCTCGCCGACTTCAACCAAGTCGTTCAGGATTACATGGCCCGGACGCAGCGGCCTATGAGCCACGTGCGCGATTTCTTCAACTGCGTCAAGTCGCGGCGATTGACCGTCGCTCACCCCGTGGTGATGCACCGGGGCATGTCCACCGTCCATGCCGCCAACATCTGCATGTGGCTCAAACGAAACATGAAGTACGATCCCGTCAAAGAAGAGTTCCTCGGCGATGCGGAGGCGAACCGGCTGCGCTCGCGGGCCATGCGCGCCCCGTACACCGTCTGACCCCCCCCGACCACCATCCACGACTAGAAAGACAAACGATCATGTCCACTCTCTCATTAAAATCGATCCTGGCGGTCGCGGCCCTCATCGGCGGGAGCGCCTTCGTCACCGCCCAGCAGCCGTCCCCCCTCGTCACCCAAGCGGCCGAGAAGTCAGTCGCCGTGTTGCAGTCCCCAACCTCGACGGTCAAGGAAAAGACCGACGCCTGCCGCCAACTCGCCGTGATCGGCGGTCCCTCGGCGCTGCCGGCGCTGGTGGCGCTCTTGCCGGACGAGCAACTTAACCACATGGCGCGCTACGCCCTCGAGACCATCCCGGATCCCGCGGTCGACGATGCCCTGCGAGGCGCGTTGGACAAGCTGAGCGGCCGTCCGCTCGTCGGTGTGATCGACAGCCTCGGCGTGCGGCGCGACCGGAAAGCGATTCCCGCGCTGAGCCAGCGCCTGCGCGCGCCCGATGCCGATGTCGCGCAGGCCGCCGCGCGTGCGCTGGGCGCCATCGGCACACCCGACGCCGCCCAGGCGATCGACGCGGCTTTGGCCGACGTGCCTGCCGAGAATCGACTCGCGTTTTGTGAGGGCCTCTTGCGCGCCACCGAAACCATCGCCGCCACAGGCGACACGACTCTCGCCCTGCGTTTCTACGACCGGCTGCGCAATCTTGCCGACGCCCCGCATCAGGTGCGGGCGGGCGCCTGGCGCGGCGCCATTCTCACTCGAGGCCCGGAAGGCCTGGCGCTCCTCCGCGACGCCTGGCTCAGCAGCGATCACATCCAAACTGCCGCCGCCGCGCGCGCAGCTATGGAGATGCCGGGCCCGGGAGTGACCCGTCTGCTGACCTCGATGCTCGACCAACTGACCGGCGACAAGAAGGTGCTCGCCCTCCAGGTCCTCGGCAAACGAGGCGACACCGCAGCCATTCCCGCTCTGAGCACGGCCGCCCAGGGCGGCGACAAGGCGATTCGGCTGGCGGCCATCCAGGCTCTGCCGGAACTCGCTTCGGACGCCGCAGTCGCCCCCCTCACCCGACTGCTCGCGGATGCCGATGGCCAGATTGCGAAAGCGGCCCAAGAAGCCTTGGCCGCCATCCCGGGCGAAGCCGTCGACGCCACCGTCACTAAAATGCTCGCCAGTTCGAGCCCGGCGGAGCGGTTGACCGCGATCGACCTCATCGGACGCCGCCGCATGGCAGCGTCTGTGCCCGCGCTGATGAAAGCGGCGACGGACCCCGACGCCTCCGTGCGCCCGGCCGCCTTGAAGCGGCTCGGCGAGTTGAGCGATCCCGCCCAATTGCCCGCACTGCTCGATCTCCTCGTCAAGGCGGGCAGTTCCGCCGACCGCGACGCCGCCGAGCAGGCGGTGAGCGCCGTGTCCGCCCGGGCCGGAGATCCGGCGGCCTCCGTGTCTCAAGTCACACGGCTCCTGGCCGCGGCCCAGCCGGAGGCCAAAGGCGCCCTGCTGCGCGTGCTGACGAGTGTCGGCGGACCCGACGCCCTCAAGGCCGTGCGCGCCGCGCTCGACAATTCCAACCCCGAGGTGCGCGCAGCCGCCATCCGCGCCATGGGCTCGTGGAAGACGGAGGATGTTGCGCCCGAATTGCTCGCCCTGGCCCGGTCATCCGGCAGTCCCACCGAGAAGCTCCTTGCGTTGCGGGGCTATTTCGGCTGGGCCTCGAACCCCGAATTGCCGGCAGAACGGCGCCTTGCCATGTGCCAGCAGGCTGCCGGCGTTGTCCAGCAGCCTGAAGACAAAAAGCTCCTGTTGGGCGCGCTGGGGACTATCAAGACCATGGACTCGTTCGCCGCCGTGGCGCCCCACCTGGACGATGCCGCGGTCCGCGCCGAGGCGGGCGCCGCCACGATCGCGATCGCCGAAGACTTGCTCAAAGGCCGCGAGGCCGCCCAGGTGGCTGCGAAACTCGTCGGCCCGCTGCAAAAGGCCGCGCAATCCACCGCCAACGCCGACCTGGCCGCCAAGGCCAAGGCCTTGGCCGAGCAGGCCCAGAAAAAGGCGGCGCAATAGGTCTCGATCACGAAGTCTGATGACGCACGTTGCGCGATTTCGCGCGGTGATGAACTTCCAGCCGGTCGACCGCCTGCCGCGCTGGGAATGGGCCATGTGGTGGGATCAGACCATCGCACGCTGGCACGATGAGGGGCTGCCACGGCACCTGCATTTCAGCCAGGTCTTCGACATCGCCAGCCACTTCGGTCTCGATCCCTACCAGCAGTTCTGGTTCAGCACGACCGACCCCACCATCGAGGCCACGCAACACCACGTCGAGGGCGTCGTCGCCAACATGGACGATTACCTCCGTATTCGGTCGCGGCTCTTCCCGTCGCACGCCGCAGCCATGCAGAGTCTGGCGCCGTGGGCGGAACGGCAGCGCCGCGGGGAGGCGGTGGTGTGGGCCACCGTCGAGGGCTTTTTCTGGTTCCCGCGCACGCTCATGGGGTTCAGCCCCCTGATGCTGGCGTTTTACGACCAGCCGGAGTTGATCCACACCATCAATCGGGATCTCCTCGCTTTCAATCTTGACCTCTTCGAGCGCCTGACGCGGCTTTGCGTGCCCACGTTCATGACGATCGCCGAAGATATGTCCTACAACCAAGGGCCGATGATTTCGAAGCCGATGTTCGATGCGTTCGTCGCCCCCTACTACCGCGAACTGATCCCGCGAATGCAGGAGCGGGACATCATGCCGTTCGTGGACACGGACGGCGATGTGACTTCGCTTGTGCCTTGGCTCGAGGAACTCGGCGTCGCGGGCGTGCTCCCCCTCGAACGGCAGGCCGGCGTGGATGGCCTGCGGTTGCGCCGCCAGTTCCCCCGGTTCCGGTTCGTCGGTCATTTCGATAAAATGACCATGCCGCGCGGAGAACAGGCGATGCGGGCCGAATTCGAGCGACTGCGTCCCTTGATGCGATCGGGCGGTTTCATCCCGAGTGTCGACCACCAGACCCCGCCGGGGGTCTCCCTGGATCAGTACCGGCTCTACCTGCGGCTGCTCGAAGAGCACACGGCCTGCTGATCCGGCCAGCAGGCGCGGGTGCGGTGCCGAGATCAGTTCCCGGAGGCGAGCGCGCGGTCGATGCGTTCGAGGGCCTTGTCCCGTCCGAGCACTTCCATCAGATGATAAAGGCTCGGGCCAACGGTCTTGCCCGTGCAGGCAAGCCTGGCCGGGTGAACCAGTGCTCCGACTTTCACCCCCAGTTGACCGGCCAGGTTCTTGAGACACGCCTCGAGAGGGTTCGCCGTGAACTCCGGCAGCGCGCCATACGCCTCGCGGAGCCGGCGCAGACGCTCGATACCCTCCGCCGTGAAGGCCTCGGCGGCCGCGTCGGCGTCCCAATCCAGTTCGTCGGTGAAGTAGAAGCCGGCGTAGCCGGGCAACTCGGCAAATGTCTTGAGCTTGCCGCGACACGTGTCGAGCGCGGCTTTGACGTAAGCCAGGGGGAAACGGTTCGTATCCACGCCCGCCTTGGCGAACGCATGCACGCAGAGTTCGTAGAACCGGTCGCCCTGCAGCGAACGCATGTACTCCGCGTTCATCCACTGCAACTTCGCCATGTCGAATCGCGCGTTGTGTCTCAGGATTTGCGGCAGATCGAAGCGGTCGATGATGTCCTGGATGGGCATGATCTCCCGGTTGTCCTTGGGCGACCAACCCAGGAGACAGAGATAATTCACCACCGCCTCCGGCGTGTAGCCGTCTTCGAGATAGGTGGTCAGCGACGCGCCCTGGTCGCGCTTGCTCATCTTGGTGCCGTCCGGGTTGAGAATGAGCGGGATATGAGCGTAGTGCGGCGGCGGCACACCAAAAGCCCGGAACAACGCGATATGCTTGGGCGTGTTGGAGAGGTGATCCTCACCCCGGATGACATGCGTCACGCCCATCTCGAGGTCGTCGATCACGTTCACAAGATGGAACACCGGCTGGCCGTCGGAACGCACAATCACGAAATCCGGGTCGCGCTGCTCGCGGTCGGTCAATTCGCGCCTGACCTCGCCGACGATCACGTCCGGCACCACGATCGGCTCGCGGGTCATGCGGAACTTGATCGCTCCCTCGTGCTCGTACGCCATGTCCCGCGAGAGCAATGCGTCCACGCGCCGCCGGTAGTTCTCCCGCCGTTGCGATTGATAATAGGGCCCGCGGTCGCCCTTGCATGGCCCGGTCGCATCGCTCGTCAGAGGACCTTCATCCCAGTTGATCCCCAACCAGCGCAGTCCCCGCAGGATGACATCCACCGCCTCCTGGGTGTTGCGAGCCGTGTCGGTGTCCTCGATGCGAAGGATCAACCGACCGCCGACGTGCCGGGCATATAGCCAGTTGAATAGGGCGGTGCGCGCGCCGCCGATGTGGAGAAAACCGGTCGGGCTGGGCGCAAATCGGACGCAGGTGCTCATGAATGGATTAGTCGAGTATCACGTTCGCCAAACAACAGCACTCTATCGTCGCACCGGACGCCAGGCAACCCCCACAGCGCGGCTCAGGCCGCAGCCAAAGCCCTCGGATGTCCGATGTTCCGGGATAGCACTGCGGAGTCACCCTCGAGTCACTTCCTCTTCTTACGTCGGTCCGGGCCCGCATGCCCAGCGCCAGACCTGCCAGGGACTCACAGAATCCGTCTCAACCCCGGCATCCGGCGCGCGATCTCGGCAGCCGCGAAGCTGGCGCCGACACCGAGGAGTGTTAGCAGGAGCGCCTTGCCAAACGGGCCGGCGTCGAGCGGACGGAGCAGCGGGGTGACGGCGACCAGCACAGGCGCGTGCAGCACGTACACAGCAAAGGAACGATCCGACAACCATCGGGCCACCCGGCCAGCTCGAGCCCAGCGCCGGCGAAACAGCGCCAGCATGCCCAACCCCATGGCCAGGCCGGCGGTCTGTTCCCATAAGGCAAGGCCAAACGCGCGCCCATTGGCGCCGCCCTCGTACCGATAGGGGCCGCTCTCGGGAGGCGGGCCTCCCACTGCAAGCAGCAGCACCAGGAGGGCGGGTCCGGCGGCGATCCCCAGCCAACCCGCCACCCGAGCCCGCCGCGAATTCGCCAACGCCTCGATCCAGTTGTGGCGGCCTGCCGCCACCCCGACCGCGAAGGCGGCAATGTACTGCGGGAAGAAACAGAGCTGGAAGTTCAAAACGCTCGTTCCGATCGGCTGAAACAATCGCACGCTGAACGTGGCCAGGCCCAGCACGACGCCGAACCCCAGTAGCAACCAAGGTCCGGGCGCCGACACCATGCCGCGATCCGGCTCGTCGGGCGGTCGAGGGCGCACGGACCGCCAACCGGCCAGCACCGCGCTGAAGAGCAGCAGGGCCAGCACAAACCAAAGCGGCCCACTGCCGCGGAGCACATCGCCGGACGTCACGTAAGCCCAATACAGAACCCCGAGTGGCGGACGATCGGGAACGCGCGGATGCCCCAGCAGGACGAAGACCATGAAGGGGTGGATGAGCAGCATGTAGAACAGCGCCGGCAGCCCCAGCCGAAAAGCGCGCTCGCGGAGAAACCCACCGGTGCCGTGACGGACCAGGGAGTGGTGCGAGAAATACCCCGCCACGAAGAACAGCAAGCCCATGAAGAACGATTGCAGACCCAACTGCCACACGATGAAGGCCAGTTTCACGCCCATCGCAGGCTCCGGCCCTTCCTTCATGTACCAGCTCCCGACGTGACTGTAGGTCACGCACGCGTGCATGTTCACCACCAGGATGATGACGGTGGCGCGCAGGTTATCCAGCCAGGCAAGCCGTGTCGCTGCGGCAGTCACAGCACGCTCCTTCGAGTCTGAAAATCCGCGCCAGACAGACCGGATTTCACCCCGCTCTCGGTCTCGCTTCGAGGATGCTCCGAGCGAGGCGCGGGGCGGGTGCGAGAGAACGCACAGGGGCCATTGATGAGGATGAGGATTGAACTGGTCTGAGCCGGAGCCGCGCCGGAGAGGAAACGCCCCCAGCGTTGCACGCCTTGCACGTCAGGGCGGCGGGACCTGCCCGTTCAGATGGCCGCCGCGATGGCGTCGCCCATCTGCGACGTGCCGACCACGCGCTCTTTGGGATCGTTCGGGCTGGCGATGTCTTTGGTGCGGTAACCTTGGGTGATGACGTTGTCGACCGCGTTTTCGATGGCCTTCGCGATGGCGGGCGCGCCGAGGCTGAAGCGCAGAAGCAGGGCCGCCGCCCGGATCTGGGCGATCGGATTGGCCAGGTTCTTGCCGGCAATGTCGGGCGCGGTGCCACCAGCGGGTTCATACAGACCGAAGGTCCGGCCCTGCTGCGTCGCCCCCAGGGTGGCACTGGGCAGCATCCCCAGAGACCCCACCAACGCCGCAGCCTCGTCCCCCAGGATCTCCGCGAACGTGTTCTCCCCGAGAACGACGTCGAATTGCGTGGGATGCAGGATAAGCTGCATGGCCGCGGTGTCGACCAGCATGTGTTCGAGCACGACCTCCGGGTACTGTCGGCTGACATCCGTGACGACATCGCGCCAGAGGATGCTCGTCTCGAGAATATTCGCTTTATCGACGCTCGTGACCTTCTTCCGGCGCAGCCAGGCCGCGCGAAACGCCATGTGGGCAATCCGCTCGACGTCCGAACCCGTGATGGCCATCGTGTCAATCGCGCGCAGAACCTGCCTGGGCTTTGACCCTTGGCGCCGCGCGTCCAGAACCTCTTCAGTCTTCTTGGGATAAGCATGGTAGAGGCCGCCGGTCGATTCCCGCACCACGAGAAGATCAATGCCATCGCCCAGGCGCTCAGCCCGGAGCGGAGAGGCGAAGGCCAGGGCCGGGTGCATCCGGATCGGGCGAAAATTGGCGAAAAGCCCGAACTCGCGCCGCAGACGCAGGAATGCGGCCCGCTCGGGGCGCTTCTCCTTGGGCAACTCGGCGTCTCGGTAGTGCAGTCCCACCGCTCCCAGCAGGATGGCGTCGGACTTCTTGCAGACCGCAAGGGTCCGGTCCGGCAACGCCTTTCCCTCTTTGTCGATGGCGTCCCATCCCACCGGAACCTCGGTGATGTCCAACTTCACGGCATGCTTGGTCTCGACAACTCGCAAGACCTTGATGGCCTCCCGCATGATCTCCGGGCCAATGCCATCGCCCGCCAAGGCTGCAATTCGGAATGTGGTTTTGCCCATAGATGTCCTCGACAGAAACCGCGCGTCTCACTGCCCATGGGGCGCGTCCAGCAGGCCGGCCATGGCCTTGCGGAGTTCGGCCAGTTGCCGCTCCTGATCTTCGTCGAAGGAGCCAAGCCGTTGCGCATAGGTGTCCATCCACGTGATCAAGCGGGTCCGGCTGTCGTCATCGAGTTGCATCTCCCGATGCGCCTCCTGCTGGCGCAGAGCGGCCAACACCGCGCTGGTCCGCGCGGCGCCTTCTCCGGCCTGCGAAGCGCCGCGCGCATAGGCGCCTTTGACATGGTCTCGCAGGCTGGGTTTGCCGACCGATACCAGGGTGTCGTAGGCAGCCGGGGGCGTGAGGTCGAGTTTGGCGGCCTTGGGTTCCGGGCCCTCGGGCCGATGGCACCCGACACAATGCCGGTCGAGGACCGGTTGCACCAACCGATCAAACCGCAACGGCCAGGACCCGTCCGGGCCGGGCGTCAGTTTCGAGGGCGGACGGCGGGCTGCCAGGATCGTCCGCACCGGCGGCGCGAGCGTCCGCTCTTCGTGGCATCCGATGCAGCCCAGCGTCTGGCCTGGCTGGACGTGGCTCGAACTGCGCATGGTCTGGACGGCCATGCCCTCCGCATCGAGGGCCTGGAAAAACACCATGACCCCGGACGGGACCCGGAAATAGGCCGAACCGTCGGGTTCAACCGGCACGGTGCCGAGCACGCATTTGCCCGGGTCATCCGAAGTCAAACCCATGTTCGGACGGTTCATCACCGGATGCGTCTTGGGCGGAACCGCAACAATCCGCAGCGCTCGGATCACGCCTGGCGCCACGCCGGCAAGGCCGCGGGTGACGTCTGCGAGGAGAAAAGCCCCTTCCTGTGGGCCGTCCCACGCAACCAGGCTGGCCACGGCGGGTGCCTCGGGCCGGGGTTGCACGGGCATCGGCTCGAAGCAGCCGATCTGGGCATCCCGGTAAAGCAACTCGAGGCCGATCTCGGCATCGTACAAATAGAGTCCCATCCCGTTGGCCGGACGCTTCACGGCGTGCCAACGATCCCAGCCCTCCGGCCCGGGCACGTCGGCGCCTTCCTTGGACCACACCGTCAGATAGTAGCGCTCCGATAACGGCCAGGGATCCGCATAGTAGGTTGTCGGCCAACCCTCGATCTCGGGGAACGCCACCTCCGGCGTCAGCCGCTTCAGAGGAGCCTCGCCCTCGGTCCCGGCCGCCGGGTCCAATAGCACCAGGCTGCCCATGGTCTGGGAGTGGTGGGCCGACGCGGTGAAGACGATCTTGCGCGAGCCGGGCACCGGCACCGGCTCGAATGTGCAATGCGGACTCCGGGTGAAGTTCTTATACAGAATGCGCGCGTTGCTGCCGTCAGGACGGATGCTCCACAAACCCATGTACGGCATGTTGTCGCGATCGACGTAATCCCAGCGCGAGTACAAAATCGAACCGTCATGGGCGATCTCCGGTGTCCACTCGAACATCTCGAACGGCGAAATGGCGCAGAGATCGGCGCCGTCGGCATTCATCGTGTGCAGGGTGTAGACAGCCACGGGCCGGGACTCGTCCCCGCCGCAGCGCACGTAGATGTCGGGCAGATCCGCGTCGCGCAGCGTGCGGGCGGCCGTGTGCCGATTCACTTGCAGGTGCTGGCCGCGCCGGGTCGACAGGAAGACAATCCGGCCATCCGGCAGGTACCGCCCGTCAAAATCATCGTAGGCGCCGCGCGTGAGCTGGCGAATGCCGCTGCCGTCCAGGTTCATCTCGAAGAGATGATAAAACGCATCGTGGGGCACATTCGCTTTGTCGAGTTTGTTGGTTTCCGCGGCCAGATGAGGGTAATGCCGGCACCAGGCGAAAAGCACCTTCCGCCCGTCGCGGGAAAGGGTCGGCCGCAGGAAACTGCCCGGCTGCGTGAAGCCGTGACTGATGCACTCGAACGCCGGGGCGTCGCCGCGAAAGTCCCGCAGCAGGTAAAGACCGCCGCCAGGTCGTGACCACCAGCCATAATACTGATCCGACATGTGGTTGAAACTGGGAGGAACGCGTTTGGTGAACAGAATGGCATCGATGCCCAACGCAGGGTTGGCAAGGACCAACGCCCGCTGGAGCCGCCGTGCCTCGATGAAGAGCGCCTGCCCATCGCGCGCCGCAGCCACGTCGTTAACCCGGTTCGATAGCCCCGCCAGGGTCCGGGCGTGGGGCTCGATCGCGCAACCTTCGGCGCGCCGCTCGGCCAGCAACCGTTCGCAGCGATCGAGCGTGGCGCGGGCGGCGGCCTCCCAGTCCACCGGCGGCGGCGGGCGGTGATCGACAGACCACTGGGAAAGACTGGCTTGGTCGGCAGGCATGTCGAGCGCGAGGTTCCGAGCGCGGATCCTCGGTTCCGAACACTTCGACTTCATCGAGATGCAGATACGTGCGGCCCGGAAGCTCGAGCCGCACATAACGCGCCCGACGCCCGCTCACATCGACCGTCAGCGGTTTCTGGTCCGGAACACCGCGGAACAGGTCGCCGCGATGCTCGTAAGCGGTGGTCCAATCGTGGCCGTCGAATGACAGACGCACGACGAGATTGGTGGCGCGGCGGGCGGACTCCTCGGCATCGCAGCGGTTCCAGACCAGAACCCGATCGAGCGGGCGGTCTTGCCCCAGGTCGACCTGCCACCACGGATCCTGGGCCAGACCGGTGTGAAAACCCCAACGCCCATTCTTGACGCCGTCGCAGCCGCCCAGGGCATCCGCCGCCGGGGTGAGTTGGGCCGTCCGATTCGTCGCGGCCAGAACCTCCTCGCGCAGCGTCCAGTCGCGTTCGAGCATCTGCCGCCACGTATCCGGGTCGACTCTCTCGACGGCGCCATGGGCCACCGCTGCGAGGCACGCGACCGCGAATGCCGTCCGGCAACAAATCATCATGGCTCGCTCAAGACCGTGCCGGTTCGCCCAAAGCCACCACGTCACGGCGAATCCGCGCCATGTCCTCGGGTTCGAGGGCGATGCGGGCCGCGCCAAGGTTGTCGCGCAGTTGCGCCCGGTTGCGGATGCCGCACAGCACGTGCGTCGCGCCAGGCTGCGCCGCTGTCCACGCGATCACCAACTGGGCCAGCGAAGCGCCGTACTTGGCCGTGAGGTCCTTCCAGTTCGCCAGCATGTCGAGCACACGCCGGCGGTTGGGCAACTGGAACCAGGCATTCCAGTCCCGGTTGCTGCGAAACTCGTCCGGCTTGAACACGCGGTCCATGCCCACCTTGCCGGTCAAGAGACCTTGTTCGAGGGACATGTAGGTCAGCGTCGAGATCCCTTGCTGCTCGCAAAACGGGAGGATGTCGCGCTCGGGGTCGCGGTAGAGCATGCTGTAACGGAACTGGTCGCTGGCCACTTCGCCACAAGCGCAATTCGCTTTCAGTTCCTCGAGCGTCACGTTGCAGACGCCGATGGCGCGGATCTTGCCTTGGTCCTTCAGCCGTGTCAGACAGGCCATGGTCTCCGCGATCGGCGTGTTCTCCGGAGGACACGCCGGCCAATGGGTCTGGTACAGGTCAATGCAATCGACCCCGAGATTGCGCAGGCTGCGATCGACCTCAATCTGAATCGTGTCGGGACGCAGGCTGCGGCGCATGACCCGACCCGCCAGTTCGGTGAAGAACGACCCGCGCTCGTCGTCCGTCCACAAACCGCATTTGGTGGCGACAATGACCCGGTCGCGCCGGCCTTTGATCGCCTGGCCGACAACCTGCTCGCTGCGACCCCAGCCGTACGCCGGCGCGGTGTCAATGAGGCTGATTCCCTCATCGATCGCCGCCTGAAGTGTGTACACCGATTCGCGGTCGTCGGTGTCCTGGCCCCACACGGTCCCTCCGCCCATGACCCACGTTCCGAATCCGATCACGGAGGCATTCAAGCCCGATTTTCCTAGAGGACGATTCTGCATAACTTGAGCTCTGATAAGACCATTCGCCCCGCGGTCTAGCCAGACCTTCACCCACCGTCAAGCGAATCTTCCATCCCGGACAGATCTTCTAACCTGCATGCTGACGTCTCTTGAGGACTCTGGCTTCGCGGTGGAAAAAGTGGTGAGTAATGCAGGTTAGACCGTGGGCCGCTATTCCCTTGCCCGATCGGTCGCGTCGGGTAACCTCCCAATATGCCAACACGGTTCAGGGAAAGTGGCCTGTTCCTTTTTGAACTGCTCAGTGAACATGTTCCTAAAGCGGCGGTCAACCGCCGCACTCCAGAGGCTCCGCAACTGAACCGCCCGCGTTCGAAGACGCGCAGCGTTTGGACTGCGGCGCTTCAGCGCCGCTCTCCATGTCCGGATTCACCGCAGGCGGTGATCTTCCACGAGCGGATGCGCCCGGATGCCATGAACCTCAAAACGTTCAACTCTCAACTCTCAACGCTCAACGCTCAACTCTCAACTCGAAGCGCCTTGGGCGGGCGGGTGGCATTGGCCGCACTCTGCGGTGTTCTGGCGCTCACGTCCTGTTCGAGATCTACCCCCAGCCAGGAGGACGACTTCATCCGCCTGATGAACACGGGCAAGAACTACCTGGACCAGAACCAGGCCGACAAGGCCATCCCGCTCTTCACTCGGGCGGTGGCTCTGGCGCCGTCGCGCACCGACGCGCATCTCAACCTGGCCAATGCTCTGCTCCTGGCGGGCCAGGCGGAGGATGCGCTGCGCCATGCGCAGATAGCCCTGAGCTATGATCGCAACTCCGCCGCGGCGTACTACGTCGCCGGATGCGCCCACCTCCGCCTGGGCCAATTCGAAGAGGCAGTCCAGATGTTCCAGCCCTCGCGCGACCTGGACCCCACCATCGCCTCCGTCAGCTACCAACTCGGACGCGCCCACCAGGAACTTGGGCATTTCGAGGACGCCAGCGTGGCTTACCAGGAGGCCGTCTCGCTCGATCCCAACCATCCGGTGGCGCACTACGCCCTGAGTCAGGCCCTGGTTCGGACTGGCCGCCCGGACGAAGCACAGACAGCCCTCGAGAAACACCAGGCCGTCCTGGCACGAGGCACGGGCGCACCCGCCAGCCCCGAGGCCTACGAGCGCTGCGCCCACACCCAGGCCCGCGCCCCGGCTGAGGTGGTCAAACCCGACCCGCAAGGTGTCCCCGTCAGGTTCGTGGACGCCACGGCTGCCGCCTTCGGCCCGGATGCGGCCAAATACCAAGGCCCGCTCGCAGTGCTCGATTACAACCACGACAACCGCAACAGCCTCATCGCCGCCGAGGGCACCAACGGCTTCCGGCTCCTCGACAACGTCCAGGGCGTCTTTCGCCCGCGGGGCGATCCGCTGCCTGCCAACCCCGCCGGACGCTTCCGCCAAATCCTCGTCGGCGACCTGAACAACGATCGCTTCGAGGATCTGATCGTGCTGGGTGAAACCGCTTCGCACGCCTACCGGTTCGCCACCAACGGCGCCGCCCGCGAGGTCACCGCCGCGTCCGGCTTGAAAGGTCTCGTCGGCTCCGCCGGGGCGCTGGTGGACCTCGATTTCACCGGCAAACTGGACCTGCTGACCGCGCTGCCCGGCGGCAACGGCCTGCGCGTGTTGCGCAACCTCGGAAACATGTACTTCAAGGACATCACCGCCACGTCCGGCGTGCCAGCCACCGTGACCGGCGCCCGCCAATTGCTCGTGGACGACTGGAACAACGACGACATGATGGACCTCTTTGTAGCCCTCGATGCCCCACCGCCCCTCTATCTTCAGAAACAACGCGGCGGCCCTCTCGTCCCGACCAAGCTTCCCACCCGGTCCCGTCGAGGGACCCGTCCTCGCGCTGGGCGACGTCAACGGCGACTCGCGCGCCGATCTCCTGGCCGCCGCGCCCGATCACCTCGATGTGTTGTTCGGCGGGCTCGACCAGGTCGCGCGTCTGCCGCTGGACCTGCCAGGCTTGAACACCCTTCGCTTGCTCGACTACGACAACGACGGCTGGCTCGATCTCGTCGCCGCAGGCGAAGGCCTCCAGATCTGGCGCAATCTGGGGGACGGCAAGTTCGCGGACCAGACCGATAAGCTGGGCCTCGACCGACGGGCGACCGGCCGAGTCGAGGCGCTGGCCGCAGCCGACTTCGACCAGGACGGCGACACCGACCTCGTGCTGAGCCGGCCGGCCAGGGGCTCCAGTTCCTGCGCAACGACGGCGGCAACGCCAACCGCCAACTCAAGCTCCGACTGATCGGCAACCGCTCGAATGCCAGCGGCCTGGGCATCCGCCTCGAAGTCTCCGCCGGGCCCTTCCGCGTCCATCGCACCGTCAACTCGCTGCCCGTCGAAATCGGCGTCGGCAAACACGAGCAACTCGATTCGCTCGTCGCCCGCTGGTTCGACCTCGCGTTCAACCAGATCGACGTCACAGCCCGATCCCGCGCGCCGCCCTGCCCGTGTTCGAGCCCGTCCTGCCAACCGGCTCCTGCCCCTACCTCTACGCCTGGGACGGACAGCGGTTCCGCTTTGTCACCGACATCCTCGGTTCCGCTCCGATGGGCCTGCGCGTCACCGAGACCGTCTTCGTCGACGCCGACCCGCACGAGCATGTCTGGATGGGCGACGACGGATCGGTTCCCGCCACGCAACGGACAATACACCGTCCAGATCACCGAGGAACTGCGCGAAGTCCTCTACCTCGACGAGGCGAAGCTGGTCGTGGTCGATCATCCCCCGGGCACCGAGGTCCATACCACCGACGCAGCTGCGCCCCGGCAAGCCCTTTCCCCGCGGCGAACTCTGGACGCTCGAGATGCGCCGCCCGCTCCGCCGCGCGACCCGGCTCGATGGCCAGGACGTCACCGCAGCGCTGGCGCACAACGACCAGGTCATGGCCTCGCCCCAGCGCCTGCGCATTCCGCAGTTGCGCGGCCTCGCCGAACCGCACGGCGTCGTGCTCGACTTCGGGCCGCTCGCCCGTCGAGCGACCGCTGGTGCTGGCGCTCACCGGCTGGCTGCGGTTCGGCGGCGGCATGGCCAACGTCGCCGCCTCCCACGACCCCGAACTGCCGTTCCCATTCCCGCAACTCGAAGTCGAAACCGCCGCCGACCATTGGCAGCCGGTCAACGTCGCCGCCCGGCGTGCCCTCCGGCAAGACCAAGACCATCCTCATCGACCTCGCCGGCAAACTCCCGCCGCAGGCCCAGCGGCTCCGCCTCACCACCGCCTACGAACTGCACTGGGACCGCATCGCCCTCTTCGAACGCCGGCTGGCCGGCGACACCCGGATCGCGCGCCTCACGCCGGCGCGGGCCGACCTGCACTGGCGCGGCTTCAGCGAATTCGCCGACCTGCCCTGGACTCAGCCCGCTCACCCCCGTCTACGATCGCGTCATTCCCCAATCCCCACTGGACCATCACTCCCGTCGGATGGTGCACCCGCTACGGCGCCGTGGACGAACTGGTGGCCGCCGAAGACAACGCCCTCGTCCTCCTCAACGGCGGCGACGAACTCACGCTCGAATTCGACGCGGACGCCGTCCCACCACCCCCGCCCGACACCGTGCGCGACTTCTTCCTCTACACGGTCGGCTGGGACAAGGACTCCGACTTCCACGTCGAACTCGGCTGGCAAGTCGAGCCCCTCCCCTGGCACGGCATGGACGACCAGGCCTATGGTCGCCAGGCGCGCCCGCCTTTCTCGAGCGATGATCTGATGCGGCGCTTCACCACGCGCTGGGTGCCGCAAACCACACTCAAACGCACCGCGCGTTAACCCCGACTCCCCGCGTCCTATGCGCAATGTCGTGAAATGTAGAATGCAGAGATCTGACCCCAATTGGGTTCTGGTCTTGGCTTGGCTGGTGTCGGCCTCGACAGCCAGCGCGGTCGAGCCGTGCCGCATCGAAGTCGTCGAGAAAAGCACCGGCTGGCCCGTGCCGCTGGTCGAACTCCGCACCACGCACAACGTGCGCCTCGTCACCGACAACGCCGGCGTGATCGCGTTCGACCTGCCCGAGTTGATGGGCCGCGAAACCTGGTTCGACGTCATCGGCCACGGCTACGAACGCCCCAAAGACGGCTTCGGCTATCGCGGCGTGCGTCTTACCCCGAAACCCGGCACGACGCTCAAAGTCGAGGTGGCGCGCACCATCGTCGCCAGACGCCTCGGCCGCCTCACCGGCGGCGGCCTCTTCGCCGAAAGCCAGAAAACCGGACGCGACCTCGACTGGCCGGAAGCAGGCCTGCTCGGCTGCGACAGCGTCCAGAATGCCGTGCACCGCGGCCGGCTCTTCTGGGCATGGGGCGACACCACCCTGCCACACTACCCGCTCGGCATCTTCGACATGAGCAGCGCCACAACCGCCGTCCAGCCGCTCGAGTCGTTCGAACCGCCGCTGCGGCTGAAGTTCGACTACTTCACCGACGCGAAAGGCGCCCCGCGCGGCGTCGCCAAGATGCCCGGCAGCGGACCCACCTGGGTGACCGCTTACGTCAGCTTGCCCGACCAGACCGGCGCGCCGCGGCTCGTCGGGTCCTACGCGAAAATCAAGCCGCCCCTCGAAGCCTACGAGTGGGGCCTCTGCGTGTGGAATGACGAAACAGCCAACTTCGAAAAACTCCGCACCCTCTGGACGAAGTCCGAACAGACCCCTAAGCCAACCCCGTTCCCCGAAGGCCATCCCGCCTTCTGGAATGACGAGCGCGGCCGGCGATGGGTGCTTTTCGGCAACCCGTTCCCAACGTTGCGCTGCCCCGCCACGTTCGAGGCCTGGCAAAACTCCGAAACCTGGGAGACGCTCGAACCGCAGCCCTCCGTGCTGTCCGCCGACGGACAGACCGTCAAACCCCACAGCGGCTCGATCGCGTGGAACGCCTTCCGCCAGCGCTGGGTCACCGTCTTCATGCAGGCGTTTGGCAAGCCCTCGACCTTCGGCGAACTCTGGTACGCCGAAGCCAAAGCCCCGACCGGTCCGTGGGGCAAGGCGGTCAAAGTCCTGAGCCACGACAATTACACCTTCTATAACCCGCGCCTGCATCCCGAGTTCACCCCGTCCGACTCGCCCATCCTGGTCTTTGAAGGCACATACACGATGCAGTTCGCCGACCGGCCGCCGCCCACGCCGCGCTACGATTACAACCAGATCCTCTACCGGCTCGACCTCGACGACCCCGCCCTGGCGCCCGCCCAGGAGCGCTGAGCGAAAAGTCCGACTGACATGTTGGGGACAATGCCTGTGGATGTTGACTGCAACACCAGATGTTCCGAAAACGGGGAGAACGTCGGATGACGATTCAAGCCGTCAAAACCCGGGGTGAATTCTGGCGCGTCTCGGCGCGCAGTTCGGCGTTCAGCTTGCCCTTCGCGTAGAGGATGAAAAACGCGTCCTTGGCCAGGCACAGCAGTGTCATCGTCGCCGTCGTCACAACCGGATACCAGAAGATCATCTGTCCCCCGCCTCTGAGCATGGGCATCACGACGAGTGGGAGGGATAAAGCCGAGGCGAACATGATGAAAAACCAGGGGATGATCTGAACGAACAGAACCGTCTTGAGCGTGGCGAGATTCGTGCTCTTCGAGTTCAGCCCCATCCACATGCCGTACCAGCCCAGGGCCACCAGGTTCGCCGCGACTGTCAACAGCGAGGCCGACGCCAGCGCCACCGGCATCAGGATGCCTGGCGGATTCAACCCAGCCCATGCCAGCGAGGCGACCTTGAGCCCGCCGACACCGACGCGGGTGGTGACCGTGGTAACCGCCACGCTTGTGGTTGCCGCCGCATTGGTGACCGCGATTGGGGGCGGGGGGGCGGGTGGAGCGGGAGCAATCGCCGCTGTTTGGCTCCACGCCGTGTACTGAACCAGCACAGCGCCAAACCACAAGGTCGCCAGACAAAGCACGAGCGGCATCCCGAACAGCCGGAACCACGCGCGCCAGTGACCCTCGAGAATCTGACGCCCCGAAAGCGGCGTCGACAGCACGAGTTCCAACAGGCCACTGCGGCGGGCATCGAGAAACAAACGGGCCCCTTCCGACGCTGCACCCAGATACAGCAGCACTGTCACCAGACCCGCCAGGTGGCCCCAGACAAACCACCCCACCCACCTCTCCCCGGTCGCAAAGATGGCCGCGCACGAGCCGGCCAGAAAGATGGCGAGGATCCAGAGCGATGCGGCCTGCCATCGCTCGCGGCAGGCCAGCCAGAGAACCGGATTGCTGTCGAGCAGACTGCGCCGCAGCGCCGCGCGCCGTTTGCTCCCGCCAAACCTCCACCACCGCACCCAACTGCGCCCCGCGCCCGCGCGCGCCGCCGGGCGCTGTTGCCATGTGTGTCGGACCGCAACCGACGTCGACGCCAGGAGGAGTCCAGTCACCGCGGCGTTCACCAGCAGCCCACCCCAAAACCGCGGTTGGCCTCCTCCGCCCGCCACCACAAAGAGCCAAACCGGACTCGCCAGGCTCAGGCGCGGCTTGTTGGGCTGTTTCCGGACCGCAGCCAGAATCCCGTCGGCGGCCGGCCCGGCCCCCGCCCAGAGCACGAGAAGAACCAGCGTGGCGACCATTGCCTTCTGCGAGTTCCGGCTGAGCGCGGACACGAACAAGCCGCACGCCAGAGACGCCAGCAAGGCGCTCAACAGGGCGAGGGACGTCCGCGCCATGCCGAGCCCGGTCACCCCCCCCATCAGCAGGGTGATCGCCAGCACCGGCACAACCGCCAGCAGCGCGTAGATGCTCCGCAGCGAGGTGGCCAGCAGCTTGCCCAGCACAATGTCGTACCCGCGCAGACTCGTCAGGAAAAGCAGCCCCAGCGTTCCTTCGCGCTTTTCCTCGCTGAGGCAATCCGATGTCAAAAACAAGCCCGCCCCGAGCACCGCCGCCAGGCTCAGCCACGTCAGCGCCCCAAACAGACCTCTCCCCAGCATCGCCGGGCCGAATCCCGAAAAGCTGACGGCGGCCAGAATGAGAAACCCACCGCCGAGACCAAGGGCGATCAGAGCCGCGGCGACGCGCACCCAGAATGTGCTGCGTTTCCGGGCGGCGACCTGCAGTTCGCGCTCGACGACAGGGAGCAGAGACAGTGTGGTTGTGAGCTTCCGGATCGTGCTGGCAGGCTATCCCGCAGCCCCCGGCGCGGCAAGGCTCACGAAGCGTGTTAAAGTGATTCCTCGTTTGAAATCTGTAGTCAATGAGTCGAGTTTTTGCGCCGCGCAGCGGCGCCGCTTAGCGAGGCGTCGGGCGCCGGTGACGAAGGTGAAGGCCCAACCCAGACAATCCGGCAACGTGCCGGTCGGTCTGAGGCGCAGCTTCGTTGATTCGAATTGCCCGCCGCTTGCGGATGCAGCATCGTGCGGCGGTTGAACATCCTACAGCGCGGAACGTCGGTTCTTTCA
The DNA here is from genome assembly GCA_963846445.1 of uncultured Verrucomicrobiae bacterium. Lineage (GTDB taxonomy): Bacteria > Verrucomicrobiota > Verrucomicrobiia > Limisphaerales > J093 > MWFF01. The sequence continues at coordinate 169,300 of CAWJWM010000004.1, read as the reverse complement.
TGAGTTCGAGTCGGTCTACCGTTCCAACGGGCGCACGCGGCGCGTCTATGGTTCTGGCCGTTGTGGCTGGCGCCCTCGCGCTGCTGCTGCGCGGCACTGCCGGGGTCGAACCGGATGTGCGGCGCGACCCGGCGGTCGAGGCGATCGCTCAGGTCATGCCGGCCGTGGTCAACATCGGCACCGAGACCATCGTCGCCGTGCGTGATCCATTCGAGGATCTGCTGCAGGAGTTCTTCGGGCCCTACCACCGAAGACACCCTGCGACCACCAGGCAATTCAGCCTGGGCTCAGGTGTGATCATCGACGAGGCAGGATATCTGGTGACCAATGATCACGTCGTGCGCCGGGCCACACGCATCCGGGTGCGGCTCGGCGGCGAAACGGACGCCCGGGAATACGAAGCCCACCTGGTCGGCGAAAGCCGCCGAAGCGACATTGCGATGCTCAAGATCGAGGCGAAACCCGGACAACGATTCCGGGCTGTCCGGTTCGCCGCTGACGACGATCTGCTGCTGGGCGAAACGGTGCTGGCGCTGGGCAATCCCTTCGGGCTGGGCGGTTCGGTCAGCCGCGGCATTCTCAGTTCGAAGAGCCGGCGCCCGCCCCTCGAAAACGCGCCGATGGGCCTCGAGGATTGGCTTCAGACCGACGCCGCCATCAACCCGGGCAACAGCGGCGGGCCTTTGGTCAACCTGCGAGGCGAACTGATCGGGCTCAGCGTGGCAGTCTACCGCGAAGGCCAGGGCATTGGCTTCGCCATCCCGGTCAAGCGAATCACCGAAGCCCTGCTCGAGATCTCATCGCCCGAACTGCGGCAGTACTGGTTCGGTGCCCGAGTCCGACCCGGCGGCTCCAATCTGGTGGTCTCAGCGGTCGAGCCGGGCAGCCCCGCCGAGGCAGCCGGCCTGAAGTCCAACGACGTCATCACGGGCATCGGCGGTCGGGCGGCGCGCGGTTTCATCGACTTCATCAAGGAACTCAGCGCCGCAGGCGATCGCCGTGAAATCGCCCTGGCGCTCGAACGCGGATCGGCCCGACACCGGGTCGAACTGCGGATGGTGCGCAGCAGCACGATCTTCAACGAAGCGCTCATCCGGCAGAAGCTGGGCCTGAACATCGAGGAAATCACCCCGGATCTGGCTGGGCGGCTCGGCCTGGCGGAGGGCTCAGCCCTGGTGGTCGCCGGCGTGGATCGGACCGGGCCCGCCGGAAAAGCCGGCCTGGCCCGGGGCGCCGTCATCCTCGCGCTGGATGGACAGAACCCCAGCGATCTGCTGGATGCGGCAAAGTTCTTGTACGGCAAGAAGAAAGGCGAGACCGTGGTGCTCGACGTCCTGGTGCAGGGCCGCCGCGGCATGGTGACGATGTGGGAACGCGTCGAGATCGCCTTGCAGGTCCAGTAGCGGGGCTGGCGCCGGGCCCGCGGGGGCTGTCCCCAAGCCGTCGAGCAAACGATGACGAACCAGGAACCAATGATCGAAGTCGAAGACCTGACCAAGCGGTATGGCCGCCATGCCGCGATTGATCGGATCTCGTTCGATGTGGCCCGAGGCGAAATCGTCGGCTTGCTGGGACCCAACGGCGCGGGCAAGAGCACCATCATGCGCATTCTGGCGTGCTACCTGTCCGCAACCTCCGGAACGGCCCGCGTTGCCGGACTGGACGTGTTCTCCCAGTCCGATCGCGTGCGGCGCCGCATCGGGTACATGCCCGAGAACAACCCGCTGCATCTGGATATGCGCGTGCGGGAATACCTCAAGTTCCGCGCGCGGCTTAAGGGCCTGGGCATCTCCGAAAGCCGCGAGCGAGTGGGGGTCGTCACCGAGCAGTGCGGCTTAAAGGAAGTGAGCCGCAAAATCATCGGGACCCTCTCCAAGGGCTATCGCCAGCGCGTCGGATTGGCCGATGCCCTGGTGCACGAGCCGGATCTCATCATCCTCGACGAGCCGACAATCGGTTTGGATCCGCATCAGATCCGCGCGGTGCGGCAGTTGATCAAGGACTTGGGACGGCATCGGACAGTCCTGCTCTCGTCGCACATCCTGCCTGAGGTCGAGATGACCTGCCATCGCGTGTTGATCCTGCACGGCGGACGTGTGCTGGCGGCGGACACGACCGAGAATCTCCAGCGCCGAATGAGCGACGCGGGACAGGTGGTCGCGGAGATCGCGGCTGACCCGCAGGAGTTGGCGGCTTGCTGGGACGAAATGGAAGGCGTGGAGCGCTTCGACGTGACGCCCGCCGAGGGCGCCTATTACCGCTGTGCCCTGACGGCGCAGCCGGGAGTCGACTTGCGGACGCGGGTGTTCGATGCCGTGCTGGCGCGGGGCTGGCGCCTGCGGGAACTGACGCACAGCCGCCATTCGCTCGAGGACATTTTTGTCCATGTCACCCGCGCGGACCGGGAAGAAGAGAGCTTCTAATGCGCGTCTTGATCACCCTCATCCGGCGGGAGCTCAGCAGTTACTTCAACGGGCTGGCGGGATACGTGATTATCGCCGCCATGCTGTTCCTCACCGGGGTGAGCTTCGTCGACATCATCGAGGCGGTCAACAACGACACCATCCACATGCCGTTGACGGAGTTGTTCTTCGGGTCGCCGTTCTTCTGGCTGATTCTGCTGGTGGTGCCCGCGCCGGTGATCACGATGCGATTGTTTGCCCTCGAGAAGTTCTCGGGCACGTACGAGACCCTGATGACGGCGCCGGTCAGCGATCTCCAGGTGGTGTTGGCCAAGTTCACCGCAGCCTGGCTGTTCTACGCGCTGGCGATCGCGCCCTTGCTGGGCGTGCTGCAACTCATTCATCATTACGCCTCCCCCGGCGAGCGGTTCGAATGGTGGACCGCGGCCAGCACGTTCGGCGGGATTCTCCTGATCGGCGGAACTTACTTGGCCATGGGCTGCCTGGCGTCCGCCCTCACCCGCAGCCAAATCGTCGCCGCCATGGTCAGCTTCGTCCTCGGAGTGGCCCTGTTCCTGGTCAGCTTCCTCCAATTCAGTGTCGGGACGCAAACCGGCTGGGCAGCCGCCGTGGTCAACCACATCTCGTTGTTCGGTCAGATGGAGGATTTCGTGCGGGGCGTGGTGGACACCCGCCCGTTGGTCTTTCACCTGAGTCTGGCTGGGTTCCTGTTGTTTCTAAACTTGAAGGTGGTCGAAAGCCGCCGTTGGAGTTGAGATGCCAAACGAGTCCCCCCAGATCGAGAGTTTCTCGCCAGCCCGCCGATTTGGCATCGGGCTGAACGTCGCGCTCGCTCTGTTGGCCCTCGTGGCCCTCCTGGGCATGGCCAATTACCTGGCCGCCCGGCATTATCACCGCTTCATGTGGTCCGAGGACGACCGGTATCGGCTCGCCCTCCCCACCCGCCAGGTCCTGGGCGCGATCACCAACGAGGTCAAAGTGACGGTCCTGTTCAGTCGCGATAGCCCCCTGTCTCCGCTGGTCACCGGATTGCTCAAAGAGTACGGGTATGCGTGCCCGCGATTGAAGATCGAGACCATCGACTACGAACGCGATGTGCAGTTAGCCCAGACCGCCGCGGCGCGCCTCCAGTTGTCGCCGGAGGAATCGGACCTCGTGATGTTCGAGAGCGAAGGGCGGACCCGCATCGTGCGCGCCGTCGAGATGTCAGAGTACAACCTGAGCGGCCTCCTGGCCGGAGAAAAAGAAATCCGCCGGGTCGGGTTCAAAGGAGAAGCGCTCTTCACCGATGCCCTCGCCAGCCTGATCGAAGGCCGAAGCCCCAAAGTCTATTTCCTGCAGGGCCACGGCGAGCACGATCCCAACAGCATCGAAACCCGCTTCGGATACTCGCAGTTCGCCCGCCTGCTGCAGCAAAAGAACATCGCGGTCACAACCTTGCGCCTCCTGGGAGACGCCGAAGTGCCCGACGACTGTCAACTCCTGATCGTGGCCGGGCCGCGCAGTCGCATCGATCCGAGCGAACTCGAAAAGATCGATCGCTATTTGGGCCACGGCGGTCGTGTGTTGGCGCTCCTCAGTTTCTATCAGTCGGCCTACGCGCCCACCGGCCTGGAACGGTTTCTGGCGGGCTGGGGCGTGGCCGTCGGCGATAATCTCGCGTTCGACCCCGGCCACTCGGTTCGGGGAGGCGGCATCGTGGCGACCAACTTCTCCAACCACCCCATCGTCCGCCCCCTGCGCGGCCACACCGTCTATTTCCTGGTGCCACGCTCGGTTGCCCCGCTGCGGGGCGGCGGGACCGCGGGAGACGCCCCGAAGGTCGAGCCTCTCGTCAGCACAAGCGTCGGCGGACGCACCGAAAGCGAAGGCCTCGAAACCGGAATGCCCAAGTTCAACCCCGCACGCGACTCGCGCGGAGTCATCCCGCTCGCAGTCGCCGTCGACAAAGGCAGCATCCAGGGCGTGGCCGCGGATCGCGACTCGACGCGGCTGGTGGTGGTGGGGGAGTCGATCTTCCTGGCAAATGAAACGATCGTGAAATCCGCCGCGAATATCGAGTTCGCCAGCCTCGCCGTGAACTGGTTGCTCGACCGCCCCCAACACCTCTCGGGGCTCGCGGCGCGTCCCATCAAGGAACACAGCGTGTTGCTGTCGCAGTCCCAGTTGGTCCAGTTGCGCTGGATTCTCCTGGTGGTCTTGCCCGCCTCCCCGCTCGGGCTCGGCCTGCTGGTCTGGTTGCGTCGTCGCCGCTAGAATCCTTGAAACCCCGACAATGTGGTCATCAAATCAAGTTCTGGGTGCCCCTCTCCCTCCAGGTTTCAAGGATTCTAAGGAGCGAGGCGCGGGAAAGAAGGGCGGGGAAACACCGCAACTTTCCATGGGAATGAGAACTGGCTTTGGTCTGAGGCGCGCCTCGCTCGAGTGACTTCCTCTGTGAAATCTGTTGTCAATCGAGTCAAGTTTTTGCGCCGCGCAGCGGCGCCACTTAGCGGGGCGTCGGGCGCCGGTGATCGTGGTGGGCACCCGGCGGCCACGAGTCGCTCACACGCCTCGCCGGTCTGGGGCGCAGCCTCGCTAACCCCCCATGAACTCGACCACCACACGCTGGCTGCTGCTCCTGGCCGTCGGGCTGGCGGTTTTCATCCTCGTGTTCGAGCGCCGCACCGATGGCACCGCGCGCCGGGCCGAACGCACGGTCCGGTTGCTGCCGGAGTTGGTCGTGAGCGATGTGACCGCACTGACTCTCGCCCGCGGAACCAATCCCGCCATGCGCCTCGAACGGGTCCAGAACGGCTGGGAATTCCGCAGCCCCTTCCCCTACCCGGCCCAACCGGCCGGGGTGGAACGGCTGCTGACCGCCCTGACGGAACTGCGCTGGCAGGGCCATGTCACCGCCGACGAACTCCTCGCGCAAACCAACGCGCTCGAGGCGTTCGGCTTCGTGCCTCCGTCCGTCGGGATCGCCCTGCAGCAAGGCAACCAGCGCTTCGAGTTGCGACTTGGATCGCCAACCGTGCTGGGCGGACAGGTCTACGCCCAGGTCGCCGGCCGGGGCGGGCTTTACACCGTCGACGGCGCCGCGCTCAAGACACTCCCGGCCAGCCTCAATGAATGGCGGGACACCGCCCTCATCCGGTTCGCCGCACACCCCTTCGACCGTCTGCAGGTGCGCCCCATCACCAACGGTTTTGAAGTGCTGCGCAGCCCGTCGAACCATGTCTGGCAAATGGTCCGGCCACTGTCGACACGCGCTAACAACGCGCGCTTGGATTTTCTGCTCGAACAGCTCGAACTCACCCGCGTGATCGAGTTCGTTGCCGACGATCCGCGCGCCGATATCGAGGCCTACGGGCTCGAGCCGCCGGAGCGCGAGTTGGTGTTTGGCCTGGGAACCAACGAGGTCCTGGGGCTGCAGATCGGACGAAGCCCAACCAACGCCCCCGAGCAGGTCTACGTGCGGCGATTGGCACATTCGAACGTCGTCCTCGTCGCCCGGGCCAGCATCGCCCCGTGGCTATCCGGTTTCCGCGAGTTCTGCGACCGGCGCATGATGGCTTTTCAAGCCCGACGACGTCACCCGGATCCAGGCGCTGGCTGATGGACCCTTCGCGGTCGAGCGCCAAACCAACGGCACATGGCAAATCGTCGCTCCCTTCCGCGCCCAGGCAGACTCGGTGCTGGTGCTCGAAATGCTCCAGAACCTCGCGGAACTCGAGTTTGTCGAGTTCGAACGCGAGGTCACAACCGACTTCGCTCCGTACGGCCTTGCCCCGCCGCGCCGGCAATACCTGCTCCAAACCACCGTCGCTCAAGCCGGAGCCGCCCCCACCAATCAGGTCCTGGCACAGATCGACTTCGGCAACCCCACCGGATTCAAGTACTACGCGCGTCGCTCCCAGGACAACGCGGTCGTGACGATCGTCGACAACAACCGGTTGCCGCAGGCCGCATTCGAGCTGCGCGACCGCCGCATCTGGAACTTCAGCACCAACCAGATGGTCAGCCTCACCGTCCACCAGTCGGGTGCAACGCGGAAATTGCTGCGCACCGGACCGATGCAGTGGACAGCCGCCTCCGGGGACACCAGCCCCGCTCAACCCCGTGAGCCTCGAAGAAGCCGCATACCGCCTCGGCCAGTTGCGGGCAGACCGCTGGGTGGCACGGGGCAAAGATCAACTCCCCCAGTACGGCTTCGACGTGACCGACCACCGGGTCACCCTCCAAGTCGGCGACGAGCGAGGCCTTCGCAACTGCGAAGTCCGCTTCGGACGGCGCACCCTCTCCGGCGGTTCCGCTTATGCCGCTGTCGACATCGAAGGCGTCGAAGGCCCGGTGATCTTCGAATGCCCCCGGTCAATCTACGAGTTTGTGCTCGGCAACCTGACCGTGCCGACCGACGCCACGGACGGGAGTCCCTGATATGCCGCCGCCACCGCGGTCGAACCCCTGGCGCCGGCTCCGACACGCCCTCCGGTGGTGTCGCATCGGCCTGCTGCTGCTCTTGCTCGTCTTCCTGCTCGGGGCGCTCTACCTCAACCAGGTCGGCCTCCCAGGTTTCCTCAAAGCGCCGTTCCTCGCCGAACTGCACCGTCGCGGCATCGATTTCCAATACGAACAACTCGCCTGGCGTTGGCACCGCGGCTTCGTTGCCCAAACCGCCACCCTCCGCGCAATCGCCAACCCCCGCGGACCCCGCGCTCAGGCCGCTGAGGTCGTGCTCAGCCTGGACTGGAAACGCCTGGTGCGATCGCGCGCCCTCGAACTCGCGTCTCTGCACATCGCCGACGGGCGCATCGTCCTTCCCCTCGAAGAGCCTGGACAAGCGCCGGATGAATGCGCACTCGACCGGGTGAACGCGGCAGTCCGATTCTTGCCTGGCGCCCAATGGGAAATCGAGAACTTGCAGGCCTCCTTCGGTGACGCCACTTTCCGGGCCAACGGAACAGTCGCGAACGCAGACGAATTGACCGCATGGTTCTATCCCCGCGCCGGCAAAGACAGTCCTCCGTCCTGGCGCGCGCCGCTGCGCCAGTGGATCGCACTCTGGAAGAACCTGCGGATCGCCGGACAACCGGAACTCCGACTCCGCTTTCACGGCGACGCCCGTGACCCCCAGTCCTTCGTCGGCGTTCTCAAAGGTCAGATCGATGCCGCCGAGTTGCCACAGCTCGGCCTCCAGAATCTCCGCTGGACCGTCGAACTCAACCAACCAGTCCCGTCCGCCGGCGGCTGCGGGCTGGTGCTGCGTCTCAATCTCGATGAGGCCCGCCTGCCGTGGGCCGACCTGCGCGACGCCGCGTTGAGCGCCCGGACAGCCCTCCACCTCACCAATCCTATCCCCACCCGGGTCGACTGGGAATTGACCGCCCATCAAGCGCAGGCGCCCCGGACCGGCTTGGCGACAGCCCTCTTGAAAGGACACTCCCAGGCAATCACCAAGGACGGGCGGACGTGGCGGACCACCCTGACACTCGAATCGGCAAGTCTGACCACCGCGTGGGGCACCGCCCAGACAAACCGCATGGACGCCACCTTCGAGCATTCGCTCGACGGCCTGCTGCCAGCCCCGATCGACCTCGCCGCCGCGCTCGAAACAGTCGACACCCCGTGGGGCCAAGCCGCGGATGTGCGGATCGACGCCCGGGCTCAGTCTCCTGCCGATGCCGTCTCGAGTGGCGATCGTTCGTCGGGAGCGTCCGTTCTCAACACCTCGACGAGCCCAGGGGCCAGACTGATCAGTCGCGAGGATGCGCTGGACCGGATCGCGGCGTCGTGGCATCTTACAGCCACTAACCTGCAATCGCCGCGCGTGGCCCTGAACCATCTGGCCCTTGCAGGCAACTGGAATGCACCGCGCCTGACCATATCGAACCTGCACGCCGGGCTCTATGGCGGAGCACTCGACGTGTCCACGGCTCGAGTCGACTTGGCCACCCGGGAAATCGACGCCCAGTTCGTTTCTGACTTCGATCCCCACGCCGTGGCGCCCCTGGCGGGACAGCGCGCATCCGATTGGCTCGAACAGTTCCACTGGGCCCGTCCACCGCGCGTCGAAGGGACTGTTCGCGCCCAACTTCCCCCCTGGACTAACCGGCCACCCGACTGGGCCCGCCACGCACTCCCCGCCGTGGTAGCCGAGGCGCGGATCTGGGGTTCCGACGCAGCCTACCGGGACATGCACATTGACCGGGGTGAACTCTCGCTGAGCCTGTCCAACCAGGTGTTGCGTCTGCGCGATTTCCACGTGGTGCGGCCCGAGGGAGACGCCGACCTCGCCTACGACCTGCATACCGGCACCCGGGAGTTTCGATGGCGTCTCCGGGCCAACCTCGATCCCCAAGGCACCGGCACCGCCATCAACCGCGACGCCCCACGCGTGCTGTCGCTCTTCGGTTTCACCGGACCGGCGGCGGTGGCCGGTGAGGTCTGGGGACGCTGGGGCCCCGATAAGGAGGTCAGTTTCGCCCTCGGCGGCGTCGCCACGAATTTCACGTTCCGTGGCGAGCAGATCGATGAAGCGCGCGCCGGCGTCAGGATGGCCAACCGATTCCTGGCCGCCACCAATGTCTCGTTTCGCACCGGCGCAGAGTGGATTCGCGCCCCAGGCGTCGGTGTCGATTTTGTCGAATCCTGGGCGTACCTCACCAACGCGGAGGCGGTGCTCGATCCGCCGCGTTTTGCCCGCGTCATCGGCTCGAACCTGGTGAGAACGCTCAGCCCCTACCGGTTCGACCGTCCGCCGCGGATTCAAGCCGAAGGCCGGGTGCCGGTCCGGGGCCCGATGGACGAAGCCGACATGTGGTTCACCGTCGCCGGAGGACCATTCCACTACTGGCGTTTCAATGTCCCCGAACTCGAAGGGCGGGTGCACTGGGAAGGCGACCGCGTGACCCTCACCAATGTGCTCTGCGACTTCTACGGCGGCCGGCTCGATGGCCGGTTCCAGGCCGACCTCCATCCCGAAGGGAACGCCAACCTCGCGTTTCGGGCTGCCATCACGAACGTCAACCTGCAACCGCTCGTGTTAGACGCGATCGCCACCACCAACCGCATCGAGGGGACCGTCCACGGCGCCCTCGAAATCACACGCGCCAACAGCGCGGACTGGGGAAGCTGGAACGGCTCCGGTCGGTTTTTCATGCGCGACGGTCTGCTTTGGAATCTGCCGATCCTCCGCATCCTATCGCCCGCGTTGAACGCCATCGTCCCCGGCCTGGGGAACAACCGCGCGCGGGCCGCGACCGGGTCCTTCACCATCACCAACAGCGTCATGCAGACCGACGATCTCGAGATCGTGGCGCACCCCGTCCGGCTCGCTTACCGCGGCACGCTCGACTTCGACTGGAATGTCCGCGCCCGAGTCGAGGCCGAGGTCATTCCGGGCGCGCCCTTGATCGGCCCGATCCTGAACATCGTCTTTGCCCCGCTGTCCAAGGCCCTCGTCTTCCGGATCAGCGGCACCTTGGGCGAACCCGAACTCGAACCGCTCCTGGTCCCGAAGTTTCTCCTGCCTGTGGTCCGGCCTTTCCAGACCATCCGTGGCCTGATCTCGAGCCCATCCGCACCCGGGGACACACCGCCCCCTCGCGCCGATAAACCATGATCGACTGTGACGCGGATCTTACAGGACATGCCCCGTAATTGGATCTACCCCACCACATTGACCTGCAGATCCCGCATCGTCGCCAACTCCCCCAGCGGCCCCAGCCCTCGCAGCGCTCGCGCACCACTCTTGCGCCGCGGCCCAAACCGATCCCGATATTCCCGGAACACCTCGTTCACATAGTTCCTCGAACCTAACACCACTCCGTCGCTGAAATACCTCACCCGCAATCGCAATACTTGCCCCAACCTAAGCTCCCCCTTCCCTCTCAGCTCCCGACGGATCTCCTCGGGCTCCAGCACCACCTTGCCCGATCTCCCAGCTACCCCGCTCTTCACAAGCAGCACCTCCCGATACTCCCGCCCCACCTCCCCCCACTCCCCAGTCCGATGAAAACTCGCCAGCCCCTTGCGCGCCAACTCGTTGCCCCCTACAGCCTCCCCGTACCCGCACCACCGGTACTCCTTGGGGTCCTTCACCAAACCCGCTCGCACTGGATTCAGATCCACGTACGCCGCCACCGCTTGCACCACCCCAACTCGGTCCTCCACCAACACGCTCTTGAACCGCTCCGCCCACACCGTCCCATATCGGTTCTGCTGCCGGTTGTACCACTTGCTAAACCGTTGCTTGAGCTCCTTCATGAACACCGACACATCTCCCATCCGTCGCCGCAGCCCCTCCCTCAGATCTTCGGGTAACCCGCCCTGCTTGGCCAACACCTTCTGCAGAGTCTGCACGTAGAGACTCTTCTTCCCGTAGAACTCCACTGCCCGCTCCACCAACTGGGCGTCGCTCGCCCCAACCCCTGCCCCAATCCGCAATAGAACATGTATATGGTTGGCCATCAGACAGTAAGTGATGATCTCGATCCCGCTGAAAGCCGCCTGCCCCCAGAGCATCTCCCGCAGCTTCTCCTTCTCGAGTGAGCCCAAGAGCCTCTGCCCGCCCACCACCCGCGAGATACAGTGATAAACCGCCCCCCGCCCCACAACTTTGATCCGTGCCATGCGCATATTGCCTCACTCGTTCGGTTGCTGCCCACACCTTTACCCCGTCAACCTACGCTTGTCAACTATGAACCTGTCACTCTATCAAAGTGGGAACTGCTCCGCGAATGAACGCGCCTGTGGGCTCAGAGCAAATCCGCGGCTTCAGGCCAGGGTGCGAACCACCTGTTCGATGATCGCGAGGGCTTCCTGGGCCTCAGCGCGGTTCAGGTTCAGCGGCGGCAACAGACGGACCACCCGCGCTCCGGCTGGCACCGTGAGCAGACCGGCGGCGTGCAGGCGATCGACGAACTGGGCTGCCGCTGTCTTCGGTCCTTGCGCGAACGCCGCAATCCGATCCGCCCCCGCCAACTCGAAACCGATCATCAACCCCAATCCGCGTACCCCCGTCAGGACGTGAGGGAACTGTTGCGTGAGGCGTTCGAGGCCGCTCTTGAGGAAAACGCCGAGCGTCCTTGCGTTGTCGGCCAAGTGGTCCCGTTCGACGATCTCGAGCACTTTCAGAGCCACCGCGCAAGCAAGCGGTGTCCCGCCGAACGTGGTGGCGTGCATGCCGGGTCCGAGCAGGTCGGCATAGGGAGCGCGCACCCAGAACGCGCTGATGGGAAAACCGCCGCCCAGCGATTTTGCCATGGACACCGCATCGGGCATGAAACCGTCTGCTCCCGGAAATCCTTCGAGAATGCGCTGGAAACTCTGGAATCGCCCGGTGCGAAAGTATCCGCACTGCACGCCGTCCATGAGCAGCAGCAGCTTCTTTTCGTCGCAGAGAGCGCGCAATCCAAGCAGGTACTCCGGAGTGGCAGGGGTGATCCCGCCTTCGCCCTGCACACCTTCGATCAGGATGGCGACTGTGGCCGGCGAAAGCGCCTGGCGCATCGCATCGAGGTCGTTGAACGGCACATGGCGGAACCCGGCGACCATCGGCTCGAATCCCTTTTTCACCTTGTCCTGGCCTGTGGCGGCGATGCCGGCCAGCGTCCGGCCGTGAAAGGAGTGGATCGTCGTGAGGATCTCGAATCGTCCTTCGTCGTGGCCAAACTTGCGGGCGAGCTTGAACAGGCCTTCGTTGGCCTCGCCGCCCGAATTCGCGAAGAAGACCTTGCCGGGCGCCAGGTGTCGCACGATTTGCTGCGCCAGGCGTCCCTGGGGTTCGTGGTAATAGAGATTCGAGACGTGCACCAGCTTCTGCGACTGCTCGATCAGCGTTTGGGTGATCTCCGGGATGCGCATGACCGAGGGAACAGACTGCGATGCCGCTGCCCAGGTCGAGATAGCGCCTGCCGGACACATCCCAGAGGTAGCTGCCGGCGCCCCGGGCGAACGCGAGGTCGAATCGGCCATAGCTCGGCACGACGTACTGGCGGAACAAATCGCGGACTGTCTCGAATTGGTGATGCACGATCGGCGGGGGCGGAACCATGTCTTTCATATCAGGGAGGTCGAGCGAGACGGGACTCGGGCGCGTCAGAGGACGATTTCCGTGCCCACGCCCGCGTCGGTGAAGATCTCGAGCAGCACTGCGTGCGGCACGCGGCCATCGACGAACGAGACCTTGTCGACGCCGGCCCGAATGGCGGCGATGGCGCTATCGGTTTTGGGGATCATCCCCTTGTCCACCATCCCGGCCTGCTTCAGGGCGTCCACTTCGCTGGCGCGCAGATGCGGGATCACGACTGTCCGGGTCTTTGGGATTCCGCAGCAGGCCGGGCACGTCGCTCATGAAGACCAGCCGCCGGGCGCGGAGAGCAATGGCCGTGCGCGCCGCCGCGACGTCCGCGTTGCAGTTGTAGACCTGGCCGTCCTTGTCGCGGGCCGTGGGGCTGATGACCGGCGTGATTCCCTTCTCGATGCAGTCCAGCAGCGGGCGCAGTGTTGACGCCCGTGACTTCGCCCACAAAACCGATATCCAGCGGTTCGCCGTCCGGGGCCGGGAACGCGCAGCTTGCGGCAGGTGAAGATCTCCGTGCCGGCGAATCCCTGGGCGAGTCCGCCCAATGAGGTGATCGTGGTCACGACCTCGGGATTGATTTGGCCGCGAGAGCACCGCGTCGACAACGCCCACCGCCTCCGCGTCCGTAACGCGCTGGCCCTGGACGAAACGCGGCTTCGAGTCCGGCCTTTTCCATCGCGCGGGTGATGGCCTTGCCGCCACCATGGACGACGACGGGATTGATCTCGACCGCTTCGAGGAACACGAGGTCTCGCGCGACGCCCGTGCGCACAGCGGGGTCGGGCGAGTCCATGAAACTGCCGCCGTACTTGATCACGAACGTGGCGCCGCTGTACTTCTGCATGTAAGGCAGCGCCTCGAGCAGAGTCTCTGCTTTCGAAATCAGGTCTTGCATTGGCTTGGGGCCGGCGTTACCGGCGCCAGCACGTTCTGGGCGCAGGGGCTATCACGCCGCCGGGGAATCGTCAACCGCCGAACCGCGCTCCCGATCGGCGCCTCAGCTTTTTGGGAACGACAGGGATTCACCACGAAGACCCGAAGAACGCGAAGGAACAGCGCTGAGCGAACCCGATGACCGTTGTTGAGAGAACAGCCCAAACGCCCATTCTGCCCCATCGCTCGCCTTCGCACCCTTCGTGCCTTCGTGGTGAGCTTAGGCATGGGTTTGGGCGCCGACGGACGCGAAACCGCCGCGAAGCCGCCGCTTGACAGGGCCGATTCGCCGCGTAACGGTCGGTCCCCTGCCCCCGGAATCCGGGTGAGTGTCTCACCGTCAATGCTCGGCGCGGGGCGCAGTAGGAGAGGATCGACTGATGAACGAAGCGACAACAAATCTGGCGAGTCGGTGGAAGCGTTTGAGCGGGGCACTGATCGATGGGGTCTTGGCGATGATCGTCATGCTGCCGGTGATGGCGGTGACCGGGATGTTCAGCGCCTCCCTGGGCAGTGAAGGGATGACGTTTGGACGACGGGCAGGCCTCTTTGTGCTCGGGTGCCTCGTGTTCCTCGCCATGAACGGATACCTCCTCTTCAAGCGGGGGCAGACCATCGGCAAAGTGGCCGTCAAGACGAAGATCGTGGATCTGAACGGGCAGCTACCCGACTTCGGCAGACTCCTGGCTCTTCGCTATCTTGTCATCGCACTCGTCGCGCAGATTCCCTTTCTCGGGGGCCTGATCGGTCTGGTGAACGCGCTGTTCGTCTTCCGCTCGGACCGGCGCTGCCTGCACGACCACATTGCGGGCACGCGGGTCGTGGAGGCCTGAAGCGGGCGGTTTCGTCGGAAACCGGGCTGGCCAGCCGGTTTGGTGGGCACGAGAGCCCTCATCCAGGCAGCGGCTCCGCCCGAGTCAGTCGATTTGCATCCAGACGCTCTTGAAGTGTGCCGGCTCAGAGCGGCAGGCGGGAAAATCGGGTGGCTGCGGGGCGTAATGCCGGGTGAGCGACTGCCGCCGGGCCTCCTCGATGGCGGTGGCGAGTTGATCGAGAAACCGAGCCGGGGTGAGCCGTGCTGCGTTGGTGGACGCGAACAAGCGGCCGCCGGGTTTCAGCGCGGCCAGAGCAGCCTGGGCCAGCCGCGGCCAGTCCGCTTCGGCGCGGAAGCGACCGCCGGTTTTCGTGGTCGAAAAGGTGGGCGGATCGACAATCACGAGGTCGAACTGCCTCCCCCGCTTTCTCAAACGCCGCAACCAATCGAATACGTCGCCATAGATAAAATCGTGCGCCGCGGGATCGATTTGGTTGAGCAGGAAGTTCCGTTGGCCCCAGGCGAGGTACTTGCGTGACACATCGATGCTGGTCACCCGCGCGCCGGCTCGGGCCGCGGCGACCGAGAACGCGCACGTGTAAGCGAACAGGTTGAGCACTTCGCAGCCCTGGGCGCTGGCGGGGAAAACGGGGAAACCGCTGGCGATGTGCCCGGTCAGCAGACGCCGCCGGTTGTCGCGTTGGTCCAGGAACAGGCCGACCGAATAGCCCTCGTCGAGTCGCAACCCGAAGCGCAACCCATTCTCCCGAACCACGAACTCCGCCGGGGCGGCCTCGCCATAAGCCAGTCGGGGCGCCACGTCGTCCGGCGCCGACTCACGCACATGGCGACTGCGACGCTTGTGATAAACGCCGCGCGCGTCCAAGGCAGTCATCCAGCCCGCGAGTGCGGCCTGCTGTGGCCGGGTCAGGGGCGCTTCGGCTTGCGAGAGCAGAAACGAACCGAGTCGGTCGACGTACCATTCCGGCCAGCCATCGGCGGCGCCGTGGATCACGCGGTAGGCGTCGGTTTCGGACGGCTCGATGAAGCTGCGGCGCAGTGCTGCAGCAGGATCGACATTCCAGTCGACCTGGGCGCAGAAGGTGACGGTTGTGTTGGTGGCCGGATGGCGCAGGGTGATCGCGGCGGCGTGCAAGCAGAGGCGCGGGCAGGCGGTCCCGCCGTAGAGCCGATCGCCCAGAATCGGGAACCCGGCGGCGGCGGCGTGCACGCGGATTTGATGCGTGCGTCCGGTAGCCGGGTGGGCCTCGATCAGAATCGCACTCGATCGAGTGGCGGGCGGCGTGTCCGGTCCCTCCGGCAGGTTGGGTGCGTCCTGAGCACTCGTTGCGGGACGCTGGAAGGTCGTTTCGGCCAACGTCCCCGGATCGCCTCGGGGCCGGCTTCGATAGCGATCGCCGTCTCGGACCAAGTGCGAGGACAGGCGCAAGGGTAGGGGTGGGGCGGTGCGGTCAGTCAGCAGCCAGTACTGTTTCCGGATCTGACGCTCGGCGAACTGGCGGGTGAGGTTCTGGTTGGCCAGGGTGGTCTTCGAGAACACCAGAACTCCCGAAGTTTCCTTGTCCAGACGGTGGATGATCGCCAGGTCAGCCCAGCGCGGCACACGCTGTCGCAACCAATCGTAGATCCCCTCGCCGGCATGGGGACTGGGAGCATGGGTGTTCCAGCCCGGCGGCTTGTTGACCACGAGCAGGTGATCATCCTCATGCAAAACGCAGGGGACAATCGAGGGACAGCGCATGAACAATCAGGAAACGACCGTGGAACTCACAAATCACGGGTGTTTTCCCATGAAAAACCGTGCCCTTCTGGCACACCACTTCACATGAAAATGGGTTATTCTCGCCGCGTGAGGGCACGCGGCCTACAACTTTGTAGGCCGGGTCCGCTGACCCGGCGTCCGCGTCATTCTCGGGGTAACCACGACACGGAAAGCGGCGCTGAAGCGCCGCAGTCCAAACGCTCCCGCGCCTTCATGCGCGGCCTCGAACCTCGCGAAGCGTCTGGAGTGCGGCGGTTTACCGCCGCTTTGGGGTCATGTTCACTGGGCAGTTCAAAAAGGAACAGGTGGCTCTTCATGAACCGTGTCCCCTCACCCCGGCCCTCTCCCATCCGATGGGAGAGGGTGCCCCCGCGACTGCGGGGGCGGGTGAGGGTGACGGCGTAGTGCATCCCGATGATTCCTCAGTAGGCGAAGATGTTCACGCTCCCAGGCCGGTGACTTGTTCATTCTCTGGTGCCGCGCAGCGGCGCCCCTTAGCGAGGCGTCGACTGCCGGTTACCATGGCCACAACCCAACGCAAACGAATTGGTGACATGCTCCCTCGGTCTGAGGCGGAGCCGCGCTAAGCGATGAAGGTGAGGTCATACGGCGGGCGCATGGGGCGGCTGAGCCAGCGGTCGGCCTCGGGGTCATCCACGAACTGTTCGCGGGCCGGGTTCCACTTGAGCGGTCGTTTCATGCGCACCGAGATGACGCCCAGGTGAGCGACGCTGATCGAGCGATGGCCGATCTCGACGTCGCAGATCGGATCTTTGCGGGAGCGGATGCACTCGAAGAAGTTGCCCATGTGATTGTCGCTCTTGTAGAGGCGCGACGGCGTCGGCCGGAAGCGGTTCCTCGATCAACTCGGGTTTGCTGGCGTTGATTTCGCCGCGGCTGACGTAGATCCAGCCGTCGGTGCCGAGGAACTGGACGCCGTTGGGCGTCTTCTTGCCCTCGCCGACCACGTTGCGGTCCGTGCCGGTGCTCTCGTCGACGATTGCTCATGGTCACGCCGTTGGCGTACTTGCAGTCGATCCGGTACTTGGCGATGCGGCGTCGTAGCCGCCGGGGATCATATCGACGAGCGACTTGCCCGTCGAACTCGACCGGGCCGGATCGCTCGGTGCCGTTGCCCCACTGGGCGATGTCGTTGTGGTGGGCGCCCCAGTCGGTCATCTGGCCGCCGGAGAAGCTGGTACCACCAGCGGAAGTTCCAGTGCGTGTTGTGGCCGTTGTAATCGACCTTGCCGGGGTCTGGCCGAGGTAGATAGTCCCAGTTCGAGTCCGGCCGGGACCGGGACTGCTCGGGAACGGGCCTTCGCGGGGCCCGGTGGGGAGGCCGACGATCATGTGCTGGAGCTTGCCGATGCGGCCGTTGCGCACCAGTTCGCAGGCCAGGCGAAACCGGGCGTCGCTGCGCTGCTGGCTGCCGACCTGGAGCATGCGCTTGCTGGTGCGCGCACCTCCTTCACCAGGCGTTTGCCTTCGTCGATGGTGAGCGTGAGCGGTTTCTCGCTGTAGATGTCCTTGCCGGCCCGGGCGGCGGCGATGTTCACCAGCGTGTGCCAGTGGTCGGGCGTGCCGTTGACGATGACGTGGATGTCGTCGCGTTCGAGCAGCTTGCGGAAATCGGTGAACTGGTGCTCGGCGCCGAACTGCTTCTGTCGCCTCCGCGGCGTGCTTGCTCGTCCACGTCGGCGACGGCGATGACGTTGCCGAAGTTCTTGGCCCAGTTGCAGTCGCCGCGCCCCTGGCCGCCGCAGCCGATCAGCCCGATGCCGGGCCTGTCATTGGCACCGAGCGGCGTCGGTTGGGCGCTGTGACTTTGCAGTTCGCTGAAGTACCAGACTGGCAACCCGGCGGCGACGGCCGAACGGGCGAGGAAACGACGGCGGCTGAGGTGAATGTGAAATGAATTCATCGCCGGATTTGACGGCGAAGCCGCCGGGGCGTCAACGGCGAATTCGAGTCCCGGGGCTGCCAGCCTTCAACAGGGCCGATTTGACTCGGCTGATTCTACTTGAGCGGGCGCCACTGGATGTTGCGGAAAGCGGCGCTTGTCTGGTAAGTGGCGATCCCGAGGGGTTGGCTGTCTTCGATCTCGCCGGGGCGCACGGCGATCCGGCGGTCTTCGAGCAGCACGTCGACCATCTTCTCTTTGCCGATCCAGGCTTCGATCTTCTCCCCGGTGACGCGGACCCGAATGCGGAACCACTTGTTCTTCTCGAAGTCCTTGAACTTGGTCGTCTCGTTCGACGAGGCGTCATTGCCGTCGATGCTCGAAATGCCGACCACGCCGCCGCCCCATCCTCCGACGACGAACGAACAGCAGGAGTCTCCCACTGGGAAGGTGAGGGCGCAGAAGAAATCGCTGCCATCGACTTTCATGGCGTCGAGGGCCAATTCGTAGCCGGACTGCGGCATGTCGTTGGTCCGGACGAGATTCACGCCGGTCAACATGGCGCCCATCTCGATTTCGAGCTGCCCGCTCTTCACGCCGACTGAGCCGTGTCCGGCAAAGTCGGTCACGCGCCAGCCGTCGAGTGATTTTCCATCGAAGAGGTACTGCCACCCTTGGCCTTCGAGGGCTGGCAGGGCCTGGTAGGCCGGCCCGGTCCAATTCGGGTCCTCCCGTTCGTCGGCGAATGCCGGTGCGGACAGGTCTTTGAGCCGGAGATTCCGCCAACGCACTTCGAGTTGTTTGGGGTCTTTGCCGATTCCGTGGACCTGCAGTGCAATGAGTCCGGCAGGTGTCATGTCATCGTGAATCTCCGCCGCCGGCACGCCGTTGAGCCACGTCTTGATCGTGTCGCCCCGGCACTCGATCCGAAACTGATTCCAGTCATTCGCCTTGAAAGCTTTGCGCGCGGGCTCGTTGTCCTTGAGATCCTTGAGCCAGCCGCGCCGGCCTTCGTCGTAGATGCCTCCTGTCCAGGCGCGCTCGCTCGGGTCGATCTCGATCTGGTAGCCGTGAACACGATCAGCCGGGATCTTGAACGTCTTGCCGCCGGCCTGAACGGACCTGTCTTCAGGGAAGACTTCGCTTCGGACCTGGACACCCGAGTTGAGGCCGGTCATGGGCTTGAATTCGAGTTCGAGGATGAAGTCCTTAAAGGTCCGCTGGGTGCACAGGAACGAGTTTGGCGTGTTGGGCACGGGGACGCCCACGATCTGATCGTCGTCGACGCGATAGATGGCTTTTCCGCCATGCTGAGTCCAGCCGTCGAGGTTCCGTCCATTGAACAGGGTGATCCAGCCATCCGATTCCGCTGCCGAGGCGTTCAGCGCAACGGTGACAAGGAGGGTGAAGAGTGTGGGACGCGCTTTCATGGCTGAAGTTATAATTTCTCGTCAGGTGACACACAACAACATGTTGTCGTGCTCTCTCGAGTGCGGTGCGCGCGAGGCGGGGTGTCCGCCCGGTGGTCAGTGCCTGATCTCGCGAGGGCTTCCCCAGGTGAACCATGCGGACACCAGCAGCAGCAGCAGGCTGGAGGCGCCCAGCGTCAGCACGACCATTCGGAATCCGGACGCCTGGTCGACCATCCGGAAGGCGTCCTGTCGCGCCCAGAGGGCGATGCCGTAGCCTGCGGCCACCAGCAAGAGCCAGGGCACGGCCTGGAACCGCTCGCGGGCCAGCAGATGCCCGATCAGGACATTGGCAAGGCTCAACGGCAACATGCACCAGGCGAACCAGGGCACCAGCGGCGCCATCTGCCAGTACTCGGGCCGGGTCGGGTAGATGAGGTGCAGCGGCAACTGCGGCAGGAGAGTGCAGCCGAGGGCAGCGCACGTTCCGAGCACTGCGGTGGACCCCAGAGCCACGGCGAGCACGTCAGTTCGCCTGCCCCGCGCCTTGCTGGCGACGGCCTTGGGAAACATCACCGCAAACACCGCTCCCGTGAAGAACATCAGACCGCGCCCGATGGTTCCGGCTGCCCCATAGAGGCCGGTCACCTCCCGGTCGAACGTCGTCTGTACCAGGATCATGTCGGCTGCCATAGTGAATTGGCAGGCGGCCAGGCCGAGGGTGAGGGGCACCACGCGACGGAGCCAGGCGCGCCCAATCGACCGCCTCGCCGCTGCCCAGCCAGACATCGCGGGTCAGCCAGGCCGCCAGGCGTGACCGTCACCCAAAAGCCGAGCAGTGCGGCCGTCATAGCGCCGGCGGCCTGGCCGCCCAGGAACCAAACGATCACGAGCACGCCCAACAACCGCCCTCCGCCGTTGACCACTTGGAGGGTTCCCAGCCAGAAGAAACTTCTGTCTTCCCTGCAGCACACCTTGCAGGATGGGCCACGCCAGCATCGCCAGCCCGATCCCGACCGTCACCCACAAGGCAGCCGGATTCGCGATCTGCAGTGACGCGAGCAGTCGGTCCCGCAGTCGCGAAGGCCACCAGCGCCATGCCCAGCCAGATGACGCCCACCCCCGCGAGCAGCACCCGCACCGTCGTCGCGAGCTGTCGATGCTGAGAATCGGTCAGGGCCGACGCGGTCTGTTGGGCGATGATCGTCTGGAGGCCGATCGCCGGGATGAGCATCAGGTTCATCACCTGAAGCAGCGCCTGGAACACGCCGTATTCCGCAGCGGGCAGGCGGGCCGCCGCGGGGATGTGGACCAGGTACATCAGCCCTCCGCCCAACGTGGTCGCCGCCACCATCCAGCCTGTCTGGCGGAAGAACCTCAGGTGCACACCCCCGCTGCCCGAAGTCGAGCCGGCAGGCCCTCCTGAGCGCGACTCGTGCGAGGCGTTGGCGTTCTCAGAGTTCATTTGGAATCGGCCGACATCTCAGTGCGATCGTGCATCGCGGGCGGCGGGCAGGTCTCCCCAATCATGGGGCGGTCCTCACCTGGGATTGGCCCGCTTGATCGACCCAGTCGGCAGCCCGCCGGCAAATGACGTTCCAATCGAGTTCGCGCGCCACCCGCGCGGCGGTCGGTTGGGCCACTCTTTGGCGCTCTGATAGCGGCGTGCGCAGCCAATCGAGGATCTGCTGGCCGAAATCGCGCCCTTCGAATCGCGCGTATCGGATCAGCGGTTCATCGGGGAAGTACCGGTGGATTCCTTCCAGTGGCGTGCACACGACGGGAAGACCCAACGCCAGGTATTCGACCACCTTGGCGACGAACGCGCAATGCACGCCCGCCGACGCCTCGTAGGGCACGATCCCAACCGACGCCCCCGCCAAGTGCGCGGCCATGTCCCGGTAAGGGACGAATCCCGGGCATTCAATTCCGCCGGTCACACCGCGTTTGCGGGCCGCGTTCAGGAAGCCTCTGAGAGTGTCTGTGGGCTGTCCCACGAACCGAAACACGGCGTCGCCTCGTTCGGCTCGCACACGGCTCATTGCTTCGAGTGCGATCGGCCCGAGGTGATGATGGTCAAAGGAGCCGTGCATGACGATCACCGGCGGTTGGTCTGCGCGGGCCGACACCGCCGCCGCGTCGAACGGAAACAGCGCCGCGTCGTAGCCGTAATAGATCGGTTGGATGCGATCGCGGGGAAAGCCGGTGGCGGCGACGCGATCCGCCAATGTGTCTGACACGGTCAGGACCCTATCCGCTCCGAACCGCCGGGGCAACGACAGTTCGTAGCGCATGAGGAGAGCGAGCAGCGGACGCGGCATCAGCCAGGCCGGCCATGTCTCCATGAAACCGGTGAGGTAATCGAGTTGATTCATGACCAGCGCCGCTCCGAGCCGGCGTTTGAGTCGGCCTGCGGCGACGGCGGAGATGGCATGCTGCGAAAACAGAAGGTCGAACCCGTCCGTTTCCGCTGCGCGCGCCACCTCGCGTTCGAGAAAGAACGGATACATCACGTATTTCAGGCTGCGCAGCGAGGTGTAGCGCCCCATCCGCCACAACGCGAACGGGTGCAGATGCACTCCGAACTCGCGTTCGACCCGGTCGGGCTCTGCCACCGAAGGACAGAACACGTGCACGTCGTATCCGCGCCGCACGAATTCGCGCACCAGGTAGACCGCCTCAGCCGAGCCGCCGCCCGTGGGCGGATACAACGGCTCATGCGTCAAGAGGCCAAGCCGCAATGGACGCGAGCGCGATGATGCGCACGGCGGTTTCACGGTGAACCCATGAACCTCGACATGGAAAGCGGCGCCGAAGCGCCGCAGTCCAAACGCTCGCGCGGCGTGGTGTGCGGCCTCGAACCTCGCGAAGCGTCTGGAGTGCGCCGGTTTACCGGCGCTTTGGCTTCATGGTCCTCGATCGGTACCGCAAGAAATGGGTGATTTCCCATAAACCATTCTTTCTCTCGCTTCGTCGTCTTCACGGCAGAGAGGACAAGAACCGCGTCAGCAGGTCCGTCGCCCGTTCGAGCGAGCGCAGAGAAATCCATTCGTCCGCCGCGTGCGCCTGCGCGATGTCGCCCGGTCCGAAGACGACGCTCGGGATGCCTCCGGCAGCCAGCACCGCAGCATCGCAAAAAAAGGACACTCCCGCCGGTTCCGCCTGCCCGGCGGCCCTCATGAACTGGCTCACCAGCGGCAATCGCGAATCGGTCTGGAGCGGAGGGCAGGGCGCCTCCTTGACGCTCACGAGGGTGGCCCGAAGCCCGTGCTGGCGAAGCAGCGAGCGGATTTGCCGGAGCACCTCGGGTTCGTCTTCGCCTGGCAGGGTGCGGCGGTCGATTTGGATGGCGCAATGATCCGGGACGATATTGGGCTGCGTTCCGCCGGCGATGGTGCCGACGTTGATCGTTGCGTGGCCGAGCAGCGGGTGGGGGTGCCGGCGCAGGCGGGGGGCGTACTCGGAGTCCAACAGCCTCAAGATGCGGGCCATGGCATCCACGGCGTTGACTCCGAGTTCGGGATGCGCGCCGTGGGCGGCTTTTCCGCGCGTTTCGAGGCGGAGCCAGACATTGCCTTTGTGCGCCGTGATCACCTTGAGGCGGGTCGGTTCGCCGACGATGGCCAGGTCGGCCTTGAGGCCCGAACGCGCCAACGTCCTGGATCCGTTCTGGCCGTGTTCCTCATCGCTGAGGCCCGCGAAGAGAATCTCGGTCTTCACGGGCCGTCGCCCCGCCCGGGCCACGCGGCCGAGCGCGGTCAACATTGCGGCGATGCTGCCTTTGGTGTCGCAGGCGCCGCGACCGTAGAGGCGGCCCCGCTTCAGACGCGGCGCAAAATGGTCTGAGTCCCCGCCCACGGTGTCCAGATGCGGCGCCAACAGGACGCGATGGCGTGGCCGTGCGGCAGGGCGGAGTCGGGCCAGCAGATTGTGTTGGCCGGAGGCGACCTCTTGAAGATCGAGGTCGAGTCCCAGTGGGGCGATTGCGGCCACGAGGAAATCACGAACGCGCTGTTCCCCCGCCCAGGGATGACCTGCCGGCAAGAACGCCGGGTTCACACTGGGCAAGGCAACCAAATCGCGCAATAGAGTGGCGGCATCCATGATAGCGGCGTTGAGTCTGCCGGAGCGCGGCGCCGGGGGCAAGCGAGCGGTGCGTTACACCGGAGTTCTCACTTTGAGTGCAGGTAGGGCGACCACTCCGTGGGCGCCGCACCGGGGCATGGACTTGGCGGCGGTCAGGGGACTGACCGCCCCACCTTCCGTTGTTGCGGAAAGGCAGGATGAGAATTGCCGGACTTACACCGGCAAAAGCAGGCGGATCGTCGTGCCTTGGCCGGGACGGGAGGTGAGACGGACCTGGCCGCGATGGGCCTCGACGATCCTGGCCACGATCGCGAGGCCGAGCCCGGTCCCTTGGCTCTTGGCGGTGCTGAGGAGCGCGCTGAAGGCCCGTCGTTGCTGGTCCTTGGTCATGCCGTGACCGGTGTCGCGGAAGGTGATACGGACGGGGGCGGGAGCGGTTGGGTGGTTGCGACGGGGCGACCGGGTCGTGGTGATGGTGAGTTCGCCTCCGGCGGGCATTGCCTCCGCTGCATTCAAGGCCAGGTTCAGAAACACCTGCTCCAACTGGGTGGGGTCGCCCTGGACGGGGGGCAGGTTCGGATCCAGATCGAGCGTGAGTCGGACGTTTTGTTCCCGGAGTTTGTGGCGGGTCAGGAGCGCCAGGTCGGTCAGCAACGCATTGAGATTGACGGGCGCAAAGGACGGTTTCGAACGCCGGGCGAGGTCGAGGATCCGGTCGACGATGCGGTTCATGTGATCCATTTTCTCGCCGATGATCTGGGCGTCGCGGGCGCGGGGATCATCGGCGGGGAAGCGCAAGTCGAGCGAATGATAGAGCATCTTCATCACCGCGAGGGGATTTCGGATCTCGTGGGCGACTTCGGCTGCCAGAAGGCCGAGGACGGAGAGTTTTTCATTCTGGCGCAGTTGGTCTTCGACCTCGACCAACCGTTCGTACAGGCGGGCCTTCTCGATGGCGATCGCCGAGAGTTCCGCCAGCGCCGACAGGATGCGGAGTTCCTCGTTCGAGAAACTGTGGGGCTGGCCCGTGTAGACGCTCAGCGTGCCGATGGGCTGGTGTTGGAACAAGAGCGGCACGCTGGCCAGGGACACGAGTCCTTCCTCTCGAGCCACGGTGACCCGGTGGTAATGGGGCGAGGTCTGGACGTTTCCCACCTGCAGCGGTTTGCGCCGCCGCACCACGATCCCCAGCAGGCTCTCCTCGGCGCTCAGCCGGGAGTTGTCCCGGTAGGCCGGGCCCGCGCCGTGGCTGGCGCGCAGTTCGAGCCACGCGCCGGTCTGGTCGAGCAGATGCAGTGCGCTCATCTTGCCCGCCACGAGCGAGGTCGCTTCGCGCGTGATGGTTTGAAGCGCGTCATCGAGGCCGAGGGTCGAGTTGACGGCCTGGCCGACGATGAACAGGGACTCGAACAGTCGCGCCTTGAGCCGGAGTTGTTCGTAGAGCCAGGTGTTGCGGATGACCCCGGCCGCGCGCCGGGCCAATTCCGAGAGCAGTTCCTGATCGTCCGCGCCGAACGCGCCTGGGCGATCCGCGTCGACGTTGATGACGCCCCGAATCTCGCCGCCCACTGCGAGCGGCACGGCGAGTTCGGAGCGCACCTGGGGACGGACCATGATGTAACGGGGGTCGGCGAGCACGTCGGCGACGCGTGCCGGGCGCCCGTTCCGCGCGACCCAGCCGGTGAGGCCTTCCCCCAGGCGCAGTCGGAGGCGGTCGGCGTTGGGCGGAAGTCCGTGGGCCGCCTGGATTTCCAGGAAACCGGTCGTGGGATTGACCAGCACGACCGAGCCGCTGGCGGCGCCAGTCAGACGGACGGCCTCACGGAGAATCAGCGCGAGGGCGTCGTCTGGGTCGAGTGTCGAGTGAATGACCTGGCTGACCCGGTAGAGCCGACGGAGCCGCGCGTAGCGCGCCTTGATCCTGTCGAGTCGTCGGTTCATCGGACGCGGCGGATCAGCCCGAGAGCGGCGCCGGCGAACAGGGCGTTGGGCAGCCAGGCCGCCAGCCAGGGCGGGATGTAGCCGCCGGTGCCCAGGGCGAGGGCGAAGCCCGCGACGAAGAAGTAACTGAACGCGATGAAGATGCTGCTGGCGACGCCCACAAACACATTGCGCCGACCTGACGGCGCGCCGAAGGGAATGGCGATCAGAACCACAACCACGCACTTCCAGGGTTCGGCGATCCGCCCGTGGAATTGGGTCGCGAGCTTGGCCCGGTCACGCGCATTCAGACGCGGGTGGAGTTGTTCGTAATCGAGGATCTCGCCCAGCGAGAGCCGGGCGCCCTTTGCCGCCTTCACGTTGCTCAGTTCGGTGAACCGGATCTCGCTGTTGATGAGTTCCGGCGTTTCGGTCAGCCCCTGCAATTCGAGGCGATTGGTCATGCCGCGAAAGGCGGGCAACCGCGATTCGGGGGTGTAGAGGAGTTCCTTGACATCCTGCAACACCCAGACGCCGTTGGTGAAGTCCGCGCGCTCGGCTGCCAGACGCCGGTGCCCGCCGTCGGGGAAGCGCCACTCCAGATTCAGCGAGAGCATCTCGCCGGTCACGCGGTTGTAGGCCCCCATCTGCCACAGACGGCTGTCGGCGTCGTTGTGAAAGACCAGATTCTCGTGCCATTCGGGCCCGAGATCGCCTTGTGCCGGCGGCAGGCGTCGCTCGAGAATCAGTTTGCTCGCGGCATAAGCATCCGGCACCCACACTTCGTTCAACACAAACAGCGTTCCCCCGAGGAGAACACCCACCGCCAGGTAAGGCAGACACAGCCGCCACAAGCTCAGACCCGCCGAGCGCATCGCCGTCAATTCCTGGTGCCGCGCCATGTTCGTCAGCGTGTAAAGCAGCGCCAGCAACAACGCCACCGGCATCACCGTCACCAGCAACTCCGGCAGCTTGACCAGATAGTAGGCGGCCACGTCGCCCGGACGCAGTTGGTGGCGCTGAAAGACATCGAGGTCGCTGATGAGGTCGGACGTGATCCAGAAGATCAGGAAACCGCCCAGACAATAGCCGAGGGGGACGATCAGTTCGCGGAGCAGATAACGGTCGAGCAGCCGCATGCGCCGGAGATTGTCAGGAGCGAACCGACGAAAGTCGAGCGGGGAAACGCCGCGCTCCGGACCCGCCCGGGAAAAAACGCCGTTGCCGCGCGGCGGAGCGCCCCTTAGGCTTGCGTTGTTGCATGATTGTCCTTGGCATGGGCGGCATGGTGGGGCACGACCCCGCTGCGGCGTTGGTGGTCGATGGCCGAGTGGTCGCCGCCGCCGAGGAAGAGCGTTTCCTTCGCGAAAAGCATGCGAAGGGCCGGCAAGCGGAGCGGGCGGCGGCCTTTTGCCTCGAGTTTGCCGGGCTCAAGCCGTCCGAGGTCGAAGCGGTCGCCATCCCCTTCGCTCCGGTCGGCTTCTTCAGCCCGGCGCGCTGGCACTACGCCGCGCGGCACTGGTATGCGCCGGACCGCGCCTTGACCGCTTTGTTCAACGGCAACCGCCGCTTTCGCCGCAATGTCCGGGGGGTTTTTGCCGCCCTGGAGCGCCTGGGCGTTGACCGGAACCGCGTCCGGTTCATCCCTGTAGCGCATCACCTCGCGCACGCCTCGAGCGCGTATCACCTTTCCGGTTATCGGGACGCGGCGATCATGAGTGTGGACGGCGTGGGCGAGTACTGCACCACATGGTTTGGCCGCGGGGACGGGGGCGAGATCACGCCTCTCAAGGAGTTTTATGCGCCCGACTCGCTGGGCGGCTGCTATGGGGCGATCACGGAATACCTTGGCTTTGAGATGCTCGACGGCGAGTTCAAGGTGATGGGCATGGCGCCCTATGGCGATCCGGGCCGGATCGACCCGTCGCCACTCATCGCGTGGACCGAGAGCGGGTTTCGCGTCAACACCCGGCTGGTGAACTGCCTCGGGGTGCGCCGCTACAAACGCCCGATGCGCGGCGGCTCGGAAGGCGTGGGGACTTTCTTTTCGCCGAGTCTGGTCGCGCTTTGGGGGCCGCCGCGCGTGGGGGACGAAATCGATCATCCCTACGTCCACATCGCCGCCGCCGTCCAACAGCAACTCGAACAGATTCTCGTCGCGCTCACACGGCATTATCTCGGTGAGCACCTGGCGCGGACGCGGCGCCTGTGCTATGCCGGCGGCGTGGCGTTGAACGTGAAAGCCAATCAGCGCCTCCTCGAAGCGTTCGGCCCCGACTGCGAGATCTTCGTGCAGCCCGCCGCCAGCGATGCCGGCAGTGCTCTGGGGGCGGCGACCTACGCCGCGCGCCAACTGGGCGACACGATCCTGCCGATGGCGCACGCCTACCTGGGGCCGGAGTTTTCTGCGACGCAGGTCGAGGCCATCCTCCGCCAACGCGTTTGCCGTTACGAGAAGTGCGAGTCGATCACCGAGGTCGCCAGCGATTTGCTGGCGCGAGGGGAAGTGGTTGCCTGGTGCCAGGGCCGCATGGAGTGGGGCCCCCGCGCGCTCGGAAACCGCAGCATTCTCGGCAATCCAGCGGTGCGCGGTGTCGCGGACACGATCAACGCGCAGATCAAGTATCGCGAGCGCTGGCGACCGTTTTGTCCCTCCCTGCTCGACACGGTGGCGTCCGACATCCTCCAGACGAGGCATCCGTCGCCGTATATGACTTTCACGTTCGATGTCGCGCCGCATTGGAGAGAGCGGATCCCGGAGGTGGTGCATCAGGACGGCACCGCGCGCCCGCAGGTCGTCCATGCGGAGAGCAACCCGCGCTACTACGAGCTCCTGAAGAAGTTCGAGTCCAAGACCGGGATTGGGGTTTTGCTCAACACGTCGTTGAACCGCCGCGGCGAGCCGATGGTCTGCTCTCCGGACGACGCCCTGAATATGTTCCACGGCAGCGATCTGCAGAACCTGGCGATCGGCGATTTTCTGGTCCGAAAATGAGAATTCTAGTCGGGCCTGCGAGCGGGTCCTCCCGGACCTGCCGGCGGGTTTGGACCTGGTTCCGGGGCGCGGGGGCTCTTTGACAGCGGCGCTGCGATGCGCTACCAGTTGCCCGTCGGTGCCAGGGAGAATGGTTTTGCTGCCTCCAATGCTCCGCTCGAATCGCGTCCGCCGCCTCCTCGAAGCCGCGGTTGCGTTTTTTTATCCGGACCGCTGCCGTCTCTGCGGAGCAGAGCGGGCTACGGCCGCCGAGGGTTACGTGTGCGCGCGCTGCCGGTTCGGGTGCGAGGGCGTGCGCTACATCCGGCCGCCGCTCTGTGAGCGTTGCGGGCTCCCGTTCGATGGGGCGGTGACGACCCGGTTCGAGTGCGCCAATTGCCGCGACATGGAGTTGTCGTTCTCGCGGGCGCGGGCGGCGGTGCTGGCGAAGGGTGTGGTGCTCGATGTCATTCACCGGTACAAGTACCACGGTGCGCTCTGGCACGAGCCGTTTTTGGCGGAGCTCCTGATCGATCAGGCGGCGCCGGTGCTCGGTGGCGAGCGCTGGGATTGGCTGGTCCCGATCCCGCTTCACCCGGTGCGCCAGAGGGAACGTGAATTCAACCAGGCCGAGCGGTTGGCGCGACGACTTGGCGAGGCCTCAGGGATTCCATTGAACGTCCGGGTGCTTCGCAGAGTCGAACCGACACGCACCCAAACCCAGTTGACCCGTGATCAGCGGACAGCGAACATGCGGCGTGCGTTCGCGCTGCGTCCGGAATCGCCCGTCTGCCGACGGCGGATCGTGCTAGTCGATGACGTGTTGACCACGGGCGCCACGGCAAACGCCTGCGCGAGGGTGCTCGAGGCGGCAGGGGCGGCCGAGGTGTGCGTATGGACTGTAGCGCGCGGCAGGTGACTGAATCTTGAGTTTTGCATATGGCGACATCGTTCATTCCCAAGAAGGCGATTCGGATCGAAGGCAAAGACCCGGCCCAAGGGACCGGCCCAGTCGCCGGCAGCGGTTTCATCAGGAAACCCAAACTCGGAACAGCCAAAGCACGCAGAAAGGAAATCCCCGAAGGCCTTTGGACCAAGTGCCCCAAGTGCGCGACCATGATCTATGACAAGGAACTCGACGAGAACCTCAAGGTATGTCCCCGGTGCTCCCATCATTTCCCGATCGGGGCCCGGGAACGCATCAACGCGCTGGTGGAGACGTGTTCGTTCGAGGAGATGGACCCGCAGATGACCAGTGTGGATGTCCTGAAGTTCACCGGAGTGGCGGCGTATGCGGACAAGCTCCAGAGCTACCAGAAGAACACCGGGCTCAAGGAAGCGGTGGTGACAGGCATCGGTTTGATCGGCCCGCACAGGGTCGCGCTCGGCGTGATGGATTTCTCGTTTCTGGGGGGGTCGATGGGATCCGTGGTCGGAGAGAAGTTGACGCGCCTCATCGAATCGGCGACCGACAAGGCACTGGCGCTGGTGATCATCTCGAGCGAGCGGCGGCGCGCGGATGTACGAAGGGATGTTCAGCCTGATGCAAATGGCGAAGACGGCGGCGGCGCTGGCCTATCACGCCCGCAGCCGGCTTCCCTTCTTGAGCGTGCTCACCCATCCCACCACCGCCGGGGTCATGGCCAGCTTCGCCACGCTCGGCGATCTGATCGTCGCCGAGCCGGGCGCCATGATCGGTTTTGCCGGGCCGCGCGTGATCAAAGACACCACGCAGGCCGAACTGCCGCCCGGTTTTCAGACTGCGGAGTTTCTCCAGGAATACGGGCTGATCGACGCGATCGTCTCGCGCAACGAAATGAAGGAACGCCTCACTCGCTACCTCGGTTTCCTGCGTCACGAACGGCCCCGGTCGAGCGCAGTGGCTTGAGGTGTTGGGCGCTGAACGCACTTAGCCCGCATTTCTCGCAGCGCGGCAGAGCCGCAACCAAAGTGAAGGGGCCATTCGTAGACCTCTGGTGCCGACGAATGCGCAGGTCGCCGCGCTGCGCCGGCGCTGCTGTGCAGCGCTCAGGGGATCCGAGGAGATGAACCGCCAAGGTGCGTGCAAGCGAGCCACAGATGTTCAACAGGTGAACGCGTTGGTCGAATGAAAATCTTCTCCAAACTGCACGAAGTGAACACATGGTAACACGCATATTGGCGAAGGGAATGTTCTCGGACCATCGTCCGTCCCTTTCCCCCTCACCCTTACCCTCTCCCCAAGGGACAGGGAACAGCCTCGTCCGCTCTCGGGCCATCCGAGCAGCCCTCGACCCCGTGCCGCCGTCGGGATCTGAGAACAAAAAAGGTGACCGAACACCGAGGATGCACGAATCGAGCGAAGGCGGCCGAACGGTCTCCCTCTCCTCGGGGAGAGGGCAGGGGTGAGGGGGACCGTCGTGCCCGCCCGCCCTCGATGCACGATTGCACTGAGATGCGTGTAAGGAGCAGGCTGAAGCACCGCACTCCAAACGCTCCGCGTCTTCGAGCACCGGCGGCGTGGTCGCGAAGCGTCTGGAGTGCGGCGGTTTACCGCCGCTTTTCGATGACTGTCCAAGTTCATTGTCGCGGTCCGGTGACTGTCTTCGATCACTGCCCGCGCAAGCGGTGCTCAAGCACCGCATTCCAAACGCTGCGCGTCTTCGAGCACGGGCGGCGTGGTCGTGAACCACCAAGGCGCGTGCAAGCGAGCCACAGATGTTCAACAGGTGAACGCGTTGGTCGAATGAGAATCTTCGCCAAAATGCTCGAAGTGAACGCATGGTAACACCAACTTTCGATGTCATCTGACCGGTCGCCGTCACAGTTCACCTGAAATGCGGGCTCTCAGAAACCCGCGCCCCAAGCAGATGGACCCAATCTCGATCACACTGTGTCCGCGTGCACGGGTCGCCCAAGCGGCTGGGGCGCGTCCCGGCTCTGATGAACCGATGAGCCAATTCTGCTTGCTGGGCGCGGGTTTCATAGACCCGGAAATCTCACCCGCGGACTGTCAGTTATACCGCGACCGCCCCACTGGTGAGATTTCCGGGTTAGCGCGGCGTCAGGCGCCGGTGATCGTGGTGGACACTCAGCAGCCACGAGTCGTTCACACGCCTCGCCGGTCTGAGGCGCAGCCTCGCTAAAAAAACCTCTTTTTCGCTTGAGAGAACCGGGGAATGGGGCGATAAGTCCCCCTGTGTCGCGGGCGCAGGAAACGCCCTCGATCTTTGCAAAATGCGGGATCAACACAGATTTGACCCTGCCATTGCTCGTGATTCGAAACTAAGTCCTTGAACCGTAATCTGACCGAGATGCGGAGCCTGGATTCCGCGTGGTTGACGACAGGCCTTGACTGGAAGTCGGATGCCGCCGGAAGGGTTCCACCTGTTTCTAACAAGTTCAAAGGAACTGTTACACACGGCATTGTGGCGGGGTCTTTTATTTGACGGCGGTTCTTCCTTCTCCCCCTCTGTGCAGGCGGGGCGCGCCGCGGTCGCAACCTCATCCGTCCACACCGGGACGCACGGTCAGGTCCACGCCTGCCAGATTGTGAGGCGCCCAACGCCTCGCCCCTTGACAGAACCGATGTTCTCCGATGACCGTCACCCCGTCCGCGTACTTGGCTGCCGCGCCACGCGTCAGGTCGAAGGTCTCGACCAGTTCCCGGAACCAATTGGGAAAGCGGTCGGTGAACTTGAGTTCGAGGATCACTTTGTGCCCGAATGGTCTCACGGGCTTTTCCATCTCGGTGCGCAACGAGGAGCCGAATTCCACCGAACAATAGACGTCCCGGTCCATGGTCACGCGGACGGAATTGCCGTGCGTGCTCATCCAGGCCTCGCGACAATACGAGACGTGCACCTTGGGGCAGGCGCGCAGGCCCATCATCAAGTCGTTGAACCGCTGCAAAGCGACCAGTTCCTTCGGATTCTCCGACAGCAAGTGTTGGGGCTCGGGGAGATGCCCCGCCAGAAGCCAGTCCACCGCCGGGCGGCGCACACCGCCGCGCTGCTTGGAAATGGCATCGTTCATGCGCCGTTTGATCTCGAAGAAAACGGGGGAGCTGGGCCGATCGTCATAATACCGTAGCCGCAACTTGAACCGGTTCTTCATCCCGTTGATCGTGTCCCAGTAGGTCTTCAGCCCGTCCGAATCGAGGTACAGACTGTGAATTGGATAGGAGAAATTGGGCTGGTCCTGCGAGTACTCGTCCAATTCGAGATAGGAACGCACGTAATCGCGGATCGCCAGTGCCTTCGGCTCGCTGACGATGTACTTCAGCTCGAGGCGTTGCAGTTGCAGCCGGTCACGTTCCATGGCGAGAATCCTTGAAACCCCGTCTGTGACGATCAGATCGTGTCTGGCGATCGCTCAAGGTCTTCGGCACGCTCACTCGAGCCGCAGTCGAGAGAGGCCGGGAGCAAACTCTGGGGCATTTCATGGTGCTCGCACTTCAGATTGTCTGAGGCGCGCCTTGGTCGATGAGATCGTCCTGGGCCATTCGAGTGAATCAAGCAGGATTAGTACCAAAATGCGCCGTGTTCTTCGGGTCTGCCGATCTCGATGCGACGCCGGAAACCGCCGCGCACTCGCCCCCCCCTAGCCCGGACTCTCCGCAGCCCGGCGACCTGCGCATTCGTCGGCACCCAAGACGCACGAGTCTCCACTCGCTTTGGTTGCGGCTCTGCCGCGCTGCAAGACAGGCGCGCCAGGCGCGGGCGTTCCCCCCCGCGCAGGAGGCGCGTCCGGAGCAGGCGCCCGCCACCCTCGGCCTCACCTTCGACAGAGTCATCGGGGCTTGACGCACAAGCCAATCCGGTCGGGTGCGCTTGCGAACGACAGCATTCCGCGCTCGGCGGTCACCCCCCGGAATGGATCGTTCGTCACCAACAAATTCCCATCGAGGTCGAGGTAGTCGGTCAGTTCTGCGAGGTGCGCCGCCGCTGAGATCAGCACGCTCGATTCGATCATGCACCCGAGCATTGTCTTCAGGCCGGCCTGCCGTGCGGCGTGCAGTGCGGCGAATCCGGCCGTGACCCCACCGGTCTTGACCAGCTTGACGTTCACCGAGTGAAACGCCGCGGCGCAACGCTCGACGTCCCGGGTGGACAGGTAACCCTCATCCGCCATGAGGGGCAGCGGCGAACGCGCCTTGAGCCAAACCAGGTCCTCGAGTTCGGCTTTCGCCGGCATCGGTTGCTCGACGAACTGGATGCCGCCATCCTCAGCCAGCCACTCGAGATTGCGCAGCGCGGTCTCCTTGGTCTTCCAGGCTTCGTTGGCGTCGACCCGCACCGGTTTTTTCGGCGAGGCAGCGCGCAGCGCCGCCAGATTCTCGCGGTCCTGTGGGCTGCCCACCTTCAGCTTCAGCACGGGGTACGCTTCCGCTTCGCGCGTCTTCTGCGTGATCATTTCCGGTGTGTCGATGCCGATGCTGAAGGAGGTGACATGCTTGCCCTCGGTGAAGCCGAGGCCCAGATGGGCGTGCAAGGGTTTGCGGCTCAGGCGCGCCGCGCCGTCCAGCAGCGCCATGTCCAACGCCCCTTTCGCCGCGAACTCGCCCGGCGCCACCCCCCGGACGTACTCGAGGCTCCCCGCAACGTCCCCGAAAGAGAGGCGGCTCGCGTCGAGCCGCTCGAGAAACGCCGCCGCGCCGTCCGCCGACTCCCCGTAGCGCGCGGACGGAGCCGCCTCGCCCAAGCCGACGGTGCCATCGTTGTCCGTCAACTCGACAAAGACGATCCGGTATGTCGTTGTTCCGCCTCCGCCGCCCGGCTCCAGACCCCGGGCGATGGTCCAACGATGCGCCAACTGCAACTCGTAACGCCAGTGCCGCAATTTCATTGACCGGTAGGAGACTCGAAACGCCGCCACGATGCAACACCAGAAGCCTGCCCGGGCGCGGTCAAACCTTTGACACGCGGCGGCGAGCCCTTACACTGCGGTTCATGCGCGTTGTGCAAGTGCTGCTGGGCGAGCGGACCTACTCCATTTGCATTGGAGAAGGGCTGCTCTCGCGGCTCGGACCCGAGTGCGCGCGCCTGGGACTGGGACGCCGGTGCGCCCTGATCTCCGACACGAATGTGGCTCCCCGTTACGCTGCCCGGGCCGCCCAGAGTCTCGAACGAGTCCGGTTTCGAGCCGTGCCAGGTGACAATTCCCGCAGGCGAAACCGCCAAGTGCCTGACTCGCGTGAGCGCGTGCTACGACCAGTTGGCGCGGCATCGGCTCGACCGGCGGTCGTTTGTGGTGGCCCTGGGCGGCGGTGTGGTCGGAGACCTTTCAGGTTTTGTGGCGGCAACTTACCTGCGGGGTTTGGCCTGGGTGCAAGTCCCCACCAGCTTGCTGGCGCAGGTGGACAGCTCGGTGGGAGGCAAAGTGGGCGTCAACCTCAAGGCGGGCAAGAACCTCGTCGGGGCCTTTCACCAACCGCGGCTTGTGATGTGCGACCTGACCACACTCGAAACCCTTCCCCCGCGCGAACTGCGATCGGGCCTCGGCGAGGTGATCAAATACGGCATCATCCAGGACGCGCAGCTCTTCCGGCGGCTCGAGCGCGACCTGGATCGGCTGCTGCGACTCGATGCGTCCACGCTCGCCCCGGTCGTCGCGCGCTGTTGCGCCCTCAAGGCCGCCGTGGTCGGGCGGGACGAGACCGAGGGTGGCCGGCGGGCCATCCTCAATTTCGGCCACACCATCGGCCATGCGCTCGAAGCCACATCCGGCTATGGCCGGTACCTGCACGGCGAGGCCATCGCCATCGGCCAGGTCGCCGCGGCCCACCTGTCAGCGCGGCTTCTCGGTCTGCCGCGCCGCGACTTGGATCGCATTCGCAGGCTGTTCGAACGGGCCGGTCTGCCAACGAGCGTCCGCCTCAATCGGCGGCAGCGGGATCGGGTTTTCGAAGCGATGCGGCTCGACAAGAAGGCCGCCGCCGGAGAGGTTCGGTTCGTTTTGGCGGAGCGCCTCGGGCGGGCGGTTTGGGGACAGGCCGTCCCGGCTCCGCTGTGCCACGAGGTGTTCGACCTCCTGGCCGGGGAATCGCCAGTCACTCGTCATTGCCTGTGTCCGTCAGTGAAAACATAGTCCGCGAGTTCTTCGAGTTGCACGGGTTCCTCGTGCATCAACGCCGGAAATTCGTGGCCCCGTCCGCCCGCGACGAAGAAGAAATCGATTTCCTCGTTTTGAATCCGCGACCGCGTCCGGCATCCGGACCGCTGCCCTCGGTCCTGGGATCCGAGCATCTCGGGCGCTTGACACGGGCGATCGTCGTGGTCAAGGGCTGGCACACGGAGACCTTCAGCCCCGCCCGACTCGGGCGGGAGCCGGGCATTTTTCGTTTCGCGGACCCCGACGTTGTGCAGCAGGCCCGAACGTTTTTCGGCGCGGAAGCCGCCTTTAACAAGCTGTTGGTTTTGCCGGCGCTGCCGCAGGACGAGGCGGCCCGGGCCGAGAGCCTGGCCTTGCTGAAAGCGAAGGGGGTGGACGCCGTGTTGCCCTTTCGCATCATGCTGGTCGATCTGATTGCCGGCACCGAGCCGAACCGGAACTACCAGAAATCCGACCTGCTCCAGACCATCCGCGTGCTCAAGAACTACGATTTGTTCCGGGAGGCGCAACTGGAGTTGTTCAAGAGCCCGGCGATCCGGCAGACGGACGAGCAAACGCTTGCCTCCGCCGCCTGCGGGTTTACCATCCGCCGCCAACAGCCCGGGCGCTGAGGACTGAGCGGGTCGCCGGGCGGTGGCCCGGTCGAATGGGAAGCTGAGCTTGCGCGCATGGTCCGGTCATTTGCATTCACCACACAAGGGCGCCTGCACACGAAGGACATCGATGCCTTTCTGATGCCGACGCTGCTCGCCGACACGAATCTGTTCCTCTGGGTGGATCTCGAAGATCCGACTCCGGAGGAAAGCAAGTTCTATCTGGAAGACGTGTTTCATTTCCACCCCCTCTCGGTCGAAGACTGCGTGACGGAGAGTTCCTCGCCCAAGGTCGAGGAGTACCAGCCCAAGGACGGGGACCGCTTCACGCCCTATCTGTTCATGGTGATTCACGCGGTCGACTACAGCCGAAAAGATGGCGTGTTTGCCACCAGCGAACTCAATTTCTTCCTCGGCAGGAACTTCCTCGTCACCTACCACGTCGTCCCGCTCAAGAGCGTCTTCCTCACTTCCGAACGCTGTCTCCGCAGCAACGTCCACATCGCCCGAGCCCCGGATCGCGTGGCGCACACGCTCCTCGACACCCTGGTGGACAACTACCGGCCCGCGCTCGACGAACTCTCGATGGAGATCGGCGACCTCGAGGACCAGGTGCTGCATCATCCCGGCGCAGAGACCCTCAACCACATCATCCAGATCAAGAAGGAAGTGCTCCACCTGCGCCAGATCATCGGGCCGCAGCGCGAAGTCCTCGCCCGCTTCGCCAGCGGCGAGTTCAAACTCATCCGCGCCCATCTGGTGCCCTATTACCGCAACGTCTACGACGCCCTCCATCACATCTCCGAGTTGGCGCAGAGCTACACCGATTCCCTCACCGGCATCCTGCAGGTCTACCTGAACATGTCGTCCAACCAGACCGGCGAGGTCATCAAGCTCCTGACCCTCATCACCCTCATCACGACCCCTTTGATGATGATCGGCACCTGGTACGGCATGAATTTTCAGAACATGCCCGAGCTCCCGCACGGCTACTGGGTCGCCCTCGGCGTGATGCTCGCAAGCACCGCCGCCGTCTACTGGTATTTCAAGAAGCGCAAGTGGTTTTAGCGAGGCGCGCCTCAGACCGAGGGAGCATGACACCGATTCGTTTACGCTGGGCTTTGACCACGATTGCCGACAGTCGACGCCTCGCTAAAAGGGGCGCCGCTACGCGGCGCAAGAACTTGACTCATTTGTAGCGGATTTCAAAAAGAGAGTCACTCTAGCGAGGCGCGCCTCAGACCAAACCCGATCTTCAACATCATGAACCGCCCGTTCGTATTCCTGCCCTTCCCTCCCGCGCCTCGCTCCTTAGAATCCTTGCGAAACGAAAGGGATAGGGGTGAAGGCCAAACTTGACTTGATCGCAACATGTTCGGGGTTTCAAGGATTCTAGCGAGGCTCCGCCTCAGACCGTCTGCCATTTTCAACATCATGAAGTAGTCGCCACGCCTCCCCTTCACTCCTCTCCCGCGCCCTCTGACGATGCCGACCGCCAAGTCCAGTTTTCTCGATAAAGTCCTCGGACGCCTCGGGCGGCTTGATGCCTCCGACCTCCAGAAGGTGGTCGAGCGCCTGGCCCGCGAACGCGATTTCCTCGAGACCCTCTTCAATACCATCGAAGACGGCGTGCTGGTCATCGACGCTCAGGGGCGGGTGGCCTACTGCAACCAGGCCGTGACGCGCCTCCTCGGCTTGGCCCCGGAAAACGCCGAGGGACAACTCATTGCGCGGCTCTTCCCCGAGCTGGATTGGGAGAAACTCGCCGTCCGGGACCGCGCCGGCGGCCCGCAGGCCACCCGGCACGAGATCGAAGTGCAGCTATCCCCGCCCTCGCTTCCTGCGGGTGCTCGCGGCGCCGCTGGACCGGGGGGCCCGGGAGGACGCCGGCGTGGCTCTCGTGCTCCACGACGCGACCGAGGCCCGCCAACAGACCTTCGAAGCCATCGAGAGCGAACGGCTCCAGGCCCTCACCTTGCTCGCCGCCGGCGTCGCCCACGAGATCGGCAACCCGCTCAACGCACTCCACATCCACCTCCAGTTGATGGAACGTGAGCTGAAGAAATGCCGCGCCCTCTGCCGCGAGGCCGCCCCCGCTCGCCCAACGCGTCGGCGTACCGTCCCCGAGCCCTCGTCCCTGGCCGGCGACCTGACCGACCTCGCCGGCAAGCTCGACAAGTACCTGGGCGTGGCCAAAGGCGAAATCGTGCGCCTCGACTACATCATCACGCAATTCCTCGAGGCGATCCGACCGACCGTTCCACAGCTCCAACCCGCCGCCCTCAACGACGTCGCGCGCGCCACCCTCGACTTGCTCCGGCCCGAACTCGACAACCGCGGCATCACGATCGAAATGCGCCTCGCCCCCGCCCTGCCCGAAGCGCGCTTCGATGCCGCCCAGGTCAAGCAGGCCCTCGTGAATCTCGTCAAGAATTCCATGCACGCCATGACCCGAGGCGGCGTCCTCACCGTCCAGACCGGCATCGCCGCGGAAGGCGTTTGGGTCAGCGTCGGCGACACCGGCACCGGCATCCCCCAAGAACGGCTCAGCCGGCTGTTCGAGCCCTTCTTCACCACAAAGAAAAAAGGAACCGGCCTCGGCCTGATGATCGTCTACCGCATCGTGCGCGAACACGGCGGACGCATCGACGTCGAAAGCCAGCCGGGCAAAGGCACGGTCTTCCGCATCTGGCTCCCCCTCCGCGAACGCAGCCCGCGCCTCCTCGAAGCCGGGACCAGCCTCCCCGCCCATCCTCGCGAAACCGCCTCCCCCGCGCCCACAGCCCCCGCTGCGCCACCGCTTCCCTGAAACGCGAATCCGCCAACCCGCCCTGACCGCCACAGCGCAACTTCGCGCTTTGAAGCTTCCGCGCCGCCGGTAAGCTCGGGCCGGCATGTCCGACCGCCTGTTCGTCAACGAAGTCTTTCTCAGCCTGCAGGGCGAAAGCACATTCGCCGGCCTGCCGTGCATCCTGATCCGGCTGGCCGGGTGCAACTTGCGCTGCTCCTACTGCGACACGGCCTACGCCTTCGACCAGGGTCGTCCCCAGACAATCGACGATGTCCGTGCGGAAGTGCGCCGCTTGGCCGCCCCCTACCGACAGCAGCCCGGACCGGTCCCTCTTCCGATCGTCGAGTTGACCGGAGGCGAACCGCTGGTCCAACCGCCGGCTCTGCCGCTCCTGCGCGCCCTGTGTGACGACGGATTCATCGTGCTCCTCGAAACCAACGGCGCCCAGGACATCGCGCCCGTCGACCCGCGCGTGCGCCGCATCGTGGACCTCAAGTGCCCGAGCAGCGGTGAGGTCAGGAAAAACCGGTGGCAAAACTTGGGGCTCCTCGAGGTCGACGGACGAACTCAAGTTCGTCATCGCCACCGAAGACGATTACACGTGGGCGCGCCAGACTCTCGCCGAGCGGGCTCTGGCGAGCGTGTGTCCGGTTCTGTTCTCCTGGGCCACGCCGCTCGATGCCCGCCAGCGCCATCCCTCGCTCAAGCCAATCCCGCCCGGCCAGACGCCTCTCCCGCGCCGCGCCCTGGCCGAGCGAATCCTCGCCGAGGCTCTGCCGGTCCGCTTTCAAGTCCAATTGCACAAGGTCATCTGGCCGGCAGAACAACGAGGCGTCTGAGTGAAGGCCACCCGTCGCATTCTCGATACCTTGCGCGCTTACGAATCGCGCAACGTGACGTTTATCCCTCCGGACGGGCCCCAGCCCATCGTCTGGGAACGGGCACGTGGCGCCCACGTCTGGGACCTCGAAGGCCGCCGGTACCTGGACCTCACGGCAGCGTTCGGCGTCGCAGCAGCCGGGCATGCTAATCCGCGCGTGGTCGCAGCCGCCCGAAAACAAATGTCCAGACTCCTCCATGCCATGGGCGATGTGTACCCCCATCGCCTCAAGGCCGCCCTGGCTCGGGAATTGAGTCGGCTCACCTTCGAACGCTGGACTCGACGAACACCCCTTGACCAGACCCCGGCTCAGGCCTCCGAGGTCCCATCCGCGTCCTGGACGGCGCCACAAACAGGCAAAACCCTGTTTGGCAACTCCGGCTTCGAGGCCATCGAGGCCGCCCTGAAAACCGCGCTGCTGGCCACCGGCAGACCGGGAGTCGTCGCCTTCGAAGGAGCCTACCACGGCCTCGGGTACGGCGCCTTGACAGCCACCGAACGCGCCCACTTCCGTCTGCCCTTTCGGCTCCAACTCAGGCAGTTCGTACGGTTCGCGCCGTTTCCGGCCTCGGACGCCGACGCACACCATGCCTGTGCCGTCGTGCGCCAGCACCTCGACACCGCCCGCGTCGGGGCTGTCCTCGTTGAGCCCGTCCAGGGACGCGCCGGCATCCGAGTCCCGCCGCCCGCCTTCCTGTGCCAGTTGCGGCGACTTTGCGATGAATCCGGGGCGCTCCTGATTCTGGATGAAATCTACACCGGCTTGGGACGCACCGGACGATGGTTCGCATGCGAGTATGACGGCGTCGTGCCGGACCTCGTCTGTCTGGGCAAAGCCTTGACAGGCGGCTTTCCGTTGTCCGCTTGCGTCGGTCGGGCCGAGGTCATGGATCGTGCCTGGCCCGAAGCGACAGGCGAGGCCATCCACACAAGCACTTTCCTCGGACACCCGGTCGGGTGCGCCATGGCTCTTGCCCAAATCCGAGAACTGCGCGCCCGCCGTCTCCCGCGCCGCAGCGCTCGCCTCGGGACCGTTTTGCGCGCGCGGCTCCGCCAGATGCCCATCCCCCCCCATCTGGCCGCCGAAGTCCGTGGACTGGGCCTCATGGTCGGCGTCGAACTCCGCTATCGCGATGGCCGACCCGCTGGCGACGTTGTCCTCGGCCTGACCAGAGATATGCTCGAACGCGGGTGCCTCGTCCTGCCCGAAGGAACGCACGGCCAAGTCATCGCCTTCACCCCGCCCCTGAGCATCGAACAGGCGGCTTTAGAGCGCGCCGTCGAGTCGCTCGCGGATGCGATCCGCCACCTCGCGCCCGCATGACTCTCTCGGAGATGCGCCGCATCCTGACGGCCCGGCAGATCCGCCTGAGGAAATCACTCGGGCAGAACTTTCTCCATGACGGCAACCAACTCCGTCGCATGGCGCATCTGGCCGATCTCCATCCCAACGACCCGGTGCTCGAAGTGGGCCCCGGCCTCGGACCGCTGACGGAACTGCTCCTCACCGGCGCGCGCGAGGTGCTGGCGCTCGAAAAAGACGCGCGCCTGATCCCGGCGCTGCAGGAACGCTTCGCCGGCGAGCCCAGACTCCGCCTG
Source organism: uncultured Verrucomicrobiae bacterium (assembly GCA_963846445.1). Lineage (GTDB taxonomy): Bacteria > Verrucomicrobiota > Verrucomicrobiia > Limisphaerales > J093 > MWFF01. The sequence goes on along the minus strand of CAWJWM010000004.1, from coordinate 128,031 downwards.
ATCCACGCCGACGCCATCGAGTTCCTCACCCGGCACGCCGGTGACTGGACGTCCTGGAAACTGGTGGCGGCTCTTCCTTACTCCGCTGCCTCAGAGATCCTGACGACCATCGCCTTGGCCCCCACCTGTCCGGAACGACTCGTCGTCACGCTCCAACAGGAAGTCGCCCAGCGCCTCGAAGCCGGGCCGGGCTCGCCCGACTACGGCGTCCTCACCCTCGTCGTCCGACAGCGCTACCTTCCTGCCGCCTCGTTCGATATCCCCGCAAGCTGTTTCTTTCCCACCCCCGAGGTCACCTCCACCTGCCTGGCCCTGCATCGCCGGACGCAAGAGGCGTTGTCCCCCCTCGAACGCCGCACTTTCGTCAGACTGGTCCGGACAGCCTTCGCACAGCGCAGGAAGATGATGTTCAAGCTGCTCCGACGCGTCTGGGACGAGCCCGCCCTCCACAGCGCCTTCCACTCGTCGTCCATCTCCGAAACCTGTCGCGCCGAGGCGCTCGCCCTGGCCGGGTTCGAGGATTTGGCCCGGCGTCTGTCACACCTCGACACGAACGCCGAGGCGAACGGGCAAGAAGCGAACAACCACAACTAATGAGGACCGGCCCCGAATCCGCCCACAACTGCTTGTAGAATCCCGAGAATAGGGGTTGTTTCCGGGAGGTGCTTTTCCTAGACTCCAGATCGCTTGCTCTCTTCGGGGATGGCGCGCTTCCGTGTCGGGTTTGCCGTGCCTTGTCCGGCGGAATTCAAGCGGGTCCAACTATGCCAGACAACGTTCCTGCGATCGACAAGTACGACGCCTCCAAGATCGACAAGCTGGAGGGCCTCGAGGCGGTCCGGAAGCGCCCCGGCATGTACATCGGCGACCCCGACGAGCGCGGGCTGCACCACTGCGTCTTCGAGGTGCTGGACAACTCGATCGACGAGCACCTGGCCGGCTACTGCAAACGCATCGAGGTCACCATCCACGTCGACGGCTCCTGCTCGATCCGGGACGACGGCCGCGGCATCCCCGTGGACATCCACCCGAAGTGGAACATGCCCGCCAGTCGAACTGGTGCTGACCAACCTGCACGCCGGCGGCAAGTTCGGCCAGGGCGCCTACAAGTACTCCGGCGGCCTGCACGGCGTCGGCGCCAAGTGCGTCAACGCGCTCTCCGAGTGGTTCAAGGTCGAGGTCTCGCCGCGACGGCAAGGTCTACTACATGGAGTTCGCGCGCGGCGTCACCACGCAGCAAGCTCGAGGTCATCGGCAAATCCAAGCACACCGGCACCCTCATCACCTTCAAGCCGGACCCGAGATCTTCACGCTCACCACCGAGTTCAAGTTCGAGCTCCTGGCCACTGCGGCTGCGGGAGCTGGCCTTCCTCAATCCGGGCATCGAAATCCTCCTGACCGACGAGCGGGCGGAGAACAAGCGGAACGCTTCTTCTACCGGGACGGCATCGAGGAGTTCGTCCAGCAACTGGGCAAGAGCAAGCAGGTGCTCCATCCCAAGCCGATCTGCCTCGCCGGCAAACGCCCGGTCAAGGTCGAGAGCCGCGACGAGGACGTCTTCGTCGACTGCGTGCTGCAGTACAACGACAGCTACAACGACCAGATCCTCTGCTTCGCCAACTCGATCCCCAATCCGGACGGCGGCACGCACCTGACCGGGTTCCGCAGCGCCCTGACCCGCGCCATCAACCAGTACGCCCGGACCAACGACGATCTGCTCAAGGAAAAGGACCCCGCCGATCACCGGCGACGACGTCCGCGAAGGCCTGGTCTGCGTGCTCAGCGTCAAGCTGCCCAACCCGCGCTTCGAGTCCCAGACCAAGGTCAAGCTCGTCAACACCGAGATCGACGGGCATCGTCTCCTCGATCGTCTACGACGGGCTGATGACCTACTTCGACGCCAACCCGGCCGTCGCCAAGAGGATCATCGACAAGTGCCTCACGGCCGCCCGCGCCCGCGAGGCCGCCCGCAAGGCCCGCGAAACCGTCCGCAAGAGCGCCCTCACCGGCGGCGGGCCTGCCCGGCAAACTGGCCGACTGCTCCGATCGCGACCCGGTCAACACCGAGATCTACATCGTCGAGGGCGACTCCGCCGGCGGCTCCGCCAAGCAGGGGCGCGACCGGCGCTTCCAGGCCATCCTCCCGATCCGCGGCAAGCTCATCAACGTCGAGAAGGCCCGCCTCGACAAGGTGCTCCAGAACGCCGAAATCCGCACCATGATCACCGCCGTCGGCACCGGCATCGGCGACGGCGAAGGCGAAGGCGCCTTCAACCTCGAGAAGCTCCGCTACCACAAGATCATCATCATGACCGATGCCGACGTGGACGGCTCCCACATCCGCACCCTGCTGCTCACCTTCTTCTACCGCCAGATGCCCGAGCTGATCAGGCGCGGCTTCGTCTACATCGCCCAGCCGCCGCTCTACCAGATCACCCGCAAGAAGCGGGTCGAGTACGTCGAGGACGACCCCCAGCTGAACCGCATCCTCATCCAACTGGGCACCGAGGATGTCCGCCTGCGCAACGTCGCCGACGGCCGCGAGTTCACCGAACGGCAGCTCGTCGAAATCCTCGAGTTGCTCGTCGTCCTCGAGAAATACGCGCGCGCCCTCCAGCGCCACGGCGGCGACTTCGGCGAGTACGTCGAACAGCGCCGACCCCGCACCCATGAACTGCCCGCGGCACCTGGTCAAGGTCCGCGAGGGCAACGACGAGTCGCGTCCATTACTTCCATACCGAAGAAGACCTGCGCGACGTTCGGCGAGGCCAACCCCGACCTCGGCTGTTCGGCGAAGAAGAGAACCCGCCGGCGCCGACAAGAAGAACGGACAGAACGGCCCGACCCGCCGCGCCCGGCACGTCGAACTCCACGAAAGCAAGGCCGTCGAAGACCTGCTCGCCAAACTGGCCCGCAAGGGCCTGAACGTCGAGCACTACGCCGCCCAGGACCACCCCCTGTTCGAATTGGTCGAAGGCGAAGGCGAGACGCCAGCAGGTCAACCCGCTCTTCTCCATCCCGGAAATCCTCTGCGGCGTCAAGGAGGTCGGCAAGCGCGGGCTCCAGATCAAACGCTTCAAGGGCCTCGGCGAAATGAACCCGAAGCAGCTCTTCGAAACCACCATGAACCCCGCCCGGCGCAAGCTGCTCCGCGTCGACCTCACCGATGCCGTCGAGGCCGAGGAGATGTTCACCACCCTCATGGGCGACGAGGTCGAACCCCGCCGCCAGTTCATCGAGGACAACGCCCTCAATGTGCGCAACCTGGACGTCTAACACAGCAAGGAACATGGGGCGGAGTGATGCAGTCATGGGGCTCCGGCCACCGGGTCCGGTGTCTGTTCCTTGGTTCGAGCCGACACTCGGCATCGCTCAAAGGCGCGTCCGGTTCCGCCGCCGCCCGATCACACCAGCACACCCCGGACCCGTTGCTCCGTTGCCTCCTTCTCCCCTCGCCGCCTATGCCTGAAGACACCCCCACTCCGCCTCCTCCCGCACCGCCGGAGACCTCCACGCCCCTCTTCGCCGCGAACGAGAAGATCGACAAGATCAACGTCGCCGACGAGATCAAGAACTCGTTCCTCGATTACTCGATGTCGGTGATCATCTCGCGCGCCCTGCCCGATGTCCGCGACGGCCTCAAGCCGTCCCAGCGCCGCATCCTCTACGCGATGTTCCACGACCTCGGACCTGCTGCCGACGCGCCAGACACCTCAAGTGCGCCCGCATCGTCGGCGAGACCATGGGCAAGTACCATCCGCACGGCGACCAGGCCATCTACCCGACCCTCGTCCACATGGCCCAGCCCTGGGCCATGCGCGAGACGCTGGTCGACGGCCAGGGCAACTTCGGTTCGGTCGAAGACGATCCCCCCGCCGCCATGCGCTACACCGAGGCGCGCCTGACCCGCCTCGGAGGCGGTCCTCATGGACGACCTGGACAAGGAAACGGTCGACTTCGTGCCCAACTACGACGAAGAACACGAAGAACCGGTCGTGCTTCCCGCCGCCTTCCCCAACCTCCTCGTCAACGGCGGCACCGGCATCGCCGTCGGCATGGCCACCAACATGGCCCCCCACAATCTGGGCGAGGTGGTCGACGCCATCTGCGCCCAGATCGACCAGCCGGACATCACCATCCCCCAGTTGATGAAGCACATCAAAGGCCCCGACTTTCCCACCGGCTGCATGGTGTGCGGACTCGAGGGCATCCGACAGTACTTCGCCACCGGCCGCGGCAGCGTCAAGATCCGCGGCCGCGTCGGGCGTCGAGCAACTCAAGGGCGGACCGCGAACAAATCATCGTCACCGAGATCCCTTACAACGTCAACCGCGCGCGAACTGGTCGAGCGCATCGCCGACGCTGGTCAACGAAGGCGAACTCAAGGAGTTCAAGGACATCACCGCCGTGCGCGACGAGTCCGACGAAAACACCCGGGTCGTCATCGAACTCAAACGCGACGCCGTCGCCAAGGTCGTCATCAACAACCTCTACAAGCACACCGCGCTCGAAACCAGCTTCGCCGTCAACGCCCTCGCCATCGACCACGGACGCCCCAAGACGCTCAACCTCAAGGAGTTGATCAACTGCTACATCGAGCATCGGCGCGAGGTCATCCTGCGACGAACCCGCTTCCAGCTCCGCAAGGCCGAGGACCGCGCCGAGATCCTCGAAGGCTACCTCGTCGCCCTCGCCAACCTCGACGAGTTCATCCGCATCATCCGCGACCTCGCAAACCCGCGACGAGGCCAAAGTCAAGCTGCTCGCCTTCGAGTGGACCCGCGTCCAGGTCGAAGGCTGGGGCATCCGCATCCGCCAGGAAGCGCGCCTGACCAACGGCCGCTACAGCCTGACCGAACGACAGGTGGACGCGATCCTCGAACTGCGCCTCTACCAGCTCACCGGGCTCGAAATGCGACAAGGTCGCCGCCGAATACAAAGCCCTGCTCGCCACCATCGACGATCTGCTCGACATCCTCGCCCAGGAGGCGCGCGTGTTCGCCCTCATCAAGGCCGAACTGCAGGAGGTCAAGGCCAAGAACGCCACGCCGCGTCTGACCGACCTCGTCCCGGACGAAGGGCGAAATCGCCATCGAAGACCTCATCGCCAACGAAGGCGTCATCATCACGATGACCCACAACGGCCTGATCAAACGCACCAACATCTCTCCTACCGCGCCCAGCGCCGCGGCGGCAAAGGCGTGATCGGCATGACCACCCGCGAAACCTCCGTCGTCGAGGGCGACGCACCCGATTTCATCGAGCACCTCTTCACCGCGAGCACGCACGATTACCTGATGTTCTTCACCAACACCGGACGCGTCTACGTCGAGCGCGTGCACGAAATCCCCGACATGGGCCGCGCCGCCAAAGGCCGAAGCATCGCCAACCTCCTCGAACTCCAGTCCGGCGAGAAGATCGCCGCCCTCATCCGCATCGAAGCCGCACGGCCCAGCCAAGGAAGACGTCACCTGGCAGCAACCCGGCTTCATCTTCTTCGCCACCCAGGCCGGCACCGTCAAGAAAACCGCCTTGACCGAGTTCGCCAACGTCCGCCGCGGCGGCATCATCGCCATCGGCATCGAGCCCGACGATACCCTCATCGATGTCCGCCTCACCAGCGGCGATAACGAGGTCGTCCTCATCACCCGCGGCGGCATGAGCATCCGCTTCCCCGAAGACGACGTCCGCTCGATGGGCCGGCCCGCCACCGGCGTCCGCGGCATCCAACTCGATCCCGGGGATCGCGTCGTCGCCGCTGGCCATCGTGGACCCGCAAGCCACCCTGCTCGTCGCCGGCGAAAACGGCATCGGCAAACGCACCCTCTTCGAGGAGTACCGCACCCAGTCCCGCGGCGGCAAAGGAATCATCACCATGAAAACCACCGAGCGCACCGGCGGCGTCGTCGGCGCCCTCACCGTCCGCCAAACCGACGAAGTCATGCTCATCACCGCCGGCGGCCAGATGGTGCGCATCGCCGCCCAGGATATCCGCGAAACCGGCCGCAACGCCCAAGGCGTCAAACTCATCGACCTCGACGAAAACGACCGCCTCCAGGGCATCGCCCCCGTCATCAGCGAGGAAAAGGAAGACGCCGACGACGATAACTCGGCCCCGGGCTCAGCCCCCCCTGCCGAGTGATTCCCCAAATCATGTTCCAGCTCATCAGCACTCAGCATTGGCATAGCATTGGTCTCACCGAAATAAACGGTTGCCGGCCAATAAGTTGATGCCCATCATTGATTCGGTGACTGATAGATGGCCATGATATCTTGAAGGGTGCCTCGCACCAGACCGACGTGCCCGTCCACGAAAAGCGTGTTCTGCGCGCCACGCACGCCACCCATTCCCTGGTTGAACACCGCGTCCCCCGATACACCGACGTGCTCCCCCATGCCGTCGCAGACGATCATGGGCTTTTCCGAGGAACGGCGGATGTCCGCCATCGCTTGATCGCAGACGCCGGACCGGTCGTTGTCGAAGCCGCCAAAAAACGGCACCAGGCTCCAGCCGTGCACGCAGAGGTAATTGTAATCGGTGAGATAATCCACCGACCGCCCGGCCTGCTGGCGCAGCGTGGGACAGAGGAAGAGACGCTCCACGGGCACGTAAGGTGACAGCGTCTGCCGGAGGGAATTCGTGTGGGTGGCGGGAGGCAATCCCAGCCGATTGTCGCTGAAGTCAGCGCGCGGAAAGCGCTGCCCCGCGCCATCCACATACAGGGCCAGCGCCAGGCCCAGTTGCCGCAGGTTCGACGAGCACGCGGTCAACCGGGATTGTTGCTTGGCCCGGCTCAGCCCCGGCAGCAGCAAACCAGCGAGAATGCCGATGATGGCGACGACCACCAGCAACTCGATCAACGTGAAAGCGCGCCTCTCCATGGGCGGTTCGACCGCATTCATTTTAGCGGGGCTTCGCCTCAGACCAGCGCGGCGTGCGAGCCGCTCGTGGCCGCTGGGTGTCCACCACGATCACCGGCGTCCGACGCCTCGCTAAGGGGCGCCGCTGCGCGGCGCAAAAACTTGACTCATTGACTACAGATTTCAAACGAGGAGTCACTTTAGCGGGGCTTCGCCTCAGACCAGCGCGGCGTGCGAGCCGCTCGTGGCCGCTGGGTGTCCACCACGATCACCGGCGTCCGACGCCTCGCTCTGAGTTCAACGCTTTTTCAGGCTGAGTGAGAGCCCCGAGGAGCCGACACTCAGAAAGACCGAATCGAGCCCGGGGTTCGTGGTGATCGCCCGGATGAATCCCGGATCGGCCATGCCCGCGTTGATGTTGTGGGCGACGATCAGTCCGCCCGGGCGGACCAGCGGCCACAGTTTCTTCAAGTAGTCTTCATACCCCTCCTTGTCGGCATCGAGAAAGAGCAGGTCGATCGGGTCCTCGAGTTTCGTCACCTCCTGATGGGCATCGCCCTCGATCAGGGTGACCAGGCCGTCCACGCCTGCCCGTTTGAAATTCTCCCGCGCTGCGGCTGCGCGCTGGGCGTCGATCTCGAACGTCGTCAGCCTGCCTCCGGTGGTCCGCAGCGCCAGACAAAACCAGATCCCGGAGTAACCATGCGAGGTGCCCAACTCGACGACATGTTTGGCGCCCGCCCCCTCGGCCAGCAAACGCAGCAGACGTCCGTCGTCGCGAGGGACGCTCATCGTGCCCCGCCGCTGAACTCGGTCCACCTCGTCGAGCACGTCGAGTATCTTCTTTTCCGCGTCGTCTTTGGCCTGCGGTGCGGCGGCAAAGGCCGAGGCTGCGCCTGGCCGCCGCCCGGGGCCGCCGGCGGGTTGGGCGAGAACGGCGGGACCGAATCCGGTGAGAACCAGCAGAACGAGAATGTTGCGCTTGTGGCGCGTGAGTTTCATGGTCCGAAGCAGGCCACAGTCCGGCAAACCGCGCAAGAGTTACTCCTCGTTTGAAATCTGTAGTCAATGAGCCAAGTTTTTGCGCCGCGCAGCGGCGCCCCTTAGCCCGCATTTCTCACCAACTTTTGATGTCATCTGACCGGTCACTGTCACATCGCACCTGAAATGCGGGCTGTCAGAAACCCGCGCCCCAAGCAGATGGACCCAATCTCGACCACACTGTGTCCGCGTGCCCGGGTTAGCGAGGCGTCGGGCGCCGGTGATCGTGGCGGGCACCGAGCGGCCACAAGCCGTTCACACGCCTCGCCGGTCTGAGGCGAAGCCTCGCTAACCTCCATAAACAGTACCCTCTCTCCATGAACCTCCCCCGTACCGCCGACCTCCAGGTCGGCACGGTGGAATCTCATGTGACTGCCCCCGAGCCGGCTGGAAAGCCGGCGGTACAGGTTCATGGCCACTGAGCAGTTCATAAAGGAACAGGTGGCTCTCTCCACGCCGTCCCTCCCGCTGGTCGGAGCGTGGGAGAGGGTGCCCGTAGGGCGGGTGAGGGGGAATGCGCAAGATTCACGGTCCCAATGGGCATTGAGTCTTTGAATGTCAACGCGCTCCCTGGGCCTGCCATTTCGGTATCGCCATCCGGGGCGGCGTGCCTGAGACTTTCCGCCACGACAGCGACGACACCCGGATCTACGCATCATGAGCATGTTCGATACGGTAGGGACAGGGACCGGCAGAATGGCGCGGACAGACAACGCCTGTCGGAAGCTCGAACGGATGCGCCTTGCCCTGTGCCATCAGGAGCCCGATCGGATCCCGATCAGCGATTTCTTCTGGGGCAGTTTCACCGAGCGCTGGCGTCGCGAACTCGGCCTCCGGCCGACGCCAACCCGTATGACTACTACGACCTCGACTGGATTGTCACGACGCCGAACATGGATCCATGGATTCGCCCCTTCGAGACGGTGCGTGAAACGCGGGAGGAAGTGGTGGTGAAAACCGGGTTCGGCGCGATCCTGCACAAGCACTTCGCCTTTCCCATGCCCGAGATGCGGGCGTGGGAGACGGACTCGTTCGAACGACTCGAACGCGCCGAGTTCGACGATCCGCGCGATCGCCGGCGTTTCCACGCCGCGGGCGACAACCAGATCGCCGGCGTCGGCGACGGCTTCCAGCGCAACTCGCCGGCCTGGATCGAGCACCATCCGGTCCCTCTACCCGGACTTCCCGGTCTACGGGAGCATGATCGAGGTGAGCGAATGCCTGACGCGCCTGATCGGCCAAGGCAACGCCATGCTCTGGATGGCCGAGTACCCCGAGCGCATGGGGGCGGTCATCGACCGGATCGGGGCCTTCTATCGTCGAGATGGCCAAGGCCGAAATCGAAGCCGGCGCGGGCCTGCTCGACGGATTCGTCATCTGGGGCGACGTTGCCTACAAGAAAGGCACGTTCATGGCGCCGCGCTACTGGCGCGAGTACTTCAAGCCGTGGGTCGCACGGATGATCGCGCTGGCCCACGCCGCATGGGCTTCCGGTGATCTACCACGGCTGCGGCAACGTGAAGGCCATCTTCGCCGACTTCATCGAGATGGGGATTGACGCCTACAATCCGCTCGAGGCCAAGGCGGGGCTGGACGTGGTCGAGTTGCGCCGCCAACACGGTCACCGCATCGGCTTCTGCGGCAACAGCGACATCCAGGTGTGGGAGAGCGGCGATCGCGACGCCATCCGCCGCGAGGTGTCTGCGCAAGCTCAACGCGGCCAAAGGCGGCGGCTACATCTTCCAATCCGACCATTCCGTGACCAGCAACGTGTCCGGCCAGACCTACGACTACATCGTGAAGCTCGTCCGTCAACACGGACGCTACCCGCTGCGACTTGGGCGAGTTCGACGAGGCGCTGTGAACGCCTCGAAATGACAACGATCCCCGCCAATCCGCTCCTCGGCGTGCTGTTGCATGGGGTCGGCGCGTTCTTTGCGGCGACCTGTTACACACCGCAAAAGCGCATCAAACGCTGGTCGTGGCAGACGTACTGGCTCACGCAGGCGGCGTTTTGCTGGTTCCTGCTGCCGGTGATTGGCGCGTGGCTGACCATCCCCGACCTGGGCGCCGTCCTGCGGGCAGCCCCGCGCGATGCCATGCTGCATTCGTTTTTGCTGGGCGCGGCGTACGGCATCGGGGGCACGGCGTTCGGCATCTCGATCCGCTACATTGGGTTCTCGCTGACGTATGCGATTGCGGTCGGGCTATCGAGCGTTCTCGGCACGCTCATCCCGCCCTTGGTGCGAGGCACGCTGACGGTCACCCTGGCCAAGCCGGGCGCGGACTGGGTCGTGTTGGGCCTGGTGGTGGGCACCTTGGGCATAGGATTGGCAGGTTGGGCCGGACGCTTGAAGGAGCGCGACCTCAGCGCCCAGCAGGACCACAGCGAATTCTCGCTGATGAACGGTCTGCTGCTGTCCCTGCTGGCGGGCGTGCTCTCCGCGGTCTACGGCTTCGCCCTGGAAGCCGGTGAGCCGATCGCAGATGTCGCGTCGGCGCACGGCGCCGGCGTGTGGCGCGGCAATGTGGTCTACATCTTCTCGAACACCGGGGCATTCCTGACCACGGCCCTCTACTGCCTCTATCTGCACGTCCGACACAAGACGCTCCGCGAACTGATCGAGTTGGCGCCGGGCCCCGAAAAGGCACGGCTGCCGGTCAACTTCATCCTGGCGGCGGTGACCGGTCTGTTCTGGTACAGCCAGTTCTTCTTCTACAATCTGGGGCACGTTCGGATGGGCGCCTACAAATTCACGAGCTGGGCGATTCACATGATCATGCTGGTGTTGTTCAGCAACCTGGTGGGGGTCGCCCTTCGCGAGTGGCGCGCCTGCCGGCGCGTGACGCACACGACAATCGGCTTCGCGCTGGCGGTTCTGGTAGGCGCCGTGCTGTTGCTCGCCTACGGCAATTACCTGGCGGAATTGAGCGCACGATGAAGGGAGATTTAGGATTACGATGAGGAGCACCTCCCGGTTCATGAGGAGTGTCGAGACTCTGTGATTTATTACGCATCAAAACCATGAACCAGAAACATCGAACGTCCAACTCTCGACTCTCGACTCTCGACTCTCGACTCCCCCCAGCCGGTTCACGGGGCAATTGGATCGGAGGCCCTGGGCGCCGGTGGCAAACCGCTCTCGCGCTGGTCCTGGCCATCGGTTTGTCGGGGGCGTCTGCCGCGCTGCCGCCTTCGGTGCCCGCCCCAGACTGCTACAACGTCATCTGGGACTCGCCGAGTCGTGGATCACCACGGTTCGATGCCGCTGGGCAACGGCGACATCGCCCTGAACGCCTGGATGACCGCAGACGGCGATCTCCATTTCTACATCGGCAAGACCGACGCCTGGGACGACAACGCCCGTCTCGTCAAGGTCGGCAAGGTGCGGGTCCACTTCGAGCCGAACCCGATTCTGCCGGGCGCGGCGTTCCGCCAGGAACTCAACCTGCGCGAAGGCGGACTGGAGATCACGATCGGCGCGCCTTCTACCGGGGGCATTCCGCCTGGAGCATCCCGCATCGAGCAACCGGTCGCACGATTGGCCTCTGGGTGGACGCTAACCACCCGGTCATCCACGTGACCGCGCGAGAGCGCAACGCCCCTCGAAGCGACGGCTTGCATCGAGCTGTGGCGGACAAATCAATGCGAATTGGCCGAACTCCAAATCAGCGACGTCCTGCTGAATCGCCGGCGCGCCGATCAGCGGCAGGCGCCGATGATCGTCGAACCCGACACCCTGCTGACCGGCCTGCGCGATCGCGTCGGCTGGTTTCACCACAACGTCAAGTCGGTCGGCCCGCAACTGCTGGCCGAAGTCCAAGGCCTGACCGGTTTTCCGCAGCCGGATCCGCTGCTGCACCGCACGTTCGGCGCGGTGATCACCGCCGCCAACGGCCAGCGCCTCGACGATCGACACCTCCGTTCGCCGCCGCGGCACGTCGCATCGTTTCAGCGTGTTCGTGCTGACGCGCCATCCCTCGACGCCCGAACGATTGGCTGCGAAGCGATGCGAGACCACGGTCCGGCGGGTCGAAGCGGAGGATTTCGCCGCGCGGCGGGCGGCTCACGAACGCTGGTGGGCGCGATTTCTGGGAGCGCAGTTGGATCCGCGCTTCGGGCAATGCCCGCGGCGCGCGGCGTCGTTCGCGATGGTCGTGCCCACAAACCATCACCCGGTCCGCCTCGGATTCGACCAGCACGGCGAGAACCGGTTCGCGGGCGAGTTCGGACGGGTGAGCCTCTTCCCGAATGCCCTCGACGACGCAGCCATCGCGTCGCTGGCGAAGGGGAACCCCGCCGAGCGGGGCCGACGACCCCGGGGCAAGCGCCTCGGCTGTCTCGCCCGCCGGCACCGTCCCGTGGCCGACGAGCACCAACCGTGTTCCAGCCGACTCTCGAAGAGTCTCCGCGGCTGGGATTTCGCCTCCGGCTTCACCATCGAAGTCGTGGGTCAAGCCGCGGAGCTTTGGCCGGCGGCGGCGCGCGGATCGTCGACAAGATCACGCCGGGCGGCAGCGACGGTTTCCTCCTCGACACGCTTCCCGGCAACAGCCTGCGGTTCATCTGCGGCGAGACGGTCCTGCAGCAAGCGAACGCGCTGCCGGCCGACCGCTGGACGCACGTGGCGGCCGTCGCCGACCCGGTCGCGGGCGGCTGCCGGCTGTACGTGAACGGCAAGCTGGCGGCGGGCGACAGCGGCGTCGCCGTGCGCGACGAAGCCGCGTACGTCAGCCAGATGTATCACCTCCAGCGGTTCATCACCGCCTGCGCCGGGCGCGGCGCCTATCCGATCAAGTTCAACGGCTCGCTCTTCACCGTCCCGCCTGGCCCGACCGAGGCGGATCCCGACTACCGCCGCTGGGGGCCGGGCTACTGGTGGCAGAACACGCGGCTGCCCTACATCAGCCTGTGCGCGTCCGGCGATTTCGACCTGCAGCGTCCGCTCTTCCGCATGTACGCGGACGAGCTGCTGCCGCTGTGCAAGTACCGCACGCGGCTCTACCTCGGCCACGACGGCGCCTTCTACCCGGAGTGCATCTACTTCTGGGGCGCGATCTTCAGCGAGACCTACGGCTGGACGCCCTTCGAGCAGCGGACCGACAAGCTCCAGGAAAGCGGCTGGCACAAGTGGGAATGGGTCGGCGGCCTCGAACTCTGCTGGATGATGCTCGACTACTACGAGCACACGCTCGACCGCGACGTTCCTGCGCCAGACCGCGCTGCCCTTTCGCCGCGAGATCCTGACCTTCTTCGACCAGCACTACCCCACCGACGCGCAGGGCAAGCTCGTGATGCACCCCTCGCAGGCGCTGGAGACCTGGTGGGACTGCACCAACCCCATGCCCGAACTGGCCGGCTGCATCGCCGTCACCGAACGGCTCCTCGCCCTGCCGGCCGAGCTCGCGCCGGCCGCCGAGCGCGAGCTCTCTGGCAGCGTCTGCGCGACAAGCTGCCGCCGCTTGCCGCTCCGCGAGGTCGACGGGCGAGAAGGCCCTCGCGCCGGCCGAGATCTTCGACCAGAAACGCAACATCGAGAACCCGGAGCTCTACGCCGTGTTCCCCTTCCGCCTGGTCGCCTTCAACCGGCCCAACCCCGAGTGGGGCGCTCGAGGCGCTGCGCCACCGCTGGGACCGCGGCAATTGCGGCTGGCGGCAGGACGACATCTTCATGGCCTACCTCGGCCTGGCCGAGGACGCCCGCAAGTACGTCGTCGGCCGCGCGCGGAGCCACGATCGCAACGAGCGGTTCCCGGCCTTCTGGGGGCCGAACTACGACTGGACGCCCGACCAGGACCACGGCGGCGTGCTGATGAAGACCTTTCAGGCCATGCTGCTGCAGACCGACGGGCCGCAGATCTTCCTCCTGCCCGCCTGGCCGAAGGACTGGGACGTCGAGTTCAAGCTCCACGCCCCGCAGCAGACCGTGGTCGAAGGCGTCTACCGCGACGGCAAGCTGGAGTTGCTGCGCGTCACCCCCGCCTCGAGACGCCCCGACGTGACGGTCCGATAACCGCGCACGCGCCGCCATGACGAATCAACCTCGATGGCGGGTCCAGATGCCGGCTCCAGCCTGTCGCCTGGTCGACACCGCGCGACTCGCGTCCGACAAGGTGCTGAATCCGGAGGTTTTAGCGTCATGGCGGGGCAGGGCACCGATCGTGGGCAGTGACGTGCCGGTGCTCGTTGTCCTGGCGGCAGGAAAAGGGACCCGGTTCGGGACTGAACCCAAGTGTATCCAGCCGGTTCGCGGCCGCCCGCTGGCCCGTCACTCGATCGACGCCCTGCGGCGATTCCAGCCCGCGCCGGTCGTTTGCCTGGTCGGCTACCAGCACGAAATCGTCAGCCGCGCCCTGGGAACCGATAACCTCTATGTCCGCTCCGAGCATCCCGCCGGAGGCACGGCCTTCGCTGCGTTCGAGGCCTTCAGCATCCCGGCGCTGAGAGACGCCAACCCGCTGTTGATGATCACGATGGGCGATCGCATCGTGCCCACCTCGGTGTTTCGACGCCTGATCGAAACGCACGCCGCTCCCCCGCAGGAGGCGGACCTGACCTTTCTGACCGCCCTCTACGCCCCTCCGCATCACCAGGGCAAAGGACGGGTCGTTCGTGATGAGACCGGACACGTCCAGCGGATCGTCGAGCAGGGCGACATCGATGCTGTATCGGAGCCCGCCGAACGCAGGCGGTTGGACGGGTTGCTCGAAGGCAACTGCCCTCTCTATGCCGTGCGGGCGGACACCCTCTACCGCGCGCTGGCGCCACTGACCAACGCCAATGCCCAGCAGCAGTACTACCTCACGGACATGATCGAAGCCATCAGTCGCAAGGGCGGCGTCATTCGCACGATCACAACCTCGACGGCAGACCCCGAGCACGACGTGCTCTGTGCCGACGTGACGCGTCCTGCCGATCTGCAGCGCTTAGAGGTTGCCCTCGCGAAAGCGGACGGTCTCGATCACCGGCTGGGCCGGCATCGAGGCGATCGACCCCTGCCGCCTGCCCGACCGACATCCCGCCCGGCGTCGGATGCGCCGCGAAACGCCCTGCGCACGGTGACTGCCGATCGCCCCCCCGGCCAGATCGCCGCGATTGCCCGTCAACTCGAAGCGCTCCTCGATCTGGTCGCCCGGGAACAGCTTGGCTTTGTCGCAGATCGCCCCGTGGCGATCGGTATCGCCGGCGGCCGACTGCGCATTGCGTTCATGCACCCGGACATGGCCCGATTCTACGGGCCGGCATGGCAAATGCCCATGGGCGCCGGAGACGCCGGTGGCAGCGAACAAATTGTGATGCTGGTTCAGGCGGCTGACGACGGGCACATCCGCCTCCATCCGCTCGAACCGAAGTACCAGGAGCGTTTGAGCGCAATCCCGGCGGACTTCGACGCCATGTATCCGGGCGAGGACGTGGTTGACCCGGGCGCCTACGAAGCTTTCGGCACGCGGATGAGCGAGGCCTTGCTCCGCTTGCAGGGCTATATGGCGGATGATGAGGCGCGGCAGCCCGACGCGTGCGGCAAACCGCGCTCAGAACCCTCACAATGGCTGAGCGCCAATCTGCGCCGGCCGTGGCCGTTGGTGGCCAATGCCCTCGCCTCGCTTCGCACGGTGCGCGCCGGCAAAGTCGGTGCCAAGATCCAGGCAAGCCTCGGGCGAGCGGGCTTCCGCGGTTCGCGCATTGTGACCACCGGCAATATCCCCGAAGGCGGCTTCTCGAGTTCCTCCGCCGTCACCGTGGCCACCCTGAACGCGCTCGATGCCCTCTACGGTTTCGCGCTCGCTCCCGAGGTCCTGGTGCGCGTGGCCTGTCAGGCCGAATACGGAACCGGCGTGCGCGCCGGCTCGCTCGACCAGGCCACAGAACAGACCGGCAAGGCAGGACTGGGCACATTGATCTCGTCAAACCCGCGCGACAACTATCGTCCGTTTCACGTCTTTCCCGTGCCCACGGAGCGCATCCAGATTCTGTTTCCGTGCAGCGTCGCGCGCGACCGCGAGGCGTGGCGCTGGTCGTGGGGCGCGTATGCCCAGACGCCCGCTCCCGGGCATCTCACGGCGGGCGAGATGCGCAAAATGACCGGCAAATCAGCCGAGATCGCCGCCCTGCTGACACGCCTGCCTCTGGACCAGGATTTCTTCCAGTTGATCGAGGACGAACTTCTGCAGGCAGGAGCCCTGAGCCCGACCGGCGCGCGCCGGGTCGCGTCGATCCTCCGGCGACTGCCGCTTCGCATCCGGCAGGCCGAACTGCGTTCACAACTCGAAACACACCGCGATTGGCTCGTCGCGGAGTGGCTGCGCCGGGAGCGCTTCAGCATCACGGCGGCGCGCAACAGGTTTCAAACATACATCACAGGGCTCCTCGCCGGTTGGCGCGACCCGGTGCTGCGACGCGCCACCCCCTCAGGCGCGATCGTCTCCGAAGAAGGACTCCCGCTCCGGGCAACAGTGGCGTACCTCTTCGGCGAAACGGCAAAGAACTTCCGCCTCATCCATCACCCGGACGAGTGGATCGATTGCGTCACGGCCTCCCAGCGCGGCGACCGCTGCGTGGATCTAGACCCGCAGGTCCTCCCACGCCGCGACACCATGGAGACGCCCCTGCCGTGGGAAGCCGGCGTGGCCGGCCCCGCTCGACTCGACCTGTGGCTGGATCGGTTCAGCGCCACCCCGTTCGACTTCAACCGCGGACTCGATGACGACACGCTGTCGGCAACGGCGCCGCCCCAGTTCCATCGACTCGAAGGATCGAATTTCTTTCGCGGACTGGCCTTGATCGATCTGGCCGAGGCCATGCTCAAACGCGCTTTCGGCTCGGACGCCGTCGCTGTGCGCGTGAACGCCGCCGGACAAGGCGACTTCTTTCAAGTCCATGTGGATCGGCACAAGGCCGACGTGCATGAAGTCAAGGAGTTCATCCGGCGCGCCTTTTACCGCCGGTTCGGGCTCGCTCCCGACCCTGAGTTCGTCGAGGCGCATCCGGGCGGGGGCGCCGTGGGCCTGCGCCTCGATCGCTACGACTCGCTGCCCACCCTGGTGGGCCGACTCCGGCGCCAGTCGGCCAAACCGCAGTTGCCGTCAGCCCCGGGATAATATTCTCTTTCTCCTATGATTCTTGTGATTGGTTATGGCAACGAACTGCGCGGCGACGACGCCGTCGGGCCGCGGGTGGCCGCAGCCCTGGCGGCGTTCAACCTGCCGGACACGCGCGTGCACGGCGCTGCAGGACTCACCCCCGAGCTTGCCGAAATGGTGTCCCAGTCCGACACCGCCATTTTCGTCGATGCCGCCCTGGACGGCCCGCCCGGGCAAGTCGAGGTCACGCCATGTCGCCCGGTTGACCTGCGTCGGCCCCTGGGACACACGAGCGATCCCGAGTCGCTGCTGGCTCTGGCCCAGGCCGTGTTCGGGCGGTGCCCGGCCGCCTGGCTTGTCAAGGTGCAGATCGAGTCAACCGAACTCGGACAGCCGCTTTCCGCCGCGGCCCAAAGAGGCATTCCTGCCGCCGTGGAAGTCGTTGCCCGACTCGTCAGGCAACTGGGCCCTGCTTCGGCGCCGGCCCCAACGAATGAAAAGAAGCCAGATGTTCCTTGTTGAACTGCTCAGTGGCCGTGAACCTAAAGCGGCGGTAAACCGCCGCACTCCAAGCGCTTCGCGACCTTGCCACCCGCAGTCGAGAGCGCGAAGTCCCGCGCTACGTGAGAGTGCGGGCGCTTCAGCGCCGCTTTCCGTGTCGAGGTTCATGGAGATCGGCCAACGCATGTCCGACCTGCCCAGGAACCATGCACCACGAATGAAACGAATCACGCCAACCAAGAGACGGTTCGGATTCGTGTCATTCGAGTCGTTCGTGGTCACTGCCTGGACCGTTCTGCGTTGCCTGGCCTTGACCTCCCTGTTTCTGCTCACTCTGAGTCCCCAGGCGGGCCAGCCCGTCCTCTACTCGACGGATCTCTTCCATCCGCATGACGACCCGGACGATCATTTCGATCTGGCAGTGCTCCATGCGATCCGCGGCATTGAACTCAAAGGCATCGTCCTCGACCAAGGCGCCATCCAGAGGCGGCAACCGGGCCGAATCCCGGTGTCTCAACTCGATCGACTCACCGGACGTCGCGTGCCCGTGGCTGTTGGTTTGCCGGAGAAGCTCGAATCGCCCGAAGACAAGGCCCTCGATCAGGACGAAGACGGACAGCAGGGCGTTCGGCTGATCCTCGACACGCTCGAATCTTCGCCCAAGCCGGTTGCTCTGGTCACCGTGGGCAGCGTCCGGGACGTCGTGGCAGCCTTTCATCGCGAGCCCGCTCTCTGTCGGCGGCAGATCCGCCGCGTCTTGTGCTTCATCGGCGAAGCCTCGAAGGCGGACTTCCGGGAGCATAACGTCGGGCTCGATCCCCAGGCCTTCATCGGGCTCATGCGGTCGGGCCTGCCGGTCTATTGGGTCCCCTGTTTCGACGGAGGACCGTGGCAAAACCGGGGCTCCGCCTCGTTCTGGCAGGCGAGCCACGCCGAACTGCTCGCCTCTGCGCCACCCGGCCTGGTGCAGTTCTTCCTTTATGCGATCGATAAAAAGACGACGGATCCGCTGGCCTTCCTGGCGGAGGCCGTCGACGCCGCGTCTCGCGCCCGGCTTTTCGGGATGCAGCGGAACCTGTGGTGCACGGCGGTGTTCGTCACGTTGGCGGACCAAGGGGTGGCCTTCGATCCGGAGAAAGGCGCGCGATTCGTCGATCTCGCGCCGGCATCGACTGGCCGACAGCCTTCCGGCCTCCTGTTCGCCTTCGAGAAAGTCGATGTCCGCATCAGCGACGAGGCAGTCATCCAGTACGGTCCTGCCCCGGACGCGAAGACGATCCACCGCTTCAAGGTCCTCGATCCCGCCCGCTACGGTCAGGGCATGACCGCGGCGACGGCGGCCCTGCTGCGACAGTTCCCGGTGCGCGAGAATCCGTGACCGGCGAAACTTGGTGTAGACGAGTCAAGTTTGTGTGCTGCGTGTTCAGGTGGTCTTCGCCGAGCGGTCGGAGGCCTTCCGGCGCGGGGCGGCGTGGATGCAGTGGCCGTGCACGGCGTGGGCGGCTTCCATCCAGGCCTCGCCGAGCGTCGGATGGCAGTGAATCGTCCGGCCCAGTTCCTCGGCGGTGAGTTCGGCGCGGATGGCGACGGCCGCCTCGGCAATCAGCTCGGTGGCGTGCGGGCCGACCGCGTGCGCGCCCAGCAGCTGATCCGTGTCCGCATCGACCACCCATTTCACGAAGCCCGACGTCTCGCCTGCGGCCATGGCTTGCCCCAGCGCGGCAAACGAGTATTTGCCCGTTCGGGTGTTGCGTCCGGCGGCCTTGGCCTGCTCCTCGGTGAGGCCGACGCTGCCGATCTCCGGCGACGTGAAGATGCAGGCCGGCACCAGGCGCTCGGCTTTGCGCAGCGGGTGGCGCAGCGCGTTCTCGGCCGCGGTGATGCCCTGGGCCGTGGCCGCGTGGGCCAGCTGCGTGCTGCCGTCGGTCACATCGCCGATGGCGAAGACGGTCGAGACGCGGGTGCGACCGAACCCGTCGACCGGGATCGAGCCTTTGGCGGTGGCTTCGAGTCCGGCCTTGTCCAGGTCCAAACCCTGCGTCACCGGGCGACGCCCGACGGACACCAGCAGAAGCTCGGCTGTCAGGGTTTCGTCGCCGAACTGACCGCTGACCTCTTGCTTGCCGGCCCGGATGTTCTCGAGCGGCTTGCCCGTGAGAATGCGGATCTTGAGGGCGCCCTCCATGTGCCGGCGCAGCTCTGCCGGGCCGTCCGGTCGACCATGATCAGAATGTCATCGAGCAACTCGACGACCGTCACCGCCACTCCGAGCTGCGCCGCCATGCAGGCGAACTCGCAGCCGATCACGCCGCCGCCCAGGACGATCAGCCGCGGCGGCAGAGAGCGCAGTTCGAGAAACGCCGGCTCTCGACGATGGCGGGCGACGCGGGCAGGAACCCGGGCATGGCGGATTCCGAGCCTGTGGCGATGATTGTCCGGCGGGCCTCGATCATGGTCGCGCCACTCCGGCCCGTCACAGCAATGTGATTCGATGCGGCGAACGAGCCCGTTCCCTCGAACACCTTCACGCCGTTGGCCTTGAGCAGTTGCTGGACGCCGCCGCGCAGTTTCTCGACGATCTCGTTCTTGCGCTGGCAGAGGGTTTCGTAGTCGAACGACACCGGGCCGGCCTTCAAGCCCAGCGCCTCGGCGTGGCGCATCCGATGGAACAGCTCGGCTGACGCGATCAGCGTCTTGGTGGGGATGCAGCCCCAGTTCAGACACGTGCCGCCGACGTGTTCCTTTTCGACGAGCGCGACCGAGGCGCCCAGTTGGGCGGCGCGAATGGCGGCCGGGTAACCGCCCGGACCGCCGCCGATGACCACTACGTCAAACTTTTCCATAGCTCCACATCCTCGAGTTTCGCTTTGATAGCATGGATGAAACGGGCGGCGACCGTGCCGTCGACGATCCGATGGTCCACCGAGAGCGTGATCTTCATGATCGATCGCACGACGATCTTGCCGTCGCGAACGACCGGGGTCGGGATCGTGCTGGCCACGGCCAGGATGCCCGATTCGCCCGGGTTGATGATGGCCGAGAAGTTCTCCACGTCGAGCATGCCCATGTTCGAGACCGTGAAGGTGCTGCCGCTCATCTCGTCCGGCAGCAGCTTCCCGGCGCGGGCCTTCTCGGCGAGCGCAGCGGCGGCCTGCGACAACTCGCGCAGGCTGAGGGTCTCGGCGCTCCGGATGACGGGCACCACCAGGCCGTCGTCCAGACCGACGGCCATGCCCAGATCGACGGTCTCGTGCCAGCGGATGGTGTTGCCGTCGGCGACGCTGTTGAGGAGGGGAAACTCGAGCAAGGCCAGCACCACGGCTTCGAGGATGAAGTCGGTGACCGTGTACGCCTCGCCGCGGCTCTTGAGTTCCTGCCGGAAGGCGAGCAGGTCGGTCATGTCCACGCTGACGGTGACGTAGAAATGCGGCGTGGTGGTGAAGCTCTGGGTCAGGCGCCGGGCGATCATCTGCCGCATCTTGCTCATCGGACGCGGGCGGGCCGCCAGCGTGCGCTCGATGTCATGGACCATGATGCGGCGGCCGATGCCCGTGCCGCGAACCGTCAGGAGATCGACCTTCTCCCGCGCCGCCAGTTGCTTGGCGGCCGGGGTGATGCGGATGTCGTCATAGCGGTTGGCCGCCAGGTAAGCGATGACATCCCGCTCGAGAATCCGCCCGTCTGGCCCGCTGCCGGCGATGCGTGCAGGGTCGATGCACCGTGCCTCGGCCAGGGCCCGCGCGCGCGGCGAGATGAACAGACGCCGGGGCGCGGCGGGCGCCGCCGCCGCCGGGGGCGGTGTGAGGGGCGCCGCCATCTGGGGTCCGGGCTGGTCTGCCGGGCGCTGCGGACGCGATGGTGCGGCGGCGGGCAAGACGGGGCGTGGGCCGCTCTCCGGCGGGGCGGCAGCGGGTGCTGAGGCTGTGCGGGCGGCGTCGAAGCGCCGACCTCGGCCACGGGCGGTTGAGGCGGCGGGGGTGCATCCGGCACCTTTTCTCCCGGCTTGCCGACGTAGGCGACGCACGTGTTGACGGGGACCGTCTCGGTTCTCAGGAACCAGGATCTTGAGCAGTGTGCCGTCGAAGAAACTCTCGGCTTCGAGGACGGCCTTGTCGGTCTCCATCTCGAAGAGGATGTCGCCCTTCTTGACCGTGTCGCCTTCCCGTTTGTGCCACTTGACGATGGTCGATTCCTCGGTCTGCCTGTCCGAGCTTGGGCATGATGACTGCCTGTGCCATGATCGTAGACCTCTTAGAGAATGCTCCGGGCGGCAGTGACAATGTCCTTCGCGTTCGGCAGGAACGCCGCCTCGAGGATGTGCGACTGCGGCGCGATGCCGTTCTTCGGCGCCGACGCGCAGCACCGGGGCGTCGAGGTAGTCGAACGCCTCGGCCATGATGCGCGAGGCGATCTCGCCGGTGAAGCTGCCGATGTTGATCGCACTGGCTGGCCACCACGCAGCGGCCGGTCTTGCGCACCGAGGCCAGAATCGTCTCCATGTCCAGCGGCACCAGCGAGCGGATGTCCACCACCTCGACGCTGACCTTGTTCCCGCTGCGAGCATGTCCGCGGCCTTGAGCGCGTCGTGCACCGCCGGGCCCCAGGCCACGATGGTCAGGTCCGTGCCCGCGCGCTTCACGTCGGCCACGCCCAGCGGGACGAGGTATTCCTCCTCCGGCACGGCGCCCTTGATGCCGTAGAGGAGCTGCGACTCGACGAACATGACCGGGTTGTTGTCGCGGATGGCGGTCTTGAGCATGCCCTTGGCGTCGTAGGGCGTGGCGGGATAGACCACGTACAGGCCCGGGATGTGGGCGAAGACGGACTCCAGCGTCTGCGAGTGCTGGCCGCCGTAGCCCTTGCCGCCGCCGACCGAGGCGCGGTAGACGAGCGGGATCTCGGCCTTGGCGCCGGACATGTAATGCCACTTGGCGGCCTGGTTGCTGATCTGGTCCGAGGCCATCAGGGCGAAGTCCATGTACATCAGCTCGACCACCGGCCGCAGGCCGACCATGGCGGCGCCGACGGCCGTGCCGCAGATGCCGGCCTCGGAGATCGGCGTGTTGAACACGCGCTGGCGGCCGAACGCCTCGAGCAGGCCCTTGGTCACCTTGAAGGCGCCGCCGTAGTCGGCCACGTCCTCGCCGTAGAAGATCACGCGGCCGTCGCGCATCATCTCCTCGAACAGCGCTTCCTTGATCGCGTCCTTGTAGGTGAGCTGGCCGTCGGCGCGCTTGATCTCGGGCGCCTCCTTGACGATCTCGACCTGGCTGAATTCGGCGGGCACGTCGGTCTCGACCGTGTCGGTGTACATGTACTTGATCACGTCGGCCGGATCGGGGTCGGCGGCCTGGCGGCGCGCCCGGCGGCGCGGGCGTTGCGGTCGGCCACCTTCTGTCGGAGCGCGTCGAGCGCTTTCGGGCCAAGCACCTTGGCGGCGAGCAGCTGCCTGGGCGAAGGTCTCGATCGGGTCGACCTCCTTCCAGGCGGCTTCCTCCTCGCGTGGTCCGGTACTCGTTGCGCGGGTCGCTCAGCGAATGGCCGTAGTAGCGGTAGGTGTCGACCTCGAGCAGGTAGGGTCCCTTGCCCTGGCGGCAGGCCTGCGGCGGCGCGGCGGACGGCGTCGCGCACGGCGAGCACGTCCATGCCGTTGACCACCTCGGCGTGCATGTTGTTGTCGGCGAAGCCGGCGGCGCGGCGGGCCAGCGACCGCGACGCCCATGACCTCGTCGTCGGTCGCGGTCGGTCATGCCGTAGTGGTTGTTCACGATCACGATAGACGATCGGCAGGCCGAACGGCGGTCCTTGCCGGCCAGGTGGTTGGTGAACTGGCCCATGCAGGCCCAGTTCAGCGACTCGAGCACCACGCCGTTGGCGTAGGCGCCGTCGCCGGCAAAGCAGCAGACGACTGCGCCCGTTGCGCAGGTAGCGGGCGCCCATGGCGGCGCCGGTGGCGATGGGCACGCCGCCGCCGACGATGGCGTTGGCGCCCAGGTGGCCGACGGTGAAGTCGGCGATGTGCATGCCGCCGCCGCGCCCCTTGCAGTAGCCGTCTTCCTTGCCGAACAGTTCGGCAATCGTGCGGTAGACGTGGTCCTCGAGCGCCTCCTCGACAAGGGCTTTGCGGTCCTTGGCCGGCGAATGCGGCACGCGCAGCCGGAGTTGCTCGACGTTCATGGCGCGGATCGCCACGCAGCCCTTGGCGATGCTGTCGCCGTGGCCGCGGTGGGTGGAGGTGATGTAGTCGTCGGCGGCGATGCCGGCGATGCCGCCGACCGATGCCGCCTCCTGGCCGATCGAGACGTGCGTTGGGCCGCGGTAGTCGAAGCCCGCGCAGGCCGGGTAGGCGCCGGAGCGGAGCTTGACGATCATCTCCTCGAACTCGCGGACCGTCAGCATGTCCTCGAGGAGGTTCAGGGCCTCGGGCTTCGAGAGCGTGCCCTCTTTCAACTCGGTCTCGAGGTTTCGCTCGTACACGTAAGCCCGGATCTGACCGCATTGAATGGTCTGTCGCTTGAACTGCGGACGCGAGTCGCTGAGGTAATTTGGCATCGGTTTGCTCCCAATACGTTGGCCTTCAAATTCTGCCTGACCCACAGGAGAGTCTGTTCTTTCGGCTGGCCGGAGCATACCCGCGCGCCGGAGCCCACTTCAAGGTGAATCGGGCGGCGGCCCAAAACGAACGGGAGTCTGGAAGCGGAAGCTCGAGAAATTGGCTTGTTTGGGCCTGGAGTTCGTCTATCTCTACCGGTGCCAAACCGACGCCGCACTTCGCCGTCCGATCACGGTGGGAGGGCGCGGGGTTCGCACGAGCGTATGCCATTGTACTGTGAGCAGCATCTGCAGGAAGTATCGCGCCAGTTCCAGATCTACGGACAAATCCTGCACGCCGAAGCGTGCAAGATCGGGCACATCAACGAGACCTACACCGCGACGTACGATCAGGGCGGGATCCTCGTCCGCTACATTCACCAGCGGATCAACCAGAGCGTTTTCCGGAACCCGGTCGGCGTGATGGAGAACGTGATGCGGGTCACAAGCCACCTGCGGAACAAACTGCAAAACCTGACGGCCCGCCAGATGACCCGCCGGGCTTTGACCATCGTGCCGACCCGGGACGGAAAGCCCTACTACTGCGACGGGAACGGCGAGTTCTGGCGGACCTTTGTTTTTGTGGAACGAGTCCAGTCATTCGAGTCGGTTCAGAACCCGACGCAGGCCTACGAGGCTGGGCGGGCGTTTGGCGAGTTCCAGTCGTTGGTTGCCGATCTTCCCGGCGAACGCCTGCACGAGACCATTCCGGATTTCCACAACACGCGAAAGCGCTTCGACACCCTGCAGCGGGCCATCGCCGAAGACCACTGCAATCGCGCCTCGACCGCAGCCCGGGAAATCGAGTTCGCGCTCAAACAGGAGTCCTGGATCGGCACGTTGCTCGACGCCCATGCCGCGGGCGATGTCCCGGAGCGCATCACGCACAACGACACGAAATTCAACAACGTGATGCTCGATTGGGAGACGGGGCGGGCCATGTGCGTGGTCGATCTGGACACGGTCATGCCGGGGTTGGTGCACTACGACTTCGGCGACATGGTGCGCACGACGACCAGCCCGACACTCGAAGACGAACAGGACCTCACGAAGGTCGAAATGCAAATGCCGATGTTCGAAGCGTTGGCCCGCGGATACGTGAAAGCCGTCGAGGAGTTCCTCACGCCGTCCGAGCGGCGTTACCTGGCCTTTGCGGGCAAGCTGATCACCTACACGATCGGCATTCGTTTCCTGGCCGATTATCTCATGGGCGATGTCTACTTCCGCGTGCATCGTTCAGACCACAACCTCGACCGCTGCCGCACCCAGTTCCGGCTCGTCGAGTCGATTGCCCGCCAGGAGGAAGCCATGCAGAAGCTCGTCGATAGCCTTTAGCGAGGCTGCGCCTCAGACCGACGCGACCTGTGAACGGCTCGTCTACGCTGGGCTGCTACAAACCTCACCGGCATTCGACGCCTCGCTAACCCGGAAATCTCACCAGTGGGGCGGTCGCAGCATGCCTGACAGCCCGCATTTCAGGTGCAATGGGACGGTGACCGGTCAGAAGACATCAAAAGTTGGTGAGAAATGCGGGCTCGCGAGGCTGCGCGATTTGACACCCGGTCTGCCCGCGACTATACATTGCCGCGGTTGCGTCGTGGCCCGCGCACCGACTCAGAACGAATCAAGAACGAGAATCCTATGTCAATCCCTGTTGGTTCCAAAGCGCCGGACTTCACGCTCAAGTCCAAGACCGGCGGTGACATCGTGGACGTGAAGCTCAGCGACAACTTCGGTCGGAAGAACACAGTCCTGCTCTTTTTCCCGCTGGCCTTCACCGGGGTCTGCACGCAGGAGATGTGCAGTCTGAGCGCCGGTCTGGACGCGTATGCGCGGCTCGACGCCGATGTCATCGGCCTGAGCGTGGACAGCCCATTCGCCCAGGAAGCCTGGGCCCGCAAGGAGAACATCACCGTCCGGCTCGCCAGCGACCTGAACAAGCGAGTGGCCGCCGATTACGGGGTCCTGCTGCCCGACCTGCTCGGGCTGGGTTCAACCTCCGCCCGAGCCGCCTTCGTGATTGATAAGGCCGGCGTGGTGCGCTACAGCGAACAGACGCCGACCCCAAAAGACTTGCCACGCTTCGAAGCGATCAAGGCCTGTCTCGCCACGTTGACGTAGTGGCCGCGTCATGCTGGGGCCCGGGGCAGGGCGCCGCGTGCTCCGCCGTGATTCGCGGATTGCGCCCGCGGGGTGCCATGTTAACGTTCGGTCCGTGAGGCTTCTTGAGGCGATTCGGGCGTGTGTTTGGCTGCTGGGCTGCTGTTGGCTCTGCGGCTGCCTGCCTTTGCCCGACCAGGACTCGGAAGAGAAAAACCCATTGATCCTCGATGCGCGCGCCAAGAAGGACGCCTATAATCTGCAGGGCGCCATCGCCTCGCTCGAGAAGCGCTCGAAGCCAATCCCCGGCTCGCCCTGGCACACTGGGAACTGGGGTTGATCTACTGTCAACAGCCGTCGGACCCCGCGGCGGCCATCTACCACTTCCGGAAACTGCTCAAGCTGCATCCAGAATGGCGGCACGCCGAGACCGCGCGTCTCAAGATCAGGGACTGCGAGATCGAGATCGCCAAGAGCGTGCCTCTGGGCCCCCGACAGCCGGCTCTCCAGCAACAGTACGATCAAATGGTGGCTCGGTTCCACGAGACGGACCGGGAGATTAAATCCCTCAGAGTCACTAACCAGATGCTGCATATGCAGTTGCAGCAGGTTCTGGCTGAAAACGCCCAGCTCAAAGAAGCCTGGCGCACCGCAGAAACCCTCGCCGCCGCCCCGCCGACCCTCTCCACATCTCCACCCCCCGCTCAGGCCCAGCGCTCAGGCCATCTGGGGACCGGTCCATCCGCGCCCGAATCCCAGGCCGCTCCCGCGCGGCCCGTCGTCCTGGCGACCCCGACCCCGCGCCTGGACACGGCCCGACCCACGGCAGTGACGCCGACGACGCCGACGACGACGGGGCGGCGCTCGACTCCCACCGCCTACCGCCAATACACCGTCCGACGGGGTGAGACGATGATTCAGATCGCACGCCGGTATGGCATCTCGCTGCGGGCCCTGACCCAGGCCAATCCGAGCATCAACCCGGACCGGCTGAGGGTGGGCCAGGTCGTCCGCATCCCTGCTTCATAGCCCGGAAATCTCATGCTCAAACGGGTGTACTTCCCCCTGGTCATCCTGTTCTGGGTGGTCATGAACGTCCTGCTGTGGCGCTCGGAAATGAGCAGCCTGCAGAACCGCGGCAGCCGAGTGCCCCTCGCCACCGTGTGGGAACGGATGCTTACCGCCCCTGACGATTCCTCCCTCCAGATTCTCCATCGGGGCCAGAAGATCGGATTCTGCCGCTGGGTGGCAACCATCGACGAAACCGCCGGCGCATCGACCGAAACCGACCCGCACGCCATCGAAGGCCGGATTCGGGGTTTCACCGGCTACACAATCGATCTGGACGGCAACCTCTTGTTCGAGGATTCGACGCGGCGGCTGCGGTTCGCCACCCGGGCCGAGTTCGGAACCAACCAAGTGTGGCGCAAGTTCCAGCTCCGTTTGAATCTCCGACCGACGATCTGGGAACTCAAGGCCGACGCCGGCGCCGAGCAGGTCGTCTTGCGCGTCGACGAAGGCGGGGGCGCCTGGGAGCAGACCCTCGCCTTCGCGGATCTCGCCCGCCCCGAGACGCTCCTGACCCGACTCGGTCTGCCGCCGGCAATCGCCTGGCTCCCCGCGCTGGTTCCAGAGTTCAAGGCGCCTGACGCGGCCAGCCTCGCCCGCGCGCTGACGTGGGAGGCCCGGACCGACTGGTTCAACCTCGGCCACTCGCGCGTGCGCGCCTACCGCATCGAGGCCGGGCTCCTCGACAAGTACCGCGCGTCCGTCGTGGTCAGCCGCGTGGGCGAAATCCTCCGAGTCGAACTCCCGAATGAGATTGTCCTCGTCAACGAAGCCATCGCGGCCCTGTAGAATCCTTGACCGGTGAAAGGTGTTGTAGACAAGTCAAGTTGTTGTGCTGCGTTAAAGGGGTCAAGGATTCTAAGGAGCGAGGCGCGGGAGAGAAGGGCAGGAAAACGAAGGGCGGTTCATGATGTCGAAGATCGGGATTTGGTCTGAAGCGCGCCTCGCTAGAGTGACTCCCTCGATGAAATCTGATATAAATGAGTCAAGTTTCTGCGCCGCGCAGCGGCGCCCCTTAGCGAGGCGTCGGGCGCCGGTGATCGTGGTTGGCACCCGGCGGTCACAAGTCGTTCACACGCCTCGCCGGTCTGAGGCGAAGCCTCGCTAAAATGTTGTCGTTCCCGCTCGTGCCCCGCGCAGCGGGGCCGGTATGTTTTCGCGACGCAGGAGCGAAAACATGATTGAACTGGTCCATCTGGTCAAACGCTTCGGCGATCTGATCGCGGTCAATGGGGTCGATCTGGTTGTCCCGCGCGGCGAGTTCTTTGCCGTGCTCGGCCCCAACGCGGCCGGCAAGACCACCACCATCAAGATCCTGGCCGGCCTGATGAAACCGACGCCGGGACCGCACGCGTCGCCGGGTACGACGTGCAGACACAACCCCTCGAAGCCCGGCAGCGCCTGGCCTACGTGCCCGATTTTCCCTTCCTGTACGACAAGCTCACCCCGTGGGAGTTCCTCCGGTTCACCGGCCGGCTGTTCCGCATGCCCGAGGAGCAGATCGCCGCCGGCGCGCGAGCGCTCGTCGCCCGGTTCAACCTCGAACCCTACCTGGCCAAAGCCGATCGAGACCCTCTCGCACGGCACCCGGCAGCGCGTCGCCATCGTCTCCGCCCTGCTGCACGACCCGGAGGTGTTCGTGCTCGACGAACCGATGGTCGGCCTCGACCCGCACCACGCCCGGGTCTCAAGGACGTGCTCAAGGAACGGTCGCTCGCGCGGGATGACCGTGTTCGTCTCGACGCACCAGCTCAGCGTGGCCGAGGAAATGGCGGACCGGATCGGCATCATGCACGAAGGGCGGTTGATCGCCGTAGGCACGCGCGAGGAACTGCGCCGCCAGAGCGGCACTGCGGGCGCGCTCGAACAGACCTTCCTCTCCCTCACGCGCCAGGAGGCCAACCTGCGCGAGGAACACGCCCGCCCCGTGCCCGCCCCGACACCCTCGCCCCAATGAGCAGGCGCTTGCCCTCCATGAACCGTGCCCACTCACCCCGTCCCTCTCCCCCGCTCGGAGCGGGGGAGAGGGTGTCCCGCTTTGCGGGACGGGTGAGGGGCAAAGTGCACGGTTCATGTTCACTGAGCAGTTTGACAAGGAACAGGTGCTTCCCATGAGCACGGCAGGTGGTCCTAATCCTAATCTTAATCTTAATCGGCGACAGCGGATTACGATTACGATTACGATTAGGAGCAGGTAACTTCGGTTCATGTTCCCGATTCGCATTAAATCGTTGAATGTCAACGCTTCCCATGAACACGCACCGCCCCGCCACGCCCGCCCCGCTGGCGCTGCTGCTCCAGGTGAACCTGCGCCAGGGCTGGCGGCGCCTGCTGGCGCTGCGCCGAGCAGTCCCGCCTGCTCACCGGCCTGATCGTGGTCTTCCTCGTCGGCTACGCCGCGCTCGCCTTCAAACTCTTCCAAAGTCGGACTGCGGTTCGCCGGCAGCTTCCCCGGGCTGGGCGCCGTCCTGATCGAGCGGATGCTCTTTCTGCTCTTCGCCTTTCTGTTCGTGCTTGCTGCTCCTGAGCAACCTGGTCATCAGCTACTCGAACCTGTTCCGGAACCGCGAGACGGCGTTCCTGCTGCCGCTGCCGGTGCCGCCCGAGGTCGATCTTTCGCTGGAAGTTCATCGAGTCCACGCTGCTGGCCTCGTGGGCGTTCCTGTTTCTGATCGCCCCGCTGCTCGCCGCCTACGGGCTGAGCCGGGTGTCCCGTGGCATTTCTATCCCGGCACGCTCGCTGTTCCTGGGCTGTTCATCGTGCTGCCGGCGGCGGCGGCGCTGGTTGGCCGTCACTGGCCCGGTTCCTCGACCGCCGGGCCTTCCAGATCACCGCCCTGGTGACGGCGGCGGCGCTGGTGGCAGTCGACGGCCTTCTGGCTGCGCCCGATGCAGGTCACCGACGACGAACTCGAGACCCGGGTGCTGGTGGTGCTGGACAAGCTGCTGGCGCGCACGCGCTTCGCCATCTTTCCGCTGCTGCCCAGCTACTGGCTTTCGGCGGGCGTCCAGCAATGGGCCGAAGGCGCGCTGGCGGCGGCGCTGTTCTTCGGGCTGGTGCTGCTCAGCCACGTGCTCTTCTTCGGCACGCCTCATGTTCACCCGCATGGGCAGGCCTGTTCTACGGCGCCGCGTCGCATGGTCCAGAGCCGCGGCAGCGTCCTGGGCCGGTGGACGTGGTTCCGGGCCTGGCAGGAACGTGCCGCCGGCCGCGCCCGGTGCGACCGGGCCGGCTCGAGCGCGGCTCTGGCCTGGATCCCGACCGTCCGCGCCGACATCCGCGCCGCTGATCGTGAAGGACATGCGCCTGTTCTGGCGGGACACGACCCAATGGGGGCAGACGCTGGTGCTGTTCGGCTTGCTGGCGGTGTACATCCTCAACCTCCGCCACTTCAGCCAGCAACTGACCAGCCCCTTCTGGATCACCGTGGTGTCCTACTTGAACCTCGGCGCCTGCGCGCTGAACCTGGCCACGCTGACGACGCGGTTTCGTCTATCCGCAGTTCTCCCTCGAAGGCAAGCGGCTCTGGATCGTCGGGATGGCGCCGCTCGGCCTGCCGCGGCTGCTGCTGGCCAAGTTCGCGCTCGGCACAGCGCCCTGTCGCTCGGCCTCACCGCCGGGCCTGATCGTCCTCTCGTGCCGGATGCTCGATGCTCGACGTGGGACCGGACGCTCTACCTCACCGCGCGCCATCGCCGTCATGGCGTTCACCCTGAACGGGCTCGCCATCGGCCTCGGCGCGCTCTACCCGAACCTCAAGGAGGACAATCCCAGCAAGATCGTCAGCGGCTTCGGCGGCACGTTCTGCCTGGTCGCCAGCTTCCTCTACATTGTCGCGTCCGTTGTCCTTCTGGCTGTCAGCTCGCCGTGGACGCGATACGGCGAACCGAGCAGTTCCAGCGTCTTGCCCGGTTGGATGGCGTTTGCGCTGCTGTCCGCCTTGGTCGGCTGGCTGCCCCTGCGCCTGAGCCTGCGGCGCGTCGGCCAGTTCGAGATGTAAGCCCGCATTTCTCACCCACTCTTGATGTCATCTGACCGGTCACCGTCCCAGTTCACCTGAAATGCGGGTAAGCGCACGATGACCCGACCGGCAACTGTCGCCCTATCCCTGGTCCGCTGGTTCGCCGCCGCCGCGCGCGACTTGCCCTGGCGCCGGACCCGGGATCCTTACGCCATCTGGGTCGCCGAGGTCATGCTGCAACAGACCACGGTCGCAGCGGTGATTCCACACTTCACCCGATGGATGCGCGAGTTGCCCACCCTGGGCGCGCTCGCCTCTGCCTCGCGCCAGCGTGTTTACCGGCTTTGGGAAGGCCTGGGCTATTACCGCCGGGCCGACAACCTGCGCCGCGCTGCACAGGTCCTTGTGGCCCAACACGACAGCCGGTTCCCACGCACTTTCACCGAGGTGCGCGCGCTGCCGGGGATCGGACGCTACACCGCCGGCGCCATCTGCAGCATCGCATTCAACCTCCCTACCCCAGTGCTCGACGGCAACGTCACCCGCGTCCTGGCCAGGCTGCATGGCCTGCGCGACGAGGTCCGGACAAAAACAGCCCAGACACAACTCTGGCACTGGGCGCAGGAGTTGGTCGATCGCGCCGCACGCCTTCGGGAACCGCGGGCCTGCGGCCGCCTCAACGAAGCGCTCATGGAACTCGGAGCCACGGTCTGCACCCCGCGCGCCCCGCGCTGCCCCGCCTGTCCGCTCCGACGCACCTGCGCCGCCCGGCGCCAGGGAGGCGTCGACCAGATCCCGCGCCTGGCCCCCCGCCGTAAGCCCGTCCCCAAGCGATGCGCCGCACTCTTGTTCGAGCAGGACGCACGCTGGTTTGTCCGCCGTCGGCCCGAAGGCGTTGTCAACGCCGGCTTGTGGGAGTTCCCGCAGATCGACGTCCAGCCCGGACAAAGTGCCGTTTCGGCTCTGACAGAGTCCGCCGGCCTGCGCCAGGACCAACTCGAACGCCTGGGTGAAATCCGGCACACGATCACCCGGTTCCGGATTCGGCTCGAAGTGTACCGGGCGCGCTCCGGCGTTCCGCCGCACGCCTGGGCCGGCAAATGGCGCGCGCTCAGCCAGATTCGCCGCCTGCCCCTCACGAGCGCCCACCGCCGCATCGCGGAATCAATCGGTCAGGAGAGCGTCCGGACCAGCGCGCTGAGCTCGAATCGCCCTCGAATCGGTTCTTTTTTCAACTTGAGCGCGCCTTGAGCAGGGGTACCCTCCCACCAAGCCAAGAACAGAGAGACCGGCAACGATCGCTGGCCCCTGTCCGCCTCCCAACCCCTTCGCGTCGGGATCTATGGCTCGACCACAAAGATGGCCGTGGCCAACACGCTCAGCGCCGACAACTTCTGCGCGGTCTCGGCGAAGCCCGAGCCACCGGTGTTGCA
The DNA here is from genome assembly GCA_963846445.1 of uncultured Verrucomicrobiae bacterium. GTDB lineage: Bacteria > Verrucomicrobiota > Verrucomicrobiia > Limisphaerales > J093 > MWFF01. The sequence goes on along the minus strand of CAWJWM010000004.1, from coordinate 95,393 downwards.
GATCGGGCGCCTGGGCAGGACCGTGTTGGTGACTTGGCCGCGGTCTGCATTGGGATTCGAGTTGGAGGAACAAGCTCTTCTCGGGACGGGTATCTGGACTCAGACTGCCCCCCCAGTGGCGACGGACGATGCGAATGTCATGATGTTCGTCCCCGAAGATGGCCAGCGGATCTTCAGGCTGGTCCAGCCCTGAATGCCGACCCTCGGCTGCGTCGGCGGGTCGCTGACGGTCTGTGGTCGCGCAGTGACGACGCCTTCACCTCAACCAGCGCACCACGCCGTCCGACTCGAGCCTGGGAGCAAAGGCATGGCGGTCGCGCGCGGCGCAGAACCTCACGTCGTCCCGCAGTTCGGGTCGGCCCAGCAACCGGCGCCCGTTGCGGCCCGATCCTAACCCCGCCGCCACATCGGCGGCGTGCCGACGCCACACCTCGATGGCCATCAGCACCGAATCGGCCACCTCGCCCACCTGGCAGAGTCCTTCCATCTGCTCGCAAAGCGCGCCGGCCGCCAGCGCGTCTTCGAATGCCGCCTGCTCGATCGTCCCACTGCAAACCACCAACACGTGGCGGGGCTGGGCACACCGGAGCGCCGCAACGACCGCTCCCAGATTCAGAAACGCGCCCACCCAGACGTGCGCCGCCCGGCGACAGGCTTGCAGGGCCCGCGTGCCGTTGGTCGTCGTCATGACGATCCTCCGACCCCTCACCCGCTCCGGCAGGAACTCGCGCGGCGAGTTGCCCACGTCGAACTCCACGCCACCGGTGAGCCGGGCCGCAATGCGCACACCGTCGCGTTCGCCGGCAAGGAGAACCTCCGGGTCGCGTTCCCTCCATGCTAACGCCTCCGCAATCGTGCCCACCGGCACAATCGCCTCAGCCCCGTTCGCCAGCGCCGTGACCATCGAACTGGTGGCCCGCAGGACATCCAGCACGACACACGCCGTCTCGCTGAGGTCGCGCTGCGGCAGGACCGAAAACTCGGCCGGGGTGTAAAGGACTTCCAGCGAGGCGCCGCCTCAGATCAAACCCATTCCTCATTTCCATGAACAGTCTCCGTGTTTCCCATCCCCTCTTCCCCGCGCCTCGCTCAGTGGAATCCTTGAACCCTTCAGAGAGCGGGGCCAAACTTGACTTGTCTGCCGCGTGTTTTGACGTTCAAGAATTCTCAATCTTTTCGCTCCTGTGTCACGGAAAGATGCGGCTCCGCATCGAGTGGAACAGATACTGCTGCGCATAGCCCGCCCGCGGCCCGAAGTGCGTGTCGACAAAACGCCGGATTTCCGCCAGCGCGACGCGTCGCTCTGGGAGATAGAACCTCCGCAGCGCCTTGCCAATCCAAACGTCAATCGGAAACGCACGCTGAAATCCATACGCAAACAACAGCACGCAGTCCGCGATCTTGCGCCCGACTCCAGGCAGAGTCATCAGCACCGACCGCGCCTGGTCGAGTTCGAGCGATCCCAGGGTCGTCAAATCCGGATCGCCCCCGGCGATGCGTCGGGCCGTCGCCCGCAGGTAGGGCGCCCGGAATCCCAGTCTGCACGCGCGCAACTCGGCCTCGCTGCAGCGCGCCAGACGTTCCGCGGTCGGGAACGCGAATTCGGCGGTGTGCCCGCAGGGGACGGCCACGGGCGCGCCATACCGTGCGCACAACAACCCCACCATCTGCCGGATTTGGACGATGCGCTTGGTGGACGACAAGATGAAAGACGCCAGACACTCCCATGCCTCCTGCCTCAGAAGCCGCAGCCCGCGCGCCTGCCGCACAGCCTCGGCCAGAACCGCATCGCGCGGAAAGCTCGCCAACACAGTCTCGAGACATTCCCCCACCTGGAGGTACCCGGCCAGCCAGTCCCAGTCCGCCAGCGGCGCCATCGCCTCAGCGTGAAGCTTGTCGACGCCTGGAGAAAGCCGCACCCAACGCCCGCCCACCACGCCCTCATACGCCCCGCCCACCGCGCGCCAGCGGAAGGCCTGACCCGATTCCAGCGTCGCCGCCAGATTGTAGGACCGAACCCGGAACTCAGTGCGCTCGACGTTCGTCACCAAAGATGAAGAGTGGCCCTTCATGGAGGGGCCGCTCGCTTCTCAGAAACGAATGAGGGAGCGGACGGGATAGCCTTCGAGCTTCGCGCGGCCTTCGAGTGAGACCAGCTCGACCAGAAACGCGATTTCCACGATGTCGGCACCCAACCGACGGAGCAGGCTGGCGGCCGCACGCGCAGTGCCGCCCGTGGCAAGCAAATCATCCAACAGCAGCACCCGGCTCCCCTTGGCCACGGCGTCGGCGTGGATGGCGATCGTGTTCGCCCCGTACTCGAGGTCGTAGCTCTCTTCGATCGTCCGGTAGGGGAGCTTGCCCCGCTTGCGAATGGGAACACAGCCGGCCCCCAGTCTCAATGCGGCAGCGCCGGCGAATAGAAAACCCCGGGCGTCTATCCCCGCAACCGCGTGCACCGATCCCGGGGCGTGCCCGGCAATCAGCAAGTCCACGCTGGCCGCGAACAAACGCGCGTCTCCCAATAACGGCGTGATGTCTTTGAACTGGATGCCGGGCTTCGGGAAGTCAGGCACATTCCGGATGGCGCGTTCGAGCTCAGCCAGCGAGGCGTTGTGCGCGGGGTTCATCGGTGACTCCTCTGTTCAGCGTTTCTTTCCTTCGAGCTTCTGGATCATGCGGCGCAGTTTGGCCAAGGCGATGTTCTGGATCTGGCGGATCCGCTCGCGGGTCACCCCGAACTTCGCCCCGACTTCTTCGAGCGTCTTCTCACTCCCGCCGCCAAGCCCGAACCGGTAGCGCAGAATCGTCTGCTCCCGCTCGTCCAGACGCTGCACGAAATCGTCGACCATCAGACCCACCGTCTTCTCTTCGAGCCGTTCGTACGGATCTTCCGCGCGCTCGTCCTCGACCACCTCGGCATAGGTGTTCGAATCCTCGTCGCCGATCGGCGCGTCCAGCGACGCCGGGCGGATCGACGCGCTCCGCAATTGCGCGACCCGAGACGCCGGCACGCCCAACTCCTCGCCCAGCTCGTCGTCGGTCGGCTCCCGCCCATACACCTCGTGCAGCTTCATCGCAATCCGACGCATCCGCGAGATCTTGTCCACCAGGTGCACCGGCAGACGAATGGTCTTGGATTGGTTCGCCAGAGCACGCTTGATCGATTGCTTGATCCACCAGGCCGCGTAGGTCGACAGTTTGCCGCCCTTGGCCGGGTCGAATCGCCCCACAGCCTTCATCAGACCAATGTTGCCCTCGTTGATCAGATCGAGCAGCGGCAAACCCAAACCGTCGTAGTCGTGCGCAATCTTGACCACCAGGCGCAGATTCGCCTTGATCATGTGCTCGCGCGCCTTCTTGTCCCCCCGCTTGATGCGCGCCGCCAGCTCGATCTCCTCCTGCGGCGTCAGCAGTTTGACCTGCCCAATCTCCCTCAAATACAGCTTGATCGCCGTGTCGCCGTCATAAGACGAACGGTCGGCAGATTGCGGAGCCACCGCCCCCTCGTCCCGCGGCACCGACACCTCCGTCACCGCCGGACCAGACCCCGCCCCCGCCTCCGCAGGCACGGTCGCAGCCGGAGCCGTCTCCGGCGGGCGCGCGAATGACACCGCCTTCGCCTTGGCCCGGCCATGCCCAGAAGCCACTAACCGTCGTTTTCCCTGGTGGCGCTCCGCTCTCATAAGCACGCACGCGGCAAGAGTGGGAAGCCCCTCCCACCACCGCAAGCAAATTGGACGACTGCCCCCGCGTGACACCCCGCCCCGCACCCCCTCCGCCCAGACAACAGCGTCCCGTTCACTTCGGCTCCAAACGCTCGCGCCCGGGCAGGGACGGGAAAGGCGCGTGCGGCTCCTCCTGGTACCAGAAGGCGACAGCAGCCACGTCATCCTCCGTCTGCAAGTACCGCCCCCCCTCCTGCCACCCCAAAGACTGAATCGTAACCCGCAGGTCCCGCTCGAAACGGATCGGATCCGTGATGTGCCACCGGTACAGGCCGAAGCGTTGGCCAGGCTGATAGATCTGATCCGGCGGCAAAACCTGAGCCAACCCCGAGTACGGCGTCGAAAACACCGTGTACTCGTTCTTCCCATCGTCCCCCTTCGTGTCGAAATTGTACGATCCGCAAAAGTAATCCTCCGTGCCCGTCCCGCAAATCGTCGGCCACTCCTGATCCCCGTCCATGAAAAACTTGATCTCGCCTTCTCCCCACCAGCCCGGACTGTGCACCTCCCAAGCCATGTAGGTGCCCACGTAGTGACCCTTGCCTTTGACGCCGTCGAGAATCGTAAAAAGCCCCTTCTGCTTCAGCGGGTCCTCCCGGCGAAACTGCGCATGAAGATAGGCGGCGTCCCCGGGCACAGAGCCCAGTGCATAGTTCACCTGGTAGTAAAGCACCATGTCCTTGTCATCCAGATTCTCCATCGTGATGCGCGCCCGCTTCCGAAACGGCATCGGCCAGTAACAATTGAAGGCGCTCCCCGGATTCACGCAGACAGCCAGAGAGTTGATCTGCGCGTACTTGCCCCAGCCACACGCGAAAAAGTCGCTCATCGGACACTCGATCGACGGCTCCGTCTCGTCGTCCCAGTAGAATCGCAAAATGTACCAACGCGTCTTGTCCAACGGCGCCGGCGTCATCCAGATCTGCTGAATCGCTCCCGGCCCCGCAATGTCCGCCATCGTGAAGGTGCTCCGCGCCGCAATCCGAACCGACGGCGACACCTTCCAGCCCTGCCCCAAATCGCGCGCCGCGTTCTTGCCGGTCCCCTCGGTCGCCATGCCCGCTTTGCCCTTCTCACCTGTGAAATTCTCCGGGGAAATCGAACGGGTCTTCGCCTCCGACAGCCGGAAGAGATTGCCCAGATTCACCTCGATCCCGTTGAATGCCGCTTCCGCAGCAGTGCCCGGTATCCAGCAAAAAACGCCGACGGCCATGGCCGCCGCCCAACATACGGAGATTCGCTTCATATCAATGGGTGAGTCTGATGAACCACGCTACACAAACACAATCCGTGCCAAAGCCTACCAAGCATCTGGCCGCCCTGTCCAGTCAGTCCGACCGCCCCAGCCGCCAATCGACAGAGCTACTTGGGCACGAGCGTTCTCGACAGCGCGGAGTCCCGCGGCCGCGGGAGACTGCGGTGCTTCAGCACCGCTTTGCGTGGGACACACCGACCACCGTGTTCGTAAAGCGGCGGTAAACCGCCGCACTCTCCCGCCGGCGCGGGACTGCGCGACTTCTCCACCGTCCGACCAAAGCAGCTCCCTCTGCAAACCACGCCTTACTAGCGACTCGGATCATTGCAGGAGCAGTCACTTTGGCCCTGGCTGTTAAACGTCGCTTAGGTTGACGCGTATGCGCAGCCGCGGGACTGGCGCTTTTTCGGACGTCTCCGGACCGCGCGGAGCGTTTTGGAGTGCGGCAGTCTTCTGCCGCTCTGAGACCCTCGCGAACGATCTGGTAAGACGCCTCGCCCGTCTGAGGCGCGCCTCGCTAATCATGCAGATCGCGAAAGGCGGCGTGAAGCCGGGCGGCGGTCTCGGGACCGACGGAGTTGATCTCGCCGTACACGGGCCGGCGCGAGTCGTACAGGTAGGGCGGTTTCCGGTCCCACTGGCTCTTGGGAATGATGTAGCCGATCTCGTCGTTGGCGAGACCGAACACAAACTTGACCTTGCCCGGCATCAGCGCGCGCAGCGGCGGCACCTCGACCGGCTCGATGTCGAAGTCCCCGCCCGGCGCCCGTTCGATGCCGCCGTTGACAATCTCCGGATAGACCTCGCCCGGCAAACACGCGATGCTGGCGTCGCCGACCGTGATCAGCGCGATCTCCGTGCGCAGCGTCTTCCAGCGGACATGCCCGCGATCGAGAATCCCCAGGACCGGCGCCAGCAGAAACACCCCGTTCTCAATGGGCAGTTCCACCGTGCGCGCGCGGATGGAGATCGGCGCGTGCTGGGCCGCAGCCGCATCGGACGCGCGCAACACGGGCAACAGTCTCGACGCCAGTTGATGTCCCAACGCCCGCGCTTTGTCGTGCGAGGGCTCCTGGAACTCTCGATCGAGATAAGGGTCGCGAACAGTCACCGACGGGGATGTGGTCATCAGGCCGCCCACGGCGCCGGTGACATAGACGTGGATGCCGCCCAGTCCCTCGGCGTGTCTCTGCCCGTCGAGGAGCACACCCTTTTCGAGGGCCTCGCGCAGGTACCCGCAGAAGTCCGAGGTGATCTCCGTGTTCTTTCCCCACACCGTTTCGGGGTGATTGCCCCACCCGATCACTGTGCCCAGCGTGGCCCCGGTCTCGGGCTGGGTGAAATGCATGACCCGCAGGTTGGCGTCGAATACGATCGGCTTGCGTGAGTCGTGCACCAAACCGTCCGTGGGCAACGGGATTTCGTGAAAAGCCACGCGCGCCGGTTCGAGCGCCTCGACCGCCTGGCCCAATGCGTGAGCGACCGCCGTGATGACCTGCTCCCGGTATTGCGCATCCACGCCGGACTTGAGCGGATGCGGCCCCCACAAGCCCATGAGGTCAGGGGTCGAGTGGTTGTGCGTCGCGCACACGACGGTGTAATCGAGGCGCCAGGCCGGATCCAACCGGCGGCGCACCTCGATGACGTCGTCGTGGAAGAAGCCGATCGCATCGAGTGACACCACGCCCAGGCGCGTGTCGCCGTCCTCGAGGACGCAGGCATGCGCCCACAGACTATCGTGCAGGGCGGTTGCGGCGCGGTTCTGGCTGAACCCGGCCAGCCAGACTGGACGTTTGGGATTCGAGAGATTGGGGTTGATGGGCAGGCGCCCGAAACCGACCTGCAGGGGGCGAGGGGCGGCGACGGATGGAGCCGCGTCGATGTCCAGTCCGAGTGTGTAGCCCGGATTGCGGTCGCGCAAGGCGTGCCAGGAGCGCAGGAAGACCAGCGCGACGACCAGGAGAGCGGCGCAGACAGTCCATCGCAGGAGACGCCGCCACCCGGAGCGGCGGGGAGTGCCGGTGTGCATGGCCGGCAGGCATACACGGAAGCCGCAGCCGCGGCAAGCCACGAACAGCCACCAACAGAATCCTTGAAACGAGCGAGGGACAGGGACAACACTCGCGTGACGGCCGTGCGTCTTTGGTGGCAAGGACAGACAGCGTCAGCCGCGGCGGACTTGGCCGATCTGCCCGAGGCCGGAAATGTCATGCGCCCTTTGTGAACGCTATGGAACAGCATTCCTCCGATACGATCGCCTCGCCGACGGGAGGCGCGAACTCTGCCGCGGCGCCTGCCACGGCGCGAGAGTGGTTGGATGCCCACGAGCATCTGCTCGGACTGGCCCTCCAGAGCGAGCGCCCGGATCGGGTCCACCGGTTCCTGAACGGGATGTTGGGGCGTCTGCGGGAGCGAGGCCTCGCCGCCCCGCGCACCACGAGCACGCCTTACATCAATACGATCCCGCCCGAACGTCAGCCGGCCCTGCCCGGCGATCGGAATCTCGAGAAGCGAATCAAGAGCTATATCCGGTGGAACGCGATGGCGATGGTGGTCAATGCGAATCGCCAGCATAACGGTTTGGGGGGCCACATCTCGACGTACGCATCGAGCGCCACGTTGTATGAAGTCGGGTTCAACCATTTCTTTCGCGGCGCCGGCGACGGGCCAGTCGGCGGACATGGTCTTCTTCCAGGGGCACGCGTCTCCCGGGATCTACGCGCGGGCGTTTCTCGAACGGCGGCTCGATGAGCGGCACTTGCAGAACTTCCGCCAGGAACTGGCCGAGGGCGGGGGGCTTTCGTCCTATCCGCACCCCTATCTGATGCCGGGGTTCTGGCAGTTCCCCACGGTCTCGATGGGCCTGGGGCCGATCCTGTCGATCTACCAGGCGCGGTTCAATCGTTACCTCCAAGCCCGCGGGCTGGTCCAGGGTCCCGAGCCCAAAGTGTGGTGCTTCGTGGGCGACGGCGAGTCGGACGAGCCGGAAACGCTCGGTTCCCTGACTCTGGCCGCCCGCGAGCATCTCGACAATCTGATCTGGGTGGTGAACTGCAATCTGCAGCGTCTCGACGGGCCCGTGCGCGGCAATGGGAAGATCATCCAGGAGCTGGAAGCCGCTTTTCGGGGCGCGGGTTGGAACGTGATCAAGGTCATCTGGGGCTCGGATTGGGATCCGCTGCTGGCGGCGGACCGAACGGGTCTGCTGGCCAAACGCATGGAGGAAGCGCTCGACGGCGATTATCAGAAATACTCGGTCGAGCCCGGGAGTTACACGCGTCGGCACTTCTTCGGCAAGTACCCGGAACTGCTCGAACTGGTCAATCCCTTGACCGACAACCAAATTCACCGCTTGCTGCGCGGCGGTCATGATCCGGTCAAGGTGTATGCCGCTTACCAGTCCGCGGTCACGCATCAGGGCGCGCCCTCGGTCATCCTGGCCAAGACCGTCAAGGGCTACGGGTTGGGCGAAGCCGGCGAAGGCCGCAACATTTCGCACCAGCAGAAGAAGATGAACGAGAAGGAACTCCGCGAGTTCCGCGCCCGTTTCGCCGTGCCGATCCGGGACGAGGAGATCGCGGAGACACCGTTCTACCGTCCGCCGGCGGACAGCCCGGAGACCGTCTACCTGCTCGATCGGCGCCAGGCCTTGGGCGGGTTCGTTCCCGAGCGCCGGACGAAAGCGCTGCCGATCGAGGCTCCGAAGCCGGAGTTCTACGCCGAGTTCGCGCGGGGTTCGGGCAAGATGGCGGTGTCGACGACGATGGCGTTTGTGCGTTTGCTGAGCCTGCTCTTGCGGCACAAGGGGATTGGCCCTCGGATCGTCCCGATCATCCCCGACGAGGCGCGCACGTTTGGCATGGACGCGCTGTTCCGCGAGATCGGCATCTACTCGCCCAAAGGCCAGCTTTACGAGCCGGTGGATCTCAAGTCGCTCTTGTACTACCACGAGTCCGTACAAGGCCAGATCCTCGAAGAAGGGATCACGGAGGCGGGGGCGATGGCCTCGTTCATCGCGGCCGGCACGGCTTACGCCTCGCATGGGGTGAACCTGATTCCCTTCTACACCTACTATTCGATGTTCGGCCCGCAGCGGATTGGCGATCTCATTTGGCTGGCGGGCGACATCAAGGCCAAGGGGTTCCTGATGGCCGCCACGGCCGGGCGCACCACCCTCAACGGCGAGGGATTGCAGCATCAGGACGGCCACAGCCTGCTGCTCACCAGCACCGTGCCGTCGCTGGTCACCTACGACCCGGGGTTCGCCTACGAACTGGCCGTCATCGTGGGAGAAGGCATCCGACGGATGTACGAGCAGGGCGAAGAACTCTGCTATTACCTCTGTTTGTACAATGAAAACCAGGCGATGCCCCCCATGCCCCCGGGTGTCGAGGAAGGAATCCTCAAGGGTCTCTACCGGTTCAAGACGGGGCCCGAGGGGCGCCGCCCCAAAGCCCACCTCCTGGGGAGCGGCCCGATCCTGGCCGAGGCGCTCCGCGCCCAGGAGATCCTCGCCGAACGCTACAAAGTCTCGGCGGATGTCTGGAGCGCGACCAGCTACAAGCTCCTCCGCCACGACGCCCTGCGCGCCCGGCGGTGGAACATGCTCCACCCGACCGAGCCGCCGAGGAAATCCTACCTCGAGACTTTGCTGGAGAAGGAAAAAGGCGTGTTCGTGGCCGTGTCCGACAATATGAAGGCAGTCCCCGACATGATTGCGCCGTGGGTGCCGGGCGGGTTGATCACGCTGGGCACAGACGGCTTCGGGCGGAGCGACACACGGGAAAAGCTGCGTCGGTTCTTCGAAATCGACGCGGAGACCACCGTGGTCGCCACGCTTTACGGCCTGGCTGAAAAGGGCAAGGTCGGACGCCATCTCGTCGCCCGCGCGATCAAGGACCTCGGGGTCGACCCCGAGAAGGTCCATCCGCAGATCGCCTGATCCCCCGTCCATGGGGTCAAATCTCTACATTCTACATTCTTTCGATGTGCATGAATCCTACCGTCCCTGTGCTCGGCATGCTGGTCATGGCCGTGCTGGGCGTTGGCGTCCACGCCCTGGCGGGTGCGGGCGCCGGCTCGACCCGGCAACAGGCGTTGTTCACCAGTGGCGAGGGGGGGTACCACACCTATCGCATTCCGGCGCTGGCGGTCACCGTCCAGGGAACCGTCCTGGCGTTCTGTGAGGGCCGAACACAGGGGCAGGGCGACAGCGGCGACATCGATCTTCTGATGAGGCGGTCGACGGACCACGGGGCGACCTGGAGCGCGCCTCAGACGGTCTGGGATGACGACGCCCACACGTGCGGCAATCCGAGTCCTGTTGTGGACCGCGGCACGGGGATCGTATGGTTGTTGATGACCTGGAACCGCGGGGACGACCGCGAAGCGCAGATCATCGACGGCACGAGCCGGGACACCCGGCGGGTGTTTGTCAGTTGTTCGAGGGACGACGGCCTGACGTGGTCCAAGGCGGCGGAGATCACCCAGGACGTGAAGCAGACCAACTGGACCTGGTATGCGACGGGGCCGGGGGCTGGCATCCAACTCGAACGGGGTTCGAGGGCAGGACGGATGGTGATCCCCTGCGATCACATCGAGGCGGGGACGAAGCGCTACTATTCTCACGTGATCTGCTCGGACGATCAGGGGCGGAGTTGGCGGCTTGGGGGTCGGACGCCTGTTGACCGGGTCAACGAGTGTCAGGTTGCCGAACTGCGCGACGGGCGTTTGGTGCTCAACATGCGCAATTACGATCCGGCCAAGCGACTCCGCCAGGTCGCTTTCAGCGCGGATGCCGGGACGACCTGGGGCGATCAGAGATTCGACGAGGCGCTGGTCGAGCCGATCTGCCAGGCGAGTCTCCGGCGGTGCGGCGAGGTTCTGTTGTTCTCGAACCCTGCGGACACGAAAGCGCGGGTGAACCTGACAGTGCGGGTGAGCCGCGACGAGGGGAGGAGTTGGGCTGCAGACCGGGTTTTGGAGAGCGGGCCGAGCGCTTATTCGGATCTGGCGGACCTTGGGAACGGTCTGGCGGCATGTCTTTACGAGCGCGGCGACCGCAGTCCATACGAAACGATCGTCTTTGCCCGATTCGCAACACCGTGAATTGGGGTCGGATCTCTACATTCTATGGGAGAGGAGGCACAGCATGCGTGGTGACGAGTTTTTCGTTCGGATTGCGAATCGTCCGCCCTTCACCAAACTGCATCCGCGTGTGGCGGCCTTTCTGAAGGACTACTTTGCCAGGGAGAAGGTGGTGATGTTCGGCGACAGGTTTGTGGTGAACACGCATTTCCCGCCCTATCCGAGCGGGGCGTTCGAGCACTTGGTCGAGGAATTCGGACGGGTGGGCACGGCGGCGGCACGACGTTTGTACTCGGTGACGTTGGCGGTGACCAATCGGTGTCCCTTCCGATGTTGGCACTGTTACAATGCCGGGCGCGGCCAGCAGGACATGGCGCTGGCGGCGCTGCGCGAGTTGGCGTCGCAACTGCAGGATCGGGGTGCGGTCATGGTGACACTGACTGGGGGCGAACCTCTGCTGCGGGACGACTTGACGGAGATTGTGGCGGCATTTGACGCGCGTTCCTGCGTTATTCTTGGCACCACCGGGGAGGGATTGAGTTCTGAACGTGCGGTCGCATTGAAGCGCCAGGGGGTATTCGCCGTGGGCATCAGCCTCGATTCGCAGTTCGAGGCGGAGCACGATCGTCTGCGGGGTCGGGCGGGTGCGTTCCGGTCCGCTTTGCGAGCCCTGGGCGTGGCGCGGGAGGCGGGTCTTTACCCGTACGTTGTGTCGGTGGCGACTCGGGAGTTTCTACCGCGGGAACGTTTCCTTCCTTTTCTGCGGTTCGCGGGGGCGGCGGGAGCGCTGGAGGTCCACCTTCTCGAGCCGAGCGCGACCGGGCGACTTGCGGACCACCCCGAGGTGCAGCTTACGGCTGCGGAGCGCGGGCGCATTCTCGAATACCAGGCGGAAGTCGCTGGAGACGGGGCGTTGCCGATCCTGTCGAGTTTTGCCTATCTCGAGTCGGCGGAGGCGTTTGGCTGCGGCGCGGGTTTGACGCACCTGTACATCGACGGCAGCGGCGAGGTGTGTCCGTGCAACCTGGTGCCGCTGTCGTTTGGCAACATGACGCGCGAACCGCTGGACCGGATACTCGAGCGCATGGGCCGCTGCTTTTGCCGTCCGCGAACCGGGTGTGTGGGTCGGGTGCTGGGGGGGCAGCTTTCGTCGACGGCGCTGCCTTTGGGGCCGGAGGAGTCGTTAGCGGTTTGTGAGCGGCGTCTGCCGCGCGTTCACGCCTTGCCGCGGTTTTTCGAGATTCGGGACGGAGCGGGCAGCACGGACGTAGGGGCGTCGGAGTTGCGGGCGGCATACGATCGGGTCCACGGTGACTACGACGAATTTTGGCTGACGGCGGCTGCGGAGCCAGTGGACCGGCTGATTGGGGGGATGGCGTGGAGCGGGAAGGAGAGGGTGTTCGAGGCGGGGTGCGGCACCGGTTACGCCACGGGGCAGCTTGCGTGTCGGGCAGGGACCGTGCTGGCGGTGGACCTGTCGGAGGGCATGTTGGCGCGCGCCCGGAGGCGGCTGATGGGGGCGGGTCGATCGAACGTTCGATTCGAGGTGGGCGACGCTCTGGCGGTGCTTGCGGCGGGGGGACCGTTCGATCTGGTGTTTTCGAGTTGGGTGCTGGGGTACATCCCTTTGGTTCCGTTTTTCGCGGCTGCGCATCGGTCGTTGGCCGGGGGTGGCCGGCTGGCGTTCATCGTGCACCGGGAGAACTCGCCTCGCGCGCCGCTCGAGATTTTCGGTGAGTTGGTGGCTGAAGATCCGGCTGTATTGCTCAAGCGGGTGGCCTTCGATTTTCCGCGCGACGGGGACCGGGTGCGGACGATGGTGGCGTCTGCGGGATTTGAGGTCGAGACGCTTGGTGAGGGTGAGATCGTGTTCCGGTATGCGACGGCGGCTGAAGTGCTCGAGCATTTGCTGAAGTCGGGTGCGGGAACGGCGTTCTACGACGCGCTCGATCCGAAGCGTCGGGAAGCGCTCACCGAGCGTTTTCTCAGCGGACTGATCCGCCGCAAGCCGCCTGGCGCCGGTTTCGAGGTGAAGCACGAGTACGTGGTGTGTGTGGCCAGGCGGGGCGGGTGACGTTGCGGCGGCGGTTTACTTGCCGATGCAGAACTGGCGGAAGACGACGTCGAGGAGGTCCTCGGTTGCGGTGTGGCCGACGATTTCGCCGACGGCGTTGACGGCGATGCGCAGGTCGAGAGCGACGACGTCCAGAGGCAGGTCTTGGTGGAGGGATTCCGCGGCGCGGACGGCGCCTTCGCGGGCGCGCCGCAATGCGTCCTGGTGACGGGCATTGATTGTTACGTCCGGTCTGGCGGTGCGGATATGGCCGCTCCAGATGACCTTTTGCAGGGTGTCCTTGAGGGTCTCGATTCCGGCGCCGGTCAGGCACGACACGGGGACGGCGGGGGCGAGTTCGGCGGCATGCGGGGGCAGTTCGAGGCGGCGGGCCAGGTCTGACTTGTTGAGGATGAGGATACGTTTCCGAGGGCCGAACTCGTGGAGGTAACGCGTGTCTTCCGGGGTGAGGGGTTCGGCGGAATCGAGCACGTGCAGGATCAGGTCGGCATGGGCGGCGGTCTCGCGGCTGCGCCGGATGCCCTCCTGTTCGAGAGCATCGTTTGCCTGGCGTAATCCCGCGGTGTCGATGAAGACGAGGGGCAAACCCCGGACGCTGGCGTATTCCTCGATGGTATCGCGGGTGGTGCCGGGGACAGGGGAGACGATGGCGCGATCGTATCCGAGGATTTGGTTGAGGAGGCTGGACTTGCCGACATTGGGGCGGCCGACGATGGCGGCGCGCACGCCTTGTCGGAGGATTTGGCCTTCCTCGGACGTTTGCAGGAGGGCATCCATCGCTGCCACTCCGTGATGGAGCCGCGAGAGCAATTGTGCGTGTGAATCGGTGGCGATCTCTTCGTCAGGGAAATCCAGTTGAGCTTCGAGATGCGCGAGGGCGGCGAGCAGTTCATCGCGGAGGAGGTTGACGCGGTGGGAGAGTTTGCCTGCGAGTTGCTCGTGTGCGGCGGCGAGGGCGAGTTCGGAGCGGGCATGGATGAGGTCGGCCACCGCCTCGGCCTGTGCGAGATCGAGGCGACCGTTGAGGAAGGCCCGTTTGGTGAACTCGCCCGGTTCCGCCAGGCGTGCGCCGCAGGCCAGGAGCGCATCGAGCACCAGGCGGGCGGGCAGGATTCCGCCGTGGCAGGAGATCTCGACGATGTGCTCGCGGGTGTATGACCGGGGCGCGCGGAAGACGGTGAGCAGCACTTCGTCGGCTAATCGTCCCTGGTGCTGGACCCGCCCGAAGTGGACGGTGTGGGTGGGGGCTTGGCTGGGTTTGGGTGACGAGGCGCGGGCGGGATGGAAGCAGCGGTCGGCCACTTCGAGGGCTGCGGGGCCGGAAACGCGCACCACGGCGAGGGCTGCCTCGCCCAGGGGGGTGGAGAGGGCTGCGATCGTATCGTCGAGCATGGTCAATTGGGAACTCACTGGAGGCGCACGCGGTAATAGCGGGTGGGGGCGTCCTGGGGGAGCGGAAATTCCATCTCGGCGATGCCGCTGGCGGGCGCAGGGAGCAAATGGGTCAGGAGCTGCCAGTCGGCGTGTTCGAAATCGTCGCGTTGCTCGACGGCATAGGTTTGGCCGACGACGGCATTGAACGCGAGGCGAAGGCCCTCTGGGGCCACGGCGATACCGGTCACCACAAGGTCCTGGGCGAGCGGATTCGAGCCGTGATCGCGCTCGATCCGGTTGGGCAGGCCGTCGTTGTCGGGATCGCCGTCCGGTCCGTCGTTGCCGGTGGCGGCGAGCGGGTTGAGGCCGTGAGCCAGCTCCCAGGCGTCGGGCAGGGTGTCGTGATCGCCATCGGGTTCGGTCGCCAATCGGTTGGCCAGTCCCGGGGAGGCGGTATAGGGGAAATGGGCGAGGTTCGTGTTGCCATCTGGGTATCGGCCTTCGGCCACTCCGGGCAACTGGACGAGCAGATCGACGTTATCGACGAGGGTACGGCCGACCGAGTAGAGGCGGACAGTCTCGCCCAGTGCATCGAGGCGGAACGGGAGGTGATCCGGTCCGCGCGTGACTTCCCCATCGGCGAGGCACAGGACCCAGCCGCGGGCGTCGATGAACGTCAAAGGCCCGATGAGGCCGTTGGTTTGGCCGGCGAGAGAGGGATCGTCGGTGAGGATCATTCCCGCCATGTTGACGGGTCGGGTGTCGAGGTTGTAGAGCTCGATCCAGTCGTGGGCGTCGCCGTCTGCCAGCCACTCGTTCAGACGCACGTTGGCCGGATCGCCCAGGTCGGCTGGGGCCGCATCGGCTGCGCCCGGTGTCGGTTGGGTCAGGAGGGTCCAGTTGCGGTGGACCCGTCCGAAGGATTGGTCTGGCAACTGGAAGCCGTAGAGGACGCCATCGACCAGCCGGCCCTCGGTGTCGAAGAGGTAGACGCCGCCGCCCGAGTCGGTCAGCTCCTGGCCGCAGCAGAGTTCCGGTTCGTTTGTGAGTGACGCCGGGCGTGTCGAGTCGCACCACACCGTCAAGCACTTTCCTGCGTCGAGGGACACGTCTGCCGGAACGATCCACTGGCCTGGGTGGCGTTCGTTCACGCTCAGGCTCATGCCGGACAAGGCGACGGTGTTGCTGGTGGGATTGCACAGCTCGATCCAGTCGGCGACGCGGCCCGAGGCAGGGGCGTGGTGGGTCAGGTTGCGTGCCAGGACCTCATGGAGGAGGACACCGCGATCGTTGGGGAGGTAGTTGGCGGTTCCCGGACTGGGCGAGAGGCTGAAGGCGACCAGGTTGGTGTGGCCGTCGGGCAGGCGCCCCAGCGAGACGCCTTCCTGGGCGTTGGTGTAACTGGCACGATCGAGCACAAGTCGGTTCGTGTCGTAGAGGGCGATGTAACTGCCCGCGGCCGGCAAACGAAAACCGAGGTGATCGGGGCCAGGCTGTTCATCGGCGTAGAGGACGACATGGGCGCCGGGCCCGACGAAGCCCAGCGAGGTGATTTGGAACTGGGCGTTGGTGATGGCGAGCGACAGGCCGTAGAGGGCGACTGGGAGCTGGGGATCGCGATTGTACAATTCGATCCAATCGTTTGCGCCGGGCGTGGAGTTCGCGAGGAATTCGTTGAGGACGAGGCGGGCGGGCGATGCCAGCGAGGCGGCGGTGTTGGGGGCGTCGGGCGTCGGCATGGTCAACTGCCAGGTGGAATCTTCGCCCACGCGTCCGAGTGTGAAGCCCGCAGCCTGCGGGCCGAAGCCGAGGGCGTCCACCTGCTGTCCAGCGGCGTTTGCGAGGAAAAGGCGATCGCCGCTCTGATCCAGGGCGAAGCCGGCGTGGAGACCTGCGGGCTGGGACTCGCTGTCACAGAGAATCAACAGGTCATCTCCGGCGGGCAAGGTGAGCGGGGGAAAGACGAGGCGTTGGGTCGCGCGGCCATTGCTGAGGCTCCAGCCGGTGAGGTCGGCGTCGGTGGGGCCGGCGTTGTGGAGTTCGCACCAATCGTTGGTGGGCGTGCCGGGCGCGGTTGCCACGGGTGGGGCGGCTGCGATTTCGTTGAGTCTGACCTGTGGCGGGGCCGGTTGTGGGTTGGCTGCGCCCGGAGAACCGCCTGGGGAGGCGCTGGCTCGCCAGTTGGCGGGGTCATTGGGATCGCCGCGAGGGTTGATGATTTCGAGAGAGGCGCCGCTGCCGTCGGCGGCGCGGGGCCAACCGTCGGCGTCCTGGTAATCGACGGACACGGTCGTGCGGTTTGCGCCATCGATGAGGGCGAGTCTTTCGCCGCCGTTGGAGAGGCTGCCGCCGTACCGTCCGAAGACGGTGACGTTGGGGTAGCGCAGGGCGAATGCGGTCGGGTTGGCGTCGGGGATGAGCACCAGCCGCGCGCCGCCCGGCACGACGGTGCCTGCGGGGAAGCGGAACTCGATGCCTTCGAAGTGAAAGCCGCTGAGGTCGAGGGACAGGGGGCTGGTGTTTTCGAGTTCGATATACTCGTAGTGTTCGCCGCCGGGCGGGTGGTACATGATTTCGGTGATCTGGAGCGGGGAGCGGGATTCGCCGATCTGGAAGGCGGCTTCGCTCACTGCGCTCCAATTGGTGCTCGAGAGGGTACGCGCCCGGACGAAGAGGGGTCGGTCGACGACGATGGGTGTTCCTGGGGAGTAAGCGATGGCGTCGGGTGCGACGGCGCCGGTGAACCGGACGCGCGGGTCGGTTTCGTTGGTGGTGTAGTAGATGGTGCCGACCCCGCTCGCGAGGGAGAGGCGGTACCCGTGCGGGACTGGGCCGCCAAACTGGCTGAAGACGGGCGCATTCGAGGACGCGAGCAAGCCGGCGAGGGCGAAGTGGTTGGTGAGGTAACGTCGGCGGGAGGGGATCCAGCTTGTTCCGATCGTATTGTTGAACCCGGAAATGGCGGGGGCGATCATGGCCTTGAGCCATTCGTAGCGCGCTTTGAGCCGTTCGTCTGTCATCGCGCCGCCGTTGAAGAAGTGGCGGTGCACGCGATCGGCGAAAAGGAGACGGAACTCGGGGCTGGCTTTCAGGCGGAGGAAGAGCGTCTGGATTTCGGTGCCGCCCCAGGGCGGGCTGAGGTTGCTGAGCTGGCCGGCGATGGTGTTATGTGTGGGCTCGTTGTTATAGCCGAAGGACCATTCGGCATCCCAGGCATAGAAGCGGAAGCGGGCTCCGCCTGTCCGCTCGCGCGCGGCCCGCCAATTGTTGTGGGGCCAGTCGTCGGTATCGCCGTAGATGAGCGGGATGAGATACTCGACGAAGTTGGTTGTATCGAGGCGCCGTTCGATCTCGAGGTATCGTGGCGCAAGGGCGAGGTTATTGGCGCTGGCGTAAGCGCGCATGGCATTCCACGCAATGGCGTCGCCCTCGCGGACCTCGCCGCCCATGGCGATGATGTCCCAGCGATTGGTGCCGCCGTGCCAGGTCTGGAGGAAATCGTCGTCGATCCGTTCGGTGGGATTATAGTATCCCTTGTAGACGCCGTTGAGAAACAGGTTCACGAACGTGCCGCGGGCGGAGACCTGACCGACATCGGATTCGAGGCGCCGCGCGAACTCGTCGCGCAGGAAAGGGTTGGTCGCGTCGTTCATGCCGGCGCGCAGCACGAGGGTGTCGAACGAGTCGGCGGGCACCTCGGGGAAGATCGGCTGGCGGAGCCGGCCTTCGCCATAGTCGCCCCGAAAGTAGAGTCGAAACGAGTACTTGCTTTCGGGAATGGAACCGCTCCGGTAGTTGTAGAGATTCCGGATGTACCCGCCCCCCTGAATGCGTAGGCCGCAATCGATCTGGAAGCCCCCGTTATCCTCGGGCGCAAGCCACTCGACGGAAACCGGGCGTTCCCAGGCGATTCCGTGATTGAGGGTGTTGCGGGGGTTATACTCCATGATGCCCGTCTTGCCGTAGAGATGGTTCGAGGCCGTGACGAGCGAGAGCGCAGGCAGGGTGCGGCGCATGGCGGACTGATTGTAGAGGTAGGTATGGGTGGTGACTCGCGAGGGCAACCGATCCGCCCGAAACGCGGCGGCCCGAACCACGCGTGTGGTGCCGATGCCGATGACGTTCGTGTAGAGAATCCCGTTGGTGAGACTGGGGACGCTGCCGTCCAGTGTGTAGCGAATGGCGGCTCCGGGCGTTGGGGTGGCCAGCGACAGGCTGAAGGGCCGGGCGAAGAAACCGCGGGGAACGCTGAAGTGGGCAGGCTCGACCACGCCGTTGATCCAACTCGGGCTGTTGGCGTAGCCTGGCGTCGCGGCTGCGCAGTAGCGCCATGCGCCGAGCGCGTCGCGCCCGTATGCCACGCCGTTGCGCTGCTCGGGGTACTCGGGCGCGATTTCGTTCACCGCCAGGCGTGGGGATTCGCCGTTATAGAGGCCGATGTATTCGCCCGCGAGGCCGAGTTTGAAGTTGGTGTGCAGCGTTGCGCCTGCGGCGGTGGGGCGCCGGTCTTTGCCCGAGGCAAACACGACCAGATAACGTTTCGCGGGCAGGGACACCGCGGGAAAGACCCATTGACCGGGCTGGCGCGCGTCGTCGGTGAGCGACCAACCATCGAGGTTCACGGGCGTGTTGCCACGGTTGTAGAGCTCGATCCAATCTTCACTGTCTCCTTCCTCGTCCTTGAGCCCGCTCACGTTTTCGGCCATGAACTCGTTGATGATGACATCGGGCACAGCGAGTTCGGGATCGACCGCATAGGACCACGAGCCGCCCTCGAACGGGCGCGCCTCGGGTGTAAGGTCCACAATGCCGCACGCTGCGGCCCAGGCGATGGATACCGGACCTCCGGCGCGCGGCGCAAACGCGAACACGTAGGGCCCGGCTGCGGCGCCGGCGGCGCTCGAGGCGGGCGCGCCGTCGATCAGGAGGTCCGCCGAGTCCACCCCTTGGACCGGCCGATCAAACCAGACTTCGATTTGAGTAAGTTGACGGACGGTGGCTTCGGCGGGCGGATTCAGCGCGGCGAGTTTAGGGGCGCCCGGCTCGTAGAGTTCGTAGAGCCAGCGGGCCCCCGGGCCGGTGGCGTTGAACGCCGTAGGCGGCTGGCCCAGGTCGGTGATACCGTGCCGCATATCCCATGAGACCTGGACCGTGCCCCAGGCAGGCCGAGGAAAGCTGAACGTGTAGGTCGTTCCGCTCCCGCTGACCGCCGCACAAGGGGTTTCGTTCAGCCAGAGGTCCGCGGCATCCACGCCGGCCACCGCCCGGCTGAAAGTGACAGTGATGTCCGTGAGTTGGGCCAGAGCGGATTCGGGGGACGGGGTGACCGTCACCACGCGCGGATCGGTCGATTCCTTCAAGGTGGCCGTCAGCGCCGCATCGAACACCAGGTCGCTGCTGCTGGCGGACACATTGAAGACCTGCACCGCGAGCACGTTCGTGCCCGCGACCAGGAATCCCGACGGATCCGCCAGGGGATAACCGAGGAACGGAACCGGCTCGGTGGCGGCGGCGGGGGCAGTGGCGTCGTGGAACGGCTCGCTCTCGGGCGCATTGGCGGACACCACGGGGCTGCCGTTGATGTAGGCCAAAAAGCCGTCGTCGCACGCGGCGGTCAATTCCAGCAACTCGATGGCGGAAGCGTTGGTGATGACGAAGGAGCGGCGCAGAAACAGGGTGGTGTACCGGTTCTGCATGTCGCTCAGCAACGTCCCCGGCGCGAGATAGGATTCACCGTAGAAGAACGGCGCCGCGCCGCTGCTCCAGGCGGCGTCGGAATAACTCGGCTGACGCCAGGCGGCCCGGTCGGGAAGCGAGGCTTCGGCGGTCCCTTTCGCGTAGCGCCAGGCGGCGTTTGTATGGAACAGGGAGAACGATTGGCCGCGCGGCTCGGCCGGGACGAGACAGAGGGCAAGCCAGAGGAGCGCGGAACAGAGGGCGCGGGCGTGCACGAGGCACATGGGAAGCGACCTGTTACTTCTTGGACTGCTCAGTGGACAGGAACCTAAAGCGGCGGTATACCGCCGCACTCCAGACGCGTCACGATGTTCGAGGCCGCACACGACGGCGCGGCAGCGTTTGGAGTGCGGCGGTTTACCGCCGCTTTCTGTGTCGAGGTTCATAGGGAAGAGGCTGTGCGCACAAACTGCGTCATTGGCGTGAAGGGTATCGTTTTGACCGGCCGGCACGAGCAAGAAGTTGCCGGGGCGAGACCAGCTCCGCGGCGGGTGCTTGATTGGGATCCAGCAGCGTCGTCCACAACCGCAGGGTCTGCGAGCGGTGGCCGGCCCGACCCACCCGAACCCAGATCTCGCGCAACTCCAGATAGTGACTGACCTCACGGGGTCGGCCTTTCACGCGCACCGGCACCTTGACCAAGCGGCTCCCGCCCCAGAATTTGGCGAAGGCCGAGCGGCCCCGCCGACTCTTGGCTTTGCGCCGCGCGGCGTTGTTCGCCGGGGTGTTGGACAGACTGAACTGGGTGCCGTCCAGGGCAACCAGTCGCCAGCCCCGGTAGAAGGTTTCCGGCTGGCGCTTCAACTCAGCCAGGGGACGCAAGGCGCGGACCATCAACTCGGCGAACACCTGCCACGGCAACCGAGCGCGCCGATCGGCGCAGGCACTGTCTTTGAGGCCGCCCTCGGAACAAGAGCGCGAAGTTTTCGCCCAGGGTACCCGTGCCATTCATGAAGTGAAACACCATGCTGGTCAACAACGCAGCCAAAGGCACCCGCCGCTTACGCCCCCGGCGCGGCGGCACGCTTGGCAGTTGGTCCGCCGCAATGAGTGTATCGAAAGCAGCCAAAAAGCCGTGGGGCGCTTGCCGACGCCGCTGTGGACGCCGCGGACGCTGGGGTTTTCGACGTGCACGTGTTGATTCTCGCTGACCAGAATGCTTGCGCATTCCCAGCTTCTGGCAAAAGTGTGACAAAATGTCTCGAGACATTTTTCACATCGAGTCTCTCGTCTGTGAATTCTCAGAGGGCTTAGGGTTAAGGCACACTGAAATCCTTCGCGAGAGGGTTCAGTCCCGGAGAGCAGGAATGCGGATTGGGCGATCGCGTTGTCGCGGCGTGGGGGTCTCACCTCAAAGGGCTGATGTCATGAATTCCGGGACCCCTTTCCGACCCCTTTCCGCGCGGGTGGCGTGGCCTTCGAAGCTCGAATGACCCTGAAGGGGTCACCTCACGAAGCGGACTATAAAGCACGCTAAGGGGTTGCGAAGCGGCGACCGTTTTTTTGCGACAATGCCAGGCCCGCCAACCAGTGCTTTCAAATCCGGTCTGGACCGCTAGGATTCCGTCATGAACAGCCCCAGCGATGGTGTCGAGCCTTCGGCGAAGGGCTCCGGGCTGTTCACGACGACCCACTGGAGCGTGGTGCTGGCGGCGGGCACACGGCACCGACACGCGCGCGACGGAAGCGCTGGAGCAGCTTGTGCGGCATCTACTGGCGTCCGCTCTACCTCTTTGTGCGGAGTTCGGGTTACGACGAAGAGACGGCCAAGGATTTGACCCAGGCCTTTTTCGAGCGCTTGCTCGAGAAAGACTACGTCAAGGATGCCGACGCCGCGAGAGGCCGTTTTCGCTCCTTTCTGCTCGCCGCCTTGAAGCATTTCCTGGCCAATGAGTGGGACCGCGACAAAGGCGGTGAAACGCGGAGGGCTGCTGCCGGTTTGTGCCGCTGGAAACCACCGTCGCGGAGGCGGAGCTCCAGCGTGGCGCGCGCCGCGATCTCAACCCGGAACAGCTCTTCGAGCGTCGGTGGGCGATGGCGCTGCTCGACCAGGCTGCATCAGGAATTGGAGGCCGAGCAGGTCGCGAGTGGGAAGGCGGCGCTGTTTTCCGCGCTTCAGGTTTATCTCACGGGCGACAAGGAACGTCCGCCCTACGCGGCCACCGCTTCCCAACTCGGCATGAGTGTCGAGGCGGTCAGGAAAGCGGTCGAGCGACTCCGCCAGCGCTACGGCCAGTTGCTGCGGCAGGCGGTGGCGCAGACGGTGGATTCGCCCGAGGAAATCGATGCCGAGCTGCGCCATCTTCGCGTGGTGCTGTCCGGGTGAGTTTTGACCGGCGCCGGTGCGGCCAAGACAATTCCGTCACTTCTGGCCGGAATTGCTTCATGGATCAGTGAAGCGATGCGTGGCCGTTGACGGCCTCGCGAGCTGGAGTGCGGGCGCAGACGACCTGGGCGTATGAGCGAAACGAACGCAACATGTCCGGAGTGCGGCAGGGAGTTGCCGGAAGGCACGCCTGCCAGTCAATGCCCGCATTGCCTGATCGGTCTGGGGCTCGACGTCCCCGGCCCTCCAGGCAGCGAGGCCAGCGCCTCGCCCGTCGCGCAACCGCCACCGGCCGGCGATGTGGGAACTCCGGGCCTGACGCCGCTCCGCCGCTTTGGCGACTACGAATTGGTCGAGGAAATCGCCCGCGGCGGCATGGGGGTGGTGTACAAAGCCCGGCAGGTCAGCCTGGACCGCCTCGTGGCGGTGAAGATGATTCTCGCCGGCGAGTTTGCGACCCCGGCAGTTCGTCCAGCGCTTTCGCACCGAGGCCGCCGCCGCGGCGGTGCTGCACCATCCGAACATCGTCGCGATCCATGAAGTCGGGGTCCACGCCGGCCAGCACTACTTCTCGATGGATTTCGTGGATGGCCCCAGTCTGGCCGCCCTGGTGGGGCACGCAGCCGCTGCCGGCCCGGCGGGCGGCCCAGTACCTCAAGACCATTGCCGAGGCGATTCACTACGCGCATCAGCAAGGCATCCTGCACCGCGACCTCAAACCGTCGAACGTGCTCATCGACGCCAACGACCAGCCGCGCATCACCGATTTCGGCCTGGCCAAGCGCCTGGAGGGCGAGACCAGTCTGACGCTGAGCGGTCAGATGGTCGGCTCGCCCAACTTCATGCCGCCGGAGCAGGCGACGGCCAAGCACGGCAAGGTGGGCCGGTACAGCGACGTCTATGCCTTGGGCGGGATCCTCTACCACCTCCTGACGGCCCGCCCGCCGTTCCAGGCGGACTCGTTGGAGGTCATCGTCAGTCAGGTGCTGACCGCCGAGCCGGTTTCGCCGCGGCTGCTCAACCCGACGGTGCCGCGCGACCTGGAGACGATTTGTCTGAAGTGCCTGGAGAAGGAACCGTCGCGCCGCTACGCCACGGCCCAGGCGCTGGCGGACGAACTGGGCCGCTTCCTGCGCGGGGAACCGATCCTGGCGCGGCCAGTCAGCCGACCGGAGAGAGCCTGGCGCTGGTGCCGGCGGCAACCGGTGCGAGCGGGTCTGATCGCGGCGTTGATCCTGGTGTTTGTCCTGGGGTTCAGCGGTGTGGTCTGGCAATGGCAGCGGGCGGAGAGGCAGCGGTTCCGGGCTGAGGACAACGAACTGTTCGCCCGGCAGAACGCCTATGCCGCGGACATGAACCTGGCGCAACGGGCGCTGCAGGATAACAAGGTTGGGCTCGCGACCAGCCTGCTGAACAACCATCGCCCCGCCAGGAAATCCGAAATCGACCTGCGCGGTTGGGAATGGCGCTATCTATGGCAGGTCTGCCAGCCCGACGAGTCCGTTCGACTCCAAACGAATTCCGGCTCCATCGGCGCGGTGGCCATCTCCCAAGATGGGAGAGTGATGGCGGCGCAAACCGGCGGTGACAAGGTCGTGGTGTGGAATTTGATCTCCAAACGGCCGATGGCTGAGCTGCCGACTTCCCCCTCCGTCGAAAGCCTGCGGCTATCGCCCACCGGAAACCTGTTGGCCGTGAGCATCGGCAATGTGCGGGGAAAGCCGGCAGTTGAGGTGTGGGACGTGCAGGCACAGAAGATCAGCCGTACGCTCAACCACCCTTCGCCCGTAAGGTCCCTGGCGTTTTCTCCGGACGGGACCTTGATGGCAACCTTCGACAATCAGGGGACCATCGCGTTGGTGGAGTGGGCCGCCAACCGCACCCTGACCAACCTTTCTGTGCTGCCCCCTCGACACGGGGGCGCGGGAGTTGTGGCCTTTTCTCCGGAGGGAAGCCGATTGGCGATAGGCGAAGATTATGGGCGGATTCGCATCCTGAACTGGCGGGCGCAAACCACGGTTTCGATGACGAATCAGACCCAAACGGGCGACGGTGTCATGGCGCTGGCCTTCTCGCCCACGTCGGAACTGCTCGCCGCCGGATCCGGCTATGCCGGCAGAACCATCCGCCTTTGGGATGCCAGTTCTGGAGAACCACGAGGGCAAATGGTCCACCAGGCTGGCGAAGTAGGGGCTCTAGCTTTCGCGCCCGATGGCCGCTTACTGGCCTCGGCGGGCGATGATCGGATGATCCGAATTTGGAACGTGGTTGACCAGGCCGAACGGGCGTGTCTGCGGGGCCATGAGCGCGAGGGCATGGCTTTGGCCTTCCTGCCGGATGGCAAGACCCTCGTCAGCGGATGCCAAGAGGGAGCCGCGTGCTACTGGGACTTGAGTGCGGCCAACCAGCCTTCTGGCCACACGACTCTGGCGATTTCCTTCGGGGTCGGCTCTCAGACTGTGCTTGCACCTCGAAGTTTCGCACGCGAGGTGCTCGACCCGAGGGTGGTTCGCCGGTTTGGCTTTGCCTTTACGCCCGATGGCCGGCACTTCATCACCTCAGACCGCGAGGGTTCGCTCGGGATTTGGGACGCCAGGGCGGTGCGACTCACGGAAAGGCTGCCCGTCTTGGGCAGTAACAATTGGGGCGTGGCACTGTCCCCGGATGGCCGATGGCTGGCGGCCGGTAACGCCTCGGGAAAAGTCAACCTCTGGGATTGGAGCGAGCGGCGTCTCCTCAAGAGTCTCGAAGTCCCTTTCGAGTGGTTCGGCTTCCTCCGTTTTTCTCGCAGTGGCAAGTGCCTCCTCGCCGGGGCTGCCCACAATGACCAAACAGTCAGCGTGCGGATCTGGCGAACCAACGACTGGGCGGAGGTGCCGCTGGCGAGCCCTCAGCCTGCGCGCGTCTGGTCGGCCGACCTTTCGCCGGATGATCGCCTCCTGGCCACCGGATACGCTAACGGCGCAGTGAAGCTCTCTGAGTTTCCTTCTGGCGAGCACGAAACGACTATCACGAACCACACCGGAGCATTGCTGGCCGTGCTCTTTTCCCCGGATGGCCGGGTGCTGACCTCAGCGAGTTGGGATGGCCATGTCGGACTCTGGGACGTGTTCGAGCGCCGGGAACTCGCGACCTTGCGTGGGCATTTGGGTTCGGTGTGGGGAGCAGCCTTTTCGCCGGATGGCCGGCGGCTGGCCACGGGCGGCTCCGGCGCCGAAGACGCCGTCAAGCTGTGGGATCTCGCGACGCAAAGGGAGATTCTCTCCCTCCAGGGGGAGGGAGAATTCTTCTTCCACGTTGCCTTCTCTCCCGACGGGAGCACGGTGATGGCTACCTCCTTCACCGGTGTGGCCCACTTTTGGCGTGCGCCGTCGTGGAAGGAAATCGAGGCGGTGGAGAAGAAAGGCAAAGGCCCATGAACGCTCACGGACGGAAATTGGGGGTCCGTTGGACACCGGGGCTGACGAGGTCGCGCGAGCGTTTGGAGTGCGGCGACACAGCGGGAGCGGAGTCGCCGCATTCGCAGGGTGTCCAGCAGCCAGAGGGCGCGGATCGTTCGTCAGGAGCGTCCGCCGGCCAAAGCGGTGCTCAAGCACCGCTCCAAACGCTCGCGGCGTCGCGTGACGAGGGCGGGTCGAAGCACCAACAAACACGCCTGCCGCAATTTCGTAAATCCGCCTTCACCCTCATCGAGTTGCTTGTTGTCATTGCGATCATCGCGATCCTGGCGTCGCTGCTGTTGCCCGCTTTGGGCAAGGCCAAGCGCTCGGCGCAGTCGATCCAGTGCGCGAACAACCTCAAACAGCTCCAACTCGCCTGGCAGATGTACGCCGACGATCACAATGACCGGCTCGTGCCCAACTGGGTTGCCGGACCAGTGGGTGACTGGCGCAGCCTGTGCAGCACGACCAATTCCTGGGTCTGCGGGTCTGCCTTGGCCGACGGCTCCACCGCCGGGATTCACCAAGGCGCGCTCTGGCCGTACACCCGAAGCGAAGGCGCCTATCGTTGTCCCTCCGACAAAACACTCTTATCCGGGCAGCCGCCTCAAGAACTCAGCGGGCTTGACGATTTCGATCCCGAACGGTTTGCCCAGGACCAGCAGGTCGTGGTCGTACGTGACCAGGCACTTGGCTTCGGCGGCGAGAGCAGCGGCGAGGTAAGGATCGTCCTTCCGGTCCCGGGAACGTGGTTTGCCCAAGGGCGCCGGGGTCACGATGCGCACCCGGCTCAAGTACCACGTCAGCCGGCCAGCCGCGTTGTGTCCGGGCCGCTTCTGTCGGATCAACCGGGTCGTCACCTCGCTCGTCTCCGCCAGGGTCGCCTCCGTGCCAAAGGCGAAGGCTTGTCGCCGTGCCAGTTTGACCAGGCAGAGATAGGCCTCGCCGTCCCAACAGACGCCGGAAGCGATCACATTGGCGTCAAGCACCACGCGCACAGGCGAAGCCCTTTCTCACCTGTTTTTGCAGCGCCAGAACTTCTTCCACATCGCTGGCCGAGGGACCCGGCGCGGCGCCGGGCCGCGTGGACTCCAGAAAGCGGAGGTCTTCGTCAATCTCCTGCTTCATCTTCTCCCGAACGAGGGTGCGGAAATATTCGCTGAGGTTGCCATAGTCCCGTTCGCACTGGGCGCGGACGAACGCTTCCATCGGTCCCGGCAAGCTGATGTTCAAGGTCGCCATTTTCACGCGGTCACTCTACGTACCCATTATCTATTGTCAATCATTGGCAATCGGCCAGCTTGGACCAGTTCCGGATTCTACAACCGGCGGCGCGCGCGCCGAACACATCGCCAAGCTTGTGGAAGTAGTCTATTGCGCCTCCACCACCCGGTAGAATCGCCTTGGTTCCCCTGGAGCAACCGGACAGCTCGTTTCGACCAATGCGTTCGTCGCTAAAGCAGTGCTGCCGGTCGGCAGCGTGACGCGCGTCCAGCGGTTGGTGGCAACTTCCGGGCTAGTCTCGACTCCATACTTGATCCCAGCTTCCGCTTGCCAAACCAGCCGCAGTCGGTTGGTGGGTTCAAGGGTCGCGGACAGAATCTGAGGCGTCACTCCGCCTTGTGGATCGAAGACGTCAACAACCCGGTAGTAGACAGCATCGGGGTATACGGCGGGGTCTTTGCTAACGCCACCAGGGAGGTAGATCATACCATCGATGGCCCCACAGGCTGCGGTCATTCGTGTCCTGGGCATCTTCCGCCGGCTGGTGAACCGGTCCTGATCGGGATCGTAGGCCAGCGCGAAGTCATGCCCTAACAAGTCCGCTTTGACCCCTCCGAAGAGGTAGATGATTCCGTCCACCGTGCTGGACATGAGCCCCGCGCTACGCGGAGAAAACTCGGCCTTGGATATCCAGCGATCGGCCTGCGGATCGTAAGCAAACGTGTATCCGTAGGCGTAGGTTTCGGTTCCAACGAAGACGTAAATCAGTCCACCGGCCGCGCTCGCGGTTAGCCAGCGAAGCGGTTTGGGCAGATCGCACTTCCTGCTCCATTGGTCGGTCTTGGGATCGTAGGCTTCCACCGTGGCATAGGGAGTGTCGAAATCGGCCCCGCCGCCGATGGCGTAGATGATCCCGTCAACGGCGCAGGCCGCCAGAAGTTGTCTCGCGGTGGGCATATCCGCTTTGGTCACCCAGGTATCTGTTTTCGGATCGTAGGCTTCGACAATGTTCAGAGGAGTCCCGGGGAAGCCGCCGCTGCCACCTCCGCCGATCACGTAGATCATCCCGTCCACAGCGGCGGCGGCCAAGAAACGGCGTGCTGTCGGCATATCGGCTTTGCGCGTCCACGAGTCCGTTAGCGGATCGTACGCCCAGACCGTCCGGAGCCGGGTTTCGTATGGATAATGGCCGCCGATCACATAGAGGATTCCATCCACCACGCACGAGGCTGGCGTGCTGGTTGGCGAAGGCATGTCGGCCTTCTGTGTCCAGAATCCCGGCGCGCCGAGCGCAGGAGAGAGCAGACAGAAGCACGAAAGAGCGGCGCCACAAACGACCGCGGTGATTCGAGCGATCAACCGGCTGGCAAGCGGAAGGAGTCCTGGTTTCATGAGATTGTTCTGGCTTCGTGCCCTTCGTGTCTTCGTGGTGCAGTACCTTCACTCACGGCGCCTGCCGCAGGCGGAAGAACTGCACGGGCTGCGTGAGCGGCACGGTCATCTGCTTCATCCCGGGCCGCGGCGTGTCGTTGACCGGCAGCCAGGAGCCCTCGACGGACGACGCGCCTTCGACGGCGTAGCTCCCCACATCGGGCCACGTGAGCACCACGGCTTGCCCGATGCCGAGCGTCGGGACGTCATGCTTGCGCAGTTCGAGGTTGTCGAATGTGGCGACCGCCGCGGGTTGCCGGCCGTCGTGGTTGTATTGAAAGATGCCAACGGCTGCCTCGCCGGTCGTGAACGGCGCTTCGCGCGGGTCGGCAGACAAGACCAAGTTCATGCCGGAGAGACTCAGCAACTCGGCCGACGTCAGGGCGGGATCAGCGTTGGGGGTATCCACGACGCTGCTTTCATAGAGGACGGAGTCGGGGTTGGTTTTATCCAGGACGCGGACGGTGACCACTACGTTCGTGTTCGCCCTTGTCAAAGCCAAAGCGAGCACCACGTCGGAATCCGGCAATTGCGGCTTTTCGAAGTTGAACAGGGTGACTGCTCGGCCACTGTCACTCTGGTTCACCGACCATTTACGCAGCGCCATGAAGTCATGACCTTTGCAGAGGCCGTAAAAGCCGGTCGTGGTTCCCACCATGAGTGTCGCCCAGGTGGTGCTCTCGCTGGAACTGACCAACTCCACCCGGGCTTCGAGGGTCTGGCCGTCAGCCACGGTCCATCGGGTGGGTGGCATCCCGATGGTGTAGCTGTCCATCACTGACCGGGTGATCACCGGCCAATGCCCGGTGACCACGAGTCGGCCGCTGGGCCGGGTGTAGGAGTATGACTGAGGTCCCCAATAGCTCCAACCCACTGCAGGGGCATTGAAGTCGTCGAGCAGCAGGTTCGTGCTCAGCGGCGGGGGTTTGAGTGTGCCGGTGTACTGGTAGGGAATGGCCGGATCCATGAGCTCTCCCGCCGCCCGGGTCAACGTCTCCTCCAGGCGCAGGCCGTCAATGGTCCCCCCTGAACCGTAGCCGACGATTTCGAGTTGCAGACTGTTGTCGGCTTGCATGACCCCGCGGTGTGTGGTTTCCCAGAGCCCACCGGTAGGGGTGAACCTGGGATTTTGCGGATCGGCCAGGTCCCAGGTGCCGACCTCCTGATAGCGCCGTGCCGTAAATGATGGCCGAGCCGTCGGCTTGGGCTGCCCCATCCACGAAGATCAGGCGCTGGCCGGTCAGGCGTGCATCGCTGCTTTGCACGCGCACCAGGTGGGCGTTGCCTCGGAACAGCACTTGGCCGAGCGCATTGGTGCACCAGATGCCTGGAACCGGCACCCCGGTGATCCAGCCGGTGGACGTATAGGGAGTGTCGGCAGCGGCCACCGGCAAAGCGGCCAGCAGCAGCGTTGCGGCTATACCCAGCATGCCGGAGTGAAAGGCCCGGTGGCAGGTGAATCGGTTGAGCGGCGTTTTCATGAGATTAGACCTGTCGATTGATAGTCTGCGGCCGGTCGGTGCCCGCCGTCGCCGGGGCCTAACCCTCAGGGAGCCGACGCTACTCGCGCCGACTCTGTCCGGAGGCTCCCGCTCCCGCGGGTGGCACACTTGACCGTTCCACAGTCTCCTGAAGCAAAAAGGTGAAAACGTGACAGCCAAACTGGACTGCCTCCGGCAACTTTATCGGCACGTCGATTACGAGCCCCCGCTAGAGCGCCCCGCTTGACCAAGCGGGGCGTGCGGATTGAATTCCTTAAGGAGCACCTGGTCTTCAGCGGCGAGGACTCCCCGATGGCCAACCTGATGCTGTCAGTGATGGGGGCCTTCGCCGAATTCTCGAGCGAGCGTTGATCCGCGAACGTCAGCGTGAGGGGATCGCGCTGGCCAAGCAACGCGGTGCCTACCGGGGCCGCAAGCGGGCGCTGAACGACGAGCAGGTCGCCGAGATGAGGCGGCGCATCGAGGCCGGGGAATCGAAGGTCAAGGTTGCCCTCGACTTACGGATCAGTCGCGAGACGCTTTATCAATATCTGTGGCCGAAGCGGTGATCTGTGCCGCGCCGTGCGCTCCTTTCCGCCGCCGAACGCGAGAGTCATCTCGCTCCGCCTAACGAACCAAGCGAGCTGATCCGCCACTACACCCTCAGCGAGTCTGACCTGTCGGTCATCCAGAAATGTCGCGGGGCGGCCAATCGGCTGGGCTATGCTGTGCAGCTCCGCTACATGCGCTACCCAGGCATGATGTTCTGGGCGCGAACGAGCAACCCTCCGCGCCCCTGTTGAGCTTGGTGGCAACGCAGCTCAACATCCCACCGGAAAGCTGGGTCGAGTACGGTCAGCGCGATCAGGGATCACGGCCAGGCGGTCGATCAGACTCTGCTCCAGCACCTCTCACCGCTAGGCTGGGAGCACATCAATCTGACCGGCGATTATTTCTGGCCCGAGAGTGGCAGGATTCAGCCGAACAACTTCAGGCCGTTACGACCCTTCATCCAGGCCTAACCCGGAAATCTCACCAGTGGGGCGGTCGTAGCATTCCTGACGGTCCGTGGGTGAGGTTTCCGGGTCTGTGAAACCCGCGCCCATCAAAGGGAATTGGCTCATCGGTTCATCAGAGCCGGGACGCGCCCCTGCCGCGTGGGCGACCCGGGCACGCGGGCACAGTGTGGTCGAGATTGGGTCCATCTGCTTGGGGCGCGGGTTTCTGAGAGCCCGCATTTCAGGTGCAATGTGACGGTGACTGGTCAGACGACATCAAAAGTTGGTGAGAAATGCGGGCGCAGCAGCCAGCCACGCTGGCACCACAGTGGGTGTGAATCCCACCTGCCGAATTGGACTGTTCGCGGCAGAAGGCCGCTCCAACTGTCTGGTCGTGAGACCAGAGGGGTAGCCGGGGCGGATCGAACAGACGGGCCGTAATGACGGTAAACCACATCGAATGAGCCTCGAGAACTCTACAACCGGAGAGCCGAGCCACTGCCCGGATGGCGAAGGCCGCAGGGGGGAGTCACCCCAACAGTCTAAGGCTCCTCAACGCTCCGGCGGGGTCAGCGTGGACAGCACGTCTGGAAAGGGTGGTGACAGTCAAGGCGGGAACACCTCTGGCGGCGGGGTAGCAAAGCCCCAACCCGACGCACAAGTGGGTAGGCCCCACAAGGCGGCGGAGGTCGTCCGAGGAATCGGAGTCCCTGGAGAAGGCGTGGACCTGCACTACTTCAAGCGGTGCAAGACGCCGAGCGGGGGCACTTGCCTCAACGCGTGGAGGCGAAGCGAAGGACCTGGGGATGGCCGGGACAACCGGATACTAACCCCGGAGAAAGTTCGGGAGCTTCAAATCGCGCTTTATCGGAAAGCCAAGGCCGAACCGCGGTGGCGGTTCTGGAGCCTATACGGAGAGGTGATGCGGTTCGCAGTGCTGGAGACAGCTCTGAGAGCGGTCACCGGAAACGACGGCGTGGCTGGCGTGGACGGGGAAAGCCTGGACATGGTCAATGCCACGACGGAAGGGCGGGAGCAGTGGCTACGGACCCTTCAAAGGGAACTCCAGGCCAAGACGTATCGACCCCAAGCGGTCCTACGGGTTTGCGCTCGAGAAACCGGACGGGGGTCAGCGGCCGCTGGGTATTCCGACGGTCAGAGATCGGGTGGTTCAGATGGCGGTGTATCTGGTGCTGATGCCGATTTTCGAGGCGGACTTCCATCCGCACTCGTACGGTTATCGGCCCAAACGCAACGCCCATCAAGCCCTCCGGGCTATTGACCAGGCGGTGTGGAGAGGGCGGGTTGAGATTCTGGACGCGGATTTGTCGAAATATTTCGACACGATTCCGCACCGGGACTTGATGCGCTTGGTGGCCAAACGGGTCAGTGACGGGAGTGTCTTGCGGCTGATCAAGCTGGCTGCGCGCCCCCGTGGTGGAGAGGGACAAGCAAGGCAGGCAGAGGGTGTTGCCCAACCGCTGCGGCACGCCGCAAGGGGGGGTTCTTTCGCCTCTGTTGGCCAATGTCTATCTGGACCGACTGGACCATGAGGTCAACGAGCGTGCTGGCGGGCCAACCTGTCCTGGTGCGGTACGCGGACGACTTTGTCATCTGCTGTCGTCCAGGGCAGGGGGCCGAAATGAAGGCACGACTACAAAAGTGGCTGAGGAAGAAGGGACTGCAGCTCAACGAGAAGAAGACACGCCTGGTGAATATCCGCCAGGAGGGGATCCGATTTCCTGGGCTTCAGCCTGACCTCAAGAACCAGTCGCCGAGGTCGTCGATACCTCCATATCGAACCGCACCCGAAAAGCCGGCAGGAGCTGCGAGATAGGCTGGGAGAGATTCTTCACCATGGGAGTCTTTGGCGACCAGTCGCTGACGTGGTAAAGGAGGTCAACCAAGTCCTGCGCGGATGGGCCGGCTACTTCCAGTGGGGACACAGCAGTCGGGTCTGCGGCCAAATGCTCAGTTACAGCCGCGAACCGGCTCCGCCGGTGGCTGTGGCGCAAGCACGACTGCCGACGCGGACTGTGGACCCGCTACACCGACCAACGTCTCCATGAGAAGTATGGACTCTGGACCCTGCCTCTGTCGGGCAGTTGGTCTCACTGAACGACCCAAGCTTGAGGATGAATGAGCTCGGAAAGCCGGATGCGGGAAATCCGCACGTCCGGTTTGATGAGGGGCAGGTGAGGAGAGGGACACTGACAACACCAGTCGGTTTAAGTCCCGCAACTCCTCACCTGCCTACTCTACTAAAGAGCGAGGCGGGGAGAGAGGGAAAAGAACGGATGGAGACTGTCCATGAAGTTGAGAATGACAAATGGTCTGAGGCGCGCCTCGCTAAGCTGTCTGCTCGGACCAATCGCCGAGTTTGATATACTCCTTGACCTTGCGTCGTTCGTACCGGTGTTTTTTCGATTTGCCGGGGCGGTCATCGACTTGTGGGAACGGGTGTTTGGCATTGCTGACCGCATTGGTGATGATGTCGTTTGACTTTGACATAGGTCTTGGCTCGGGTGGGCCTGAGGGAGGGGAAAGGATCCCCCGGCGCTTTTCCGGCGTCCCACGGTCTTGGCTTGACTTGCCCGCTTCATCGCCCCTCAGGCTTCACGTCTTCGGGCTTATCGACACCCACCTGTACGACGGTGTTCAACCATCGGCAACTCATTTTTAGCGAGGCTGCGCCTCAGACCGACGCGGCACCTTGCCAGATTGTCTGGGTTGGGCCTTGACCTATGTCACCGGCAGTCGACGCCTCGCTAAAAGGGGCGCCGCTGCGCGGCGCAACAACTTGACCCATTCAGTACAGATTCTGAAAGAGAAGTCACTCCAGCGAGGCGCGCCCCGGACCATTTGCGATCCTCGCCTTCACGAACAGTCGCCATGCCTTCCCTTACCTCTGTCCCGCGCCTCGCTCTGTAGAACTCCTTGACCCTTTCAACGCAGCGCACAAACTTGACTTGATTACTACGAGTTTCACCGGTCAAGGATTCCAACGAAGCTCCGCCTCAAACCGACGAGCGAGCCTGGGCTTTCGATTCTGCTGGTACTGATGGGGCCGTCCGAACGCGGAGCTTCGTTGGAATCCTCCGTTCCGCTTCGCGGAAAACTTGACTGTTTTGTTCAGATGTTGGGTAGATGGAGCAGGCTAGAATCCTTGAAGCCCCGAACATGTTGCGATCAAGTCAAGTTTGGCCTTCACCCCTATCCCTTTCGTTTCGCAAGGATTCTAAGGAGCGAGGCGCGGGAGAGAAGGGCAGGAATACGAAAGGGCGGTTCATGATGTCGAAGATTGGGATTTGGTCTGAGGCGCGCCTCGCTAGCGGGTGTCGATTTTGCGTGTCGGCTTGGATGAGTCGTTTTCCCAGACGAACGCACCAGACTGCCATTCGCGGCCGACGCGCGTCGCCGCCAACCGCAGCCCGAGGTCCTGGTAAGCGTTGCGGACGCCGTGGAACTCGCGCTTGAGGATGCCTGCCAACACGAGCCGGCCCTTGGGATGCACCCATCGCGCCAGGCGCCCTGCCTGGGCCAGCAGCAAGTCGGACGTGAGATTTGCGCAGACGAGGTGAAATGGAGTTCCGGTGTTGAACCGCGGGTGCCGCACATCGTCGCGGAGAAACCGCACCTGGCGGGCCACTTGATTGACTCTGGCGTTGGCGCGGGCCGCCTTGACCGCCACCGGATCGAGGTCGAAGGCGATCGTCGGTTGGTATCCGACGGTGGCCGCCGCGATGGCCAGAATGCCCGAGCCGGTCCCAACGTCCAGGAACGATGGCGGCTGGGCCAGATTCCGGCAGGCCACCACCTGTTCCAGGCAGAACCGGGTGGTGGGGTGCTGGCCGGTCCCGAAGCTGAGGCCCGGGTCCAGAGTCACGACGGCCTGCCGGGGTTGTGGGCGTCGCCGGCTCCAGGTCGGTTTCACCAGCAACGCGGCGCCGATTTCGACTGGCTGGAAGTGGCGTTTCCACGAGTGGATCCAACTTTCGGGGCGGAGCGATCGCAGCCGGAGCCGTGCGGGCTCGACTGCCAGGCCAGCCGCGCGCAATCGGGCGAGACCGCGCGACAAAGCGATTCTCTTTGCGCTGGTCCACCCCCGCTCGCTTTCGAGGTAGACACTGATCTTTGTGACCGCCGCTTCCTCGCCTGTGTAGAGCGCCGGCGTCCGGCGGAACAGTCGTTCCATCAATGCCGCCACCGGCTCTTCGGCTTCGATCGAGGTGGTGAGGGAGACTTCGAGGGTTCGGGCAGTCACGGGTGGGGGGGTGTAGAGGACAGGGCCCCGTCTTGGGCGACCGTGAGGCGGCTGATTCCGTCACGTCCGAGGATCAGCAGAAGATCGAGTTGGGACTGGGTGAAGACGCTGCGCTCGCCTGTGCCCTGGACTTCGACGAACTCGCCTCGGCCTGTCATGACGAGGTTGAGATCGACGTCCGCCGTCGAGTCTTCCTCGTAATTGAGGTCGAGCAGGGCGCGTTGGCCGACGATGCCCAGGCTCACGGCGGCGACTGAATTCACCACGGGGTTGCTGACGAGCTTGCCCTGCGCCTGGAGCTTCTCGATGGCGAGGCGCAAGGCCACGTAACTACCCGTGATCGCCGCGGTGCGCGTGCCGCCGTCGGCCTGCAGCACGTCGCAATCGATCCAGAGAGTCCGGGGCCCGAGTCGCCCCAGGTCGACTGCTGCCCGCATGGCCCGTCCAATGAGCCTCTGGATTTCCTGGGAGCGTCCATCCAGACGGCCTTTATTGATATCGCGCGGCTTTCGTCCGAGCGTCGAGTAGGGCAACATCGAGTATTCGGCGGTGATCCAGCCGCCGGACACGCCCTGTTCCTTCATCCAACGGGGGACGGTCTCTTCGATGGTCACGCCGCAGATGACCCTGTGTATTGCCCCAGGAGACCAGCGTCGATCCGGTGGCATGGGGTGCGATGCCGTTCTGAAAGGCGATTGGGCGCAACTCATCGTCGCGCCGTCCGTCGCTGCGCCGCGGGTCGCAGGCTGTCGCCGCGTTGTCGGCGGAATCCCCGTGATTTGGTTGTGGGTCCACGGGGCGGACAGTAGTGGCGAGAAGGGGCGCGGGCAATGGCGAATCGGGTGGAAGCGGGACTCTGGCCCGTGCGGGGAGCCGGGGCTTGCCCGCCTGGCGGGCACAGGATGTGAAGCTTGGTGGGCTTGGTGGGCAGAGGCTGCCGGGGCTCAACGCCGCTGGTCCCGACGCGAGTTCTGGATCTTGGCGGCGGGGCGGGTTATGGTCGGGGCCATGAAAGCGAAGGTCATTCCCGCATCGAGCCAGAATCGCCCGCTCTGCGGTCAGCGCGTGGTGGTGACGCGGGCGAGCGCGCAGGCGGGCGAGCTGGTGCAGGGGCTGCGGGAACGCGGCGCTGAGGTGCTCGTCGTGCCCTGCATCAGGGTTGTGCCGACGACGGAGCGGGAATCCCTGGTCGATGCGATGGCCGGGCTTGGCTGCTACGACTGGCTGATCTTCACCAGCGCCAACGGAGTGACGTCCTTTTTCGACTCCTATTTCCGGGCATTCGACGATCTCCGCGATCTCGGAGCGGTGCGGTTGGCGGCGGTGGGACCGGGGACCGCAGACAGGCTCAAGGCACTGCACCTGAAGGTCGATCTCGTACCCAAGCAACATCTCGCCTCCGAGATCGCACAGGCCCTCTCTGCCCAGCAGAGCCTCGAGAACATCCGCATCCTGTTGCTGCGTGGCGAGGCGGCGAAACCCGAGTTGCCGCGGCGGCTCGAGGAGCTGGGGGCGATCGTCGACGATGTTGCCTGCTACGCGACGGTCTTGGAGACGGAGGATTCGAGCGGCGACGCGGCCCGCCTGGTGGAGCAGGGGGCGGATTGGATCACGTTCACCAGCGGGTCCACGGTCGAGAACTTTCATGCGCGTTTTGATTTGCCGGCGCTGCTGCGGCGGTTTCCGCGGATGCGGCTGGCCACGATCGGTCCGGAAACCGGCAAAGCGCTTGCGGCGCTGGCGTTGCGTCCCAGCGTCGAGGCGCAGCCGCACACGGTCGAAGGCTTGATGACGGCCTTGGAGCGGGTGAAACCGCTGGGAGCCCGCGGTTCCCCCCGAGGTCGCGGGGGGCTTTCTGGCGGGGACCTGCCGGGTCAGGCCGCGACGGGTGCGGGTTAATAATCTTGACCGGGGAGGCGTGGCGCCACTAGTTTTCGCGGCGTGTTAGGCAGCTTTCATGTTCGCGCAACTTAAAGGCCTGTTCTCCAACGATATTGGCATCGATCTTGGGACAGCGAACTCGCTCGTGTACGTCCGAGATCGGGGGATCGTGCTTCGGGAGCCATCGGTGGTTGCGATCCAGGCCGGCACCAACAACGTGCTGGCGGTGGGCGAAGAGGCCAAGCGCATGCTGGGCCGGACCCCGGGCAACATCATCGCCATCCGGCCGATGAAGGACGGCGTGATTGCCGACTTCGACGTGACGGGAGCGATGCTGCGGCATTTCATCCAGCGGGTGCATCACCGGAAGCTGATTGCGCCGCGGGTGGTCGTGGCTGTCCCTTCGGGCATCACGGAGGTCGAGAAGCGGGCGGTCAAGGATTCGGTGACGCACGCCGGGGCTCGCGAGGTGTACCTGATCGAACAACCGATGGCATCGGCGATCGGCGTGGGCCTGCCCGTGCACGAGCCGGCAGGCAACATGATAGTGGACATTGGCGGGGGCACCTGTGAGATGGCGATCATCTCGCTGGCAGGCATTGTGTTCAGCCGCAGCCTGCGCGTTGGGGGCGACGAGTTCGACGAGACGACCGTCGCGCACATGAAGCGTGCCCATAACTTGATGATTGGCGAACGTACGGCGGAGGAGATCAAGATCCGCAGTCGGTTCGGCTTATCCTCTGGAGCAGGAATTGACCATGGACGTCAAGGGCCGGGACCTGAGCACCGGGCTGCCCAAGACGATCACGGTGCGCTCCGAGGAGATCCGGGAGGCCTTGAAAGAGCCCCTTTCCAGCATCTTGGAGGCCATTCGCATCACCCTGGAACGCTGTCCGCCGGAACTGGCGGCGGACCTGGTGGATCGAGGCATTGTGATGGCCGGCGGCGGCGCGCTGCTGCGCGGAGTGGATCGTCTGGTGGCGGAGGAGACATATCTTCCGGTGCACATTGCCGACGATCCGCTGACCGCGGTGGCCGAGGGAACCGGTCGGGTCCTTCAGGAACTTCAATTCCTGAAGCGGGTTGCTTCTTCCTCCACATAGACGGTCTTGGTCCGGACCGTGCGTTCGCCCCGCAGCAGTGACGGGGTAACGAATGTCCAAAAGGCCGTATTCTGTGGCCTTTGTGGTGGTTTTGGTTCTGGTGCTGGTTTTGCTGAACCTGCCCCAGGCCGTCACGGCAAAGGCAAAGCTTGCAGTCGGTAGCCTCTTTCTGCCGCTGTTCGGTCTCGCCCATTTGACGCGCGACCTTGCCCAGCAGTCCGGGATGCGGCTTGTCCCTGCGGGCGTGCTGATTGCCGAGTTGAAGGAGACGCGCCGCAAGAACCAGGAGTTGCAGGCGCAGGTCGCGCAAGGAGCCGAGGCCCTGCGCGAGAACGCGCGACTGCGTCAACTGCTGGGCTGGCAACCCCAGAATCTCTGGACCACAAAGACCGCCCGCATCATCGCGCGCGACACCGCCAATTGGTGGCGAACTGCCTGGATCGATCGGGGCAGCCGCGACGGTCTCAAGCCGGATCTCCCCGTCCTGAGCGCCGACGGACTGGTCGGCAAGACCGCCGAGGTTGGACTGACGACGGCCGAGGTGGTGTTTGTCGGCGACCCCAAATGCCGGGTGGCGGTGGTGGTGCGGGAGACCGCCGAGCACGGCGTCCTTTCGAGCGCGTCAGCGGGCGTCCTCGATCACCGCCTCGTCGACCTCACCCACCTCCCACGCCATACCGCTCTGCGCCCCGGGCAAAGCGTCCTCACGAGCGGACTGGGCGGGGTCTTTCCCGCCGGCTTGCCGGTAGGGACGGTGGTGGACCACCGCAGCGTCGGTTACGGGCTTTACACCGAGGCGCGGGTCAAGCTTGCGGTTGACACAAGCCGGCTGAACGAGGTCGTGGTGTTATTCCCATGAATGGTCTGCGAACTCTCCTTCTGGTGTTGCTCGCCTTCGTCGGCGTGTTCGCCGAGGCGGTTGTTGACTTCCCACGCCTCTGGCTGCGGGCCCAGTTCGACATTCTCCCCCCTCTGGTCGTCTACGCGGCTCTCATGGGCAGCGTGGGCACGTTGGCTCTGCTTTCGATCGCAGGCGGCCTCTGGGCGGACGCGCTCTCCGGCAATCCTCTGGGCGTCAGCGTGCTGCCTTTGTTCTGGGTCGGGCTGGCGCTCCACTGGCGGCGCGATCTGATTCTGCGCGAGTTGCCCTACGCGCAATCTGTCTTGGGCGGCATGGCCTCGACCGCCGCGCCGGCTCTCACGCTGGTGGTGCTCTTGACCTTGGGGGAAAATCCGTTGCTCGGCTGGGGCACCCTCTGGCAGTTCGGCGTGGTCGCGATCGGCGGCGCGGCCCTGACGCCGCTCTGCTTCAGCCTGATCGAGGGACTGACCCGCGCTTTTGCCTACCAACCGGCGTCGCCGATGCCATTTCCCTCCGACCGCGAGATCAAGCGGGGTCGTCACTAGAATCCTTGACCGATGAAACATGGTGTAGACAAGTGAGACGCGCCTCGCCAGAGTGACTCTCTTTTTGAAATCCGCCAGAGTCTTTGCGCCGCGCAGCGGCGCCCCTTAGCGAGGCGTCGACTCACGGTTGCCATGGCATCAGCCCAGCGCAAACGAACGGGTGACCTGCCTCGTCGGTCTGAGGCGGAGCCTCGCTAACCGTGTTGCTCTTCGACCAATTGCGCCGTGGTGGACAGCGCCTCCGGACGCTGGCGGTGGGCATCATGCTCGGCCTGGGCGCGCTGCTCATCGGCTTGTGGTACACCCAGATCGTCTCGGCCGAGCGTTACCGTGCCAGTCTGAAGAACCAGACCTACCGGACCGTTCGCATTCCGGCCACGCGGGGCAAGCTGCTGGACCGCAACGGACTGGTGCTCGCCGAGAATCGACCGAGCTACAATCTGAATCTCTACCTGGAAGAACTGCGGCCTCAATTCGGGGAGGCCTTCACCGCCGCGCGGGCCGGGCGGCGACTGACCCGGCCCGAGCGCGCGAGTCTTGGAGCTGCTGTCCGCTGGCTGGTCGTCAGCAACACGATCGCGCGCATTTCGGACTTTCTCGGGGAAAGGATGACCGTCACCGAGCGGACTTTCCGCCTGCATCACCACCAATGGCCCTATCGTCCTTTGACCGTGCGGGAGAACCTGAGTCCCGCGCAAATCGCGCGCTTTCTGGAACAAGCCCCCAACATTCCAGGCCTCGACCTGGAAGT
Organism: uncultured Verrucomicrobiae bacterium; assembly: GCA_963846445.1. Lineage (GTDB taxonomy): Bacteria > Verrucomicrobiota > Verrucomicrobiia > Limisphaerales > J093 > MWFF01. The sequence continues at coordinate 54,833 of CAWJWM010000004.1, read as the reverse complement.
GCAGCCGCTGCGCCATTATCCGCACGGCCCGATGGTGGCTCACCTGATGGGCTACCTCACCCGCGATGACCTGGCGCGCGACGACGAGGAAGGGGGCTTCAGTTACAGCCTCCCCAGCTACGCCGGCGCAGTGGGCCTCGAATACCTGCTCGATGAGCAATTGCGCGGACGGCCCGGAATCAAGTCTGTCGTGGTGAACAGCCTGTGTTATCGCGAGGACGAGATGATCTGGCTGACCGCTTCCCCGGGACACAATGCCGTGCTGGCGCTCGATCTTCCGCTGCAGCAGGCCGCGGTCGAGGCGCTCCGCTCCGCCAGCGGCACGACGCGCGGGGCGGCCGTGGTCATGGACACGTCCAACGGTGATGTGCTGGCGCTGGTCTCCAGCCCCGCCTATGATCCCAACGAGTTCGTCAGCCCGCTTTCGCAGGAACGATGGGCTGCCCTGAATGATCCGCTGCTTCGCCCGATCTTCAACCGGGGCACGCAGGGCGCCTACAATCCAGGGTCGATCTTCAAGATCATCACCGCCCTCGCCGCCCTCGAAACCGGTCTGGATCCCGACGACCAAATCGTCGTCGAACCCGACCCGCACCGGCCCAGCCGGGGAGCGGTTTTCCTCGGACGCCGCAAGATCGACGACACGGTGGCCCCGGGCAGGTACGACTTCAAGCGGGCGTTCAAGACTTCGAGCAATTCGTACTTCGTCCAAGTCGGGCTGCGGGCCGGACGCGACCGGCTGCTCGAGATGGGCCGGCGATTCCGCCTGGGGGCCCGATTTGGACTGGGCACTCGCCAGGAAGTCGGCGGCCACTTCCCTTCTCCGGCCGATGTTCGCGGTCTTTGGACGGACGGCAACGTGGCCAATGTTTGCATCGGCCACGAGATTACCGTCACCCCGCTCCAAATGGCTGTCATGACTGCCGCCGTCGCCAACGGCGGCAGGTTGTATCAGCCCCGTCTGGTTCAGCGGCTCGAACCGGCCGAATCGGGCCCGAGAGGGGCCGAGGTGCTTCCCTTCCCGCCCCGTCTCTTGGGCGAATTGGGGGTCCGTCCGCACTCCCTGGCTCTCGTGCGCGAAGCGATGCTCGCCGACACGGAAGAGCCCGGAGGCACCGGGTTCGAGGCGTTCCAGTTCGGCAACCAAGCCACGGGCCAGATCACCCCCCGGATTCCAGGATTCCGCATCGCCGGCAAGACCGGCACCGCCCAGATCAAGAAAGGGGCGACCGTGATCGACCACATCACATGGTTCGTCGCGTTCGGTCCCTACGAGAACCCTCGATACGCGGTCGTCGTCATGGTCGAGGGAGGAGCCTCGGGCGGCAACACGTGCGCGCCCGTCGCCCGCCAAATCTTCCAGGCCGTGAAACGGCGGCTCGAACCGTCCTCGAGTTCCGGCGCCGCGGTTGGCTTTCGGCAACTAAGATGCCCACCCTTGCCCTCAAACCTCGCACGGCGCCGCTCGACTGGCCGACATTGGTCGCCGTTTTGGGCCTGATGGTGATCGGGGCGCTGTTCATTGCCAGCGCCACCCTGGCAAGAGAAGGCATCGCAACCCTGCCTTGGTACCGGCAGGAGCATTTCAAGCAATTGATCTGGTACGCGGGCGGCCTCGGGTTAGGCGCCGCGGTGTGCTCTCTCGGTTACGGTTCGATCGCCCGCTGGTCGCTGGTCTGCTATTGGGTGGCCGTTCTGCTGCTGATCGCCGTTCTCGTGCCGGGGGTTGGGACCTCCCACGGCTGGGGAGCGCGACGGTGGATCGATCTGGGCCCGTTCCAGTTCCAGCCGTCCGAATTCGCCAAGTTAGCCTTCTTGCTCATGATGGCGCATTACCTCAGCCGTCCGAGAACGGAGTTGCAGCAGCCGATCGTTTTTGTGAAGGCCCTGGGCATGATTCTCCTGCCGTTCGCGCTGATTCTCAAGGAGCCCGACCTCGGCTCCGCGCTGGTGTTTGTGCCGGTCGGATTGGTGATGATGTTCGTGGCGGGTGTCCCAGGCCGCTTCCTCTGGCGCATCATCGGTGGAGCCGGCCTGGTCATCGTCCTGCTGCTCGTCGACATCCTGTTCGCGCCGGCCCAGTGGCAGTTCAAACTCGAGCCCTACCAGCGCCGCCGTCTCTTGGTCTATTTCGGAGTGAATTTCGTTCCGCCCCACGCCTCGGACGCGGAACGGCACCGGGCGCTTCAGGAGTACCGCGACGCCTCGCACAACGTCGAACAGGCGCTCATCTCGGTCGGCTCCGGCGGGCTGACCGGCAAGGGTTGGCGCCGGGGCACTCAAAACGCCCTGGGCTATCTTCCCCGGGCCGTGGCTCACAACGACTTCATCTTCTCCGTCGATCGCGGAAGAGAGTGGGTTTGTCGGCGGTGTCACGGTGTTCGGACTCTATGCCGTGCTGCTGCTGCAGCGGCATTCGGATCGCCGGCCAGGCGCGCGACCGCCTGGGCGTATTGCTGGCGACGGGCGTGACCACGCTTTTCTTCTGCCACGTCTTCATCAACATCGGAATGAACATCCGACTGACGCCTGTGACGGGCATTCCACTGCCGCTGCTGAGCTACGGCGGGACTTCAGTGCTCTGCTCGCTGATCGCCATAGGCCTGCTCCAAAGTGTGTACCGTTCGACACGTAACTTCTGATCTCCCATGAGTGATCGCAGTTTCTCCCGCCGCCGCCGCTCCGGACAAAGATTCCGGCCTAACAAGACCCAGTCCTTCAAACCGGAACGCGCCGCCATCGAGGCGCGCGCCGAAGTGCTCGGCGACAAACCCTCCGCCGAGAATGTCTTCGACAGCAAGCGCCACGAGCGCGAGATCGAGCGTTCCGAGAACCGCGCCGCCGGCCTCGCCGAAGGACGCCACCGATTCAGCCGCCCCGCCGCCCGATCGCGGAACCTGTCCGCAAACGGGATTACCGCGAACCTCATCTGGACACACCGGCCGAGGTCGAGGAACCCGCCGAGACCGAAAGCCAACCCGTCCCGGTGGCCGGACCGCCGCCGGGCCTCATGGGCGCCCTTCGCGCCGTCACTCACCGGGTGATCAAGAAGGTCCAGCGGCTGATTCGTCCCCGCGTGCGTTCCCACAAGGAGATCATCATCAACGCCGAATCGCTCGAAACCCGCGTCGGCGTTCTCGAAGAAGGGCCGCCTCGAAGAGTTCACCATCGAGCGGACCGAGGACGAGCGGCTGGTGGGCAGCATCTTCAAGGGCAAGGTCCGCAACCTCGAAGACGGCCTCAAGGCGGCCTTCGTCGACATCGGCTTCGAGAAGAACGCCTTCCTCCACTACTGGGACATCGTCCCGGCAGGCTTCGACAGCGGCGTCGAACTCGTCGAACGCGAGAACCGCGCGCTCGCGCGAGAAACCGCGCATCACCCAGAAAGACATCCCGCGCCTCTACCCGCCGGGCACCGACATCATCGTCCAGGTGACCAAGGGCCCGATCGGCACCAAGGGGCCGCGCGTCACCACCAACCTGGCGCTGCCCGGACGGTTCCTGGTGCTGCTGCCCAACTCCGACCAGTGCGGCGTCTCGCGCAAGATCGAGAACCACGAGGAGCGCCAGCGGCTCAAGCGCATCGTCCGCGGCCTGACCATCCCCGAAGGCATGGGCGTCATCATCCGCACCGCCGGCGAGGACCAGAAAGCCCGCTACTTCGTCCGCGACCTGGCCCTCCTCCTCGAAGAATGGCGGGCCGTCCAGGAGCGGATCACCACCCAGCCCTCGCCCGCGCTGCGTCTTCCGCGAGCCCGACCTCATCGAGCGCACCGTCCGCGATTTCCTCACCGAGGACGTCGAGCGCATCGTCATCGACAACCATGCCCAGCATACGAGCGCATCCGGGAGATGATCGGTCGAATCTCCCAGCGCTCCGCGGCCAAGGTCCGAGCTCTACAACGAATCCCAGCCCGTCTTCGACCGCTTCGACATCACCCGCCAGCTCGAAACCGCCTTCTCCCGCCAGGTCCACCTCAAGAGCGGCGGCTACATCGTCGTCGACGAGACCGAGGCGCTCGTCGCCATCGACGTCAACACCGGCCGCCACAAGAGCGGCAAGGACCCCGAGTACCACCATCCTCAAGGTCAACCTCGAAGCCGCCGAGGAGATCTGCCGCCAGCTCCGCCTCCGCAACATCGGCGGCCTCATCGTGCTCGATTTCATCGACATGAAGTCCCACAAGGACCGCCAGCAGGTCTACCAGCGCATGAAGGAAGGCCTCAAGCGCGACCGCGCCAAGACCCACATCCTGCCCATCTCCCAGCTCGGCCTCATGGAGATGACCCGCCAGCGCCACACCGAGAGCGTGCGCGAGGCCGTCTACGACGACTGCCCCTACTGCAAAGGCCGCGGCAAGGTCAAGAGCGCCCTCACCATGAGCGTCGAAATCCAGCGCAAACTCGGCGAGATCCTCAAGAAACGGCAGCGCGACGAGTCGGACTTCCAGCTCCGCATCGTCGTCCACCCCGCCGTGCTCGAACGCCTCCGCACCGAGGACGAGAAACATCCTCATCGAGATGGAGAAACGCTACTTCGGCAAGCTCTCCTTCCGCGCCGATCCCGACCTTCCACGCCGAGCAGTTCAAGATCGTCAACGTCGCCAACAACGAGGAAATGGCCAGCGTCGGCGGTTGAAACCGGCCAGCCGGCGAGGCCCAGACCGCGCCGCCCCCGCGGCGCGCTCGGCCGGCCTCTCTCCCGATCGCCTGCATGCAACCCTACCTCGAATTGCTTCGCCTCGTCCTCGACTCGGGCCGGCCCAAGGCAGATCGCACCGGCACAGGCACCCTTGCCCTCTTCGGCGCCCAGTCCCGCTACGACCTCAACGCCGGTTTCCCCCTGGTCACGACCAAGAAGGTCCACCTCAAGTCCATCATCTATGAGTTGCTCTGGTTCCTTCGCGGCGAAACCAACGCGCGCTGGCTGCAGGACCGTGGCGTCACCATCTGGGACGAATGGGCCGATCCCCGCGGAGACCTCGGCCGCATCTATGGCGCCCAGTGGTGCGATTGGCGCACTCCCGACGGCGGCTCCGTTCACCAGATCGACCGCGTCATCAGCCAGCTCCGTGACAATCCCGACAGCCGCCGCTTGATCGTCTGCGCCTGGAATCCAGGCGAACTCGATCACATGGCCCTGCCCCCCTGCCATGTCCTGTTCCAGTTCTTCGTCCAGGACGGCGCACTCAGTTGCCAGCTCTACCAACGAAGCGCTGACCTCTTCCTCGGCGTCCCCTTCAACATTGCCTCGTACGCGCTTCTCACCCTGATGATCGCCCAGGTCTGCGGCCTCAAACCCGGCGCTTTCATCCACACGTTCGGCGACCTGCATCTCTACCGCAATCATCTCGACCAGGCCCGGCTGCAACTCTCCCGCCAACCGCGCCCTTTGCCCGCCATGAAGCTCAATCCGGACGTCAAAGAGATCCATAGCTTCCGCTACGAAGACTTCGAACTGACCGGCTACAACCCCCACCCGCCCATCAAGGCCCCCATCGCCGTCTGACGAGAGAGTCGAGAGTTGAGAGTTGAGAGTTGAGAGTTGAACGTTTGGTCCCGTCCTGGAATAGGTTGACACTGTTCCTATGAAGACCGTCCGCCTTCGCCCGCTTTCCGCGTGGCTCGTCCTGGGCCTGGGGTTCACGCTCCCGTTCTCCGGCTGCCGCACGATCCCGCCCCCCGGCACCCTCGCGCCCCGCCGCGGCGACGAGATCGTCGTGGCCGGCCAGTTCATCCACACCGGAACCCCGGTCGTGACTTGGCTCGACCCAGGCGGATACGACGCCTACCGCGTCGAGCGCCGATTCAGCCCGTTGGAGAACGCCGACTGGGACAGCTCGCGTCAGGAGGTCGAGAACCTCACGTCGCCCAACCGTTACGGTCTCCGACGCGAGCGGCTCCTGCCCTCACAGCTCGAACAGATCCGCGGTGGCGGTTGGGATCTGGCGACCCTCACCAATGTCATCGACCAATTCGTGATTCACTACGACGCCTGCGGAACCAGCCGCCAGTGTTTCAAGGTACTGCACGATCTTCGCGACCTGAGCGTTCATTTCCTCCTCGACCTGGACGGCACAATCTACCAAACCCTCGATCTCAAGGAGCGCGCCTGGCACGCCACAACCTCCAATACCCGCTCGATCGGCATCGAAATCGCCCACCCCGGCGCCTACCGCCGCGACCGATCCCGCCCGCTCGACGAGTGGTACCGCCGGGATCACACGGGCCGGCTGCGCATTGAGATTCCCGAGCGGTTTGGCGATGGCGGCCTGCGCACCGCCGGATTCGTGGGTCGCCCGGCTCGCAACAACCTGATCACCGGCGTGGTGCAAGGCGCCGAGTCGGTCCAGTACGACTATACGCGCGAACAATATGCCGCCTTGATCCGCCTGACCGCCGCCCTGTGCCGTGTATTCCCCGCGTTGCGCTGCGATTGGCCCCGCGATCACTCCGGCGCGCCGATCGCCCGCAAGCTGGCCGATGACGAGTTGCGCGCTTACCAGGGTCTCCTCGGGCACCTCCACATCCAAGCCAACAAAGTCGATCCTGGCCCCGCATTCCAGTGGGACTACGTCATCCGTCGGAGCCGGCGCCTGCTCCGCCAGAATCCCTGACCGGTGAGACGTCACGGCTGTCGGCAAGTCACGTTCTTGCGCCGCGCGGCGGCGCCACTGAGAGAGGGGTCGACTGCTGGTGATCGTGGTTGCCGATCGGATTCCTCGATTTGTTCAGAACACTGTAGAGGGCTGGCAACACCAGCAGCGTGAGCAACGTGTTGGTGAAGATCCCGCCGATCACCACCGTCGCCAGCGGGCGTTGCACTTCGCCGCCCACCCCAACGTTCACAGCCATCGGAATGAAGCCCGCCGCCGCCACCAGCGCCGTCATCAGCACGGGACGCAACCGCACCAGGCAGCCCTCGCGCACCGCCTGTTCCACCGGCGCCCCCGCGTCGAGCTTCTGCCTGATGAACGTCACCAGCACCAGGCCGTTGAGAATCGCCACGCCGCTCAGGGCAATGAAACCGATGGCCGAACTGACCGTGAACGGCATGTCCCGGAGCCAGAGGGCCAGCACCCCGCCCACCGCACCCAGCGGAATCCCCGTGGCCACGATCAGCACATCCGACACCGATTTCAGGCTGAAGAACAGCAGCACGAAGATGAGCGCCAGCGCCATCGGCACCACGAACAACAGTTTCCGGTTCGCTCGCTCCATGTTCTCGAATTGCCCGCCCCATTCGACGGTGTAGCCTTCGGGCAGTGGCACCTGCGCCCCGATTCTCGCCTTTGCCTCTTCCACAAAGCTCTTCACATCGCGGCCCCGCACATTGCACTGCACGGTGATGCGCCGTTTGCCCCACTCCCGGTTGATGGTCGAGGGCCCTTCGATCTCGGTGATCTTCGCCACCTGGTTCAGCGGCAGCACCGGCCCTGCCGCCGTCGGAATCAGGGTCGCAGCCAGCGCGTCCGGGTCGGTGCGCTGCTTGTCCGGCAACCGGACGACCAGCGGGAACCGTCGCTGTCCCTCGCGCACGTCGCCCACCCGCCGCGAGCCCACGGCTTCGACCACGTTCAGCACGTTGCGGGTTGGCACGCCGTAGCGGGCGATGGCCTGCGGGTCCATGCGGACTTGCAGGAAGGTCTGCCCCGTCAACTGCTCGACTGAGGCTTCGCTTGCGCCGCGAATGCCGGCCAGCACGGCCTGCACCTCGCCGCCCAACCGCCGCAGTTCTTGCAGATCGTCGCCGTAGACTTTGATGCCGATGTCGCCCCGGATCCCCGCAATGAGTTCATTGAGTCTCATCTCGATGGGCTGGCTGAAGGCGGTCTTCAAACCGGGCACCTGGTCGAGCAGGCTGCGCATGGTCTCCGTCAGCTCTGCTTGTGTGCGGGCTTTCTTCCACTGGTCACGCGGCTTGAGGGCGAGGAAGAAATCAGCCAATTCAACCCCCATCGGATCGGTCGCGACTTCCGCCGTGCCCAGGCGCGTCCAGATGTGCTCGATCTCGTCGGGGAACTCGGCCAGCAGGCGTTGCTCGATCATGTCGTTTTGCGCGACTGACTCGTCCACCGAGATGCCCGTCAGCCGCACGGTGGTTCCCACAATCGCCCCTTCGCCCAGTTTCGGCAGAAACTCCCCGCCCATTCGCGATGCCAGGAACAATGCCCCCACGAACAGCGCGACCGACACGAACAAGGTCACTTTCCGAAACCGCAGCGCCAGGCCCAGCGCCGGCTCATAACAGCGGCGCGCCAGCCGCACCAGCCACGGTTCCTTTTCCTTCATTTGTTTGGGCAGGAACAAAGTCGTCAGCACCGGCGTCACCGTCAGCGCGACGACCAGCGACCCCAGCAACGCGAAGATCAAGGTGAACGCCATCGGCTTGAACAGTTTTCCTTCGATCCCTTCCAGCGTCAGAATCGGCAGGAACACAATCAGGATGATGCCCATGCCGAACGCCACAGGCCGCGCCACTTCGAGCGGCGCGCTGCGCAGGACGTCCTCGCGCTCCTCGGGGGTGAGCACACGTCCCAACTCATGCTGGCGCAGGGCCAGCCGCCGCATTGTGTTTTCGACCATCACGACCGCCCCATCCACAATGAGGCCGAAGTCCACCGCGCCCAGGCTCAGCAGGCTGGCGGCGATCCCCGCCTGCAACATCAAGTTTCCCGCAAACAGCATCGAAAGCGGGATCGCCGCCGCCACAATCAATCCCGCCCGCAAGTTGCCCAGGAAGGCAAACAGAATGGCAATGACGAGCAGCGCGCCCGCCAGGAGGTTGTGTTCGACCGTGCGAATCACGTTGTCGACCAGTTCCGTCCGGTCATAGAGCACCACCAGCTTGATGTCCGGCGGCAGGGATGTTTGCACTTCTTCGAGTTTCGCCTTCAGCGCACGGGTGACCACCGCGCTGTTCTCCCCCATGAGCATGAAGCCCAGTCCCAGCACCGCTTCGCCGCGGCCATCGGCCGTCACTGCGCCGCGCCGGATTTCATGATCTTCCTGGACCGTGGCGACGTCGGCCACCCGCACAGGCGTGCCGTCGTGGCTGGCGATGACGATGCTGGCGATTTCCTGCACGTTCGTCGTCAAGCCCACGCCATGCACTAACAGGGATTCGCCGCCGCGGACGATCTGACCGCCTCCCACGTTTTGGTTATTGGCCTGCAAGGCCTCGACCAACTCTTCAAACGTGAGCCGGTACTTGAGGAGCCGGTCGGTCTCCACCACCACGTGGTACTGCTTCTCGAACCCGCCCCAGGTGTTGACTTCCGCCACGCCCGCCACCTTGCGCAGTTGCGGCTTCACCACCCAATCCTGCAAGACCCGCAACTCCGTCAGCGTGCGATTGGTGTCGGAGGATCGCACCACGTAATGGAACACTTCGCCCAACCCGGTGGCGATGGGGCCAAGCTGTGGCCGCTCGAGGCCCTCCGAGAGTTCCACCGTCTGGAGCCTCTCCATGACGAGCTGCCGGGCTTTGAAGATGTCGATGCGGTCGTCAAACGTCGCCACCACTTGCGACAGCCCGAACTTCGAGATCGAGCGTACGTTTTGCAGTCCCGGCAGCCCGCTGATGGCCAGTTCCACCGGAATGGTGATTTGCGCTTCTGTCTCCTGGGGATTCAGCGACGCGGCCGTGGTGTTGATTTGCACCTGCACCGGTGTCGTGTCCGGGAAGGCGTCAATCGGCAACAGGCTCAGCGTCCGCCCACCAAGGACGACCAGCGCCACCGCCAGCACGCAGATCAGCAACCGGTTCTTGAGCGAAACACTGATGATCCAGTTAAGCATGGGAGGCATGGCGACTGTTCATGATGTTGAGAATTGCAGATGGTCTGCGGCGTGCATCGCGAGAGTGACTCTCATTCGGTGACATGCCTGCCGGTCTGAGGCGAAGCCTCGCTAATCATCCGCGCACCCGGCGCCGAGACGTGACATCAGCATGGCCGACTTCAAGGCAAAGGCCCGGCTGACCGCGATTTGCTCCTGTGGTTTCAAGCCCGCCAGCACTTCCCGCCGCCCGTCCGACCTCGCCCCCAGCGTCACGGCTCGCGCGTCAAACAAGTCGTCCGCCAGTTTCACGAACACGAACGGCCGGCCCTCGACCTGCTGAATGGCCGACGGCGGCACCAACAGCGCTCCTTCTGCCTGGCGCGTCAGAATCCGGGCGGTGGCGAACATCTTGTCCTTGAGCAAGCGGTCCGGGTTGGCGAACTCCGCGCGGGCGCGGGCCATGCGTGTGCGCTCATCCACCGCTGGGCTAATCCACGTCAATCGACCGGTGAACACCCGGCCTGGCAGGGAATCCACACGCAGTTCCACCGGCTGCCCTGTTTGCACCTGACCCAGCGCCCCTTCCGGCACTTGCAGCATCGCCCACACGGTCGAGTGGTCCACCAGGATGAACAGCGGTTTGCCCACGTCCACAAGCGTCCCACGCACCGCCATCCGTTCCGCGATGTCACCCGCAAACGGGGCGCGCACTTCCATCAGCACCTGCTCCTGCGGTTTGTGGCTCATGTCGTCGATCTGGTCTTCGGTGAAGCCCAGCGTCCGCAGTTGCTGGCACGCCGCCCGATGCGTGGCTTCGGCTTCCTGCAAGGAGGCTTCCGACGTCACGCGGTCGGCCCGCAGCTTGCGTTCCCGGTCGAGTGTTTGATGCGAAAGCACCGCCTTCGCCACCGCTTCAGCGATCGAGGCGGACCAAATCGTGGCGACGACCTGCTTCTCCTCAACCTTGCTTCCCAAATCCACCTCCACGGATTGGATGATGCCACTCACGGGCGCAGCGATTTGGGCCAGCTTGTTTTGATCAAAACTCACTTCCGCCACGCATTCGATACCCTCGGCAATCGCTCCCGTCTGCGGCGTCGCTGTCTGCACCCCCACCATCGAGGTCGAGTTCGTCGAAGGCAGCCGAAGCTTCAGGCTTTCGCCCGGCTTAAGCGTCCCGGCCAGCTCCGGCTTGCACACCGCGCATTGTGCTTCCGGCACCCCATGCTCGACGCACATCACCACGCCCTCTCTGGTCTCGGTGTGGGCTTTGGTCGCGCCAAGTCCGCCTGGGGCATGCCCGTGGCCGTCATGACCCGCTTGGTTTTCCTGTTTCTCGCAGCCAACAACCAGCGCCACGACAACCGACGCCGCCAGCGCAGACAACCGGCACCATCTCAAGAGCAGACTCGGTTTCATACCTCGACAACAACGGACACAACACAACGACAAGAGCACAGACCCGGCGTGCAGGCACGCCGCAGCGATCAGGGAGATCCCGGGCAGGAACCGTCTGCAGGAACGTCCCGAACGGGACCGCTCAAGCGGCGAGGGAAGGAGCGCGCGGCGGCAGCGCCGTGCGACAGGAGAATTGCCAGGTCCGTGGCAGCTCTGGCGGAGAAACCCTCAGCAGGACTGGAAGGGGCGCGGTTGTGAGGGGAACCGCCTCCCGGAACGGCAGCGCGAAACTCAACGCGAGCAGCGGCATCGGCACGTCTTCCGCCCGCTCTTCGGTCTTGTAGAATCCCGACTCGACCACGGCGCAGGCATCGGTGTCGCAATCGTCATCCGGATGCGGAGCGGTGTCCGGGTGCTGACAGCAGGCCAGGAATTCGAAGCCGGGCACCTGTTCGAGGTCGCAATGCATCGTGGCCAGTCCCCAAACGGCCAGCATGAACACCGCAACATGTCTCGTGAACCGCGCCACTTTACAAAAGACTCGTCTCGGCAGCACTTTGTTCAAACTGAATCGAACAGCCCCGGGAAGACGATCTTCGCTTCCGGCTTGTTCACGCCTGCGGCACCGAATGCAAACCGCCGAGGGGTTTTCGCGTTTGGGGGTCTTCGTGTTCCCCGTCAAGAGGTCCGACTCAGCGCGAGGGGAACCGCCGGAAAACAGAGCGACCGTGCAGAGCGACCGTGCGCGCGGCACGGTCGCTCGATCGATCCTCTTCTGACGCGGGAATCGGGCCTTACTGGCGGACCCGGTAGAACACGCTGCCGGGGCTGGGCGTGACCCTGAAGACCGGCGCGCTCGCGCCTTGAACGGTCGTCCAACCGTTTCGGTTCTGCAGGTTCGTGTTGGATTCGAGCGTGCCTGCCTGCCAGGCGACAAACAGGTCGGCGCCCGCGGGCGTGATGGTCAGCTTGACCGGCCCATAGACATCGAAGCTCTGATGCGCGTCTTGCCCGGCGTTGTAGATGCTCAGGACATCATACGAACTGAGCGCGCGGCGCCAGATGCCCACATCGTCGATCTGGAACGTGCCGTCCTCGGGATAGGCTCCACTGGCCTGGCCGATGTTGATCGCATAGGGGCTATTCACGTTCCAGGTGCCGGCGATCGACCGGACGTCCACGAGAGCGCTGTCGATGTACGTGGCGGCATCGCCGCTGCGGTCGAAGGCGACCACGATGTGATGCCACTGATTGTCGTTGATCACGGAGGCCGTGCCGCCTTGGTACCCGACGCCGGGCCACGCCGCCGGCGCGTCGACATCGTTCAAGCTCCACCAGAGGCCCGGTTCGTTGTAGGCCGGACAGATGGTGAAGCCCGCGCTGCCCATCGAGTTTTCGGTATTGGATATGAACGGCAGGTCGCCGGGCAGACCCGAGTACTTGACCCACAGGGACACCGTGAAGTCCACGTCCGCCCCGAACGCGAGATCGCCGGGCGTCCACAGGGTGACGTAGTTGAAGGTTCCCTCGGCGTTCACGGTGTTGTATTGGAGCGCTTGGGACCCAACCTTGCCGGGCACGAAGATTGGAGAACCGATCATCTCGCCATGGTTGTCCCGCCCGGAGCTGTCGGCGACGTCGCCGTCGAACTTGAGGTGCAACACCAGGTCGCCGGGCAGATAGGCAAACGTCGGCTCCGGCATGACGGTGAGAGTCGCGGGCGCGCTGTCGATGCTGCCGGCGGCGTTGCTGATGGTGACGCTATAGCTGCCCGCGTCCGCATAGGCCGCGCTGGGGATGGTGAACGCCGATCCTGTGGCGCCGGGGATGGGCAGGCCGTCCTTCTTCCACTGGTAGTTGAGCGGCACGCTGCCTGCCGCGCCAACCGTCAGCGTGGCAGGGGCGGCCACGACCGCCACCTGGGAGGCGGGCTCAGCCGTAATCCACGGTGCCTTTTCGGCGCCGTATGCGGCGGCGGCATACAAAGCCGCAATCGTGTCCGCAGACAGTGTCCTGTTGTAGACCACGACTTCGTCGATGACTCCATCGAAGACTTGCCCAGTCCACTGGTTGGTGCCGACCCAGAAGAAGGAGTTGCCCTTCGTGAGCGCCGAGGCTGTCGCGGAACTGACAAACCGGCCGTTCACGTAGAACCTTGCGCCGTCGGCTGCCCCGGGTTCGAAAGTCGCGGCAACATGGTGCCATTCTCCCGCCGTCAACGCGGCGCCGCTGCTGTTGTGGTCCAGAATGCCGGGCGTGGTGAACCGGAGTTCATTGTTGAGGAGCTTGAACGCCCAACTGGTGTTCTCGCCGGCGATGGCCCTGTCTCCGGACAGCGCATTTGGCTTGACCCATGCGGCTACGGAGAGCGGCCCAGGCAACCCAAGGCTGCCCGCCTCAACGGAGGCGGCTGCGCCATCAAAGGCGTAGGCCGCGTTGCCGGCCTCGAGACCTGGAAAAGCCGGTGACGCCGGACCGGCGGCGTTCATGGCGACGGTGTCTGCGACCAGGCCATCGTGGCCGCCGGCGTAGTCGAAGGCGGTTGTCCCAGCCGTCTCGCCGAAGCGCCAGTAGGCGATTGGGCCGGCGTCCACCACGGCCTGCTCGTAGGTGCCTGCCGCCGGTGTGCGCAAGGTCAAAGTTGCCTCCGAGCTGACCCGTGAGCCGGCGACGTTGGCCACGCTGACCGTGTAAGCACCGGCTTGTGTCGCTGTGCAGTTGGTCACGACCAGGGTAGCGTTCGTGGCCCCTTCGAGGTTCCCGCCGGCATGCTTCCACTGGAAGGTCATCGGTTGGGTGCCGCTGACCGCCACCGTAAAGCTCGCCGTGCCCCCCGGATAGACGAAGCGCGAGACCGGCTGTTGATCGATCGTCGGCGGCACCGCAGGGTCGATCGTCACCGTGACGCCCAGGCTTGTGACCGACCCGAACGGGTTGGTGATGACCACATCATAGGTCCCGGCGTCGCTCATAGCGGCCGACGATTTGGTGTAGGTGCAGCTTGTAGCGCCCGGGAGGTTCGCACCGTTGAGACGCCACTGGCAGGTCATGGGGAGAGCGCCCGCGACGTCCGCCGTGATGCTGAAGGGCGTGGTGGTGTAGATCGTGCCCGCAGGGCTGACAGCCGGCGGATCGGACACCATGGTCGGCGGGGCACTCGCGCCGGTCGCGGTGTAGATACAGGCTGATGACAGATCCAGCGGTCAAGATCTTGTCGTAAACGGCCACTTCATCGATGGCCCCATCGAAGTACTGGCCGGCCCACTGGTTCTTGCCGATCCAGAATGCCGTCGTGCCCCTGGTGATCGCCGAGGCGTCCTGGAGAGCCTGAATCTCCTGGTCGTTCATGAAGAAACGCACACCGCCCATGACGCCGGGGTCAAACGTCACGGCCACCTGCTGCCAGATCCCAATCTGCGCGCCGGCGCCGGAGCTGTTGTGGTCACGGATGCCCGGAGTGGTGAACCGGAGTTCGGTCTCTTGAAACTTGAACGCGTAGCTGGTGTTTTCGCCGGCGATGGCCCGGTCACCCGACAAGACGTTGGGTTTGACCCACGCGATCATCGTCAGCGGCCCCGCCACCCCTAAACTGTCCACCTGCACATAGCTCCAATCTGTCCCGTCGAAGGCGGCGGCGCGGTTGCCGGCTCCCAGTCCCGGATACGCTTCTCCGGACGGGCCCTCGACGTTGATGACGCCGACGTAATCGCCGTCGGCGGCGGGTCCGAGGGTGCCGGCGTTGGCGGCCACAGGGAACACTTTGGCGGGCTCGTTCAAGCGCCAATAGCCGACCGGGTTGTCGCCCAGGATCTTCGCGGCGTACGCCGCGGCACCGGAACCCCTCTCCGCGAAATGGGCGGCGATCTGGCTGGGGCTGAGGACCGCGTCGTAGAACGCCACCTCATCCACAGCCCCATCAAAGGTCCGGTTCGGAGATGCAGTGGAACCGACGAAGAACGCCGCGTCGGTGTTCGGTTCGTAGCTCCCAGTTCCCGTGGCCACTTCAACGCCGTCCACGTAGAGTGTCATCGTCCCGGCGGGAAGCGTCGTCGGATTGAACACGGCCGCCACATGCTGCCATTGGTTGGGCAGGACAACGCCTCCATTGATCGACGAAGCGGTCGTGGAACCGCCCACGCCGACGCGGAATTGCCAAGCCGCCGCGTTTTGGTAGAACAGGTAGCCAAGCCGGCCCGTGGTGAAACTCATGGAGCTGACCGGCGACAACAGGGAGGCGGTATTGTTGCTTGGTTTGGCCCAGAACTCGACGGTAAACGGCCCGTTGGGGTTCAGCGCTGCGGTGTTCGGCACGCGCATCGAACCGAAGTAGGACGTGCCCAAAGTCGGGTTGCTGAAGCCAACCGCAGTGTCGTCCGCGACAGCCCCTTCAACCGACCGAATCACAGTGTCGTAGTACCGACCGTTTCCCGCGGAGCCAAGCCCCCCGAGGTTTGCTGCGATGTCGTATTGCGCGACGGTCGTGTTCTCGTTAAACCGCCAGTAAGCCAGCGGTTCCTGGGCCAGGACTTCGGTGGCGTAGTCCGCACGACAGGCCATGACGGCGCCGCACAGGACGGCGGCCATGCCCGCGCGACAGAGAAATTGGTGGAGACAGTTTCGTTTCATGGTTGGCAGTTGTTGACCGATCCAGGTTGTTCGTCCGGCGGGCGCCGCACGGGCTGGGTTGCACCCGGTTCTGCAGGCGCCGCCCGACGTTTCCCTGTCTACTTCGGTTCGCAGGCGTTGGCAAGCAAAGTCGATGCCGCCGCATAATGTCCCCGAACCAAGCATGCAGCGGCTCGTATTGGGAGGGTCGTGGCCCCCAGCCGCGATCAAGTCACGAACGGTTTGGATGTCCTTGTCTTGTATCATCACTGTCCTCAAAGAAGGCGAGGTCTGCGCGTTTCATGACGGACTCCACCCCCAGAGTTCTGTGGTCGCCTGGGTAGCCCTCCGGCCAGGTTCGAGCGCGGCGCACCATCGGACTGAGCAGGAACCAAGGGTCCGTCTCGGCCAGGTGCATCTTCCCTTTGCGTGAGTATCGGCCGTGGTTCGTTGCCGGTGGTATCACGCGGTTGATCACTGAGAAGATGAAGGAAACGATAGGCGGCCGTAAATCGGGTGAAATACATCATTCGCGCGTCGAGTCAGCAGGCACGAGCCATTGCCTTGCGTATTTCACCCGACAATGCAGCGACCAGAGGCTGCCCGGAGGCAGAGCACGTGCGCATCAGCGCGGGCCGATGCAGCGCCAAAACACGGAGACCTCAACAGGTCAACAACGAGTCCCACGAAACAAGCCGGGACGGTGTGGATAGGCGCTTGCCCGTCTCCGCGCTCTTCGTGCCTCGGCGGTTGAGTGGATGCCCCGCTCTACCGCAGAGATACGAAGGGCGCAGAGGTGGAGAATGCATGCCCCCCGAGCCTGTTCGCCTTCGCCAAAGCACAAACCTCACTTCGCCGTCGACGGCTGGGTGAGGTCAGGCAGAGTGGCGAAGGCCTGGACCAGGGCGGCGCGGACGGAGCAAACGGTCTTGGCCAGCAACATGCGGGCGTGTTTGCGGGCGATGGCGTCGGCTTTCGCCGCCCTGTTTTCCTGTCCCGAAGTCTTCTGCGAATCAGAATGACCTCAGCGTGGCCTTGACGATGTAACCGGTGGCGCCGGCTTCGAGCGAGGTTTCCGTTGCTTTGGTTGCGGCTTTGCCGCGCTGCGGTGCCCTCAATATCTTCTCACGGTCTGGCCAATCGGGTGGGGGATGCTCCAGGGGGCGCCGGTGGCGGGGACGAACCGGTCGTGGCGGGAGGCGCTTGGAGGGCGCTGGCGAAGCCGCGGTTGATGAGTTCAGCCGCTTTGGCGTCGCGCAGCTTTCGGTCAACGCTGCCGAGGACGACCGCAATCAGGCGGTTATCCTGTCGGGTCGCCGTGACTGCGATCGAGAAGCCTGCCGCCGAGATATAACCGGTCTTGAGACCGTCACAGCCCTCGACCAACCCGAGCAGGGGATTGTGGTTGTGCATCATGACCATGCCCTTGCTGGCCCCGGGTCGAAAAGCCCTTTCCCGTGTCGAGGTGTAACGCAGGGTGTCGCTGCGTTGCAGCACGGCATAACACAACCGGGCCAGGTCGCGGGCTGTGGTGACGTCATGCGGTTGGCCGGGGCCGGGCGGCAGGCCATGCACCGAGCTGAACTTGGTGCTTGCCATGCCCAACTCCCGGGCCCGCTGGTTCATCAACTCGATGAAGGCCGACGTGCTGCCGGCGACCTTCTCGGCCAAAGCGACCGCGGCATCGTTGGCCGACATGACCATCAGCGCGTAGAGGAGTTCGTCGACCGTGAAAACCTCCTTCTCGGCGAGCCACACTTGCGAACCGCCGGTCCGGGCTGCGCGCGCGCTCACCGTGACCTTGTCCTGGAGCGTGAGTTGTCCGCGCTCGACCTGTTCGAGGACGATCAGGAGGTCCATGAGTTTCAGGACGCTCGCGGGGTATCCTCTCTCGTCTGCCCGGTCTTCGAAGAGCACTCGCCGGTTGGTCGCATTGCAGAGAATCGCCCCCACGTAGGGATGTCGGGCGACGGATCGACTCGGCGCGGGCTTGACGTTTGCGTTCTGGGCCGGTTTGGGCGCCTTGGTGGCGGGCGCCGTCGCCCCGGCGAGCGGGGCAGGATCAAGGAACAAACAAACCGCGCACACCGCGGCACAGCCGATGCGAGTCATCCGATCCATTCCACATCTGTATCCAAAAGCCATATTCGCAAAAGAGGAGACGTTTTCTCGTGAGTTATACACAGCGTCAGAAGTCGCGCCGCGTGGGGGCACGCGGCCTACAGCATTGTAGGCCGGGTCCCCTGACCCGGCGCTGTATCATGGTTGTCGCTCTGTCTAGAATGGGACCATCGTCATCAAGCTCCGGCGCCGGCCTTGCGTTTGCCTTTCAAGGCGGACTGGATCATGAGAAACTCGCCGAGGTTCTCGGCTGTCACGATGCCGACGAGGCGAGTGTGGTCGAGGACGGGGAGCGACCGACAATCCGCTGTCTGGAGCCGCCCGAACACGGCATCCGCCTGCTCGCTCGGATGCGCGGTCTGGAACTCGCGCTGCATCACGTCGCGCACGCTGGTGCCCTGCCCTCGGCGCGCCAGGGCGGTCATGAGGCTCCGGCGGGTGAGGACGCCGATGACCTGACCGTGTTCGAGAACCGGGAAATCCTGGTGGAATCCGGCAAGCGTATGATCGATGGCCCGTTGCAGCGAATCCTGAGGGGCGAGAGTGCGCAAATCGGTGATCATGACGCGCTGGATGGGCACGCCCGACAAGACCGACCGCATTTTCACCAGTTCGAGTTCTTGATCGGCGCCGACGAAGACGAACAGGGCGATGAACACCCAGATGGGATTCATGGCGTAGAGCCCGACTGCGCCGAACGCGAAGGCGAGGGCCTGGCCGACGTCCACCGCGGTCTGGGTGGCCCGGTTCGGCCCCCACCGCATGGCGAGCAAGGCCCGCAGCACCCGGCCGCCGTCCATGGGAAAAGCCGGGACAAGATTGAACACGCCCATGGCCAGGTTTGCCCAGGCGAGCTTGTGAAGAAAATGCCCGCCGCCCCAACTCAGGTTGTTCAGCAGCGCCAATTCCGAGATCGGACTGACCGTTGCCCAGTAAAGCGCCGCCAGCAGGAAATTCACTGCCGGACCGGCAAGGGCGACGATGAGTTCCTGATAGGGTTTCTCCGGCAGGGAATCCATGCGCGCCAGGCCGCCGATGGGCATCAGTGTGATGTCGCGGGTCCGAATGCCGTACCGGCGCGCCGCCACGGCGTGACCCAACTCATGAAGCAGCACAATCGCGAAAAAAGAGGCGACAAAGAAAACCGCTTCGACGACATCGCCAGCCTGATGCCGCCACGCGTAGTACTCGTATCCCACCCAAGCGATGAGAATCAGCAGTGTGGCGTGGAGGTAAACTGTCACCCCGGCCACCCGCCCAACCCGCCAAGACCATTTCATATCCGTGAATCGTTCAGACAGAGGCCGGACCGCCTTTGTTCAAGGGGCTTGCGGCCGTTGACCTCACGCCCGAGGCGCGGGAGAGAAGGGCAGGAAAACGAAAGGGCGGGTCTATGAAATCCGCGCCTGGCAAGCATCGTTCAAAAGCTGTCGTCCATGAGTCAAGTTTTTGCGCCGCGCAGCGGCGCCACTTAGCGAGGCGTCGGCTGCCGGCGATCGCAATGGACACCCAGCGGCCACGAGCCGCTCAAACGCCTCGCCCGTCTGAGGCGAAGCCTCGCTAAACGGTCATGATTTCCTTTTCCTTGTGGGCGACGTGTTGGTCGATCTTGGCGATGCAATCGTCGTGCAACTTCTGGACTTCTTTCTCGGCGAGTTTCTGCTCGTCCTCGGTGACTCCGCCGGCTTTGGCGGCGGCCTTGAGATGTTCGATGGCATCGCGCCGCACATGGCGCACGGCGACGCGTCCGTCTTCGGCCATTTTCCTGACGATCTTGACGAACTCCTGGCGGCGCTCGGTGCTCAGTTCGGGAAAGACGATCCGGAGGACGCGCTTGTCGACCATGGGGTTCAGGCCGAGATTGCTCTTCTGAATCGCCTTTTCGATGGGGTGCACGGTGCTGGCGTCCCAAGGTTGGACGACGAGGACGCGCGGTTCCGGGGTCGTGATGCCGGCCAATTCGCGCAGACGCATTTGGGAGCCGTACACCTCGACGGGGATGTTTTCGATCAGGGCCGATGAGGCCTTGCCGGTTCGCACGCCGGCGAACTCGTGCAAGACGACCTGCTCGGTCTTCTGCAGTTTCTCTTTGGTTTCAGCCAGAATGGAGTTGATAGTCATAAGCCACGAGGGTTTGCGATAGGGTTCAGGTTGGAAGGCGCGGACGCGGCAGAGGTCAATCGACGACGATCGTCCCGATGGCTTCGCCCAGGACGACGCGGCGTATGCTGTGGGGTTGGAAGAAGTTGAAGACGATGATCGGCATCCCGTTGTCCATGCAGAGCGAGAAGGCGGTTGTATCCATCACCTGCAATCGGCGCTGCAAGGCTTCCTGGTAGGTGATGCGCGGGAATTTGCGCGCGTCCGGGTGCTTCTTCGGATCGCAGTCGTAAATGCCGTCCACTTTGGTCGCTTTCAGGACCACTTCAGCGGCAACTTCGTTCGCTCGCAAGGCCGCCGCCGTGTCGGTCGAGAAGTAGGGATTCCCCGTCCCGCCGCCGAAGATGACAACCCGGCCCTTCTCGAGGTGGCGGACGGCGCGGCGCCGGATGAACGGTTCGGCCACCTGGGACATGGTGATGGCGCTTTGAACGCGGGTCGGGACCCCCTGTTTCTCGAGCGCGTCCTGGAGGGCCAGCGCGTTAATGACCGTGGCCAGCATGCCCATGTAGTCTCCCGTGGCCCGTTCGGTGCCCCGCGCGCTGCCGCTCAGACCGCGGTAAATATTGCCCCCGCCCACCACAACGACGATCTGCACGCCGAGTTGGCGCACCTCACGGATCTGCGCGGCCATCTGGTGGACGACTTCCTGGCAGATGCCAATGCCGGTCTCTCCCCCCAGAGCCTCTCCGCTCAACTTCAGGAGCACCCGCTTGTATTTCGGGGCGGCAGCCTCGGGCTTGGATTCAGGTGTGGACACAACGTGATCCATGCGTTAGCGAGGCTCCGTCTCAGACCAACGAGGCGTGTTGCCAGATCGTTTGCGCTTGGCCTTCCTCAGGTGATCGACAGTCGACGCCTCGCTCCAGAGAATCCTTGACCCCTTCAACGCGCCCAAGGAGCTGGACATGTCAACAACAGGTTTCACCGGTCAAGGATTCTAATTGCCCAGGCGCTTGAACAGTTCGACGGTGCCGACAACACTGACCCGGTTGGCCTTCAGGGCCTTGACGGCGGCGTCCGGGTTGTCAAAGCGGAACAACATCAATCCCTTGCCCTCCTGTTTCGCGGTAAAAGGGTACATGTACTCGACGTTGATGCTGGCCCGTTCGAGGATCTCGAACAGGCCGGCCAGGCCGCCGGGGGTGTCGGCCACCTCGATCGCCACGACGTCCGTGACCTTCACCGTCCAACCGCCATCGAGCAACACGCGCTGGGCTTTCTCCCATTCGAGGACGACGAGACGCAGGATGCCGAACTTCTGTGTGTCGGCCAGGGCGAACGTCTGGATGTTGATGCCCGCGTCGGCGAGGGCGCGGCAGGGGGCGCTCAGCGTGCCGGGTTTGTTTTCAAGGAAAACCGAGAGTTGTTTGAGGATCATGGATGTGCCTTTCTTTAGCGAGGCTGCGCCTCAGACCGGCGAGGCGTGTTGCCAGATCGTTCGCGAGGGTCCCAGAGCGGCAGAAGACTGCCGCACTCCAAAACGCTTCGCGCGGTCCGGAGACGTCCGAAAAGGCGCCAGACCCGCGGCTGCGGGAGACTGCGCCAGTCCTCTGGCGCTTTGGTTCTGCGGGTTGAGCAAGGCTGCGCGGCGCAACAACTTGACTCAATTGCTACAGATTTCATCGAGGGAGTCACTCTAGCGAGGCGCGCCTCAGACCAAATCCCAGTCTTCGACATCATGAACCGCCCTTTCGTTTTCCTGGCCTTCTCTCCCGCGCCTCGCTGGGTAGAATCCTTGACCCCTTCAACGCAGCACAGAAACTTGACTTGTCTACAACACATTTGACCGTTCAAGGATTCTAGAGCTTCCGCTTGTCGATGACGCGTTTGGCCTTGCCTTCGCTGCGCTGAAGGCTGTGGGGCGCGACCAGGCGCACTTCGGCGCGCAGGCCCGTGACGCTTTCGATCGAGTGGCTGAGCCGCGCCTGGAGTTTCTCGAGCCCGCCGACCGTGTCGCTGAAGAGTTCGGCCGTGACCTCGACCTGGACTTCGAGCACGTCGAGCCCCCGCTGGCGGTCCACCACGATCTGGTAGTGCGGCTGAGCGCCCTCGACCGCCAGCAGGGCAGCCTCGATCTGCGACGGGATAGACGTTCACGCCGCGGATGATCAGCATGTCGTCACTGCGGCGGCCGATCCGCCGGATGCGCCGCAGCGTCCGCCCGCACGCGCACGGCTCGGAGGTCGAGCGACGTGATGTCGCGAGTCCGGTAGCGGATCATCGGCATGGCGCGCTTGCAAAGCGTGGTCAGCACCAACTCCCCTTCGGCTTCCTCGGGCAGGAGTTCGCCCGTCTCCGGGTTGATGATCTCGGGATAGAACATGTCTTCGAAGATGTGCGGCCCGGCCTGGTGCAGACATTCCATCGCCACGCCGGGGCCGATGATCTCCGACAGGCCGTAGATGTCGTAGGCCTTGATGCCGCTCTCGGCTTCGATTCGCTGGCGCATCGATTCGGTCCAGGGCTCGGCGCCGAAGATGCCGGCGCGGAGCGGCAGATCCTTTACGTTCACGCCCATCGCCGCGGCCCGATCGATCAGGTGCAGGAAGTAGCTCGGGGTGCAGCAGATGGCGGTGACGCCGAAATCCTTCAAGACCATGATCTGGCGGTCCGTGTTGCCGCCGGAAATGGGAATCACGCTCGCCCCGAGGGCCTCAGCGCCGTAGTGCGCGCCCAGGCCGCCCGTGAACAGGCCGTAGCCATAGGCGTTCTGGACGATGTCGCCGCGGTGCACGCCGCAGGCGGCGAAGCTGCGGAGCATCACGCGCGACCAGTCGTCCAGGTCTTCCTGGGTGTAGGCGACCACGATCGGCTTGCCGGTGGTGCCGCTCGAGGCGTGGAACCGGACGATCTCGGAGAGCGGGCTGGCGAACAGCCCGAACGGATACGTGTCCCGCAGGTCCGTCTTGACCGTGAAGGGGAGCTTGGCGATGTCGTCGAGCGACTCGAGACCGGCCGGCGTCAGCGACCGCGCTCGTCCATCCGCTGGCGGAAGAGGGCCACGCGGTCGTACGCGCGCTGCACCATCGACCGCAGGCGTTGAAACTGCAGATCGCGCAGTTGAGACAGGGGCAGGAAATCCATCGCGCTCGCCGGATGGAACGGGCCGGGTTGGTGGTTCTTGCTCATGACGATTGAGTCACGCTGCATCGCGATCGACGCTCGTTCGCGGTCTGAGTGTCAGCATGAGGTTCATGCCGATCCGGGTCCGGTCAGGCCACTCTGACTGAGGCGCCCCATCTGAAATGCCTGGTCGTTGGCAGCCCAGAAGTCCTCCCGGAAATTGGCGTGCAAGCGCCGCCGCCCAAAGGTCCTCGGGCAGATCCAGATGCGCGCTGAGGGCGCCGATCAAGGCGACATTCAGACTGCGGCGATGCGGAAGCGCGCTCGGCGTCGATGGCGCTCGGGCGCGATCACCACGCCCTCGGGCCGCAGCAGGTGACGACAGACGTCCACCTGGTCCGGATCGAGCACCACCAGGTAATCGGCCTCCCCGGGCGGCACCATCGGGCTGAACACTTCGGGCGCCGAACCGGACGTCGCTCTGCACCGAGCCGCCGCGCTGCGCCATGCCGTGCACCTCGCTCTTCTTGACGTCGTGTCCGGCGCGCAGCAGGGCGTCGCTCAGAATGTCGGTCGCCTTGAGCACGCCCTGGCCGCCGAGGCCGGCCACGACGATGTTGGTGACCTTGGCCGTCATGATTCGTTCCTCGCGTGGGCGCCTTTCGCGCCGGCATCCGCCGGAGCCTCGCGGCAGCAAGCGGCTCCAGCCGCCGGGGACGCGGCGCTCGCCGACGCTGCGTGGCACTTCTCGTATTCCTTGAGCCGTTTGGCGATCAGGATGCAGGGGCGCCGGGCGATGAGGACGCACAACTCGCCGCTCGCCAGGCAGTCCGTCAGCAGGCGTTCGAAGTCGTCCGACCCCGCATGGGGTTCGACCACATGAACGCGGCGGACGCCGAGGGCGCGAGCCAGATCCTCGATCACCACCCTGTTGGTCGGTTCGTGATCGAGTGTGCGTCCGGTGCCCGGGTGTTCCTGGTGGCCGGTCATGGCGGTGGTCGAGTTGTCGAGGATGATCAGCACGTGGCCGCCCGGCGGCGGATTGTAGACCATCTCGACCAAGCCGCTGATGCCGCTGTGGACGAAGGTGCTGTCGCCGATCACGCTGACGACGCGCCGGGCTTCGTCCGGCGGCAAGACCTGGCGCAGGCCCAGGCCCACGCCCAGACTGGCCCCCATGCAGACGCAGGAGTCCATCGCCTCGAACGGCGGCAGAACTCCCAGCGTGTAGCAGCCGATGTCGCCCGCCACGATGCAGTCGAGACGGCGCAGCGTGTTGAACACCAACCGGTACTGGCAGGCCTCGCAAAGTTGGGGCGGTTTGCCGGGAGGCGGTTTGGCTTCCGGGCTGACGTCGCCCTCGATGATGCGCCGGACGCGCGGCACGTTGAGTTCGCCGAAGCGATACATCTCCGGCTTGCCTTCGACGGCGATGCCGGCGGCGCGCAGCGCGTCGACGAGCCAGGGATCGCCTTCGTCGATCACCATGCAGCGGGAGACGCTGCGGGCGAACTCGGCCACGCGACGCAGCGGCAGCGGGTAGGTGAAACCGAGTTTGAGGACCGCCGCCGTCGGCGCGGCTTCGCGCACATGAGCGTACGCAACGCCGGAGGTGATGATCCCCAGCGCCTGGTCACCGGACACCACTCGGTTCAAGTCCGAGGTCTCATTCCAGGCCTGGATCTCGGCCAGTTTCTGCCGCAGCCGCCTGTGGGCCGGCCGGGCGTACGCCGGGATCATCACATGCCCGGGGATGTCACGGACAAAGTGCGGGACTGGCTGCGGGCTGTTTGCAGACCGGGGACGGACAATGGTCTTGCTGTGGCAGACGCGAGTCGTGACACGGAGCAGGACCGGGATCTGCCAGCGCTCGGAGATGTCCACCGCGGCGAAAACGAAATCGTAGGCCTCCTGGGAATCCGAGGGCTCGAGCATCGGAACGCCCGCAGCCTGGGCGTAGTGCCGATTGTCCTGTTCGTTCTGGCTCGAAGCCATGCCCGGGTCGTCTGCGGACACGATCACCAAGGCGCCGCGGACACCGGTGTAGGCCACCGTGAAAAGCGGATCGGCGGCCACGTTCAAACCCACATGCTTCATGGTCGCGACCGAGCGCGCACCCGCGTAGGCGACGCCGATGGCGACTTCGAGGGCGACCTTCTCGTTTGGCGACCACTGGGCCCGCCCACCCAACCGGGAGAAGCATTCGAGAATCTCGGTGGACGGCGTGCCTGGGTACCCGGTCCCAAAAGCCACGCCGGCATGGAGACAGCCCAGCGCAATCGCTTCGTCGCCGTTCAACAGTCTGCGTTCAGTGACGGACATGAGTCGTGTCACCCTGGTGACCGCGCCACGCCGCCACGGCAAGGATCGGTCACGGTTAACCCGGACAGGATTGGAGACGAATGCCAAATTTGCCAGCAAAATCAGTCTAGAATCCTTGAAACCCCAAACATGATGCGATCAAGTCAAGTTTGGCCTTCACCCCTATCCCTTTCGTTTCGCAAGGATTCTAAGGAGCGAGGCGCGGGAGAGAGGGGCTGGAAAAGGCGGGGACTTTTCATGCCTATGAGGACTGGGATTTGGTCTGAGGCGCGCCTCGCTGGGATGTTCACCGACGCCGCTTCCAGGTTCGCAGAAAGCTCGGTTTGGGCAGGACAGGCGGCTGCTTGGGAGCGGGCGCAGGCGGGGGGTCGAGCGGAGCCGAGACCGGGGGCAGAGTCGCGGAAGCCGGTTCCGCCGCCGCGAAGGGTGGAACGTTGCTCCCCACGGGCTCGATCTTGCCGATGGGAGCCGTTGGCAGCGACATGCCAGTCAGGTCAAATCCGGCAAGTTGTGCCAAGCCGCCCGCGATCTCTTCCACCGAGTTGCGAAGCACCTGGCGGAGTTCTGCCGCGACGGTGCCAAAAGACTCATAGCCGTTGATGACCCAATCCACGCGCCCGTTGGCAAGGTCCAGCACCAAGCCGTGCACCGGCACCCGCGAGCCTATGAGAGGGCTGGCCCGAATGAAAGCGACGCCTCGCATGACATTCTGCCGCTCGCTGGCGAAGAGGCCGAAGAACTCGATGAGGTTCGCAGGCAAGTGCGCCCGGTCAATCCCCAGAGCCTGAAACGCTGAGGTCAATGTGGACATGGTCGTTCGCCCCGCGACACAATCGGTGTGGCCGATGACGGCGATCTCCTTGCCGCCTTTGATGGCGCATGCCAGCGCCAGCGAGCGCATCGTGCTGCTCAGCGGGCCGGTGATGATGTTGCCGGCGTTGCGCAACCAAATGAAGTGTTCCTCGGGCAGGCCGAGCACGTTCGGCAACAGATGGTTGAGTCGCACGTCGATGCACGTCAGGGCCACGACCGGCAGCGCGCCGGCAAAGTGCTCCACCGCAACACCGGCCGCCCGGTCGCCTGCCGCCGCGCGGCGGTTCGCCTCGATGATCGCTTCAAAAAGACGCATGCTCACGCCTCGGTTCACACGGTTCCGATCGGCGGCAAATTGCCCCCGAGCCGAGTGTCGCCGGTGTCAAGCCGGCCCGGCGGCGGCAACGGTTCCTGCTCGAGGTCCAGGGCGGGCTGAACGTCGTACCCGTTGACGACCCATTCGAGTTGACCCGATTCGATGTCCACCATCAAGCCGTGAACGGGCACGGCGCGCGGGATCAAGGGACTGTGTCGGACGCTTTGGACTGCGGCGCGCACGTTGCTCCGCTCGTTGACCAGGCGCTCCAGGAACTCGTCCAGTCGGGATGCCGCCGCTCCCAGGTCGATGCCCCGGCTTCTCAGGCGCCCTTCGAGGAGAAACCGCACGGGCTGAAAGAACCGGCAGTCGGTGTGGCCGAGGATGGCGATTTCCTTGCCGTCATGCATTCCGCAGGCGAGCGCCAGAGAACGCACGGTGCTGCTCAGCGGGCCGGTGACCACGTTCCCCGCGTTCGTGAGCCAGATGAAGTCCGGCTCGGCGATGCCCAATACTTCCGGCATCAGCGGATGCAACCGCGGGTCGAAACAGGTGAGAACCACCACCGGGAGTGCCTCCGCCCATTCGTCCGGGCGCAGTCCGGCCCGCTCGTCGCCGCTGAGGGCGCGGTGGTTGGCCTCGACAATGGCTTCGAAGAGACGCACGTGCTCAAGGGAGGCTGCCGCCATTCCATTCGTGCTTCGGATCGGGATAGAAGGTCACGCCGCTGAGGCCATTGTTGCCGCTGGTGACCACGAGCCAACCGCCGGGAACCCGCCCGCGGAAGGCGGTGGTGGTCCACTTGGTGAGGCGCCCCTCTTTTTTGCCGTTATAGGCCAGCCGAATCGTTTCCAAGTTCAGAGAGGGAGATTCTGTCATAGGTCATTGCGGCTTGTCTTCTTTGCCCATGGCTTTCCTAAGGGCCGGCACCTGTTCGAGCAGTTTTTCGAACTTGATCCCGGTGAGGCTCTCGATCACGGGCGGGAGTTGGCCAATGATCTGGGTGACGTCGCCCGTGAGCTTGCTGGCGCCGCCGCCGGAGCCGCTGCCCGAGTTGATGATCACGATCTTCTCCGTCTTCGCCAGCGGCTCGCTGATTCTCCCCGCCACATCCGGCAGGACGCGGACGATCATCTCGATGACGGCTGCCTCGTTGTATTGCTTGAAGGACTCCGCCTTGAGCCGCATTGCCTCGGCGTTCGCTTTGCCTTGGGCCTCGATGATGGCGGCTTCGGCCAAACCGCGCGCCTTGTTCGCCTCGGCTTCGGCCAGGCCGGTGGCCTTGGCCACGTCCGCGCCGGCGAAGCCGGTGGCCTTGGTCGCGGAGGCGGCGCCGGTGGCTTCGGTTTCGAGTTGGAACTTCTTCGCGTTGGCCAGGGTCTCGACCTTGTAGCGCTCGGCGTCGGCCGGCTTCTGCACGTTGGCTTCGAGTTCGCGTTGTTTGCGCTGGATTTCCTGCTGCTGCAGCTCGATTTGCTTCTGCTTTTCGATGATCTGGACCTGGACCTCCTCGGCCTTGACGAGTTGGCCGGTCTTGAATTTCTGCAAGTCATAGGCGAGGTCGGCCTCGGCCTTCTTCTGGTTCACCGCCGCCTGGTACTGGGCCACGTTCGATTGATAGTCGCGCTGTGCCTCGGCGATCTTCGTATCGGCGGCGAACTTGGCTTCCTGGCCGGCCTGGGTTGCCTGCGACGATTTGATCTGGGCGTCGCGATCGGCCTCGGCCTGGGCAATGACGGCATCGCGTTTGACCTGAGCGATCCGCGGACGGCCCAGGGCTTCCAAGTAACCCTGGGCGTCGCGGATGTCGCGGATGGTGAAACTGACAATGCCGAGCCCCATGTTCGCCATGTCGCCTGCGGCGACTTCCTGGACTTTCGAGGCGAAGGCATCGCGGTTCTGGTAGATGTCCTCGACGGTCATGGTGCCGAGAATCGCGCGGAGATGGCCTTCGAGGGTCTGAGTGGCGATGTTGCGGATTTCGTCGGTGCTCTTGCCCAGGAACTGCTCGGCGGACGTGGCGATCGAGATGTCATCGCCCTTGACCTTGATCTGCGCCACGCCGTCCACTTTCACCGGCACGCCCTTGCTCGTGTACACTTCCGGCGTCTGCACGTCGATCGTCAGCAATTCCAGGGAGAGAATGTCTACCTTCTCGACCACGGGGTAAACGAACGTGCCGCCGCCCTTGACAATCCGAAAGCCGCGTTTGACCTCGGTGCCGTCCGGGTCGCGGTAACTGTGCTTGCGCCCGGAAATGATCAGCACTTCATTCGGGCCGACCTTCGTGTAGCGACTCAACACCACCACGATGCTGATGATCACGACAATCGGGACGATCAAAGCGACGGCGACCACCCAGAATTTCGAGAGCAGACTGGCTTGAGCGAGGAGCGGGATGAGGTTCATAGGCTTGTGCGGATTTCAATGTTGGTCCGGAGCGGTGGATTCAGAGGGGCGAAAACGCGGATTCAGCCCGGCGTCACGTAGAACTGGCCGCCGGCGATGCGCGTGATGCGTGCCGAAGCCCCGTTCGCCACAGCCGCACCGTCCTCCGTGCGGGCCGGCGCCGTGTACCGGGTGCCGCCCTGCACATAAGCGATTTCCCCGACGCCGTTGGCGGGTATCGGCGTGATGATGGTCCCTACGGCGCCGACCAGAGTGGCAACGCGCGATTCACTCGAACTCTGGGTTCGCTTGAACAACTGGCGCAACAAGGCCAGCACGCCCGACGCCACAAGGGCCCCGCCCAGCACCGCAAGCGGCGCGCTGATCACAGGATTCCGCGTCGCCGGGATTTCATGAAAGATGATCCCGAATCCGCCGAAGGCCGTGATGAACGAGCATATGATCGTCGGGCTTAACACCGAGACCCCCGGCGCGTCACTCGAATCAACCCCGGCCTCCGCATGACCGCCGCTGCCGTCCAGATGCCCGTGATCGCCTCCGAAGAAATGCCCCAAAACGGCGCTTAGGATCGTGAAAACAAGCCCCGCCCCCAAACAACTCACGTAAATCAGAAAGTCCATAGCGCCGTTTCCTGTGTGGGGGAGCCTCTATTACAGACGCATGCGCAAGTCGAGCAAATACCTGCCTGCCGGTTTGGGTTTCATGCGCCATGGCGCCAACAGAAGCCGAACCGCGACGGTGCCGCAGCTACAATTGTCGGAGGCGTTTGTACGCAAACGCGCGGCGCCTGCGTTCGCCAACGACCTCTCCTCTGCAATTGCCAGCGATTCTCATCTTGACGTGCAGGTAGGGCGACCACTCCGTGGGCGCCGCGCTGCGGCATGGACTTGGCGGCTGTCAGGGGACGGACCGCCCTACCTGCCATCGTCGTGGGAAGGTCAGAATGAAACCTGCTGTGCAATGGCACCTTCTCGATTGCCCGGAATCATTGCTCCGGTTAGAAACGCGCGCGTGAACTGCCCGGTTCGTCTTTTCTGCGCGTTGCGACATCTTCATCGCCTCGTCGCCGCCACAGCGGTTCTGGCGTCCCTCCTGTCCGCCCGAGCGGCCCTGCCGCCCCGGCTCGAACAGGTGGTGGCGGTCTTCAAAACCCACTTCGACATTGGATACACCGACATGGCAACCAATGTCGTCCAGCGCTATCGCACAGCCATGATCGATCAGGCCCTCGATGTGGTGGACCAGAATCGCGCCCTGCCGCCCGACCGCCAGTTCGTCTGGACCCTGCCAGGGTGGCCGCTGACGCAAATCGCCGCCGATTGGCCCGGCCAGAACCCAGCCCGGCGCCAACGTGTGCTCGAGGCGTTCCGACAGGGCCGGTTCGCCGTACACGCGCTGCCGTTCACCACCCACACCGAGTTGCTCGAAGCCGAGGACCTGGTGCGCGGGCTCGGCTTCTCTTCAGGGCTGTGTCGCGACGCCGGACTCGATCTGCCCCGCGACGCCAAGATGACGGATGTTCCCTGTCATTCGTGGATCCTGCCGACATTGCTCCGGCACGCGGGCGTCGATTTCCTCCACCTCGGCTGCAATGCCGCCAGCAGTTCGCCGCGGGTGCCGGTGCTGTTCTGGTGGGAGGGGCCCGACGGGTCGCGCCTGCTCACCATGTACACTGCCGAGAGCTACGGGACTGGCCTCGTGCCGCCTGCCGACTGGCCCCACAAAACCTGGCTGGCCCTGATCCACACCGGCGACAACCACGGCCCGCCGCGCCCGGACGAAGTGACGAAGCTGCTCGATGAGGCGGGCGTCAAGCTCCCCGGCGTCCGCGTTCGCATCGGCCGGCTTTCCGATTTCTCCGATGCGCTCCTGGCAGAAGGGGCCGAGTTGCCGGTCGTGCGGGGCGATATGCCCGACACATGGATTCACGGCCCGATGTGCGATCCGGGCGGCGCGCGCCTGGCGCGGAACATTCGCCCGGCCATCGCAACCAGCGAGACGCTCGGAACGCACTTGCAGTGTTGGATCCGAGAGGATCGGAGATCGGAGATCGGAGATGGAAGATCGGAGATCGCGGCGGCCTATGAAAAGAGCTTGCTGTATGGCGAGCATACGTGGGGCGGGGCCTATTGGTGGATCTACGGCAAGTACATCCAGCACTACGGCGACACCTGGCGCGCAGAACGGGACGCCGGACGGTTCGCGCGGATCGAGTCGTCATGGGCCGAAC
Source organism: uncultured Verrucomicrobiae bacterium (assembly GCA_963846445.1). Lineage (GTDB taxonomy): Bacteria > Verrucomicrobiota > Verrucomicrobiia > Limisphaerales > J093 > MWFF01. Next base: position 23,610 of record CAWJWM010000004.1, on the reverse strand, counting down.
ACACGGCGTACATCGACGAGGCAGCCCGGCTGACGCAGCCTGCACTCGATGACCAGATGCGCGCGCTGGCTCGAGCGGTGAACCTCGATGGCCTGCGCATCGTCGTGTTCAATCCGCTTCCCTGGCCGCGCGACGGCGTGGTGGAACTGCCCCCCGCGCATCCGCCCGGGTCTCAACACGATCGAGACCGCCGATGACGGGCCTGCCCAGGCGTTCACCGAATGGGGCGAGGGTCTCGACCGTTTCGTGGCGCACGCCGTCCCGCCATCAGGTTACCGGACCTACCGCTTGTCGCGGGCGCCGTCCGGCAACCCGCCGCGGCCCAAGCCGGATCGGAACCCCCCTGAGGCGCGCCTCGCTAGCCCGTTCTTTCGGGCAACGCTCGACCCTGAGCGCGGAGTCGTCCGCTCGCTCATCGACCGTTCGTCCAAGCGCGAGTTGATCGATGCAGCAGCGCCGCATGGTTTCGGCCAGTATTTGTACGAGCGTTTCTCGCGCGACGAGGTCCAGGCCTACGTCGATGCTTACGTGAAAATCAACGCCGACTGGGCGACGAACGAACTGGGCAAGCCGAATCTCCCGCCTGCGTCCGAGGTCCCCTACCGCGCCTTTTCACCCAAGAACTTCAAACTGTCCATCGAACGGACACGGATGGCCCAGACTGCGACCCTGGTAGCCCCCGCCACAGACGATCTGCCCGCCGTGACCACTCGCCTGACGCTCTACCAGGAGCAACCGTACGCCGACTTCGAGTTGACGGTGCACGACAAACCGTCCGATCCGTGGCCGGAAGCCGGCTGGCTCTGCCTGCCCTTCAACATCGAAGCGCCCCAGTTCCGCCTCGGACGACTGGGATCCATCATCGATCCCGTTCGCGACATCGTGCCGGGCGCGAACCGCCACCTCTACGGCCTCGATACCGGTCTCACGATCACCGACACCGCAGGCCGGGGCGTTGGCCTGTGCGCCCTCGATAATCCGTTGGTGAGCCTGGACAGCCCCGGTTGCTGGAAGCACTCGCTCGATTTCGTTCCGCGCCGCCCGGCGGTGTACGTGAACCTCTTCAACAACCAATGGACAACGAACTTCCGACTCTGGAATAGCGGTACCTGGACGGCCCGCGTGCGGGTCTGGTCCGTGCGCGATGCCAAGGACACCGCAGAAGCGCTGACCGCGCCCGCTCTCGAAGCGCGATTCCCCTTGCGGGTGGCGTGGGCCGACGGCCCGGGCGGACCTCTGCCCGCCCGCCAGGCCGGTCTCAGCGTCGAATGCCAGGGTGTCCGCGTGACCGCGTTCGGCCCCAATCCGGACGGCCCCGGCATTGTGCTGCGGCTGTGGGAATACGCGGGGCAGGGCGGGCGTTGCGGTGTGCGTTTGCCGCCCGGGCTGGATCCTCGATTCGTGCAACCGGTCGACCTGCGCGGACGCCCGCTGGGCGCGCCCCTGCCGGTCCGCGCGCGGGTGTTTTCTCTCAACCTGAAACCGTTCGCGCCGGCCAGCGTGGTCATCCGCTGATGCGAGGGGGCAGACCGCAGGGTTTGGGAGCCATATCACCGATTCGTTCGCACTCCTAATCTTAATCGTAATCTTAATCTTAATCGTAATCGTAATCGCAACCCTCTGTTGCCGGTTAGGATTACGATTAGGATTACGATTAGGACCACCTGCCAGGTTCATGGGGAGCCACCTGTTCCTTTTTGAACTGCTCAGTGAACATGAGCCCAAAGCGGCGGTAAACCGCCGCACTCCAAACGCTTCGCGACCTCGACGCCGCACCTTGGGTTCACGCCCATGCGCCAGCGCGGGGATTCGCGACCCCACCACTCGCCTGCGAAGCGGCGAGGTCCTCGGGGTACGGTTCTTCAGCACCGCTTCCCATGTCGAGGCCACATCCGAAATGACGCGGGCGCCGGGTCAGGGGACCCGGCCTACAACGTTATAGTAGGCCGCGTGCATACCCCATCCTCATGTGAACTGGTGTGCCAGAAAGGAACGGGTGGTTCACGACAGGAGGCGCGCCCTGCAAAAACAAACAGGCGCGGGAGGGACCCGCGCCTGGAGTTAAACGACCGAAAAAACGATCGATAAGGTCTATCGGTTCACACGCCGCCTGAGGAACGCAAACGCGCCCAGACCCAGGCCAGCCAGAAGCCCGGCACTCGCCGGCTCGGGTACGTTCGTGCCCGTCAGTTGGATGTTGTCGAGACGGCCGTAGTAATTACCCAAGGTATTATTGTCCCAGAAGTAGAAGCGGAACGTGATGGCACTCGATATGCCCTGAAAATCAACACCCGTGGCAAAAGCATTATTGATGCCGACAGCGCTCTGGTTGCCCCAGGTTTCGTTGGAGAAACTCGACGTCGTACCTCCGATGTCGCTTGCGAAGCTGTCTGCACTCGACCGCAGAGACCAGTAAGTTGTCAGTGTGTTGTTACCTGGCCCGTAGTTGTTGGAGTCGAAGCTGAACGACGTGAGGTTCAGTTGCCGACCGGAATCCGGGGTGACCGTGAACTGGAGGTAGTAGCCGCTATCCCACGAGTTGGGTGTATCATCGCTGCCCACGTCCAGAGAGTATGCAGGGTTACCAGCAGTAGTAATAATGCTAGGAACGGTGTACCCAACCGGGGCAACCGCGGACAAGTCGGTTGCTACGCTCTGCGTGTCCTCGTCCGTGGACGCCAAGGTGCCGGGCGAGGCCGTACCGAACTCGTACAAGGCCAGTGTGAACTGGGCTTGGCCGACGACAGCGCCTGCCACGAGACTGGCGGCGGCGACAGAGATCAGTACGTTCGAAGGTTGTCTTTTCATATGCATTCGCCCACGTTGTCCTGGAAAACCGAAATCAGCGAAATTGTGGCTGGCTTTTAGTGTCTTAAGGCCACGCTGTCAAGGACTTTTTCCCGCGCTGCAACTCGTCAACTCGTCAACTCGTCAAGCCGTCCCGTGAGGTCATCGTGGGCATTGCCCCTAAACGGCAGTGATTCGCAGCGCGGCAGAGCCGCAACCAAAGCGACGGGAGACTCGTGCGTCTCTGGTGCCGACGAATACGCAGGTCGCCGCGCTGCGCCGGGGCCTGGACTTGGCGGCGGTCAGGGGACTGACCGCCCTACCTGCGATCGTCGTGGGAAGTCACCCGTTCATTTCTGAACTGCTCAGTGGCCATGAACCTGTACCGCCGGCTTTCCAGCCGGCTCGGGGGCAGTCCCATGAGATTCCACCGGGCCGACGTGGACGTCGGCGGTACACCCGGTTCATGGAGAGATTCGGACCACGTCCCGGTTCATGTGCAGGCCGACCTGAGAATTGCTGCTGGCCTCTAAACCAGGGGCTTGTGCTTTCGGCTCGTCTGCTTTAGAACCCGCGTTCGTGTTCTCGCCTCACATTTAGTAACATGCATTCTCCCCGTCTATCCCCCCGCTGTTTTGCGGTCCTGTGCGTGGCCGTCTCGTTGACCGCCTTCGGCTGCAAGTCCACACCGCCCCAGCGGTCTGCCTCGGCGGCCGCACCGGCACCAGCCGCGCCGGCACCAGCCGCGGCCCCCGTCCCATCGGCGCCCGTATCGCCGTCGGCTGCGCCGGGCTCCGCGGCTCCAGCCGCAGCGAAGGAGCCGGCGTCGCAAGTCATCACGCGCGGCTCGATCAAGCGCGTTCTCCAACTGGACGCGGTGCTCGAAGCGTCCGAGATGACCCCGGTCCGCTTGGAACCGAAAGTGTGGTCGGATCTGACGGTGGTGGAAGCGGTGCCCCACGGGACGCGGGTCCGGGCGGGGGATATCCTGGTGAGGCTCGACATCGAGAAACTGCGAGAACAGATTGCCGATCTGGAGCAGGATGCGCCCGGCGCGGTGACCGCTCTCGAACTGGCTCGTGCCGAACTGGCGAATCTCACCGAGGCGACACCGCAGAAACTGGAGGCCGCCCGCCGCGGCCGGCGGATTTTTGACGAGGACCACGAGTACTTCGAGAAGTTCGGTCGGGAACGCCGAATCAGGACGGCCGGCTTCAACGTCAAGAACGCCGAACAACGGCTCGCCAACGCCGCCGAGGAACTCAAGCAACTCGAACAGATGTACGCAGCCGACGATCTCACCGAGCAGACCGAGGAGATCATCCTCAAACGACAGCAATTCGAGGTCGAGGCCGCCGAATTCAGTCTCGACAACGTCAGAGCCAGCACCGACCGCGAGCTGACGACAGCCATTCCGCGCGAGACCGAGAGCCTCAAAGCCCAGAAACGCGACCAGGAACTCGCGCTTGTTCTGGCCGAGGAGACTCTCCCCAAAGCGCTCGCCCGCAAACAGTTCGAAGTCGAGAAGCTGGCGCGCGATCAGAAGAAGGCCCAGAAACGCCTTGCCGATCTCCAGGCGGATCTGGCGGGTCTCGACGTGCGGGCTCCCGCCGATGGCGTGGTCATGTACGGGGCGTGCGAGGGCGGCAAATGGACGACTGGTGCAGTGGTGGCGAAGAAATTCGTCCGGGGCGGCAAGCTCGCGCCGTTCGAGGTTTTCATGACCGTGGTCAACCCCGACCGGCTTCAACTCAAGGCTGTTGTGCCCGAGGGCGAGTTGGGCAAGGCCCGCCTCGGCATGACAGGCGAGGCCGTGCCTGTCGCCCGTTCGGATCGCAAGCTGCCGGTCCAACTCGAAGCCATCGACAGGGTGCCCATGGTCACTGGCGGTTTCGGGGCCACGCTCAGTCTTACCCCGAGCGGCCCGGCCGACCTGCAGCCTGGGATGAACTGCAAGGTCACCCTCAGCGATGCCCGAGGGTCGGCGGCCCTTCTTGCGCCTGTCGCCGCGGTGTTCGGTGAGGGCGATCAGAAGCACGTGTTCGTCCGTCTCGATAACGGCAAATCCGAACAACGCGCGGTCCGGACCGGCGAGACCGACAGCAAGTCGATCGAGGTTCTCGAAGGCCTCGCCGAGGGAGACAAGATCCTGCTGCAAAAGCCCGAGTAACCTGGGAGTTGAGAGTTGAGAGTTGGACGTTGCATGCTCTCCATGAACCGGCAGGTGGTCCTAATCCTAATCTTAATCTTAATCGGCGACAGCGGATTACGATTACGATTACGATTAGGAGCAGGTAACTTCGGTTCATGGTCCCAATGCGCATTAAGTCGTTGAATGTCAACGCTCCCCATGAACCTCGACATGGAAAGCGGCGCTGAAGCGCCGCAGTCCAAACGCTCCCGTGCCTTCATGCGCGGCCTCGAACCTCGCGAAGCGCTTGGAGTGCGGCGGTTTACCGCCGCTTTGGGTTCATGTTCGCTGAGCAGTTCAAAAAGGACCAGGTGGCTCTCCATGGAAGATCTTCGTTTTCACTCAATGTTTGCGCGGCCCCGCGCGGTCCTTCTCTGTCTGCTGTTGTGCGGCTTTGGCCTCGGTCCTGTCGGCGCCGGAACGAACGCTCCTCCCAGTGCGGAAGCGATTGACCGGGCCATAGACCGGGGTATCCGGTTTTTGCTCAAGAGCCAAAACCCGAACGGCTCATGGGGATCGGCTCGCCGGACGAAGGACCTCAACATCTTCGCGCCCGTGCCCGGGGCGCATGAAGCATTTCGGGCGGGCGTCACGGGATTGGCGGTCCAGGCGATGATCGAAAGCGGCGCTGCGGAGCGCGACGCGACAGCCGGAGCGGCGATCAGGCGGGGCGAAGCCTGGCTGCTCGAGAATCTGCCTGGTCTGCGCCGGGCCGATGCGGTCGCCATCTACAACGTGTGGGGTCACGCCTACGGCATCCAGGCGCTGGCCGCCATGCATGGCACTGAGCCGTCGGACGCCCGCCGCCAAGAGATACTCGGAGTCATCCGCGGCCAGATCGACCTGCTGCGCCGCTACGAATCGGTTGACGGCGGTTGGGGCTACTACGATTTCCGCGTGGGCGCCCAACGCCCCGCCATTGATTCGACCAGTTTCGTCACTGCGGCGGTTCTGGTGGCGTTTCGAGAGGCGAAACGCATCGGCGTCGAGATCCCGCAGGTCCTGGTCGACCGGGGCGTGGCGTCGCTCAAGCGCCAGCAGAAGCCCGACTTCAGTTACTTCTACGCCGAGGACCTGAAATGGCGGCCGATGCGCGCGATCAATCGACCGGCTGGCAGCCTGGGGCGTTCCCAGTCCTGCAATCTCGCCCTCCGCTGGTGGGGCGACACGAATGTGACCGACGCCGTTCTCGACACGTGGCTGGAGCGTTTCAACGACCGCATTGGCTGGCTGTCCATCGGGCGCAAGCGCCCTGTCCCACACGAATCATGGTTTCAAGTGGCGGGTTACTTTTACTATTACGGTCATTTCTACGCCGCTCTTTGCGCCGACGAGTTGGCGCCGGAAGCCGCCCGCAGACACCACGCCCAGTTGGCGGCCATTCTCCTTCCGCTGCAGGAGAAGGACGGCTCGTGGTGGGATTATCCCCTTTACGACTACCACCAGCCGTACGGCACCGGCTATGCTCTGATGTCTTTGGCCCGAAGCCGCGCTGCGCTGCGATGACGGCTCCGTTCGCTCCGCAGGGGCGGCGCCGGCGTTCCGGTTCGCCGCTTAGCGAGGCGTCGACTCCCGGTTGCCATGGCAAAAGCCCAGCGCAAACGAATGGGTGACATGCCTCGTCGGTCTGAGGCGAAGCCTCGCTATTATGTCAAGACACCGCTTGCTTCGGCTCCTGGCTGCCGTTGTTGTTCAGATCGGCAACGCGGGCGGCGATTCCGTGCCTTCCATCGGTCCGGAAATGGTCAGCCCGGGCGTCTACCAGATCGGGCTTGTGAGGCTCGACCGGACCAACCGGACCGTCTGCTTTCCGGCGGCGGTCAATCAGCGCGCCGGCCTGGTCGAGTATGCGGTCGTGACCACGGGCGGCAAAGTGCACGAGAGCATCTTCCGGACGGAAGCCCAGCCCAGCCACATTCACTTGGCGATGCTGCTATTGGGTGTGGAGGCGGCGGGCACGAACCTGCTGTCCGAGGATCTGGGGATGGCTCTGCCGGGAGAGCGGGTCGGCGTCGAGGTCGCCTGGAGACGGGGCCGGCGCGAGGTGCGCCATCCGCTCAGTGACTTCGTGAAGCTCGAAGTGGCGGCGCGACCGGAGCGGGCGCGCGAGTGGGTCTACAACGGATCGTTTCTGGCTGCAGGCGGTTTTGCCGCCCAGCATGGCGGTTCGATCATCTCGCTGATCACGGATCCGTCGGCCCTGGTGAACAATGCCGGGCCCGACCGCGCGGACGACGAGATTCACCAAGTCAGAGGCAAGGTTCTGCCGGGCGAGGACACGCGGGTCGAGATCATCCTGCGGCGGATGAGCGGATTTCCAGCGGATCCGTCGCCGGTCCGAGGGCGTCGGTGAACACCACCGTATGGCGTCGCGACTGGAGCACCCGTGCCAGAGGGGTGGTTCCTCCGGGAGCCAGCGATGCGCGGAGCGCGGCCTCCTTTCCGAGGCCGGACGCGAGCACCCAGACAGAGCGAGCGGCGGCGAGGGCGGGGTAAGTGAGAGTGACCCGCTGGGGAGGGGGTTTGGGACCGGTCACGGCCAGGTACACAGCGCGGCTCTCGACGACAGACAGAGGCGCTTCGGGGAAGAGCGATGCGACATGGCCGTCTTCGCCCATGCCGAGGATGACCAGATCGAATCTGGGGTCTCCCTGCCGGTTGACCGTCGTGGCGCGCAGGACTTCCGCCTGCGCCTGGGCGACCGCAAACTCGAGGTCGGCGCTGACGGCGAAGGGATGGACGCGTTGGGCGGCGATGCGCAGCGGATCGAAGAGATGCTCGCGGGCGAGCCGGTAATTGCTCTCCGGATCGTCGAGCGGCACCCATCGTTCGTCGGCGAAAAAGAACTCGACTTCGCCCCACAACTCGGACCGGTCGCGCCCTGCGGCCACCGCCGCCGCGTACAACGCCGGGGCGATACGTCCGCCGGACAGGGCGACCGAGAACGCTTTCCCGTGCGTGGCGCCGGCGGCCAACTCGGCCACCCACCGCCGGCCCGCGGCTTCGGCCAGCGCAGCGGCGTCGGGGAACGGATCAGTTCGATGCCATTCATGCCGTGAAGCGATGTGCGCTTAGTCCGCATTTCTCACCAACTTTTGATGTCATCTGACCGGTCACCGTCCCATGTCACCTGAAATGCGGGCTCTCAGAAACCCGCGCCCCAAGCAGATGGACCCAACCTCGACCACACTGTGTCCGCGTGCCCGGGTCGCCCACGCGGCAGGGGCGCGTCCCGGCTCTGATGAACCGATGAGCCAAATCCCTTTGCTGGGCGCGGGTTTCATAGACCCGGAAATCTCACCCACGGACCGTCAGGAATGCCACGACCGCCCCACTGGTGAGATTTCCGGGTTAGGTGATGGGCTGTGGGTCTCGCCACACGCGGCCGGCAGCGGCCAACAACTCCTCGGCAGCGGCTGGACCCCAGGTGCCGGCGGCGTAGAACTCGCGTTCCGCGAGCGGTTCGGTCCCCCAGCCTTCCCGGATTGCATCGACGATGCTCCACGCTGTCTCGACCTCGTCGCGCCGGATGAACAACGTCGCGTCGCCGCCGAGCGCTTCGAGCAGCAGCCGTTCGTAGGCTTCGGGCGTGTAGGCGCCGAAGTCGGTGTCGTAGCTGAAATGCATCCGGACCGGGCGCAGCGCGGTGCTGGCGCCCGGCACCTTGCCATTGAACCGGAGGGAGATGCCTTCGTTGGGCTGGAGCCGCAGCGTCAGGGCGTTGGCATCGAGCGTCGGACCGCATTGCGCCGCAAAGAGCACGGTGGGCGTCGGGCGGAACTGGACGCGCACCTCGCTGGCGCCCAGGGGCAGACCGCTTGCCGGTGCGCAGATAGAACGGCACGCCTGACCAGCGCCAGTTGTCGATCGAACAGCCTCAGGGCGACGAAGGTTTCCACGTTCGAATCGGACGCGACTCTTGCCTCCTGGCGATAGCCCGGGACCGGCTCGCCCGCCGGCGCGACCCGCGGAGGTATTGCCCGCGCACCACCTGGCGTGTCACGGCCTCGGGCGTGATCGGGCGGATGGACTTGAGCAGCTTGACCTTCTCGTCGCGGATCGACTCGGCGTCGAGCGACACGGGCGGCTCCATCGCCACGAGCGCCAGCACCTGCAGCAGATGGTTCTGCACCATGTCGCGCAGCGCGCCCGCCTCCTCGTAGTAGCCGCCGCGTCCGCCCACGCCGAGCGTCTCGCTGACGGTGATCTGCACGTGGTCCACCGTCTGGCGCGATCCAGAGCGGCTCGAAGATCGCGTTCGAGAACCGGAACATCAGGATGTTCTGCACCGTCTCCTTGCCGAGGTAATGGTCGATGCGGAAGATGCTGCTGCTCGTGAACGAACCGCGTCAGCTCGGCGTTCAGCGCCTGCGCCGAGGCGAGATCGTGGCCGAACGGCTTCTCGACCACCACCCGCTGCCAGCCGGCGGCGGCGGGTCTCGTTGCAGCAGACCGGCCTCGTGCAGGCGGGCCGCCACGTTCCCAAACTGGCTCGGCGCCATGGCCAGGTAAAAGAGCAGGTTGCTGCTGAGCTGCGGATCCCCGAAGGCGGCCATATGGTGCGCGAGCTTCGCGTAAGCCGACGGATCGGTCAGATCGCCCTGGCAATAGGAAAGGCTGCGCGCGAACTTGTCCCATTCGCCCGCGTCGACCGACTGAGTCCGCGAGAACTGGCGGAGGGCTGCCGCCAGTTCGGCCCGCCAGGCGTCGTCGGTCTTCTCGCGCCGGGCAAAGCCGACCACCCGAAACCGCTGCGGCAGCACTTGGTCGCGATGCAGGTGATAGAGGGCGGGGATCAGCTTGCGTGCCGTCAGGTCGCCGCTCGCGCCAAAAATGACCACCGTGCAGGGTGTCAGTTCCCGCCGCGCCGTATCGAGCCGGCAGATCATGAGTTCGTCGAGTTGTCCAGGTTCCTGCATGGACGGGACCATGGCGAAACGCACGCCCGCCTGCAATCGCGCGTTTGCGGGGGAAGGCGCCTGTTACGGAGCCTTGATTAAGTGGCGTCGGGTGTGTACGAAGGACGTCGACCATGAAGACCGGACTTTCTTTGACCCTGGTTGTGTTCGTGCTGGATCACACGGGCGCGGTCTATCTGAGCGGCGACTGGCTGACCGAGGCGGCAGCGCTTGATGAAGTCCTGATGCCGGCGGGCAGCGCGCCGGACGGATCGAGCGTCCGGCCCATTTGAGGATCCGGGAGCGGGCCCACTCACGCTGCCGGTCCGGTAGCGCGCGCGAGAAAGGGCGTGCGCCGGGGGGAGTTGCGGCTTGCAGTGGAGGCGGGCGGGACACTATAAACGGAGAGACGCGGCGAGAAGAAAGGATTCGCTTTATGGCGGCTGGAACCACGCGATCGATCGACCCCAATCGGGTGGTGTGCATGATCATGGGGGGCGGGCAGGGGACACGTCTTTTTCCGCTGACCCGGGAGCGGGCAAAGCCGGCGGTGCCTCTGGCCGGGAAGTACCGTCTGGTGGACATCCCCATCTCGAACTGCATCAACTCGCGGATGCGGCGGATTTATCTGCTGACGCAATTCCTCTCGGCGTCCCTGCATCGGCACGTCTATGCGTCTTTCAAATTCGATCATTTCACGACCGGGTTCGTCGAGATCCTCGCAGCCGAGCAGACCCTGACGGACACCTCCTGGTACGAGGGGACAGCCGACGCGGTGCGGAAGAACCTGGGGCATTTGCGCAACTTGGATTTCGATCACGCCTTGATTCTCAGCGGCGATCAATTGTACCGGATGGATTTCCGGAAGATCCTCGAGCAGCATGTCTGCGCCGAGGCGGACCTGACGATCTCGACGATCCCGGTGCGGCGGGAGGCTGCGCACGCCCTGGGAATCATGCAGATCGACGCGGAGCGGCGCATCACTCGGTTTGTCGAGAAACCCAAGGACCCCGCGGTGCTGGATACCTTGGTCATCCCGCCCTCGACTGCGGCGGAGATGGGGATTCCGGCGGATGGGCAGCACGTTTTGGCGTCGATGGGGATTTACCTGTTCAACCGGGAGGTTCTTTTTGCGCTGCTCGAGAACGACATGGCCGACTTTGGGAAGCATATCATCCCGGCGGCAATCGGGACGCACCGCGTGTTCGGGCATGTTTTCCAGGGCTACTGGGAAGACATCGGGACCATTCGCTCGTTTTTCGAGGCCAATCTCGAACTGGCGGCCGAGTTGCCGCGCTTCGATTTCTTCGACATGAGCGCGCCGATCTACAGCCGCCCGCGTTTTCTTCCGGCATCGAAGATCAACGGCGCCGAGATTGACCATGCGATCATCGCCGACGGCTGCATCATCAATCACTGCCGCATCTCCGAGTGCATCATCGGCTTGCGTTGCCGGGTCGAGCAGGGCAGCCACATCACCCGCACCGTCGTGCTCGGAGCCGACTACTTCGAATCGCTCGAATCCATCAAGACGCATCTGGACGCAGGGCACCCGCGCATCGGCATCGGCAAGAACACGCGCATCGACCATGCGATCATCGACAAAAACGCGCGCATCGGCGACAACTGCGTCATCACGCCGGCGGGCAAGCCGGACGCTGTGGACAACGCCCGCTATTTCATCCGCGACGGCGTCGTCATCATCCCGAAGAACATGGTCATTCCGCATGGGACGGTGATTTAGCGAGACTCCGCCCCAGACCAACAAAGCATGTCGTCACTTCGTTTACGCTGGGCCTTGGCCTTCGTCGGCGGCTCTCGACGCCCCGCTAAACCGCACCGCTGCGCAGCGCCGCGTTTGTTCGCGACGCAGGAGCGAAAACCACTATGACCTCGCGCGAACGAGTTCTGTCGGCTCTCGATCATCGGGAATCGGATCGCGTGCCGCTCGACCTGTCCGGCCACCGGTCGTCCGGGATCGCGGCGATCGCGTATGCCCGGCTGCGGAAGCACCTCGGCCTGGCCCCGCGGCCCGTGCGCGTCTACGACCCAGTCCAGCAGTTGGCGATCGTGGAGGAGGATGTTCTCGATCGGTTTCAGATTGACACCGTGGAGTTGGGCCGGGCCTTTGCGCTCGAAGACAGGCACTGGCAGGACTGGGTGTTGCCGGACGGCACGCCCTGCCTCATGCCCGACTGGGTCAGACTTCGGCGCGATGCGGACCGCTGGGTGGTGTTGTCCCCCGACGGTATCGTGATCGCCCAGATGCCCGATGGGGTGCTGTATTTCGAGCAGACGCACTGGCCGTTCGCCGAGCGGGACGACCTGGATCATCTCGAGGAAGTGATGAGCCAAAGCATGTGGACGGGCATTGCGTCGCCGCCCGGTCCGCTCGTGGGCGGACCGCAGGGTGCGGCGGTTCTGGTCGAGGGCGCGCGTCGTTTGCGCCAGCAGACCGACCGGGCGATCCTTGGCTTGTTCGGCGGGAACCTGCTCGAAATGGGCCAGTTTCTCTACCGGAACGACAACTTTTTCTATCTGCTCGCGGGCGACCCCGGACGGGCCCACGCCTTTCTCGATCGCGTCGTCGAGATGCACCTGGCCAATCTCGAGCGGTTCCTGGGCGCCGCGGGGCCGTATCTCGATGTCATCCTGTTCGGCGACGACCTCGGGATGCAATCCGGACCGCAGGTGTCGCCGAAGATGTACCGCGAGTTTTTCTTTCCGCGGCAGCAGATCATGTGGCGGCGAGCGAAGGAACTGGCGCCTCATATCAAGATCATGCTGCACTGCTGCGGCGGCGTCCGGGAACTGTTGCCGGGATTGATCGAGGCCGGTCTCGACGCCATCAACCCGGTCCAGATCACCTGCCGCGGCATGGCGCCCGACGCCCTCAAGCGGGAGTTTGGATCCCATTTGACGTTCTGGGGCGGCGGGTGCGACACCCGGTTCGTGCTCGGCGCGGGAACGCCCGATCAGGTCCGCGTCAACGTCACCGAACTCGTGTCAACCTTGAAGCCCGGAGGCGGCTTCGTGTTTCAACAAGTCCACAACATCCTGGCCGATGTGCCTCCGGCCAACATCGTCGCGATGTATGAGGCCGCCCTGGCCGCCGGGGCATACGGGCCATGAGCGCCGCCGGGGCCGAGGCGGGCCCGGGCGAATCGCTGCCGCCGGAGGCAATCGATCTGCCGATCGACGGGACGCTCGACCTGCATTCGTTCCCGCCCCGGCAGGTGCCGGATCTGGTGCGGGACTATCTGGCGGTTTGCCAGGAGCGCGGCATCTTGGAGGTGCGCATTATCCACGGCAAAGGCATTGGCGCGTTGAGGCGGACGGTGCGTGCCCTGTTGGGGCGCCACCCGGAGGTGATCGAGTACTGGTTGGATCACACCCTCTGGAGCGGGGCGGGCGCCACGGTGGTGCGGTTGCGCCCATCCCCCGGCGGTGTTGCGACGGACGGGCCGCCGCGCTGAAGGGCGCGGTGGCAGCGCCGGCGCGGCGCGGCGACCTGCGCATTCGTCGGCACCAGAAACGCACGAGCCTCCCGTCGCTTTGGTTGGGGCTTTGCCGCGCTGCGGCGAGGATCCTGTCAAGCTCGGGGGGTGTCCCGCAGGAGATGGCCGAAAGCGGCTTCGATATCGGGACACCGAAACGAGAAACCCGCGGCAAGAAGCCGGGACGGGCGCACCCGCGCGCTGGCAAGCAGCGCTTCGCGGCCCATCTGGCCGAACACGGCGATCACGACGAATGCCGGCACCGGCAGCAACGCCGGCCGGCGCAACACCCGGGCCAGCGCCGCGGTGAAGACAGCGTTGGTGACGGCTTCGGGCGCGACAGCATTGACCGCTCCCTCGAGGCGATCATCCTCGATCGCCCGTTCGACCACCCGCAGCAAATCGTCGAGGACAATCCAGCTCCAGTACTGTTGTCCGCTGCCGAGTCGGCCCCCCAGGCCGAACCGAAACGCCGGCAGGATGCGGCCAAGCGCGCCGCCTTGGCGTGCCAGCACGATTCCGAAGCGCAGGTGGACGACGCGGACGCCGCGTTCCTGCGCAGGCGAGGCGGCCGCTTCCCAAGCCTGACAGATCTCCGCAAGAAAACCCGTGCCGGGCCCGCTTCGTTCGTCGAGTGTCTCCTCGCCCCGGTCACCGTAATAGCCCGTGGCGGACGCGCACACCAGCACTCGAGGCGGCTGTGGCGCGCGCGCCAGGGCGTCGCTCAGCAACCGAGTTGCGTCGACGCGGCTGGAGCGGATGCGCGCCTGCGCGGCCGGCGTCCACCGTTGCGCGATGTTCTCCCCTGCCAGATGAATGACGGCATCGAGCGGAAAGGCGGAGGCGAGGTCGACCCGGCCGGTTTTCGGGTCCCACGTGGGGCCGGCGTCGTTGTTTGCAGCGCTGCGGCGCAGCGGAAGGACGCGGTGCCCGCTGGCACTCAAGCGCGGAACCAGGGCCGTGCCGATCAATCCCGTGGCTCCGGTGACGAGGATGTTCATGCTGATCAGTCGTGATGCAATCGACAGTCCAGGATAATCGTTGCCGGGTGCGGGCGAAAGCGCGCAGTTCCATGAATCCTTGAAACACAGGAGCGAGAAGGGCATCATTTGAAGCGATACAGAGCTGTGCCACCATCTGTTCAGCGAGGCGTCGACTGTCGGTGATGGCGCTGGCCGCCCAGCGCAGACGAGTTGTTCACGCCCCACCTCGGTCTGAGGCGCAGCCTCACTTACACAGCGTCAGAAGTCCCGCCGCGTGAGGGCACGCGGCCTACATGCTCCTGTAGGCCGGGTCTCCTGACCCGGCGTCGGAGCGTTATGACGTCATGGATAGAATATGAATCGACGCGGTTTTCTCACGCTGGCCGGCGGGATGGCGGGCTACACGGTCGCCGTCCGAGTCGACACCCTCGCTGGCGGCCCAACGCCGCCCGACCACATCAACCGCCAATTCGAGCGAATCGCGCCCGCCCGAGCGGCTCGAGCGGCTGGGACAGCGGACGCGCATCTGATGCCGGTTGATCTCGAAGCCGATGTTCTGGTTGCTGGCGGCGGGATGGCCGGGGTCTGCGCGGCGCTGGCGGCTGCTCGCCAGGGCGCGACGGTTGTCCTGGTCCAGGATCGTTCCCGCCTTGGCGGCAATGCCAGCAGCGAAGTCAAGATGCACATCTGCGGCGCCAACGCGCACGGCGGGCGACCCGGCTGGCGCGAGGGCGGCTTGATCGAGGAACTCCGCCTCGAGGACGCCGTGCGGAATCCGCAGCGCAGCTTCGAACTGTGGGACCTGCTGCTCTACGACAAGATCAAGAGCGAGCCCAACATCACGCTGCTGCTCGATACGGTGGTGTTCGCCGCCGAGACACGGGACCGTCAGATCCAGCGCGTGCTGGCGCGATGCGACAAGACGGAGCACCTCTACCGGGTCAACGCGAAGCTTTCTCTCGATTGCACGGGGGATTGCCGGCTGGGCCTCGAAGCCGGGGCGGAGATGCGGGTCGGCCGCGAGGCGAAGGGCGAGTGGGGCGAGTCTTTGGCCGATGACGCGGCGGACAGCCGGACGCAAGGCAGCAGCATCCTCTTTACCGCGCGTGACTACGGCCGCCCGATGCCCTTCACAGCCCCGAAGTGGGCGCGCAGGGTCACAAAGGAAATGCTGAAATTTCGAGGCGTTTCCTCGTGGGACTATGGCTACTGGTGGATTGAATGGGGCGGTCAGTGGGATACCATCCGCGACCACGAGCGCATCCGGTTCGAGTTGCTTTCGATCGTGTTGGGTGTCTGGGATTACATCAAGAATTCGGGCGAACACCCGACCAGCGCTCACTGGGCGCTCGACTGGGTCGGCATGGCGCCGGGGAAACGCGAGAGCCGGCGGTTGGTCGGCGACTACCTGCTCACGCAGCATGACCTCGAAGGGAAGAACGGCGAGCCTGAGGACGGGGTGGCGATTGGCGGCTGGCCGATGGACGATCATCCGCCCAGCGGCTTCGACGCCTTCGACCAGGCGCCGTTCCGATCGGTCAAGCTGCCGGAGGTTTACAGCATTCCGCTGCGCTGTCTGTACAGCCGGAACATCGAGAACCTGTTCATGGCCGGCCGCAACATCAGCGCCAGTCATGTGGCGTTCAGTTCGACTCGGGTGATGGCCACGTGCGCGGCGATGGGACAGGCAGTCGGGACCGCCGCCGCGCTCTGCGCCCGGCACGGGTTGCATCCGCGTCAACTTGGCGCCGACGAGGCGCGGTTGCGCGAACTGCAACAGACCCTGCTGCGCGATGACCAGACGTTGAAGGGCCGGCCCAACGCGGATCCGAACGATCTGGCCCGCCGGGCCACGGTCACGGCTTCGCAGAGCCGGGAGGGGTCCAGGTCGGAGAACGTCATCGACGGTTGGGTGCGCGACATGGCCACGGAGTGGCG
The DNA here is from genome assembly GCA_963846445.1 of uncultured Verrucomicrobiae bacterium. GTDB lineage: Bacteria > Verrucomicrobiota > Verrucomicrobiia > Limisphaerales > J093 > MWFF01. The sequence continues at coordinate 7,316 of CAWJWM010000004.1, read as the reverse complement.
TCATCGGTGGGGCGCCCCCCTCGGGCCCGAAGGGGCGTGGCTCGAACTGGCCTGGGAGACACCCCAGCGCATTCGCGATATCCAGATCACCTTCGACACGGGCTTTCATCGCGAACTGACGTTGTCGGCCTCGGCTGCGGTCAGCCGTTCGATCGTGCGGGCGCCGCAGCCGGAGACGGTGCGCGATTATGCGCTTTTCTATGTCCCGGCGGGCAGCGGGAGTGACACGTCAGTGCGCCAGTTGGTGAGGGTGACGGGCAACTACCAGCGGCTGAACCGGCATGTGGTGGGGCCTGTCGAGACGAGCCGGTTGCGTCTCGAGGTCACGGCCACCAATGGCGATCCGCTGGCGCGGGTGTACGAGGTGCGGGTGTACGGGTGATCTTATGTCCCGTGAATCGCAGGCCGCGCGCCGAGCGCGCCTTTCTCAAATCGTCGCCGCCCTTCGGTCGGCCTATCCGGACGCGCACTGCGAACTCAAGCATTCCAACCCGCTCGAATTGCTGGTCGCCACAATCCTCTCGGCCCAGTGCACCGACAAGATGGTCAATCGCGTCACCGAATCGCTGTTCAAGAAATACAGAACCGCCGCCGATTACGCCGACGCCGACGCCGCGCAGTTCGAGAACGATATCCACAGCCTCGGTTTCTTCCGCAACAAAGCGCGCAGCATTCGGGCCTGCTGCCAGAAACTGGTCGCCCAGCACGGCGGTTTGGTGCCGCCGAGCATGGACGCATTGACACAACTCGATGGCGTGGGACGCAAGACGGCGAATGTCGTGCTGGGCAATGCGTTCGGGATCAGCGCAGGCGTGGTGGTCGACACCCACGTCGCGCGGCTCGCGACCCGGCTCGGCCTGACGACGGAAAGACAACCGGAGAAGATCGAGGCTGTGCTCATGGAATGGGTGCCGCAGGCCGATTGGACCCTGTTCAGTCACTGGCTCATCTGGCACGGACGGCGGCGGTGCGGCGCGCGCCAACCCGACTGTGCTGGCTGTGAGTTGCGCGCTTGGTGCCCCTCCGCCGGGCAGGCGGCGAAGCCGGCGCGCCGCCGCGGACCTGACGGTTGATGGTTGATGGTTGATGGTTGAACGTGACTGGTTCATGCCTCCACGCGCATGAAGTCGTTGAATGTCAACGCTTCCCATGAAGCGGGATCTGGTCCTAATCCTAATCTTGATCTTAATCCTAATCGGCGACAGAGGATTACGATTATGATTACGATTAGGAGAGCGAAACTTCGGTTCATGGTCCCAATGCGGATTAAACCGTTGATTGTCAACGCTTCCCATGAATCTCCCATCCCATTCTGAGATAGCACGCCACATGAAGACCGACCCGGTCGATAGGGCCTCCAGTCCCTTGGCCGCCTTCAGCGTGCATGGAGAGCCGCGCCCGACCTGTGTTCGGGATAACCTCGTCGCTGAAGAGGCCAACCTGGACCAAACCACTGCCGACGCCTGGCACTGCCTCGTCGACGGCCCGCATTCGGGCGCGTTCAACATGGCGTTGGACGAGGCCTTGCTCGAAGCGGCGCCGGCGCTCGGGCAGCCGCTATTGCGTTTCTACGAGTGGACGGAGCCGGCTGCGACCTTTGGTTACTTCCAGGCGTATGCGGAGGTGGCGCGCCTGACGGCGTTGCGCCCGCTGGTGCGGCGTCCGACCGGCGGCGGACTCGTGCCGCACGATCGGGATTACACCTACACGCTGGTCGTTCCGCCCACGCACGATTGGTATCGTCTGCGGGCCCGAGACAGCTATCGCCGCGTTCACGACTGGCTGCGACATGCCTTTGGGCGACTGGGCTGGCAGACAGAGTTGGCCTCGATCGCCCGCGTCGAGGGGCCCGGACAGTGCTTCATCGGCGCCGAGCAATTCGACGTGCTGTGGCAGGGCGCCAAGATCGCGGGCGCGGCGCAACGCCGCACGCGCAGCGGCCTCTTGATCCAGGGCTCTCTCCAGCCGCCGTCAGGCGCCCCCGCCCGCGGCGCGTGGCAGGAGGCCATGCGAAAGGTGGCGGAGGAGCACTGGTCCGTCCGGTGGCGGACGTTCGTGGTGCCGGCGATTGTGCTCGATCGGGCGGAGCAACTCGCCACCGGGAAGTACGGCCACGCCGATTACAACCAACGCCGCATCCATGCCTGATACCGGACGCGAAAGGCAATGGGGATCTGATCTCGCTGCGCCCGCCCGCAGGCGCGTCAAGAGCGGGCCGGTCCGGGTCCCCCGCGTCGACGGCGGCGCATCTTGATCGTTGTCGGTGTCAAGTCGCCCGGTGGGGGCACCGGGCCTGCCCCGGTTGCAGACCGCCGGTGCAGGTCGCGTGCCCCCGCGCGGCGCGAACTCGCTCCCCGCCGACAGCAACTACGCGTTGACGTTCGCGGCAGGCTCCATAAGTCTGCACGCACGGCTGACGAACAAACGGCGGGGGCAACGTCCTGCAAGTCGTCCGCGGTGCTGGAGCAGCCGGTCCAGACAGTCGTCCCGACGCCTGGAGGCCGGTTCGGAGGAGTTCGAGTCGCTCGACCCACGGGTGGTCAAGCTCTGGCGGCTGCGTCAGTCGATCTTCGCGGCTGTGGTCGGCGGCCTGTTGTTGTTTCCCTTGTTTATGCTTGGTCTCGGCGGGGGCCACTGGGTGTGGCCGATCCCGGGCTGGTTGCTCGTGATCGGCTTGCTGGCCCTGCGGCCTCCGGTGTATCGCCCCGTGCCTATCGCGCCTGGGGCTACCGCCTGGATGAGAGAGTGCTCGAGATCAAGGAGGGCATCTGGTTCCGCACCTTGACCCTGCTGCCGCTGTCCCGCCTTCAGCACGTGGACCTCGATGCGGGACCGATCGAGCGCGGATTGGGTTTGGCATCCCTGGTGTTTCACACCGCCGGGACACACAATGCCTTGATCGTGCTGCCCGGCCTCGATGCGAATCGGGCGCGGGAACTCCGTGACCACCTCATCACCGTCGGAGGCGATGATGCCGTTTGAACCGTCAGGCTCCCAGCCCGTCCCATCACAGCCGGGTTTGGCGCCGGTGTGCTTGCCGGACGCATCGGCGCACCAAGGCACCGACGCGCCGGGGCACTGTCATGCCGACACACTGGCTTCCGGGTTGCCGGGCCTGCCGCCAGTGCTGTCGCCCGGCGCGGAGAGGCAGGAGCCAGAGCCTGCCGGGACGACGTTTCGCGGACGGCTGCATCCGTTGACGTTGTTTTTTGCGGGATGGGACTCGCTGAAGTCGTTCCTGGTACCGATCGTTGCCGTGGGCATTTTCGGGCGCGGGGATGGCATGATGCATCCGTTGTTCTGGGTGTTTCTGGCAATCCCGGTCTACTCGGCTGTGGTGAGGTACTTCACGTTCACCTATCGACTTGAAGGGGGCGACCTGATCACACGGCACGGATTGATCTCGCGGCACGAACGGCACATCCCGTTGACGCGCGTGCAGGACATCCGGATCGAGCAAGGTGTGCTTCATCGGCTGTTCGGCGTGGTCGATGCCCAAGTCGAAACCGGCGCTGGTGAAGGTCCGGAAGCGTCGCTGGCGGTGCTGTCACGTGCCGAGGCCGAGCGGTTGCGTCGGGCCGTCTTCGAGCATCTGCCGGCTCGCGCCGGGGCGGCCCTGGACACCGCCGGGCCAAGTGCAGCGCCGTCTGCGCCCGAAGTCATCCGCCGGATCAGCTCCCGCGAACTGGTTCTCGAAGGGTTGACGTCGAATCGAATGGCGTCGGTGCTGGTGGTGTTCCCGCTGTTGGATTCGGTTTTATCGACGATGTTGTCCCGCGCGAGCGGTTTGAAGAATGGATTCGGGAGGGCGGGGAGGTGGTCACCCGCTGGGGGCAACGATCGGGGGAAGCGCTCTGGCTCACCCTGGCGGTTCTGGCCGCAGCGGGTGTGCTTGCCAGCATCGGCATCTCGATCCTTGGCTCGATTGTGTTTCTTCCACGGATTCACCTTGACGCGGCGCGGGGAGGATTTGCAGCGCAAGTACGGGCTGCTGCGGCAGCGTTCGAGCAATCTGCCGCGGCGGAGGATCCAGTTGCTCAAGGTGGAAGAAGGCCTCCTGCGGCGGTGGCTCCGACTGGCGAGAATCCGCGCCGACACGGCGTCCGGCGGCTCGAACGACGAAGAGCGCAAGTCGGGTCGCGACGTCCTGTTGCCGATCGTGCGGCGTGAAGAACTTCGCGACCTGCTGCCCCAACTGCTGCCGGGCCTGGACAGCGACACGGCGCCATGGCGGCAGGTCTCGCGACGCGCCATCCGGCGCGGCGCCATGAAGGGGGCCATCGCTCTGCTGCTCTTGACGGCTGCGCTTGTTGTCGCGGAAGGCCTGCTGGGCACACCACGCTGGGCGCGATGCCTGGCCGTTGCGGCTTCTTGCCGGCGGTCTACTGGCTGAATGTGATCGGTTACCGCCACCTGGGTTATGCGGCAGGCCGGCTTTATTTTCAGACCCGGCGCGGCTGGCTGGGCCGTGTTTGGCACATTGTTCCCCTGCGGAACACGCAGGCGTTGGTTATCGGAGAAACGCCCTTTGACCGGCGGCACGGCGTCGTCACCCTCCACCTGGACACCGCGGGTCAAGCCCAAACAGGAGGCGCGCCCGAACTCGGCAATCTTCCACGTGGGGAAGCCCTGACCCTGGCCCGTTCGCTGGCGCGCGTTGCGGCGACAACGCGTTATCGCTGGCGTTAGCCCGGATTTCTCACCACGGGGAAGATGACAACGAAATCCGGGCTGTGGCAAAACCGCGCCCGCACAGGGGAAACTGAGGTTCAGAGCGCTTCCGAATCCTCCCGGGTGCAGCGACACTCTGTTGCCCAGTTCCCTCCATCCACTCGGGCGCGGTTTTGCTCCGAACCTGCATGCTGACTTCTCTTGAGGACTCCGGCTTCGCGGTGGAAAAAGTGGTGAGAAATGCAGGTTAGCGGGGGCTCCGCCTCAGACCGGCGAGGCGTGTTGCCAGATCGTTTGCGCTTGGCATTCCCCAGGTGATCGACAGTCGACGCCTCGCTCACCTGCATTTCTCCCGACGAATGGCGGTCTACCAGGGGGTATGCCCGCGCAGCCAGGTCTGGCAGGATGTCTCCAGGCGGCGGAGTTCCTGCGCCAACCGGTTCAGGTCGAGGGACGAAGTCCGAAAACCGAAGTGGAGCGAATCCGGGTCGATACGGCGCTGGAAGACGTCCAGGCTGGAGCCGGTGAGGCCTCCTTGAGGCATGACGCTGATGTTCTTCGAGGTAATCCGGGCTTCTCGAGGCCCAAGGCCACCCAATCCTCATAGCCTTCGTCGCCACGCTTGAGCAGGTCACGGAGGGCAGGAACCAGGAGGGGGGCTGCCCGACTCGACATTGAGTTCGCTTCGCAGGAACTCGCCGCGGGCTGCGGACGCCGGACGCAAGGGCGCCAGAAAACAGGCCACCTGAGCCGCATGGAAACCCATCGCCTGGGCGAACAGGAAGATGCGCTCCTGATCCGCCTCGTTCAGAGCCACGCGCAGGTTTTGAAATGCGAGGAGGGCGAACCGGGACTCCTGGCGCACAGTTTCCACCAGCTTGAAAGCCGAGGGTCGGGTTCATAGTCTGTCATTCTTCATTGGGCTGAACGGCGACCGAATGCTCCGTTGGGCCGCTCGCCAAACCACAGCCTAGCACCGCAGCGATGCCCTTGCCAAGCGGCACAATCATCGCCTCCCGCGGCGGCGACTGATCATGCATTCGAGGATCGCAAATGGTCTGAGGCGCGCCCCACGAGGAACCAGGTGCGGAGTCGCCCTTTGCCTTTGACGTCCACCTCGCCGCGTTCTTCGAGCTCGAAGTGGGGCCGCAAGGCCTGCTGCGTCGCCTCGGTCACCTGGATGCGGCCGGGGAGGCCGCTCGATTCCATGCGGCTGGCCGTGTTCACCGTGTCGCCCCACAGATCGTAGATGAACTTGCTGCGGCCGATGACCCCGGCGACGACCGGGCCGGTGTTCAGACCGATGCGAATTTCGAGTGGCGATCCCGCGGGTTTGGTTGAACGCCCGGAGGCTGGTCAGCATCTCGAGCGCCATGTCCGCCAGCCCGGCGGCGTGGTCGGCCCGTCGTTCCGGCACGCCACAGACCGCCATGTAACAGTCGCCGATGGTCTTGATCTTCTCGACGCCGTGGGAACGGGCCAGTTCGTCGAAGCGGGTGAACAGGTCGTTCAGCATCTCGACCAGCGGCTCCGGCGGCATGCCCCTCGACAGAATGGTGAATCCCGCGATGTCGGCGAACAGCACCGACACGTCCTCGAACCGCTCGGCGATGATGCCGGACTGCTTCTTGAGCTGCTCGGCGATGGGCGCCGGCAGCACGTTGAGCAACAGCCGGGTGTTCTCCTTGTTCAACCGGTCAATGGTCAGATGGGTCCGAACGCGCGCCAGCAGCTCGTGGGCATTAAAGGGCTTGCCCACGTAGTCCACCGCCCCCAGCTCGAAGCCGCGCACAATGTCCGCCGTCTCCGTCTTGGCGGTCAGGAAGATGATCGGCAAATCGCGCCAGACCGGCGACGCCTTGAGCTGCCGACAGGTCTCGTATCCGTCCATCTCGGGCATCATCACGTCCATGCAGCATCAGGTCGGGCGCACCTTCTCGATCACCTGCAGCGCCTGGCGTCCGTTCGTGGCCACGCTGATCTGGTAGCCCTGTTCCTTCAGGATCGCGGTCAGGGTCTGGATGTTGGCCGGCGTGTCCTCGACGATGAGAATGCGGCTCCCAGCCGTCGGGGTCGGAGTATTCAGCATCTGTCCTTCAGGCCTGTGCCGACCGGTCGTTCTTGGGAATCACCAGTCCGAGTCAACGCCGTTTGCCTCGGCGACGCCAGCGCAAAGAAAACGACAAGAGGAACAACGACAATGTCCTGGCGGAATCGGTTTGATCTGAGACGCCTTTCGCTTGAATCGTCTCCGAATCGCGCGAAGTGGGCAGACGGTGGCACCATCCTCTTTCCGGGACGCAAGAAGCGGAACAGACTCTGCCAAATGCGCTGTCGAATGAGCTGTCGAATGAGCTTGCCTCCGGCGCCGATTCGGTCAAATTCAGCGCGATTTCGCGCTTACCGGATCAAGTTCGCGCGCGGCGTCTTCAGTTGGCGTTGTCCAGATCGGCTGGAAACGGTGAGTTGGCTGTGGCACGTGTGGCAGCGCAGAATGCGGTCTTGTCTCGCCAAACAGACGCGACGGTTTGATGCGTCCGCATTTGCAGGTCAACGACCCGCACCCATAGCTCAATTGGATAGAGCATCTGACTGCGCATTTATCAGAAGGTTTCAGGTTCAACTCCTGATGGGTGCGCCACTCA
>CAWJWM010000003.1:0-96362 GCA_963846445.1 uncultured Verrucomicrobiae bacterium | reverse complement strand
CGCCCGCTGGGGCGTCCGCAAGCCGGAGAACTGGCAAAGCGCCGCCCAGTCGATCCGCACCGGCCTCTTCCCCGGCCGCACCACCAACTTGTTCAACCGGCTGCGCAGCCGCGGTCTCTATCCGTCTCTCAGCGCGCCGCAGATGGCACGGAAATGGGGCGGCACGGTGACCAACGGTTTCACCCTCCTGTTCGCGGGGACGGGAGGCACGATCTACTACACGCTCGACGGATCGGATCCGCGCCTGCCCGGCGGTGCAGTGGCCCGGCGCGCTCGTCGCCGGTACCGGGGGCGAGGAGACGTTGATCACGGCGGGCGCAGGGTGGCGCTACTGGGACAAGGGCCCGCCGCCGTCCGCCACCTGGAACAGCGCATCCTTCAGCGACCTCAACTGGTCCATGGGAGCGTCGGAACTGGGCTACGGCGACGGTGACGAACCAACGATCCTGGGATTCGGGCCCCGACTCGAACAACAAATACCCGGCCTATTATTTTCGACGCGCATTCACCGTGTCCGACCCCGGTGCCATCACCGAGTTCGCCGTGGATCTGGTCCGGGACGATGGCGCAATCGTCTACCTGAACGGCAAGGAACTGTTCCGCGACAACATGCCACCCGGTCTCGTCCAGCACACAGACTATGCCTCGGTCGCCGTGGGAGGCGCGGAGGAATCGCAGGTCTACACCTTCGTCGTGCCGCCAACCAGCCTGCTGGCCGGCACGAACGTTTTGGCGGTCGAGGTCCATCAGTCCGGCGCGAATAGCACCGATGTCAGTTTCAACCTCGCGTTGCACGCGCGCTTGACGACCGCTGCGACCGGCATCGTGATCGCCGACAACACCTTGATCCGGGCGCGCGCCCTCAGCGGAACGGCCTGGAGCGCCTTGGTCGAGGCCCGCTTCGAGATCGCCCAAGCGCAACCGGTCGTCCCCGGCCAGATCGTGATCTCCGAAATCCACTACAACCCGGAAGGACCGGACAATTGCGAGTTCATCGAACTCTGGAATAACAGCTCGAACCTCGCCGACCTGACCGGCGCCCGCCTGGCTGGCGGCGTCGACTTTTTGTTCCCCCCAGGATTCCGCATCCCGCCCGGCGGTTGCGCGTTGGTGGTCGAGGACGCGGGCGCTTTCGCCGTGCGCTACAATCCCCCGAGTCGTTCTACTCCCACCCGGAGTTGGCGGTGGCCGGGGCGTGGTCCGGCAGACTCGATGACAGCGGAGAACGGATCTCGCTCGTAACGCCCGGGCTTGAAGAGGTCTGCGCGGTGGCGTACCGCCCGGATGGCTCCTGGCCTCGCAGGGCGGATGGCCAAGGCAGTTCGATCGAACTCCGCGATCCACTCTCTGTTCCGCGAGATGCATCGGCCCAGTTGGACTACCTGGCTCAGGGACGGCACTGGCGCGCAAGCCCGCTCTATCATGGCTCGCCGGGGCGCCTCGACACTTGGGCGCCACCCATCGTCATCAGTGAATCCTGGGCCGGTGGCGACAGAAACACGGATTGGATCGAGTTCCATAATCCGGGGCGAAGGAGTTCGATCTGTTCGGCCTGCATCTCAGCGACCAGTCTGACCAGCCGTTTCGTCACGCCTTCGAGCAGGAACTCCGCGTGCCGGCGGGAGGATACCTCGTTCTGTCGGCGGACGAGTTCGGCTTCGGACTCAGCACGGGCGGATCCGACATCCTGCTCCTGAGCGCCTCGGGGACGAACATCGTGCGATTCGTTGATACAGTGGAGTTCCCGGCAGTCGATCGCGAAGAGACATGCGGGCGCTACGAGCGATCCGACGGGGTCATCGATTACGCCGAACTGCGCGGCGCGACGCCTGGGGGACCCAACGAGCCGCCGCATGTCGGACCGGTCGTGTTCAGCGAGATCATGTACCGCCCCGCGCCTGGCCAGGCCGAGTATGTCGAATTGGTCAACATCTCGGGCGCAGCAATTCACCTGTATGACCCGGCTGATCCGACCAACGTCTGGGCGTTGGCGGGAGCCGTCCGTTTTTCATTCCCGTCGGGCCAGGATTTTTCACCCTGCCGGCCGCTGATCGTCTGCAACACAAACGCCGCCGCATTTCGAGCCCAATACGCCGTGAGCGACGACATCCCCGTGCTCGGCCCCTCGACGGCATGCTCGACAACGCAGGCGAAAGCCTTCGACTTGTCCGGCCTGGGCCGGCGGGCTCCGATGGCGCAGTGCCTGTCTATCGTGTGGACCGTGTCGAGTATGAACCGGGTGCGCCGTGGCCTGCCGTTCCTGACACCGGCGGCGTCAGCCTCGAACGCGTCAAGCTCGAAGGATATGGGAGCGACCCAGAGAACTGGGTCGCCTCCGCGGATGCAGCCACGCCGGGCCGGCTCCAGCCCAATCGACCGCCTCTTTTTCATCGATGCATGGTCGACCCGACCGAAGGAATCCCCCGCTTCTTCCTCGATGCGACCTGCGATTCAAGGCTGCCGATCCAGTACGCGGACAGTCTCGGCCCCGCCGTCTGGCGCCTGCTGGAACGAATCGACGGTGCCGGATCCGGCCCGGTCGAGTTCCGCGATCCCGAACTCCCGCTCCCGCACCAGCGCTTCTACCGCGTCGTGAGAATTGGAGATTAGCAGCGTCGAATGCCGGTTGCCATGGCCAAAACCCAGCGTAAACGAATCGGTGTTATGCTCCCTCGGTCTGAGGCGAAGCCTCGCTAAAATCCAGGACAACCGACCATGAAGACTCTGCAACAGATGGAATGCACGGTTTGCCGGGCCAACGAACCGACCCTCGACGAGACCGGGATCGCCGCGTTGATGCCGCAGACACCCAACTGGCGTGTGATCCAACACGACGGCATCAAACGGCTGGAGCGCGTCTTCGAGTTCGCCGACTTTGCTCAAGCGCTCCTCTTCACAAACAAAGTCGGGGCGCTGGCCGAATCGGTGGGCCATCACCCCGTGCTCTTGACGCAATGGGGGAGCGTGACCGTGACGTGGTGGACGCACAAGATCGGCGGCCTGCACCGGAACGATTTCGTAATGGCCGCCCGGACGGACGCGTTGGCCGCCAGCGCCGGGCCAGGGACAGAAGACGCGACCTGACCGCCGGGTCGAGGAACTCAGCGCGCAAGCAGACGGCTTCGGCGCTTCGAGGCTACGCGCTTTTATGGCGTCATCAGGATCTCGGGGCGCAGCCGCCCAATGATTTGTGTGCGCAACCGCAGGTCGAGGGAACCGGGCACAGGCGACTCGGGCGCCACGTGACCGTCACAGAACGCGACGTTTGCACGACGCGTGTGGCGAAAGTGCACCGTCGGTTCGCTGGTGTTAATGTAATAGAACTTCTCGAGCATCGGGTTCTCCGGCGAGGCCGGTGCCTGGAAAGTGTTCACCTGCGCAGAGTCGGCCAGCAATGCGACCTCCGAGGGGCGCGCCACATGGGAAACCCAGATAGGGGGCTGCGAAGCCGGGGTCGACAAGTGAAAATTGTATCCGTATCCGTACGCGGCGCCGCGGGCCTTCATTTTGAAAGCGCTGAGCGCGTAGTTCAGGCTCGGGCACGTTTCCACGCCGCGCCCGTCGAGGTACGGAAACAGCGCGCCTTTCGCCGGGTCGAACCCCCGCTCGCCCTCAGCCCCACGGGCCAGCCAGCCGAACCAGTACAGATCGCCGCCGTTGGTCGCAGCGCCGCGGTAGCGAAAGGCACGTCCGTCGTTGTCGTCCCAATACATTCGAGCCGCCAGGCCAAGCTGGTGGAGATTGTGAACGCAGGTCAGGCGCTGCGCCGCTGCGCGGCTGCGGGCCAGGGTCGGCAACAGCAGGGCTGCCAACACGCCAATGACACCCAGCACCACGAGCAATTCGATGAGAGTGAAAGCCCGAGGGTGCTTTGACGCATAGGAACGCGAGTCTCCCCGAACGGTTCCCCGGTTACCCCGAGAATCGGGCCTGTTCCATCCTGAACTGCCCAGTGAACAGGAACCCAAAGCGGCGGTAAACCGCCGCACTCCAAGCGCTTCGCGACCTTGCCACCTGCAGTCGAGAGCGCGAAGCGTCTGGAGTGCGGGCGCTTCAGCGCCGCTTTCCGTGTCGAGGTTCATGGAGAGCCACCTGTTCCCTTTTGGACTGCTCAGTAAACATGATCCAGAAAACGTTCAACGCTCAACATTCAACCGACCAATTCGTTGGACGTTGGACGTTGAACGTTGAGCGTTGGACTTGACCACCCATCGGTTTGCGCAGACGGTTCATGGGAGAAACTTCCCCGGACAAGTGCGCGCCTCGCCCCCTTGAACCTCGATACGCGCAACATGTTGATAATCAACGATGCCATTTTGAGGTTCATGGGCAGAGAGCGCGCGCAGGCCAGGTTTCATTTTCCCGTCCACCTATTAGCGAGGCTTCGCCTCAGACTGGCGAGGCGTGTGAGCGCCTCGTGGCCGCTGAGTGTTCACCACGATCACCGGCGCCAGAGAATCCTTGACCCCTTTAACGCAGCACAAAAACTTGACTTGTCTACAACACATTTCACCGGTCAAGGATTCTGGCGATTTGCGCGAATCCGATAGAACGACCGGTCAGGTGCCGGTTGCGGGTCGACCAGCGCCTGGCGGCGATTGGTCCCATGGCTGGGTCCGTCCACGGCCGACCACGCGCGGAGGTTGGGTGAAACTTCGGAGTTACTCCGAGCCCAACCACCCCGTGAATTCGGCGCGCCAAGCGCCGTCGACGAAACCGCCGCCAAAGCGGCGGACCGGCGGCGGCGGCAGGTCGAGGACAATCCTGTCGATTCGTCCGTGCGCCAGCACGGATCCCGACCAGTCCGGATCCTGGCCCGCGTCGCTGTAACTGCTGATGGCCAGGGCATCGACGGCGCAGTCTCCGAACGGCTCGCGAATGCGCGCGGACTGCAAGGGGAATCTCTGTTCTCCGACGACCATCTCGACGCCCAGCTCGCGCGTTGCGGCGCGGTAATCCAGGACGAAGCCATAGGCGCCGCCTGGGTGCAGGTCATCTTCTGGTTGGAGAACATTGAAGCTGGTTGCCCACGCGTTGGTCTCCGAAACCATCGCCGCCGCCACCGTCGCCCCAAAGCCCGAGTCGGGGAAGTAATTCCACTCGACCAGGTTGGGCGAATCCACCCCTGTGCCCCGGACAAATGGCGTGCTGGTGGCCTGAGCGACGTTGATGAGGCCCAGCGCGATCTGGAATGTCCACGGCTTGCTTGTCGTTGTCCCGACCGCGATGTCGTCGAGCGTCAGGTAAACTCGAGGCGGAAATCGTCGTCGCTCGTGAGGAACGTGCCGAGCGGAAGGTAGCAGTAGCTATTCGGCATGGCCGAGTCCCACGTGACGGCCAAATGCCCGCTTTCCGCCTCCCAGTGGAACAACGAGCCCTCGCCCGCAATCTGCCAATCACGCGCGAAAGGGTCAGACGCGAAGTCCTCCTGCAAGCGCAACAGGGGCGCAGCCGCCTGCGAGGTTGGCAGGGCGACAGTCAAATGGACCGCCAGAGCGAGCAGGACAGCGATTGCTCCCCATGAACCGACGAGTCGAGAGTCGCGAGTTGCGAGTTGCGAGTTGGACGTTTGAAGTTTCTGGTTCATTGGGCCAATGCGCATTAAGTCGTTGAGTGTCAACGCTCTCCATGAACCGGCAGATGGTCCTAATCTTAATCTTAATCTTAATCGGCGACAGCGGATTACGATTCGATTACGATTCAGGAGCGGTCAACTTCGGTTCATGGTCCCAATGCGCATTAAGTCGTTGAGTGTCAACGCTTCCCATGAACCGGGTGTACCGCCGACATTCTTGTCGGCCTCGCTGACAGTGTCCGAGACAAAGACCGTTGCCGGCTGGAAAGCCGGCGGTACAGGTTCATGGCCCCCTGGGCAGTTCAAAATGGAACAGGTGGCTCTCCATGAACTCCGGCCCCTCACCCTTGGCTGATCCCACCGATGACGCATTGCGATTCCTGTTCTCCTGGCCTTCCGACGCCGCGGCACAGAGCCGGGGCGTCGGTGGGCGGTGACCCACCGAGACCAGCGCGGAGAGTGGAAAAGCAAAAGCCTTCACCCTCCGCCCAACGGAGAATGAAGGCATTCACGCGTCCGCTCGAAAACCGTTCGAGCCACTGGCCTCATCCTTCTTTTGGTCGAAGAAGTTGATCCCGCGCTGCGGGATCCGACGAGCACAACCCAAGCGATATCCTGACTGAGGGCTTCCGGCCTTGCTCCCGCCTTCCCGAATGCGCGGACGCGCATCCAGTGGCCCCTGGGAGCTTGTAGCCCGACACAGTGGCGCAACCGTCCCCGATTTACACGGGGTTCCCTGACATTGGGTTGACACGGGATGACCCTGCGGTCATCCCCCTTCAAAGAACAACGGTGTTGGTATGGTCCGCCAGCACGCGTGGCAAGAAGAATCAGTCCACCAAATCGCGTTCGATCTGTTCGAGCGTTTTCCCCTTGGTCTCCGGCAGGCGCAACCAGAGCACCGCAAACCCTGCGGCACAGACACCCGCGTAGACCCAGAACGTGTAAGAGACCCCGAGCAGGGTCTTGAAGATGGGGAACGTGTAGGTCAGAAGGAAACAGGCGATCCACAGGGCGCCGACCGCAATCGACATCGCAGTGCCGCGGATGCGGTTGGGGAAGATCTCGGAGATGAGGACCCAGACCACCGGCGCCAGCGACATCGAGTAGGTGCCGATGGCTGCCAGCACCAGCACGAGGAACAGCGTGGGCGGCACCGCCGTGCCCGCCCCCTTGAGGTGATAGCAATAGCCGATGGCGACGTAGATGATGGCCAGGCCCGCGGCTCCGAACAACATCAACGGACGCCGGCCCAAGCGATCCACGGCGAACAGCGCGACGAAGACAAAGACAAGATTGACCACGCCTGTCGCGACGATGTTGGTGAGCGCGTCATTCAGGTTGAAACCCGCCTGTGCGAAGATCTCGGTTGCGTAGTTGAAGATGACATTGATGCCGCACCACTGTTGAAACACCGCAAGAAAGATCCCCAGGCCCAGCACCACCAGCACCCGTCGATCGAGCAATTCGCTCAACCGGACGCGTTTATCGTCGTTCGTCAGAGTGGCCTGAATTTCCGCCATCGCCGCCGAGGCGTACGACGCGCCGCCGATGCGGGACAGAATCCGCTCTGCCCGGGCATTCGATCCGGCTTTGCACAACCAGCGCGGGCTTTCCGGCACGAACAGCGCGCTGACGAAGAAGAGCAGGGACGGCACGGCGCAGGCGCCGAACATCCAGCGCCAGCCGCGGGTCACATTCCACGACGCCGCAAATGCGTCGACGGAAATCGCGTCCGGGATCGGGCGGGCGATGCACCAGTTCACGAACTGTGCGGCCAGGATGCCGATCACGATCGTGAGTTGGTTGATGGCGACGAGGAGGCCGCGCTGTTGGGCGGGCGCGATCTCGGAGATGTACATCGGGGAGACGTTCGACGCCAAGCCGATGCTCACGCCGCCCATGATCCGCCAGGTGACAAACACGGGGAAGCTCCCGGCCAAGGCGATTCCGAGCGACGACACCACGAAATTCAACGCCGCCAGGATAAGAATCGGTTTGCGGCCGAACCGGTCGCTGAGAGCCCCGGAGGCCAGCGCGCCGAGCAGGCATCCCAGCAGCGCGCAGCTCTGCGCCCAACCGACCGGCGAGATGGCGTTGGCCTCGAGTTGGCCCAGAAACCGGCGTCGGCGGCAACGGCTTGGGCCGTGTCTTTGAGCTGAAACAATGCTTCGTAGAACTTCGCCGCCCCGCCGATCACCACCCAATCGTAGCCGAAGAGCAAGCCGCCCAGCGCGGCCACCAGGCAGATGGTCCAGATGTAACGGGTATTGAGACGGCCATCGAGGTGGGATATGGGCGCGGGGGCTGCGGTGATCATCGGGCCCGCAGTCTGCCGATACCGTTGTGAAAATCAAGGTGCACTCGCAAGACACGCGCAAGCGGTTGCTTTTTTGGCGGATGGGGACATCTTATAAGCCGCGAAGCGTGCCAAGAGTGAGCGAGGCGCCGCTGCGCCGCAGCGCCGCATTTTTTCGCGACGCAGGAGTGAAAAAATCTATGGATGTCTTATACCTGATCGGCGTGGTGGCTGCGTGGTTTGTGCTGATGAAGTGGGTGCTGCCGAGATTCGGCGTCGGCACCTGAATGTCCGGCAGTTGCTCGGTCGAGCAACATCGCAAACCGTCGGAACCCGCCTCTCGCGGTTCAGACGCCCCCGAGTCGGATCGTTAGCCCGGATTTTTCGCAGCGCGGCGACCTGCGCATTCGTCGGCACCAGAGACGCACGAGTCTCCCGTCCCTTTGGTTGCGGCTCTGTCGCGCTGCGAGAAATGCAGGTTAGTATGACTGTCCTGTCCTCACCAGGAGACGGGAATGGTTTTTTTTCTCCCGAAGCGATCCTTGAAGATCAACTGGTGATGGGTGTGTCCGTATTCGTGCACCAGCCGGGTGATCTTGACGTCGTAGCAGCAGTACTCGGCGATTTCGAGCAATTTGCCTTCCCGAAACCAACGGATGGCCTGCATGCCCTCGCTGGTTTTCTCGACGCCCAAAGTGGCTGTCGCGATCGAATCGAGCGAGAGCCGGTGGGGCAGGGTTTTCTGCAATTCGGCCAGCATGTCGAGCGTGGGCACTTGGGTGGGATCGAAGAACGGATTATGTCCCGTCAAGACCTCGTAATCGAACCGCAGGATGTTGAATCCGACCACGCAATCAGCCCGGCGCAACTCCTCGACCAAGGCGTTCACCTGCGATTCGCCGTAGATATGGTAGGTGCCCCGGGCGGTGCTGAACGTGACGCCGACGCTCATGCGCATATCACGGATCCTGTCCCAGCCGCCGACTTCCTCGGCGGATTTCTGCGTTTCGAGATCGAAGTAGACGATGTTCTTCATGGGGGGATCAGGTTTGGCGGCGCTGGCCCGAGGGAGGCCGAACCTGCCAGGCGGCGGTTTTCTCGCCGTGCCAGATGCGTTCGAGGGTCTGGCGTTGCCGCACGCAATCAGCCCGGCGTCCCCGCACGAGGATTTCCGCCGGAAAAGGACGGGTGTTGTAATTGGAGCCCATCACCGAGCCGTACGCTCCGGCGCTGAGCAGGGCCAGCCAGTCGCCCTCGGCGACTCTTGGCAGGAGCCGGTCCTTGGCGAAGAAATCGCCCGACTCGCAGACGGGCCCCACGACATCGCAGAGTTGCTCGGCTCCGCCGCGGCGGCGCAGGGGGACGATTTCGTGGTAGGCCTCGTAAAAGGCGGGCCGGATCAGATCGTTCATGGCCGCGTCGACGATCAGAAACCGTTTCTGCCCGGTCTGTTTCACGTACTCGACGCGGGTGACGAGAAGGCCCGCGTTGCCGACGAAGAATCGCCCGGGTTCGACCAGGATCTTCAGACCCAGCGGACGCAGGAGGGGAACCAGGCGAGCGGCATAGCGTTCGAGAGTGAGCGTCCCTTTGGCTGCGGGAGTGGCCCACCAATCGGCGCCGCCGCTTGCGAGGGCGGACTCGTAGACGATGCCGATGCCTCCGCCGATGCTGAAGAACTCGAGGCCGTGGCGCGCGGCGAGTTCTTGCGCGAGCGGCGCGACCCGCCGCACCGCCAACTCGAACGGCTTGACCTCGGTCAGTTGCGATCCGATGTGCATCTGGATGCCCCGCAGCCGCAGGTGGTGAAGGCGTGCCGCGCGGGCGTACAGGGCCGGGACGTTGTCTACGGCGATGCCGAATTTGTTTTCGTAGGTGCCCGTGGTGATCTTCGCATGTGTGTGGGCGTCGATGTTGGGGTTGACTCGGATGGCCACGGGCGCCCGCGTTTTGTGCCGGGCTGCCAATCGGTTGATACGGACCAATTCCGCCTCGCTTTCCACGTTGAACGAGTGGATTCCTTGGCGGAGGGCAAAGCTGATCTCGGCTTCCGTCTTGCCCACGCCCGCGAAGACGCAGCGGGCCGGATCGCCGCCCGCCGCCATCACGCGCTGGAGTTCTCCGGCACTGACGATGTCGAAGCCCGATCCCAGATCGGCCAAGGTTCTGAGGACGGCCAGGTTCGAGTTCGCCTTGACGGCATAGCAGATGAGGTTCTCGAGGGGGGCCAGGGCAGCGTCGAGCCGCCCGAAATGGTCCTCGATCGTGCGCTGCGAGTAGACGTAGAGGGGAGTGCCGTACTTGCGGGCGAGGGTCTCGACCGCCAATCCCTCGCAGTGCAGCCTGTCATCCACATAACGAAAGTGGTGCATGGGGAGTATATCTGCCAAACTCGGCGCCGCTTGTCACGGCTCGAACCGCATATTGCTTTACCGCCGATAGTCATCCGCGTAGGGTTTGTTGCGTGGACTCAAGCGATCTCACGGTGCGCCGTGCCACGCTCGACGATCTGCCGACCCTGCTCGGTCTTTGGGAAGTGAATCGGCTTCCTGCGTTGGAACTTGAACGGCATCTGACCGAGTTCCAGGTTGTGTCCCGTCCCGATGGTGTTGTCGTTGGTGCGATCGGGCTGCGGTCCTGCGGCGCCCAGGGCCTGGTCCACAGTGAAGCCTTTTACTCCCCGCACCTCGCCGACTCAGTCCGGGCGGCGGTGTGGCCACGCCTGCAAGTGGTGGCGCGCAATCAGCGGTTGGGCCGGCTTTGGCTGCGCGGCGAACCCGGGGCCGGTTGGGAGGCGTTGGGCTTCAAGCGGGCAGTGCCCAACGATTTCAAGAGACTGCCGCCGGTCCTGGCCGATGACCCGGGGCCCTGGTTCACCGCGCCCTTGGTCGACGAGGCCGTGCTGGCCGAAGTGATCGAGCGAGAGGTGGTCGTTTTCCAGGAGGAAGCCAAGGCGGAGAACGAGCGGCTGCGCCGGCAGGCCCTCTGGTTCAAATGGCTCGCCGGCTTGATCGCCTTCGGGTTCCTTGCCGGGGCCATGTGGTTGCTCTACAAGGTGTTTTCCCGCAGCCGCCGGCGGCCTTCCCGTTGAAGAGAGGGCGACGCGGCCTCTAACCGCCGAGGACCGCCGCAGTACGCTGGTAGATTTCCTCAGGCGTGCCGGCGGCGGAGACCGATCGGAGCAGATTGCGCCGGCGGTAGAAATCGGCGAGCGGGGCGGTGCTTCGCTCGTATGTCTCCATGCGGACGCGCACGGCCTCGGGCCGGTCGTCCTCGCGTTGAACGAGGGCGCTGCCGCAGTGGTCGCAGACGCCGTCGACTTTCGACGGGCGGGTCTGGACATGGAACACAGCTTTGCACTGTTGGCAGGTGCGGCGTCCGCTCAGGCGGGCGACGATGGTCTCGATCGGCAGATCATAGCTGAGCACGGCGTCGAGTTTGAGGCCTTCCTTCGCCAGCAGTTGGTCGAGCGCCTCGGCCTGGGCCACAGTGCGCGGATAACCATCCAGGAGGAATCCGCCTGGGTCGCGCAGGCATCCCGCCCGCTCGCGCACCATCTCGATCACCGTTTCGTCGGACACCAATTCCCCCCGGCGCATCGCTTCGAGCGCGGCATTCAGCGCGGGGCTGCGCTCCGCGGGATCCAGCGACTTGGCGGCCCGAAAGACATCCCCTGTCGACAGATGACTCGGCCCCAGTCGCTCCGAGAGCAGCTCGGCCTGGGTCCCTTTGCCCACGCCCGGGGCACCCAGCAGGATCAGACGATACGCTCGAGCTCCCGCGCGAGGCTGGGCCGGGAATTTCACGTCACCGCCCTTGAGCCATGCAGTTCGATCAGGTTTGATATTCATATGCGTTTTCATCGTCGCAGACCGGCCGGCCCGTCTTGGCCCGGCGCGGCCACCGCGCCTTGGCCTGCCCGGGGGCGATCATCCCCGACTGCTCCGCCACCACGCCTGCTCGCCCTCGAAGATCCAGGCCTGGCATTGGACCGGAGTGCGTTGAGTTGAGTCGGCGAGTGCGTCCGCCGGCAACACGGGGATTGTCGATCCTTCCACCTTTTTTGGCGTGAGCAGTTCAAGAAGGAACAGGTGACGCCCCTCCCGCGCGGACCGGTCCGGTCCGGGCTGGCGGATCTTCGAGGGGCATGTTATGACTGCGGGGATGAGATGTGCACGCGCTCTCGAGATCGGCTGTTGTCTGGCGGGGATCCTGCCGCTATGGGGACAGGCAGAACCGGCGGGGCTGGCCGATCTTTACCGGTTGGACCGATTGCCGATGTTCAAAGACGGCGCCAAGATCGGCGCGGTTTCGAGTTACGATCGAACGGGCGGCAACGACGACGGGTTTTCGGGCAAGTACTCGTTCGTGCGCAGGGAATCGGACGGATTGGTGTTGGCCGACCTGAAGGGGCCCGGCGTGATCACGCGCGTTTGGACTCCGACGCCGACCGACGACACGCTCGAGTTTCTGTTCGATGACGAGGTCGAGCCGCGGCTGCAGGTCAAGTTCCGCGAGTTGTTTTTGGGTCGGCATCCGGGTTTTCCGCGTCCGTTGGTCGGATTTGGCGCGGGGGGATACTACTGCTATGTGCCGTTGCCGTTCGCCAAGTCCTGCGTTGTCCGGTTGCGTGCGGCGAAGGCGCAGTTCTACCAGATCAACTCAGTGGTTTACCCGCCGGAGACGCCGGTGGCCACCTTCGACCCGCGTCTCTCGACGGAGTGGCGGGCCGCCCTCGAGCAAGCGGCGGGGGTGTGGCGTTGCGCCGGATCGGACGTCAGCCGGTTTGCCGCTCCGCCAGGCGCGGCCGTCGAGACCACGCGCCGGGCGATTTCGCTGGGGCCGCACGCCACCCAGAGGGTGTTCGAGGCCAGCACGGGCGGGCGCATTGTCGGCCTGAGGGCGGGCCCCACCGCCGCCATTGCCGGCAAGGCGCGCGATCTGCTGCTCCAGATCTCATACGACGGCGAGGCGCCGGCCGTGCAGGTCCCGCTCGGCGATTTCTTCGGCTACGCCTGGGGCCAACCGGCCATGCAATCCCTGCTTCTCGGCACGGCGGGCGAGACGAACTACTGTTATTTTCCCATGCCGTACGACCGGCGGGCCACGGTCGAGATTGTCTCTCAGCGCTCAGCCCCGGTGGAGTTATGGGCCGAGGTCGTTCACGCCCCGGTCGGTCGCGCGTTGCGGGAGGGGAAGTTCTACGCCCTCTGGCGGCGCGAGAATCCCACTCGGGCTGGCGCGCCGTACACGTTCATCGACACCGCCGGACGCGGTCATTTGGTGGGCGTGGTGCTGCAATCGCAGGGCTTCGAGTCGGGGAAGACGCTGTTCTTCGAAGGAGACGACCAGACGACCATCGACGGGGAGTTGTTGATTCACGGGACCGGGTCGGAGGATTTTTTCAACGGCGGGTGGTACGACGTGCCGGACCGTTGGGAGAAGCGCCTCTCGTTTCCGCTGAGCGGATGTCTTGGCTACCAGAAGCATCTGGGCCGCACCGGCGCCTATCGGGTGTTCCTGGCGGACGCCTATTCTTATCGGGAGAGTCTCCGCCAGACGATCGAGCATGGCGGCGAGAACAACAGCATCCCGACCGATTATTGCAGTGTCGCCTACGTGTACTCGGAGGGGCGTCCGACGCCGGACCTTGCATCGCCGCCGCTGGCGGAGCGCAAGGTCAATGACCCGCAGGAGGTCATTTTCCCGATGTGGTGGCAAACGCCGGTTCACGCCTGGTCGTTCGATCGCGCGAGCCTGACCCGCAAGAAGGAGAAGCTCGCCGACGAGGAAATCCGTTTCCTGTCCCTTGCGGCGGAAGGCCAGGACTGGTTCGGCTCGCATTTCCTGTCGCCCACGGTGGACCTCCCGACGGCGGGCCGGTACGCGATCTTCCTCGAAGCCGTCAAAGGTCCGGGACAGGGCTGCGTCCAGTTGTTCCAAAACGAGAATCCCGGCCGGCGAGTCGGTCGATCTGTACGCCGAGAAACCGGCCAAGAGCGGGCGTCTGTTGCTGGGTCGCCTCGATTTGGAGGAGGGGAAGAACAACCTGATGCTGAAACTGGTCGGAAAGAACGAACGCTCCTCCGGATTGGGGCTGGACCTGGTCCATCTCATCTGCCTGCGCGAGCCGTGAACCGGATGTCGGCTCGAGTTCCTGCCGGGTGTGGTGGGGTGGTCCCAGTCGGGCGCCTCCCGTGTATCGGGATGTGCGGCTGGGACGCGGGCGGTGCATCCCGTTCGGCCTCATGATTGCCCGCGTCACGCTGGAAATCGCACTGGGCAAGGAGTTCGACTACCTCATTCCTCCGGACCTGTGCGGGCAGGTCGAGGTGGGCAGCCGTGTCAAAGTCCCGTTTGGGGCGCGCGAGGTTTTCGGGTGTGTCACTGCGCTGGCGGAGGCGTCGCCGCGCACGGGGCTGCGTTCTCTGTCGCGGCTCGTGGGTCGCCAAAGCCTGATCACCCCGCGGGTACTCGAGTTGGCGCGCTGGATGGCGTCGTATTATTGCTGCCCTGTCGAAACCGCCATCAAGAGCGTGCTGCCTGAGGCGGTTCGGCGGGAGGAAGGGGGCTGGCGGGAGCGCCTCTTCGCACGCGCGTTGCCGCTGGACGGCCCCTTGCCCAAGTTGAGCCGGCGCCAGGCCGAGGTCTGGAGTGTCATCGAGGAACGGAAGGAATTGCCGCTCCAGGAATTGCTGCGGCTGACCGGCACGACGACGGAAACCGTGCGGCGCCTCGAAGACCGCGGGTTGATCGCCCTCGCCCCGCAGATCACCGAGCGCGATCCGTACGCGCGGGAGACCATCTTGCCCACGTCGCCCTTGGTGCTGAATCCGCAGCAACAGCAGGCCTTGAGCGCCATCAAGGCGGCGGTGGACGCGATGCCTGCGGCCGATCGTCAAGCGCGGACTGCGTCTCCGACTGGTCCCTTTCTGCTCTACGGGGTGACGGGCAGCGGCAAGACCGAGGTGTACTTGCAGGCGATCGCCTACGCGCTCGGCCTGGGTCTGGGCGCCATCGTGCTGGTGCCGGAGATCTCCCTCACACCGCAGACTGTCGAGCGCTTCAAGGCGCGGTTTTGTTCCGGGCGTCTCCAGACGCTTGTTGCCGTGCTGCACAGTCATCTCTCGGCCGGCGAACGCCATGACGAATGGCATAAGATCCGCCAGGGCCGCGCCCGGATTGTCATAGGCGCCCGCTCGGCGGTGTTCGCTCCCGTCGAGCCGCTCGGTCTGATCATTGTCGACGAGGAGCACGAGCATTCCTACAAGCAGGAGGAAGCCCCGCGGTATCATGCGCGCGACGTGGCCGTGGTCCGAGGCCGGCGGGAAGGCGCCGTTGTGGTCCTCGGGTCGGCCACACCGTCGCTCGAAAGCTACTTCAACGCCCGCCGCGGCAAGTACTGCCTGCTTGAGCTGCCCACCCGCGTCGACAACCAGAAGCTCCCGGTGGTGCGCGTGATCGATCTGTGCCGCGAACACCGCGGCGACAAGGGCATCCCGGTTCTATCGAATCGGTTGCGCGAGGCCATCACACGCCGGCTCGAACGCAAGGAACAGGTCATTCTGTTCCTGAACCGGCGCGGTTACGCCACGTCGTTGCAGTGTCCCCGCTGCGGGTACGTGGCTGGCTGTCCCAACTGCAGCGTGTCCCTGACGTATCACCGCCACCGGCAAGCGCTCCTCTGCCACATCTGCGGGCACCAACAGGCTGCGCCGTCCGTTTGCCCGCAGCCGTCATGCCGCAACCCCGCGATCCGCTACGCCGGGCTCGGCACCCAGCGCGTCGAGGAGACCCTGACGCGCGTCTTCCCGCACGCGCGCATCCAGCGGATGGACTCGGACGTGCTCCAGCGAAAGGAGGACTACCGCCGCATTCTGGGCGATTTCCGGACCGGGAAGATCGACATTCTGCTGGGCACCCAGATGATCGCGAAAGGGCTCCATTTTCCCAACGTGACGCTGGTCGGGATCATCTATGCAGACCTCAGCCTGCATGTCCCGGATTTCCGGTCAGGCGAACGCACGTTTCAGTTGTTAACCCAAGTCTCGGGCCGGGCCGGGCGGGGCGACGTCGAGGGCGAAGTGGTGGTGCAGTCGTTCACTCCCCATCACCCGGCGATCCAGTACGCGAAGAACCACGACTTCGTCAGTTTCTACGAGCAAGAGATCGAGTTCCGCCAACAATTGAAGTATCCCCCGGTCAGTCGGATTGCCCTGATCACCCTCAAGGGCCGGAACGAAGACAAGGTCCGATTCACCGCCGACCACGTGAAACGGGAACTCGACCGTGCCTTGGCCGGCTGGAAAGACGCGGTGCTCGCAGGGCCGGCCCCGGCTCCGCTCGTGCGCGCGGAGACGTTCTATCGGTACCAGATCATGCTGCGCACCCGCCAGATGGCCAAGGCGAGCGAGCGGTTGGCGGAACTCACCCGGTGTCTGAGCCTTCCGGAAGAGGTCGCCCTGACCGTTGACATCGATCCGGTCAACCTGACGTGACCGGGCGGCGGGCTGATGATCGACCGGTTGCGATCAGATTCGGAGTGACTCCTCGTTTGGAATCTGTAGTCAATGGGTCAAGTTTTTGCGCCGCGCAGCGGCGCCGCTTAGCGAGGCGTCGACTGTCGATAACCTGGGCAAGACCAAGCGCAAACGACCTGGCAACAAGCCTTGCCGGTCTGAGGCGCGCCTCGCTACTGGGTCTCGCGCAGTTCCAGGCGAAAGGCCGCGTCGAATGTCCCGCCTGGCTCGAGCACGATCAGTTCGCGCTCCTTGGCGCGGGTGAACGGATTGGACACGGCGGTCCATGGCTCGAGACAGAAGAAGGGCGCCTCGATCGACTTGGACCAGATGGCCACGAACCGGAAAGCGGGCGTCTCCCGCCAATCCAGCACCACTTCGAGCGCGCTGATTGGATCCGCCAGAATCAGCTCGCGCCGCTTCAAATCGGTGAGGAACAGGGTGTTCGACACGTCCTCGGCCACGCTCCAGTTCTGACTCGGAAACGGTTTGGCCGTGAATCCCTCGCCCCGTCCGTGCATCGTCAGCCGGCGGCAGTCGGGGATCTCGACAAAACACTCGGACCGCAAGCCGCGCGACGTCAGCGGAACCGAGAAATACGGATGGAAACCCGTGCTGAAGGGCAGCGCTTCCGGCGACCGATTGATCACTTTCTGCTCCCAAAACAACTGCCCGCCTGCCAGGCGGTACGTCAGCCGCAGCGAGAACTCGAACGGGTATTGGGCGAGAGTCGCCTCGCTGTCCGTCAGCTCCATCGTCACCGATGCGTCGGTCTGGTCGAGCACGGTCCAGGGGCGGCGCCGGGCGAACCCGTGCTGGGGCATTTCATAGACGCGCCCCTGCCACTCGTAGTGATGGTCGCGCCCGGCCAGGTGGTTGAACGAGGCGAGCGGAAACAACACCGGCGAGCCGGCGTACATCTCCCGCGGATACCGCTCCACCACCGCCGGGTCGAAGTGGAGAGCCTCCACCCGGCCGTGTTCCACCAACTCGCGGCTGTACCGGAGCAACCAGCCTCCCAGTTCCGGCGCAATCGTCGCCGAACCGCCATCATTGTCTTTGAGGTTGACCAGATGCGGACGAGTCATCACGGAGGGAAGTGTAACGTTCTGGACAGAGAAAATCCACTCGAGGTTGGTGGGTGGCAGACCCCAACGCCGACGGCGGGGTGTCGTCGCGTCGCGTCTTTCCGGTTCACGGTGACGAGGTCATGCGGCGGAGCGTGGCGGTCGTGGACCGGCCCGCAACCCCTGGCAGGACCACCACGCGGCCTCCGCTCGCTTCCACCAGGCGACGCTCCGGTTGGTTGATGGTCTCGAGGGTGTAATCGCCGCCTTTCACGTAAATGTCCGGCCCGGCGGCGCGCAGGAAATTCAGCGCATTCAGATCGGCAAAAATGCAAACCGCATCGACGGCGGCCAGGGCTGCCAGAACGCCGGCCCGGTCCTGCTCGGGGTTGATGGGTCGAGCCGTTCCCTTGAGCACTCGCACCGACGCGTCACTGTTCAGTCCCACAAGTAGGCAGTCGCCCAGCGCCCGCGCTGCTTCCAGGTAGACCACATGACCCAGATGAATCAAATCGAAGCACCCGTTGGTGACGACCACGCGTCGGCCCGCCGCCCGCTGCCGGTCCCGCCAGGCAGGGAGACTCTCGAAGGCGACAATCTTGTCCCGCAATGACATCGCCGCCATATTGGCGGGAGACGAAGGTCCCTGACAACGACCAAGTCGACTGATTCTTGACACCCAAACCCGAGACGCGCAAGATCACCCAAGAAAGGCGGGCATCGTGCGATGCCCGCCCAACCCAAACAACCAAACAACCTCCTCTCTGCCGGGTCACGCCGGCAGACGCCTTCGCCCACCGCACTTCGATGGTGTTCGGCGGGGCGGGCGATCAGCCGAACGTTCAATGGACGGTGTGAGCGCGTTTTTTGTTCAAACAACGATCATCTAGCGAGGCGCGCCTCAGACCAAATCCCAATCTTCGACATCATGAACTGCCCTTTCGTATTCCTGCCCTTCTCTCCCGCGCCTCGCTCCTTAGAATCCTTGCGAAACGAATGGGATAGGGGTGAAGGCCAAACTTGACTTGATCGCAACATGTTCGGGGCTTCAAGGATTCTAGCGAGGCGCGCCTCAGACCAAATCCCAATCTTCGACATCATGAACCGCCCTTTCGTTTTCCTGCCCTTCTCTCCCACGCCTCGCTCCCCGTTCGCCCCGATCCTCAGATCCCATGACGATTTCCAACCTGAATCCGGCTTCCGACATTGGCGCCAGCGCCTGGCTCCTCGAAATGGAAGGTCATCGACTCCTCCTCGATGCGGGCACGCATCCCAAACGAGAAGGGCGGGACGCCCTGCCGCTTTACGAGCGCCTCTCAACAGGAGAGCTTGACGCCATCGCCATTTCCCACTGCCACCACGATCACGTCGGATCCTTGCCCATCGCCGCCCGGCGGCACCCGACCGCGCACGTGCTGATGACAGAATTGAGCTATTTCTTGGTCGAACGCGTCCTCCACAACTCGGTCAACGTCATGGTGCGCCAGCGTGACGAACTCGGCATTCGCGAGTACCCGCTCTACAGTCACGACGAGGTGGATGACCTCGCGCCGCGCATTCAGGGGTTTCGGTACGACCGGGAAATCGAATGGGCAGCGCACCACAAAACAAGGGCCGGCTTCCTTTCCCCCACGATCGAGTTCCGTGATGCCGGCCACACCCTCGGCGCCGCCGGGATGATGGTGCGCGGGCAACGCGAGACGCTTTTCTACACCGGCGACGTCTCGTTTCGGGACCAGACCCTGCTCAAGGCGGCTCGGTTCGAGGACGTGCAAGCCGACGTGCTGCTCATCGAGACGACGCGTGGTGGTCGTCCGGCGGTCGCCGGCTTCAGCCGGGAGGCCGAGGCGGAACGTTTGGCCGACGCCATCCGCACCGCCCTCAAACGCAAGGGTTCGGTGCTGATTCCCTCCTTCGCGCTGGGCCGGACCCAGGAGATCCTAGGCTTGCTGGCCCTGTTGATGCGATCGGGCCGCATCCGCCGCCAACCCGTCTACATTGGGGGCCTGGGCCGGGTCTTCACGGAGATCTACGACCTCGAAGCGCACCGAACTCACCGGCAACACAGCAATCTCATGCTGCACGAAGCCTTGAACCTCGTGGTCTTGGAGAGGGGACAGATCGACCGCATGCGGCTGGCCGGCGGACGCCTCTTCGTGCTGACTTCGGGCATGATGACGGAGAACACGGCTGCGCACGACCTCGCGCTTCGGCTCATGGGAGACCCCCGCCATGCGGTTTTCTTTGTTGGCTATGCCGACCCCGAAACCCCAGGCGGCCGCCTCAAGTCGTCTCGCCCGGGCCAGCCGTTCCTGTTCAGCCGCACCGCAGGCGAGGCAGTGCGCCAATGCGAACTTGCCGAGTTCGACCTGACTGCACACGCGAATCGTGAGGACCTCGTCGAGTTTGTCAGCCGGGTGATGCCGCGAGCTGTCGTGCTCGGGCACGGTGAACCCGAGGCTCAAGCCTGGGTCGAATCCACACTCCGCGAGCGATTGCCCAAGCTCAAGGTCCTGCGGCCTGGCCCCGGAGAGACGGTCGAGCCTTAGCGAGGCTTCGCCTCAGACCGGCGAGGCGTGTGAGTGGCTGGTGGCCGCTGGGTGTCCACCACGATCACCGGAAGCCGACGCCTCGCTAAGTGGCGCCGCTGCGCGGCGCAAAAACTTGACTCATTTACTACAGATTTCGGAAGGGAAGTCAGGCTAGCGAGGCTGCGCCTACCGGATGAAGACAAGCGGCTGGCCGTCCAACGTCACGAGCAATCGATCCTCGTCAGCCGTTCCTTCGCCGCTGACCTCCTGGCCTTTCTCGTTCTTGATCTTGACCCGGTACTTGGTGCCGACGCGTTCCCACGTGCCGTCGCCGCTGAGCCGAAGCTCGGGAATGCCTGGAAGGGGCTGCTCGGGGGCTTTGACCGCTTCGGTCTCAGGCGGCGGTGCCAGGCCCGGACGTTGGCCCGGACGGAGGCCATAGCGCTGCATCATGCGGGCATCCATCTGGGGCATCGCAGCGCTTGAACCTTCAACCGCGCTTTGAGCCGCGGCGACCGCGGCCCTGGCGGCTTCGATCATCTGCTTGGCTTGATCGGTCAATTGCACCCGCATGAAGGCCTTGTTGTCCGGCGTGGCCATGAAGTTGATACTCGGCATGAAGACGGTGAGCAAAAGCCGGACTTGGCTCATCTCGGCTGCCGTCATGTCCGGATTCTTCTTGCGGGTCAGCGTGAAGGTCGACGCCACATCCAGACGCCACCGGCCCAGGATCCTCTCTTCGTCGTACTTGTCGGACTTGCCGCTGCCCAGGTAACGGTACAAGTCTTTGAGATCCACCTGGCGGATTTCGCTGGCGACCTCTGCGTTTTTGATGAGGCCCATCACTTTGGGCTGGTTGACGATATTCAGGATGGGGACCTTGGTCTGCCACCCGTTGAGAAAATCGGTGTCGGTCGTCAGTTCCTTGACGTCGTCGCGTTCGCCCAGCGCCAGGAAGGCCGGATAGTTCAGGAGGCGATCCAAGACGATCGGGTTCTGGTAGAGCAGACCGACCAAGTCGGTCGACAGGTAGTACTTCTCGTGCATCAAATCGAGCGCTGCCATGGTCTTGTCCATCCCCGAGCTTTGGAGGTCCTTGCGCGCGGTGGCGAGGAGTCTTTGCCACAAGGGGCTTTCCTCGTTGGTCAGTTGGACGGCGGGATACCCGAAGATGTAGATCATGAGCCCCACCAGCACCGAGTACACGCCGCCGGCGGTCAGTCCGATACAGAGACCCAGGACACGATTCAGCCGCTCCCAGCGGATTCGCGTGTAGTCGTCGGTCGCATACTTGAAATGATGGGCGACCTTGGCATGAACCAGAAAGCCAAGGCCGAGGAAGATCAGCGTGACGACAAGAAAGACCACGGCGGGAGGCAGAATCCAGTCCCAGACGGGATTCACCAGACCGAGCTTGGGCACCAGCGGGCGCAGGAAGGGGGAGAGAGGCAGGGCGAGAAACGTGGCAAAACCAAGCCCGATCAGGGAGACCGTCGCGCGAATGGCCCCCTTGTAGTAGCCGGTCGCGCCCAGCACCGCGAAAATCGCGAGGACAATCAGCCAAATGAGCATAAGTTCGTATCTAATGTCAGTCCGCGTGAAAAATCACGCAAAAAATGTGCCAGTATTTTTCCTTTGCCGGGAGCCACGCGCTTCCGCATCCTTATGTCATGGGCACACGCCGCGAGGCGCGTGAGCGCGCCGTCCAATTTCTTTTCCAGTACGATCTGAATCCGCCGGTCGATCTCGAGGCGGCTCTGGATCGATTCTGGGAATCGCAGCGGACCGCCTCTCTCGAAGCGGAGAAGGCGGGAGCCACCTGGGGAGAATTGCCCACCCTTCCGCCGCCCAGCCCCCAGGACACAACCGTGCGCCTGTTCGCCGACCCGCTCATCCGAGGCACACTCGAAGAGCGAGACCAGATCGACGCCGAAATCCGACGTGTGGCCAAGAACTGGGACCTCCACCGCATCGCGGTCGTCGACCGCAACATCCTGCGCCTGGCCATTTACGAAATGCGGAACCGCCAGGATATCCCGCCGGTCGTCACCATCAACGAGGCGATCGACATCGCGAAACGCTACTCGACCGAGAACAGCGGCAAGTTCGTGAACGGAATTCTCGACAAGATCCGCAGCGAACTCATGCGCCCCGCCCGCATCTGCCGCGAGCGAGGCGCGCCTCAGACCAACTCAGACCATGTGTGACACGCAACTTCATGAACAGTCGCCATGCCTCCCTTTCCCTCTCTCCCGCGCCTCGCTCTGATGGTATGTCGATTCCCCGAAAGCTGGAGAAAGAGGAGCGCCCTAGAATCCTTGAAACCCCAAACATGTTGCGATCAAGTCAAGTTTGGCCTTCACCCCTATCTCTTTCGTTTCGCAAGGATTCTAAGGAGCGAGGCGCGGGAGAGAAGGGCAGGAGAACGAAAGGGCGGTTCATGATGTCGAGGATTGGGACTTGGTCTGAGGCGCGCCTCGCTAGAGTTGACTTGATGGCCACATCTTCGGGGTTTCCAAGATTCTAACCGCAGCCGCAGCACCGTCCACCGCTCACGCCTCCGCAATGTTCGCCGACCTCCACCTCCACACTCACTTTTCGGACGGGACCTATCACCCCGAGGAGTTGGCTGGCCACGCCCGCAGACACGGCCTGTCGGCGATCGCTCTGACCGACCACGACTCGGTCGAAGGTTGCGCCCCGATGCGCGCTGCCTGCGATCAACTTGGCCTCGAATTCATCCCTGGCGCTGAGTTCACTGCCGAGCACGAAGGGGTCGAACTCCATCTCCTGGGCTATTTCCTCAATACCCAGCACGCGCGTCTCCTTCGGGAATTGGCGCGCTTCCAGGGCATCCGCCAAGACCGGATCCGGGAAATGGTCGCCCGGCTCAACGACCTCCGCGTCCCGCTCCAGTCCCAGGCCGTCTTCGCCCTGGCCAACTGCCGATCGCCCGGCCGACCGCACGTCGCCCGAGCCCTTGTGAAGGCCGGGTTCTGCAGGACACTCGATGAGGCCTTTGATCGATTCCTCAAGAAGCGTCGCCCCGCCTGGGTGCCCAAGTGCAAAATGTCGGCGACCGAGGCCATCGCGTTGATCCACGAAGCGGAGGGACTGGCGGTCATGGCGCACCCGGGCCTGAATCACAACGACAAGCTCATCCCTAAAATGGCCGCAGCCGGCCTCGATGGCCTCGAGTGCTTTCACACGCGACACTCGCCGGCAACGAGCGAGCATTACCTCGACTTGGCGCGGCAGCATGCCCTTCTGGTGACCGGAGGCTCCGATTGCCACGGCATGAACCGAGGCCGGCCCCTCATCGGAAGCGTCCGACTGCCTTACCGATATGTGGCTCTGCTCAAGGAACGGGTGGCTCAACTCTGCCGGGCGCGCCCGGCCACCCCGCTCAACTTGCCTGTCACGATCGGCTCGCCTCCGCCCGTGATTTCCGATGCGAATCTGCCGCAGCCGCCCTCCTGCCCGGTCGTCTGATCCACTCATTTCCTTCCCACGTCCATGGGTTTGTTGCGAAAGATCAAGGCGGGTCTCCAGAAGACCCACACCCAGCTTGCCCACCAAATCAAGCGGATCGTCACCGGATCGCCCCGACTCACCGGCGCCACCCTCGACGAACTCGAAGCCGCTCTGCTCGGCGCCGATCTGGGCCGGGCGATGGCGGCCCAGATCAGCGCCGCCGTCAAGAAAGCCTATGAAACCCAGGGCAGCGCCGGCGTGGACGTGTTCGCCATCGCCCAGGCCGAGGTCGCCGCCAGTCTCGATTCCCACGACGCCGCATTGCGCCGCGCCCCGTCCGCCCCGACAGTCGTTTCCGTCGTCGGCGTCAATGGAACCGGCAAAACCACCACCAGCGCCAAACTCGCCCGCTTCGTCCAGTCTCGCGGCGAACGTGCCCTGCTCGCCGCATGCGACACCTTCCGCGCCGCCGCGATCGAGCAGTTGAAGCTCTGGGGAGAGCGACTCGAAGTCGAGGTCATTGCCGGCGCCTACCACGCCGATCCCGCCGCGGTGGCGCACGATGCCATCTCCGCCGCACAGGCCCGAAGCGCTCATTACCTCTTCGTCGACACCGCCGGACGCCTCCACACCAAGAACAATTTGATGCAGGAACTCCAGAAAGTGCACCGGGTCATGGACAAGAAACTGCCGGGAGCGCCCCACGAGGTCCTGCTGGTGCTCGATGCCACGACCGGCATGAACGCCCTGAACCAGGCGCGAGAATTCCACAAGGCCGTCTCTCTGACCGGCCTGGTTGTGACCAAACTGGACGGCACCAGTAAAGGCGGCATGCTCGTCGCCATCCAGAAGGAACTCCGACTCCCGATCAAGTTCATTGGAGTTGGCGAACAACCCGACGACCTGCAACCGTTCAGCGCGCAGCAGTTCGCCGAAGCGCTCTTCAGTCCGAAACCCTAGAATCCTTGACCGGCGAAATGTGTTGTAGACAAGTCAAGTTGTTGTGCTGCGTTTTACGCAGCTGCTTTCGAGGTAAACGTGCTCCCTCAGCCCCGTCCCTCTCCCATCCGATGGGAGAGGGTGCTCTCCGCGACTGCGGGGGCGGGTGAGGGACAATCTGCGCGATTCATCTGCCCTGAGCAGTTCCG
The DNA here is from genome assembly GCA_963846445.1 of uncultured Verrucomicrobiae bacterium. Taxonomy (GTDB): domain Bacteria; phylum Verrucomicrobiota; class Verrucomicrobiia; order Limisphaerales; family J093; genus MWFF01. The sequence goes on along the minus strand of CAWJWM010000003.1, from coordinate 71,749 downwards.
CAAGAAGCAGGTTGCTCCCCAACAACCGCGCTCTCGCCCCCGCTCACCGGACACCGCTCGCGCTCGCGCTCCTGCTGCTGGGCTTGGGGGGCAGTCCCCTGCTCAGAACGGCTCAGCCCCCTCCACCCCGGCCCGCGGTCGAAACCGGGGAACGATCAATAGACCCCCGGGCAACCCCAGCCGACGCGGATCTCGTGGTTCGGCTCTTCTACGGCGACCGCGAGCGGTTGGCCCAACTGGTTGGTCGATACGACGTCTTCGAGTACGCAAATCACGAGGAAGGCTACGTGGTGGCCCGTCTGCGGTCGGCGGAGTACCAGGAGCTTCGCGACGATGGGTACCGCCTGGACATCGACGACGCCCTGACAGCTCAACTCAACCTCCCCCTGCGTCGCTCCCCCGCCCAGTCCGCCGGCATCCCAGGTTTCCCATGTTACCGAACCGTCGAGGAAACCTATGCCGCGCTCGTCCGAATCGCGGCTCAGTGCCCGGCACTGGCCTCGCTGATCGACATCGGCGATAGCTGGGAAAAGGCCCATTCGGGTGGCCAGCGCGGATACGACCTGCTGGTGTTGGTGCTCTCGAACCAGACCCGCCCCGGCCCCAAACCGCGTCTGTTCCTGATGGCAGAGCATCATGCCCGCGAACTCGCCACGGCAGAAACGGCAACGCGTTTTGCGGAAGAGTTGGTTTCGCGCTACGACGTCGATCCCGACGTGACCTGGCTTCTGGATTACAGCGAGGTGCACATCCTCCCCCTGGCCAATCCGGACGGGCGCAAGTGGGCCGAGCAGGGCCAGTGGTGGCGCAAGAACACGGCGAACACCAACGGATGCACCGCTTTCCCCAGCTATGGCACGGACTTGAACCGCAACTGCGGGTTTCTCTGGGGCGGCCTCGGCAGCAGCAGCCACGCTTGCGATGAAGTGTACCGCGGCCCAGCCCCTTTCTCGGAACCGGAGAACCAGGCCATCCGCGACTACGTCCGCTCCCTCTTTCCTGACCAGCGGGGACCCGAGGACAACGATCCGGCTCCGTCCGACGCGACCGGCCTGGTCATCAGCCTGCACAGTTATGGAGAGCTGATCCTCTTTCCCTGGGGTTGGACTACAAACGCCGCGCCCAACGGAGATGCGCTTCGGACCTTGGGCGGCAAGTTCGCTTTCTTCAGCCGGTACGCGGTGCAGCCCAGCCATGCATTGTACCCCACCACCGGCTCGGCGGACGAATGGGCCTACGGAGAACTCGGTGTGGCCGCCTACACGTTCGAGATCGGAACGTCCTTCTTCGAACCCTGCTCGACTTTCGAGGGCAAAGTCTACCCCGCCAACCGACAGGCCCTCGATTACGCCGTCAAGGCCTGCCGGCAACCGTATCAGATTCCCGCCGGGCCCGACGTGCTGCAGCCGTCGATTTCACCCGCTGGCACCCTGGCTGGAGTGCCGGTCGCGCTCGCCGCCGTCGCCGACGCCAGCCGCTGCCTGGGAAGCGCCCAACCGCCGCCGGCGCGCACCATCGCAGCCGCCCGTTACAGCATCGACGAGCCGTCCTGGGTCGAGGGGGTCGTGACACACGCGCTGGCCGCAGACGACGGCAACTTCGACTCGGCCAGGGAAAACATTGGGGCGACGATCGACACGAAAGGGTGGACTCCCGGTCGGCACACGCTCTTCCTCGAAGCGCAAAGCGCCGCGGGCGACTGGGGTGTGCCGACGGCGCTTTTCGTCTGGATCGCCCCGGTGACCCTCACGGGCGCCATGACCCCCGCGGGTTTCGTCCTGGAATGGCCCAGCGTCAGCAATTCCTTCTACACCGTTCTCCGATGGGACGCCGTGGGATCGCCGGCGTCTGTCTTGCTGCCGAGTCTGCCCGCTACACCCCCCACGAACAGTGTCCTGGATACGCGCAGCGCGTCGGGCGCCCGATTCTACCGGGTCTTCGTGGAACCGTGAGCCCGCTGCCGGACGCGGCATCTAGCGAGGCGCGCCTCAGACCAAATCCCAATCTTCGACATCATGAACCGCCCTTTCGTTTTCCTGCCCTTCTCTCCCGCGCCTCGCTCCTTAGCCCGCATTTCTCACCAACTTTTGATGTCCTCTGACCGGTCACCGTCACAGTTCACCTGAAATGCGGGCTCTCAGAAACCCGCGCCCAAAACAGTTGACCCAATCTCGATCACACTGTGTCCGCGTGCCCGGGTCGCCCACGCGGCTGGGGCGTATCCCGGTTCTGATGAACCGATGAGTCGATTCTCCTTGCTGGGCGCGGGTTTCACAGACCCGGAAATCTCACCCGCGGACCGTCCGGAATGCCGCGATCGCCCCACTGGTGAGATTTCCGGGTTAGGGCATCGCGTCGGGCGTTTGATCACACCAGTTCATGGTCCTTAAGCCGCGCGGGCTCGAACGGCGTGGTGCCATCGACTCCTTCCGGATACTCGAAGATCTCGCCTTCGTAATTCCGAATCACCATGCGATCCTTGTTCCGGCTCAGGACATAATCGGGAGTCAGCGGCACTTTGCCCCCGCCGCCGGGCAGATCGATCGCATACATGGGGACCGCGTACCCGGTCGTGTGCCCGCGCAAACCCTCCATAACTTCGAGTCCCGTCCGCACACTGGTCCGAAAGTGCGCCGAACCCGCGATCAAATCGCACTGATACAGGTAGTAAGGACGGACGCGGCAGAGCAGGAGTTTCTGGACGTGCGCGCGCATGACCTCGACACTGTCGTTGATGTGTTTGAGCAGTACGGACTGGTTGCCCAGCGGAATGCCGGCGTCCGCCAGGCGCCCCAACGCCTCGCGCGCCTCGGTGGTCAATTCCCGCGGATGGTTCGAGTGAATGCTGACAAACAACGGATGGAACAAACGCAACATCTCGCACAACTCCGGCGTGATGCGCTGCGGCAACAAGACCGGAATGCGCGTTCCAATCCGCAGGAACTCGACGTGCGGAATGGCCCGCAAGCGGCGCAGCAAGTCTTCGAGTTTGTCATCACTCAACAACAGCGGGTCGCCCCCGCTCAACAAAACGTCTCGCACCTGCGGCGTGCGGGCGATGTAGTCAAGCTGGCGGTCGAAATCGGGATGAAAATCGTAGCCGCTTGCATTGCTCACCAGTCGGGAACGGGTGCAATAGCGGCAATAGGATGCGCATCGGTCGGTGACCAGGAACAACACGCGATCGGGATACCGATGCACCAGGCCCGGAACCGGCGAGTGGCGGTCTTCCCCGCACGGATCGACCAGTTCGCCGGGCGCTGTCCCCGTTTCTTCGATCCGGGGAACTACCTGGCGGCGGATGGGACAGAGCGGATCGGACGGATCGATCAGGTTGAAAAAGTAGGGAGTGATCGCCATCGATAACTTCCGGTTGGCCAAGATGGTCCCCGCCCGCTCCTCAGCAGTCAGCCGCGGCAACAGAGTCTCGAGTTGTTCGAGGGTCGTGATGCGTCGCCGGATCTGCCAGCGCCAGTCGTTCCAGTCACTCTCCGCAACCTGACCCCACGGCCCCCGGCCCGCACACCGAAACTCCTTGAGCGACTCCAGGGAGCCGGCCGATGGCGGCTCTCCGCCGTCTGACGAAAGGTCGTCCTTCAACATTGTACGCGAACTATAGGAGCGGGGTTCGACGTGTCAAGTGACCCGCCGCCACGCGCAGGAGTTCTCATTCTGGGCAGGAGCCGCCTAAAGGCGGGACACCGAACACTGCTCCGGGCCCCCCGGCGCGGTTTGGTGTCCCGGCTTCAGCCGGTTTGCGCGCCGGGCGTTCCTCAAAATGAGACTTCCTGTGCCGCGCGCCTGCCTTCTCCACGGCCCCGGACTCATTCTCGTTGAAGACATCCCGCAATGGATCATGATCCATGGCCTATGGACTGGCTGACGCAACCCGAGACCTACATCAGCTTGCTGACACTGACACTGCTTGAAATCGTGCTCGGCATCGACAACATCGTGTTCATCTCGATCCTGGCCGGCAAGTTGCCTCCGCACCAGCAGGCCAAGGCGCGTCAACTCGGCCTCATGCTGGCCTTAATCACACGGGTTCTCCTTCTCTGCGGCCTGGCCTGGATCATGGGCCTCAAAACCATCCTCTTTACGCTCCTCGGTCATGGATTCACAGGACGCGACCTCATCCTGCTCGCGGGCGGCCTGTTCCTCCTCGCCAAAGCGACCCGCGAGATCCACGAAAAACTCGAAGGCGAAGACGGATTGGTCACTCAGCGGTTGCCACCCACCTTTGCCGCCGTCATCGTCCAAATCCTCCTGCTCGACATCGTTTTCTCACTCGATTCGGTGATCACCGCAATCGGCATGGCACAGCGGCTTGGCGTGATGATCGCAGCAGTCGTCATCGCCGTCGGCTTCATGCTCTTGTTTGCCGGTTTCATCAGCCAATTCATCGAGCGCCATCCGACTCTCAAGATGCTCGCCTTGAGTTTTCTGCTGCTGATTGGCGTGGTCTTGGTGGCCGACGGCTTGGGCCAACACATCGCCAAAGGCTATGTCTACTTCGCCATGGCCTTCTCGGTCATGGTCGAGACGCTCAACCTCAGAATGCAATCCAAACGGCCCCGGCTCGCCCAGCTCAGCCAGCCGTAGCGGTCAGCACGCCGTTGGCCCGGCTCGGCCCCCGCCGCTCGGGCAGCAGACCCAGCGCGATCACGCCGAGTTGGCTCGCCACAAAGACCATCAGCCAGACAAACGCCCGGTCCATGAAACCGTACGAATGCAGGCCGACCCCCAGCATGTTGACGCCAAACCAGGAGAAGCTGGTGACGATGTTGCCGAAGATCGCCAGGTTCATCAGATTGCGATCCCCGACCAGGCCGCCCCCGCGGGCGTGCAGGATCACCGCAGTCCACAGCACGACCAGCAACGCGCCGTTCTCCTTCGGATCCCACCCCCAGAACCGCCCCCAGGATTGATCCGCCCAGATCCCGCCCAGGATAGTGCCGACGAAGCTGAACAGAGTGGCGAAGCAGACCACGCCGTACGCCATTCGAGCCAGCCGCCGGGCGGACGCCTCCGTCAGCGTGCGGGTGAACCGCCCCCGAACCACATACACAATGCCGAGAAAACCGGCGACGAACATCGCGGAATACCCCAGGGTGATGGTGATGACGTGGGTCGTCAGCCAGAAGTTGGTGTCGAGGACCGCCCGCAACATCTCCATCGTGTCGCCGTCGAGGGAAAGGTTGTGCGCCACAATCTGCGTCAGCAGACCCAACACGGCGGCCATCACAATGCCGATGCTGTCACGGTTGAGCCGTTCGATGACCAGACCGATCAGGACCGCTCCCCACCCGACAAACACCGCCGAGGAATACAGGTTGGTGACCGGCGGTCGCCCCTCGAGCCACATGCGAAAAAGGATCCCCGCGGTGTGAACGAGGAATCCGACAGCCAGCAGGCCCCCGGCAGTGCGGTTCAGCACCCAAAACCAGCCGAACCAGGAAGCGCAACCGAACAGGAAGGCGAGAATATAAAGCGCCAGGCTGACGGCGAACGGGCGCCATGCGCTGTAAACGAATTCCCGCGCCGCCTTCCGTTGCTCGGTCGCGAAAGACGCGGCGAGCCAGCGCTGATAGTCGCGCAGCGCCCGGTTGAATTCAGCCGGTTGCCCCTGGCGGTAGGCTGTGACCATGGCCGCATACGCGCTCGCGGCAGGAGGAATCTCGCCCGAGTGGATGGCGCCCAGCAGGCTGCCTCCCAAGTTCGTCCATGCCTCCCGGGTGGCCTCCGGGTCAAGTGGCGGGACGATCAGGGGATACCCGAGATCAGCCAAAGAACTGAACGCCTGGAGGAATCTCGCCATCCGTTCGAGATCACCCTGGTCGAAGGGCTTTCCTTCCTGACGCAGTTTCCACGCCGCCAGACCCGGACCGAGGCTTTTCTGAAAGGCGGCAACCTCGGCCGCGAAATCCTCGGCGTTTTCTGGCCGGAAACTGTTCTTGAGGCGGTGATAGATGTGGATCCCGCTGGCGAGCCGCAGCACCGCCTTTTCGAAGGTGCTGCGACCTTCGGCGGGCGCTTCGCCGGCGTGCCGAGCCTGCCTCTCGATTTCGCCGATGTGGCCGGCGATCTCCCCGAAGGCCACGTACAACGAGCCCTCCGGGGCCAAGCCCAGCAGACTGCGCAACTCCGGGTGATCGATCTTGAAGGCCCGCCGGGTGTCGGCGATCTCGGGTTTCATGGCCACTTCGAGCAGCCAATCGGCAGCCGACACGCGCCCGCCGCCGTCCCGTCTCACCGACTGTTTGCCGCAGAGAATCAGCAGGGTGTTCCGGGCGACCGAATCAAGCGGCTGCACGCGCCCGTTGAGCAGGGCGGGCAGCCGGCCGAATCCGTTGCTGTCAAACTCGCTCGTGGCGCGGGGCGGACGGAGTCCGCTCAGGGCCCAGAGCCCGAACACGCCCGCGACAATCCCAGGCAGCCATTTCCTCATGTGTCTTTGCGTTTCACGAACCCCCCCAAATGGCTCAGGAACTGCACCAGCAGGCCGGTGCCGACCAGGGCGCAGGAGAAATAGGGGGTCAGCCAGCCCGGATTGCGGACCACCTGCAAGATCGTCACTCGAGGGTTACGGTGATCGTAGCCCGATTGATAAAACGTCTCGCCCCCATACCGCAGGGGATTGTTCATGTAAATGCGCACGTCCCGGCTCTCCCCCGTCAGCGCATTCGTCAAATGAAGATCGCTCGAGAAGTTCCTCGGGATCTCGGTTCCCAGGTACTTGTCATGGGAGAACTTCTTCAATTCGAGGCTGACAGGGCGATAGTGCCGCGCCGGGCGCAGCGCCAACTCGTAGGTCTTCCCGTCGTGTTGAAAGCTCTGGCCCGGGTCGAGCCAGAGCGACGCCGCCCAGAGGCCCAACGACCCGCCCGGCGCCGTCAACTCGATATAAGCCGTCGGCATGTTGCGCCTGTCGGCACGCGTCTCCGGAGCCGCAGGACCAAAGTGCAGGCGCTGTCCGGCCCCGTGGGTGGCTCTCAGTGACCCCTCCGCCATCGCCAGCGGGAGATTTGTCGAGTTTGGCCAGTAAGCCCTCACTCGCACCGTGAAAGGGAAACTCGGATGCCGGATTTCCCGGTCTCGGGCGAGATGAGTCTCCGGGATGGCCCACACCAGGTTGTGCTCGGCAGGGCTGGTGTCGAGAACGACCAACTCGCAGCGGCGGCTGTCCTCCGAGTAGTTGCAGGGCTCTCCCTCGGCCAAACGCATCACGCTCTCCTTCGAGAACAGGTCGGTCGCCAACTGGCCCAACAACAGGAGAATGAGACCCCAATGGATCATCAGCAGACCAACCCGGCCCCGGACACCACCCAAGCGATGCGCCTGCGCGCAGATCAGATTGACCAGCAACAGGCCGCCCACCAGGTATCCGCCAGGTAGAACCGGCAGCCGGATCCCCGTCCCGGGGATGTTCCAGAACACGAAGAAACTCTGGAAGTACTTGGCTTGTGTCGCGTAGATGCCCAACTCGACTTGCGCCAGCGTTCCGAAGAAAACGAGCACCATCGCCAGGCTCAGGCACGCAACCGTCAGCCGCAGTGACGCGAAGAATCGACCAGCGAGGCGCGCCTCAGACCCAATCCCAGTCCTCATAAGCATGAAAAGTCCCCGTGTTTCCCGGCCCAACTCTCCCGCGCCTCGCTCCTTAGAATCCTTGACCCCTTCAGCGAGGCATAGAAACCTGACTTGTCTACAACACATTTGACCTGTCAAGGATTCTAGCCCGCATTTCTCACCAACTCGTGATGTCCTCTGACAGGTCACCGTCACATTGCACCTGAAATGCGGGCTGTCAGAAACCCGCGCCCCAAACAGATGGACCCAATCTCGATCCCACTGTGTCCGCGTGCCCGGGTCGCCCACGCGGCAGGGGCGCGTCCCGGCGTTGTTGAACCGATGAGCCAATTCTGCTTGCTGGGCGCGGGTTTCATAGACCCGGAAATCTCACCCGCGGACTGTCAGGTATGCCGCGACCGCCCCACTGGTGAGATTTCCGGGTTAGGGGGCATAGATGGCTGTCCGCACAAGCCGCAGAAACGCTTCCTTTTCACGCGCCACCGCCGCGCCCTCGCCCGCCAGCTTGTAGAACCAGGTCCGCCCCCCCTGGCCCACGCCGGCCACCACCATCCGGCGATCGCCGGCCTCGGCGATAAGATCCACCGCGTAGGATTTCGCGTCGGGGATTTCCAGCGGCAGCAGGGATCGCGAAAGCTCGGTTCCGTCCAACGGCGGCAAACCCATCTGCCCCCGCCAACGATTCACATTCGGGCCTTCTCCGCCGCCCTCCCCCGGCAGGACAGAGATCGTGATCTCGGCCTGGGCATCGTCCACAGCGACGGAGAACTTGGCGACCTGCATCATCCCCGGCGGCGACTCCTGCCAGTGGGCGGGGACGGTCCATGCCGGCAGGCGTGGCTCGCTCGACGGATTCGGCGTGCCGGGGGTGTCTTTGGGCGCCTGATAGACCCTGACGGCAGCCCGATCGCAACTCACGGCTCCCAGCCCCAGGCCCGCCGCCAAGATGGCTACCGACAGTGTCCCATCCCTCTTCAGAATCCGATGCACCCCGAATGCATACGCGAAAGAACGCTCTTGGGCAAATGATCTCCGGTCTCGACGCCAGGCGGACGGGATGCTTGGCTCTTCCGGATTCGGTGCGCTGCGCGGCCTCCGGGTGGCCCCTCGAGTCCGAGTTGTGAACTATGAACGTTTTTGAAGCCATTCAATCGCGTCGTTCGGTCCGCGCCTATGAGCAGCGCGCGATCGAACGCGGCAAGCTGCGGACCGTGCTCGAAACCGCATGTCAGGCGCCTTCCGCCGGGAACCTTCAGGCCTACCAAGTGCATGTGGTCAGGAACGAAGCCGAAAAGCGGGCACTGGCGGCGGCGGCCCTGGGGCAGGAGTTCCTGGTTTCGGCCCCGGTTGTTTTGGTCTTCTGCGCCGCGCCGGCGCGGTCGGCGAAGTACGGCGAGCGCGGTGCGGACCTCTACTGCGTCCAGGATGCAACTGTCGCTGTGGCCTACGCCCAACTGGCGGCGACGGCCTTGGGTTTGGCGACCTGTTGGGTCGGGGCGTTCGACGAAGGCGCCGTCTGTCGCGCCCTGAGCCTGGCTGCCGGCGAACGTCCCGTGATCCTCCTCCCGCTGGGCTACGCGGCAGAGAGCCCGCCCCCCCGTCCGCGCCGCGAACTCGAGGAATGCGTGACCGGGTGGGAATGAGAGCGTTCGAGTTGCTCCTTGTTTGAAATCTGTGGCAAGTGAGTCAAGTTGTTCCGCTGCGACTGCTGGCCATTTCCCCATCCTGGTCAGAGGCGGGCGCCAGGGGCAGGGTGACGTGGAACGTCGTCTCGGCTTCCGGGCTGCTGGTGAAGCCGACGCTGCCGCCCAGGTATTTTTCGGTCAACAGCTTGACGGCGTAGGTTCCCAGGCCTCGGCCATCTCCTTTGGTCGAGAAGGAGCGGTTGAAGATCTGCAGTTGCACGGCTCGAGGAATGGCGCCCGGATTTCGCACCCAAAACCGCAGACCGCCCTCTGTTCTCGCGCAACCGAGCCTGACGGCGCCGGCTGGCGGGCAGGCTTCGAGCGCGTTCTTCACCAGGTTGACCAGGACACGACCGAGCAGGGTGCGGTCGCTGACGAATTCCTGGTCGACCGCGGGCTCGTCGAGGACCAACGTCCGTTCTGCGGCCAGCGGGTGGTTTTCGAAGAGGGCGATGACATCCCGGAGGACCCGCAGCGAGGCGAGGCGCGATGGCGCCGGTCTGAGTTCATCGCTCTCGGCGCGTGACAAGTCGCGTTGCGTTTGGATTTGGTCCACCATGTCGCGAAAGCCCATCTGGGCGATCTCGAGGTCGGGCCGCAGGTCCTCGGGCGCCTCGATGGCGAGCGCTTCCAGCAGACCGCTCAAGCCGCCCGCGGTGTTGAGGAGATCGTGGAAAAAGCTGCGTTCGAGCGCGCGCCGGCGTTTCTCGTGGCTGATCTCCGAAACCGCAAAAACGCAGTAGCGCTCTCCGCGATAATCGAACGGCGTCGCCACCACGCGCAGGTCCAGCGCTGGAGGCTGGGACCCGCTCAGGCGCAACAGCCGGCATTCCCGAACGGCGGCGTGTCCCGCCAACCCTTCGAGCAGCGCGAGAGCCGCCCCGCATTGCGAACAGAATTCGGTCGTGCCGCACCCGCCCTCCTGCTCGCACGCGTGCACGCAGGCAAGCGCTTCTCCCGGACGGGCGCCCACAAGGCGGTCGGCCTGGTCTGGAGGGAGCAGACGACGGAAGGCATCGGACGCAAATACAATCTGGCGCTGTGGATTCAACACGAGCACCCCTTCCGGCACCGCGTTCAAGAGAGACGCCGCAAAGGGCAGATCCAGCCACGCCTCGGCCTGCCGCTGCAGGATGCCGAGGGAGACTCGCTCCGCCGTGGCAAATTCAGTGACGGGAAGGGACGTTTGCATAGAGTGTCTCTCGGTTTCTGGACGCGCCCGGTCTGTCCAGTCCGCTTCTAAGGTCTCTTCGCGTAGTAATAGACGCAACTCCGGAAGGGCATTTCGAACGACTTCTTCGGTGTGGTCTGGTGACGGGGATTCCGGGTGAGCGAGGAGAAGAACTCCTGCTGGTAGTTGATGATCCACCGACAGGAGGCGCCGAAGCGAATCCGGTCCGCGGTGCGGCAGCGCAGCATCGTGAACAAGCCGCCGGACTTCCAGCGATCGACGCGCGTGATGGCGGCGTACTGATCGGACTGGACGCCCCCGCCCATGCCCCAGGAGAAGCCGTAGAGATCCTCGCTGCCCAGATACTCCATCTGCGGTGTCGTGCTGCCGTCGAGGTAGAGTTCCTGGTTGGCCTCGCAGATCAGATCGCTGCGCACCGTCTCCGGTTGGTCGGCCTGCAGTTGCAGCCAGTGGGCGACAATGGTGCCGGGGCGCCGGATGTGGCAGACCTCGATCGTCTCTTCGGGAATCTTCGGCGTGCCGGAACGGTAATCGGCGTGCAGGTAGCCGGTCGCTTCGGGCAGCGAGAGCACCTTCTCCCACTGAATGTCGCTGTAGCCGCCGAAACCTTTGTCCGTCGGATTCTCGACTTCGACGCGGATGTGTTTTTGGAATGGCATGGGCAGTCGGAAATTGTGCGATTCCTTGACATGGGAGAAATAGACCGTGCTGAAATGAGCGGTCCTGGCCTCGACATCGCCCAGGAAATCCATCCACGGCATCTCGATCGCCGGCTTCACCTCGCCGTTGTACCAGACGCGCAAGATGAGTTTGTCCTGCTCGCCGCCGTGGTACATCGACGCATGGAACAGCGTCACAACGCCTGGCCCGTCCACGTCGAGCATGACGGTCTTCGATCGAGGCGTCAGCTCGGGAAGTTCGCGGGTACTTGTCGTTCGGCCAGTGGCTGATCGCCAACCGGCTTTGCGTGCTGCCGTCAATTGCCGTGAGCGATTGCCAGTCGGCCTGCGCGGCAGCGGTGACCGTGAACAGCGCAGTCGCCGTGCCGGCGATGACGTGGGCGAGGGTGGTTGAGGTTGTGCGAACGGTTCGGTTCATGGTGCTTGGGATTTGTCAGAACATCCGGTCGAGATCGTGTTTGCCTCGGGATGGATGCCAGTAGGTCTGTGCCTGCCTGCGGCGCCGCAGTTGGAGCGGGTCGTGTCCGAGCCACCGCAGAACGAGGCCGAGCGGCGTCACAACGAGGAAGAAAATCAGGCTCAGCGCGATCCATCCCAGTGCAGAGCTGATGTGAAAGCCGGCAGTCATTCCGCCGCGATAGAACCCGCGAAACCAAGCCGGCCGCGCCAGACAGAGGATGGCCAGGGCCAGCACCGATCCCAGCCAGAACGCCAGACCCAGGGTCGGAAGCACCCGCCTCCACCAAAGCACCAGCCCCAGCAGGGCCGGCGCAGGCAGGGCGGTCAGCGCGAAACGGCGCCAGACGCGCGGGTCTTCTTGAAGCAGTAGTTTCACATCGGCGACGACGTTCAGTCCGGCTGAAGCGGGGCGCGTCGGGCGACTGGCCGGGCAGGCTGAGCGGCGCGTTCGAGGACAAAGCCGCCGATCACCAGCGCATCCATCTGGGTGTTGACGAAGCACCGGTAGGCATCGTCGGGCGAACAGACGACGGGCTCGCCCCGCACGTTGAAGGACGTGTTGACCAGCACGGCACACCCGGTCGCGGCACGCCAGCATTGCAGCAGGTCGTAGAGTGGCGGATTCTGTTCTCGGCTGACCGTTTGGATCCGGGCCGAGTCGTCGACGTGCGTCACCGCTGGCAGGCTCGACCGAACAGCAGCCAGCCGGGCCAGACCCTCGAGCCCGGGCATCACGGGACGGCGCAGGTCGGGCCGAAGCGGCGCCACGATGAGCATGTACGGGGAGGCCATGTCCAGTTCGAAGTAATCCGCGGCGTTCTCGCGCAACACCACCGGGGCGAACGGGCGAAACGACTCGCGAAACTTGACCTTGAGATTCATCACCGATTGCATTCGAGGCGATCGGGGATCGCCCAGTATCGAGCGGTTGCCCAGAGCGCGCGGCCCGAACTCCATGCGCCCCTGGAACCAACCCACAACCCGCTCCGCAGCCAGCCACTCGACGGTCCGACGCAGCAGAGCGTCGAAATCCAGGCGCTCGTACACGGCTCCGTGGGCACGCAGCACGGCTTCGATCTCGTCATCGGTGAAGGAAGGGCCGAGTAACGCCGACTGCATGGCATCGCCCTCGGGATCGTTTGCCGCGGGCGGGGGTCGAGCGCCCTGCCAGCGACCGTGCCAGGCGGCCAACGCCGCCCCCAGCGCGCCCCCGGCATCGCCGGCCGCCGGCTGGATCCAGAGGCGCTCGAATACGCGCTCGCGCAGGATCCGCCCGTTGGCGACGCAGTTGAGCGCCACGCCGCCAGCCAGACAGAGACGCGACTGGCCCGGTCACCTCCCGCGCATGCCGGGCTAATCCGCAGCATCGCTTCTTCCGTCACCGCTTGAATCGAGCGGGCAACGTCGAGGTGGCGGGGCTCGATGGGTCCTTCGGGCGGGCGGGGCGGGCCGCCCAACAGACGATGGAACCGGTCGTTGGTCATCGTGGTGCCGCGCAGGAAATGGAAGTAATCCAGGTTCAGCCAGATGGAACCATCGTCCCGGAGATCGATTAACTCGCTCCGGATCACGTCCGCGTACCTGGGTTCGCCATAGGGCGCCAGGCCCATCAGTTTGTACTCGCCCGAGTTGATACGAAAGCCGCAGTAGGCGGTGAAGGCCGAGTAGAGCAAGCCCAGCGAATGAGGGAACCGCAGTTCTTTCAGCAGCCGGATCTCGGTGCCGTGCCCCTCGCCGATGGTGGTCGTGGCCCATTCCCCCACGCCGTCGCAGGTGACGATCGCCGCCTCCTCGAACGGCGAGGGGTAAAACGCCGCAGCCGCGTGGGATTGATGGTGTTCCGTGAAGAAAATCGGAACCGCAGTTGGCAAGTCTGCGATCTCCGCGCGGATGGTCTTGCGCAAGTCGAGCTTCTCGGAAAACCAGGTCGGCAGGATGCGAACGAAAGTCCCCCACCCGTGCGGGGCCACGGCCAGGTAGCTCTCGAGCATCCGGGTGAACTTCAGAATTGGCTTGTCGTAGAAAACCACAGCGGCGAGCTGCGATGGGCCGACGCCGCCGTAGCGGAGACAATAGTCGACCGCGTGGCGGGGAAACCGCTCGTCGTTCTTGCGCCGCGAGAAGCGTTCCTCCTGCGCCGCGGCCAGGATCCTCCCGTCGCGGATCAAACAGGCCGCGGCGTCGTGGTAGTAGGCTGAGAGACCGAGGATGTAAACGGGCGCGGCCATGCTTTAGCCCGGTTATTCCACAGGCTTAGCGAGGAACCGTAACCGGGCTAGGCAAAACCGCGCCTGGATGGGCGGGAATGGAAACCGGTTGTCTGATTCGGGAGAACTCCATCCTGACAGAATGTGGTCCTCGTTGACACCCTCTGGCCAGGCGCGGTTTTGCGTTCTAACCCGCATGCGTACAGCTTCTGGAGTCCTCGGCTTCGCAGTGGTCAAGAACTTTTGAAACATGCGGGTTAGGAGGCAGGTTCACATGAACGGGTAGAGCGCCCAGGCGATTCCCGAACTTGTGCCGAACACCAGGATCGCGCCCACCCCGAGCAGGAGCACGACCAGCGGCACCAGCCACCACTTCTTCTCCTGGCGCAGGAACAACAGGAATTCCTTCAAGAGCGCCCACATCGCAGCCGCAGCCTAGCCGAGCCAAGCCGGCGCGGCAACTCTCTCATTCGGTCGCCTCATTCGGTCGTCATTCGGGCAGGCGGTAGCGGGCCCACCGGCCATGGCCTTCGCACACCAAGTGCCCGGTGGCGGTCAGTTTATGGAGCAGGTAGTTGGCGTGGTTGCGGTCACAATCGAGCATATCGCGTCCCTCGGCGTTCGAGATCGTTCCGTGTGACCGGACAAAGCTCACGATGCGGGCTTCTTCAGTAGGGAGCGCGGCGCTGGTCTGAGAAGCCTCCTGTTTCTCTTTGACCTGCCCGCGAACCATAGACGATGACGGGCCTCGATCGACGGCCCCCTTGCAATCCGTCCGGACATCGTGGCTGCTGTCCGCTGCCGGGACTTCGGGCGGGCTGGTCTGGGGCGCATCCGGGGTGGACGGCACTGAGCCCTCGGGGGCCGATGGCGGCGGGCGGCGGGCGGGCCCGAAAAAATGGAGGTGCTGTTCCCGCACCTCGGCGCCCTCGCTTTCCATCAGCGCGCGTTCGAGGATGTTCTTAAGCTCGCGCACGTTGCCGGGGAAATCGTAGATTTCCAGCGCCCTCAACGCCGCGTCCGAGATGCGAGGCGGGGCGAGGTTCATCTCGCGGGCGAAAAGCTGGGCGAAATGGCGGGCCAGCAATGGGATGTCGTCGCGACGGTCGCGCAAGGGCGGAACCTCGACCGTGAAGCGCGCCAGTCGAAAATAGAGGTCGGGGCGGAACTGGCCCTTGGCGATGCGCTCGGTGAACTCGGCGTTGCTGGCCGCGAGGATGGCAGTGTTGACCCGATGTGCTTGGCCATCGCCAACGCGGGTGATGGCCGTCTCTTCGAGCGCGCGCAACAGTTTGGGCTGAAGCGGCAGGGGCAGTTCGCTGATCTCGTCGAGGAAAAGCGTCCCGCCATCCGCCAACTCGAAGTACCCCGGGCGGTCCGCCGTCGCTCCGGTGAACGCTCCCTTCGCATGGCCGAAGAACAACGACTCGGCCAGTTCGCCCGGGACCGCCGAACAATTGACCGCGACGAACGGCCCGTCGCTTCTCGGCCCGGCGGCATGAATCGCCCGCGCAAGAAGTTCTTTGCCGGTGCCGCTCTCGCCGAGGATGAGCACGCGCGACGCTCCGAAATCGGCCGCCTTCCGAATGGTGTCGAGAATCCGGCGAAAGGTCGGGCTCTGCCCGAGCAATCCCGCGACCCCCCAACGCTCGGCGTCGTGCTGCGCCAACGCCCGGAGCCGGGCGTTCGAGCGGTCGCGCTCCCGCTCCGCCCGATCGCGGCGCCTGATCTCCGCTTCGAGCGCCGCGTTCTTCTCGTGCATGGCGCGCGTGAGGTGGCGGATGCGCAGATGCGTTTCGACCCGCAGCACGGCTTCCTCGGGACGGAACGGTTTGGGGATATAGTCGACACCGCCCGCCCTGAAGCCTGCTGCCACGTCCTTCGGCTCGTCCTTCGCCGTCAGGAAGATGACCGGCGCGTCTGCCACGCCGGCTAGGGCCTTCAAGCGCCGACACGTCTCGAATCCATCCATCTGCGGCATCATCACATCCATCAGCACCAGGTCCGGCTTGGCTTCGGGGGCGATCTGGAGCGCCACCTCGCCGCTGGGCACCGCCACCACCCGATGCCCCGCCGCTTCGAGCGTGTCGATGAGCAAACTCAAGTTCGCCGGCACATCATCCACGATCAGGATGCAGCTCCCTGGAGGCGGCGTTGAAGTGTTCACGATGCTTGGTCAGATTGAGTTTTCCGAAGAACAGGTCGCTCATTCATGATTCTCGCAATCGCACGCGTTCGATGAGCGCCATCGCCTCCGTCATCCGGGAGAACTGGGCCAGGCGGCGCAACCGCCTGGCCAGGGCTGCGCCAGGCGGACCGAGCTTCTCGAGCTCCGACAGGCTTTGCTTGAACTCGGTGACGCGGTAGCCGGCCGCGCTGGACTTCAGCCGCTCGAACAACTCGGACGGCACGCAGACCGGCTCGATTTCGAGTGCTGCGGTCTCGCTGGTTTCCCAACGCACACCCAGCAAACGCTCGGTCAATTCCTCGAGTTCCACCACCAGGAACGGCTTGCCCAGAAACGCATCGAACCCGGCGCTCAAACAGCGTGCTCGCTCATGCCCCAGGACCGACGCCGAGACCGCCACAAAACGAGGGCGAGGCACCTGTCCCGCCGATGTCGATTCCGCAGGGCGCGGCAAGCCGGCTCGAATCTCGCTCCCTGTCGCCAGCTCGACCTGCAGCCGGGCCAAGGTCTCCATCCCGTCCATCCCCGGCATGCGTATGTCCAGGAACACGATGTCCGGCACCTCGCGCTTGACGGATGCAATGGCCTCCGGCCCGCTCGAGGCCAGCTCGACCTCGCAACCCATCTGACGCAACAGTCCGCAGAAGATCTCCCGGTTTTCCTTCAAGTCATCGACGACCAGCGCGCGAACCGTCACACCCGCAGCCAGGTGCCTTCGAGGCCCGAGCGCATCCAGCGAGGTCCGCTCGCCAGCACGCCGGAGTTCCGACTCCTCGGCGCTCCAACTTACCCCGCGCAGCGGCACCTCAATCCAAAACCTCGAACCTTGGCCAGCCGCCGACTCAACACCGACACGTCCGCCCATCGCTTCGGCCAGGCGTCGTGTGATCGCCAAGCCCAAACCCGTGCCGCCTTTGTGGACGGTTGCGTCTCCCTGCTGAAAGGGCTGGAATAATCGGGCCTGGAGTTCGAGTGGAATGCCGGGGCCGGTGTCGATGATCTCGAAACGATAGCCCGAGGCGGGACTCGTGGGGAGTGGGGAGTGAGGAGTGATCGGAGATGGGAGATGGGAGATGGGAGATCGGCGATCGGAGGTGGGTGATGCGGTGTCGGATGCAGGTTCCACGCCTGCGGGATGATCGTCCACCCGCGCGACGCGCAGTGTGACGACGCCCTGGTCGGTGTACTTTACCGCGTTGCCCAGCAGGTTGATCAGGGCCTGACGCAGCTTGCCTTCGTCGCCGCACACGCGCTGCCCCCGCAGGCCGGATGACCATGGCTGCCACCCGCCCGCGCGCTGCTCAGTCCCCACGCTCCGCTCGCCGTTATCCGCTCGCTCTCCGGCGTCCTCTGTCCTCTGCCCTCCGCCCTCTATCCTCGCTCCTCCGTCGTCGAAGCCTCGCCTGAACTGCACCACGAACTGCAGTCCCTTCGCCTCGCAGCGGCGTCGGAACAGGCTCTCGAGTCCGTCCAGCAACTCCCCCAAGTCGAATTCAGTCTCCTTGAGTTCGAGCCGTCCGGACTCGATCTTCGACAGGTCAAGGATGTCGTTGATCATTCCAAGCAGATGCGTGCCGCTGCACTCGATGGTCTCGAGTGCCTGCTGCTGTTGCTCTGGCGAAAGCGATCCCTCGCCACGGCTTAGAATCTGCGCATAACCCAGGATCGCGTTCATCGGCGTGCGGATCTCGTGGCTCATGTTGGCCAGGAACAGGCTCTTGGCGCGATTGGCAGATTCGGCCGCCGCGCGCGCCGCCTCGGCCGCCTCCCTCGCCTGTTCCAAGGATCGGTTTCTTTCGACCAAAGCCCGATTGCGCTCGCGCCGGTGCTTGATCGCCAGACCGCCGGCCAAGAGACCGCCCAGAAGGGTGAATCCGAAACCGCCCACCCACGCCATCTGGGCAGAGTCGCGGCGGATGATCAGCGTGATCGCGTCGGGCGCCGACACGTTCATGTCCCGATCCACCGCGTGCACCCGGAATTCGTATTGGCCGTAGGCCAGGTTGGTGGACTCGAACTGACGGCTGTAGACGGGCCGCTCGCGGCGGGCACCCTCCCCCCAAGGACAGGGAACATCCCCGGCAGCGCTCGAAAGACCGGACGGAGCAGGCGCCATCTCACACAAATACACCATGTCATCCGGGTGTGTTCCCAGGCTGACACCCTCGAACGCAACGACCACCCGGCGCGGGCGCCCAACCAACTCGATCTGCTCACCCTTGTAGCTCTGACCATCGGCGGTCAGCCCGGTGATCCGTATCGCCGGCGCATTTGTCCGTGGGCGATACCGGTTCAGGCCGCCTTCGGTCCCGATCCAGATGTTGCCTTCCCCATCCTCGAGCAACGCATTGACCGTGTTGTGACTCAGCCCGTCTCGCCACGACAGGGTCTGGAACACGTTCAATGTTGGATCGTAGATGGCGACACCGCCGCCCGCAGTGCCGATCCAGACGCGGCTTTGGCGATCCATCATCAGCGTTCTGAGTTCGTCCGTCGGCAGGCCGTTCGTGCGCGTGAAGTAGCGCCAGTGCCTGCTGTCGAAATGCGACAGGCCGCCCGAGGTCGCAAACCAGAGGCCGCCCGTCCGGTCCAAGGCGATGTCGTGGACCCAGTCGCTGGCCAGGTTGTTGGTCATGCGGCAAGAGTGGAGCAACTGGCCGTCGTATCGAATCGCCCCGCTGCCCGTGCCGATCCAGAGCATGCCGTCGTGGCCCAGCGCCAAGCGTGTCAACCGGCTGTTCGGCAACCCATCCAGCGTCGTCCAAAGCCCTACGACTCCGTTGGTGAGAAAGCGGCCCAAGCGAGCGGCAATCGTTCCGTTCCCGTCGAAATGCTCACTCAAGCCCTCCTGGCCGATCCGGCACAGCGCGTGTTCGTGCGCCGCGATCCAGACATCACCCGCTCGGGTTTCCAGAGTGTCTTTGACCCACCGCAAATTGTACCAGTAGAGTGCCAGGGCCAGATTCGTGGCCAGATTGGTGAACAACTCAGCGCCGTTGGTGGCCAGCACCGATACGCTCCAACCATCGCAGACCCAGAGTCGCCCTTGCCGGCCCACCCGGAAGGAAGCCACCGCGTTGGTGGCAAGCAGGTCGAACGAAGGGGGCGGTCCCGGCAGATACCGATTCAGGCCCCGCTTGGTCCCGACCAACAGGTGGCCGTTCGCCTCCGCCAGGTCTGTGACCCCGTTGCTGGCCAGGCCCTCGGCCGAGGTGCAGGTCGTCCAGGTGGGGTCCAAGCACCGCAGCCCGCCGCCCTGTACCCCGACCCAAAGACGGCCCTCGCGGTCCTCGAGCAAAGCGCGGACGCTCTCCACCCCCAAACCGGTCGGCGTGCCCACGTCTTCGAACCGTTGTCCGTCGAACCGGAAAAGCCCCCGCGCGGTTCCCAACCAGATGCGGCCCTGGCGGTCTTCGGAGATCAACCCCACCTCTTCTCCACCATAGCCCTGGTCTTGCCCGAAATGGTCGCAGGAGCCGCTCGCGGTCTCATAACGCAGCAGGAGCATGCCCTCGCCACTCGCCCGGCCGACGCGGCTGCCGCTGGCCCACACCCCGCCACGGCTGTCTTCCAGCACGGTCGCCGGCTCATCCAAGGGATACAGAATCGCCTGAGCTACCGACTGATCGCCCTCCCAAGCGAAAATGCGTACGTCGGTCAACGTCTTCGCCCAGACCCGGCCGCTCGGGCCGCCGTGGATCGACTGCGTAATGAGTCCCGGCGATCCCTCCGGGCTGTCGGGGTGGGCAAACGCTCGCCGCGCCGGATCCCAGCGGGCGGGACCGGCCTGCGTGGCCAGCCAGACACGACCCTCCCGATCGAGTGTTGCCGTCTCGACGAGGTCCAGCGCCAACGCGTCCTCCGAGTCATACGTGACGATTAGGTTCCGGTCGCGGTCGAACCGCGTGATGCCTTTCCACCGTGCTCGGGAACCGCCGAACCAGAGGCCGCCTTCCCGATCCTCGAGCAAATACGTGATGTCATCGCCCACCAGGCCGTCCGCCTGAGTGTAGATCGTGAAGCGCGCCCCGTCGAACCGGACCAGCCCGCCACCCGCTGTCCCCAGCCACAGGTCCCCTTCCCGATCCTGGATGATGGTCTCTACCGTCGCCCGCGGCAGTCCCTCGGCAACTCCATACGTCAGCCAAGCGCCGCGCCGAGCGCCTCGTCCCGCCGGCTGCGCGCGGCCCGGTCCGGCGACCACGATGCGTCCTGTCACCGGCGGGGCTGTTACATCCACATGGGTCACTTGCCCGCCGGTCACGACGGCAATCGCATTCGTCCGTGTTTCCCAGCCCCGCTGGTCCACATCCACGAGATAGCGTCCGGCCGGCAGTTCGACCTCGAAACGCCCCGCCCGGTCGGTCCGCGCGTGCGCGACCGTCCGATGTCCGGATTCTGCCTGGATGCGCACCTTCTTCACCATCCCGGGCGGCTGCCCATCCCACAATCGGACCCGGCCGGCCAACCGACCCAAGGCCGCATTCGAGCGCACCAGCAGGACCTCGCCCCAACCATCGCTTTGGTTCGGCGCAGCGGACGCCACCCACGCGGTCAGCTCGTTGTGTGGACGACCTCCCGGCGGATGATCAATGCTCCAGAGCGAGACGTTGAATTTGAGGGTCTGGTCCGGGACGAGACTGTGCCGGCCCTGGGTCATGTCGCCAACGTCGATGCGGTACTCGCATTGCCATTGTTCTCCTTGGTGGAGGGCCGCGACCTCGAAGTGCCTCGCCATGGCGCTGGATGACTCCCAGGCGCCGCGCAGGAGCTGAATTGATTGAACCTGTTGGTCCTTTGCGGTCTGCTCGTCCAGATTCACCGCAAAGCCGAGCATCGGTGACGGGGACGGGGCCATCCCGGGACACCGCACCCAGACGACGGCGATATCCTGAGCCATAAACGCGATCCAGTCGGTCGCGGGATTCCCTCGTTCGGCATCCTGGGCCTCGATCGCCACGTACAGCGCGTTCGCCCCCTCGTCGTAACCGAGTCGGAACTCGCCCGACAAGTCCCCGGCATCCACCGGCAGGGCGGCACAAAAGTGCGCGCGAACCTCGTACTTGGGCAGATGCGCCGGCCAGTCGGATAGATCGGCATCGATCTGCATTCGGCTGCTGTCGATGGGATAAGCCAGCGCGAGGCCGTGATCGGCCGCGTGCGCGTCCGTGGCCAGGAGAAGGAACAGACACGCGAGGGCCAATGACTTTACACGGGGGCCCCCTACGCGAAGGGCCGAGCTCCGCCAGGTCCTGTTCGGTAATCGGAGAAGAGAGGCGAGCGGCAAACGCCAATTTCGTCGCGGGGCTCCGGCGAGCGCCGCCGTCTCTAAGCGCGCGCACTCAGCGGTGCTCGCCAGAGCGCCGCTGCGCCTGCGTCCCGAGTTCGCTGGCCCTCGGCCCTTCATAATAATGATGCTCAGCTTGGTCTGGCGTTTCTGGCACTGGTGTCGCCGCCACTCTAACTTACCCGCACGTTCTGGAAAGCCGCTTGTTTCGCCCGCTGCGGGCGAGGTCGCGAAGCGTGTAGGGTGCGTGCGGTTCACCGCCGCTTTGCGAACACGGTGAGCGCTGACAGCCCCCGTCGAAGCGGTGCTGAAGCACGCCACTCTCCCGCGTCCGCAGGACTGCGCGTGCTCCATGGTCCTGGACGATGGGAGCGCGTTGGTGAGCCGGCTTAGCATTGGAACTTGATGTCAGATCAGTCAAATCGGGCCTTGGTTCGAGGGTCTGGTTTTCGAGCACGGGGAGGCCGGTCGCGTCGCTAATCGGAAGTCCATCTCCTGGTAGCTCGTTCCTGGAGCCAGAAAACGTCGCGGTTGTTCGGTGATGGAACATCTCCCGCCACCCCCAACCATGTACTCCTTTTCCTGACTGGAGGCACCGTGCGCGGGTCAGTCCAACGCCTGATCTCGCCGTGGCCATCGGCGAAGGAGAGCCCGCCTGCTCCGCCGTGATAGCTGTCCGGCCAGTCGGCGGTGAAACGGGCCAACTGGGGTCGATCAGGGTGTCCCACCATATCGACGTGGAAGCCACTCGAGGCCACGCAGTCTTCCCGGAAGTTGATGAAGACGAACAGTTGCGACGGACGGGCCGTGGCGATCTGGCTGTCCCGCGTGTAGATGTGCCACCCGCTTTCGTGCCAGGGGGCAGCGCGGCCATCCAACCCGCCGATCCAATCATTCATGCTGACGGAACGGACCCGCGGAACTTGCCGGCCGCGGCACGGCCCGTCCGCGGGGATCACCACCGACTTGTCGGCCGGGCACTTGAAGATGCCCGCCGCCTGGCCGCAGTAAGGCCACAGGACGCTCCTCCTGAGGTCAACCTCAGGGTCCCAGTTGGAGGGATTCGAGGGGCTGTATTCGATAAAGCCATTGACCCAACTGTAAGGCGAGTTGACTGCGCTTTGCGCGTAAGGAAGTCTGCCCTCAGAATCGTCGGTGTACATTTTCCATGCCAGGACCAACTGACGGTGGTTGTTCATACACTGGATAGCCAGGGCCTTCGCCTTTGCCCTGGACAGCGCCGGCAGCAGCAGCCCGGCAAGCAAGCCGATAATGGCGATAACGACAAGGAGTTCGATGAGCGTGAAGGCCGGCTTCCGCTCGTACGTGCAGGTCTTCGTCTTCATAACGCGGTCCTTCGACTGATGAGAGTTCGCTATTGCGCGCGGCAGGCACTGGGCGCTGTGCGGGTCAGCAACTTGGCGCGGATTCCGCCCCCGGGTGACCTGAGCGACAAGGGCGTGTTGGTGTTACGGATGGTCATTCGGCTCTCCTTTCTTCGGTTGTTCGTCTTGTCTGACAGTTAAGCTGCGGTCGGCGGCGCTGGTGTGTGCCGTCAGGGCGGACAGCACGGCGCAGGCAGGCGCGCGGTTCACCGCCGCTTTCCGAACACCGGCTTCGATCACCGCCCCGCAAAGCGGTGCTAAAGCACCGCACTCTCCCGCAATGCGGGACTGCGCGTCTTCGACCGCGGCGGGCGAAGTCATCCGCCCCCGCTCCGTTGCCCCCTATTCCATTCTTCTTCACGGCAAGTCCACCCCCACGCGATAGAACCTCCGCGGCAACGCATTCGTGTCGGTCAACACATCCAGTCCGCCACTGCCCGGCACGGCGGTCTGACCCGACAGCGGCGCCCACGGCGTGCCCCCGCCGGTCTCGCCCCCCAGGCCCGGCGCCGCATGGAGGGTGTAAACACGACCGGTCAGACCCTGATAGGACACTGTGACCGGCGGCCCCGCATCCACTGCCTCGATCCGGAAGAAGGACAACGGATCGTTGGGATCGGTCCCCGTCAGCCATTCCTGGAAGCTGGTCTGGCTGTCCTGATCCGGGTTTTGGGAGAGCACGTGCGGATCGGTAGCGTCCAGGCCATTGCCCGTGAACCAGTTCGCCGGGACGACAGTGCGGAGGTCGAACTCGTACGCGCCCATGTCGGGCCGAGCGACCCCATCGCCATTGCCGTCGAGCGGACGCGGCAGGCCGGCAAGATCGTCCGTGGTCGAGGTCTGAGGCGCGGCAGCGTCAATGCACGGCGACCGGTAACGCAACCGGAAATCGCCGGCGGCGGCGTTCACAAAACCAGGGTCAGCCGAGATGTTACCCCGTCCGGGAGCCAGCGGGGTGGAGCAGGAGTATTCGAAGGTGGACGCGTCCCAATCCGCTCCGTTATTGCCGGTCACGATGCAGTTGTACAGCGTGGCGAGCCAAGCCCCAATGCCGTCGTTGCCGGCCAGCGTGCAATTGTATAGCGTGCAGTACTCGTCCGGAAGACTCAAGCGCCACGCGCCAACGGCTCCGCACCCGGAATTGCCCGTCACCCTGCAGTTGTACAGCGTGCAGCAGGCCGCCCCGTGGCCGTCATTGCCGCTCAGTATGCAACCGTGGAGCGTGCAGCGGGCTGCCCCGCCGCCTACATTGCCGCTTAGCGTGCAGTTGTAGAGCGTCCCGCCCGACGCCCCACCGCCCTCCTGCCCCCACTGCGTGCCGGCGCGATTGCCAACAAGCGTGCAGTTCGTCACCACCCCGAACGCGGCACACAAGACCCCGGCACCTCTCGGCGCCGCTCCTTTCGTCAACGTGAATCCGCTCAGGACCGACTCGTTTTCCACGTAGGCGCCTCGGACGTCGAATCCCTCGCCCGTCTGAGGGTCCTGTTGTGATCCTTCAATGACCGTGACCTCGGGCCCATTCACACTGCGCACCACGACCGGGTTTCTCAGCACCACTCGGCTCGGCCCGTTGGCCTCCAGCGCCAAAAGGTTCCTCGACAATTCCAGTGGGTAGGCGTCCTCGATCAGCAGCCGATTGAGCCGGACCAGGTCATCTCCTTGAGGGTCCTGCCAAAGCAGCTCCTCCGTCTCCGAACGCAACGTAACCTCCTCAAATCGCTCAGCATCATAGACCGAAGAGCCGCTCAGGATTCCGTTCAAATCCCGCACCAGAGCCATCTTTAACGGCATTAGATCGGAACCTTGGCCCTCATAGGTTTCCAGCGCTGCCTTGGTCTCGGAGGACAATTGCGCCGCCAGCCACGTGTCGACTGCCCGACTCGGCTGCTTCAGTTTATGGGCAAGAAACAGAGGATCGAAGAAATCCATCACTGAAAAGGCGGATGCCTGGGCCGTTCCCACCTGGTACACCCCATCGGTCACCAGCACCAAGCGGCCGAGCACGCTCCCGGCATCGACCGCGTCCTGGATGTTCGTCGCCGCCGTCGCCCACGTGGTGTAAGGGAAAAGCGGCGCTGGGTTGGCCGTGTTGACGTAATGGACGGCGTCGATCACCTCGATTTCGAGGCTGGCGGTCACCCCTTCCGGGTGACTGCCGTTGTAGCCGGTCAACCGCACGTTGTAAGGCCCCGGAACCGTCCACGCGTGACGGAGAAACGGATGGTTGGTGACGACCGTCCCGTCGCCGAAGTCCCAGACGCTCCAGAGAATCGGGCCGGTGTTGTGCGCGGTGAAGGGAACCGCGAACCCGGCGGCGAACCGGGTGAACGGGACCGTGATGCGGAGGGTCAAGGGGCCGGCGCTTGGGCCCGGCCAGACTTGATCGGCGCCGATGGCGGGCGGACTCGCCCAGGGTTCGCCGTCAATGTCCACCCCGCTGGTGTAGGCGGCGCTGCCGGCACCCAGACAGGGCGAAGTGGGCAGCAGGTGGGTGGCCGAGGCGAGCTGCGGGTCGGCTTCAATGTTCCCAGGGCCGGGAGGCAACGGGGTGGTACAAGAGTATTGGAACTCCGCTGCAACTATCGACGCCCCCATCAAGCTCACAATAGCCGGTTTCCAGTTCGCTCCCTCATTGGCGCGGTTGAAGTACACGAGGCAGTTGTAGGAGTTGCCCCCAGCCACGCCGCCTCCTCTCTGCTCCGCCGAATTACCGGTCACGGTGCAGTCGTACAGCGTGGCGCAATACGCCCCACCGCCCTGGCCTTGGGCTGAATTGCCAGAGAGCGTGCAGTTGTGGAGCGTGCAAGCCCAGCGGTAGGAATCGACCCCGCCGCCCGAGTAGTGGGAAGCGACCCCGCCGCCGTGCCCAACCCGTGGGAATCCTCCTTCCCACCCCGCGTTGGCCCGATTGTCAGTGAGCGCGCAATCATAGAGGGCGCAGTCGCACGCCCCGCCGCCGTCAAAGGCCGAGTTGCCGCTCAACGTGCAGTCGTGCAGCGTGCAGTCGTGCGCCCCGCCGCCAAGCCGGGCAGTGTTGCCGTTCAGCGTGCAGCCTTCGAGGGTAGCGTCCGACGCCCCCCCTCCCCTCTGCGCTGAATTGCCGCTCAGGCTACAGTCGTGCAACGTGCCGCCGGAGATCCCGCCACCATCCCCCTGGGCCGAATTGTCGATCACGATGCAATTGGTGACCACGCCATAGGCTGCCGCATAGACTCCGCCGCCCGAGTCGGCCTTGCCGTTCCGCAGCGTGAAGCCGCTCAGGACCGCGCTGCCGCCCAAATAGACGCAGCGTGCCTCCGCCCCCCCGTCAATGATGGTCGTCTCAGGTCCGTTCAGGCTTCGGAGCGTGACATTAGTCAAGGCCACGCGGTTGGCGCCGGCCGCCAAGGTACTGCCAGTCAGATAGACCCCGTTGGTCACCAACACCAAGCGCCCGGCGGCGGTGCTGGCGTTGACAGCCTCCTGAATGTTCGTCGCCGCCGTGGCCCAGCTTGTGTAAGGCGCGACCGGAGTTGGGTTGGCCACATCGACGTAGTACGTCGGCGGGTTCTGAGCCAGTGCGCACAGAGGTCCCCAGCCGGGCAACAGACCCACCAGGCCGCCGAGCAGGAGCAGGCCTGTTGCTTGCTGAACTGCCCAGTGAACATGAACCAGAAAACGTTCAACGCTCAACGCCCAACGCTCAACCTTCAACTGAGCGATTCGTTGGACGTTGGACGTTGAACGTTCAGCGTTCACAATGAAGGAAACGTTATTCGTTTTCATGGGATCGCGTTTTGGGTTTGCTGTTCCGTTGTTCGGGCGAATTGGAGTGTCGGTGACGAGGTCTCGTCCGGCATGGCGAACTCCCGCGTCTGCGGGAAGTGCGTCCGCTTGAGCGGCGCTTTGCGAACACGGTGCTCGAGGCGATAGGGGGTGGAGTCTCCGCAAAGTCGAAGGACTCCCTGCGAATGACACGAATTCTAACCGTTGTCTGATTCGTGTCATTCGTGGTTCCTGGTTCCTGGGCAGGCCCGGCAGACGCAAGTCATTCTCCATGTGCTCCGCGCCTTCACCCCTGTCAGTATGCGAAAGTCCCGGCTCCCAGGTACTGATCGATCCAGACCTCGTAGGTCTCGCCCGACGACTTCGTTCCGCACATCCCATCCATCCCCTCCGAAACGCGCCCATCGGTCACGGCGATCGTCTTGATCGGGTCAACCAGGTTATCCCAACCGAACAACTCGAGTGTGAGTTGATCCCCAACGGCCCAGAAACGCAGGCGATATTGCTTATCCGGATTCACCGCCGGGAAACGCTCTGTTTTTAAGACCTCCCCGCCCGGCCCGGTGATGGACAGCGCGGATTCGGCCGGGTTGTCCGCTTTCTTGAAGGTCAGCAGGCCGGCGTAACGCTCTTCAGGAAGGCCCGGCGTGTCAGTGAACCAAAGGGGTGTTTGAGGTTTGGCGCGCAACAGAATCCCGAACGCGGCGTCGTCCATCGTCTCGCCCCAGTCGATGATGTCCACCGTGCCGACGCAGTCGCGATACCAGATGCCAATATTCGATCGGAGCATGAAGTCTTCGTTGCTCGACCCGTCTCCCCTGACGCGCAGACGACTGAGGGCAGCCTCGTGAGTGCGGAGGGGCCGCAGGGTACTGCCGGGGACAACGGAGGCGGTTTGCCACGCCCACGACTCCGACCACGCTTTGTCAAAAGAATCGAACTGTTCCGAGCCCCGAGCCACGCGAAAGTACCGACTCGAGCCGCTCAGCCCAATGGTGGTGGTGTATTCGCCTTCACCCAGCACGAGCGGCTCGGGATATGGGCGCCACGGGCCTTGGACTGAATCCGACTCGAGCGCGACATGGACCCCCGGCCATGCCAGCGTTGCCTCGCCGGCGTTCCTGGGTCGAATGTCCAGCAGGACGGGGGACTGGTCCTCGGAGCAGTCCAGGTTGTCCACGACGACTTCACCATTGGCGGTCTGAGTACCACAATTCCAGAAGACCGCCGTCACGGGACCCAACGGCGGCGGGCCGGGGTCCTGGCCCGAGACCATCGCATCGGCACCGGGACGATCGATCACTTCCCGGACAAAGAGGACCTGTTGCGGGTCGTCGCGCAGGACCACCTTGGCACCGACTTTCAGGTTGTCCCCTTCCCGGGTCAACGTGAGCGAGATGGTCTTCGGATCCGAATTCGCGGTTACGTTGAGGTCGAAGAACATGGGGTGTGCGCCGCCATACTGCTTTTGCCAGCAGAACCCGGTTGTGGAACACATAGACGACGTACCCCCGATCGTCCCCCTGGTCGGCAAAGTGGGCGCCCAGATCCACATACACATCGCTGCTGTTGGCGCTGACCACATCAAGCCGGAACTCGACCGGCTGTCCCTCGGCCAACCCATAGATACCGTCGGGCCAGTAGAAGAAGCTGGTCCACGAAGTAGCCTTCGCCAGGCGCACATTGAACTCGCCTCCAACAAAGTCCCACTCGGGCTGTCCCGCATATCCCCATGGCGTGAACTTGCGGCCATGTTCGAAGTCATCGATGACACAGAAGTCTTGGATCGGAACGAAAGTGCGGTACTCGAGGTTGTCGAACTGGACAATGGCCGTTGCCTGCTGTCCGTCTGTGTCGTGCAGCACCCCCACCCCCACCCCTTTCACGTCGTCCTTGTAAGGCGCGCCGGCGTCGGGTCCGAAGATTTGCCAGCCACGCGGCAAGGGATCCGGAACGCCCCAATCGCTGCCGGGCGTGTCCCGCACCGTGCGTTGATAAACCGATTGAGCGTTCACCCTCCTGCTGACCTTGGCCTCGATGAGCAGATCGTCGCCTTCGGGCGTGAGCGCCAGGGCCAGGACCACATCGTAGTAAGCGCTCGAGTGTGTCTCCCAGAAGGCCACACTGAAGCCCTCGCTCTGCGACCACTTGAACAGGCCAACCTCGGTTCGGTCCCACATCAGCACATACTCGCCCCCTTTGATGTCCACCGTGACCAGGCAGGAGAAGAGGTTGTCGGCCAGGTTGGCACTCGCCAACTCGGCCCGCAGTTCGAGGGTCTTGCCCGGCTGCACGGGCAGATTGGCCGAGTAGTACACATTGCAGAGGTGGGGGACGGGATTGGCCGGGTCGGTCGCCGTCGTGAATTGGGTTGCGATGCGTAACCGGTTGTTTGCGAGTTCGGCCAAGGCTGCCGGGTCGCTAGGCGCAGCGGGCGGATTCCACAGAGTCCAGCCTGGTTGGTCGCCGTTGAAGTCGTCAATGACCGCGGCATGCAGAGCCGGGGGCGATACGACTAATGCGGCAAGTGCGAGCCCGGCGACCCAGGCGCCGAGCAACGCGATTGCGAGTCCGCTTCTAGCCCGCATCGCAGTCCTCTTGCGAAGTCTGACCGCCCTGTGCACAGACGGGGTGTGAAACATGCGGGCTAGGGTCCGGAAGGGCATGTTGTCTTTCGTGCTGTTCATTATGGTCTCCTTTCTTCGGTTTGTTGGTTGTTAATCAATACAGCGCCACCCCGCTGAGCATGTACTGGTCGATGATCACCTCGTATGTTCCGCCGGCTGACTTCGTCCCGTAGAGCGCGTCCATTCCATCGGGAATCCGCCCATCGGTGACAGTGAACGTTTTCAATGGCGCATCCAGATCATCGCGGTCGAACAACTCGATCGTCAGTTGATCCCCCACCGCCCAGAAGCGCAGCCGGTATTGCTTCTCCGGATTCACAGCCGGGAAACGCTCCTCCCTTAGCACCTCCCCACCCGGCCCGGTGATGGACAAGGCCGATTCGGCCGGGTTGTCCGCCTTCTTGAACGTCAGCAGCCCGGCGTAGCGCTGGTCCGGGAGACCTGGGATGTTGTTGTGCCACAACGCGACCTCCGGTCGGGCGCGCAGCAGAATCCCGAAGGTGGCGTCTTCCATCGCCTGGCCCCAGTCGATGATGTCCACTGCGGCGACGCAGTCGCGATATACGAGACTGAGAGACCGCAGCATGAAATCCTCGTTGTTGACTCCCGCTCCCAGGATTCGCCCCCGGCTCTGCGCAGTTTGGGGTGCCCAGCCGGCACGCGGCCCGCCGGTCGGCGCAACCGACGTCGTTGCCCAATTCCAACGGTTGCCGCCTTTGAAGGAGTCGAAAACGTGGTACCCCCGCGCCAATCGGAAGTATCGGGCGGCCTGGCCAAGCGGAACAGTCGAGATGTACTCGCCGTCACCCAGCTCCAGCGGCTCAGAACAGGGCCTCCAAGGGCCGTGGACCGAATCCGACTCGAGCGCGATATTCCAGCCGGGCCAAGTGAGCGTCACCTCCGATGCCCCTTCGCGCCGAATCCCCAGCACGCCGGGTACCTGGTCCGCGCTACAAACCAGACTGTCAACCACCGCCTTAGCTCCTGCCTGAGAGGTGCCGCGGCCGCAGCCAAAGATGACGGTCGTCACGGGACCCGCCGGCGGCGGCCCATTGTCGCCCCCAAAATCCGCACCCGGAGAGTCAATCACTGTCCGGGAGAGGATGACCGTTTGAGGGTCGTCACGCAGGGCCACTTTGGTGTCGATTCTCAGGCTGTCGCCTTCGCGAGTGAACGTGAGCGACATGGTTTTGGGATCGTTCATCGAGGCCAGCGTCTGGTTGAAGAGAATGGCATCCTGACTATCCCACAACTTCACCAACAGGACCCGGTCTTGAAAGACAGCCAGTTCGTATCCGCGGTCTGTAGGTTGGGGCGGGGCCTGTCCGGTGAAGTCGACCACGAGAACTCCGTACACATCGCCGGCGTTGACGCTGACCAAATCCAGGCGGAACTCGACCGGTTGATCTTCGGGCAAGTCATAAAGGCGCTTGTAGATCAGAGCTCCGTAGGTGTTTGCCTGGGGAAGACTGAGATTCAACTGGCCATCGACGATCTCCCATTCGGACTGGCCCCCCGTCCCAAAGAGCATGAATTGCCGGCCCTGTTCGAAGTCATCGATGACATAGAAGTCTTGGATCGGAGCGAAAGTGCGGTACTCGAGGTTGTCGAACTGGACAATGGCCGTTGCCTGCTGTCCGTCCGTGTCGTGCAGCACCCCCACTCCCACCCCTTTTAAGTCGTCCTTGTAAGGCGCGCCGGCGTCGGGTCCGAAGATTTGCCAGCCACGCGGCAAGGGATCCGGAACGCCCCAATCGCTGCCGGGCGTGTCCCGCACCGTGCGTTGATAAACCGATTGAGCGTTCACCCTCCTGGTGACCTTGGCCTCGATGAGCAGATCGTCGCCTTCGGGCGTGAGCGCCAGGGCCAGGACCACATCGTAGTAAGCGCTCGAGTGTGTCTCCCAGAAGGCCACACTGAAGCCCTCGCTCTGCGACCACTTGAACAGGCCAACCTCGGTTCGGTCCCACATCAGCACATACTCGCCCCCTTTGATGTCCACCGTGACCAGGCAGGAGAAGAGGTTGTCGGCCAGGTTGGCACTCGCCAACTCGGCCCGCAGTTCGAGGGTCTTGCCCTGCTGCACGGGCAGGTTGGCCGAGTAGTACACATTGCAGAGGTGGGGGACGGGATTGGCCGGGTCGGTCGCCGTCGTGAATTGGGTTGCGATGCGCAACCGGTTGTTTGCGAGTTCGGCCAGGGCCGCCGGGTCGCTGGGGGCGGCGGGCGGATTCCACAGAGTCCAGCCCGGTTGATCGCCGTTGAAGTCGTCAATGACCGCGGCAGAGAGGGCCGCGGGCGATACGACTAATGCGGCAAGTGCGAGCCCGGCGACCCAGGCGCCGAGCAGCGCGATTCCGAGTCCGCTTCTAGCCCGCATCGCAGTCCTCTTGCGAAGTCTGACCGCCCTGTGCACAGACGGGGTGTGAAACATGCGGGCTAGCCCGGATTTCTCACAACCGGGAAGATGATAAAGAAATCCGGGCTCTGGCAAAACCGCGCCCGCACAGGGAAAAATGAGGTTCGGAGCGTTTCCGAAACCTCGCCGGTGCGGCGACACTCTGTTGCCCAGTTCCCGCCCTGCCCTCGGGCGTGGTTTTGCTTTGCTAGCGCGCATGAGTCCACCTTTCGATGACATCGGCTCCGCGTTCTTCAGAAGTTGGTGAGAAATGCGCGCTAGGGTCCGGAAGGGCATGTTGTCGTTCCTGATGTTCATTCCAGTGTCCTTTGTCTGGTTGTTGGTGTTGGTTTGTGTTTGATGTTGAATGGGCTGTGGGGCTTTTCGGTGACAGTCCGAGTTCACCGCTGCTTGAGTTCATAATCCTCTTGTTTCGACTGTCGTGCGGGATGAGCAAGCCCCCTCATTCGCCTCACTGCCCATCCGCGGCTTGCCCCGTGTCAACGGGCGCCCGGCACCCACACGGTCGCACCCTGGTCGCACACCCAAGGGCGGTGGTTCATTCTGCCGGCACCCGCCGTTCCTCGCGCTCGGGAGGACATGCCTGCATGGCCCGTGATTCCCTGCCGCAGCCGCCACTGCACCTGGCGTGCCAAGGGGCAATCGGAGCAGATTCCGATGCGACGAGATCGGCGAAGTTCGGCAGCCGCGCGACTTCCCGACTGCCCGACCGATTCGCCCCAGACCGCCCCCTCTCAAAACCAGATGGTACCAGTGACTCGACGGATCGTGAGCGCATGCATCCCTGAGTCCGATCGTAAGGCCTCTCCAGAAAACCCGGCGTAGTTGTCTTAACCACAATGATTTGGGATTTGCCCTTCAATCTGTGTTCCGCCCCGAATCTGTGTGGGATCCCTCACCGATTCTCGGCCGAGCACGGATTGGCCAGGATCGCGCACCGTCGGTCGCGGCACCCCGTGTCCGCGGGCTGGTTCGCGGGGCTGCGAAGATTTCTTGGGCGGGCCTGCTGGCCGTCCGCTATGCTGACTCCTATGCGGAAAAGGGGGGAGTCTACGCTGACTATGCTGACTCTATGCGGACGAGGACAGTGCATTTGGAGGTTCTCGGTGAAAATCGGATTTGCGCCGCGTGGGGGCACGCGGCCTACACCGGCAATCTGCATCCGTTGTAGGCCCGGTGCCCTCACCGGGCGACAGAACACCGACAACAACCAGATGCACCTTACTGAAGATCGGGGCTGATTCCGGCATTGCCTTCGGGCCGGTCTGGCGCAGTGTGTGGGGCGTGCAAGCATCCGCCTCAGCCCACGCCGCCGATGTCGTGCAGAAGCAGATTCTCGAGGCCACCCGGCACAGCCACAAAGACTACGCGTTCGACGAATTCCACGACCCGACCCGCCCGGCGATGTATTGGTTTCAAGAGTCGATCGAGGGATTGGTGCTGTTTGCGGTCTTTTACACGCAGGCGTGCCGATGGTCACAATGCCTGGGCTGCAATCTGCCGGCCCTGATGTCGGCGCGGCGGGTGGGATTCCGTGCGCTGATGGCGCAGATCGATCGGCTTTTCGACGACCCCGTGATTGCCGTGAAGGCGCCTGAACTCCGGAAGGTGATCGTCAGCAACAACGGCTCCGTGCTGGACCAGGAGACATTCTCCTCAACGGCCCTGATTTACCTGATCGCCAAACTGAACCTGCATCTGCCGCATCTGGCGGTCCTCACCATCGAGACTCGGGTCGAGTATGTGGATCTGCCCGAGCTCGAGTTCATGGCGCGCGCCCTGCGCGAGGGTGAAACGCCGACAGCCCTCGAGTTGGCGATCGGGTTCGAGGCGTTCGACGAGCGGATCCGCAACGAGATCTTTCGGAAAGGCCTCAAGCTGGCCCAATTCGAGGCCCTGGTGCGAACCGTGGCCCGCTACGGGTTCGGACTCAAATGCTATTTCATGCAGAAGCCAGTGCCGCAGATGAGCGATGAGGCGGCAGTGCAAGACATCCACGCCGCCATCGACTACCTAAGCGGGCTCGCAGGAGAAACCGGGGTCCCGATCAATCTGCATCTGAACCCGACCTACGTGGCGTTCGGCACGCCCTTGGAAGCGAGTTTTCGCCGCGGTGAATACACTCCTCCGCGACTGGCCGATGTCGCCCGGGCATTGGCGCAGGCGGAGGGGCGGCCGATCACGGTGTTCGCGGGTCTTTCGGACGAAGGCTTGGCCTGCGAGGGCGGATCGTTTGTCCGGCCCGGCGACGAAGCATGGATCGAGCGTCTCGAGACGCTGAACCGAACGCAGGATTACCGCGAACTCCGTGCCAGCCTGTCGGGCACGGCCGCTTAGCGAGGCTGTGTCTCAGACCGACGAGGCGGGAACCAATTCGCTTGCCGCCGAGTGTCCCCACGATGGCACCGGCAGTCGACGCCTCGCTCCTTAGCCCCTTGTCGAAAAACACCCACCAACATGGTGTGGATGCCGCTCGAGCCCCGCGCAGCGGGGCCGCATCTTTCCGCGACGCAGGAGCGGAAAGATTCTAGGGGGCCGGTTTGGTGTCGTCCAGCTTGTCGAGGGCTCCTGCGGGCGCCTTGGCATTGAGCTCGGTGAGGACGTCCTCGGTCATGTCGGGAGCGCCGGATTGGAACAGGAGGATGGGGGTTTGGCTGACGCTCTCGGCGCCGGCATCGAGGACGAGGTTGTAAGCGCCGGCCTTGGCCTTGGCGGTGACGACCTCGCGGATTTCGCGCATGATGTTGTCGCGCATCCGTTTGATTTGGTCGGTGATCTGGGTGCGGAACTGCCGGTCGAACTGCTGGATATTCTGCTCGATTTCCTTGATTTCGACGAGTTTGCCCTCGGCGCTCTTCTTGCGTCGGTCGCGTTCCTCGCTCGAGACGGCGGGGTCGCTCGCGCTTTCGCTCAGCTTGCGATACTCCTCGTTGGCCTTCTGGTAGTCCTCGATCATCTTCTTGCGGTCCTTCTCGGCTTCGGCCTGGCGATCCTTGATCGAGACGTCGGATTGCTTGGTCTTCCAGTAGCCGTCGAAGACGGTCTTGAGGTTGATGACGGCGATTTTGGGTTGAGCTTGGGCGGCGCAAGTCAGTGCGGCCAAAACCAGGCTGAGCCCGAGGGCGCGCAGGGAAGGGATAAGAGTTTTCGGAAGATGGGGGTTCATTCGGTGCGGATTGGATTTTAGGGGTTAGTAATCTTCGCGGGTGAAACCGACGCCAAACTGGAATCGACCCGAGTCGCCGGTGTAATCGTCGTGGGTCAAGGGCCAGGCGTAGTCGAGACGCAAGGGACCGAGCATCGGGATGTTAAACCGAATCCCCACGCCAACGTTGTCGCTGTATAAGCCGTAACGATACGGTCCATAGTTGTCGGGCAGCGTGTCGAAACTGTACGAGTTCGGATAGACGTTACCTATGTCATAGAAGACGGCGATGCGCAAACGTTCAATGATGGGAACGCTGTACTCGGCGGCGGCGAACCAGAACGTGCGTCCGCCGATCGGCTCTTCGCCGCGCGAATCGTAGGGGCCGACCTCGCGGAACCGATAGCCGCGCAGCGTGTACATGCCGCCGAGAAAGAACCGGTCGAACAGGTGCACCTGATCGTCTGATCCGTAATTGTCGACAACCCCGACACGCCCGCTCAGTTCGAGCACGTGGCCGGGGGCTAAGCCCCGGATGTACCGGGCGGAGCGGAGTTGGAGTTTGTAAAAGTCGGTGTCGCCGCCCAGGGGCCCGCCGGCGAACTCGGCTTCGACCGCGGTCCGCTGGCCGCGGTCGGGCAGCAACACGCTGTTGCGCGTGTCGTAGGCGATCGAGCCGAAAACCTTCGAGACCAGCGTGTAGCCTTCCTCGGCCCGGATTTCCTCGGGCACCGGATCATAGCCGCCGGAGGCGGGCTCGTTGGGCATGTCCACGATGCCGACGTTCTGGATTTCGTAGCCGCCGCCGCCAATCCAAAAGTCATTCCAGAGCGTCCGGGTCAATCCCAGCCGGACGCCGCTGAGCATGGTGTCGTAGAGATCGCTGTAGTAACCGAGTTCACGGTGGTAGAAATCGGTCGAAAGCGTCAGTTTGCGCCCGAGGAACCACGGTTCGATGAACGTGAGCAGGAAATCCTTGCGTTGCGTTCCCATCTGCACGCGCGCGCGCAGCTTCTGACCCGCCCCGGTGCCGAGGAAATAGGGCCACTTGAACAAATCGAAATTCCCCTGGCTCACCTCGACAAATCCCACCAGCTCGTCGACAGAGCTGAAGCCTGCCCCGGCGCGAAAATCGCCGGTGTTCTTTTCCTCGACCCCGATGACGAGATTCTTGCGGTCAGGCACATCGGTCGGCTCGGGTTGGGCGTCGACCTTGGCGAAGTAATTCAGGCCATAGAGCCGGTTGGTGCTGAGCCGGACGCGCACCATGTCGAAGACCTCGCCCGGGTTCACGGCGAGTTCGCGGCGGATCACCTTGTCCTTCGTTGTGGTGTTGCCTTTGATCTCGACCTTTTCGATGTAGGATTTCTTGCCTTCGTCGATCTTGTAGGTCAGGTCGATGGTGCCTGCCTCGGTGTTGGGGATGCGGGCCGGCAACACCTGCGCATCAATGTACCCACGGGCGCCGTAGAAGTCCTGCACCGCCTCCCGGTCCGTCGCCAGTCCCTTGGGCGTGAACACCTCGCCGGGCCCCATCGAGAGGCCGCGTCGGACCTTGTTGCCCGTCCCGCGTGAAGGCGCGGGTCTGAATGTCGGTCTCCGAGAAGATCTGGGTCCCCTCGAAGCCGAGCGATCCGACGTGGTAGCGGGAGCCCTCGTCGGTGAGGATGCGGATGATCATCCACTGGGGTTTGACCTGATCGAACTGAACATCGCGGATCTGGAAATCGATGTATCCTTCGCCCCGATAGAACTCGGCAAGCCGGGCCTTGTCGTCCTCGAACTGCTCGTCCTTGAACACGCCGCTGCCGGTCAACCAGGAGAACATCCAGTGCCGTCGAGTCTTGATCACCCGGCGCAATTTGCCCTGTTTGAATCCCTCCGCGCCCTCGAACACGACGTCGTCGATCTTGACCTTGGGCGCCTCGGTGATCTCGAAGGTGACAGTCCCCTTGCCGAGCTTCTCGTCGATCACCGGGACATACTTGACCTGGGTTTTTTGGAGGCCGGCCTTCTGATAGCGTTTGAGGATCTCCTGAGTGTCACTGAAGAGTTTGCGTTCGTTGAGGGGCTCCCCCACCTTCGAGGTGAGCTTCTTCGCAAGCTTGGCGTCGCTGAACTTGCGGTTGCCAGTGAAGTTGACCTGGGTCAGCGTCGGGTTGCCCTGGACCAGGTAGATCAGCTTCAGCCCGTCTTCGAGAGCTTCCTCGACCACGCGGATGTTGTAGAAATAACCGGTCTTCCAGAGGTTGTTGACGTCGTCGGCCGCGCTCCCCTTCTTGTAGACGTCGCCCTCCTTGAACCGAATGTGGGCCCGAATGAGGGGATCGCTGACGGCCGGAGGCCCGACATGCCGGATCTCGATTTGTTTGATGAGGGGAGCCTCCTGGGCGCCGGAGCGCCGAGATGTCCGCCACCAGCAGCGCCGCAACCCCCAACACCAGGCTCCATGTCAGCCGACATCTCATGGCGTTCTTCGCGCTAGGCCAAGTCTTCCGGAATCTTCGATGCACTCTCGAATCGAGTAAACGACCGCAAGAACGTCAGATTCACATCGCCCGTGGGCCCGTTGCGCTGTTTGGCAATCAACAGGTTCACCGGCGCACCGTCCGCTTCGGTCGCTTCCTCGTCTTCGTCTTCGCCTCCAGCCGCCTTCTTGGGATTCGCCGGGTCCGCCTTGTACAACAGCCCGACCAAATCGGCGTCCTGCTCGATCGCTCCCGACTCGCGCAGGTCCGAGAGACGGGGCTTGCGGCTCTTGTCGCGTTCCACTTCGCGATTCAATTGGCTCAGAACGATGACCGGGACGTTCAGTTCCTTTGCCAAGCTCTTGATCCCACTCGAAATGTCGGAGATCTCCTGCTGACGGTTCTGATCGGCCCGGCGCGCAGTAGAATGGAGCAGTTGCAGATAGTCAATGACAAACAGTTTGACCCCAAACTGTTGCCACATGCGGCGCGCGCGCGCCCTCAATTGGAGAATCGAAAGGCCAGCGGTGTCGTCGACGTATAAGCCCGCGTTCGAAAGCTTCCCCGTCGCTGTGATCAGCTTCGGGAAGTCGCGTTCGGACATGAACCCCTCCCGAATGCTCCTGAGGTTGACGCGGGAGAGGGAACAAAGCATCCGCATGATCAGAGACTCGGCCGTCATTTCGAGACTGAACACCCCCACGGCTTGCCGCAGCTCGACGGTGACATGCTCGACAATGTTCATGGCCAACGAGGTCTTTCCCATGCTCGGCCGGGCCGCAATGACAATCATCTCGCCCCCGTGCAATCCCCCGGTCATCTTGTCCAGGTCGGGCAGACCCGTCCCCAAACCGGTCAACGCCCCGCGCCGATGGAAGTAGTCCTCGATCGTGGTGACAGCCTTCGACACCAGTTCCTTGATCGATCGGGACGGCGGCTCGATCCGGTCCTCGCTCACCTGCAAGATGTCCCGCTCCACCTCGTCCAGAAGGCCGTCGACGTTGCTTTGCTCCTGGTAAGCGCGGCTGATGATGCTCGTGCAGGTCTGGATCATGCGGCGCAACACAAACTTCTCGCGGACAATGTCCGCGTAGTAGTCCAGGCTCGCCGCCGACGGCACGGCGTCGATCAGCGTCGAGAGATAAGCAAACCCGCCCATCGCATCGAGCTGATTGCGATCCTTGAGGTGCTGGCCGACGGTGACGACGTCGATCACGGCCTGGCGGTCGTATAACTCGACGAGCGCGTTGAAAACCACCTGGTGCCGGAGATCGTAAAAAACCGTCGCGCCGTGCTTGAAACGCTCGAGACAACGCCCGAGCGCTTCTCCCGGCGCCATCAGCGCGCACCCCAACACGCCCATCTCGGCTTCGAGGGAATGCGGCGGCAACCGGTCGGCACGCAAGGCCTCCGGAGCGCCCGGACGCCGACGCTGCGTCAGTTTCAGGTCCGGAGGGGCGTCCTGGACGACGGCGGTATCTGCGGCTTCAGCCATCCCGCAAGAAGACACCGAGTCCGCACGCCAGACAATCCCAAGTTGTTGGCGTCTTTTCCCATCTCATCCCAAGTTGTTGGCATCTTTTCCCCATCAAGCCTCCCGTGGCGCTCCTAGAATCCTTGAAACCCCAAACATGGTGCGATCATGTCAAGATTGGCCTTCACCCCTATCCCTTTGGTTTCGCAAGGATTCTAAGGAGCGAGGCGCGGCAGAGAAGGGCAGGAAAACGAAAGGGCGGTTCATGATGTCGAAGATTGGGATTTGGTCTGAGGCGCGCCTCGCTAGAGTTACTACTCGTTTGAAATCTGTAGTAAATGAGTCAAGTTTTTGCGCCGCGCAGCGGCGCCACTTAGCGAGGCGTCGACTGCCGATCACATGGGAAAGGCCAAGCGCAGACGATCTGGCAACACGCCTCGTTGGTCTGAGGCAGAGCCTCGCTAAGCGTCCAGGAATTTGCGGCCTCGGGAAGCTTGTCCAGCGGCCCGGATCGAGTCATTCTTCGCTATGTGATCGACAACGACGCCGCGCTCGACGAGTTGCTGCAGAAAGTCTGGGATGGCCGGCGGGTGGACCGCGCCGAAGCGATGCCCCTCTACCGCCTGCCCCTGGCGGAACTGGGATTGCTGGCGAACCGCAGACGTCAACTGGCAAAGGCGAATGCCTATGACGGGCGCGGCAACCAGATCGTCACCTACCTCGTCGACCGCAACGTCAATTATACCAACATCTGCGACGTGCACTGCAAGTTCTGCGCCTTCTGCCGCCGCGAGGGCGACTCGGACGCCTACGTCATCACCCCCGAGGAGATGGATCGGAAGATCGAAGAAACAGTGGCCCTGGGCGGGACGCAGATCCTGCTCCAAGGCGGGCATCATCCGACTCTCCCGCTGTCGTGGTACCTCGACCTGATGGGGCGGATCAAGGCGAAGTTCCCGCACATCAACATCCACGGGTTCAGCCCCCCCGAGTTCGTCCATTTTCGCCGCGTGTTCCGACTCCCGCTCGACGAGATCCTCCGGCAGTTTCGGGCGGCCGGGCTCGGCTCGATCCCAGGC
Source organism: uncultured Verrucomicrobiae bacterium (assembly GCA_963846445.1). Taxonomy (GTDB): domain Bacteria; phylum Verrucomicrobiota; class Verrucomicrobiia; order Limisphaerales; family J093; genus MWFF01. The sequence goes on along the minus strand of CAWJWM010000003.1, from coordinate 32,096 downwards.
GGCGGCGCCGAGATTCTGGTGGACCGCCGTGCGTCAGCAGATCTCCCCCCGCAAAGCCATGACCAACGATTGGTTCGAAGTGATGGATGTGGCGCATCGCATGGGCTTCCGATCGAGCGCGACCATGATGTTCGGACACGTCGAGACGGTCGAAGACCGGATCGAACACCTGGATCGTCTCCGCCAGCAACAAGACCGCACCGGCGGATTCACGGCGTTCATCGGGTGGACCTTTCAGCCGGAGAACACCCGACTGCGCATCCCTGCAGCGGGTGGGTGCGATTACCTGCGCACCCAGGCCCTGGCCCGCATCTACCTGGACAACATCGAGAACGTCCAGAGCTCGTGGGTGACCCAGGGGCCCGAGATCGGCCAGGTGGCGCTCAAGTTTGGCGCCAACGACCTCGGCAGCATCATGATCGAGGAGAACGTCGTCGCCCAGGCAGGCGCCACATTCCGCATGACGACCGACGATATGCACCGCCTCATCCGCGACCTCGGCTACGAGCCGCGCCAACGCGATCACTGGTACCGGCTCGTCCAAGGCAATGGGGTCGCATCTAAATAGTTGACATACGGCCAATGCAGGCGTGAGGCTTCGTCGTGTGCTCGATTCAGCGCAGAGCCCGCAGCGGGCCGCGATCCTGGTGGATGGGGTCGATGCCGGGACGTGGTACGATTCGGACCGCAACTCCTGGAAGCGGCTCGCGGAAAACGAATTCGACAGGAAAACGAATTCGAGTTGCCCCCGGCACTCGTTCGCGGGAAGCACACGATCGAAGTCACCTTCCGTCCCGAGGGCGTATGGACCATCGGCGAGCTGCGCGCGTTCTCCCACTGGGCGTTGTACGTTGAGCGTTGAACGTGGAGCGTCTTCCGGCCCGCATTGGCCCACATTCTCTTTTCATTGTTTGTGTTACACGGCGTGGCTTTGACCGTTTGCCTCGCCTGGCATTCGCGCTTGGCATTCGCCGTTGACAGTCAGTCGGCGTTTGCCAGCATCCGCTCATGGATGATTGTGCGAAGAATCGCCTCGGGGTCCGACGGCTTTCCATGAGCCGGCCCGTGATTCTGGCCGCCTCGTTGTGCATGCTGAGTGCCGACAGCACGGCGATTGCCGCGGAGTCGTTGTCCCTGGATATCGCTCTGGAGGCCGGCACGCGCGCACCCGTGCTCCACGTCAATGGCGCGTCGGGCCTATCCTGCCGACTCGAATACGCCGATGCCCTGGCCGGTTCCGCCCCCTGGCAACTGCTCACGAACCTCACCCTGAGCGCCACCGGCGCAGTGGCCATCGATCGCACCACAACGGGCCCCGCCCGCTTTTACCGGGCAACTCATCCCACCGACGAAACGGGTCTTCTGTTGTGGCTCAGGTTTGATGGCACCCTCGACGGCACGGACGGCGAAAGGCCCTTATCGCATGGCGGCGCCTCCTACCGCCCCGGCCAAGCCGGACAGGCCGTCTATCTGGACGCCACCGGCCATATCCGGTATCCCATCGGCCAGAATCTCGAATCGGACGAAGGCACGATCGAATTCTGGGTTCAGCCCGACTGGGACGGGACGGACAAAGATGTCCGCGTTTTCTTTGAAGCGGGCGACAATTTTAGTCGCGGCCTGCTCATCTCGAAAGACGGGGCGAGCAACCTGCGATTTCTGCAATGGGGAGATGATCCAGGCACGCCCGCGGTGGAGAGCGATGTCGAGCGCGGGTTGGGCTTCGACGGTTCACACTGGCGAAAAGGGCAGTGGTATCATCTGGCGGTTGTCTGGAGAGGGGCCACCCGGGAACTTGCCTTCTACGAGAATGGCGATGTGATCCGCACCGCAGTGAACGGCGTCCACCTGCCCTCGTTCAGCACCAGTTTCCTGTCGATTGGGGCGGAAACCGACAACACCCGCGCCGCGGTGGCCGCGTTCGATGAATTGCGCATTTTCAGCCGCATGCGCACCGCCGCCCAGATCTGGGAAGACTTCCTGAATCCTGGGGGTGCGCCCAAAAACCCCGACCGTTAAAACTCGTTGCCTGTGCAAAACGAGCAGGGCTAGTCGCCGAAGCTGATGCCCAGCGCACGGGCGGTGCGCACGAAATCGCCGTCCAGGGGGACCCGGCGCAGGCGGCCGATCGCCTCGGTGATCGGGACCGGGACCATGTCGGGCGGACGGAAAGCGACCATGCAGCCGTATCGTTCCTGGGCGATGAACTGGACCGCATTGGCCCCGAAGCGCGTGCAGAGGAGTCGATCGAAGGTCGTGGGGCGCCCGCCGCGCTGCAGGTGCCCGAGCACACACACGCGCGCTTCTTTGCCCGTCCGCCTTTGGATTTCCTCGGCCACGCGCGCGCCGATGCCGCCGAGGCGGGCCTCGCGATTCGCCTCCTGCGGCCCGCTGGTGGCGTAAGTGCCGCCCTTTTCGTGGGCCCCCTCGGCTGCGATGACGAGGGTGAACCGGCGTCCGTCCTGCTCGCGTTCGGCAATCTTGGCGCAGACGCGTTCGAAACGAAAAGGGATCTCGGGGATGAGGATCACATCGCCGCCGCCTGCAATACCGGCGTACACGGCGATCCAGCCCGCGTAGCGGCCCATGACTTCCAGGACCATGACTCGACCGTGACTTTCTGCGGTCGTGCGCAATCGGTCGAGGGCGTCGGTGGCGCAGTCGACGGCGGTGTCGAACCCGAACGTCACAGCGGTGGCTTCGAGATCGTTGTCGATGGTCTTGGGCACTCCCACGACAGGAATGCCTTTCTCGAAGAGTTGCTGCGCAATGCTCAGCGAACCGTCGCCGCCGACCACGACCAAGGCGCGCAATCCCAACTGGCTCACCGTGACCCGAGCCGCATCGAGGATGTCCTCGGGGATGCGTTGAGTCTCCCCGTGGCCGGTTTTCGCGGTGAACTGTCCCTTGTTGGCGGTGCCGAGGATGGTCCCGCCGACGAACAGCAGACCGTCCATGTCGTGGTAATCCAGGACTCGGGTACGCTGCGGGGGCAACAGGCCATCGAAGCCGCCCAGGATGCCAATCGTCTCCCAATCCTGTTTGGCGGCGGTCTTCACTACGGAACGGATGACCGCGTTGAGGCCGGGGCAATCGCCGCCGCCCGTGAGGATGCCGATGCGTGTTTTCATGGGACTGGAGTGATGCGATGAAGCGTCTCCGCGATCGCCACGAAGGCTTCGCCGGCCTTCGAGTGTGGAGCCGAGACCACGATGGGCACGCCGCGGTCGCCGCCTTCCCGGATCTCGGTGAAGATCGGGATCTCGCCCAGAAAAGGAATCCCCCTGCGTTGCGCTTCGGCCCGGCCGCCGCCATGGCCGAAGATCTCGACCCGTTCGCCATTCGGCGCGGTGAAGTAACTCATGTTCTCGATCAGGCCGAGGATGGGGACGTTGACCTTCTCGAACATCGCGATGCCTTTGCGGACCACGCCGAGCGAGGCCTCCTGGGGGGTGGTCACGATGACCCCGCCGTCCAGCGGCACCGTTTGGCAGAGCGACAACTGCGCATCTCCAGTTCCCGGCGGCAGGTCCACCAACAGATAGTCGAGAACGCCCCATTCCACCGCGAAGAGAAACTGCTGAATGGTCTTGGTGATCAATGGTCCGCGCCATATGACCGGTTGATCGTCTTCAATCAGGAAGCCGATGCTCATCAGTTTGACGCCGTGATTGACGGGAGGCACGAGTGTCTCGTGATCGCTGACCTCGGGGCGCCGGCTCAGGCCCATCATCAGCGGGATGCTCGGACCGTAGATGTCGCAATCGAGCAACCCGACCTGGGCGCCGAGGTGCTGCAGTCCGCAGGCGAGGTTCACCGAGACGGTGCTCTTGCCGACGCCGCCTTTCCCGCTGGCCACCGCGATCACGCGTTTGACTCCGGGGACGCGGCTCTGATTGGCCCAGGGATTCGGACTGCCGCCGGGTGAGGCGGGCCCCGGCCCTCCGGGCTGGCGGACGTCGACGCGGACCTCGCTGACTCCCGGCAGGGCGCGCAGGACCTGTTCGCACTCAGTCTTGATCTGCGCCGCCGCCGGGGGATTCTTCGAGGAGAGCAGGAGGTCGACCGTGATCGTTCCGGCCTCGGCAGCGACGTTTTGGACAAGCCCAAACGACACGATGTCACGAGAATAACCGGGGTACTTCACCGCTTTTAAAGCGGCCATGATGTCGTCGCGCGTGGTCATGAGTTGACAATCGCTGCTGGCTCTATGCAGAAGGGCATGATCGCCGGTGCTGTGCATATTCTTGCCGCGCGTGAGCATGGACGAAACCGTGCGCGGGGGCAACAAGTTCGAACGGACTCGAGGCGGTCCGGGCGGTGGCTCGGAGAATGCCCGGAGCGATTCGGCGGAGCCGCGCCTACTCGAAGAGCGCAAACTCCCAGATGGTTGGGCCGTCGGTGGCCTCGATGATGTTCAACCGGACCCGTTGTGCGGTGACAGGATCGAACCGGGCGTTCAGTTTGGCGCCGAGTGTCTCGCCCTGGTAGCAGGGCTTCCATCCGTCCCCATCGAGGGACTCGATGGCGAACTTCCGGATCCGGCCGAGTTCTGGATACGCCTGCCTGACGAGCGCGCGGCGGAAGGTCATTGGTTGACCAAGGTCGACTTCCAGCCAGGCGGACTTGACCCCCGCATCGGTCGCCCAACGGGTCTCATCGGATCCGTCCACGGCCTTGTCGGGGCCGTACTCGGCCTGTCGTTGAAAGACATTCGAGGCGGTGGCTTTGGCCCGGGCCGTCAGTGCGGGAGGGCTGGGCACAGCCAGAGCCGGAAGGCTCAGGGCCTCGCGATCGAGTCCGAGGGCCACGATGGTGTCCAGCGGTCGGCGATCGCCTGGCGGAACCGAGATATCCAGGCCGTTGGCGGTCTGCTTGACTGTCACCGTGCCACCGGTCACAACGCGGCTGCGAGGTGACCTTCGCGCCAATAGGAGGGAGTCTCAGGACGTCTTCGTCCCACTCGCGGAGATGGAGGTAGATGGTCCGGCCCTTGCGGGTCGAGGCGCCGTACTCGCCCGGCTTGTAGGGCCCGCCGCGCGTTCCGTAGATGCTTTCGCCGTACTGCGCCAGCCACGCCCCCAACTCCTTCAGGCGTGCGGCCTGGTCGGACGGAATCTCGCCATTGGGCATGGGGCCGACGTTGAGCAGCAGATTGCCGTCTCCCCCGGCGCATCCGATCAGCATGCCCAGGCAGGCCGCGAACGATTTCACGCCATCGGTCGGCCCGCCCCAAGCCCACTGGTTGCGGGAGGAGAGCGTCATGCACGATTCCCAGGGCCGCTGATCATCGTAGGCGCCGACATGTTGCTCCGGGGTGTAATAGTCGGCGTTGGTCGAGAGGATCTGGCGATCGCTGGTGCCGGGGCCCAGGTCGAGACGGTTGTTGATGACGATCGAGGGCTGAAGCTGCCGCACGAGGCCGTAGGTGCGCGCCTGGTCGTAGAGTGGTTCGCCCCCGTCCCAGTCGAACCACAGAAGATCAATGGGCCCGTAATTGCTCAGCAACTCGCGCACTTCGCCCTGCATCCGATCGAGAAACGCGGCCTGGCGCTCGGCGCGGAAGTCCGGATCGCGCCAGTCCATCGGCGAGAAATACCAGCCAATGCGCACCCCTTGGGCGCGGGCCGCCTTCGCCAGCTCGGCACACACATCGCGCCGGAACGGGGTGGACGCGATGTTGTACTCGCTCGCCTTCGAGTGCCAGAGGAGGAAGCCGTCGCAGTGTTTTGCAGTCAGGACCATGTACCCGGCCCCGGCGGCCCGGGCGAGTCCAGTCCATTGCCCTGCATCGAAGTTGGTCGGATTGAATTCCTTGTAGAGGTTGTCATAAACCTCGGCCGGAATTGGCCCGCGGTTGGGACACTTGGGGTTGGTATTGGCGCGCGACCAACTGATTTCGGTGCCTTTGAGGCTGACGGGCCCCCAATGAACGAAAATGCCAAACCGCGCCTTGGCCCACCAGTCGAGCCGATCGGGATAGGGACGCAATGCCGCGATTTCGGTCGCAGGCGCGGCTGCGGGCTCGTGGGCAGCCGGGTTGGCGGCTGCGGGTGCGGTGAGGGCAAAAGCGGACAGAACGAGAGCGGGGAGAATGAGGCGCCTTTTCATGGCTATGGGCATGGCGTCGAGTCTGCTGCGCGGAGGTCGCCGGGGGCAAGCCGCAAGTTGAGCCGATCGAGAATCAGACGGTAGAACCGGCTGCCTGTGGGCGGGCCGGCGAGGAGGGTCTTGGTGGAGCCATCGTCGTGAATCTCGCCCGTGACGTGGCTCCAACTCGCCGGGCTGAGGGCGTTGGTGTTCTCTTGCAAAAACCAGCCCATCGCAGACGCCGGCCACGAGACGGTCACCGTCGAGTGTTGCGCGTCGAGGGCGATCGCCAGGCTTGGCGCGTCGGCTGGCCCAAGGCTCATGAGTTCGTCATAGACGGCATCGTCGATCGGGAAGCCGAGTTCGCGAAACTCCGCTCTCAGGTCGGATTGAAAGGCATAAGAGAGCGCCGTCACGAGGAGCGTGGCGCGGAAGGCATCGGCAGCCGGTGAGTCGGATTGCGGTTCATAGCGCTGCGACAGGTCCTCGTTGAAGACCCCGAGCAATCGCATCAGGCGCCGGGCGGGAATCGCGTAGCCCCGGTCGGCCCTCTCGGCATGGGCAAAGAACTCGTAGGCGATTGTCATGAAGGTGTCGAACGTCTCGTCATCCGGCGTGGCCGGGTCGTTCCAGGAGAAGAACGCGGTGCCCGAACCGAGATAGCGCTCGTAAGCCGCGCGCACGAGTCCGATCGAGCTGCGGGCGCTCTGGCGGATGTCGAAAACCAGGTCGGGCGGCAGGCCGTATTCGGCGGCGTGGTTCATGATCTCGTAGGCCGTGGCGTGCTGAAAAATCTGGGCCAGCGTTTCCGAGTAAATGGCATTGGCGTTGCCACCAATCGTGCTCGCCGTAGAGGTACGCTGCCGGGAAGTTCAGGGTGAAATTGTGGCCCATTTCGTGGAAGAAACTCGAATACTGCGGCGTGCCCTGGAAACCGTAGTCGCCCGAGCCGAAGGCGACCGGGCTGCTGTACCAGATCGAATACATCCCGCCAGCATTCGGGTCGCGCAGGACCGCTTGCTGAAAGCGGTCGTCTACCAGGAACACGTTGGAGTTGATGAGGTCCCATTGCACGGTCGCCGCCACGGTCAGGACATACTCGACCGCGTCCCGCGGAAGACTCGGTGAGAAGAAGCTGTCATCGAAGTGCCCCAGGCTCGGACTGAATCCGATAGCCCGGCATCCGGCTGACGAGCGATACATCGTCGGCAGGAATGGTCACGCGGAGGTCCGTCGGCCAAGGTGACCGCGGCGATGGCGGGCGGGGCAAACCGAACCAGCACTTCGGTCGAGTTGCTGGCGCCGTCGCTGAAGAAGCCTGTGACTTTCACGACGTAGTTGGACGCGGTGGATGGGTAGGTGTGCTCGGCGGGGAACCAGCTTCCGACCACCGTGCCGTCGCCGAAGTCCCAGACCGGCTGCGCGGCGAGATCCATGGCCACGCCGTTGATCCGCACGGCGCCGGTGTTCATGTCCTGGGCCATCAGATGGGCGAAGATCCGCCCAGGCTCGCCAAACAACTCCGCTTTGAAATCCGCGGCGTTCGTCGCCTGGAAAGTGCCGCAAAGAACAGACAACACAGCGCGGCACAGCCCTGCCCGGAGCAATGCGAGCCTCGTGTCGGTCCGGCGCCGGCGGAGGCGCCCCTCGCCGTGCTGCGATGGCTGTGTTGCGCAGAGAATGGTGGGAAGCGTCCGGGCAATGAAACCGACAATCCACTCGCAGCCTGCGAGCGCCCTGGCCCGGCCCAGTTCAGAAACCAATCCCGGTGCCGCGCGTGGCGGAACCGGAATTCGGGTTCGAGTCGTTTGCATATAGGGTGTCTGTGCCGGTGGGCATGCAGTCATGTTCCCAGATCCGCCCGCACGGTGACCAGGCCCCAGGCGGGGACGGTGACGGGCCCATCGAGCCGGCGGAGCGGCTGCTCGCTGGCGTCGCTGTGCCAAAGCCGGATCGGGCGCGGGTTGGCTCCACGCGATGTCGGTCTGCACGTCGCGTCCGGCGGCGCCCCAGAGGCGCACGATCAGTGCCTGGCCGTCGTCGCTGGGTTTGATGCCGGTGACCAACACGTCGGGTGAACTCAGTTGCAGGCGCGGTGTGCCGGCGGATTTGGCTCCGCGCGCGACGGCGGGGAGAAGCGGTTGGCTTGCGGCGATGGCGAGGCGCGAGGCGGCCAGCGGCGCGTAGCCGCGGTGCGGGCGGAGGACGAACCGAAACACATGCGGCCCTTCCTGGTAAGCGCGGTAGTTCGTGCCCCAGTGGTTGTTCATGGCCCAGGCAGTAGAGCTTCTGCGTGGGGCCCACTTGCTTGCGCCACGCATCGGGGTTGGACTGCGAGTTCAGCAGGTTCGCCGTGAGACCGCCGACCTGCACCAGCGGCGCGTCGAGGGTGACCCAGGTGATGCCGCAACCGGTCGTTGGCCACGTCGACCCAGCGGTCGACCGTGAACCAGTTCTTGCACGCGCTGGGGATTTGGTCGGCGTCGGGGCGGACGACTCCGAACGGCACTTCGAGCCGCATCTGGCCGTCAGGCACGGCGAACGGGAAGCCGAAGTTGAGGCTCTCCTTGCCCTCCGTGGCGCATGGTAACTCGCGGCGAGGAGACGGGCCTTGTCCAGCGTGTTGATGATCTCGACGGAGTCGGCGCCGGCGACGAGCCGGATTTCGCGTTCGAGCCGGTAGCAGCCCGGCGCGCCGGACTCGACGAGCAGCGAGGCGACGAGCGGGCCGGTCTCGCGAACGCTGATCTGCGACCGGGCCGTTGCGCTCGCGCGTCGGCCGGATTGTCGCCGTTGAAGTAGAGGTACTCGTTCAGAGCCTGGCCATTGGCGGTGTCAGCGAAGTTGGCGTCGAGGCCGGCCAGACGCAGTTCGACGATCCCGCCGGTGCGCTCGTCCAGGCGGACGCGGATGAGCCCGTTTTCGAGCGTCGAACCGCGGGCTGTGACCTGGCCGTCGGTGTGCGGCTGGCCCGGGGCGAACGTGTAGCGGCGCGCGGCCAATGGCGGCACGTCGCGGGCGAGAAGGACCAGTTCGCCGGTGCGCAACCGCTGGGACGCCACCGGCTGGCCCGCGTCGTCAAGGACCCGATTCTTCCCTTCGGAGAGGAACTTGGGCACCAGGACCAGCTCGGAGCGCGGCCATGACGCGGTGTTGAACAGGTCCAAGGCCTCGGGCTGGGACGGGCCCGCCGATTGCGCGAGCGCCCGGTTGAGGAGATCGCGGGACTGGAGGCTCGGCGGCGACGGCGTATGACTGCTTGACTGCCCACTGCTCCCGGGTTTCGCGGCGGAACGGCTCGCTGACGCTGCACCAGGCGCCCCACGTGTGCTCGGAGTAGAGCAGCACGTTGCGCCAGGCCTCCTCGAACGCGTCCGCAGGATAGCCTTGGGGGTTCAGCATCGCCCAAAGCGCCTCGGCCTGCGCCACGCGGTCCGAACTGGCCCGGTTCAGCGCGGTCTCGAGCGCGGACGACCCGGCGCCGTCCTCCCAGTAGGGCGTCCAGTCGCCGGCGACGCGGGGAAGCTGGGCGCCGTGCCGCTGCTCGAACGCGCGGAAGGCCTCGCTCGTCGAGCTGATCACGAACTGCGGCGACGCGTGCGCGGCGTTCCAGTCCCTGATGAAATCGCAGATCGCCGGGTCGGGTGTGGCGTTGTCGCCGACGCCGCTCCAGCGGACGTAGGCGATGTCGTACGGATAGCCGCGTTGCGCCAGGCCCTCGCAGAAGTCCTCGACCAGTTGCGGCGACATCCGGTGGTAGCGATGCGACATGGCGTAGCCCCAGAACGGGATCCACACCAGCACCTTGGCTTTGGCCGTCCGGGCCGACCCAGTAGAAGGGCTTGTTCTCCCATTGCACGAGGATGTCGCCGATGCGGTCGAAATAGTTGGGTGCGACGCTGAAGTACTTGATGCCCGGCCTGGGCCATCGCGGTGACCGTGCCCCACGTGTAGCCGGGCACATCGCTGATCATGGCTGCGTCCACCGGCACGCCCGTCTGCCGCGCCGAGTTGCGTCGCCAGGCGGAAGAGCCGGACCAGCTCCTCGGGGCGGCAGAGGCCGGTCAGTTCGTTCAGGTACATCCCGTTGAGCGCGACCTGTCCCGCCTGGACGGCTTGCGATGAACTCCTCGCGCTGCGCCTGGCCGAGCCGCCGCAGGTAGAGATCGGCGGCCCACAGCTCCTCGACGTTCCACACGAAGCGCGCGCCCGGCGGGTAGTCGGCCGTGCGCCGTGCGATGGCCATGCCGCGGATCAGGTTTTGAACCTGCTTGTCCTCGATCTCGGTCTGGATCTCCGTGTACCCGATGTCCGTGTGCGAGTGCGGCAGCACGTAGACCGTCAAAGGGCGCACCGGCGTGCGGCGCAAGGCGGCCCGCGCCACGGTCTGGCCCGCGACCTCGAGCGCCAGCGTCGTTGTGGTCTCCGCCGTCACCGCCGGCACGGGCAAGTCGAGCGTTTGGCGGCCAGGCAAAAGACCCAGGCTTTTGGGCTCGGCATCGTCCAGGCGCAAGACGGCCTCGACCGCTTCCGCGTAAAGATGATTCAATGTCACGCGCAAGGCCTGCCGGAGACCGTCGCCGGCCCTGTCGACAATCGGAAGCACTCTGACCTCGATCGTGTCCTGGCCTGGAGCGGCTTCCGGCGTGCCAGCCGAGTAAAAGGCGATCTCCGCGCCACCGACCGTGCCGTAGCCCTGAGGCCCCAGTTTCGTGACGCGCCATGTGACCCGCTGCGCCGTCACAGGCGACGGGAGGGCGCAGAATGTCTCGCCGCCGCGCGCGCCGCTGTGCTGGACCGGCACCGTTGCGACCACGCTGCCGCCGGCGTCCGCGAACACGAGCTCCGAACCCGTGATCGTCGCAGGATCGTTCCGGTCCAGGTGCCGAAACGCGCCGACGCGCACCGGCGCTTCGAACTCGAACTCGACAAACGTCCCTGTCCCCTTCGAGTCGGAGGAGTACTCGGTCTTGACGGTGCCGTCGCGCAGATTGCCGACCTCGAAGGCGCCGCCCGGGTAGGCCGTGGCACTGGCTGTGATGCGCGGGGCCGGCAGAGGCGTCAGAGGCGTGAACGCGGCCTGGGCGGCGGCGGCGGCGAAGGCGCTGGCCAGGGCCCAGGGGCACCGGCGGAGATCTGAGGAACGAGTCGACGGTGATTGCATTGGGGCGGATTCTGAGCGATCGGCCTCCGTTGGTCGAGTCGTTTGCGTGAGGATCGGGCCGTTTCCGACCCCGCCTCTCCGGCTTTATACAGAGCGACATAAATGATGCAGCGCCGGGTCAGGGGACCCGGCCTACAAGCCTGTAGGCCGCGTGCCCTCACGCGGTGCGACTTCTGACGCCGTGTATAGCGAGGCTCCGCCTTAGACCGACAAGGCATGTCACCCGTTCGCTTGCGCTGGGTTGTTGCCATGGCAATCGGCAGGCGACGCCTCGCTAAGTGGCGCCGCTGCGCGGCGCAAGAACTTGACTCATTTACAGCAGATTTCAAAAAGAGAGTCACTCCAGCGAGTGCGGCTCTTGCCCTGATCCCGCAAGACCGCGCCACCACCGCCGTCTGCATGTTCAAGAAAGCGCCAGGCGCAGCGCGACCTGCCCCACGTGCATTCCGAGTTTCCTGGCCGTGTCCAAACCCAGTTCGTCCCCGCTGATGTCATCCTTCGTGGACAGGACGGTTGCGCCCTGAAAAGCCGGCGGATTGCCGCCCACGGGGATCATGCCATAACAGAGGAGAATGGCCTGGATTTGTTCGATGGTCAGCTCCTGTCCGCCGTTGCGGAAAGCACCTACCGCGACCACGCCAAACGGTTTGTTGGCCAGCACCATGTTCGGTTCACGCAAAGGCGTCAGCCTCTCCAGGAAACACTTGGCCAGACCGCTCAAGGCGCGAAAGTAGCAGGGTGAACCGATAATGACGCCGCCCAGCGCCGGGTCCCGGAACTTCGGCAAAACGTCTTTCATGTCGTCCTCAGGCGGCCTTGGCGACCACGGCGCGATGTTCAGACCACCGAGGTCAATCAGTTCGGTCTGAATGCGCGCATCGCTGCTCTTGGCGGCGTCCAGCGCCAACTGCACGGCTTTGGCGGTTGTCATGCCTTTGCGCGGGCTGCATGAGATGCCGAGGATTCTCACGGTCCGGGCGGTGCCGGTCGATTCCGCCGCCAGGCTGGCGCCAGCGGCGACGGCCATCGTGGCAGTGCCGACGGCGGCCAGGAAGTTGCGGCGACTCGCGTTCTGTGTCATGCGGTGTCCTTTGGTTTGGGTGTGATTGCGTTTTCAGACGTTCGTCTTCCATTTCGTAACCGAATGCATCATTGACTCATAGACTGCAGATTTCAAACAAGGAGTCACTTCAGCGAGGGCTGCGCCTCAGACCAACCGCACTTGCCCTTGCGGCGCGGGTGAAAACCCACTACACCATTCTACCGTGAACAACGGCAGATTGGGGGATGGTCCCGGGCCGGATGTGGCCTTCCCCGAGACGAACTGGAGCGAGATTCGCGATGCCAGCCAGCGCGACCCAGCCCGCGCGTCGCGGGCGCTGGCTTCGCTCTGCGCCAGCTATCTCCAGCCGGCGCAACGCTGGCTTCTGACGGCGGGCGTGCCTCCGCAGCATGCCGAGGATGTCACCCACGATCTCTTCGAGCAGTGGCTTGGGCGGGGACGGTTGCCAGGCTGTCAGGCGCAGTCTGGCCGGTTCCGGCGATACCTGATAGCGTCTTTGCGCAACCTGCTCCGCGATCAACACACGGCTGCCCACCGCGCCAAGCGCGGCGGCGGCGCGGCCCACGTGTCGCTCGAGGAGACTGTGTTGGCGATTGCTCCCGACGCCAGTCTCGATCGGCAGCTCGATATGGAGTTTGCCCGGTCAATCCACGAACGGGCCTTGATCGCCGTGGCCGGGCGTTGGGCGGGCCCGGATCGGCAGCGCAAGTTCGAGCACCTGCAGCGCTTCGCTCTGCACTGTGCCGTGGACGGTGAGTATCGGCGCGCGGCTGAGGTCCTGAACCTTAACCCGACGCAGGTCAAACGAGCCGTCTTCGATCTCCGCGAGGATTACTTCACGGCCTTTCGCGCCGAAGTCATTCGCTTGACCGTGCCGGAGGAGGTCCCCGATGAAATCCGATACCTGGTGGGTCTGCTTGCGGAAGGCTTGAGTTAAGCGGGCTGTCGCATGGGCACCTTCCCCAGACTCTTCGGTCCGTATGTCCTGCTGGGTGAGTTGGGCAGTGGCGGCATGGGAATGGTGTTTCAAGCGCGACACATCGCCTTGAACCGGTCCGTCGCGCTGAAGATTCTGCGCTCGGATGTCGCCTCGCGCCCCGCGGCACTGCAACGCCTGCAGATGGAGGCCGAAGCCGTGGCCGCCTTGTCGCATCCGCACATCGTTCCCGTGTACGAGGCGGGCGAATGCGACGGGCAGTTCTATCTGAGCATGAAGCTGGTGACGGGCGGCACTCTGGCGGAGCGCCTTGCGGAGGGGCCGCTCTCGCCCGACGCTGCTGCCGCCGTGCTGGCAAAGCTGGCCGCGGCTGTCGAGCACGCCCACCAACGCGGCACCCTCCACCGAGATCTCAAACCGGGCAATGTGTTGCTGGACGACGTCGGCGACCCGTTCCTGGCGGACTTTGGCCTGGCCAAATTCCGGGACGCGGCGCTGAGTCTCACGGGAACTCAGGCGGTGCTCGGCACACCCGCCTACATGGCGCCGGAAGTCGCCACCGGCGGCGCGAAGGCGGCCACCACGGCGGCCGACCTCTACAGCCTCGGAGCGATGTTCTACGAGATGCTGGTGGGCCGGCCACCCTTCGTCGCGGACACCGCGCTGGCCACTCTCCACCAAGCCGACCGCGGCGACCTTGTTCCGCCGCGGCGCATCAACCCGTCGATCCCGCGCGACCTGGAACTCATCTGCCTCAAGTGCCTGCGTCGTGAACCTGCCCAACGCTACGGCACAGCCGCCGAACTGGCCGAGGACTGCCGGCGCTTTCTCGACGGTGAAGTGATCACGGCACGCCAACCCAGTCTATTGGAGTTGCTGCGTTACTGGCTGAGACGTCATCGCCTCGCCGCCGGGTTCGCCGCTGCCCTTCTGGCCTCTCTCGTGCTCGGCTTGGGCGCGAGCCTGACTCAGTGGCGGCGCGCCGAGCGTCACCTCCGCGCCAGCGAGACCGCGAACACCGAATTGCGTGTCAACCTCGCCCATCGCCGACAGGAACTCGCCGAACCCATGCTGGTCTCGGGTCAATCGCTGGGCGGTCTGCGGACTTTGGCCCAGTTGCTCGAAGAAGATCCGCGGAACGAACTGGCCCGTATCCGGCTCCAATCCGCTCTGATCGATCGGCAGATTCTCTGGCCCGTGCTGCCGCCCCTGCGTCACGCGGATGTTGTCACGGAAGGCCGGTTCGATCCGGTCGGGCGTTGGGTTCTGACGGCCTCCAAAGACGGTCGTGTGCATGTTTGGAACGTCACGAACGGGGTGCTCGAAGGATCGATCCCCCACCGGCCAGCCGCGGGATCGTTTGCCCTTTCGCAGGATGGGGGCGTGTTGGCGGTGTCGCCGGCGCCCGCGACGATTGAGTTGCGGACTCTCCCTGGGCTCGAGTTGCTTGCGCGATGGAGCGATGCCGGGGACGACTGTTCCGCCCTTGCGTTTGCGCCTCGGGACGAGCAGTTGGCCACTGGCCACGCAAGCGGGAAGGTCCGGATCCGCGCAATGCCGGAGGGACAACCCATCGCTGAAATCCGGCTGGCGGGGCCGGTGCGGCTGCTGTGCTGGAGCCACGATGGTCAGGCCCTTCTGGCCGCCGAGAGGCCTGAGACGGTCCTTTGGCGTCCGACCACCGGTGAGCGGCTGGCCCTCGAGTGCGGTGAAGACCCCATCCGCTGTGCTGAATTCAGCGCCGACAGCCGCCGGCTGCTCACCGTGAACGGATCCCGCATCCGGGTCTGGGACGCCGCGCGCGGGCAACTGGTTCGCGAGTTGACCGCGTCCGCGGCCATCAGCCACGCTGCGTTCAGCCCGGATGGCATGACCGTGGGTTCGGCGAACAACGCTGGCCGGGGACGCCTTCAACACGTCACAAACGACAGCCTCGCCAAATCGCTCCTGCACGACGCCCCGGTCCATACAATCCGCTTCGCTCCGTCCGGTTCCATGCTGCTGACGGCCTCGGCGGATTGCACAGCCCGGCTCTGGTCATTCCCGCTGGGCAGGGGGATCGCGCAACCGCTCTTCCACAACCTCCCGGTCCTGGACGCCCGGTTTAGCCCGGACGAGAGACTCATTCTGACCAGCTCCGCTGACGGGACGGCCCGGCTCTCGTCGCTGATCCGACAACCGATGCGAGAGTTGACCGTGCCGATGTCTGCCCAGGCGGTGGCCGCTGGGTTGGACCCGACTGGCCGGCAGTTGGTTGTGGCGACGACGGACGATTTGGTCGCTTTCCGCCTCGAAGACCTCTCCCGTCCCTTCTGGCAAGTTCACTTGAACGACTCCGCCTCGATCATCACTGTCGATCCGGCGGGCCGCACTCTGGCACTCGCCAGCGCCAACGGCGCGGTGTCCATCCACGACTCGGCTACCGGGCGGCGTCTTGCCGGCCCGTTCCCTCATCCTGAGCCAATCCAACGCCTCCGGTTCAGCGGTGACGGACACACGTTGGTCGCGACGATGCCGCTTCGCGTGCAGGTGTGGTCGCTGGCCCTGGAGACCATGCGGCTTCTGGGAACGTTCAGGAGTCAAAACCCAAACGCCGTTGCCGTCTCACCCAACGGACGTCGCTTGGCCTGCGTCGCCTCCCCTCAAACGATTTCGCTGCATCGCTTGGACCAGACGGATCAACCCGCGGTTTCGCTGACGCATCCCGGACCGGTCTCGCACGTCGCGTTCAGTCCCGACAGCCGTTGGCTGGTCACGGGCGGTCTCGGCTACGCGGCGCGGGTTTGGGCAGCGAACGATGGCGCGGCTGTAACGCCCTGGCTGGCCACCGGTTTCCAGACGTCCTGTGTTCAATTCAGCCCCGACTCGAGGACACTGCTGGTTGGTGCGCTCGATGGGTCCGCCCGGAGGTTTGATGCCGAAACCGGACGATCCGCCGGCGCGCCGCTCATGCACGCCGCGCCGGTCACCGCCGCCGCGTTTAGCCCGGACGGACGCTGGGTCGCCACCCTCGACGCCGCCCAGCGGATCCGCCTGTGTGACGTTCGATCCGCCCTGGTGGCCAGCAACCCGCTCCTTGCGGTCCAGGCAACCGACATCGCCTTCACGCCCGATGGTCAGCGACTGCTCGTCCACTCCGCGCAACTCAGCCCCATCGTCTGGAATCTGCCGTTGGGCGATGCGGTGCTGCCCACAGAAGCTCTCCTCGGCTTGATGGAGCTTCTCACCGGAGAACATGGCCCGTCCGCTGGGCACGCCACCGCGCACGCGGCCACCACAGTCGGAACGGGCGGAGCCACTGCTGGCCTGGACCCGTCCGCTCTCCCGCCTTCCTACATTCGGTATCAGGTTCCCGCCGAAACGGGCGGACCGCCCCTCGGAAGGCGTGGCCAGAAACTCCTCGAAGCATCCAAGCTCGCGCCGACACCGGCCCCGTCGAACGCTGATCACTGAGCGGAGAGCGCGTCTTTCCGTTCGTGCGTCGCGGAAAGCTGCGGCCCCGCTGCGCGGGGCTCGAGCAGAAACGACACCATATCGGCAGGTGTTCTTTGGCATGGGACGATGAGAATCTCACTTTCTCGGGAACCACGGGCCAAATGCGCCGTTGAGTCTATATAGAGCGACATGAATGATGCAGCGCCGGGTCAGGGCACCCGGCCTACAATGCTGTAGGCCGCGTGCCCCCGCGCGGCGCGCCTTAGCCCGCATTTCTCACCAACTCTTGATGTCATCTGACCGGTCACTGTCACATCGCACCTGAAATGCGGGCTGTCAGAAACCCGCGCCCCAAGCAGATGGACCCAATCTCGACCACACTGTGTCCGCGTGCCCGGGTCGCCCAAGCGGCTGGGGCGTATCCCGGCGTTGATGAACCGATGAGCCGATTCTCCTTGCTGGGCGCGGGTTTCCTAGACCCGGAAATCTCACCCACGGATCGTCAGAAATGCCACGACCGCCCCACTGGTGAGATTTCCGGGTTAGCGAGGCGTCGGCTGCTGGTGATCGTGGCGGACACTGGGCGGCCACGAGTCGTTCACACGCCTCGCCGGTCTGAGACGCAGCCTCGCTAAGTGATGTGTCTATTTCTGGCGATATGAAGCCGGCCAAGCCAAACCACCGCGACATGATCCGACCGTTTCAAATGCTCATGGGCAGAGCGCCACTGCTTTCTTTTGCCTTCTTGTGCGGCGTCGTGTTTCTGAACACTTCCGCTCAGGCTGCCGACTTGGGGGGATTCCTCGATGGAGTTGCTCGCGACGCCACCCAGCGGGCCGCCAAAGACGCCACGCAAAAAATGAATGAATGGCTCGAACAGGCTCCGCAAGGAGCCGGCGGCGAGAGGACGACGCCAGAGCCAACGTCGCAGCCGGCGGTCGGCTCCCCGGCAGCCCCCTCGATCGGCGGGGCGCGTGCCGTTGACCGGGCTGGGCTGTCGAACGTGGTGTACACGACCGTGGCCTTGAGCGATACGTTCAGTTATTCCCTCCCATCGCAACGTCCCGGCAAAGTCGTGTTTCCCTGCTTTCCCACGAATCACCCAGTGATCAACAACAATGGAGTCGTGGCGTTCAAGGCAGACTCCGGTCCGGAAGGGAGCTGGCAGGGAGATGCGTTGTTCTTGGGCACGCCCGGCAACCTGCGCATGGTCAGCAGACAAGACACGCCGTTGCCGGGTGTCAGGGGCCGTCCCGGCCATGGTTTGCGCAGCCCGCTGCATCTGGACGACTCAGACAACTTGGTACTCGGCGTGGGAATGACCCGCGAGGGCTCGGGACCGACCGTGTTCAATCCAACCCTTTGGCAAAGCCGCACCGGCAAACCGATGATTCCGCAAGAGGACCGCGAGTTTTTGGTTTCGGGTTTCCGAATGGCCAGTGGCGGGCGGCTTTGCGGTGTGGCCAACGTCAGCGATCCGAACAGGGATTCTCAGAAGACTGTTGGCAAGGCAGGAACTCAGCCGAAACTGCGGGCCGTTTGGATTTGGGACGGAGGACGACTCTCCGTGATCGCCAAGGAAGGTGACCCTGCTCCCGGGCTCGGGGCCGGCCTGCGGTTGGCCGCAGACGCCGGGAGCATTACCGTTCGACAGAAGACTCCGCTCATCAACTCCCGGGGGGACGTGCTGTTTGAGTTCAACATCACGGGGCCCGGGATTGGCCACGAACGCTGTCTATGGCTCTATCGGGGAGGAAGCATACAACTCGTGGCCCGGCAGAATGAGCGGGCCGGCCCGCTGGATGAGAAGTTCGTTCGTTTCCTTGTGGGCTATGGCGCGCTGAACGCATCCGGACAAGTCGCTTTCCTGGCGAGCACGGACAAGGGGTCTCGCGGAATCTGGATGGGTGAGCCCGGCGGCTTCAACTCCTGGTCAAGCACGGCGCGCCGCGTCCGGGCAGCACCTTGCCCAACTCGGTGGACTTGCATGAGAGCCCGCCGGCCTTACTCGATGATGGCCGGGTCGTCTGGTACGACCGACAAGAACTCTGGGCGGCGGGGCCCGGATCGAGCGAGCGCCTTTTTCGACCGCTCGATTTTGATGGCGACCGAGCAAGCGCGATCAGCATGCTTGGCGTCATTGTGAGGCCCGGCGGGATGATGGCATTCTCGACAGCCTTCGGGCTGTGGGCCGGAACGCCAGGCAACTTTCACCGCGTAGCCAGTGCCGGCCAAACGATCGAAGTCGCACCCGGCGACGTGCGAAAAGTCTCGAAAGTGAGCTGGTTATCGGACGATTCGTCCGGGCCGGGCTCGGCGCAGAGTCTGGACCTGCGACTGGATCGGCTTACCGGCTTGCCCTTTAACGACAGTGGGCAGGTGGTGCTGCACCTCACCTTCGAGCCGGCGCGAGAGGCGGGGTACAAGACGGAAGGTATCTTGATTGCCACATTGCCGGCGCGCATGACGGCTACCCCCACCGCCCAGGAAGAGACACGCATCGGACCGCTATCCAACACGGCGTCACCCGCGGGAACAGCCGAGTCGGCTTTGGGGGCGCCCGCGCAGCCCGTCGCGGACACCGTTGGCGCAGCGGCCGATCCCGCATCGTCTCCGGCTTCGGCGCTGCTCGACCGTCGCCCACCCTCCAAACTGCCGTCTCCCTGGCGTCCTGGTGAGAAGCGCGCCTGGGGACGACCAGTTTTGGTCAAGGAAACGCCTTTGGACGTCAGCAAACTGGCCTGGCCTTCGGCTGAGACGAAGTTGGTCCCGACCCGCTGGCTTCCGGTTTCGAGTAATCCGTGGGCGAGCGGTAACGAATCTATCTGTTTCAGCGACGATCTGAGACATGTCGCCTACATCGCCCAGAAGGGGATTGGGCGAATGGTGTTGGTCAAGGACGGAGTCGAGGGCCAGGGATTCGATCGCATCCGTGAGCCAGTGCGGCTCAGCGCCGACTTCGGCTTCATGGCTTACAAGGCGGAGCGTTCTGGAAAGGAGTTTCTTGTGCATGTGACTCCTCAAGGTCAAAGAGAGTACGAGTACTTGAATGGGGAACCGCCGACGTACCTGCCCAAGCATGAGCGCATCCAGGCAAGCGACGATGCGCGGCATGTTTTCTCGCTCATTGCTGTGGCCCACCCGGATCATGCCGGTCGCAGTCGTCCCCGCAGCCTCACCTTCGTGGAGATGGACGGCATCCGGCAAACGAGCCCCATCGCCTGTGATCCTAGAGAAGTCATGTTCACCAAAAACCATGTGGTCCAGCGCGGCGCCAAACGAGAAACCATCGTCGACGGCAAAGTCGTCGCTGGCGGTCAAACCGGCGTGGACGGGAAGTCCTGGAGCACCGATGGCAAGCGCCGGTTGGACGTTGTCAGCAAACCGGGAAAAACAGCGATCGAAGTTTGGCTGGACGACCAGGTGTTGGCGGTCCATGAGAATGCGGCCTCGGTTCCCTCGGAGTTCGTGGTTTTCAGCCCCAACCAGGGTCATGTCGCCTACGTGGTGCGTTCAAAGTCGCAGGCGGCCGTCATGCTCGACGGGAAGCTCTATGCGTCCTATCCACCCACCGCCACGGTGAAGGGGCTTTGCTTCAGCCCAGACAGCGTGGGACTGGCCTATTCAGTAAAAACCGGCGACCACCCATCGCGCATTGTTGCCGTCGTCAACGGCCACGAAGGGCCGATGGAAGAGGACGCCAGCGACCTGCGCATCTTTTACGGTTCGACCAGTCAGGAGGTGGCTTACCTCCTTGGCGCGGGTGATCGCGCTCAAGCGAAACTCGTCGTCAACGGTGCGAGCACCCCTGCGCAGGAGGAAGGAATCACCGCACTCAGGTTCACCCAGGACGCCAAGCACGTGATTGGCATGGGGCGCAAGAGCGTCATGGCGGACGGTACGGCATTGGGCATCGTGGCTGACCGCCTCTGGAATCTCGAGGTGAACGGTTCGGACCGTTTCAGCGCTTTTGTCCACAGAGGCGGGACTGACGCGGGCATTTCCACACAATTCCTGAAGCTCGAATTCCAGGTCGTCCCTCAATCCATGGAAACGACGAAGTGATCGGGGCGGGCGCATCATGCCGTGACGTCTGGAATTGGTCTGAGGCGCGCCTCGCTAACGAACACCCTTCTGAATGTGAACACCGTGAGTACTCGATCGCACGCCATGATGCTCCTGGCAGGTCTCGCTTGCTGGGCAACGTCTACTCTGACCAGTCGGGCACAGGCCGATCCCGGCTTGATTGCGTATGAGGCCTTCGACTATGCGACAGGCCCTCTGACGGGGAGAAATGGGGGAATCGGTTGGAGCGGCTCCTGGAGCGGCGCCTCAACCAATGTGGTCTCTTCGCCCGGACTCGCGCATGCGGCCTGGGCCGACGCGCTGGACGCCGCGGGCAACGCGTTCATGCTCAACAGACTGGAATCCTCGGCGCAGAGCTTTCGTTCGTTGTCGGTGCCGTTGGGGGGGACGACAGGGCAAGTTTATGTGAGCTTCGTAGCCCAGGTGACCAACGGGACTTTTGCAGGCGTTTCTTGCTTCAGCGAGGCCACTGAACGGTTCTTCATGGGGCAGCCTTACCTGCAAAGCCAGTGGGGCGCGGATCTCAGCCCCGGGTCCGGTCCTGGCATCAGGACAAGCGGACACAGTGCCGCGCTGCAATCCCTGCTCGTCTATCGGCTGGATTTTTCCATGACGGACGTGCGGGTGCGATTGTATGTGAATCCTCCCTTGGGAGCCGAACCCCCTTACCCGGACTTGGACGCGGTGCGTTCGGGCACGTTCTCGTTCGACCGCATCCGGGTGGCGGGCGGCCAAAGTGGCGGCCTCATGGACGAGTTGCGAATCGGCAGGACCTACGCGGCGGTTGTCCCGCACCACCCGATGCACCAGGCTCAGCCGTTGTTCTACCAGTGGTGGCCCAAGCTCTCCGGCACGACGACTTCCCTGAGAGGAATTGCCCACTCGGGCTCACGCTACCTGGCTGTGGGAGAGAGCCATTATGCTCTGTCCACCGATGGACACAACTGGGCGGCGGACGGCAACCCGGATTTCTACGACAACGGAAAGACACGTCCATCCAGCTTTCACGACGTGGCGTACGGTTCGAGTTGGTTTGTTGCCGTGGGGGCGGTCTACTGGGGCGAGGCCTTCGCGTTGTCTGACGGCGGGACTTGGGACCGTCGGACGATCGACACCGTGGCGGCCATCCCGAGCGTCGCTTACGCACAGGGGACGTTCATCTGTGTCCGGCCCGAGGTGGCGGCGCTGACTTCGCCCAGCACATGGGATGTGAGAACGTGGCGAGATGTGTATCGCTACGTGGGCACGCAGCCCCACTTTCTGCACGACGTGACTTACGATCCCGAGTTGGGTTGTTTTGTGGCGGTCGGCGAATGCGGCCAGGTTCTTTGGTCGGCGAGCGGCGCGGATGGCACCTGGACGCCGCGGGTCGCGCCGACCGAATGCGGGTCGGAACGGTTCGTGGCCGTGGCAGCAGGCCGACGGACTTGGGTGGCGCTGGACGATCAGGGGCGCGTTTACGTCAAGCACGAGGGAGGGGACTGGCGGTTCGCGTCCAAGCCCACCTCTGAGGTGCTCAATGCCGTTGCCTTCGGCGACGGCCTGTTTGTGGCGGTAGGCGCCAGGGGCGCGATGGCCGTATCGTCCGATGCCTTCCGGTGGTTCCCGATGCGTTCCGGGGTCACAAACAGGCTTAACAACATTGCCCATTTGGCTGGCCATTTCTTCGCAGTGGGAGATCAGGGTGTGATCCTGCAATCAGCACCGCCACAGCCTCCGCAGCCCGGCCTGTTCACGTCCTCGAGATGGCTGCCGAATGGGAGTATGAGTCTGCACTACTTCGCGCCGACCGGGACCTACCAGCTTCAGGCGTCCACCAACCTGGTCCACTGGACGACAGCCCAGGACTTCGTCAGCACGCAGCCGTTGACCGAACTGACGGACACGAATGCCGCCGCGTTGCCTCACCGGTTCTATCGAGTCGCAAGTCGCCCGTGAAGAGTGTCGCGAACCAGGCGTTGAGAAACGGGGATGCCTTTGTGAGAGTTTCGGTGACGAGCGATACACTGTGCCGTTCGTCTTACCGGAATGCCTCAAGGTCACTGATCAACTCCTGGAACTGGAGCTTGTTGAGAAGCCGATGGTCCTGGGGCATGTTCCTTTGGAGTGCGTTGGATAGCGCCTCGATTCTCTGTATCCGCTCGAACGTTGGAGGGTGGACGTCGAAAGGAGAAGGCACCTTATGAGTCTTCATTTCAACGAAGTTCAAGGTGATGAGGTAGCCTTCGAGCGCTTTCGAGTGATACGAAGTCTGGTGCAGATAGATGGTCGCCGCAGCGTCCGCCTCGTTCTCTCGAGAGCGGCTTCGTTCCAGCGCGTCGGGGGTTGTCGGGTCTTTGGTCCCTTTCATCTCCAGATCTCTCGACGCCACAGCCCTGAGGAGATCGACATACTCTCCGTCCACAGCAACCCCTTGCAGGATGTTCTCCAGGGTGACAGGCGAGGCCGAAGCGGAAGCGGTTGTGCAAGACGCGGCAGTATTGTCGTCGAGCCCGCTGGGGTCGCGACGGTTGACGGGGTCATTGCTGACGTAAGTGTAGAGATGCCGCCCGCCTTGGAGCAAAAGTGGGTCCTTTCCTGTCCATCGCCCGATCGATGCCTGATAGTCCCGGACACCGAATCGCAGCAAGGCGTGGTCCGGGTCTGTCAGCCCGCCTGCAAAGCCGTGCGGAGACACTGAACTCGGGTCAGCAGCGCTCACACGGACCACATTGCCGAAGGCGTCGTATTCGATGTGCTTTGTTACAACACCTGCCCCGTCGACGATCAGCCTTGGGCTTCCCAAGTGGTCGCTGACAATGTGGTGCAGGATGCCATTCCGCAGGACCTGAATGGGAGAAGGGGAGCCAGCATACACGAAAACCGAGCGGAGGTTTCCTGCTGCATCGTATTCGGCGAGAGGCAGCGTTCCCTGCCCATACAACCAGCGGCCTGTCTCCACGCCGTCGATCGCTCTGAGAATACGCCGGCCTCGTGCATCGTAGAGGTAGTGGACTTGGCGGTTGCCGGCGAGGTGCACTCGAGCCAAGGTGCCATCTGTGTTGTAGGCGTAAGTCGTTGTCGCATTGCCCTCCGCAACGCTGTGAAGACGGCCGTCGCTGTCATAGGCGCACGTCCTCGTTCCGGCCGAAACGAGCTTGTTGTCAAGATCGTATGTGTAACCACCCAGGGGCACAGACTCGCCAGCCAGCAGGTTGGTCATGGTCATCCGGTTGCCAGCCGCATCATAAGCGTACGACTCGGCCATGGCGCCGTCGCGTTTCACGGCGATCAACTGGCCCAAGGCGTCATATGCGTACTCCCAAGTCGCGGTTGTGCCTTCGATCGTCTCGATCTTCTGCCTGATTCGCCCCAGTTTGTCATAGTCGTAGGCGACGTCGTAGAGCGTGATTCCTTGGCCGGCAGTCACAGTGGCAACCTGACCGTAGGCGGTATAGGTGTACAGTATCTGGAAGGCACCATCGCGGATGGCCGTGACCCGCCCGTTCCGCGGGTCGCGATCCAGCGTGATGGTGCCGCTCTGTGTCAGCAGACCGTCCTTGTCATAGGCGTTCGTCAGGGTCAGTCCGGCGTAACTCATTTGAGCGACTCGCAGGTCGTTGTTGTAGGCGTAGTGCACGGTGCCGGTGACCACACCGCTCCAAGTGGCCTTCGTGAGCATACGGCCGTCATAGTCATATGCCACCCTTTGTCCGTCCCGCGAAACCGCCTCACGCAAGAGGCCCGTTTCCGAGTCGTAACTGAAAACGTGGCTGCCCTCGGGGGTCTGGAATGAAGTCAACTGGCCTTTGGAGTTGTGCTTCCATTCGAGGGCCTGGCCGGATGGAAACTCCCGCTTCGTCAGCCGACGATCCCTGTCATACGCGAAGCGCTCTTCGGCGCCGAGCGGGCTGCGATAGGACTCGATCAAGTCGTGTCCGGTGTAAGTGAACGTGTGTTGGCTGGCGCCGTTGGGCTCGATCAGCGTCAGGAGGTGATCGGCCTCGTCATAGCCAAAAGCCCAGGCCGATTTGTCCGCGCGTGTCAGGCGGGTTGTCCTTCCCGCGGCGTCCCGTTCGTAAGCCGTCACCTGGTTTTCCGAGTTGGTCGTGCTTTGCAGCCAGCCGGTGCGGGCGTCAAAACCAAAGCGGACCTGTCGCTCGCCCTGGCTCAAGCTCTCGAGCCTCCCATGAACGTCATAGCGGAGCAGAGTGGGCTCGATACCGGCCACATCCAGTTCGAGAAGTCGGCCTTGGTGATCCACTCGGTTGGTGCTGCGGCGACCTTCGGCACTGGTGAACGTGGTGGTCCGCGCGGGGGCGTCGTAAACTATGAGATTCGTCCTCCCGTTGACGACGATCTGGTTGGTGAGGCTCTGAAGGCTGAACGGATTCAATACGTTTGTGAGCGACGCGGTCACCTCGGCGGTCTGTGTGTAGGCACGTCCTCTCGGGGTGGCGACGCTCAGGCTTTTGGTGAACGGGGATTGCATGCCAAACCGGGGATCGCCACCTTGGCATGTCGTGCTCACTGTGCCATCACCGTAGGTCGCCTGTTCAGAGGAGTCGGTGCCGAGGAGGACGAAATGGGTCGTCCCATCAGGAAATGCATTCAACCGGGTCTGCTCGCCTGTGGGCAGGAAGCCCACCGTGTACAAGGTTTGAAGCCCTTCGCCGCTTGTGAGCGCAACAGTGTATGTGCCGTTGGCTTCGGTATGTGACAGTTCGCTGAAGCAACAACCGGCGTTCTCATCCTTGATCAGCCGACCGAGGGTGTCATAGGCAAACCTCGATATGCGTCCGCGTGAATCCTGCGCGCTCGCCAGCAATCCTTCGGTTGTGTACGCCAGGTCGAAGCCGTGGTTCAGCGGGTCCGCGATTCGGCATAGGTAGCCGTCGGTCCCGAGATCGAGAGTGGTGCGGTGTCCGAAGGGCGCAAGGATTGCCGTGGGCGTTCCGTCCAGAGCGCGCTCGATTGTGGTGAGGTTGCTGTCGCCATCTTCCACTGCAATAAGCAGCCCACGGGCGTCGCAGGTGAAGGTGTAAACCGTAGCGCCGGTGAACGCGTTCACCGTGCGGCGGTGCCGCCCGTTATGGTCGAACTCGTAGAGCAGCGCGCCGTCCTCAGACGGGATTTCCAGGCCGCGGCCTTCATATCCAGGCAACGGCAGCGAGACTTGCCGGATCACATGATTGAAGCAATCCGCGACGAAGAGGGTTCCTTCGGGGGAAAGAGCGATCGCGTGCGGATGATTCATGCGCGCGCCCACGGCCGCACCACCATCGCCGCTGTATGCTGGGCTGGGGAAGATACCGAGTGCAGGAGGCCCCGCCACTGTCGTCAGCAGGCCATCCGGCCCGATCCGGTAGATCCGGTCACCCCACTTGGCGCCGGAGAAATACACCACGCCCTCCGGGCCGACGGCAACCCTGGTTGGCCAGTCCATCGACACCTGGCGGGCGACGACACCGTCAGCCGGCCACAGGGTGCCGGCCCCGGCGATGGTCTCGCACACACCATCGGGTCTGACGCGCCGGATGCGGCTGTTCTGACTGTCGGCGATGTAGACGCTGCCATCGTAGCCCAAAGCGACGCCCGTGGGATACTTGAGTTGAGTCTGGTCTGCGATGAGGTCATCGCCGTTGAAGCCTGCCATACCTGTGCCGGCGACGGTGTGGATTCTGCCGTCCGGGCCCACTTGGCGCACCCGGTGGCTTGCGGTGTCGGCGATATAGAGGCTGCCATCCGGGCCCAGCGCAATGGCGTTCGGTTCGTTGAGGCGCGCGTCCGTGGCGAGGCTCCCGTCGCCGAGTCCATCCACCGGACTCCCTCCTCCGGCCACCGTTGTGATCATTCCCGCTGTGGTGACCCGGCGAATGCGGGCACCGTCCCGCTCAGCGATGTAAACGCTCCCGTCAGGCCCTATCGCCACATCGAATGGCGACCGCAATCGGGCGCTCGTGGCGAGGCCGCCGTCGCCCAGGCCATCGGCCGGACGACCGCCGCCTGCGACCGGGCGAATCACACCCTCGGAGTCCACGCGTCGGACGCGGTGATTCCAGGTGTCGGCGATGTAAAGATCGCCGTCCGGCGCAATGGCCACCCCGCGCGGCTGACTCAGGAGCGCGTCCACGCCCAGCCGATCGTCACCGTTGTAACCGCCCATGCTGAGGCCTGCATTGGCGCCTGTCCCCGCCGCGCGTCGGATGGAGGCGACGCTGCTGGTCTGGCGGCGCTGGGTGCCATTGCCGAGATAGAGAATCTGCGCGGCGGGATCGTAGGTATGATGGGCGTTCAGGGTCCAACCGCCCAGTCCCGCGCCACGCGCGTCCCAGGGTCCGAGGTAGGCATCCCATTCCTGCCACATGATGAACTCCTGCCGGGCGCGGTTGGCGGTGATCGGCACTCCGTTGCCCTTGTAGCCGAACGCCTGAATCAGATCGCTTCGCGACTGATAGTAGTACCCGGTGTAGACGTAGCCCACTCGAACCTTGGCGCGCTGGGCGCCTACCGGTTGGCGCCCGTAAGCGTCCCGGCGATCCCAAGTATAACGATAGGTCTGGTTGGTCAGCGGCGGGAAGCTGTTCCTGAACAGCCTGCCCGCAACCAGGATCTCGAGGTCGATCCGTTTGACCTCAGGGTGGAGCGTCTCGAGGCTCAGCGGAATGTTCAGCGAGTAACCCGTGAGCCGGCCCGGGGTCCGGTCGCTGGCGTAAACCAAGCTGAACGGCGTGCCCGCGACCGGAAAGGACTCGGTGAGAGTCTGGTTCTGGGCCTGGATGACGGAGTTGCCGCCCAGGTCACACAATCCCACCAGACACCACGGTTGTTGCACAGCGTCCAAGAGCCACTTGGCGATCCCTGCATCAGCCGCGTCGGGTGCGGGCCCCCACAGCCAGTTGGCATCCCAAGTCGAGAAGTGCGAGATGGCCATCCGCCAAAGCCCTTGGCCGACTGGATAGAGGGCGGCGAGTCTGGCTCGCTCATCGTCGGTGATGCCGAGCGCCAGCAAGGCCGCAGCGTCATCCGCTGCCGAGTCGCCATCCGCATCCAGGTCCGCCTTTCCGCCAGCGATGCCCAGAATCTTGACAATCCGTCCGTTGTCGTAAGGCACCCACGCCGCGCGATCGTCATCGTAGTAACCGAGCGGCACAATGCCGCCCACAGGAAAACTCAGGAAATTCTCGACATACAAAACCACGGGCTTGCTAAACACCACATCCTTGCCCGCCACTTTCACTCCACCCGCCAGAGCCTCGTCCGCAGTGAGCGACACCGCGTAAGTGTAGCCGACGCCAGCCGGCAGTTCCGCCGGCATTGCGCTCGGGCCATTGGGGCCGGTGGTGAATTCGGTGGCTCGGATGCTGAGTTGGCTCAACGGTTGTGTTGAGCCATCGGGCTTCAAGATCCGCCCTTCGGTTCCCGCTGAAAACAACAGCGTGGCTTGGCGTTGTCCATCGCCGTCGGAACTCAGGCTGCTCCGTGCAGCCTGCATCGGCGCGTTCGAGCCCAAGATCACCGTCGTCACCTTCGAATCAAGCGGGATCAACGCCACCTCCGGCACTTCGGCGTAGTCCTGCCACCGCACCTGAACCTGCCGTTGTGCGGGGAGAAAGCCCGGCTTCTGGTAATCCACCACCAGCCGACCGCCGCCGTTCACCGCGAAGTCGAAACGGCCGTCCTGACGGCTCAACGTGCCGCCGAACTCCGGATGGTCGAGCACGGTGATCTGAACTCCGCCGAGCGCTTGGCCATCCCTTGTGATCACTCGCCCGCGCAGCACCCCCGCCCGGCGAGGTTCAATGGCTCCGTCGGCCACCCCGGTCTGGACCGGCTCAGAACCGTTATACAAGAAGGCGGTGGCCGAACCGACGTCGGCGAACTCGCTCGGGTCCAGCGGTGGCGCGACCCCAGTCGGATTCGGTGGCAGGCCGTCTGGATAGATGGAACGAAGCCGGAAGAAGCGTCGGTCTCCAGTCAGTTCCACGCTCACCCAATACCGGTCACTGTCGAAGGCCGGCGCCGAGGTGACAAGCGACCACGAATCCGACCCTGACAATTCTGTCGCGGATTCCAGTCTAAAACCGACGGCTGGGTAGGGCCAGGACAGAACGACGTTGGTGGGGCTCCCCGCTTCGATCTTGATCTGGGGAGTCAGGTCGGTGGGAGGTTGTGCGTGGGCAACGGAGACCGTTCCCACGCATAACAAGACAAGCAAAGAACATGACACTTTCATGCGCACAAGGTTGAATTCTCGCTCTCGATCACCGTAAACAGGCGTGAAGGATCTGTGCAAAAGCAATTGTTGCACAGCGCCGCAGAGCTGCAACCAAAGCGACGGGAGACTCGTGCGTCTCTGGTGCCGACGAATGCGCGGGTCGCCGCGCTGCGGCGCCCCTTAGCCCGCATTTCACACCAACTTTCGATGTCATCTGACCGGTCACCGTCACATGGCACCTGAAATGCGGGCTGTCAGAAACCCGCGCCCCAAACGGATGGACCCAATCTCGAACACACTGTGTCCGCGTGCCCGGGTCGCCCAAGCGGCTGGGGCGCGTCCCGGCTCTGATGAACCGATGAGCCAATTCCCTTTGCTGGGCGCGGGTTTCACAGACCCGGAAATCTCACCCGCGGACCGTCAGGCATGCCACGACCGCCCCACTGGTGAGATTTCCGGGTTAGCGAGGCGTCGGACGCCGGTGATCGTGGTGGACACTCAGCGGCCACGAGCCGCTCACACGCCTCGCCGGTCTGAGGCGAAGCCTCGCTAATCGGCTTCGAATGCGAACAGCGTGATGCTGCAAGGGGCAAGGGTGATCTGCTCGCCCAACGCGGGCACCCGTTGTTCGTCGATCACCACGCGGGGCGATTGATCGGGATCGTTGAAGGCCATCGGGTCCGAACCGGCAATCTGCCAGCGCGTTCCCTGGCCTTTGAGCCGTGCGCCCTGGACGGCCAAAGGCACCGTTATTGGTTCTATCGAAGGATTCACCACGCCGAGCGTGAGCGTCTTGCGATCGCGGCTCCAAGCCGCCTGAGCATCGACCAGGCCGATGGTCTGGGTCACGACGGGCAACTCGCCGAAGTGATTCCGGTAGAGCTTCAAGACCAGGCCGGTGGTTTCGAAGGCGGCATTGCGCCGGCTCGTCTTGATCGCCCCGATCACGTTGACCGTTTGCGCGTAAAACGCCGAGCCCACGATGTCGCTCTGCCGGGCGTACTCGTGCACACCCGCCGCGATGCCCAGGGCGTCCTTGAGAAAATAGCGCGTGCCCAACTCGCCGAAGACGTGGGGGCCGTACCAGTAATTCCACTCGGTCATGGCGATCCGGATGTCTTTCCCTTTGAGTGCAGGCGTATCCTGTCGCGCCTTGCGATGCCACTCGGCTTTGCGGCGGATGTTGTCGGGGATCTGCCGCACGTGCGCCGCCAAGCCGGGTCGCTCCTGACAGTAGAAATGCTCGGCGATGAAGTCCATGTGGTCGGCGCACGATCTTGAGCAGGCCTGCGCTCCAGGAACCGATGTCGCCCGAGGCGATGCAGATGATGTTCGGGTCGACTTCGCGCATCTTGTCCACGACCCAGTTCTGCTTGATCACGTAGTGATCGAGCACCATGTGCCCCAACTGCCACGCGCCCCACATCTCGTTGCCGATGCCCCAGTACTTCACCCCGAACGGCTCGGGGGCGCCGTGTTCGACGCGCCGGCGGCCCCACAAGGTCTCCGCCGACCCGTTGCAGTACTCGAGTTGCGCGGCGGCGGAGTAGGCGTCGCCAAACCCCGTGTTCACCGTGATCCAGGGCTCGGTCTCGACCAACCGGCAGAAGCGCACGAACTCGTGCATGCCGAAATCGTTGTGCTCGACGCCGGTCCAGGCCGGATTCGTGCGCGGCGGACGGCGATCGCGGTCGCCGATGCCGTCGCGCCAGTCGTAGCCGCTGACGAAATTGCCGCCCGGCCAGCGGTAGATCGGGGCTCTCAAGTCCTTCAACAGAGCGAGGGTGTCGGCACGCAGGCCTTCGACGTTGTCCGCGGGCATCAGGGAGATCGTTCCGACGAGCGCCACGCCTTCCTTGACCAGAAGCTCGAGGGTCGCCTTGTCGGTGGTCCCTTCAGCCGTGAAGCTGAATGGGAAGCGCTGGTAGTCGGGGGCAGTGGCAGCCAAGGCGACGGTTCGCTTGGCCGTCGAGTCGTCCCCCCACGCGAGCGTGACATCGATGGACACGTTTTGGCTGCCGTCGCCTTTGAGCCAGACATAGCCCGCATAGCGCTTGCCCTGGGTCACCCCGAGGTCTTGCTGGCGGATGCCGGTGCCGGCCTTGATGCGCGGCGTGTGCCGCCCGACAAACGGCTTGTCCCCGCTCATGGAAAGACCCTCGGTCGAGCCGACGATCCGCCACGGCGAAGCGCCGACGACGGGGAAGGGCGATTCGCGCAGCGACCGGTACGGGCGATAGTCGGCGGTGATGGGGTGGTAGAACTTCCGGTCTTCGAGCATCTCGGCCCAAATGCCGCCGTAGATGCAGCGTCCGAGATGCTCGATGAACTGGCTGTAGATGTGCAGCGACATCGGTTCCTTCACCTGGCCGGCCTCGACGGTGATGCGCGGCGCCGGCGGCTCCCGCCGACTCAACTGCGCCAGTTCAACGTCGTCGTACCACGCCTTGCCGGACGCCTGGCCCCAGCCGCCCAGCAGGCAGTTGATCTGCAGCGTGGACTGATCCTCGATGTCGAACTCGACCTCGACCCGCGTCCAATCGGTCGTCCCGGTCAGGGCTTTGGTGGCGGCGCTCTCGAGGTTCGTGCACGTTGACGAGCGCGCCCCGTCCGTTGGACGGCTTGACGTCCTCCGTCTTGATCCAGCCGGACAGGCGATAGCGGCTGAACGGCTCGACGGCAACCGAGGCGCTCCAGGAGATGTCGGCGCCCGTCTCGGACGACAGCATGGCGCTGCGCGAGCCGGTGTGACCGCCGTTGGCCAGGCGCGCCGTTCCGTCCCGCCCCACACTTGCCGGCGCCACCCGCGCGGACGGGCATCGTCGCCCTCCTCGAAGGAAGCGTTGGGAACAGGGTTCTGCGCAGCCGCGAGTTGCAGGGGAACCACCATGAGGGCGAGCGTGGACCAGGAAAGCAGTCGAGGTGTTTTCATGTTCGAGTTTTCGGCCTTCGTCGGCGCCGTGTGTGGTTGGAATCGTTTGTCTGCCGACATTCTACCTTTGCCACCCGCGAAGCCAACCTTCTTCTTTCAGCGAGACTATGCCTCAGACCGACGAAGCCCGTCCCCAGATCGTTTGGGCTGGGCCTTAGCCCTCGTCACCGGCAGGGGGCGCCTCGCTCACCC
>CAWJWM010000002.1:0-132345 GCA_963846445.1 uncultured Verrucomicrobiae bacterium | reverse complement strand
GGGATTGCCAGTTTAGGTCATCCCCGTGGGCAAAAGCGGTCGACGGTCGCCGCGACTTCGGACAACCATCCCTGCCGTTCCGCTTCCGAACTCGTGACGACGACATTAAACGTTCTTCGATGGATCACCGGCACGCCACACAGGCTGAAAACGCAGTGCTTCCAGATCGCTTCGAGTGGATCGCCGAAGATGGTCTTCTTCGAGTCGTCTCGGATCGAATGCTTCTTCGTACAGGTCGTGAGCAGTGACCTCGTGGCCATTATCCGTCAGTGTTCTCGAACACGTCTGAGCAATGGCGTGGTTGAAACTGGCCCTGTTGGGGTGCGCCACGATCACCAAGGTTTTCATCCTGCAGTTGATATCCCCTTCTTTATCACATGGCGAGTTCGACGGGTGGCTCAGGCCGACCAGCGCCACAGCTTTACGGCGATGCTGGCGACGCGCTTCCCTTGGAAGCGGGCTTTGCGTCAGTTCCTTGACGCTCGGTTGCCGTGAACCGCCCGCCCCGGCGATCGTCGCCGCACGCCACGGCGACAAGGAGTACGTTCAGCAGCCTGATCGCCGTGACCAAGCCGTCCTGGCCCGCCTCGACATGCCTCCCCCGCGGCGGGAAGACGGGCCCGAAGAGAATTCAGGTTGTCACCAAGCAGCCGGCTGATCGTCGAGGGACTCAGAACGGTGCGAATGTCTTCGGCTTCATGGGGAGCCTGAGGAGGAAGAACCTGCGATTTCTTCTCGTAGAAGCACGCCGCTTGCCAGGGATCAGTCCTGCTGCCGGATCTCGTGGCGAACTTCGAGGCGTGGAGGCAACTCATGGATCCGAAGGGTTTCTTCGCGCCGTTCGGGCCAACGACCGCCGAGCAGCGGCATCCCTGCTTCCGGACCCCGACCGCAAACCACCGCGGGCTGGCAGAAGTATGCGGGCAATCCGATCATTCGCCCCGGCGAAAACGAATGGGACCGTGACGCCTGCTACAAGCCGTACGCGATCTTTGACGGACGCCAGTGGCTGCTCTGGTACAACGGCCGCCACGGTGGACTCGATCAGAATGGCGTGGTGTTCCACGAGGGCCCGGAGTTGGGCTTCGAATAACCCGGGCAGTTCAAGCCCACGCGCAGGCTGCTGGTCGGAGGGCAAAGCATCCCGGTGGAGGATTTCCTGCGCCAACCGGCCCGACACTGGCTGGCGTGACCGATTCCTTTCCAGCGCCTTGAGAGGGCGCGGGACGACGGTCGGCGCCAACCTACGGGTCGGACTGTGAGAAGGTCTGCACTTGCCGGCTCAGCCCGCTAGTTTGAGGCGTCGTGAGGGCCTTCCAGAGCTGCCACGTGCCCGTCCATAAAGACAACGTTCTTGCCGGGTTTTGGCGAACGGGGGTGAAAGGCGTCGTAATCGAGAAGGAGCGGAGTCGTTCCCGGAGGAAACGTCAGGACAAAATTGGTCATTCCGCCCGAAGGGTCCCCCTTTTTCAGCAAGAGGAAGGCACTATCGGCTCGCGCCTCATCCATGCGATGCCCGTTCAGTTCGGCATTCCATTCGTAACTCGAGCCCTCCGCGGCGCACCGATCCACTCTATCGACCGGGCATCTGAACACCGTTGCGTGGCTGGCGTTCGTACCGGCGTTTCTGCCAACGTAAGCCGCGAGGACATCGCAGATACGCGGTAATGGATTTTGGGGATCGATCGGTTGGGTCGGAAGAATCTCGGCACTAGGTAAGCGTTCCTGATTATCATCGGAATAGAGACGGGTGGCGATCCCCAGTTGCCGAAGGTTGTTCATGCAAGCGGCGTTCAAGGCCTTGGCCTTCGCCCGGCCCAAAACGGGCAGCAGCAGGCCCACCACGACTGCCATGACGGCAATCACCACAAGCAATTCAATGAGCGTGAAGGCGCGAGATGACAGCCGGTGGGCCGATGGAGTGCGCACTCCTGTGCAGCGGTTCGTCTCCAGATTTGCATCCAGGTATGTTTTCATAAGCCGAGTCAGCATCCAGTCATCGGTGATCGTCCGGTCAGGCTGTGATTCTTCACCCTCCGGGGCCGTGGCCCTGTCTCGCGAACTGGACCCGTTGTTCCGGGGTGAAGTCCAAGAACCGCCGAGACGGATCGGGAGGACGGAGCACCTGGTCAGGCTCGGAGCGGTTATTGGGACCAGGGGCTGGCCCCGTGTGGGAGGCCCCAGGCAAAGAAGCGGCGCGGTCTGGGCCGGAAGCGGCGCCACGTGGCGTTTCAATGCCGGCGCCCAGGCTCGGTTTGTGGGACGCTGGCGCGCGCCAGGCCGACACGGCGAACCACAATCCACCGGCGGCGAGCAGCGCCGCCACGGCCAGAGACGTACGTTTTGCTTTCATTGCTGTTGCTTTCGGATGCAGAGCGACGACGCATTCACTTTCTCCTCGGCATTGTGCGCGTATTTCCGGGAGCTGGCATTCGATTTGGAACGAAAGCGGGGAATCCTGGTGCGAAGCGCCTGCAAGCCGGAAGGAACTGGCTCGCCAGCCGAGGCATTTACAGACTTGAGATCGGCGTCAGGAGCGCACCAACGGGGGCGTCGAACACAGAGGAACGGCGCCGGTGAAGCAAGTTCTTGAGAGCCTCCGCGCGACGGTGATCCCGGGCTCTAGCGAAACTCCAGCTTCTGCTGGATTTCGCGATGAGGACGCGTGGTGGGATAGCTCTTTCCGTTCTTCAGCACAACGAGGGTTTCGCCCTTGAACGCCGGTTGCAGCTCCCGGACCTGGTGAATGTTGACGATGACGGAGCGGCTGATGCGCAAGAACCGTTGCGGGGGGAGGTGGGACTCCAACGAGTTCATGGTTTCGCGCAGGACATGATTCGCCTGGCCGACATGCACGACCGCGTACTTTCCGGCAGCCTCAATGGCCTGGATCTGGTCCAACTCCACAAAGGTGACCTTGCCCGGGGTTTTGACAGCCAAGCGGGTGAGCTAACCTGCAGGCGCCGGCATCTGCCCCAAAAGCGCGAGCAAGCCGCGGGCGACCACGCCAGCGTGTTTGTTGGCAAGGAGGTCCCGCGCCCGCTGGACCGCTGCCTTGAACCGGGCGGGCTTGAATGGCTTCAACAGGTAATCCAGTGCATTCACCTCGAACGCCCCAAGCGCGTGCTGGTCGTAAGCCGTGGTGAATATCACGACGGGCAACGATGCCTGCGGGATCTGCCGCAACACCTCAAATCCATCCCGGTCCGGCATCTGCACGTCCAGAAAGACCAGGTCCGGCCTGGCGGCCTGGATCTGGTCCACCGCCTCGAAACCATCCCCGCATTCACCAATGACCTCCACGTCAGGCTCTTCAGCCAACAGCAAGCGCACGCGCTGCCTTGCCAACGGTTCGTCATCCACGATGAGCGCTCGAATCTTCACGCGGTTGGCCCTTTCGAGACGGTGAGGACATTCACCGCCTCCAAATGTAAGGGGAGGCGGATATCGACCCGGCACCCCTCGGGCTCGGCCTTCCCGAAAGAGAAACCATGGTCCCGGCCATAGAGGCCCTGGAGTCTTGCCTGGGTGTTGACGAGCCCGATACCCGGTCGCATAGAGCTGTGCAGGTCCGCGCCCGCCATGCCTCTGCCGTTGTCCCGGACGACCAGGTGCAGATGCTGATCTTCCTGTCTTGCCTCGATCGAGATGAGCCCCGAGCCGCGCCGTGGCTCGATACCGTGGCGGATGGCGTTCTCGACCAGCGGTTGAAGAAGGAGCGCCGGAACCAGGGCTTTCTCGAGTTCATCCGGAACGCTCTGTTCCAATCGAAGTCGTTCACCAAAACGCTGCTGCTCAATGCGGAGATAGGCCCCAATGAAATCGAGCCTCCTGCGCCAGGGGAATCTCCTGTTCCCCCATTGAATCCAGAGAGCGGCGCAGAAGTTCGCTCAAGTCGCCCAGCATCTCGTCGGCCGCCCGCGGGTTGACGTAAACCAACGCGGCAATCGAGTTGAGCGTGTTGAACAGGAAGTGCGGATTGATCTGCATGCGCAGCGCCTGGAGTTTGGCGCGGGTGAGCCTTGCCTCCAATTCAGCCGCACGCCTCTCCCGCTCCTGCGACCTTCGAAAATTGGTGATGGCCTGGCAAACGCCCACCAGAGACCAGTAGACCAGAACATCCAAAGCTGCACGGAGACCGACGAAAACGCCAAACGCAGCGGGTGGCCCCAGCAGTCTGACAGGTCTCGATCCACGCAATCGCCCTGGCGGCTCGGAGTGTTGCGCAGAAGGAGAGAGCTGGGGGACAACACGAAAGGCAACGCGATTGGCCCCCACCACCAGGAGGCAGCCCAGCAAATGAAGAGCGACATTCCGAAAGAGCCTTTCCCCTCCGATGGGAAAGCGGAATGCCAGCCACGCAACCGCCGGCAGGAACAACAGCCAAAGCGCCCAAAAAGAACCTCCGAAGCCGATGGCCTGGCGCCATGAGACCTGAGCGGTCAATGCGAGTGGAGCTGCAAACAGCAGCACCAGGGCTCCCCAGAGCCCCATTGCTGTGGCCACCATCGCCAATTTGCGAGTGATGCGTCTGCTGCCGCTCGTTCCGCTCATGTCACGGCGAATGCATTCAAAAGCAGCCCAGGAACACAGGCCTCGTCAGCATATCAATGGCAGACTCGTTTCGGTAATGGTCCTCAGCCGGTTGGCAGTCCGCCCCACTGATTCGGGATCGAGACTGCGTCAGCGAGTCCGCTGGCGGAGCCTCTCACCCGGCGCTGGGAACGAAGCGGCAAAAAGCGAACTGGCCCGCTATTCCCATCCGCACGCAGTCCCTGAGGCGGACGCCCCGTCTTTGCCCAACCCGGCTCCCTGCAAACGGAAAGCCGAGGCTGTTCACAGAATCCCCTCCAGCCTGAGTTCGACCCCGCCCGCACCGGAGGGTCAGTCCATTGTACCTATCCCTGAGCCCTGAGCAAAGCTTTTGGCACGAACTCATCACGAATGGTCTGATCACGAATGGTCTGTCACGAATGGTCTTGCCTCGGATTCTGACGCGGGCATAATAGGTCCCGCTGGTCACGTACTGAAGCAAGTGCGGAGTGTTCGGGAATGACCTCCATATTCCGTCTTTGGACGGGCGGGAGGGGTTTTCCCGCGGCTGGTTCCGGTGGTTCGTTCGATCGCAGTGGCCAGACAAAGCCCGCTGCGAGGGATACAAAGCCGGGATACAAAGTAAGAAGAGCGAAGAACACGCTACTTGTGGAAGTGCCTTTTGATAAGTGATTTAGTCCTGGTTGGTGGGATACCCAAGCGGCCAACGGGGGCAGACTGTAAATCTGCTGGCTTATGCCTACACTGGTTCGAATCCAGTTCCCACCACCACCTCTCTCATTCGGCTTAGACAAGCCGCCCACGACAGCACCTCTATGCGGGCCTGGTGCCGCCGCCCAAATCGTCTAAGCAAGATGGGCGGCCTGTGTCTCTAATGAGTGATGGGCGTGACAAGCAAGGGCGGCGATCCTCGACCTGGATTGGGGGTTGCCTGGACTCCACGGCCAGCCGAGTGTCGAGCGGGGCCGCCACCGCTGCCCCCATCTTGAGGAACGAATGCCATGAACCTGCAGACTTACGTCTCGCGCCTGACTTTCCGTGACCACGCCACCCTCTTTGCGGTCGTTCTCTGTCTGGCCGCCCGCTGCTGGGGGGCCGAGTCTTCGCCTCTCGACCCGCTTCGGGCAGAACTGCGGGCGGAGCATTACCAACCGGCCATCGCGCTGGCAGACAAGATCATAGCCGCCAAAGATGCCAAGGCCGACGAGGCGCATTACCTCAAAGTGCTGGCGCTGTTCAACGCCAAAAGGTTCGCCGAGGCAGCCACTGTGGCGGACCAACTCGCCGAGGCGTTCCCGGAATCCGACTGGCGGTTCAAGGCGACGTTCCTGAAGGCCCAGGCGCTGGTCGAGCAGAAGCAGTTTCAGCAGGCAGCGGCGATCTATCAGAGCGAGGCGGCGCGGTTGCTCGCGGCCGGGCGCAAGCAGGAAATGGTGAACGTCATCGTGGCATACGCCGACAAGCTCTCCGCCAAGCCGGACCCGAATGTGCCGGACGCGCCCAAGCCGGATTTCCAGAAGGCCTGCAACCTCTACACCAAGGCGCTGGGCATGGAAATCTCCGCGCGACTTCCGCGACGACTTGCTTTTCAAGAAGGCCCGCGCCATCCAGCAAGCGGGGAATGCCGCACAGGCGGTGCAGGATTTCCAGGCTTACCTGACGGAGTTCGATCCGGCCTGGGCCGGTCCCGCCGGTTCGGGCACGACGCGGCTGCCGATGCAGAATCCGCTGCCCGCTGGCAAGCACGTGGCGCTGGCCCGCTACCGATTGGCGGAGTCGCAAATCGAGGCGGGCCAGCCTGGCTGCCGGGCGCATGGAATTGGAGGACTTGCTCAAGCTCATCGGCGCTTCAACGTCCCGGCCGGACGCGCTCCAGGCCGAACTCGACACCGTGGCCGGCCAAAGCCTCCCGGCGGACATCCGCTGGCTCATGGTGCAGTCCTACTTCACCCAGCCGCCCGACACAGCCGCGGCGCGCAACGTCGGCCAGCAAGTCCAGCAGGCCGGCCAGAACTTCCCCTATGTCAATGCCCCGGGGCCCAGACCATCGGCAACACCGGCGGCTTGCCGTCCAGCGACGCCGTGCTCTTTGTCCTGCGCGACGGCGAACTGGACGCGGCCCTGAAGTCCTGCCGCGATTTCCTGATGGCGTTTCCCGAAGGCAGCCGGGCGGTGCGGGCCGCCTGGATGATCGCCGAGGCCAGCCAGAGCGCCGGGCGGGCCGACGATGCGATCAAGGCTTACCGCGACTTCATCGCAGGCCGGGGCTTCCGGCTGCCGGACGGCGAGGCGGCGCAGAAGTTCGATGAGGAACTCCGCGCCGCGCCGGCGACGCACCTGGCGAACCTGAAGATGCGCGCCGTCTTCCGCATCGGCACGATCCTCGGCCAGCAGAAGAAGCGCGCCGAGGCCATCGCCACCTGGCAGGGCTACGTGAAGGAGTTCCCCAACGGCCCGCAATGGTCCGAAAGCCAGAACGCGATCATTGACGCCGAGTTCCAGATGGGCATGGACGCGCTCGCGGAGCAGAACGAGGCGCTCGCCTTGCAGCGTTTCGAGGAGTTTCTGCGCGCCCATCCGCTCGACGAACGCGCGCCGCGCATCCTCTACCTCTTCGGCGCCGTGCCGGAGGCGAAGGCCCGCGCGCTGGAGGAATCCAAAGGCGACAAGGCGGCCATCGAGTCCAGCTACCGCAAGGCCATCGAGGAATGGACCAAGCTCGTCAGCAAGTATCCGCAGAGCGCCGGAGGCCCGCGCCGCGTTGATGAAGAGCGCCGGCATCCACGAGGAGAAGTTCGGCGAGTTCGAGAAGGCGCTGCAACTCTACCGGAAGCTCGTCGACGAGTTCAGCTATCGCCGAGGCCAACACCGCCATCACCCGGCTCACGCAGAAGTCGCTCGACCTTTCCGCCGAGCGCACCTTCCGCACGAGCGAGAAGGCGACGGTCAAGCTCAAGCTCCGCAACATCGAGAAATGCACCTTCCGGCTCCACAAGATTGATCTCCAGGCTTACTTCCGAAAGATGCACGGCATCACCGGCGTCGAGGGGCTGGATGTCTCGCTGATCCAGCCGGACAAGACGTGGGACTTCAAGCCGGAGGGCTACGCCAAGTACAAGCCTCTCGAGCAGGACGTGGAGATTCCCTTCCCCGGCAACGAGCCGGGCGCGTTCGTCGTGACGGCCGGCGACGATGACTGGGAATCCACCGTGCTGGTGCTGCGCTCCGATCTTGAAGTGATCGTGAAGTCGAGCCGCCGCGAGGTGCTGGCGTTCGTGCAGAACATGCTCACCGGCCAACCGGCTGCCGACGTGGACATCCTGGTCAGCGACGGCAAGGCCGTGGCCGCCACCGGCAAGACCGGGGCCGACGGCGTCTTCAAGGCGCCGCTGGAATCGCTCAAGGATCTCGCCGACGTGCGCCTGTTCGCGCTCGGCAAGGGCCACGCGGCTTCCTTCAACCTCAATCTGGCCGGGCTGCAGTTGTCGTCCGGCCTGACCGCGCGCGGCTACCTTTACACCGACCGCCCCGCCTACCTGCCCGGCGAGACCGTCGCGCTGCGCGGCATCCTGCGCGAGGTGCGCGCCACCGCCTACGCCGTGCCGGAGAACGGCGAGTTCAAGGTCAGCATCACCGATCCGCAAGGCCGGCTGCTGTCCGAGCAGACGGTGAAGGTCAGCCGCTTCGGCACGTTCGACTCGACGCTCGTGCTGCCCGCCACGCCGCGAACGGCCAATATGTCATCGCCGCCGCATCAGGATCGCAGGGGGCTGGAGCCGCTGCATTTCCAGGGCACGTTCGAGGTCCGCTCGTTCAAGCTGGAGAAGATCAAGCTGGCGATGGAGTTCCCGCGCCGCGTCTGGTTCCGGGGCGAAACGATCGAGGCCAGCCTGCAAGCCGCCTTCTACTGGGGCGAGCCGCTGGCCGACCGCGCGGTGCGCTGCACGTTGCCCGACGGCCGCAGCCAGACCGTCACCACCGACGCCGAGGGCAAGGCCAAGCTGACCTTCGACACCACCGGGATGCGCCCCGGCACGGCGCTCACCTTCGCCGCTTCGCTCGACGGCGATAACGTGACGGCCACCGAGACCGTCACGCTGGCGCGGCTCGGCTTCGGCATCGCGGCCAAGCCCAGCCAGCCGGTCGTCATCGCGGGCGAGCCGTTCGATCTGAAGCTCACCACCACCGGCGCCGACGGCAAGCCCACCGGCGAGACGCCTCAAGGTCGCGGTCCTGCGCGTCGAGAAACCCAAGACCAGCCCGGTGCTCGCCTTGTTGCCCTGGCAGCGAAGGCCCCGGCCCGCAGCCCGCCGAGGTCACGGTTTCCGAGTCGGAGGTCAGAGACCGATCCCGCCACGGGCCAGGCCACCTTGCCGCTCAAGCTGGAGCAGGGCGGCACGTACCGGCTCCGCGCCACCGGCACCGACCGTTTTGGCCAGACGATCACGCATCAGTGCCAGGTCGAGGTCTCGGATGCCACCGATGCCACCAAGCTCCGGCTCTTCGCCGAAACCGCCACGCTCAAGGTCGGCAAGGACACCACGGTGCGCCTGCACTCGCGGCTGGACAAGGGGCTCGCGCTGGTGACCTTCGAGGGCGAGACGATCCTGCGCCACCAGATCGTCGAGTTGAAGAAGGACGACAACGACATCCCGGTCCAGGTGGGCCATGATTTGTTTCCGAACTTCCGCCTCGCCGTGGCGGCGATGGACGGACGCGAGTTGCGCAACGCGAACAAGGACTTCACAGTCGAGCGCGAACTCAAGGTCACCGTCAAGCCGCTGAAGGAGGCGTTTCTCCCCGGCGAAGACGGCAAGGTGGAGATCACCGTCACCGACCAGACGGGTCAGCCGGTGGAGGCGGAGTTGAGCCTGGCGTTGGTCAATGAAGCGCTGTTCGCCGTCTGTCCCGACACGCTCACGCCCATCCTCGACTTCTTCCAGAAAGACGCGCGCCGCCATGCCGAGTTCCACGTCGGTGCGACCTGCGGCTTCCGCTATCCCGGCAAGACGCGGTCGGTTTCCAAGGAGGTTGTGGCCGGAGGCGAGGCGTTTGGATCGAAGCCTTGGCCGAAGTGGAACAGCTTGACGAGTTGCGCATGCAAATGGTCGACAACAAGCCCCAGTCAGCGGCGGCTCCGCGCCCCGACCGGCGGCGTGCGCGCAGTGGCGGAGCGCGCCGGCGATTTGCTCTTCCGCCTTGCCGACGCGGACGGAGCGAATGTGGTGGCCAGCGACGACGTGCCCGCGATGCTGGCGAGCAGAGCCGTGGCTGGCGTCGAAGTCAAAGACGCTGCGAAGTTGGGGCTCGATCGCGGCGGGGCGCGCCTATGGGAAGCACAAAGCCGAAGAAGCCCCGCGCCGCGAAATCCGTGGCGAAGGACGCTGGCTGCCTTCGGTGATCACCGGAGCCGACGGCAAGGCCGTGGCCACAGTGCCGATGCCGGGAACCACCACCGCCTGGCGTTTGACCGCGCGCGGCTGCACGGTGGAAACGCTGGTCGGCCAGGCCACCGCGCCGACGCTGACCCGCAAAGACTTCTTCGTCGAACTCAAGACGCCCTCCTTCCTCCGCGAGGGCGACGAATTGCGCGCCGTCGGGCGCGTCCACAAC
Organism: uncultured Verrucomicrobiae bacterium; assembly: GCA_963846445.1. Lineage (GTDB taxonomy): Bacteria > Verrucomicrobiota > Verrucomicrobiia > Limisphaerales > J093 > MWFF01. The sequence goes on along the minus strand of CAWJWM010000002.1, from coordinate 122,178 downwards.
CTGACCGGCCTCGCCGGCCCCGTGACGTTGAAGCTCCGCGTGCTCGACGCAAGGGACAACACCAAGGTCCTCGCCGAGCGGGAGAAGACCGTCGAGGTGAAGGCGAATTCCGGCGCCGAAGTCGCCTTCGATGCCGTGACCGTGCCGGCCACGCTGGAGATCACCACCGAGTTGACTGCCATTGCCGGCCCGAATCGCGATGCCCTGAGCCTGGACATCCCGGTGAAACCTTGGGGACTCCCCTACGCCGCCCATGCGGGTGGCACTGCCGAAGCCGACACCGCCGCCGTCGTCGGCTTGCCCGGCGAGCGGCCCTATTCGTCGCTCTGGATGAGCGTCGCGCTCGGTCCCGACGTGCGCACCTCCGTGCTCGACATGGCGTTGCGTCGCGGTTGGGCCGGGCCGTGCGAGTCCCTGGCCCGTCTTCGCCCGCCCGCCTGGGGCGAGACGCCGGCGAACGATCTGCTCGCCGCCGCCACCGCGCTGCGCTACGCCCAGACCGGCAAGGTGGACGAGACTTACCCGCGCCAACTCTCCGCCCGCGCTCGCGCGCTGGTGGCCTCTTTGGTCGCCAGCCAGTCCGCCGAGGGCGACTGGACCTGCCAGTCGCTGAGCCACCTCACGACCGCGCGCGTCTTCTGGGCGCTGATCGAGGCGCGCAACAGCGGCATCGTGGTGAACAAGGATACGCTCGACAAAGCCGCCGCCGCGTTGCTCAAGCAGTTCGAGGCGTGCGACGTCAACGACAACGACAGCAAGGCCGTGATTCTCCACGCCCTCTCGACCGATCAAACGCGCTGATTTCGCCCACTGCAATCGCCTCTACCGCGATCGCAATGGGCTGGGCAACTCCGCGCTCGCCCATCTGGCGCGGGCCTTCTTCAACCTCGAACGTCGCGAAATCGCCACCGAACTGGCCGGCTTGCTCGAAGCCAAGGTCAAGCTGGACGGCAACCAACCCGTCCTTTGGGAAGGCGGCTGCAAGACGATCTGGCTCAACGACACCGACGAGACCACCGCGATGGTTCTGCTGGCGTTGGCGGAGACCAAGCCCACCGCGAAAGCCACTGCGGCCGCCGCCGATTCTTTGCTGCGGGCGCACGGCTGCTTCGGCTTTCCTTACCCGCGCGCTCACGGACCCGCCATCGCCGCGCTGGCGTTGTGGTTTGGTCAGGGCGCTCAGCAGGCCACGGACATGGAGATGGGCGTGGTGGTCAACGGCACGGCAATCGGCACGGTGAAGACTGTCGGCACGCTCGGTCAGCACGTGCTGCCGGTGCCCGCTGACATTGCTCAAGGCGGATCAGAACCTGGTCGAGTTCAAGATGAAAGGCCGCGGCCGATACACCTACGCCGCCACGCTGTTCGGCTTCTCGCTCGGACCTGAAGTCCTCTCCGCCGCATGTCTCGCCGTGCATGGAGATTGTGCAGCACCTGCACGCCCCACTCGAATACCGAGGCAGGCCGATCGGCGCGGGCAGCACTTCACCCGTCAAGACACCTCGAGAACGGACAGCGACTCCATGTCGTGGTCCGCACCGACCGCGGCTATCCCGGAGACGGTCACCGCTATGCCCTCGAAATCGCCCTGCCGCCCAGCACCCGCCTCGATGAGACGTCGATCTCCGTCGACCCGAATCTGCTGAGCGGCAAGGAGGTCACCGACTCCACGATCACGCTCTTCTTCAACCGCTGGCTGCCGTCGGTCAGCTTCGACGTCACCGGCTACGCGCCGGGCAAGTTCCGCATGCTGCCTCCGGTCATCCGCGAACTGGGCAACCCCGCGTTCCTGAGCGTCGGCCCGGTGACGGAGCTCACTGTGCTCGCCGCGGGCGAGAAATCGCCCGACGCCTACCAGAGGAACGACGGCGAGCGCTACGCCCTCGGTAAATGCTATTTCGATGACGGCGACCTTGCCACGGCCCTGGAACATCTGGCCGAGCTGCACCAGAACAACCCGCGCCACAACGAAAGCGAACAGGCGCGGATGTTGCTGTGGATTCACACCGCCCCGAAGTTCTACGACGCCCGCAAGATCGTGGATCTGTTCGAAGTCTTGCGCGAACGCTATCCGCAGTTGGAAATCCCCTTCGATAAGATCCTCGTCGTCGGTCAAGCCTACACCGACATCGGCGAGTTCGAGCGTTCCTGGCTTGTCTATCGCGCCGCCATCGCCGCCAGCTTCGGCAACGACTCGGCCATCAGCGCCGTGCTCGAAGACGAAGGCCGCTTCCTCGGCTCGATCGATTTCCAGGACCGCATCTGGCGCGAGTACCCGGACACGGCGGAGGTGGTTTCGAGTGACTTCGCCCTCTCGCAGTTGCTTTACCAGAAAGCTCCCAAGGCGCACGAACTGCCCAAGGAAGACGGCGTGCAGCCCGAGCGCATCGCCATGCTCAAGCGCACCGCCGACCTGCTGTTCTCGTTCCTGGCCATGTATCCGAAGGACCCGCTGGCCGACGACGCCGGCTTCAGCCTCGCCAACTGCCTGCTGACTTTGAAGAACTACCCGCTGGTGGTCGCGCTGGGCAATGAGTTCGCCGAAGAAGTATTCCGACAGCCCCCTCGCGCCGAGCTTCCAATACATGACCGCGCTGGGACTCTTCTGGCAGAACCGCTACGCCGAGGCCCTGGACGCCGCCAAGCTCGTGGCCGACGGCGACAGCAAGGACCGCGATTTCGCCCGCTACATCCTGGGCCAGATCTACCACGCCGAGAGCAAGCCCAAAGAAGCCATTGAATGGTATGGCAAGGTGAAGGATCTCTACCCCGACGCCGCCGAAGCGATCGCCTACTTCGAGAAGAAGAGCATCGCCCTGGACGAAGTCAGCGTGGTCAAGCCCGGGCAGCCGGTCGAACTCACGCTCAAGTACCGCAACATCAAGGAAGCATCGCTGCAAGTCTATCGCGTGGACCTGATGAAGCTTTACCTCCAACAGAAAAACCTCAGCGCCATCACCAGCGTGCAACTCGCCGGCATCCGCCCGGAACTCGAACAGACCACCGCCCTCGGGCGACGGCCTGGACTACGTCGAAAAGGAACGTAAGGTGGCCCTGCCGTTGAAAGACGACGCCGCCTACCTCGTCATCTGCCGCGGCGATGATCTCTTCACCAGCGGCATGGTCCTGATCACGCCGCTCAAGATCGAAGTCCAGGAAGACAGCGCCAGCGGGCGCGTCCGCGTCAACGTGCTCGACACCGCCAAGGGCGGCTACCGGCCCGAGGTCCACGTCAAAGCCATCGGCAGCGCCGACAAGGAATTCCGCAGCGGTGAGACCGATTTGCGCGGATTGTTCATCGCCGACCATGTGCATGGCAAAGCCACCGTCATCGCCCGCGAAGGCGAATCCCGCTACGCCTTCTTCCGTGGCGAAACCTGGCTCGGGGCGCCGCTCAACGCCCCAGCCGCCCCCGCCCAGAAAGCCGCCGTTCAGCAGCAACTGTTCGACTACCAAGGCAACCTGGACGTCAAGAACTCCGAGCTTCAGGAGTCCAACAGAAAACGATTCGACCAACAGCGCCGCCAAGCCCCGAGCAAAGGCGTCCAAACCCAGCAGGCGTTCTGAACCAAAACCCGCATCGCTCGGACCCTGTCCGCACTCAGGACGGTCCACCTCGAGGATCGGGACTCCGTTGACCGGGGGCAATGTATGGTGTATTCCGTATGGTATGAAAGTGACCTTTGAACTGCCGGAGCCGGTGGTGCGGACGCTGCGGGCCCGGGTGGAGAGCGGCAAGCGATCCGGGCTGGTGGCGAACCTGATCGAGAAGCACTTCGCTCGAAAGGGCAGCGCTCTGGCGGATGCGGCCCGCAAGGCGAACACTTTGGAACCGCTAACGCGCGACATGCGAGACTGGGAAGCCTTGAACGGCTATGAAGATTGAGCGTGGCCAGGTCTGGTGGGTTAGCTTGGATCCGACCGTGGGCAGCGAAATCCGCAAGCGTCGCCCGTGCGTGGTGCTCTCCTCGGACGAACTGAACGCGATCCGATCCACGCCGGTGGTCGTTCCCCTGAGCTCATCGCCGGAAGCCGCGCCACCCGTCGTGGTGGCGTTGCCCAGCGCAGGAGAGAACTCGGTGGCCGTCGTTGACCAAATCCGCGCGGTGGACAAGCGGCGGTTCGTCTCTCCGGGGGGCCGGCTCTCTGATCAGGACCTGCGCCGCCTGGAATGGGCGGTCAAGCAGGTGCTGGTCTTGCCTTGAGATGTAGTTGAAGCCGAGGTTCAGGCCCTAAAACGGTCGCTTGTCCCACCCTTGAGCCTTGATCAGGCTTTCGGTAACGGTCCTGGGCTCGAATGGCTCGGGGACGATCTTGAAGCGCGCAAGGTACTTGAAGACCTCGTTCAACTGCTTCACTTCGTCCTTCCTTCCCGCCAGTGTCTCGGGCGGTAAAGCCTTCAAGCTGGCCACATAAGTTGACGCCATCTGCTGCGCCTTCTGCATCGCCGCCGGTTCGTTTTCGTAGACCAGCGACTCGAAAAGACGCAGCATCTGGGGCACGGGGTTGCCGGGATTCTCGAGCGTCTCTGCGTCCTGGCGAATCGCCGCGGCGATCTCTCGGCGCTTTGCCATCGCCGCCTCGGCAGAAAGCCAACCATCGGTGCCGCCCTCCGCCGAACGAGGCGGCAAATCGCGATACCAGATGTTGCGAAAGCGCGTCGGATTGCCGTGGTCCTGCAAAGCAAGCGGGCCCGTGTCCGGGAACGGTTGGGGTTTCGTGCGGCCCATGTGACCGCCCGGTCCCTCGATGGGCGTGTGGTCCTGCACCAACACGCCGTTGAGGAAAACGGTGACGTAGCCGGGATCGACGGGCTTGCCGTCCTGGTAGATCGGTCGGCGGAACACAATGTCGAACACCTGCCATTCGCCGGGCGGGCGAACCGGCAAAGCCAGTGGCGGCTGGATGCCGTAATAGGCCCCCGCGTGTCCGTCGGCGTAGGTGACGTTGTTGAAGGAATCGAGCACCTGGATTTCGAGCCGCCCCATGAGGAAGACGCCGCTGTTGCCGCGCCCTTGGCTGTCGCCGTCGACCTGGGCCGGTGTCGCAAACTCGATGTGCAACTGACAATCGCCAAACCGGTCGCGCGTGCGGATCTGGCCGCTTCCCGGAACAACCTGCATCACGCCGTCCTGCACCAACCACTTGGCCGGCTCGCCTTTGTCCGTCTGCCACCGCGAAAGATCGGTCCCATCGAACAGGATGATGGCATCCGAAGGCGGGTGCCCCGCCTGTGCGGGAGAACTGAACGCGCCCGGCACCACAGTCTTTGGTTGCGGACGGTTCCCGTCGTGGACCGCCCAGGCGTGGTGTTCATCAGGCGGATCGCCGTAAAACCGAGGGCCGCTCAGTGCCGCGTCGGCCGGCGCGACACAGCCCAAACAAACCGCCAGAGAAAGAAAGGAAATTGCGTTCGTCATCGGCCCAGGATGGCAGCCTCCCCGACACCCCGTCAACCCAGCACATGTTTAGCGAGGCTCCGCCTCAGACCGACGAGGCATGTCACCCGTTCGTTTGCGTTGGGCTGTTGCCACCGCAACCGGGAGTCGACGCGTCGCTAAGGGACGCCGCGGCGCTCACTCGCCATAGAAAGGGAACAACGCTTTCAGTTCTGTCTTCTCCGGCCGCCGCCCGTACTCGCAGATCTCGAAAGCTTCCAGGTATTGGATCTTGTCTGCCCCCGCACCGTACCAGTCGGCCAGTTGGCTCTGGAACCGCTTCGTCAGCCGCTGCTGCCGATTTCGGAAATACTCACGGACTTGCGCCGTGCGGTCAGCCTGTTTGGCAGGGTCCGACGGCATCAGGTTGGGACCGCCGCCCGCGCCGCCTTCCTGGAACTGAGAAACCAACTGTCCCAAGGCATCGAGCTTCCGTTCGATGACCTCGTCGATCGCAACGACAATGTCGGCAGTGAAGGGATTCGGCTTCTGGAAGGAGTCCGGAAAATAGAGGAACACCGGGTTCTTGACCAGATGGGGCGTATCCGGACAGAAGAAGGGCACGGTCACCATGAATGCCGCGTCCTGGACCAACACCCCTGTGTACCGATGGTCCGGGTGATAATCGTTGGGACGGGGACCAATCACGATGTCGGCCTTCCACTCGCGGATGAGGCGCGTGATGAGACGGCGGTTCTCGAGGGTGGGCAACAGTTCGCCGTCATGGATATCGAGCACATGCGCGGTGACGCCCAGAATCTTGGCGGCGGCCTCGACTTCCGCCGTGCGTCTTCGAGCCAATGGCGCACCCGCGTCGCGCCAGTGCCCAATATCCCCATTGGTCACGGAAACTAGTTTGACTCGATGGCCCTGCGCGGCCCAGCGTGCGGCAACGCCGCCGGCCTGGATTTCGCAATCGTCAGGATGCGCACCGAAACATATGATGCGCAGGGGTGCCCTGGGCGTGTCGACCGACGCGGCAAAGAGCAGGCTCCCGGACAATGACGCCGAGGAAACAACGAGGATCGAGGTCAAGAGGGCGTTGGCATTCATGGCTGTTCAGAAATGGGCGACCGCCCCAAAAATGCGTCCTGCCCACGCCAGGGGCAAGCCGAATCCTGGTCCCGAATCCTCCTCCCAATTCAGCGCAACGGAATCGGCGCCATTTAGCGAGGCGTCGGGCGCCGGTGATCGTGGTGGACACTCAGTGGCCACGAACCGTTCACACGCCTCGCCAGTCTGAGGCGCAGCCTCGCTAACCTGCATTTCTGACCACTTTTTGCCACCGCGAAGCCGGAGTCCTCAAGAGAAGTCAGCATGCAGGTTAGAAAAACAAAACCGCGCCCGAGTGGATGGAGGGAACTGGGCAACAGAGTGTCGCTGCACCCGCGAGGATTCGGAAGCGCTCTGAACCTCATTCTCCCCTGTGCGGGCGCGGTTTTGCCACAGCCCGGATTTCGTTGTCATCTTCCCCGTGGTGAGAAATCCGGGCTAACAATGAAGTGACAAACCCTGAATTGACAAACCCCCGCCGCCCACTAGAGTCACCTCCGTCTTTAGGGCTGGGGTCGTAGCTCAGTTGGTAGAGCACCACAATGGCATTGTGGGGGTCAGGGGTTCGAATCCCCTCGGCTCCACCAGCCTTCCGAAAGCAAAGAGAACCCCCTGTCTCCGTGTACAGAAGTCGCACGTGGAGATGGGCGTGCTAAAGATTCTTACCGATGAACCTGTGGTGACGTTTGGTCCCACCCGACCCGACCGAGTCCCAACCGCCGCCGGCGGGTGACAAACATGGGTGACAATGCCTCCGGCCACCGCCCGTCCATCTGGTCCGCTGGCTTCCTGTCGTCTCCAGATTGCCCCGCCAGACATAGCCGACATCCGGGAACAGAAGTGCTACACCGGAGTCGGCAGAAGGCACACCCTCAACGGCTGGCAGAGGCGTATTCCCGCCCAGGCTTGCGGCAGCCACGAAACAAACCGCCGCTCGCCGTGTCTAGAGAATGTGGGTGTCTTCGAGTACCAGCTCGAGGTTGGCGAAGGCGATCCATGTCCGATCGATGCGATTGAGCCAACCACGTCGTCTGCGGCGGGCAAAGATGAAGCTCCTCTCCTCCATCCTGGCTGGTGGTGTTCTGCTGGCGGGCACCTCCGCCGCGTCCTGGCAGGGACCCAAAGACGCCCAACCTGTCAGGGCTTACACGGTCAACCGCAAGGTCTCCGACTATGCGGAGGGAGAGGATCTCACCAGTCCCGAGGCGGCCTATGCGACACTGAACCGCCTCTCGGCCAGCGGAGATCAGGGCTTCTGGCGGCGGCTGAGTGTGCCACCACTGACGGCGCGGATGCCGGAGCAAGCCGGGAAGCGCGAGGTCTCCGCTCGAGCCGCGGCGGAGTGGCGCAGCGCGGAGATCGTCGAAGTGCACTTGTGGACAAGGACCAACGCCGTGGTCTTGGCAAAGGCGGGCAGAGCCATCGACCTGCGCTGGTTGGGTTTGGTGAACGGAGCGTGGCTGAACGAAGGGAACGACGTGACCTCGAACCTCGATGAGGCTCGAAGCCGGGTAACGCGCCGGCGCGCCCTGCGAGAGGCCGAGCAGGTTCGCAGCTCCCGGCCGCCGGTCGAGGACCCCGAGACCCATTTGCGCCCATTCGTCGAGTTCCTGAACCGCGAAGCGACCGATCCGCAGGAGTTCCTCCTGACCGCCCTGGCCAAGCATCGTGTGGTCATCCTCGGCGAAGTCCACAACCGCCAGCGGCACTGGGCCCTCAATGCCGCTTTGGCTCGCGCGCCGGCGTTCGTCCAGCACGTCGGCGTGATCTACCTGGAACTGCCTCGCAACAACTAGCCCCTGATGGATCAGTTCCTCGCGGCCAACCGCGATGATCCGGCGCCGGTGGTAAACGTGCTCCGGGACATGTTCGAACTCGGCTGGCCCGACCAGCCCACGGTCGAGTTCTGTCAGGCCATCTGGGAGGTCAACCGGAAGCTGCCGAAGAAACGGCGGCTCCGGATCGTCCTAGTGGACATGGCGCGGCCCTGGAAAGAAATCCAGAAGCGGGAAGATTGGCGAAAGTACGATGGGGACCGCAACGCCCTCATGGCGGGCGAGATCGAGCGGGACTTGCGCGAGCACGCCGAAGACCCCCGTCACGCCTTGTTCATCGTCGGGTACATGCATGGCTTGAAGCGCATCACCCACCCGGGCGGCGCACCCTTCGAGTCTGCTGGTTGGCACCTCTGCCAGAAACTCGGTGAGACAAACGTCTTTGCTGTCTTCCCGCATTCGCCCGTCATGGCGAACCACGGCGGGGTGGATGGACGGCTGGCATTGGGCTTGTTCGAGACCGCGTTTGCCAGGCTGTCCAACCGTCCGATGGCCTTCCCGCTCGACCATGGCCCGTTCGGGGAGCTGTTGTTCGACGCATCGCTGGATTTCATTACGAGCGATCCGTACCGCGCCGCTTTCGACGCGTTCCTGTACCTTGGCCCGCTCGAAGACGAAATCGTCTCGCCGTTGGTCCCCGGCTTCTACACTGACGCGTATGCGAAGGAGGTGGATCGTCGCTGCCGCTTGATGAATGGCCGCGGGCTGGAGTCGGATCCGGAGATCGGCCAGGTGAGCGGCGAGGCCCTCCGCCAGTTGCGCGCGCAATGGTGGGGCCAGCCCCGGCCCGAGTGGCAGAAACTCGGACCTCTGGATGCGTGGCAGTATGGGAGCGGGTGGGAGGCGCAGAGCCGCGCCGCGAAACATCGCGACGCCCTGCGGGAGGCAGGGGTAATCCGGCAGGAGGCGGACCGATTGTTCGAGGCGATCCGCAACGCTGATTACACCAAGCCGCAGCGATCGCAGACTTTTCCTTCCCCCGACGTCGAGTACTGGGTGCATAGCGATGCGCCGGGCTGGACGCGATGGGTTTGCGAGCACTTCCACACCAACCCGATTGTGCACGTGGAACTTGATGAAGTATCACTCCAGCCTGATGGACGCCCGGCGGTGCCTTACAGGCTGCGGCTCGAAAACCGCACGACCCTGCACGGTGTGCTGCCGTTCGAGTGGCGCGCAAAGTCCGGTCGTTGGGAAGGGCTGGAAGGCCTGGACTGGCATCGGCGCGAGGCTGCGAAGGTCTTCGACTCTAGCCCTGACAGGCAATAAAGTCGAATGCCGTGATGAAGAACGATCCTGAGCGAGGGTCGACAGAAGCCCTGGCTCACCGGCTGCGCCCGGTGCCCGTGAACCTCCCTCTTCAGGCCGGGTGCGCCATCCCTGGCGCGGCGGGAGGGACGAGCTGGGGACGACTCGCCAGAGGCTTGTGTGGAAGTGGACGAGCCGCGAATCGCCTGCTTGGGCTGCGGTGGCTGTTCTGGCAGTGGCGCTGTATCTTGCTGAGCGTCGCTTGCGGCGGCCACACCCAAGCGGCAGGACCGACAGTTGCTGAGACCCACCCCGAACGTCCACCGCTGATCGTGGCCGTCGAGCGCGCTCATCGACCGGTGGTCGAACGGCTTCTCCGGGAGGGCGCCGACCTCAATGCAAGGACCTCCGACGGTGTCACGCCCCTGTATGCCGCCGCGTTTCATGGCCGCACCGAGATTCTGCGGCTGCTGCTTGCCGCGGGGGCGGAGGTTGATGGCCGGGCCGCGCATGGACGGACCGCACTGTTCACCGCCGCCGCCGAAGGACAGGTGGGCACGGTTGAGGTGCTGCTGTCGGCTGGGCCGACCCGAACGCCCGCAGCGATCTGGACGAGTTGGCGCAAACGCCGCTGCACATGGCGGCGGTCGAGGGGCAGGTCGAAACGGCCCGGCGCCTGATTGCAGCCGGTGCTGAGGTGAATGCCCGGAACAGCGGGCATCACATCACACCGCTTTACCTGGCCGTGATCGCGGGTCGCGAGCCGATGGCGGCGCTGTTGCGCGAGCATGGAGCGGATCCCGCGATCACCGACGTCTTCGGACAGACACCGGCCCGAGCGGCCGCGGTCCTGGCCGAACGGAAAACACGGCGGCTTCTCGACCCCACGGACAAACGCCTGGGACTCGATCCACAAGCGGTCGTTCTCATAGCCTATGTGGGTGTGGCGGAGGACCGCCAGAGCTACCGTGGCAACCGGGTCGCGGTCGCATTTGGGGACGGCTCGATGATCGCCACGGCGGCCCACTGCGTGGACGATTTTATCGAAGCCCGCCACCAATCCGTCCTCGCCGTGCCGCTGGTTTTCAGTCCTTACCATGGCGATGTGTTCGAGGCGGAGATTGTGGGAGTGGATCAAGCGGCGGACCTGGCCATCCTCAAGGTACGCTGGGACATGCACCTCGCCCTGCCACTGGCGAGCGGGGACGAGGTCCAGAGGGCCGAGGAGATGCTCGTGGCTGGCTATGCCCATCCGGAGGAACCCCGGACCGTCGTCGATGTGCCGAGGCAACTGTCCGTGGAGCGGTTGCCCACCTTGCGGACACCTGGCACGGACGGATACCGGCATATTACGCTTGGTGGTGCCCGTTTCGTTGGGCCTGGCTGGAGCGGATCGCCTATGGTCCTTCCGGGGAGCGGGCGACTGGCCGGGGTGTTCGCCACCAGGAACGGCCTGCGCATGGACCTGCGCGATGGCGACCTGGTGGTCATGCAGAACCGCGTCGGCGCGAGCGCCAACGCGATCCGTGACCTCGTGAAGGCCCAGCAGCTCGAATTGAAAGAACCGCCTGCCGAACGCAAGCCCGCCCAAGACGCAGCGGAAGCGTTCTCGGCCGGCTTGAGCTGGCTGGATGCGCAGGCGGGACGCCCCGCACAAGAAGGTGTAGCGGCTGCCCAGGCGTTCGTTCGCCGGCGACCCCAGTCTGGTCTCGCGCATTTGCTCCTGGCCATGAGCTCGTCCGCCGCGGTCAAGCCCAGCCCCAACTCGCCGGGTAGCGACAAATCCCCCGAGACGCATTATCGTGACGCCATCCGACTCGCTCCGGACAGTCTGATGGTCCGCGCGGCGTACGGGCTGTACCTGGAGAGGCAGGATCGACGGGAAGAAGCGTTGGCTGAACTCGCCGAAGCCCAACGGATCGATCCGGGCAACTCCTTTGTCCTGGCGCTGCGCCTCAAGACGCTGCAGAACCTCAGACCGGAAGAAGCCGTGGAACTGGGGATGCGGCTGACCGGGGAGGCTCCTGAGAATGCGACCTACTGGTTTCATTTTGCCGGTGCGCTGCGGTCGGTGGGACGCCACCAAACCGCACTGGAAGCGGCACAGGCGGCCCGTGCGCTTGGCCACGAAAGAGCAGTTCTGGTACCGCGGGCGCCTCGCCGACACGCTCGCGAGGTGTGGGCGTCTTGCCGAGGCAGAAGCCTGCCACCGAGAGCTGCTCGAGGCAACGCCCCGAATCGGCAGTCTTCTGGCTCTGGTATGCGCAGTTCCTGGCCGAGCGGATGCCGGACCGGCGTGAGGACCTGCACAAGGCGCTCGACCAGTGCGAATCTCGCAATTGTCCTCCGGTCATCCCTCAAGCGGTCTTGGACACACTGCGCGCCCAAAGTCCGCCCGGAGTCGGAGCCAGGAAGTGATCGCTCCCACCTCGCCGCCGAAACCACACAGAAGTACGACCATGAAATCACCAACGCTGAGAATTACGCTTTTCCTCATCCTCTGGATGGCGGGCGGGTGGCTTGTGCGGGCTCCCGCGGTCGCGGCGGGGCAAGCCGGCTCACCCCCCGACCGGCTTGGCCCGACGAACCGGGCGCTGAGCCTGGACGGTGCGACGGCATCGGTGGCCGTTGCCGAGTCGCCGTCGCTCCATGCCTTTGCCAACGCTCTCACGTTGGAAGCCTGGGTCCGGCCGTCCTCCTTCTACCCGACCCCCGGGAGCGTCAACTCGATCCTCCGAAAGAACGTCAAGGCCGGCGCAGAGAACTTCTTTCTGCGCATCCGGAACACCGAGGGCCCGTCGTTGGTCGAGTTCGGTCTTGGTCCTCAGCTCGGGGTGATGGGCGCGGCGTGCGAGATGCGGACCAACCAGTGGTGTCATCTGGCCGCAACGTACGACGGGCAGACGGCGGCGGTCTTGGTGAACGGAAGCGTCATCGGCAGCAAGCGCACCAGCGGTTCCTTGATGATTGATGCCTCGGAACTCGTCATCGGCCGGGGCGATCCTGAATACAGTTCGGGCGAGTACTTTCATGGCGTGCTGGACGAGATCCGTGTTTGGAACGTGGCGCGGTCGCCAGCCCAGATTGGCACCGCCATGAAGGGTCCATTGACAGGCAAAGAAGCGGGTTTGGTGGCGTACTGGAACTTCGATGACGGCACGCCGGCCGACTTCGCCGGCCATGGCAACACCGGGCGCCTCCAAGGAAACGCCCGCTTCGTCGAGGTGCCGCGTCCGGCCACCCTGGCAGGAGTGGGAGCAGGCTCACGCACCGCCGACCAAACAAGGTCGGAGAACCTGACCCTCGACCCACGATTGGCGGTGGTTGAGGCACTGTGGCGAAGTCTCAGCCAGATTTACCCTGCGCTCGAATACAAAGGGATTCGCGGACGGGATTGGATCGAGCCGGCGGTCGGACGGGCGAAGGTGGCCCGGAGCGACCAGGAGTTTTACGACATCCTCCTCGAACAGATAGCGAGGTTGCAGGACACGCACACCAGGATCATTTCCCATCCTGGCCAACCGGTGCTGGAAACGCCGCCGGTGATGCTAAACGAAGTCGAGGGAAAGGTGGCCGTGATCCGGGCCCACCCCGACACGAGGCTCTTGCCGGGCGACATCATCGTTTCAATCGAGGATCGGCCCGTGGCCGAGTGTCTGGCCGAGCAGATGCGACGCGTCTGCAACTCGACGGCGCGGGGTCGGGTCCGCGAGGCGTGCGGCCAGTTGTTGCGCGGCCCTCCGGGCACGTCCGTGAACGTCCGTGCGCAGCATGGCGGTGAAGCGCTTCGAGAGGTGGCGTTGCGCCGTGAATCGCTGCCAGAGTTCTGGCGGGAACCGGTGATCTCGCATCGCCGACTGAGCGAAGCGATCGGCTGCATCCGCATCGCGCGGTGGACCGACAACTCGATCCCGGACCAGTTCGACGAAGCTTTGGAGGCGTTCAAGGACATGCGCGGGATCATCATTGATGTCCGCGGCAACGGCGGCGGGAATGACCAACTGGCAGACTTGGTCAATGGTCGCCTGATCAAGCAACCTGTGGTCAGCAGCATTGATTTCTGGCGGAAGGCCGGTACGGACGAATACCACCGCACCATTGGCTGGGTCCATCCGCGAGGCCCCTGGCCCTATCGGGGCCGGGTGGCCGTCCTCACCGACGAGGCCTCCATGAGCGCCTGTGAGCACTTCGTGTCCGGGGTCGAAGCGACGGGCAAGGTGCTGCTGGTGGGCACCCCGACCAACGGCGCCGGTGGCGGCCCAACGACCGTAAAGCTCCCCGATGGCACACGGGTCGCCATCTCGCGGGCGCTCGGCATCAGGGCCAACGGTGTCGTCTTCGAAGGACACGGCATCCCACCGCACGTCTTCTCGACTCCCACCATCGAGGATCTGCGTCAGGGGCGCGACCCGGCCATGGAAGTTGCCGCGAATTGGATTCTCTCGAATCAGGCCCTTCCACCACGCGTACAGCCGCTCCAAGAGGTGCGGACGGAACGATGAGGCAATCAAGCTCCAGGCGTAAAGCGGCAAGCCCCTTATCAGCTCCAAGCCCCAAGCTCCGCTGGCCAAATGGTCTCCAGGATGGAACGGCTGAGAATCTTGCCAACGTTTGCCTGCAAAGTACGTGGTGGGATACGATTGGATTAGCCGATCTGACGCCTTGCGCCGATCCCCAGCCGCGTGCCGAGCAAAACGCCGATTTCAACGTGCCCCGCACGTGGGAGTACACCGCTCCGCTGATTGCGCCCGAGGTCCATAAGCGCGAACCCAGCCGGGCGCAGAAAGACCCCAGTGTCGTCTTCCACGAAGGCCAGTGGCATGTCTTCATGACGGTCAAGCTGCCTGGGCGATCGGCCGTTCGCCCAGGTTCCGTTCGATTTCAGCATTCATCGCGGGCCTCGATCAGCGGGTTTGTGGTCAGCGCGCGGTCTTTCCAGACGACGGCACCCTCCCTCCTCCCTGCTCCCAAATGGCGCCTTGGTTCCGCGTCGCGCCACGGCGGCACTCAGCGAGGGGTCCAAGGCCCTAAACCGCGGGGGATGCCCATCGCAGAGAAAGCCAGGGTGTGCCAGACGGGTCTGGGGCGGAGCCTCGCTCATCATCGCCTGGAGGATTGCGCGGATCGAGGCTCTGGCGCAATCTCGCACTGCATGGCGTTCTCCAAGAGCTACCGGGATTTCGTCGTTGAGCAACTGGAGCCGATCGCTCCGGTTACTACATGAACACGCATCTGTTCCACACGCTGGTCGAGACCGTGCACTGGCACAAGAGCCGCATCTGGAAGGCGCCCTACAACCTGGCCCGGGAATTCCATGTCTATGGCCTCGAATGGGACCCGGAGGTCTTGCGGTTCACGGTCGATGGCGCGGTCGTCCGTGAGGAGCGCAACACCCATTGGCACCAACCGTTGGCGCTGTGCTTTGACAGCGAGACCTTCGCCGGCTGGTTTGGCCTGCCCAAGGACGACGCGCTGCCGGCCACGTTCAGCATCGACTACATCCGGACCTGGAAGCGCAAGGACGGACCAGCCGATGACCGCCCGGAAGCGGTCGAGTTCTCGTTTCCCGGGCGAACGGGCGCCGGGAAGACGGTTCACCGCCTGAAAGTCGAGGAAGGTGGGACACTGACGGTGAAGGCGAAGGGCGGAGCCGAACGGCCAGAGCGGGTTCACGTGGAGTACATGGACGACGCGTACTTCGCGTCCCAAAAGGAACCGGAGATCCAGAAGAAACTGACGGTACGTAACAGAGAGGGCCAAGGCCTGTCGTTTCTCATCACTTGGTCCAAAACTGAACCTTGGAAACGCGAGGGGCGAGAGCGTGCCGGAGAAGCCCCCGGTTCACCGAATCCACCGACCAACGGCTACCACGCTGTCGGCGTGGACGTCCGTCCTCTCGCGGTCAAGCCGCGGGGCACCGTCGAGGTCTGGGAGTTCCCGACAGAAAGCGGCGCGCCTGTCCGAGTCACGGTCCGGCACTGAAACAAGCTCAAGACCGTCATGCTGCCGAAGCAGCCGTAACCAAGGAGAAACCATGCAGGGCATGCAAATGAGTCCCATCACCCTCCTGATCGTGATCTTGGCGCTGGCGAAAAGCGCGGGGGCGGCGGAGCGCGATTATCGTTTCGACGGCCAGGTGTCGCGCGCGGTCCTCGACAACTACCTGTCCCGAGCCGTGACATTCTCCGAGTTCCTCCACGGTAAGGGGGATGTGGCGGATAACCTCCGCTTCCTGACCAATACCGGCGCCAAATTCGTCGGACGCGCCATCTATCGCTGGGGCGGCGAGGACAAGCTGCCGGGGCTGCTGGAGACCGCCGCGCCGATCGCCCAGCAGGCGCACCGCGCCGATCCGGAGTTGATCCTGCAGGCCGCGTGTTTCGAGATCGTCACCACCGCCGTCGGTCATCTGCCGGTGCCGGCGTGGGTTTTCCGCGAGTTCGAGCTGCCGGTTGAGCAGCGCAACTTCCGCTACGAGGCGATGCTCTATCCGAACGGTCGGCGCGTGGACCAGTGGAGCAAGGGCGGTTCGGTGCCCGACATCAGCCAGATCGAGACCCGGATGTGGTTCCTGTTTCTGGCGGGGGCGTACCTGGACATCGGCGTGGAGGCCATCCATTTCGGTCAGGTCGAGATCATGGATGAGCGCGACAAGGACCACGTGCACTGGCGCGACCTGCTGCGGCGGGTGCGTGCCTACGCTGCCCGCCACGCCCGGCGGCATTTCGTCCTGTGCGACGCCCATGTGCCGGGGGGCGGTATTGTCCACGAGGGCCGGCTGCTCCTGGACTTTCATTCGTTTCCACTGCGGATTGTCGAGGTGCCGGGCAAACCGCAGGAAGGCGTGCTGAGAGTGGGGCATTTGGACACGATCTACGGCCGGAGCGCGGGCGGGTTGACACCCAGCGGTTGGAGTTGCACGCACCTGCCCTACCTCGTCGAGTTGGACAACTATGGCGTCAGTGCCAGGCCGGGCCAATCAGGCACGCCGTATTTCACCTGGGGGTACGACGAGATCAGTTGGTTCGCGCGTCAGCCGGAGCCGTATCGCAACGAATGGCTGCGTTACGCGTGGAGTTGGTTGCGCGAGCACGACACCAACGGGTGGCTGCAGATGCCCGGCAGCCGCACGCTCCACGCGCCCGTCAATGGCCAATGGTGGTACTGGGCCAATGCGCGGAGCGCGGCGACGCCGGACGGTTTCAATCAGGAGGAAACCATCAAAGCCATCTGGGCAAGAGATGCGGCCGAGCCCATCACCGTCGCCAGCTACTACTTTGGCAATTACCACCCCGGCGATCGGCGCAACAGCAAGATGAAGGGGGCTGCGTGGTCGGAGTGGGAACTGGTCAAAGCGGCCAAGCCGCGGTTCCCCGGGCACCAGCAACCCAAGGTGCCGCTATGGGGGTACCTCGACGAATCTGATCCCAAGGTCATGGCGCAGAAGATCGCGGCCGCGGCGGACCACGGGATCGATGCCTTCATCTTCGACTGGTACTATTACGACGACGGCCCGTTTCTGGATCGGCCCATCGACATCGGCTTTCTGCAGGCGACCAACAACCACCGTCTCAAATTCGCCTTCATGTGGGCCAACCACGATTGGCTGGAAATCCAGCCCTACAAACGGGGCGCTCCGCAGAAGCTCCTGTTCCCCGGCAAGGTGACGCCGGCAACGTTCGCGCGGATCTGGCGATCACCTGATCAAGGAACTACTTCCAGCACCCGTCCTATTGGCGGATTGACGGGCATCCGTACTTCTCGTTCTACGACCTGACCAAGCTCCTGGAGAGTTTCGGGAGCGTCGAGGCCACCCGTGGGGCCTTAGATCAGTTTCGTGCCCGCGCGCGGACGTCCGGGTTGGCAGGGCTGCATCTGAACGCGGTCGTCTGGGGCCAGCCAATCCTGCCGCAAGAGAAGAAGCCGGTCGATGCCGCCCAGTTGGTGCGGGATCTGGGCTTTGACTCCGTCACCTCCTACGTCTGGATTCACCATGTGCCGCTGCCCACGCAGGTAACGGACTACAACCTGGTGCGCGACGAGTATTTCAAGTACTGGGATCAGGCCGTGAAGCTGTTTGGCGTGCCGTATTACCCGAACGTGAGCATGGGCTGGGACTCCAGTCCGCGGGCGGCGCAGGAGGACGAGTTCGACAACTTCGGTTATCCGTTCACGAACACGATCGGCAACAACACCCCGGAGAACTTCCGCACCGCCCTCGAGAAGACGAAAGAACGGCTGCTCGCGCGGCCTGGCGGCCCGCGGATTCTCAACATCAATTGCTGGAACGAATGGACGGAAGGCAGCTACCTGGAACCGGACACCGTGCATGGCCTGAAGTACCTCGAAGCGGTCCGGAGCGTGTTTGGGGTGAAGTAGAAGCTGGCGGGGATCGGCTGCATCAGATCCTCCATCCTTTCCAGAACAAGCTCAGACGCACGATTCGGCCTCGGGAACGTTGGTCGCCAACCTTGAGGCAGTCGCCAAGAACCGAATGAGACATCGCGTGACGCACTCTCGGGCGTCGAACGACCAACGAACCGCATCAGATCACGTCGGATTGCTTGAATCGTGCGCGCCTGTCCGCCATCCAATGGCATGGTGCCGCTGAACCTCACTTGGCCCCGCACCCGCAATATGAAAACGTACCTTCGTTGCTCACTTCAAACGGAGCCTCCTCGTCTCACCGCTGCGTTCTGGACCAAGCCGACGAAGTGCGCGTCAGGGCGTTGCAGGCGATTGCCGCATTGCGGAGCCCGGCCAGCACGGACGCCTTGCTCCGCCTCTACGACACCGTGCCGGACACGCAACTCAAACAGCAAGCCGTCGCTGGCCTCAAGGAAGTCGAAGAGCGGCTACCCCGCTCCAATTACCCCGGCCAAGTCGTCGAGGTCGTCCCGGTGAAGGCCGTGCCGAAGCTGGCCCAGATCGCCAAGGACGGTCCGACGCCGGAACTGCGGCGGGCGGCGATCCAACAACTCCATAGAATTCCCGGCGAGGCAACCACGACCAACCTGGTTGACGTCTACGAGTCCTGCGTCGACAGCCAGACCAAACAGTATTTGGTGCAATGCCTCGGCGAGCGCCGCGATGCCGTGGCCGCCCGCAAATTGGTAGCGATTGCGCAGTCGGACGTTGATCCGCGCAGCCGGCAGGTGGCGGTTCATTTATTGGGGGGAATGTTTTCAAGCCCGAGCAGTCCGAGCCTTCCCCGACCGTTCATCCGCTCGCCCGCGAGGTAAGCGCGTCGTTATGAAGACCACCCGCCGGGAGTTCGCGAGGAAAGTGGGCGAAGTTGGGATTGGGAGCATGCTGGCGTTGGGAGGGTGTCACCAGGGAGGCAAGCAGAAATCCCTGCGCAGTTCTGGGTCCTGTCCAAGGACTATGTCACCGCGGCCATTCCGGGCATGACTGCACTCAGCCACGTTGACCTGAACCTGAGAGCCATGGGATCAACGGCATGAGCTTTCCGATGTTTGCCAATCGAACGTCACGGACCACCCGCGTCGGCGAGCTCGGACGGGTCAATCCGTCGGGCAACGCTCCCGCTGCTTCGCCCTGGCCCGCCGGCCCGCGGGCAAGGCTGTCCGGACGTGTTCATTCTCTCAACCCAGCGACTTTGCTTGCGCTCCCGGGCGGACAGGCGGGTCCCGGCGCCAGTCGCGCCATCCCGGTTGTCCAATCCAGCGTCACGACCTGCTCGTCCACCGCGAATTTCCAGCTCTCGCCTTCCATGCTCGCCTGAACTGTTCTGGGGGGGTGACCGGAGCTCGACCAGGAAAGCGCCACGGCATTGCGCCAGGCGCCGCCCTGGTTGCTCAACCGCACCGTGAACATCGTCTGGTTCCTCCCGCCGTCTCGACCTTCGATGGCCAGATCTTCGGCGGAGAGTTTTACCCCGTCGGATGTCAGCAGCGGTTCGAGGCGCAGAACCGACTTGGCGCCGCGCATCACGAAGACGTTCCCTTCGCGGGTCGCCTGCCGGCTTTCGGGATGGAAACGCAATTCCAACTCTCGTGGCTTGTCCGTCACGACGTCATCGCAAACCAGTAGCACGTCCGGCTTGAGGAAGAGCAGATGACGCCGATGGCGCCGCAGGCCAAGCTCGGACGGGTACGCCTCCGACGCCTCGCCGCTCATTTGGTCCAGTGCCATGGTGGACTCGGCGCGCACGATTCTCGGCCGCCACGAACTCACACTTCAGATACGGCATTGGTGTGCCGGTCCCGACTTTATCCACGCGAAACCAGGCGGAGAGGCGGTACAACTGCCCGCCCGCCATCAGGCGATGCTCGGACAGGGCATAGTTCCACCCGTCGGTGATCCGGCCTTTCACGTGCAGCGCGCCACGGCTGCCTGCGCGGATGCCGGCCACTCGTGTGACGGCAATGGTCTCCGACCGCGGCTGCCAGCCGCCCGTGTTACTCTCGAAACGCCACGTGATTGGCTGCGCCACAGCACGAAACGCGGCCAACAGAATTGCGATCAGGAGGGTTGTTTTCATTGCCAAACCGACTTCCATCTCGACTCTAAAAACCAAGAGCTGCCCCTGGCGGAGTCGCTGACTTCCGAGCCTCTTCCACACGGCTCCCCACGTGGGCACGAACACCGGCCTCATCCGCTTCCTCTGGCACCGGCGCATAGACCGCGCGCATGACGAGCTGATAACGGCGGTCTGACCTGCGGGTCGCTCAAGGAACCACTGGAAATCCCAGGCCGGACAACCGCTGCCGCCGCCGCTCGGCGACTGGGCGAAGCGGACCTCGTCACGCGGACGGAAGAGTTGGGCGAACGCCATGCCACGGCACAGGCCGAAATACCACGGCTCGGCATAGCGGTAGCGTGAGAAACTGAATGGCAGTTCGAGCGGGAACGGTTCGACGTGCGCAAACTGGCGATCGTCGTCGAAGGCGCGGTGCGTCGACAACTCGCCATGCCGAGGCGTGACCCCGCGCACCCAGGTGGTGGGTGCCGCGGCGTCACTTTCCGGACGGCCCAGGAAGTGAATGTCCAGGGACTCTGGTCGGTCGATGTAGCTGGCCCAGAAGAAGTGGAGGTAGCCGTGCTGCCACGTCGGACTCCGTGGGATGCACTCGAAGGTCAACTCGATCATCCCATTCTCGAACAACTGGAAACGCTGGCAACTCTCCACCCGGTAATGCGGCGTCGGTGGCTGGTAGAGCTCGGCCGTGCGCTCATCGATCAGCCGCAATTCCATCGGCGCGTTCCGCGGCTCAAACAAAACCGCCCGCTCCTGCTGCGTCCCGTCGAGGATATGTTCGAGATTCAAACCCGCATAGGCCGGGACGAACAGATTGCGCGGTTGGCGCTCGTGCCGCAGCGCTCCCAGCCCACTGTAGCCGGCGCGATGCCCCGGCAGCACCGCGTCATCCACAGCTTGGTTGTCCACCACGACCGCCGTCAGCGGTCCGCAGCGGAGAACGACGTAGGGCTTGGATGAGGGGGTGAAGCGGATGGTGGGATCGGAGAGTGAGGTCCGCGCGGGCGCCGATTCGAGTCGCGGACGTTTCGCGGTCGGATGGCGTTCGCCAAACCGCTGATCGATGTCCCGAGCCAGTTCTGCCAGTCGCTGGTTGAACACGGCCTCCGTGACTTCCTGGTTGTTCTCCGCCTGCACCGCCGCGTCCGCCTTGAAGTCGAAGCTGTGGGCGAAGTTGTTGCGGACGGTGTTGCCCGCGGCCTGGTTCTTCTTCTGTCCCAACTGCACCCAGGGCCGCGCCCGACCGGACCACCGGCTGAAGCAGACGTTGTCCAGGATGCTGCAACCTTGGGCGTCACCGAGCGTGATGCCATGCCAGTGGTTGACGCCGACCACGTTCTTCTCGACGGTGAAATGAACCAGCGGCCCGTCGAAACAGCCAATGCCCTGCAGTTCGTTGGGGAAGGGCAGGCCGTCGGTCTCGCGGGCGAGGATGATGTTCCCGCGCAGGGTGACGTTCCGCAGCGTCCCGGTTCCCACGTTAAACAGGAACGCCTGGATGCCGTCGTCGTGGTTGTCGTCGCCGTCGCGCGCGCTCACGAAGACGTTCTTGATGACGTTGTATTGAACCGTCTGGCCGTCGCGCGTCACCCGGATGCCATCGGCGGAGAAGTTGGCGACGACGTTCCCCTCCGCCAGGCAGTCGGGGGCGCAGAGGTTGATGCCGAAGCGGGTGTTGAGGACGTAGTTGTTGCGCGCGACATGCGCTCGGCCGTGTCGCCCCAGCCAGATGCCGCTGGCGGTTTTCTGCATCCAGTCCTTGGCGGTCCAGCCGCTGGCGTCCAGGACCGTGTAGATGAAGCAATCCTCGACGACCAGCTCGGCACTCTCCTCGCCGCCCTGCTCGCCGAGCATCACCAGGTCATGGGGAACACGCTCCAGGGGCGAGGGTGCCAACGACGGCGAGACGGTCAGGCCGCGCAGGCGCCACTTGCGGCCCTCGCCGATCTCGATCCAGCCCACCTGGGGCGTGTGACCTTGGTCGGCGGCGATGGTGATGAACTGGTCGTTGTATCCCCGGGCAATGCGGATGACGCCATGCCAGCCGGAGCGGAGCAGGACGGTGTCGCCCGGCTTGACCGGCGCCTCCGGATTCGCCGGCTTGGCCCGCGCGATCCCGGAGTTGGATCAGCCGGGCCTTGAGGACTTCCTCGATGGTCCGCCACGGACGTGCGCTGCTGCCGTCGCCCTGCGGGCTGCCGTGGATCGGGTCGCAATAGAAGGTGGATGCCTGTGCGGCCGTCACTCCAAGGAGAATACACAACACATGTCGTGCAGTCATTGTGTTGCCTTTCCACCGAGCAGGCGCTGAACCAATAGAGTATCCCTCTGGCAGTCAATTCGCGTCCATTGGCTTTCATTCGCAGTTTGCTGAAAAGTCATCATGTCGATGGTGCTGTCGGCGTCCGCAGGCGGGTGACCTCCGGATGTTGCGGCGGTTGCCCCCGACGGATTCGGCGGATCAAACGCTCACTTCGAGCCGGTGCCGCCAATCTGCGGCGGGCGAATGGGCATCGAGTGGGCGTGCTCGGCATGGTAGATCGCCGTCAGCTCGCGAAGCCGCCTGCAGCGGCTTGCCTTCGAGCTTTCCCTGCGTCCTGAACAGTTCGCAGTCGATCAGCGCACGGAGATAGACAATCCGCCACCGCCACGCCTCCCGAGCCTGGGGCGCCAACTTCGCCTCGATGCGCTTCACACGTTCAAACGCCTCTTGAGCGCTCGGGCCGATCTGCCCTCGCCGATGGTTCTTCTCGAATACCTCCACGACCTTCACCACGTCATCGGCGACAGCGGGTGAATACTCGAAGGCCGCATACTCCCGGACCGTCTCGATCGCCGGGCGTTCCGGGTCCCAGTAGAACTGGCTGCAGATCGCCTTGTTGATGTCTTCGTAGATGCCCTCCGAGTAGGGGGTTCCGCCCGAGAGTTTGCGCTGGGTTTGGTCCCAGAGTCGTTGCAGGCGACCGGGCAGCGGGTTGGCCCCAAGCCGCCCCAGGGGTTCTGCCCCCACATGCTGATCTCGGGAAAGTTGATCAGCGGCAGACCGCCGGGCACGCCCCGCTCCAACGGGAATCGCGGAAAGTCCTCGTGCGCGTCGGCTTGATGTAATCCGCCCAGCTCTTGTCCGCTCGAGAGCCGCGCTCAGCGCTTCCCACTCGCCGGCGGGGGGCGTGTCGAAGGTCCACGTCGAGAGAATGACTTTGACGTGCGGGCTTTTCTGGCGCACCAACGCCGACACGGCGCGGGACAGACTCAGATACCCCCGCGCACCCCACGGCCAGCAGTCCGGACAGCCACAACCGCCTTCGTCGTACGGCCAGTAGGTGACGCAATCCAAGCCGGGGTCAGCGAACTGGTCCAGCAACTGTTCCCAGTTCTTCAGCAATTGCGCCCTCGCCGCCGGCTTGCTGGGGCAGAGGTTCACGCCAAAGTTGCCGTGCCGGCCCAGCGGATCGGGCACGGGGGTGCAGCGCATCTCCTGGGGCGTCGAGGTAAAGCCGCCGTTGAGGGCGTCCCCAACGCTCACGCGCATCCCCACCTGCTTGGCCACCCGCATGATCCGGCGCAGATGCTCGGTCATCTTGCGGGCCGCCGCATCATCGTAGCCGGCATACTGCCAGTGAGGATAAGCGAGCATCAACAGGTTGAAACCCCACAACGACAGGTCTTCGACGTAACGTTCGAGTTCCTCGGGCGAAGCGGCCTCGTAGTAATTATTGAAGTGGGTTGCGAGGTAAATACCGCGCATCGGACAGCGCGGCACGGAGGTGCCCCGCCAGGCGCCGGGAGTGAACCCACCGCGATCATAGCGCGAGCTTCGCAGGAATCTGCCCACGCCGTAGAGCAGCCCTCTCTCGTCGTTACCCACGATCCTCACTGACCCCCCGGGTCCGTCCACGATCCGGTAACCTTCCGTCCCGATGCCGGCTTCGATGCCCAGTTCCACCCACCAGGCGGCTTCGCCGGTGGTAACCACTTTGGCCCCGCATCGTTGGCCGATCTGTCGGCTGAGAATCTCGACCGCCCGCCTGGTGATGGCACCGGGCTTATCGGGCATCATGACGCGGACCGACGCCACCGCTTCGCCCGCCAACGCCAATCCCTGCACCAGTGTCAGCAGGCTCACGAGAAGACCGAAGTGCGTGTTCACAGCCGTATTGCACTCGTCAGAAAGTTTCCCCGTTCCAACCCCAGAGGTGAGCGGGCACATCGGCGAAATTGATGTAGATCCGCCGCCGGGCGACGCCCAGTTCGGACTCGATCAATTCGCAGATGAGCCGAGACAACTCCCGGGTCTTGGCCGTTGGCAACCCGATCCCTTTCAATTCCACGAAGGCTGTCGGCTCGCCGCTGCCTGCGAACGTCATGGGGACACCCCCTTCCAGGCTGACCATCACGTACTGTTCAGGTTTGCCAAGCGCCGCCGCAATCTGCTGCGACGCGTGTTTCATGAGCGACTGTCGCTTCTGATCGTCAGCCGTCGCGTTGGTTTGGATTCTGAGTAATGGCATGGTCTCTGTATCTATACACGGCGTCAGAAGTCGCGCCGCGTGAGGGCACGCGGCCTACAGGCTTGTAGGCCGGGTCCCCTGACCCGGCGCTGCATCATTTATGTCGCTCTGTATAAGGTTCCATGCTGGCGAGAAAAGGCGATTTTGCGGTGACGAGACGGAGTTGAAGCCGCAGACTTCAGGAATGAAATCGGCACGATTCGCTTGGCTCGGCCAGATGCGCCCCTGGCTCACCTTGCTGCCTTGGTTCGTCTCCTGTCTCGTCTCCCAAGCCGCTGCCAACAACCCCAGCGAGGCGCGTCCCGAACGAATCCAACTCCTCAGCCGCCTTCATCTTGTTGACGCCGCTTCACTCTCCTCCCCGCGCCTCGCTATGGTTGGAATCATCGAACGAGAAGGAAGGGTGGGTGGTGCTCCCGCGAACTCACTTTCGACCCGGTCACAGGAAGTGCCGGGGGTCGAGGATTCCAACAGCGACTGGTTCCAACGAGCCGGATACGGCGTCTTCGTTCATTACCTCGAAGACCTGCAAAACGACCCGCAGCAGGTCCATAGCCTGGGTCGGGAGACGTCCTGGGACGAATGCGTGCGCGAGTTCGACGCCCGCCGCTTCGCCAACGCCATGGGGGAGGCCGGCGCGGGCTACGTCATCTTCACCATGCATCAGCGGACGCGTTTCCTCATCGCACCCAACGCCACCTTCGATCGCCTGACTGGCTATCGGCCGGGCGAGGCCTGTTCTACGCGCGACTTGGTCGAGGACCTCTACCAGGCGCTCCACGCTAACCTGCATTTCTCACCAACTTTTTCCACCGCGAAGCCGGAGTCCTCAAGAGAAGTCAGCATGCAGGTTAGAAAGGCAAAACCGCGCCCGAGTGGAGGGAGGGAACTGGGCAACAGAGTGTCGCTGCACCCGGGAGGATTCGGAAGCGCTCTGAACCTCATTCTCCTCTGTGCGGGCGCGGTTTTGCCACAGCCCGGATTTCGTTGTCATCTTCCCCGTGGTGAGAAATCCGGGCTAAGAACATCCCGCTGATGCTCTACTGGACCGGCGACGGCCCGCGCACCGACGCCAAAGCCGCTGCCGCGTTCGGCTGGAAGGATCCGGTCCCGACCGGCTACGTCGAGAAGTGGGCTTCCGTCGTGCAGGAGTGCGGCGAGCGTTATGGCGACAAGGTCGCCGGTTGGTGGGTGGATGGCAGCTACGCCTTCATCGGCTACGATGACGAGAAGTTGGGCATCCTGGCTCGCGCGCTCAAGGCGGGAAACGCGAACCGCATCATCGCCTTCAACCCCGGCGTGCAAGACCGGGTCCGGCCTTACTCGCGGCACGAGGACTACACGTGCGGGGAACAGAACCGGATCCTCGACCAACCGGTCTCCCGCTGGACTGGTGGTGAGCAATGGCACATCCTGTCGTATCTCGGCCATGACCGGCTGGGCAACTACCTGGGCGCCGGTTGGGGCCAACCCGGTGTGCGCTACTCAAAGGCCGATTTGACCGAGTACATCGCCGAGGTGAATCGGGCCGGCGGGGTGGTGTCGATTGATGTGTTGCTCTACCGCGACGGCGGCCTGGACCGGTCGCAACTCGAAGTGCTGAAAGCGCTGCGCCCGGGTCTGGCGGCGTACAAAGCCCAGCCGCCGGTTCCGCCTGGCCCGGATCGATGACAGGCTGCCCGCTGAACCTGATCCGGGCTAGTGGCCTTTCGCAAGCCCGCGCGCCTGCTCAGCCTGGACGGTTCTCATGAACTGCCCGTCAACGGCGGCGGTGGGGGTGAACATCTCGTCAAGCTCTGCGTGGATGGCCGGATGAATACAACCGCGCTGGCCGCCAACGAGTGGCCGTGGACGTACGAGGTCGACCTGCTCCAGCCGCACCCGGTGCGCCGCGTCAAGGTGACTTTCGCCCCGGACGGCTACGCGACGAAGTTGCAGATCGGCCTCTCGATGGACGGCAAGACCTGGCGGATCGTGGCTTCTGCTGACAACCTCGATGGCAAGGCACACGTGTGCGAATTGACCAGGTCTGTGCAGGCGCAGTTTGTCCGCGTGAGCGCACTGAAACCGGACGGGCCGGACCAGAAAGGCGCGCAAATGGCCGTGGCGGAGTTGGAGGTCTACGAGTGATCGGCGCCCGATCAGGCTGGATACCCGATCTAGAATCCTCGTCCCTCCCCAACATGCTGGCGCTAAGTCGAACGTCCACTCCTCACCGCACGACCGTCCCTGCCTTCTCGTTCGAGGATTCTAGACGGAGCGAGGCGCGGAGCAGAGCGGGAAGGCACGAGGACTTTCCATGATGACAAGAGTGTGGTTTTGTCTGAAGCGCGCCTCGCTGGACATAGAGCACCCGTTGCTCAGACCGCAGCTTGAAGTCTTTGGCTGCCGCCTCCCGACTGCAGTTGTGGAACCACGCCGCCAGACCCTGCGACGCAGCGAACAGGTAGATGTTCGACGCGATCAAGCCCGTCCCCACGTAGTAGTATCCTCTCTGGACTTCAGGGTCCCCGATGCGCCGGTCGGGCTGGCCGGGTCCTTGATCGTAGCGCGTGAGGTCCGCCACGAAGAAGATGTTCACCGGCGCCGTCGCCGCCGCCCCGCGTCCGGCCCGCGCGCGAAAGTCCCCCGCCACGACGCGTTTCACCATTCAAGGATTCTGATCATGAGCGCGGCAGCCGTCATCATCCTCCGCCGCAAGAAGTTCATCCGCAGGTTCGCGGAGCAGGGCGCAACCTCCCCAGACAGGGCGATTTCCTTTGCCGACGTCGGAATGCGACGCTCGTGGGTCTTCGACAGGATGGTCTCGCGCGGCGTGTTCGTCCGGGCCGGGAACGACCGTTTCTACATGAACCAGGAGGCGGCCAGGACTTTCCTGGAGGCGCAGCGACGGCGAGCCCGAATCGGTGGGGGTATTCTGCTCGTGGCGTTCGTGATCGTCGTCGTCGTTCTGCTCGGGCTTGGGCGGTGATAAAGGCTGTCGCTTCCGCCGACGGCGACAAAACATCTGGCCGGCCTGCTGCCCGTCCGGACGACTCAATGCCCGCCGGTGACGGTGTAGCCCTCGCGACGGAGATCTTCCGCCAGGTCGTTTTCCATCTGGGCCGCCGCCTCGTACGGCATCGGGTTGAGGTGGGCGTAGAGTTCGGGCAGCAGCCGAATTCCATAGCGCTGGACCACTGCCGCGGCTTTGATCCCCTGCTTGTGGCTGGCGAACCGTTCTTCAGGCGTCAACCCGGTCATCCCGACATACACACACGGCTTCCCGCGACGCCGGTTCGGGTTGGCGGCGCGAACCGCCGCCAAGCGGCGAGCCGCCGGTGCCAGCAGGACCACATAGACGTTGTGGTGGTGTTCCGCTGCCCGATCAGCTCGGAGTGCTCTGAGGGTTCGCCGCTTCATCGGCCTTGCGGGGCAATGTCCGAAACGCCAATCTCCCCACATGAATCACCCACTGCGTCCCGTGATTCTCTGCGCGCGAAGCTGGACGACCGATCCGGGGGTCAATCCCATCATCCACAGGGCTGTGCAACGGCCAGTGGGTCCTGCACAGGTTCAAGTCCGCGGTGTCCAGCATCGAACGGGAATGGTCCGCCTTCCAACTGCGAAGCGACTGCCGATGTGCCGGGCTGGCGGAAGGAGGGGGATCGCTGGCGGCGCCGGGGCGTGCTGGTCTGCGCTCACGCTTTTGGCCCTCGTGCTGGGCCTCGCCGGTTGTGCAGGTGGGCCGCCGAGGCCGTCCGCTCGATTCGCACTGTTCAACGGCAAGGACTTGTCCGGATGGAGCGTCAGGTGCCAGCCCCAGGACGCGGGCAAGGAGTTCTGGCGTGTCGATGATGGCACAATCCTGTGTGACTCGATGGGGCGGAAGGACCACAACTACGTTTGGCTGGTGAGCGATCTGGAATTCGGGGATTTCGAACTCGATCTCCGATTCCAGGCGTATCGCGAGTCGCCCGGCAACAGCGGCGCTGCAGTTCCGCAGCCGGTTCGATGCAACCGCCAGCGGGGGCTGGCTGGACGGACCGCAGGTTGACATCCACCCGCCCCCAGAGTGGTCCTGGCGCACAGGCCTGATCTACGACGAAACCCGCGAGGAGCGGCGTTGGATTTCTCCGGGGCTCAAGGACTCGACCATGGATCCGGGATTCAAACCTGCACGTTTCCGTTTCATCTACGCCGACGAAGGCGAGGGTTGGAACGATCTCACCGTCATTTGTCGCGGGACCAGAGTCAAGACCATCGTCAACGGGATCGTCCGGACCGACTGGGACGGCGCGGGCGTGCTGGACAACGCCGCCCATCGCGCCCGCAACGTCGGCCGGCGGGGCCATTTTGCATTGCAGCTTCACGCAGGGGACGAACTGCGAATCCGGTTCAAAGACATCAAAGTCCGGGAACTTGGGCCATAAGCCCGCGACCGCAAGACCGGGGAGCATCGGTGCGGTTCCTGCAAGCCCTGCCGCCGTTCGCAACGCTCCCTCGAATCCAAAGCTCGTAAACCTGCCCTTCAGCACTGAATCAAATGAGAACTCGCACGTGCCTCGTGGCCACGCTGACGTTGAGCGTGCTGGCATCGGCGGCCGCACAACGGAACCCAATGACCAACAACGCCCAATGGAGCAACGGCCAGCCGGTCGCGTTGCCAGGGATGAAACAACCCAGGCTGGAAAGTGTCTTCCTGTATCAACCCGAGTCCACTTGGACCTATTCGCATCACCCCAGCATCACCTTCTTCAAGAATCGGTTTTACGCGATATGGTCGAACGGACGCAAAGACGAGGATGCACCGGGCCAGCGTGTGCTGATGGCGACCTCGGCGGATTTCCATCACTGGACGGCTCCGATTCCGCTGGTGGATTCCGTATGGTCCAGGGCTTCCAGCCAGGGGGCCCGGGATGTACAGCGGCGCACAATCCGGGCGCGTGGCGATCACACGGTCGCAGGCGACGCCCCACATCTCCCAGGCGCCATCGATGTAGTTGTCGTTGCGGGGCCGGCCACACGCCTGCACAAACAGATACCACTTCCCCTCGATCAGGTAGAGCGCCGGCGTCGCGACGTGATAGAGGGTTCGGTCGTCGTAGAGCCCCTGCCACTTCGTCTGGAGCATGGTGTCGAGATCCAGTTGCGTCCACCCCCGCACCGGGTCGGTGCTCACCGCCAGGACCGGTCGCCAGCGCGCCCCGTGGTCCACACCCACCTCGATGCACAGGACGTACGTTCCGCCGACTTTGAACACCTGGTGCCACTCGTAATAGGCCGCCGGCGTGGAACGGAAGATCTGTCCCATGCCGCGCGGATCGTCCGGCGTTGAAATGGCGGGTCCAGCGCTTGCCATCGGACGAAGTCGCCAGGCGGATGCCCGGCAGGGTGCCGTCCTTCCCGCGGTACGAATAGTACAGGTACCAGTCCCAGCGTTGGGTCGTGCCGTTCCACTCGCGCAGGACGGCGGCCTGCGAAGCCATCTCCTCGTGGAACGGCGCCGCCGGCTCGGGCGCCAGCACCGGCGCCGTTCCGTACCGGGCGATGGCGGCCGGCGTTCACGTCCGGAGTAGCCGTCCGCACCCGCGGGACAGATCGCGAGGCCGATGCGGTCCTGAACGGTGCCGGAGGAACCGGAGTAGTAGATGTAGTAGGCGTCCTCTTCCGGGATGTAGAGCACCGCGTCGAGGCGGATCGTGGTCGAGTCCCAGCCACGTCCGGCAGGTCCGAAAACGGGATTGGCCTCGTCCTGATGCCAGCGGAACGGCGAGTCGCGTGTCCGCCCAGGCCTTGCCGATGGCCGCCACGACCCGATTCGAGGACGCGACGGCCGAGTAGAACATGATCAGGCGTCCGGGCACTTTGGGATTGGGCAGGATGCAGGGCTCCTCGATCTGCTGCGACATCCACTCGTGGCTCGCTCGCGCCAGCACGATCTCGCCGCGGACCGGCGGCGGTTGGGTGCCGGGTTCTCCGGCCCAGCTCAGCGCCCCGGTCAGCGTCAGAGTCGTCGCGACCATGATCCGCGCAGCGACGGCGATCCCCAAGGCGTTCCTCGAAGTCCACGTGATCGGTACGCGATCCGTGACCGCATTCATGGAGTCTGACCTTGCCGCGTTGCGGCCAGCAAATAAAGCAACACTTCCGCGGCATGCCGGGTGTGCGGCGCGGCGAGCTTCTGCTTAGAAGAACTTCGGCCGCAGACCCATGCCGAACTGGAAAATGGGCCGCGACGGCAACGCTCGGATGTCGCCGAACTCGTTGCGGAACCCTGCGATCAGCCAGATCGCCGGTGCCGAGAATGGAGGCTTGAAAACCCGTTCCGCCGAGAGGTCGCTTGGTCACTTCACCAGCGCCACGCTCTGTCTGCAGGTTCATAAGGCACGCCCTCAGGATAGACGGCGCACGCATTGACCTCCAGTCCTGAGATGCGCAGCGACGAACCGGCCATGTGCGTGAGTCCGAGCCTTGGTTCATCGTCCCCGAAATGGCATCCTGCCTCCCGATGCACCGCGTGATCGCCCATCTCGACATGGACGCGTTCTTCGCCTCGGTCGAGCAGCGCGACAATCCGGCGTTGCGCGGCAAGCCGGTCATCGTCGGCGCCCCGCCCACCCAGCGCGGTGTCGTCTGCGCCGCCAGCTACGAGGCGCGCAAGTTCGGCGTCCGCTCCGCCATGCCCAGTGTCACCGCCGGTCGCCTCTGCCCCCAGGGCGTCTTCGTCCGCCCGCGCATGGACCGCTACAAGGAGGAGTCCGGCCTCATCCTGCCAGCTCATGGCCGAGACCGGCGCGGTGATCGAGCCGATGTCCATCGACGAGGCGTACCTGGACCTGTCCGCCCGCTGCCAGGCGGAGGACGCCGACGCCTCCCTGCTCCAGTGCGTGCCGATTGCCCGGCAGTTGAAGGAGCGCATCCGGTCGGAACGCGGTTTGACGGCGACCATCGGCATCGCGTCGAACAAGCTGCTGGCCAAGATCGCCAGCGACTTCGAGAAGCCGGACGGGCTGACCGTGGTTTCCGAACGGGACAAGGTCCAGTTCCTCCGTCCGCTGCCGGTGCGCGTCCTGTACGGCGTGGGCCGGGTCACCGAGCAGGTCCTGCTGGGAGTCGGCATCCGGACGGTGGGCGACCTGCAGGACTACGGCGGCGACCTGCGGGCGCTGGTGGGGTCATTCGGGCCGAAGCTGAAGCAGTTCGCGCTGGGCGAGGATGACCGTCCGCTGGAGCTGGGCGACGAGGTCAAGAGCATCAGCGGCGAGGAGACGTTCCTGCACGACACCGACGACCGGGGCGTGCTGCGGGCCTGTCTGCGGGAGCAAGCGGCGGAGATCGCGGCCAAGCTCAAGCGGCGTCACCTGGCCGCGCACACGATCCAGGTCAAGGTGCGGTACGGCGACTTCACGACCCTGACGCGCCAACTCACCGTCGAGGAACCGATCACCGAAGCGCGAGGACATCTACCGGCTGGGATGTTTCCTGCTTGGGCCGCAAGCAGACTGGTGTCGACGTCCCCTGCGGCTCCTCGGTCTGGGCGTCAGCAACCTGCGCGAGCCGACGGCACAACAGTTGATCTTGCTGTAGCGCGGACGGTGATCTGGAATCGGCGGCTCGGCGGGAGAGCCTGACAGATGACGCCCTCTGGCAGTAGGCTGCGGGAATGAACTTGGTCGTCGTCGATGTCGAGGCGGATGGTCCCATCCCTGGCGAGTACTCGATGTCTGCTTTGGGGCCGTCGTGGTGGAACCATCGCTCCAGAAGACGTTCTACGGTCGGGTGCGGCCCATCACGGACCGTTACCTGGAGGAGGCGCTGCGGGTGAGTGGCTTCACGCGGGCGGAACACCTGGGTTTCGACGACCCCACCGCTGTGATGGAGGAGTTTGGCCGATGGCTTGCGGAGGTGACGAAGGGGCGAGCAGTCTTCATCTCGGACAACCTCGCGTTCGACTGGCAGTTCATCAATTACTACTTTCACCGCTTCACGGGGCGCAATCCGTTCGGCTTCTCCGGACGCCGGATCGGGGACTTGTACTGCGGGCTGGTGCGGGACATGAGCCAGGCCACGGAGTGGAAGCAGTTCCGCCGCACCCGCCACACCCACCATCCAGTGGACGACGCCAAAGGCAACGCCGAGGCGCTGCTTCATTTCGAGACGCTGGGGTTGGTGATGCCGACTTGAAGGCGTTCCGGACGTGCTCAGTTCGGCACGACCGAGCCGGGACGCGTGCTCGTGCAGCACCGCCTATTTGCCGTGATGCGGGACAAATACCCGGTGGCGCCCGGCCACAGGTCGATCATCCCGCGCCGGGAGGATTCAACCTGGGCGTCAACGATGGTCCGGCGGCGGGCCCGACCATGCCGCAGTTCTACTTCCACGTTCTCGCGCGGCACACCGGCAATGTCCCGGACCCGGGCGGGGGCATCCGTTGGGTCATTCCGGCGAAAGCACGATACTGGCGGCGAGTGGCTTCATTCGGTGGCTGACAGAAAGACCTCGCGCCGGTGGTGTGCAAGGAAATGCTTCTGATCCGAGTTGAATGGAAGGGGACGGGGCGGTCTCTCTGGATCGAGCCCCATGCGCTTCAGAGAAAGGACATCCGCGACTGGGGAGACAAGCACTGCTCCGCTGTCTTCGAAGCTGATGAAGCCGCGGTCGAACAGGTGGTCTGCGGTAGGGGTGAGCAAGAGCCCGTTCGCGCCTTCGAGACGTTCTTCGTTCGTGCACTCTCGCCACGGCTTGATGTGGCTGCCGATCAGGTGTGTGGGGTTGGTGACGAAGGTGATTCGGCACGCATGTTCCATCAGCGAAACGCGCTCCTTGAAAAGTCCCTGGCCAATGCGGGCACGGACTAGAGCTTGGCGGGTTGTCTGCGGGATTGAGGCCTCCATGATGCGGCGCTGCTCGATGTCTTCCCATTCCTGATGCCCGGCGAGTTGCGACTCCGTGAGCACGCTCGCCGCATCATTGAGCTCTATGCCAGCAAACATGCGCGCGTCGGGGCCAGCCAAGCCAAGAATGACCTCAGCGAGGTTTCGAGATATGGAAGTGAGGTAAACATGTTGGAGACCATCCCCAGTGGTTCGGAGTGGAGCGAAGCGCTCCTTTTCGAGGAGGGGAACCAGCAGTGGAAGGTGGTGTTTTGGCCGAACCAGATGTGAGAAGGGTCGGAAGTTGACGTCAACGCGCCATCCGACGATATCCCAGGCCTCGCCAATGTGGCCAAACTCGGCTGGGCGCGGACAGGTGTAACAATAGCTCCGTGCGAAGCCGGCGCCTCGGACCTGACCCGAGGCATACGAGAGCTCCACATCACCGGGGGTGACTTCGCACAGAAAATCGTAGAAGCGGTTGCGGCTGCCGTCGCGCTTGCGCTTGGGCGACCAGATGTAGCCCCCTTCGAACTCGTGTCGAAAGGTTTGCTTGTGGTTCACCCACCAGAAGCGCATGGCAGGAGGTTAGGACAGCAAACCTTTGATTTGAAGACCAGAAGATACGCAGCCCAACGCGCACAGACTTTGGTCTCGTGGGTCGCCGATCCGCTCTTCCTCCGCCACCAAGTCGCCCAACGCAAACTCGATGCGACCGTCGAGGAGCTCGACCTGGGCGTGTTCCCCCATCCCGAAGTCCATCGTCGGGCTCCGTCAGGGAGCTTGTGGACCGCGGCATGGTCTCGTAACGTTCGCAGCGTGACCCGCGAACCGAAGCTCGAGGATATACCACGGCTCGATCCAGCGGCGTGCCGGTCGGTCTAGGTCCGGCGGTCTGTTGATGGATCCGACCACCTTCCAGTTCTACCAAGCGCGCGCGTCGGAGCTCGCCGGGGACTATGTGGCGGCCGGCAGCACGGCAGCGCAGTACTTCGCGCTGGCGTTTCCCCCGGGGAGCCGCGTGCTGGACGTGGGGTGCGGTGCTGGTCGGGACCTGCACGCCCTGATCGAAGCCGGGTACGACGCCGCGGGTGTTGACGCCGTTGAGGAAATGTTGAGAGCCGCCGCGCAGCATTATCCGCGGGTGGCGGGCCGGATGCGCGTGGATTCGTTGCCTGCGCTGGCCACCGTCGATGACGCCAGTCAGGAAGGGGTTCTTTGTTGGGCCGTGCTGATGCACGTTTCCCAGGAGCACCTGTTCGACACGGCGTTCAATCTGCGGCGGGTTCTGAAGTCCGGGGGCCGTCTGCTGATCTCGACACCCGTCGTTGGCCCCGCCGTGGATCCGGCTACCAGCCGGGATGCGCAGGGGCGGCTGTTCAATCAGGTGATGCCTGAGAATTTCCACTTCCTGCTGAGCAAGGTTGGTTTCCGCCTGCTGAATCGGTGGGACTCGGACGATTCCCTGGGGCGGCCGGGTCGTCGCTGGGCGACGCAACTGTTCGTCCTCGAGGGGCAAGGGTCCCGAAGCCTTGAGACGATCGAGGCGATTCTGAACCGCGACAAGAAAGACGCGACGTACAAGCCAGCCTTGTTCCGGGCGTTTGCGGAGCTAGCCACGACGAACTACCACGCCGTTCGCTGGCTGCCCGAGGGCCGGGTTTCCATTCCGATGAGAATGCTCGCCGACAAGTGGTTGGAGTACTTCTGGCCGCTGTTCGAGTCGACGACCTTCATC
This sequence comes from uncultured Verrucomicrobiae bacterium, assembly GCA_963846445.1. Classification (GTDB taxonomy): domain Bacteria; phylum Verrucomicrobiota; class Verrucomicrobiia; order Limisphaerales; family J093; genus MWFF01. The sequence goes on along the minus strand of CAWJWM010000002.1, from coordinate 86,999 downwards.
CCGCAGAAACGCGGCGAGAAGCCCGGCTGCCTAAAACCCGTGGCCTTCCGCACTGAACTCGAACGTCTGATCGCCCTGTACGGCCGGATGGGTGGTTTATGCCGTTTCTCGCTCGACTACCGCAACGACTCGCTGTCGACGGAGGCCCGTGACCTGCACAAGCGGCTCTTTGCGAAGCTATGCGACACGATTCGGGACGGCCCCGTCTACTACGCCGGAGGCGGCGGCTCACGGACGTTCATCTACGACGGATATTCCAGAAGCGTGATCATGGAGGCAGACCTCTGGCGGGAGCTGTCCGCCATGGGGAGCTGGATTGCCGACGCCACGGTTTTGCGCTGGGCCGAACTCACGGCGGAGATTTCGCAGGGCGGGCTCAAAGCGAGCCAGGTGATCGACGCATTGCTGACGGCGCCGATTCCGGAACGCGAAGTTGAGGTGGCACGGGCTGTGTATCGGGAGCTGCCGGGGAGGGTGTGCGTCTGGACGGGCGACTCCCTGCCTCGATCGTTCGAGGTGGACCATGCGATTCCGTTTTCGCTTTGGAGAAACAACGACCTCTGGAACCTCCTGCCCGCTTCACGAGGAGCCAACGCTGACAAGCGTGACCGGCTGCCGACCCGGGCCCTGTTGCTGGCGCGCAGGGACTGCATCATCCATTGCTGGTCGCTCATGCGCGCCCAGCACGAGCTCCGCTTCGCTTTCGAAGTGGGCAAACTGGGCGGACCCGAAGTGGTACGGAGCTCGAACTGGGAGACGCGGTTGTTTAGCGCCGTGGCCGAGGCGGTTGAGTTTACGGCTATCCAACGGGGGATCGAACGGTGGGAACCGGCGGGAGCGTCCGTGGCGATGCCCCCGCCGAAGCCGGTGCCGGTGGCCGCCGCGCCAGGCAGCGTCGGTGATCTGGGGCGCATCGTTGATGATCCGCCCCGGGAAGATCGGTTCACGCTTTACGTCCCGTTCTACGATGTCGCCGCCGCAGCGGGACCCTTTGGGCCAGACCAGCGGGCCGTCGATCCACACGACCATCACACCTGGATTCGCGTGGAAGAGCACCGGCTGACGCCCGACATGTTCGCTATTCGCGTCCGGGGGCGGTCGATGGAACCAATGATCCCCGACGGGGCCTACTGCCTGTTTCGCGGTGGCGACGCTTTGGCCGGCTCGCGCGAGGGTCGCGTCGTTCTGGTTGTGCTGCGCGAGGGCGGCGATCCTGAAACCGGCGGACGCCTGACGGTGAAGCGCTACCATAGCGAAAAGACCTTCGACGATGCCGGAGGGTTTAGGCACACGCGTATCGAGCTTCGTCCCTTGAATCCGGAGGTTCAGCGGATCGTGATTGAGGGTGCGGATGAAGACTCCTTGCGCGTGGTCGGCGAGTTTGTGGCCGCGCTCGAATCACGTCGTGACCCAGGAGGGTCAGGTCACAGGTGACCTGTATCCGTGTTTCGAGGCAGACATCCCACCGTTATTCCGGCCAACGGTGCTGGCCAAACGGCTCGAGCGGGTGGCGGCGGACATGCTGCGGAAATACAGAGAAGCGCCGGATTCGCGTTTGGCGGATTGATGGACTGCGCTCGGTTGGATCATCCTGCGGCATGTTCGAGAAGCGAAGCGACACGGGCTACCGTCCGGCCTTGAAGGGCATCGAGCGGAAGACACTGGTTCACGGCGACAAGACCCTGATGACGGAATTCCGTCTGCGTCAGGGAGCGGTCCTCCCTCGCCACGCCCACCCGCACGAGCAGACCGGCTACCTGCTCAAGGGCCGGATTCGGTTGTCGATTGGCGCCGAGGAGTACGAACCCCAGGCCGGTGACAGTTGGTGCATCCCTGGAGGCGTCGAGCACGGCGCGGACATCCTGGAGGATTCCGTGGCCATCGAGGTGTTCTCGCCGATTCGCGAGGACTATTTGCGATAAGCCCTTGCCGCTCGAACCTCCGGGCACCCCTGCCGTCAGCAGCTCTGTGCAAGACGTCAAATGAAATGCCGAAGACTCAGCCGACGCGGTTGGATACGGTTGGCCGTGTGCTCCGTGCCTGCGGTCGTGGTGACGGACGCCGCGGTGATCGAACCCCGCTGGATTCGGGTTCGGCGGCTGCGGCTTGGGGGCAACGAGCCGGCCGCGCGCTTCGTCCACTTCACCGATCTGCACCACAAGGGGAATCGGTCCTTCCTGGAGGCGATGGTGGCCAAGATCAATCGGCTGGAGCCGGAGTTTGTCTGCTTCACCGGGGACATCGTGGAGGACGTGGAGTTTCTGGCGGAGGCGCTGGAGGGATTGCGGGAGATCAAGGCGCCCGTGTACGGGGTGCCCGGCAACCACGATTACTGGTGCCACGCGGACTTTGACGAGATCGAGCGCGCCCTGGCCGCCACGGGCGGGGGGTGGTTGTTGGACCGGACGGCAGCTCCGCCTGGCGGGCGGGTGCAAGTTGCCGGCGCTTCGTGCCGCCATCCGTTTGCCCTGGCGCCGAAAGCCGGAGTCCGGAACGTCGCGCTCATCCACTACCCTTCCTGGGTGGAGAATCTTCGCCCGCACCGATTTGACGTCGTGCTCGCCGGCCACTCGCATGGGGGCCAGGTTCGACTGCCATGGATCGGGTCGTTGGTGCGGCCGTACGGCGTCGAACGATTCGACCTTGGGCTGTTCGAGACGCCGGCTGGCCCGTTGTATGTCGGGGCGGGGATCGGGTGGTTCTACCTGAACGTGCGCTTCCTGTGCCGTCCGGAGGTCACGTTAGTGGAGGTTTGATGAGCTCGGCTCAGGCCGCGCTGGCCGGGCGAAGTACTCGTTCACTGACGTCCAGTCCTCGTCGCGGGCCGGTTGTTCGAAGGCATTGCCGGCGGGGATCAGCCGGCGCCGAGCCTCTTCGCAGTCGCCCTCGGTCAACAACGCCAGGAATTCGGCCCCGGCGTTCGCGGGGGCCGCTGGACTCTGCGGGATCAGCACCTGCGGCCCATGCGCGCCGTCGATCCAACCGGCGGGCAGGCCGGCCAAGCCGCGCTCCGGCTGCAATTGGCGCCAGAGCAGGCGCACCAACGCGCGGTGGATGTACGTCATCATGGCACCAGAAGGGCCAACCGAGTGCCAGCCCGGTTCGGGTCGTTCGGTGACGGCCAGTTCGAGTCCGTCCGGACGCACGCGCCATGCCAGGAACCGTCGCGGTTTGGGCCAGACGCCGGCGCGATTGAATCGGGGCTTAAGGGACAGAAGCAGTGGCGCTTCGCGCTGGAGGGCGGTCGCTTCGTCTTCACAGGTTTCCCAGTCGATCCGTTCGATTCGGTGCAAGAGGCGCAGGAGGCGACGCGGCAGGCGATCGGGATTCGCGACCCGGTAGCTCGAAAGGCGGTGCCGGAGATTGCGCGCTTTGCCGACGTACAGGACCGCATTGGCGGCGCCGTACATGAGGTAGACGCCGGGTGTCTCCGGCAACTGCCGGAAAAAGGCCTTTCCCAACCGGTCCACGACCGGCTGCGGGTCAGGCCAGAAACGGAGTTGGGTCGGTTTCACTTCTGCAGCACCGCCTCGTGCCAGAAGAGAGCGATCCACTCTTGAGCCCGGACATTTGATAAGGCTGCGCGTGATCTGATGTCCGGGCTGTGGCAAAACCGCGCCCGAACTGGGGAAGTAAGGATCAGGGCACACGGCGAGACGCTCCCACGGGCCGACACCGGCGCCGCGCTGCCCCCCTCTCTCACTCCACTGAGGCGCGGTTTTGCTTTTCTAACCCGCATAGCAGACATCTTGCGAGATCTGACTGCCCTGTGCACTGACGGGGTGTGAATATGCGGGTTAGCGGTGATGCGGTCCTGGTCCGTGCCGCCGCGCAGTTCGGTTTTGCCGTCTAACCGTCGCACGAGTTTGGCCTGGCCGAAGACCGCCACGACCTCGTTGGTATCCTGTCGAATCCAATGCGCGTATTTGACTCTCATGCCCGCAGTCTACGGCAGGGCCTGGGACAAATATGGGGGGAGGGGGGGGAGTTGAGAGTTGAGAGTTGAGAGTTGGACGTTGGAGCGACCGACTTTCAACAGTTGCCTTCTTTGTAGGTCGAGCGTCGATTGTTGCGCGTTGAGCGATCAAGTGCTCGGCCAATTCGCCCGTGCCAGGCGAGTGCGAGTGGGGTTCCTGCCCCTGGGAAGTATGCGTGGATTGAGAAATGACCGCGCCAATTGACAACGGGCCGGACCACCCCGAATGCGGGCGACCGGCGACGCCGGGCTTGAGAGTATTTGTCAGCCCGAAAAAGCCGCTTGCCTTGGGCGAGGCAGAAGGTGGTCGGTCTGGGAATGGCGATTCACAGGACCTCAACCGCGATTACGAGCACGCCTGCGAACATGTTCGCCACGAAAACGAACGACTATTGGATGCCTTTGTCGCGCTGCTTGCGCCAAGACGTTCTTCCATGCGGTGTCGAATCGCCGCCCTTCTCGTCGCGCTGCTTACCGCCCTCGGTTCATACCCACAGGCTGGAGAAGCGCCGCGGCCGTCGACGACCAGTGACCTCAGCTTCTTCGGTTGAAGCCCGACAATGGGTCGCGGAGCCGCGGAAGCTGCTGGATGTCTCGCTCGCCTCCCCGAAGTGAGCTGGACCTGGCAACCGAGCCGGGTCGCCGACCTCGGTGAGGGCAGTCGTTGCGGGCACCGCTGAACAGATCGTTGTTCGACGAGACGGTCCGTGCAAACAGGCTGTTGACACCCGCGGGTGAAGCCGTTTGGGTACGGCGAGTGGACCTGCCAGAAGACAAGGGCACGTACATCCTGATCGCCTCAGTCGCCAAGACGAACCGATTGGAGATCGGGCGGCTGGGCACCTTCGACATCGTCCCCGGCTACTATGCGTACGTCGGGAGCGCTTTCGGTCTCGGTGGGATCCGCGCTCGGGTTGGCCATCACTTGGAATCAGCGGCTGCTCCCCACTGGCACATTGACTACCTGCTCGGGGTCGCCATGCCCGTCGAGGTCTGGTTCGCGATCCCGGACCGGAAGCTGGAACAGGATTGGGCTGAGTTGCTGGCCAAAGCTCCGTTCTTCCGCTGCCCGATCCCGCGGTTCGGATCGTCCGATTACCGCCGGAGCCGGACCAGCCATCTGTTCTACGCCAAGCGGCGGCCTTCGTTCCGCTGGTTCGAGGAGCAGATGAAGATCGGCTTCGATGCCGAGGAGCGACCTCAGAGGCTGTTATTGCCGGGAGAGACTCAAGGTCCAGCCTAGCGGCTTCGAGATGCCGCGCGCGAGGGCGGTTCCGGCCTTTCTCGGCAGACCACCATAGTGCATTCTCCTTGTCGATATGCGCGCCATGGTGATGCAGCAGCCCGGTCAACGGCTGGGCCTGATGGAAGTGCCCGAGCCACGGCCAAGCCCGGGGCAAGTGCTGGTGCCGTGATTCGTCTCACCTCGACCTCAGCCAACGGACGTAATCCGTGTAGAGACGCGTCGAATCGGGATGGCCGGCGAAGGCCCGAGTGCCCGGACGGTTCATCAGCCCTTGGTACTGGTAGATCAGGATCGTGTCCACGTGCGGTGACACGGCCTCCAGTTGGGCGCGCACCCGCTCCCACGGTGCAGGGATCAGCGGGCTGGTCTGTTGGTTCGGCGGTCCTTCCCAGGCGAACGTCTCGACGTCCGCCCAGAGCGCGCGTTGCGGCACGCGGTTATGCGCCTGACGTAGCGTGGCGAACGCCCGGGCGCTCTCCGCCGGTCCCATCCGCAAGCAGCCGACTTCGTCCTGGTACGCGATGATGTCCACGTCCAACTTCTCCAACTGCCGGACGAAGGTGTCGTCGCAGACGGCTTGGTGGGTGCCGTAAGGAGCGGTGAGAGTCTTCGCTCTGGGCGTCAGCCGGCGGGCCTCGCGACTGCTGTCGTTCACGTACGCGATGAAGGCGTCGGCGAAGTAAGGCGTGAGGCAGGCTTCGTTGGGCCAGTACCAGCCGTAGAAGCTGTGATGATGACTGTAGCGCCGGGCGATCTCCTCCATCATCTGGAACCGCTTGCGTGCCCGGTCGGGGTCGCTGAGCGCTTGAGCGTCCCACTCGCCATACCAGTCGCTGCTGATGAAGAACTTCACGCGATACCGGTCGGCAGCGGCGAGAAGAGCCTCGATGGGATCGGGGCAAGCCGTCTCCAGCTTGGGCAACAAGGGGGTGTCGTAGAAGGCCTTGCCCCCTTTGGCGATGGCCAGCAGGACGAGGTACTCCATGCCGAGGTCGGCGACGTCCTTGACGGCCGCTCGCCACTGTTCGGCAGTGAAGCGGAGGCAGGCGTCGTTCCAGTAGAAATGTCGCCGGTCATCCCACCAGATGCTGATCCAACTGCCGCGGATCGGTTTGATCGCCTCACCGGGTGGCGGGCGCGAAGCGCAGGAGGTGGCGAACGGCGCTGTGGCCAGGCCGGTCCCGAGCGCTGTCAGGAAGTCCCGGCGAGAGGCGAGGAGCGGCAGGGGCATGCGTGATTGCGGCTCAGGGTTTACGGGCCAGTTCCTTTTCGATGGTGCTCACCAGTTGGGCGAACTCCTCGAATCACGAGCACCACCTTGCCCTTCATGGCGGACAGGTCGAACGGTTTCGCGTCGAGGGCGGTGACGGTGAAAGGCGGAGCGGCCTGCCCCACTTTGGTGAGCGTGCTCTCCTTTTCGTCGGCCGCCCGCCCGGCGGCAGAACCGGCAAGGAGCAGGCAGACGGCCGCCAGAATCCGGGTCCAGAACAGCGTGGGAGCGAGGCGAAGCAGCGATGTCATGTCGGCAGCGTAGCGGGTCGGGCGGAGACGATCAAACATTCGGCATTCGGGGAAAGGTTGGGTCACCACAGGCAGAAGCTCCTGGCGATCCTCCAGACCGATGCCGGGGGCTTCTTTGGCTTTGCTCGGAGGATGTGCTCGATGATCCAGCCTCTGCGGGCCATGTACTCCGCAATGAGGGGGCGGTGGCACTGCGCCGGGTCCTTCTCGAAACAGAGTAAGCAGGAAGGCGTGGGAAGGCCCACCAGGCGTTCGATGAGGAAAGGACCGCCGGTGTTGAGCAACCCTTCCAGGTACTCGGCGGTGATGCGATCCAGTTCCTCCGGCATGGTGGTCATGGTGGCTTTCGGCTCGGTGTGCCGCCGTGCAGGTTCCGTTACTCTGCCAGTCAATCGATAGAGAAACCGTCGTCGATGGGGAAGTCCACCCCAGTCACATGCCGTGCCTCATCACTGGCGAGGAATAGCACTGCGGCCGCGACTTCCTCCGGCTGGGCGAATCCCTGATCGGTCACCAACGCCTTCAAAGCCGCAGATCGACCTCCCGTTTCGGCGAGATGCTTGGGCCACAGATCCGTGGATTCCCACATCCAGCCGGAGGGCGAGCGCTTGGCCTCCACCGGCACAGATCGCCTGTGCGACGCCTGCAACCTCCGGCTGATTGAGGTCCGCCAAAGCGACCCTCGCTCCTTCCTGCGCGAGCCGTTGGGCGGTTGCCCGGCCGATGCCGGAGGCGGCGCCGGTTACCAGGGCGATCTTGGCGACGAAACGCTGGAGCGACCGAATCGACACGTCCTTGACCGCAGCCTCGTTCGTCGCCGCTGCCAGAGTGGCGACCGAGGGCGCATCCTTGAAGCACGCCGCCTTGAGGGCGGCAACCGCGTAACGCTCGAAAACTTGGCGGCGTTTGGGATCGGCTTTACCACAAGCCAACTCGGCCAGCCAATCGGTCGGCTGTTCCGGGTCCGCGTGCGTGGCGGCTCGCACGCGCAATGCAAACAACGGCCCGGACAGGGAAGCGACTATCCGGGCTGCGTTTCCATGGGCGTTGCAGCGGCTCGGCTCTGCCAGAAGGACAGCGCAGGGGATGGACACCCCTTCAGCCGCAGTGGCCCCCTTCCGACCTGCGTCCACGGGGTCCAATCCCACCCAACAGCGTACCTGACTGTTCGTTGCTGCCGCCAGCAGGGTGCATAATCCTCCCATGGAAAACCCCATGAGCCCCCCTTGCCCGTTGGGTTCCGGTTGGGTGACCAGCGCTTTGGAATTGAGGCGGTCCAGCAACTCTCTGACGGCTCGGCTGTTCCGGTCGTGGTCGGCCCAAGCAGGCAGGTCTGGAATCACGGCAATGAACCCGTTGGATGCCAGCACGCCTCCCCAGCCCGCCATGTTCGACCGGCTTCGGGAGAACCCATGCGCCACGACCACGACAGGTGCTTTCTTCACGCCGAGCGGAAGGTAGAAATCCACTGCCACTTCTTTGCCGGTCAGCTTGATCCTCTGCTCGGATTTCACGATTCCCTCCGGTGTCTTGAGGTCCGACGAACGGCAGCCCGTGAAGAGCCCAGCCAGACCCATCAAGACGAGGAACCAACGCAGGTCGGGACGAACCACATGTCGGGCGCGGTGGTCACCAACCCGGCGGTTGAGCAGGTCGTGGATAGGGATCATGGCGCTTCAGGTTTCGGCGGGCGCAGGAGCCGCGAACGGCAGCAGGCTACTCGCGCTTTGAGTCGTTGCCAAAACGGTTTCTGCACGGCGGCATTCAGGACTACCGCCAGCACGCTCATCAGGAAAAGGTGCGAATCGCGTTCATCAAGGCGCACCCGTCAATCGCCGCGCACCTGTGCGCGTTACGGGATTACCGTCGAATCCATAGTAATCGCCTGCGGCACGGAGTCAATGCGCTCATCTCAATCATGCTCAATGCGCACAGCAAAGCCGGCAGATGGACGTCCCCGGGGTATTTCCATTTGTCCGCCAACGACAAGGTGAGGCGCGGCGACCACAAACCTCGGAAGCGTCACCGGGTTCAGCCATCAGAGCCAGTGGCCGGGTCGCCGTTGCCTCGACCGGCTGGTTCGGTGCCCTCAGCCCCAAAGGGGCGAAACACGCCAGCCCAGGGCAAGTCCCGCCCAACGGGCGGGACGTCGCCCTGGGTAAAGCGCCCCGTGAGACCCACCAGCCCTGAAGGGGCGGAACAAAACCAGGAACGCTCGCCTCCTCCACGGATCGCTCCGTTCTGGCCTGACCGAGTCAACGAGTATCTTTGTCTCGCCCTTTCAGAGCTCGCATCGTTCTGGTGTCGGTTAACCCAGGGCGACGCTCGCCTGGAGGCTCGCTTGCCCTGGGCTGGCGTCTCGTGGCCCTTCAGGCCACCCGGGTGTCCGTCGCGGTGAGTGCTGCGAGGTGTGTCGCGCCGAACAATCTGAGTTGGGCGCGCTTGAGCCGATGTGCCAAGGTTTAGGGTTGTGCTGCACTAAAGGGCAATAGCCAAACTCATCCATTTTTGGTAATCTCCTTGCGGAACTCGAAGAACGGGTTCAAAACCGCCTCCACCAACTATGAAACCAACGACCGTGACAGCCGGAATCGCCTCTTCTGTGCGTCGTTGCCTGTTGCCTTCTGGTGCTGATCGTCACCGCCGCCCGGGCCCAGGTATCAGCCCCCTTCGCCCAACTGGACCGGGCCGACACGACCAGCGGTTATTTGGCCCGGTTGCTCATCAATGAGGTGCCTTTCCCGGGTGAACGCGCCTACGAAAGCGAGGCCAAATCCCAAGCCGCCATGCTGCAGATCCTCTGGGTGCTGGAATCGCGCATCCGTCTGATCCCCAAAGGCTACCAACAACAGCATGTCGCCGGCGTCCGCTCGACCAACATCATCGACGTCATCACGGGCACCGGCGGACGGCGCCAGTGCGAAGGTTTTTATCGCGACGCTCAGGGGCGGTTTGTCACCGCCCCGCGGGTCGAGGAGCGCCTCAATTACTTGCTGAAGATCGCCAACACCGGAAGCAAACCCGGTCGCTTCGCGGGACTGCTCAACTACGCCCAGGGCTTGGCGCGCGCCTATGTCAAGGAAGGCATCAACGGGGCCGACCGTTACGCCGGGCTCAGACGCGTCGGTCCCGTGGAAGTCACCGGTCGCGCCTATTCCTGGATGACGGACGTGGACTCCTACCATCCCGGCGGGAATTTTGTCTCGATTCCTTCCGACGAGGAGGGTTCCCTGGGGGGAAATCGCTTCTTCACCTTGAGAAAGGTACCAAAATGAGAACCTCGAAGTTACCCGGTTTTGTCCTGGGCTTGGCCTGGGTGGTTTTGCTGCCAGCCTGCCAGAACTTGCAGCGGGCACCCGCCAAAGGCGCGTCGGACGTTCCGCCGGAACTGGTGCAGCCGTCCTACCTCTATGAGGTGGTGCGTCACCTCTACCGCTGGCACCTGGACGAATCCGAAGTGGAACGGATCGTCGGAGCCAAGCGTCTCGTGTTCTGGGCGCGCCGCCTCCAAGCCGAGCTTGACTCGGGCGACCGGAGCGTGCTGGGCGAAATCCTCCTCCCGCAGTTGGACCTGCGCGTGAAGGTCAAGAAGGCCGATTACACGATCGAGGAGTTGGGGACTGAGGTCAAAAGCCAGAACTTCAGAATCACCCAGGTCGTCCGCGGCCCTCTGCCAGCCCGACCGCCCCAGTCTTGCGCCGTCGCCGAGGTGGACATGCAGGAAATGCTCGATTATCTCTTCCGAACCCGTAGCCAGCGGGATGAACCGGATGCCGCGCTGATCGAGCGTCTGCGCGGGGCCGTCCGCGAGCAGGCTGCCAAGGAAGGCCTGCTTCCTGCCGACACCCCGGCGGAGGCACAGATCGTCCATATGGCCCCGCTCTCGCCTGTTGCCAACGAGACCTGGGTGTTTTGGGAAAGCGGACGCAAGCTCCTCCATTTTGCATCGGACATCGACCTGGCCAATCCGGCGGTCTGGCAGCACCAAACCCTGATGGTCCGCATTTTCGACCTGGACCAGCAGGTGGTGGTCACGCACGAAGAAGCCCCCGGAAGCAATCGTTTCCTGACGCGCTACCAGGTCAGCCGCGCCCTCTTCAACTGTGTCGTGCTCGGCCACCGCATTGTCGTGCCGCCTTACGCGCCGCCGCAGGGCTCCCCGACGGGAGTGCCTTCGCCGAACGGTGACGGTGAGGTTCCCACTCCCCTCGAACCGTCTCGCCATGCTGACAACCAGAAACCCCCGAGGAGCGGAGCGACCGATGAACCGCAACGGGCCGACCAGGCAGGCCGCCGCAATGCTCAAAGGCCGGACAGATGAACAAAGACGCGATCTACCGGGAACTCGAACAAAGAGATAGCGTTCTCTCCACCGTCCTGGACAGCATCTTCGACGGCGTCTACATCGTGGATCGAGAGCGGCGCATCATCTTCTGGAACCGCGCCGCCGAGGAGATCACCGGGCACCAGCGAAAGGACGTCATGGGACGCTGCTGTCACGACAGCATGCTCAATCACATCGACGGCAACGGGACGATGCTCTGCTTCTCCGCATGCCCTCTGCAGCGCTCGATTCAGACCGGCGAGAGCATCCGCGCGAAGGTGTACCCGACGCATCGGGATGGGCACCGGTTCCCTGTGTACACGCACATCGGCGCCATCCGCGATGAAACCGGGGCCATCATCGCGGGAATCGAGGTCTTCCGTGACATCTCACAAGAGGAGGACTTTCGGCTGCTCCAGGAGAAGTTCAACGAATTGATCAAACGCTATGTCTCGACGGCGACCATGCAGGAAGTCATGGATAACCTCCAGGGCGGCGCGGAGGGCAAGGCGCGCGTCCGGGAACTGACGGTTCTCTACCTGGATGTGGTCGGCTTTACCACCTTCTCGGAACGAAACTCGCCGGAGGTGGTCGCGACGATGTTGAACGAGTTGTTTGGGGTGTGCGAGGTGATCACCCGCGAATGCCACGGCGACATCGACAAGTTCATCGGCGACGCGATCATGGCGGTGTTCATCGACGCCAACGATGCGGTCGCCGCCGGTCGCAAGGTGCTCTCTGCGGTGGCGAACCTTAACGCAACACGGCGCGTGCGCGGGCTCGACGGAGTCCGCATCCGAATCGGTGTCAATTCCGGCTCCGTGATCCAGGGGGAGATCGGCACATCGAGCCGCAAGGACGTGACCGTGATTGGCGACGTGGTCAATACCGCCGCCCGGATCGAATCGGTGACGGATCCCATGCGGATGGGTGATCTCCGAGGCAACGTATGCCCGCCTGCGCGATCCCGGCGATTCCTGGCGAAGCACGACGGTCCAGGTCAAGAATCGGTCGCAGCCTGTGAAGATCTATATCGCAGAGAACCCCGGGAAACCCTCGGAAGAGCCGGCATAAGGGCCGATGAAACCTCCGGCTGGACTGCTTTATCTGGGACTTCTCCTGTTGACGGCCGGCCTCAGCGGCTGCGGAATGATTGGCCCGTTGGTCGGCGCCGCCATGCCCTTCGCCGGAGTGAAACTGGCCTTCTCCTGTATCCCGGAGGGCACGCGGGTGGACAGCCCCTCCGGACCGCGGGCCATCGAGAAGTTGGAGGCGGGCGATGCGGTCATCGGCTTTTCCGGCAAGCCCGTATTGATCCTGCAGAAACACTCCTACCTGGAGAATCCGGAAACCGTCTTTCTCTGCGTCACTTTCGCCGGCGACAACGCGGTGGACCTCTGCGGCATGCACCGCTTGGCCGGAATTCGAGCCCGCGACATCCGAGTTGGGCAAACCGTTGCAGGCCGGAAAGTCACCGGCATCGAGTCCCGTCGCGGCGAAATGCACTCCTACGACCTGCTGACCGAGGATGCCGGGTATCGCATTCAGGGCGTTCCGGTCAACAGCATGATCGAAGAAATGAACGCGTTGGCTCGGGGAAGGCCGAAACCGCCATGGCGAGGAGGCGGCCAATGAACGGCGCCCGCATCTCGAGCAAGCGGGCGTCCGAAGTCGGACCCGCCGCAGTTGCCCATTGAACATCGCCTCGATGCGGCACCTGGCGACACCCGGTCCTTCGATTGTCGACTAAGACCCCTTCAACGACCGATTACTCGAGAGCGACGTCGCCGCAGAGGTGGACTTCGAGTCCGAGTTCGGCCAGCGCCGCGGCCTTGATGCGGCAGGCGCGATGGGCCTGCTTGAGGTTGGGCGCGTAGACCACTTGGATGTGATTCGACTTGTGGCGCGCCATCATCTGGTCGCGGGTGATGCCCTGCAACACGGCGTGCATGATCGGCCATTGCGGGTTGGTGAGGCGCCAGCGGCGTTCCGTTTCCTTGGCGGGCAGGGAGACGGCTTCCGCAACGCCGAGGTCGGCCTGGAGTTTGCCGCCCATGATGAAGACGCGGCTCCAGACAACCCAGCCGGGTTTCGAAACGCCTTTGAGCGTGCCGCCGCCAAGCCGGAAGAACATGGCAGGCTGGCGTTCGCTCCGGGCGCCCTTCCATCCGCCAACGAAGTGCGCGGGCGGGACCGCCCCGGAAATCAGGAACACCCACACATAGTCATGGACGCCGTTGCCACGATAGGGCGCGCCCCATCGGACGTCGTGCAAGGTGTTTTCCGGCGCGAAGCCGAGTTGACGCCAGAGCCGGTAGGTGACCAAGCCGTCGAGGCCGGCGCACTCGTCGACTTCGTTGAAGTGCGGCACCGCTTCGCCCTCGAAGAGGACGCGGCCAGTTCCCGGACGGCGCACGGGGGGACGGCTGACGTTGTTGAGCAGGCCCTCGACCAGGTCGCTGGCAGGGGCAAGATCCTTGAGGCCCTGCTGATATTGAATGCCGATCGCGGCGCAACCGAACTCGGCGGCGAGGCGGACGGCGGCCACATACATCTTGCATTGGAGCAGAGTCTGGGCCTCGGTCAGCCGCGTGGCTTCATCGGTGCCCCAATCGAATTGCATTCCCTTCTTCAAGAGCCAATCCAACACACCGCGCGCCTCCGCGTCCGAGACCTGCAGCATCGCCGCATACAGCGTGGATTGGCTCAGCCGTTCCTTGAACACGCCGGTCGGGTTCAGCAGTTCGTCCGGGATGATGGCGTTGTGCATGCCCATGCAGCCTTCGTCGAACACGCCCAGAATGGCCTTGTCCGCCCTGAAGCGGCGGGCAAAGCCGCGTCCGAATTCGTCGTCCGCGGCGGGCAACCGCAACAGGCCGAGATCGCGCACGTGGCTTTGGTCGTGCGTGAGGACCCCCCGGTTGAGCCACTGGCGCAAACCGTTCTTGAAGAACGCATCGGTGAATGTTTCGCTCCAGATGGTGCTGTAGCCGACACCCATTTTCGTGAGCGAAGCGTTCAGGTTGAGCAGACCGACCAGCCCAGGGAAGGTGCCGCTCCAATTCGCAACCGTCAGGATGGGCGCGCGGTGGGTGGACAGACCCGGCAGCACGTGCTGGCTGTACTGCCACACGCTCTCGGCGACCACCACCGGAACGTCGGGATCCATGCCGTGAAAAACCTCGATTCCCATCTTCTGGGAGTCGATGAAACCGTGCCGCTTGGCTTTGTCGTACGGGTGCGCGCGGGCGACTTGCCAGCCCTCGGCCCGGAGAGCGGCTGTCAGGGTCGCCTCCATTTTAGCCTGTTCGGCCCAGCAGGTCTGGTTGGCGGACAGTCGGAGGTCGCCATTGGCGATCAGGTAAACGCGACGGGCAGAAAGAGGAGATGCTTTTTTCATAGTGCAAATCGTCCCGACGCTAACGGGAACGCTGCCCGGCTCAAAGCGAAAAGTGAGCGGTGGCAGGCGCGTTGACCGCCATGCTAGAGTTGGGCCATGCGAACCCTGGACGAAGCCGCCTTTCGTCGTGTCGTCGAGGCGGGACGAGCCTTGCAGGCGCGTTTGGCCGGCTTCGTGCCGGTCGCGGTAGGCGGTACGGCGGCCGCATTGCACTGTCGGCACCGTTTCTCGCTGGACGTGGATGTGGTGACGCCGCATTTGAGCCCACATTTCTCGGAAGTGGCCGCGAAGCTGCAGGCGTGGGAGGGCTGGCGCACGAACCGCCTGAACCCGCCGGTGCTCATCCTCGGCGAACACGACGGCATCGAATTGGGCGTGCGCCAGCTCCGCCGCAGCGTCCCACTCGAGACGGCGCGCGTCTCCGATTTGCTCGTGCCCACCGCGGGCGAGATGCTCCGCGTGAAGGCTTTCTTGCTGACCGAGCGCCGGGCTACTCGTGACTTCGTCGATGTCGCCGCCCTCGCGCTGCATCTCGGTCCGGATGCGGCTCTAGAGGCGGCGGGGCTCCTGAACCTCGTCTATGGCCCGCGCTTGCCACAGACCTGGGTGAGTGCCTTCGCCGAAGCGTGTGAGTCCGAACCACTGGACCTCGCATTGGTGCCGCTCACGGCGTACAAAGGACTCAGGCCGCCGCACACCGATTGGCCGTTCGTGGCGGGCCAGTGCCGCGACTTCGCCCGGGCCTTGCTCAAACGGGAACTCGTGGGCGCGCTGCCCAACACCCTTCCCACGGACTGGGAACAACACACCAAGGCATGATGGCTCCGCGCAGCACCAACACTCCCACGCCGCTCGACTGGCTGAGCATCATCCAGCGAGGCGGCACGGAAGATTGGAAACGGCTCTACGCGCTCTGCCGGGACGAGCAGGTGGCGCGGGAAGTCGCCATTGTTCTTCGTTTACGGGACCCTGACCTGTTGGCGTCCGCCCGTCTGTGGCGGTTCCTCATCCAGGACATGCACCCCGGTCTCCGCGTCGACTGGGACGAGGAGCGTCGGGAGATCGGCGTATAGAGCGGGGTTCGAGCAGGAAGGGCAACCTGGGGTTTCGGGGAGCCGGAGACGCGCCAGTGCCAGTCAAAGGACCTCCAGAATCGCTTCGCGAGAGAGCCGCTGCGGCTTTTTGGCGAACTGCAAGACGCCGATCAGTCCGTCAATTCGGGCAAAAACCATGCGGCGATCGCCGCCGGCACAAAGATCAGGCCGGCAACGATCAGCGTGACCCGGTAGTCGCCGACGTGGCTGAAGAGACCGAAGACGACCACGCCCAGCGCCGAGACACAGCGCCCGATGTTGTAGCAGAACCCGGCGCCGGTGGTCCGCAACAGCGTGGGGAACAACGGCGGCAAGTACATGGTGTACAGCGCGAACACCCCCTGAAAGAAACCGGGCACCGCCAGCAGCACGTAAAGCTGTTCGTGCGGACGCTCGACGGCATAGCAGCCCATCATCCCCAGGAAATAGCCGAGGGACATCGCGACGATGACGCGGCGGTAACCGAATTGTCGGGCGAACCACGCGGCGACGAAATTGCCAAGAATCGAGGCGACGATGACCAGGTAGAGGATGCGCCGGCCCCAATCCCCTTTTTCCTGGTCGGTGAGGCCGATGACGTCGGGCAGGTTCTTGAAATGGATTTGGTTCCAGAAGAGGAACGCCCAATGCCCGCTCAATCCCAACGCGCAAACCGCGATGACGAGGAAGGTCGTGCGGCGGGCCTTGCCGCGGAACAGATCGCGGATGGTCGGGAGTTGGAGGCGGGCATGGGCCTTGGCGGCGCTCCACTCCTCGGTTTCCGGCACTGCCCGGCGGATCCATAGCACCAGCAACGCGGGAGCGATCCCCACCACGAAGAGCCAGCGGGGTTGCGTGGCCACCACTCCAGACATCAGGAAATGCGCCAGGATAGCCAGCAGAATGCCGACGTTGACGCCCGTCTGAAGCACGGCCGCCACCCACGGGCGCCAGCGCCGCGGCCAGGTCTCCGCCAGCAAAGAGGCGCCGACCGCCCATTCGCCCCCGATGCCGATGGCGGAGAGGAAACGGAAGAGGCCCAGTTGCCACCAGGTCTGGGCCGCAGCGGAAAGACCGGTGAACAGGGCGTAGGTGAGAATCGTCAGGCAGAGCGTGCGGCTGCGTCCCAGGCGGTCGCCGATGCGTCCGAAGAAGCCCCCGCCCAGCGCCCAGCCGAGGAGAAACGCCGCCTGGATGATCGACGAATAGTAGCCGACCTGCGGGTCTTTGGTGCTGGTTGCGTCCAGGAGTTGGGCCACGAACTGGGCGTAGACCAGGGTGTACAGGTGCATGTCCAGTCCGTCGAACGTCCAGCCCAGCCACGCGGCAACGCCCGACTTCCATTGCGTGGGCGAGAGATCCCGGAGGCGGGTGATGGGCGGCGTTGACGGTTCCCAGGCCATGCGAACGCGCACAGGGTGTCGTTTCCCACCGGGGAGATCAACGCTCGAAATCGTCGCGGTAGCGCGGGTCAGCCAGCATGTCGCGGACTGCCGGGTGTTGGCTGTGGCTGACTTCGGCAGGGGTGCCGAGCACCTGCCAGCGTCCGTCATGGATCAGGGCGAAATGGGTGCCGAGGGCCAGCCACGGACGGAGGGCGTCCGTGGTGACGGCCACCGCGACGGGGGGCACGATGTCCGGCAGCGGAGGCTCGTGGAGACGGGCGAGGAAATCCAGCCACCAGCGCACCTGCGCTACCGCCAGGCCGCTGAGCGGGCTGTCGAGCAACAGCAGGGATGGTTGCAGCGCCAAGGCGCGGGCCAAGGCTACGCGCTGGCGCAATCCATGGTTCAGGGCCAGGGGCAGGCGTTGGCTGTGGGTTGCCAGGCCCGTCCACTCGAGGAGATGGCGGACCTGCGGCGCCACGACGGCCAGCGTGCAGCCTCGGTGATAGCACAGGGGAAGGCCCACGTTCTGGGCCACGGTCAGTTGATTGAACGGACGTCCACCGTCGGCGAAGACCAGGCCGATCCCGTTTCTGGGGGCCGGGGTGGCGCACATGGGGTCTGCTCCGGCTCCGGCGCCATGCACGGACCGCGTGCCTTGGCTGGGCGGCATCAGGCCAGCCACGACTTCGAGGAGCAGGCTCTTGCCAGCGCCCGGCGCGCTGGCGACCACCCAGAACTCGCCCTGTCGCACCGACCAGTCGATGCCCGCGATCAGGGTGAGGGTCGGATCGTGACGCGAGGCGATCGCGACGCCTCGGAGGTCCACCAGGCTGGAGGAGTCGGTCGTCACATGAGCAAGTAGACAACGATGAACAAAGCGTCGACGGCGACACAGGCGATGAGGCTGGCGACAAGGGCGCGGGTGGTGGCGGTCGAGACCTCGGCCAGGAGCAGCGGTCGGGCCAGGCCGTGAAAGCAAGTGACCACGGCGAGGATGACCCCGAACGCCGTGGTCTTCAGGGCGAGGAGGACGAAATCCTGCCATGTCAGGGCCAAGGCGATCTGTCGGAAATACTCGCCGGGCGTCAAAGGGACGTCCTGGACGAACGCAAAGAGGTACCCGCTGAAAATGGTCCCCAGGATGAGGTAGGAGCTGAGCGCCAACACCGCAACCGCCATCCCCAGGACACGGGGCACGACAAGGTAATGAATGGGGTCGATTCCCAATGCTTCGAGCGCTTCGACTTCGCCCAGCGCGCGGGTCATGCCCAACTCGATGACGGTGGCGGTGCCCACGCGCAGCAGCACCACCACGGCGGTGACCAAAGGTCCGAGTTCGCGCACAACCACCGTGACCATCACCGAGCCGATGAGGTTCTGGGCGCCGACCTGGGTCAGGAGCGCGACCGTCTGTCCGATCACCACGAAACCGAGGGCGGCGGCCAGGAAGCTGATCATCGGCAGCAGGCGCAAACCCGCGCGCGCAATCTGTTCGAAAATCAGCGGATGCACCACCGCAGCGGCGGCGTTGAATTTCGTCGCCATGACACCCAGCGTGATCAGGGCGAACGCGAGCATCTTGTGGCTCGCATCCATCCACCGGAGCAGCCATTGCCCTACGAAATTGGTGTAGGACCGGGGCAGCGGTGATTCGAACACCGTCTGCCATCGCCACAATCTCGACTTGCTCGCGCGACGCCTGTCCACGGCAGCATCCTCGAAACCGTGAGCGTGTGGTCGTCCAGTCAAGTTTCGGGCGCCTCTCTCCCGCCAGGGCTCAGGGAGTCTATGAAACCCGCGCCCAGCAAAGGGAATTGGCTCATCGGTTCATCAGAGCCGGGACGCGCCCCTGCCGCGTGGGCGACCCGGGCACGCGGACACAGTGTGGTCGAGATTGGGTCCATCTGCTTGGGGCGCGGGTTTCTGAGAGCCCGCATTTCAGGTGCAATGCGACGGTGACCGGTCAGAGGACATCAAAAGTTGGTGAGAAATGCAGGCTAGGGAGAGGGGCGGGGCGCTGGCGGTTCGGATTGCGGGGTAAGTGACGCATCCGGCGGCGATGCCGTCTTGGATTGCGGGGTAAGTGACGCATCCGGCGGAGACTCCGGCTTGGTTGGGGGTGCGGCCTGTTGCGGAGTTCGTTTGGGTGCCTGCCAGCGGGGGCGATCGCAGAGGAAAAGTTGGTCAGGCGCGTATTTCTGGCGGGCGTGTCGGAGAGGAAACTGCGCGGGCAGGTTGGTCTGGGTGAGGACCTCCGCGGCGAACCGCGACCAACCGTGATCGGGGCTTTGGATGATTTGGCTCAAAAAACGGGCATCGGTGGTCACCGGAGTCAGGTAGAGGGCCACAATGGGACGCTGCTCGTCGTTGATGGCGTAAAAGGAGCGTCCGGCATCCAGCGTGGTCCAGACGCAGTTGCGATCGCCGTACCAGGCCACCGCCCAGGGGATGTCACTCATCATGAGTTCGTTTGGCGTCAGAAAGCCGGACGTCTCCTGAATCCACGGGGGGAGGTAGGGAGGATAGGTAAACGGATAGGTGCGCGGCGGCAGCAGCGTGGTGATCAGATGACTCGATGTGGCCACCAAGAAGAGGATCGTGATCAGATAGCGCATCTCGGCAATGGCCAACTCGAGCTGATCGAGAAGCACGAAGAACATCGCGGTGCCAAACAAGGCCACTCCCGGGAGCAGCAGCACCAGCAGGTTCTCCGTGTTCACCAGCGCGGTGGCCTGGCTCAAGTGCGTGTGACCGCCGGCCTGGACGAAGACGAACACCACCAAACCGATAATGAGAAACCCACGGAGCCGGCCCAAGGCCGGGTTGCGGAATCGCAGAAACAAGCTGACCAGGAAGAACGCGCCAATCCACCCCGCCCCGCCCAGGCGGGGCAGTTCGTTTTGCGCGATGTCGCCCACATAGGTGAAGACCTTGCGGAAACAGTCGCGCGGCTCGACCTCGCCCAAATCCGGGTTCAGCGAGCGTTCGAGCCGGGTATCGGGGAAGGGCACGGTATCCTGGAAAAGCGCAAAACCCGGAACCCCAAACAGAGTTCCGCTCACGTGATAGTTGCGTGCCAGCCAGGGGGCGAGGACGAGGAGGAAGGCGACGGTCATCAGGGCGAGAACCATCCCGCGGCGCTTGGCGAACCAGCCTCCACAGCAGATGAGCGCAGGCACCATCAGCCAGGCGAACGAATAGCGGGTGAGGGCGCCCAGTCCGATGAGCGCGCCGATGAGGACGGCTTGCCGCGCGGCCCATCCCGCCGATGTGGTCTCCTCGCGGGAGCCGCGCTCGGCCGCTGCCAACGCGCTGAGCAGCGCAGTGAAGATCAGGAGGACCAGGTTTGTGGACAGTCCCGAGACGGTGAACCGCCACAGGATGTCCGACCCCAGAAGCACGATGACCGTCACCAAAGCCACCGGGAGGTCAAACAGACGCCGCGCCAGCCGGAACAGCAGCCAGAGCGTCAGGAAAAACAGGGCCTGATTGAACAGCGCAATGATCATCTCGGGCTGATGGATCCAGAATCTGGGAGCGACCTCGAACCGAAATGGCAGCACGGCCATCAGTCCCGCCAGGATCGTCGGGTAGAGAGGGGGATTTGTCAGATCGGGATGCGCCTGGCGCGCGAGCCGTGCATCGAATCCCTGTTGATCTTGGACGAGGCTCAAGGTCAGCGGGCGAATGCACTGGGTGGTGTAGCCCTCGCCTTGGGCGAGGTTGCGCGCGAGTTGCGCGGCCTCCATGGCTTCGGGCGCGCGGAAGTTCTGGAACTCGTTGACATCATACCACACGGTGAGGGTGACAACCAGCAGCAGGGCGACGACAGTTCGGAGGGCCCAGACGCCCTGGCCGAGTTCGATTTTATGGATGATTTCCTGGATTCTCATGAAGGCAAAAACCCATCGAGATGGTATTGGTGCAGTTTCCGATGCAGGGTGCGGCGGCTCATGCCGATCTTCTTCGCTGCGAGGGTCCGGTTGCCGTGATGCTCCTGGAGCGCGCGCAGGATCAACTGCCGCTCGGCTTCTTTCATCGTGAGGTCGTTCTGGTCGATCGGCGATTTTGCGGGGGCGCTGGTGCCGCCGCCGGTCTGGCCCCGCACGTTGGCCGGCAGATCGCGCAAGCCGATCCGGTCGCCGCGGCAGAGGGCGATCGCGCCCTCGATCGCGTTGCGCAGTTCGCGCACATTCGCGGGCCACGTGTAGCGCACCAGGGCTTCCAGGGCGTCGGCGGTGAAGTCCCTCACGGGCTTGCCATAGTCCACGGCGATCTCGCGCAGGAAATGCAGGGCCAGGAGTGGCACGTCGCCCGGCCTCGATCGCAGAGGCGGCAGCCACAACTCGACCACGCGCAAGCGGAAGTAGAGATCCTCGCGGAACGCCCCCGCGCGAACCTGGTTGGCCAGGTTCTTGTTGGTCGCAGCAATCAATCGCACATCCACACTGATGGTCTTGTTCGAGCCCACCCGTTCAAATGCCCGTTCGCCCAGCACGCGCAGGAGCTTGACTTGAGTGCTGGCGTCGATCTCGCCGATCTCATCCAGAAACAGCGTCCCGCCGTTCGCCTGCTCGAACCGTCCGAGGCGGCGTTCGTGGGCGCCGGTAAAAGCCCCTTTCTCGTGTCCAAAAAGCTCGCTTTCGAGAAGGGATGGCGCCAGGGCAGCGCAGTGGACTGCGACCAGAGACATCCTGCTGCGCGGGCTAATGCGGTGTATCGCCTTGGCGACCAATTCTTTGCCGGTGCCGCTTTCCCCCTGGATGAGGACGGTGGCGGGTGTCGGCGCGACCTGCCGGACGATGTCGAAGACCTCGAGCATCGCTGGCGATTGGCCGACGATCTTCTCGAGTCCGAATTTCTCGTCCAATTGCAGGTGGAGCGACTCGTTTTCGACTTCGAGTTGCTGGCGTTTCAGGGCGCGGACGATCCGCATCTCGATTTCTTCTAAGTTGATGCCTTTGCGGATGTAATCGTCGATGCGGTTTTCGCTGAAGGCCCTGCTGACCAACTCCTCCGATCCGTAAGCGGTCATGAGGATGCAGATCGGGGGCCGGGTGAGTCTCTTGGCCCGATCCACCAGCTTCAAGCCGTCCTCGCGCGGCAGCCGGTAATCGGTGAGCAAAACGTCGAATCGCTCCCGTTCCAGCAGGTCCGATGCCGAAGCCACGTCCTCCGCCAGATAGACATCAAAGCGGTCTTCGAGCGCGGCGCGCAGGCCGTCGCGCGTCGGTTTCTCGTCGTCGACGATGAGCAGCGTGGGTTTCCCGTCCATATGCCGTTTGCCCATTTCAACCACAGTGGCGTCAGGCTGACCACAGTAAACTTCGACCCTGAATCCAAATCCTTGGCGAGTTGTTCTTGCGCGACGCGAGGATGATCGTACTAAAAACTTGATCATCAACATTTTACTGTTGTCCTGGTCCACTAGCCCCGGCGTTTACTAGCGTGAGACCGCTTCGTTCTTCTGCGTGGGGATTCAGGCCAAAAAAAAACCGTGATCTTTCACTTGACAGGAACGGGCTGGATTGACTTACTAGGCGGCGATAAACCTAGGTTGGAAAGGGATGCTAATTTATGAAGCGACTGCTTATGGCGGTGGGGGTGCTCGCGGTAGCGGCTTGCGTTCAGGCTTCGGTTGTCCAAGTGGATCTCTGGAATGGACTCCTCACGGGTGACCAAGGTGCGCCACCCAGCGGCAGTGCCGCTCAAGGAGGCGAGTTTGGTTTCGGGATCAGCTACAACGAGGATTCGAACCAACTGCTACTCAATGTCGTCTACGGGACTTTCGGGTGGAGTGGGCTCGAAGGTGATTTTCTCAGCGCGGGTCTGTTCGCCGGTGGCATCGGAGAAACGGGGCCGCTGGTGGTGGACTTGACTCCGTTGCACATCAGTTTCAACAGTCTGAATCCGACGTACGGCTGCTTCTTGCAGGGGGCGGTCCTGATTCCCCAGGAATACGAGACTGCTTTGTTGCAGGGAGGCTTGTACATGAGCATTGCGTCCAGCAAGTATCCCTGGGGCGAGATCCGTGGCCAATTGGTGATCCCCGAGCCGGCCTCGATTACGCTTCTGGGGCTCGGATTGGGTGGGCTGTTCTTCCTGCGCCGAGCGCGCTCGTGAGCGGTTGTTCCGGCGACGTTTTGTGACCGAAGGGGCGCAGCAGTGGCTGCGCCCTTTGTGTTGACGTGGACGATTCTCGATCATTTTCCGAGTCCTGCCAGGCAGCGCACGCGCTCCCAACGAGCACACGCCTGCGGTCTGAGGCTCAGCCTCGCACTCCCCCAGAACTCAGGGTTATACCCTGACTGCTCTGTTGCGCATTGCCAGCGGAGTCGTGGATCATGAGTCAGTCACTTCTTCTGTCGTGCCTCGAAAGGCGTCTGCCCGAGGGGCTTGATTTGCTCCAGAGGCTGGTCGAGATCAACAGCTACACCGAGAATCGCGAGGGGGTGAACCGGGTTGGCTACGCGACCGCCGAGGCCTTCGCCCCGCTGGGATTCACAGCGGAATTCGTTCCCTCGACAAATCCGGGTTGGGGCGATCACTTGGTGATGTGCCGCGCCGGATCGAGTGCGGACATCGTCGGCATGGTCTCCCATCTCGACACGGTCTTTCCTCCGGACGAGGAGGCGCGGAATGGATTTCACTGGCTGCGGGAGGGCGACCGGATCTACGGGCCAGGCACTCAGGACATCAAAGGAGGCACGGTGATGATCTGGATGGTCCTCGCGGCCCTCCGCGACGTCGCGCCTGCCATCTTCGAACGGGCGACATGGAAACTATTCTGGAACTCATCCGAAGAAGCTCTCTCGCACGATTTCGGAGAGGTTTGCCGGCAGCGGTTGGGCAGAGCAGCGCGCGCGGCTTTGGTTTTCGAGGCTGAGGGTCGTGGCGAGTGCGTCTCGCGGCTTGTCGTGGCCCGGAAAGGTCGTGCGACCTGGCGCTTGCGGGTCAGCGGACGGGGCGCGCACGCCGGGGGCAAACACGCATGGGGTGCCAACGCCATCGTGCAACTGGCCGAATCAGTGCGCCAGGTGGCGGCCCTGACCAACCCCGCTCGGCATCTCACGTTCAACGTGGCATGCGTCTCCGGCGGCGGCGGCCTCAACCGCGTGCCTCACGAAGCCGTGGCCGAAGGGGAGTTCCGAGCGTTCACTCCCGAGGTCTACGCCGGGGCGAAGTCGGCGCTCCTGGCCTTGGCGGGGCCGGGCTTGGTCGCCAGCACGGCGGACGGCTACCGCTGCCAGGTCGGCGTCGAGATCCTCGGTGAAAGCCGCCCCTGGCCGCGCAATGCCGCCACGGATCGTCTCCTCGCGATCTGGCAGCAGGCCGCACGGGAGTTGGGCATGTCGATCGGCAGCGAAGAGCGGGGTGGCTTGAGCGATGGCAACCTGCTCTGGGACGCCGTGCCCACGCTGGATGGACTCGGGCCCTACGGAGAGAATGACCACTGTTCCGAGCGAAGTGCCGACGGTCGCAAGGTGCCGGAGTTTGTGGAGGTGAGTTCGTTCGTTCCGAAAGCGGCGCTGAACGTCACCGCCCTCCTCGGGATGCTCGATTCGACGATCGGCCCCGCAGGCGGGCGCGATCGTTCCTGAGTCCTTCGACCCATCGGTCCGTCGGCGAATCCGCGGACTGTGTCCGCCGGCTACGTGTTGGCGAGCAACTGCCGAAGCACGTAAGGCAGAATGCCTCCGTGGTGGTAGTACTCGATTTCGATGGGGGTATCGACCCGCGCTCTCAGGGGGACATGTTCGACCGCGCCATTGGTGCGGCGCACCCACAAGGTCACGTCTTGCCGGGGCTTGAGATGGGGGCCCAGGCCTTGCACCGCATAGAGCTCGGTCCCGTCGAGCTTGAGCGTCTGGGCGTTCGCGCCGTCCTTGAACTCAAGGGGCAGAATCCCCATGCCGATGAGATTCGAGCGGTGGATGCGCTCGAAACTGCGGGCCACCACCGCCTTGACGCCCAGCAGCGCGGGGCCTTTGGCAGCCCAGTCGCGCGAGCTGCCGGTGCCGTACTCGCTGCCTGCGATGACGAGCAGAGGCGTTTTCCCCTCGGCATATTTCATCGCCGCATCGTAGATGGCCATTCTCTCGCCGGAGGGTTGGAACAGGGTGTAGCCGCCTTCCTCGCCGCCGAGCATCAGGTTTCGGATGCGGACATTGGCGAAGGTGCCGCGGGCCATGATCCGGTCGTTGCCCCGGCGAGAACCGTAGCTGTTAAAACTCCCGATTGCCACGTGGCGGTCGAGAAGGTACTTGCCCGCAGGCGACTCCTTCTTGATGGCCCCTGCGGGGGAGATATGGTCGGTGGTGACACTGTCGCCGAAGATGCCCAGCACCCGTGCGCCCTTGATTTCCCCGATCGCGCTGGGGCGGCGCGAGAAGGAGGCGAAGAAGGGCGGTTCCTGGATGTAGCCGGAGGTGGTGTCCCATTGATAGACGTCGCCCAGGCTGGCCCGAATCTCGTTCCAGCGCGGATTGTGCGCTGCAAAATCGGCGTACAAGCGGCGGTAGACCTCGGGCTTCAGAGCCGAGTGCAACAGCGCGCGGATCTCCTCGCGCTGCGGCCAGATGTCCCTCAGAAACACCGGGCGGCCCTGCCGGTCGAGGCCCAGAGGATCGGTGGTCAGGTCCAGATCGATCCGGCCGGCGAGAGCGAAAGCGATCACCAGCGGAGGCGACATGAGAAAATTGGCTTTGACACTCTGATGCACCCGGGCTTCGAAGTTCCGGTTGCCCGACAACACGGACGCGGCGATGAGATCGTGGTTCACCACGGCCTCCTCGAGATGGGTTTCGAGCGGGCCGGAATTGCCGATGCACGTGGTGCAGCCGTAGCCCACCAGGTTGAAACCGAGTTGGTCCAGATAGGGCTGCAGGCCGGTGGTCTCCAGATACTCGGTCACCACGCGGGAGCCGGGCGCCAGCGAGGTCTTGACCACGGGGCTGACGGACAGACCGCGTTCAACCGCTTTCTTCGCCAGGAGCCCTGCGGCGAGCATCACGCTTGGATTGGATGTGTTGGTGCAACTGGTGATCGCGGCAATGAGGACTGTGCCGTGGCCGACTTCGCATTTGAGCGTTTCGCGGCTGACGGTGATGTTATCGGGCGCAGGGTGTTGGTCCCGCATCTCGCTCTCGCTGGGTTCGATCCCGGCTTTGTTGAAACCCGCGTGCCATTCGTGGCGAAAGTTGATGGGCCGGTGTCCCTTGACCTGGACGCGCCGCCCGCGTTCTTCCGGCGGCTTGGCGTATCCGTGCTCGGCCAGAGGCTTGGACAGCAGATCGAGGAACGTCTCCTTGAGGGCGGGGAGCTCGATGCGATCCTGAGGGCGGCGGGGGCCCGCGACACTCGGCGCGACCCGCGACAGGTCCAGCGCCACCTCTTCCGAGTAGTCAATCTGCCCTGGCTGCGGCATGCCGAACAGGCCCTGAGCGCGATAATAGCTTTCGTGGGCGCGGCAGAGCTCCTCGCTCCTCCCGGTGCCGCGCAGAAAACTGACCGTCTCACCGTCGATGGGGAAGAACCCCAGCGTTGCTCCGTACTCGGGGGCCATATTCGCAATCGTCGCGCGGTCTACCGCCGAGAGCGCCGCGGCGCCGGGCCCGTAGAACTCGACGAATTTGCCCACGACATTCGTCCTCCGCAGCACCTGGGTCACGGTGAGCGCCACGTCGGTCGCGGTGACCCCTTCTGCCAACGCCCCGCTCAGGCACACGCCCACAACGTCCGGGGTCAGCAGGTAGACCGGCTGGCCCAGCATGCCCGCTTCGGCCTCGATGCCGCCGACCCCCCAGCCCACCACGCCCAGACCGTTGATCATCGTGGTATGGGAGTCGGTGCCGACCAGCGTGTCCGGATAATAAAGGGGCGCCGGTTCCCCGTTCCGGACTGCGGGGCGTTGATGCACCCCCGTGGCCAGATACTCGAGGTTGACTTGGTGCACAATCCCAATGCCAGGGGGGACAACTCGAAATGTGTCGAAGGCCTGCATGCCCCACTTGAGGAACTGGTAGCGCTCCCGGTTGCGCATGAATTCCATCTCGAGATTGTTGCGGGCGGCGTCATTGGTCCCGGCAAAGTCGACCTGCACCGAGTGGTCCACCACCAAGTCCACCGGCACCAGCGGTTCAACAATCTTGGGGCTCTTTCCCAGCCGCGCGACGGCCGAGCGCATCGCCGCCAGGTCCACCAGCAGAGGCACGCCCGTGAAGTCCTGCAGCAGGATCCGGGAAACAACAAACGGGATCTCCGTTGTGCGCTCGGCCCTCGGCTGCCAGCCTGCGAGGTCGCGCACGTTCTGTTCAGTGATCCGCTTGCCGTCGCAATTCCGCAGCACGGACTCGAGCACCATGCGCAGGGAAACCGGGAGACGCTCCAGTCTGCCGAGGCCCGCCTGGGCGAGCGCCGGCAGTGAGTAAAACTGCCCGGTGCGGCCGCCGCCCAAGTCGAACGCCTGAAGCGTCCCGAACAAACAATGTGGTTCAGTCATACCATGTTGATCAGTCGGATATGCCAGAGCTTAAAACGTGAAAATGAAGATTGCAGGAGACGATGTCAAGCAAGGCAGCAGGTTTGGCAGGAATTCTCATTTTGAGGAACGCCCGGCGTGGAAACCGGCTGAAGCCGGGACACCAAACCGCGCCGGGCGGCTCGGAGCGGTGTTCGGTGTCCCGCCTTTAGGCGGCTCCCGGCCAGACTGAGAACTGCAGCGGGTTTGGTCCACCACTCGGGCGCGCGAACGCCCGTCGACTTCGCACCTGATCCCCGATGCCTCGCCGCTTTGTCACTTGGCGCCGAAGCAGTAGACAGACCCATCCTCGCTTCCGACCACGATCAGGCCATTGGCGACGGCCGGCGACGCGGTGATAGGCTGGCCGATCTCGTATTGCCAGAGTTCCCTGCCCTCCGCGAGCCAGACAATGTAGAGCCGACCATCATCCGATCCGACCACGACCCGGTCGCCGACGACCACCGGCGAACTGTCCACTTTGCCCCGCGTGGCGAACTTCCAGAGAGGTTTTCCCTCCGCTTTCTCGACGCAGTGCAACTGTTTGTCGCGCCCTCCGAACACCACCCTGTCTTGGGTGATCGCGGGAGAGGCGAAATACGGGAAGTTGCGGTCGCGGTAGGTCCAGACCTTTTCCCCTCGGGCGATATCGACGCAGAGGAACTCGTTTTCGTAATGCCCGAAGTAGGCTCGAGTGCCGTCCAGCGCGACCGATCCGGCAATATAGGCGCCGGCCTCGATCTCCTTGACCTGCTCTCCTTTCGCCAGCCCGATGACGTGAAGGAGGGCGTCGCACCCGCCGAAGACCGTTTGCCCGGCGGCGACGGCGGGCGAGCCATTGATGTAATTGCCGGTCTCGTACACCCAATTGCTCCTGCCGGTGCTGGCATCGACGCAATGGAGTTTGAAGTCGTAGCTGCCGGCCAGAATCCAAACGCCGGCGCCCTGCGGCGCCTTGACCCAGTTGGGCGCGCCCAGGACGCGCTCCCCGGTTTCGTACTTCCACGCAAGCTGTCCATCCCGCGCCCCCACCGCGTAGAGGAAGTTGTCGCTCGAACCGAAGAACACGCGGCCTTCATGGACCAGCGGCGAGGATTCGATCGGTCCGTCGGTCTTGAAGGACCAGACCATGTGTCCTGTCGCCAACTCGAGGCTGTAGAGTTGGCCGTCATCCGATCCCACATAGACCCGGTCGCCCGCAATGGCGGCCGACGATTTCACCGGCCCTTGGGTCTTGAATTGCCAGCGGCGGGCGGGGATGTCCGGCAGACGGCCTGGTGCGACCCCGAGCAGGGCGGGGCCGCCACGGTACATGGGCCAATCGGAGGCCTTGGTTCCGATGGCGGGCTGGGTTGCCAGCATCAGGGCAGAGGCAATCAAAGCGGCATTCATAGTGTTCGACACTATCGAGGGGGACCGGATACTTGGCAAACGAAATGGCACAAATGGCTGTTGACTTGGCGGGTTCCTTTGCTACCCTCTGCCCCCTTTGATTCGAAGGCTTCATGAAGACGTATTTGCCGAAAGTGAACTTGGATGCCCGAAAATGGCATGTGGTCGATGCTGAGGGCAAGGTGTTGGGGCGCCTCGCCGTCGAGGTCGCCAACGTTCTGCGCGGGAAGAACAAGCCAGTCTACACCCCCCACCTCGATGCCGGGGATTTTGTGGTCGTGATCAATGCCGAGAAAGTGGTGTTGACCGGCAAAAAAGAGACCGACAAGGAGTACATGAGCTACTCGGGTTGGAAAGGCGGCGAACGGCGTCGCACGGTCGCCGAAGTGCGCGCCCGGCATCCCGAGCGGCTGATCCTGCACGCCGTCAAGGGCATGATACCCAAAAACCGTTTGGGCGACCGATTGCTCACCAAATTGAAAGTCTACAAGGGCAACCAGCACCCGCATGCCGCCCAGCAACCCGCCCCGCTGACCGTCAACAACTGAACACATTATGAGTGAGGTTACGGAATTCCTCGGCACCGGCCGCCGCAAGACCGCCGTCGCGCGGGTGCGCCTCGCCCCCGGCACCGGCAAGATCACCGTCAACGGCCGGCAGTTCGAGAAATACTTCGTTGTCGAGACCCATCGAGCTTTCGTCATGCAGCCCCTGCTGGCGACCGAGTCCAACGCCAAGTTCGATGTCCGCGTCAAGGTCACCGGCGGAGGCCCCAACGGCCAGGCCGGCGCCGTCCGGCACGGCATCTCCCGCGCGCTCCTCAAGGCCGACATCAATCTTCGCCCGACGCTGAAGGCCCAGGGACTGCTCACTCGCGACCCGCGCATGCGGGAGCGCAAGAAATACGGCCAGCCCGGCGCCCGCAAGCGCTTCCAGTATAGCAAGCGGTAACGCGGCTCCCTCTCGGGACCGGTCGTTCTGGTTTTTCCTGGTTTCAGGCGATTCCTGGCTTGCGGAATGCGGGCAAAGACTGTCCCATTCCGCCCATGAACACCCTGATTCACCGCCGTCGTTTCCTCCGGACCAACCTCGCTGCCGCCCTCGGCGCCGCCAGTTTGCCGCATCTGGTTCCTGTCTCCGTTCTGGGCCAGGGCCAGACCGCGCCCAATAGCCGCATTCAGGTTGGGTGCATCGGCGTTGGGCCCCAGGGCCGGGGCGTCATGAGCAACTTCCTGCCGCAAACGGATTGCCGCGTGATCGCCCTGTGCGATATCGCCAAACGCAACCTCGATGCGGCGCTCCAGATGGTGAACGGCCATTACAAGGATCAGGCTTGCGCCAAGCACCACGACTATCGCGAACTGCTGCGTCGCGCCGATCTCGACGCCGTCCTGATCGCCACTCCCGATCACTGGCACGTGCCCGTCGCCGTGGCCGCCGCGCGCGCGAACAAGGACATGTACGTCGAGAAGCCCCTCGGCCTCTCGGTCGAGGAAGATCAACTCTTGCGCACGGTCTGCCGCCAGCAACAGCGCATTTTCCAGTTCGGCACCCAGCAGCGGTCAGGCCGGGAGTTCCGCCACGCCTGCGAACTGGTCCGCAACGGACGCATTGGTTCCCTCCGACAGATCAATGTCTGGGCCGCCGCCAGCCGCCCCGGCGGACCCACCAAGCCGGTGGCGCACCCTGCGGACTTGGACTACGACAGGTGGCTGGGCCCGGCCCGGGAAATGCCCTACACGGACGGCAAGGCATTCGACGGCGATCCGCCCGACACCTGGAAGACCTGGTGGTTCAACTCTGACTACGCCCTCGGTTTTGTGGCGGGCTGGGGGGTTCATCCCCTGGACATCGCCTATTGGGGGCACCCGGGAATGATGCGCGGCAAGGTGACTGTGGAAGGGCAGGGCGTGATCCCGACCGAAGGAGCCTGCAACACCGCAGTCGCGTTCGATGTCCGGTTCGCGTTCGCCGACGGGGTGCGGATGACCTTCCGCGGCACGCGCAACAATTACGAGCCGGTCACCCCCATGAACGATCTGCGGCCATGGGAACAGAAGTACGGACGCGCCATCGACCACGGCACGGCGTTCGAAGGCACAGAAGGCTGGGTGCTGGTCGATCGCGGGGCCATTCGCACGTCACCGGAAGACCTCATCGAAGTCAAGTTCGGCCCCAGCGACCACCAGTTGATCAAGAGCGACAATCACGTTCGCAACTTCCTCGACTCGATTCGGAGCCGCCAGCCCGCCATCTGCCCCATCGAGGACTCCGTCCAGGCCGACATCCTCTGTCACCTCAGCGACATCGCCACCCGCGTCGGCCATCCCGTCACCTGGGATCCGGACAAGGAGCAGTTCGTCGACGACCCAGACGCGAACGCGCGATTGAAGATGCGACCTGCGCGGCAGGGCTGGAAGTGGGCTTAGCGAGGCTCCGCCTCAGACCGAGGGAGCATGTCGCCAATTCCCTTGCGCTGGGTGTTGGCCATGGCAACCGGCAGTCGACGCCTCGCTAAGGGGCGCCGCTGCGCGGCGCCCTGGAGTTTGGACAGTCTTGATGCTTGTCGATGTGGTTGCAGGGTCTTCATCGCACACCTCATCGCACACTTCATCGTCGGGCAGGCTCTGTTCGATCAGCCCGAGACCAAGCCACGCAGCATCGATGCGATTGGGTCCAGAGAAGCGCGCAACAACTGATCCGTCACCGCGTGTCGTTTGTCCCAGGACTGGGAGTGCTGCGCCAGACTTGCTGCGCTGGCCAGCGCTTTGTCGTACACCTTCCATCTGTCCAGGGAGAACATCCTTGCCTCTTGGTGCCGTTCCCCACAGATGGACGAAGTGTGCGATCAAGTGTGCGATGAAGTCCAATCCGAATAATGTCCAAACTCCAGTGCGGCGATTCATCGCCGCTCTGCGCCGCCAGGACCGTTCACCCACCGCGGTCAAAGCGCGCGGCACCAACTCACGCGCGAGGGCGTGCGCTTCGGTTCCGTCCTCGCGAGCCTTTCCGATAGCGAACCCGACCTCCCGCACTCACCAACGGCTCGCCAGCCGTCTCGCCCGCGCCATACTGGCGTTTGAGTTCGCGGATTTGGTCTCGGCGCAAGGCAGCCTTCTCGAATTCGAGGTTGTTGGCGGCATCGAGCATCTCGGTTTCGAGTTCGCGAATCGTCTCCGTGACATCGAAGTCGGCGCCGGCCTCGCGCAGCATGGCCTCGGCTTTCCCCGTTCGCTCCTGGCGCGCGGACAAGCTCTCTTCGACGGCGCGGCTGACGCCGCGGGGCGTGATGCCGTGTTCGCGGTTGTAGGCCTCCTGCTTGCGCCGACGGTATTCCGACACTTCGAGGAACTGGGCGATGCTCCGCGTCCGGACATCGGCGTAGAGAATCACCTCGCCATGGAGATGGCGCGCGGCGCGCCCGGCGGTCTGGATGAGGCTGGTTGCGGAGCGGAGGTATCCTTCCTTGTCGGCATCGAGGATCGCCACCAGGGAGACTTCGGGCAGATCGAGTCCTTCCCGCAGGAGGTTGATGCCCACGAGCACGTCAAACTCGCCCTTGCGCAGCGCTCGCAGGATTTCGACCCGCTCGATGGCGTCGATCTCGCTGTGCAGGTAGCGGACGTTGATGCCGATGTCCCGCAGGTAGTCGGTCAACTGCTCCGCCGTCCGCTTGGTGAGCGTGGTCACCAGAACCCGTTCGTGGCGATCCACCCGAAGGCGGGCTTCTTCGATCAGGTCGTCGATCTGACCTTTCAGCGGCTTGAGGGTGATCTTGGGGTCGAGCAGGCCGGTGGGGCGCACGATGAGTTCAGCCAGGCGACCCTGCGACCAGGCCAACTCCTGGGTGCTCGGCGTGGCGCTCACGTAGATCGTCTGACCCTGCAACGACTGGAATTCAGCAAAGCTCAACGGGCGGTTGTCGAGCGCGCTCGGCAGCCGGAATCCGTGCTCGACAAGAACCTGCTTGCGCGACTGATCGCCGGCGTGCATGCCGCCGATCTGAGGCACCGTGGCGTGCGATTCGTCGATCACCAGGACGTGGTCCTTGGAGAGAAAGTCGAGCAGCGTGCACGGACGCGACCCCGGGGGGCGCCCGGCGATGTGGCGCGAGTAGTTCTCGATGCCCGAGCAGAAACCCATTTCTTCCATCATCTCGAGGTCCGATTCGGTGCGGATCTTGATCCGCTGCGCCTCGAGCAGCTTGCCGCGCGCCTCGAACCAGGCAATCCGGTCGGTCAATTCGGCACGGATGGTCAGAATCGCGCGCCGGATGTTCTCGATCGGGGTGACGAATTGCGCCGCCGGATAAATGGTGACGGCCTGCAACGCCTCGAGCCGGTTTCCCCGCAACGGATCGAAACGCGTCAGCCGGTCGATCTGATCTCCGAAGAACTCGATCCGCAGCGCGTCCTCGGCGTAGGCCGGGCACACCTCGACCGTGTCGCCCCGCGCTCGGAACTGGCCGCGTTCAAGAGCGACGTCATTGCGGCTGTAGAGGATGTCGACCAGGCGACTGAGCAGTTGCTCGCGCGTGGTCGCCTGGCCCACCCGCAGGGGGATCACCATCGCCTCGTAGTCCTCTTTGCTGCCGATCCCGTAAATGCACGAAACGCTGGCCACCACAATCACATCCCGCCGCGCGAAAAGCGAACTCATCGTGGACAGCCGCATGCGCTCGATGTCGTCGTTCCGACTCGAGTCTTTCTCGATGAACGTGTCCGTGCGCGGGATGTAGGCCTCCGGCTGGTAGTAGTCGAAGTAGCTGACGAAGTACTCGACGGCGTTGCGGGGGAAGAAGCCTTTGAACTCGGCGTAGAGCTGGGCCGCGAGCGTCTTGTTGTGCGAGATCACCAGCGTCGGCCGGTTGACCTGTTGGATTGCGTTGGCAATGGCGAAGGTCTTGCCCGAGCCGGTGACCCCCACCAGCGTCTGGTGCGGCGCTCCCTCACGCAGCCCCGCCACCAGCCGCGCGATGGCCTGCGGTTGGTCGCCCGCCGGAGCAAAGGGAGAAACAAGCTCGAACACGGCGCGTGGTTCAATACACCCGCAGGGTGTCGAGGACGGACTTGATCCGTGGCACCTCGTGGGTCCGCAGCAGATCCGTCTTGCCCAGCGCCGCCAAGACCGCGAAGAAGGGCTCCGCAGACCGGACTTCCTCGGCAAAGAACTCGAACGCGTGGGGCAGGGCGTGGCAGGTCGGAAAACCCAGGGCGCGAAACCGGAAGGTGTTCAGAAAGATCCGCATTTGATGCCGCACCCGCAACGCGCTGTCCTGCAGGTTGCGGTAGTAGAAACCCAGGCCGGGGTCGATGAAGATCTTTTCGGCGCCGTTCCGCGTGGCCATCTCGGTCTGTCGAGCGAAGTACTCGTACATCTGATCCGTCGGGTCGCGGCTGAAATCGAAATCCCCCACCTCCCGCACGTTGGGGCCCTGCACATAGCAGATGATCACCGCGGCGTCGTGTGCCGCCACCATGCGGTAGATCTCCTCCGTCCGCACTGTCCCGGTCAGGTTCAACACGCATGCCCCGGCATCCAGACACGCCCGCGCGACCTCCGGTTCGTACGTCTCAACGGACACCGCGATGCCGCCCCGGTTCAGGGCGCGCACCACGGGCAGCAGACGGCTGTTCTGCAACGCATCGTGCACCCGCGCCGCATGCGCGAGCGTCGATTCTGCCCCCACATCGATCAGATCCGCTCCCTGGGCGTGCATGACCTGGCCGCGATGAATGGCATGCTCGGAGTTCAGGCAGACGCTCTCCCGATACCACGACTCCGCCGACAGATTAATCACCCCCATGATTGCCGGGCGCGTGTTGAAAAACAGGTGCTTCCCCCGCACGTCGAATTCCCTGACCCGGACCTGCGTGGCGGCCCGATGCTGCTCGACCAACTCCGCCAAGTGTTCGAGGGTCATCATGGTGTCACAACACTTTGTGAGCGAGGCTTCGCCCCAGACCGACGAGGCGCGTCGCCAGATCGTTTGCGCTTGACCTTCGCCGGGTGATCGACAGTCGACGCCTGGCAACTCGAGACTGGTACCCCCGGCGCGACTCGAACGCGCGACCCTCTGCTTAGAAGGCAGATGCTCTATCCAACTGAGCTACGGGGGCAACCTGTCACCCGCCGCCGACTTTCCCACCCGCAGGACCTGGCCCCGGACGGGGTCTCCGCTTTCGTCTCGGGCCACATCCAATCGCCGGGACGTTACGCCGGTTGCCGCGTGCAGGGCAAGTCCATATGGTCTTCTCGTCGGTGCACGAACGCGCAAGGAATTCTCTACTAAGCACTTGACCGCGGGGGACGAGGGCACTATACCCAGGCCAGCTAACTGGTAGCGCTGCCAAACAACCTGAACGCAAGGGACTTCTATGACAAAACGCGACTTGGTCGTGAAAATCAGCGAGGAAACTGGGCTGGTACAACAGCAGGTCCTGGAGGTGGTACAGTGGACCCTCGATCTCATCTCGAGAGCCTTGGCGAAAAACGAAACCGTCGAGTTGCGCAACTTCGGTGTGTTCGAAGTCAAGGTGCGCCGGGCCCGCGTCGGGCGCAACCCCAACGCCCCGGCGAAGGACGTGCGGATCCCACCGCGCGCCGTTGTCAAGTTCAAGGCCGGCAAGGAAATGCGTGACGAAGTCTTGAAGCTGACGCCCGCCGCATCACCGGAATCCTGATCTGATCGCCCTCGCACGGACCTCGCTCGATCGCCACGCCGCGGGGCATCTCCGCACCATCCGTTCTCTGACCGATGGATCGACTTCCCGGTTTTCGCGATTTTTATCCTGAGCCGCTGCCGACGACCGACGTCTGGAGTGCGGATCTGCGCCGTCACATCTTCGATGCCTGGGCCGGCACGGCGCGGCGTTACGGATTTCGCGAGTACGACGGCCCCCCGCTGGAACCGCTCGAACTCTACACGACCAAGAGCGGCGCCGAGATCGTCTCCCAACTCTACAATTTCGTCGACAAAGGCGGACGCGAAATCGCCTTGCGCCCGGAGATGACCCCAACGCTGGCGCGGATGGCGTCGGCGCAAGAGCGCCAGTACAAGAAACCGATCAAGTGGTTCGCCATCCCTCAACTCTTTCGATACGAACGGCAACAGAAGGGACGCCTGCGGGAGCATTTCCAGTTTAATGCGGACGTCGTGGGCGAAGCGGATCCCGCCGCCGACGCGGAACTGATCGCCCTGCTGATCGATTCGCTGCGCGCCCTGGGACTCACAGCGGCAGATTTTGTTGTGCGACTCAGCAGCCGCAACGCCTGGCAGGATTACTTCGGCCGCCATTGCAGCGAGGCCTCGAAGGCCTGCGAATTCTACCAGGTCATCGACAAGCTCGAACGCGAACCGGTCGAAACCAGTTCTGCCAGGCTGCAGTCCCTCGGGTTTGCGCTCGATGAGGTGCTGACCTTCATCCGCGCAGGCCAGCCCACCCCGGAGTTGCAGTCCATCCTCGATAACCTCGGCGCCCGCGGCCTGGGCGATTTCGTCTGTGTCGATTACGGCGTCATTCGCGGCCTGGACTACTACACGGGGCCAGTGTTCGAGGCGTTCGACCTCAAAGGCGAATTCCGCGCCATCGCCGGCGGAGGGCGCTACGACAACCTCATCCGCGTCATGTCAGGCGGGCGCGTCGATCTGCCGGCGCTGGGCTTTGGCATGGGCGACGTGGTTCTGGGAGAAGTGCTCAAGGCGCGCGGCTTGGCACCCGATTTCCGGGGGGCCGTGGACGCCTTTGTCCTGATCGAAAACGAGGTCTTGCGGGCGGATTCGCTGGCCTTGATCCAGCGACTGCGCGATGCGCGGTTCAGTGTGGACTATGCATTCGTGCCGGCGAAATCGGACAAGCAATTCAAGCGCGCCCTCGAATTGGGCGCCCGCGCGACTGTGAAGCTCGAACGCGCCGCGACCGGCGAGTTGGTTGCCAGGATCAAGACCCTCAAGACCCGTGTCGAACGCGCCACCCCGCTGGCTGAAGTCGCCGCCGCATTGACCGAAACCTGACTTGCGAAACATCCACCTCCCCATGAACCGGGTGTACCGCCGACGTCCACGTCGGCCCGCTGGAATCTCATGTGACTGCCCCCGAGCCGGCTGGAAAGCCGGCGGTACAGGTTCATGGCCACTGAGCAGTTCAAAAAGGAACAGGTGATTCTCCATGCGTACCCTCGTCATCGGCATCGACAGTGGGACCCAATCCACCAAGGCGCTCGTCCTGGACGCCGGCAAGCGGCGCGTGGTCGGCTCGGCTGCGGTCGGTTACGATCTGCTGCCCGGCCTGCCGCCGGGCGCCAAAGAACAACACCCGCACACGTGGCGCGATGCCGCAACGCAGGCCATCCGGCGCGCGCTGAAGGCTGCGCGCGCGCGCGCCGCGGAGGTCCAGGCGATCGGCGTGAGCGGCCAGCAACACGGCTTTGTGCCCCTGGACTCGGACGGGCAGGTCATTCGCCCGGCCAAACTCTGGTGTGACACCTCGACTGCCGACGAGTGCGAGGCGATCACATCCGCCCTGGGCGGGCCCGAAGCGACGATCGCCGCGCTGGGCAACGCCGTGTTGCCCGGGTTCACGGCCTCCAAGATCCTGTGGCTCAAACGCCACGAGCCCAAGAGATTCGCACGGCTTGCCACCGTCCTGCTCCCTCACGACTATCTCAATCACTGGCTGACCGGTCGCGCCGTTATGGAGTACGGCGATGCCAGTGGCACAGCCCTGCTCGATGTCCGCTCGCGCCAGTGGTGCGCGCGGGCCATCAAGGCGATCGACGCCGAACTGGCTGCCAAACTGCCGCCGTTGCAGCCCAGTGATCAACCGGCTGGCACCCTGCAGACCGATACAGCACGAACACTCGGCCTCAATCCCGGGATTCTCGTCAGCGCCGGCGGCGGCGACAACATGATGGGCGCCATCGGCACCGGCAATGCCCGGCCTGGGGTGATCACCGCCAGCTTCGGCACCAGCGGCACCATCTATGCCTGCGCCGCCAGACCCGTCGTCGATCCGCGGGGCGAAATCGCCGCCTTCTGCGATTCGACCAACCGGTGGCTGCCGTTGCTTTGCACCATGAATGTCACCGTCGCCACGGAGATGGTCCGACGCGATTTCGGGCTGACACACGCCGCATTCGAAAAGACGGCGGCCCAAGCCCCTGCGGGCTGCGATGGCCTCCTCCTCTTGCCGTACCTCGAAGGCGAGCGCACACCCAATGTCCCGACCGGAACGGGTGTCTTTTTTGGCGTGGCCCCCCGGACGTTCGCGGCCCCGCACTTTGCCCGCGCCGCCATGGAAGGGGTCACGCTCGGCATGAACTACGGCCTGCGACGGCTCGCCCAACTCGGGGTCAGGCCGACGCAGATCCGCGCCACCGGCGGCGGCGCGAACTCGCGCCTCTGGCGCCAGATCATGGCGGACATCTTCAATGCCGAAGTGGTGACGTTGAAGGTGGGGGAGGGAGCCGCCTACGGGGCCGCTCTCCAGGCGTTTTGGTGCTGGCGCCTGCAACGCGGTGAGAAGATCGCGATCGCCGATATCACGGATGCCTTCGTGGCGCTCAACCGCAGAGAGGCCGCGGCGCCAAATGCCGCCCGCGCGGCGCGTTACCGCGAACTCCAGGCCCTGCAGGACGACCTCTCCACCACCCTCCGCGCCGTGTTCGACAAGCACCGGGCGTTGACCTCAGGCCGCTCCGTTTAATCTGTTCCTGAACTCTGTGACAATGGAGTTCATCCACAGCGTCAGAAGTTGCGCCGCGCAGCGGCGCCCCTTGGCGAGGCGTCGCCGGCCGGTAACCACGGCCATCGCCCAGCGCGAACGCTCCGGCCACGGGCCTCGTCGGTTTGAGGCGGCGCCTCGCTAACCGCCCGGGCAAGGCGAACTCTTGAAAGCCCGACGAAGGGAGCAGTCGCGCCGGCCATCGACGGCCCCCGATGTCGCGCGCGCGCCGGCGGGCGGCCAGCCCACACCGCCAGGCCCAAACCGGCGGCTGTTCAGGCTGGCGACGGCGGTCCTCGCGCCCCTGCTCGCGCTCGCCCTCATCGAAGCACCCTTGCGATCGGTCGGGTATGGGTACCCCACCGGGTTCTTCCGCCGTGGCGTCGCCGATGGGCGACCAGTGCTCCTGGACAACGAGAAGTTCGGTTGGCGGTTCTTTGGCCCGAGTATCGCGCGCGCCCCCCGCCCCCTGGTCCTTCCCGCCGCGAAACCAAAGGCGACAATCCGTATCTTTGTGTTGGGCGAGTCCGCCGCGTTCGGCGATCCGCAACCGGAGTTCGGGCTGCCGCGCATGCTCGAGGCGCTGTTGCATGAGCGCTGGCCCGCGGCGCGGTTCGAGGTCGTGAATGCGGCGATGACCGCAATCAACTCGCACGTGGTCCTCCCGATAGCGCGGGATTGCGCCCGGGCCGATGGCGATTTCTGGATTGTCTACATGGGCAACAACGAGGTGGTGGGACCTTTCGGCAGCGGCACCGTCTTCGGACGGCAAGCCCCCCCATTGGCGCTGATCCGCGGCAGTCTGGCGCTGAAGGGCACACGGACTGGTCAACTGCTGGCCAGCCTCCCGCAGCTCTGGCGCAGTCGCTCGGCCAGCCCGACCGAGTGGCGGGGGATGGAGATGTTCCTGGCGCATCAGGTGCGGCAGGACGACCCCCGCATGACCACGGTCTACGCCCATTTCGAGCGCAACCTCGCCGACATCCTCGACACCGGATGCCGCCGGGGTGTCAAGATCATCGTCAGCACTGTCCTCAGTAATCTCAAGGATTGCGCCCCTTTTGCCTCCGCGCATCGGTCGGATCTGCCCCAGGCACAGGCTGCCGAGTGGACGCGCCTTTACCAGGCGGGCGTCCGAGCCGAGCAAACCGGCCACAGCGCCGCCGCCATCGAGGCCTTCGAGCAGGCCGGACGCATCGACGCTGAGTTCGCCGATCTGCAGTTTCGTTGGGCGCGCTGCTGTCTGGCGCTGGGACTCGAGGAAGAAGCCCGGCGGCGCTTTCGCCTTGCGCGCGATGCGGACACCCTCCGTTTCCGCGTCGATAGCCCCATGAACAACCTGATTCGCCGCGCTGCGGCCCACCGGGAAGGGCAGGGGATCTCCCTGGTGGACGCCGAAGAGTTGGCCGCGCGGGAGAGCCCGCACGGGTTGCCCGGGGAGGAGTTGCTCTACGAACACGTGCACCTCAATTTCCACGGCAATTACCTGCTCGCTCGCGCTTTCGCCGAGCAAGTGGCGACGTCGCTCCCAGACGCCATCACGCAACACCCCGATTCGTCGCGGTCGTGGATGTCCCAATCCGATTGCGCCCGGCGGCTTGGGTGGACGGATTGGAACCGATACGAAGCCGCCGAATCGATGATCCAGCGCCTGAACGATCCGCCCTTTACCCGCCAACTCGACCATGCCGAACGGCAGCGTCGCTTCCAGGACGAACTCGAGCGGCTGCGACCGGCGGTCCAGCCGACTGCCCTCCGCGAGGCCGCCGCGCAGTACCAGCGCGCGCTCGCCGTCGCGCCGGACGACTGGGTTCTCCATCACAACCTCGCGCGCCTCTTGCGCCGATTGGGTGATCTCGAAGGCGCGGCGAAGTCCTGTCAGGAAGTGATCCGCCTGCTCCCCCACAGCAGCGAGCCCCGGGTCCAACTCGGTGTGCTGCTCACCGAACAAGGGCGCACCGAAGAAGCGCTCCGCCATTTCGACGAAGCGCTGAGACTGAAGCCGGGTTCCGTTCCGGCGATCAACGGACGCGGCCTGGCCCTGGCCCGGCAGGGTCAACACGACGCCGCGATCCGTGAGTATGAAAGGGCGTTGCGGATCGAGCCCCATTCCGGGGAAGCCCATTTGAACCTGGGGATAGCGCTCAGCACGCAAGGAAAAACCAACGACGCCAGGCGCCATTTCCGCCAAGCGCTCGATCGCAGACTGAACAATGCCGACGCCATGGTTGCCCTGGGCAAGATGTGTTTTGGACAGGGCTGGGTGAACGAGGCGATCACCAACTTCACCGACGCGGTGCGGATCGAGCCGACTCATGCCCTCGCCCATTTCTGCCTGGGCGGTGCGCTCGCCTCCGTGGGACGGCGGCCCGAGGCCCGGCAACATTTCGCCCAGGCCGTGCGTCTGGACCCGAACCTGGGCGAAGCCCGTCTCGGACTGGGCATCGAACTGGGCCGGCAAGGCCGGCATCTCGAAGCGCTCGAGCAATTCGCGGAGGCCGTCCGCCTTAGACCCAACCTCACCGAAGCGCGCCTGAATCTGGGATTGGCCCTGCAACGACAGCAACGCAGCGAGGAGGCGCGCCTCCAGTTTCAGGAAGCCCTCCGGCTCGATCCCGCCAATGCCATTGCCCGGAAATACATCGAGTCCGGTCAAGCACGGACGAACGATCGACTTTCTCCATCCCCCTAGCGCGCATTTCTCACCAGGTTTTGTGCAACGCGAAGCAGATGTCATCCGGAGAGGCAGCCATGCGCGCTAAAAAGCAAAACCGCGCCCGAGTGGATGGATGGAACCGGGCAACAGAGTGTCGCCGAGCCAGGGCGGCTTCGGGGATGCTCTGACCCTTGTTTTCTCCTGTCCGGGCGCGGTTTTGCCACAGCCCGGATTTCCGTGTCATCTTCCCGGTGGTGAGGCGCAGGGCTAGCCTGCTCCATCGGCCCAGTCTTCTGAACCAGACCTCCGCACGCAGAATTCCGGTTTTGAATGTCACACGATACGCGGGCCAAATGGGGTTGACAAACTGGCACACGGGGAGATACGAGAATGCACAACACAAGAACACAGGCCCCGCAGGGCAAGAGCCGGTCCCTGCGGCCTTACAATTGCTGGGCGAAGTCAATCCAACCGGCTGAGCACAAAAACGGCATGAAAACAAATCACTCCTCGATCCATCGGTTCGGGCTGGTCGTCGCACGGGTGGTGGTGGCCGGTGCCCTGACATGGGCGCTGGCGCAGAACGCTTCGGCGGACCTCAAGCATCGCTACAGTTTCAACGCGGATGGTGACGCGAGCGATTCGGTCGGCACCGCCCACGGCACGATCATGAACAACGCCAGTGTGTCCGGGGGATGGGCGGCATTCTATGCCTCGGCAGTCTCGGGCGTCGACTGCGACTATATCGAACTGCCGCCCAACATGATCACCGGTTTCACGACGGCCACGTTCGAGATGTGGATTGATGTCTGGGAGAACGGGAATTGGCCTGAGATCTATGCTTTTGGCAATCAGAACACCGGTGGCGCGGGCGCCCATATGCTCATGTTTACCCCCCACTCGGGCGCAGGCGACTTCCGCATGAGCTACGCCCAAGGGGATCCCGGTTATAACGATGAACATGTTGTCCTCGGAGCGGGGACCTTGGACAACCTTGGCGCCTGCACAATCACCTGTGTCTACGACCCGCCGAACAACACCATGTCGCTCTATAGGAACGGCCTGCTGGTGAACTCGGTTACCCCGGCGCCCGCAGTGGGCATTTCTCTGAGCAAGGTCGTGAACAATTTTTCCTGGCTGGGTCGTTCGTTGTACAACGGCGACGCCGGGTTCAACGGTGCCATCGACGAGTTTCGTATTTACGATGGCGCGCTGAATCCGGTCGAGGTGGCAGCCAGTTTCGTTTCTGGAACTGAAGACCCGAGCACGGATCCGGCAGTGCTCGGGGGGGTGTCGGCGGTGTACCTGCTCGTGCCGCAAACCACGATGACTCAGGGAGACACGCAACCGACCTCAGCGACCGCTGACTTCGCCCTGCTGCCGCAAATCTCGCTCAAAGGCGTCCCGGGAGTGACCTACACATCGGACATGCCGGCCGTGCTCAAGGTCAGCAACACCGGCGTGCTCGAAGCCGCGGCAGCAGGCTCAGCAAACGTGACCTTGGCCTACGGCGGGAAATCGATCTCCGTGCCGATCACGGTCAATGCGCGGCAAACCGGGGTAGCTGTCGCCGGCAAACTGTGGGTCGACCTGCGTGCAGAAGACGTGTCGATCGACCCATTGTATTGGCCGAACCAGGCCGAGGAGGGCGGTTTGGAGGACGATTTTGTCGCCGCTGGGGCGCCGGTTTACGTCCCCAACGTCGCGGGCACGGGCCTGGCGGGCGTTCAGTTCGCCGGAACGGATGCTTACGTGGGGCCCGCGACAACCGACGATTTGGATGGAGGGAGCGATCGGTCGATCGAGGTGTGGGTCTACAATCCTGTGATCTCGGACGAGGAAACGCTGGTGGCGTGGTCGCGTCGAGGCGGGCCGGATGGCTCGAATATGTCATTCAACTACGGGGCGAATGCGGCGTATGGTGCGGTGGGTCACTGGGGGTCCTATGACATGGGCTGGAGTGGCACGCCCCCCGCCGGGACTTGGCACTACCTGGTCTACACCTACGACGGCCTCCAAACGGCGCGCGTTTACGCGGATGGCCTCTTGAAGACCGAGAAAGTCCTGGCGACATCCTTGTCCACGCATGGCGGTGAACCCATCCGGATCGCAGCCCAGGCGAACAACACCTCCGATTTCGACTTCAACCAGTCGCTCCGTGGCTCGATCGCAATGGTCCGCGTTCACGGCGGCATGCTCAGCGCCGGCGATGTGGCCAACAATTACCTCTATGGCGTCGAGTTGACACCGCCGGGCGAACTCCAGGGCGTGACGTTGCGGTTGAGCCCGGCGACCCTTCTTGTCCGGGCCATCGGCCAGGCCTATGTCACGGCGGACTACGCCAATCGGAAGTACTTGGATGTGCTCCCTTATTGCACACTCGAATCGAGCGATCCCAGCGTGGTCACAATCACCGCCGCGGGCGTGTACACCGCTGTCAAAGTCGGGACCGCCACAATCAAAGCCAGCTACGGTGGCAAGGAGACCACGCAAGTCGTGACGGTGGCGCCTCTGCCGCCGACCGAACTGGTCCACCGGTACAGCTTCAGCGAAGCGCCCGGCATCACCACCGTGGAAGATACGGCGGGGGACGCCGACGGCACTGTCAAAGGCAACGGAGCCGACTTCGACGGCGCAGGCAAACTCACACTGCCCGGCGGCGGAGCTTCGAATGCCTCGGCAGACACGATCGCCGGTTATGTGGACCTGCCCAA
Source organism: uncultured Verrucomicrobiae bacterium (assembly GCA_963846445.1). Taxonomy (GTDB): domain Bacteria; phylum Verrucomicrobiota; class Verrucomicrobiia; order Limisphaerales; family J093; genus MWFF01. The sequence continues at coordinate 43,068 of CAWJWM010000002.1, read as the reverse complement.
CGGCATCCTCGGCGGGCTCGTCAACGCGTCGTTCGAGGCCTGGGTCAGTTGGGACACCGTCAGCCATTGGGGGCGCATCTTCGACTTCGGCACTTCAGGCGGCGGCGAAGACGTCTCGAACGGAAACGGGAGCTACGTCTTCTTGACACCCTTCACCTCGGCAACCGCGCCGGGAGGCGATACCCGGTTTGCCGTGCGCGATCCACGCACTTCGAGCGAACCGACCGTTTTGAATGCGGGGACATCGGCGGCCGGCACGGAGGTCTATCTGGCGGTCAGCTACAACTACTCGGACAACCAGACGACGCTGTACCGAGACGGCGTCCCGATCGCGTCGGGCGTTGCAGCCACCCCGTTGAACATCCTCAACGACGTCAACAACTGGCTCGGGCGATCGCAGTGGGCCGATGCCATGTTCCAAGGCAAGTACAACGAATTCCGCATCTGGAACGGCCCGCTGACGGCATTCCAGGTCGCCCTCAACGCCGCGGCTGGGCCCGACAATCCCGCAGCAAGCGATCCGGGCGACGTCCAGTCAGTTGAACTGACGTTACCCACAACGCAACTCGTGTTCGGTCACCTACCCGTGCAGGCCGCTTTGTTGGCGGACTTCCAGAACGTGGCCAATGTCAACGTCACGACCCAGCCGGGCACGACCTTCACCTCGAGTGATCTCAGTATCGTGACGATCAGCCCGGCTGGCCTCGTCAACGCCGTCAACGTGGGCACTGCCACCCTCACCGGCAACTACGGCGGGAAGAGCAGCCCAGGCGTCTCGGTGACCGTGTCAATGCCCCAAGGCTACACACCGCCCACGCTCGTGCACCGCTACAGCTTCAGCGAGGCGGTGGGCAGCACCTCCGTCGAGGACTCGATCGGCACCGCCGATGGCGAGATCAAGGGCACCGGGGCCGCATTCGACGGAGCAGGCACGCTCACACTGCCCGGCGGCGGCGCGTCCAATGCCTCCGCAGAAACGATCGCCGGCTATGTGGACCTGCCCAACGACTTCATCAGCACCATCAAAGACCTCTCGATCGAAGCCTGGGTGACCTGGCAGGGGACAGGTGCCTGGCAGCGCATCTTCGACTTCGGCACCTCGGCCGGTGGCGAGGACATCGCGGACGGCAGTGGCAACTACATGTTCCTGTCTCCGGCGGGTGGCGTGAACTTGCGGTTCTCCGTTCGCGATCCCGCCACGAATGCCGAGCCCGCTCCGCTCACCGCAGCAACGCCTCTGGAAGCCGGACGCGAAATCCTCCTGACTGTTGTTTACGACTACACAGCCAATGTGGCCCGCCTGTACAGGGATGCGGAACTCGTCGCCTGGGGTCAGGCCCCGGTCGACCTCACGACCATCGCCTACGTCAACAACTGGCTCGGCCGGTCGCAGTGGCCCGACGCCATGTTCCAGGGCAAATACAACGAACTCCGCTTCTGGGACGGCGTGCTTCTCCCCGACCGCGTGGCTGCCAACTATGCCGCCGGACCGGATTCGCTCGAGCCCAAACCCGAACTCACCGTCTCCTTGTCAGCAGACAAGATCGTGATCGCCTGGCCGGCATCGAGTGCCTTTGCCCTCGAAGCGACTGCAACGCTCGGGGCAACGGCGAGTTGGTCCGCCGTCGACACCTCGAGCGCCGTTGTCGAAGGCAGCCTGAAGAAACTGACCGTGACCCCGTCGCAGGCGGCGACCTTCTATCGGATGAAGAAATAGCATCGTGCGCTGCCGCAGCAGCGCGCGCCAGCCTGCCTCCGAACACGAGGGCCGGGAATCACATTCCCGGCCCTCTCTTCTTTTTCCACTCCGGCCTTGAGGCTGGGTGATGTTTCGGCTAGATTCCCGGTATCAATTATGAAAGCCAGCCCTTGCCTCGAGAAATGGTCGGTCAGGATGCTCGCCGGCGCTCTCGTCTTCGTCCTTCTGAACTCCGCCCGTGTCGCCTCGTGGGCACAAGGTTCGGGTGAGATCCTGCCACCCGTGGACCCCGTGAGTTGGGTGAAGGCCGGCTCGATCTGGCTTTATTCGAACGACGGAACGGACCAAGGCCAGGCCTGGCGGTTTCCGGACTTTTCTGTGGCCGATTGGCCCTCGGGTCCGGCGCAACTCGGTTACGGCGATGGCGACGAAGCCACCGTGACGCGGGAGGCCAGGCCGCCCCATCCGATGACCTCGTACTTCCGCACCGAGTTCCAGGTCGACCGCGCTGGCGCGTTCGGCCAGTTGCTCCTTCGCCTGGTGAGGGACGATGGCGCGGTGGTCTATCTCAATGGCAAGGAGTTGCTGCGCGACAACATGCCAGTGGGTGAGGTTCTCTTCGACACCCCGGCGGCAGCCAACGCTTCCGACGAGAACGCCTGGCGCACGTTCGAGGCCGATGCAGGTCTGCTGGTCGATGGCCGGAATGTCCTGGCTGTCGAGGTGCACCAGGCCAGCACTGCCAGCACCGACATGAGCTTCGATTTCGAGTTGACCGGGCGCCCGGCTGGTTCGCTGACTCCAGTGATTTCGATCAGCGCCATTGATGCCGAGGCTCGGGAGATGGCGCCCATGCTCCCGGCATTTGACAACGCGGTGTTCCGCCTCGAGCGCACGGGCGAAGCCGCCGGCGAGTTGGTGGTGTTCTTCTCTCTGGCCGGTACTGCCGAGGTGGGCGTGGATTATCAGACCCTGGGGAATTCAGTGACCCTCGGGGCTGGCCAGCGCGCCGTCGAATTGGAGGTCGTGGTTCTGGACGATCTACTGGTGGAGGGGAATGAAAGCGTGGTGGTGAGGATCGAGCCTGATCCGAGCATGGGCCCTGTCGAACGCTATCGCGTGAACCCGGAGCGCGCCGTGGCCAAGGCGGTCATCTACGACAACGATAGGGTGGCTCCGGGAGCGCAGGTGAAGATCGTCACGCCCCAGGACGGCGGGCAATTCGCCGCCGGGCAGGTTGTCCGAATCGTCGCTTGGGCGGTCGATCCTCAGGGCTTCATCGCCCAACTCGAGTATTTCGCTGACGGGACCAAGATCGGCGAGTCGTCCGTGGGCTGGCCGGAATGCGTCGGATGCGAGCCCAAGCCGGGTGACGTGGCGAAGCACGAGTTCGAGTGGAAAGACGCAGCCGTGGGCCGTCACGAGTTGGTGGCCAAAGCCACCCGGCGCGTTGTCTTCCAGCCCCGCTACGAGGAACAGATCCTCGATCCGCCGGCGGTCTCCGCGACCGTCTCCGTGACCGTCCGCGAAGGCTCGGCACGCCCAAGATTCAGCATCGCTGCGACCCGCGCGGTGGCCGAGGAATCCGCTTTCCCGTATCGTCGCCTGCCGTTGACGGGTGAATTCACCATCAGCCGGACGGGTGATCTGACGCAGCCGGCGAGCGTTTTCGTCCACTACGGAGGGCGGGCGGAGAACGGCGTGGACTGCGAGCGCCTGCCTGTGCAGGTCACCGTCCCGTCCGGGGAGGCCGCTGTGAGTCTCGAAGTCAAAGCCATTCCCGACCAGATCGTCGAGCGGCCCGAGAAGCTCATCGCCTGGTTGTCAGACTGCCCGCCACCGACCAATCCGCCTTTGGGCATGCCCTGCGTGGGTGTCGAGATCGATCCGGAGCGCGTGTGGGCGGTTGTGACGATCTGTGACGATGCCCGATGCGGTCAGGAAGCAACTCTGCAAATCACCGCCCCAAGAGACGGGGCGGTCTTCCCGGTCGGTGCCCCCATCACGATCAATGCCCTGGCCATTGACCCGCTCGGGGCGATCACGCGCGTCGAGTTCTGGGCGGATGAGCAGCAAATCGGCGTCTCCGAGATTTGGTTCTTCAGGGCACCCGACCCCGGCACACCAATTCATCACGAGTTTGTGTGGACCAACGCGAAGCCGGGAGCCCACACCCTGGTTGCCCGTGCGAAAGACTCAGCCGGACTGGATGTGGCGTCGTTCCCGGTTCAGATCAACGTGGGCGAGCCGCTCCCGCTGCGCGTCGCCATCGTCGAACCGTCGAGTGGCGCCGTCTTTGCCCCGGATGATACGGTCCAGATTCGCGCGCTGGCTCTCACCGCCGGCGCCGCCGTGGCCAAACTCGAGATCCACGCGGACGGCCAACTTCTGGGGAGCGCCGAAGCAGCCGAGTTGACCGTGCAATGGGAACAGCCCCCCGCAGGCCCGCATGCCCTGAGCGCGCACGTGGTCGCCCGCAATGGACAGGAGGCGACCTCGCGCCCGGTGCGAATCCTGGTGTGCGAACCGCCCGCACTCGGTTTCGTCCAACGCCACCTGCCGCCGGCGTATTCGCCCGGCGTCGCATTCGAGGTGAAGCTTGTGGCGGCACCCTCCCGCCTGGGCAACGCGTGGGCTGTGGCCGAGCAACCGCCGGCAGGTTGGAGCCTCGCGGACATCAGCGATGATGGTGTCTTCGACGCAGCCCAGGGACGCGTCAAATTCGGACCTTACACCGACTTGGCAGGCCGCACTTTGACATACAAGGTGACTCCTCCGGCCAATGTCCGGGGACAATTCGAGTTCTCAGGGCAGGCAGCACTGGACGGCCACGTCGCCCCCATCGGAGGTGACCAGGTCATCAGTTCCTCGACACAAATGCACCCAGCCGACTTTGATCCGGAGGACTTCGCCATCGGGTTGGGGGAGGTCACGGCCTACGCTGCGGCGTGGAAACAGGGCGTCCCCTGGCCTGCTGGCCCGGTGCCCGTCCCACTGAACTACGTGACTCGGGCAGGACAGATCTGGCGGCAAGGCGAGACGTACCTGTATGACCCGAGCCGAGGTGCTCCGCCGGAATGCTGGGTGCCCGACGCGGCTGGGGGTGAGCCGGGCGTGCGGACCGTGTCGCCTCATCGAGCCGAGCGTCGTTTGAACGGGCCAGTCACTCCCGGCGCTGTGCTCGATGTGCACATTGCCATCAGACCTGACCCTTCGGCGGGCGCATTCGCGGTCGTCGAACAGGTGCCGGCAGGCTGGACATTTCTCAATGCCGACGCGGGTGCGTTTTACGATCCGGCACGGCGGCAGATTCGCTGGGGCCCCTTCTATTCTGCTGAACCGGTTACGGTGACTTACCGGATCGAAGCGCCCGCGTTCGTGGCCAGTTTCGCTTCTCTGTCGGGACACGCCTCATTCGACGGTCGCGATCAGCCCATTCTGGGCGCTAGATCGGTTCTGGCCGAAGACGCCTCGACGGCCATTCTTTTCCGGGGCATCAGCCAAGACGGAGGGGCAATCCGGCTTGTCGTGGGTGGCCTGCCCGGCCAAATGTGCCAGATCGATTCCTCGATCGACTTGGTCAACTGGCTTCCGCATCGCCTCGTGTTTGTCCTGGATGACGGTCGCGTTGAAGTCAAAGAGGGCGAGCCGCCGACGCGCGCCCGGTTCTTCCGTGTGCGCCCGGTCTCGAATCCCTGATTGCGCAGTTTGTCTTGGTTTGTGTTTCCTGCCAGCGATTCACATGTGCGAAGTGAATCCAGGATGACAGCCTCGTATGGTCAACATCGCGATTGTCGGAGCCGGTGCCATTGCGGACACGCATATCGATTCCTATCTGAAGTTCGAGCGATCGCTGTCGGATCGTTGCGGTGGTTGATCTGTATCCCGAGAAAGCGGCGCAGAAAGTGGCGAAGCATGGGCTCTCAGCCGGCGCATTCCGCGATCTGCCCGCCGCGCTCAGGGAGGCGCAGTTCGACGCCGCGTCGGTCTGCCTGCCTCCTTTCGAGCATGCCAGCGCGACCGTCGAGTTGCTGCAGACAGGCAAGCACGTGCTGGTCGAAAAACCGATGGCAGCCTCTCTCGAAGAGTGCGATGCGATGCTCCGAGCCGCCGAATCGAGCGGGCGAGTGTTGTCCGTGGTGGCCCAGAATCGCTTCAAAACTCCGACGATGAAGCTCAAACGCGTCCTCGAATCGGGGCTCGTTGGGCGGCGTGCTGCACGGGCAGGTGGATTCCCTCTGGTGGCGCGGCGGCAACTACTACGATCTCTGGTGGCGCGGCACCTGGGAGAAGGAGGGCGGCGGCTGCACGATGAACCACGCCGTCCATCACATCGATCTCTTCCTCTGGATGATGGGAGCCCCGACCTCGGTGCAGTCGGTGTCGCTGAATCTGGCGCACGACAACTCGGAGACCGAGGATTTCTCGACCAGCATTCTCGGCTATCCGAACGGGAGCGTCGGACAGATCACCGCCTCCCTGATCCATCACGGGGAGGAACAGCAATTGGTGTTTCAGGGCACTCGAGCCAAAGTTGCAGTCCCCTGGCAGGTGCGGGCCATGAGAGCGCGCGAGAACGGTTTTCCGGACGACGACCCCGCGGTGGTCTCCGAGATCCAATCCTTTTATGAGGGCCTGCCCCCGCTCGAATGTGAGGGTCACGACGGCCAGATTGCGAACTTTCTTGCCGCAATCCAGGGGCGCGAGGAACTGCTGGTGGATGGCAGACAAGGGCGCCAGGCCATCGAGTTGATCAGCGCGATCTATCAATCCAGCCATTTGGGCCGACGGGTGACCCTGCCCCTGCCGCCCGAGGCCCCGTTCTACACTCGCGCCGGGATTCTCGGCCACGCGCGCCGTTTCCACGAGAAGACCAAGAGCGTCGAGAACTTCACGAACAACGCCATCACCTTCGGGCGGGACTTTGGGAAGTGATGGACCTCCGACTGCTGCCGGCGAACACGAGGCAACTCACCGCAATCGCTCATGGACCAGAAGTCTGACGGTATGAACTACGCCCCCAAGGGGCAGTCTCAAGCTGTGTGCCGGCCCGGCGAGTTTCGGTTTGCGGCGATTGGCCTGGACCACGGGCACATTTACGGCCAGTGCAACGGATTGATCGAGGCAGGGGGCGAACTGGTCTGGGTGTTCGATCCCGATCCAAAGAAGGTCGAGCAGTTCTGCCGCACTTACTCGGGGGTGAAACGCGCGCGCAGCGAGCAGGAAATCCTCGAGGACCCTGCCATTCAGCTCGTGAGCAGCGCGTGCATCCCGAGCGAACGCGGCCCGCTGGGCCTGCGCGTGATGGATCACGGCAAGGATTACTTCACCGACAAGCCCCCTTTCACGTCGATCGAGATCCTCGAAGCCGCCCGCCAGAAGGCTGCCCAGACGGGTCGTATTTTTGCCGTCTATTACGCCGAGCGCCTTCACGTCGAGGCAGCCGTGTACGCCGGACGGCTGATCGAGGAGGGTGCGATTGGGCGGGTGGTGCAGGTGATTGGCTTGGGACCGCATCGTTTGAACGCAGCCAGCCGGCCGGCCTGGTTTTGGGATCCCGCCAGGTACGGTGGCATCCTCGTCGACGTGGGCAGTCACCAGATCGAGCAGTTTCTCTACTACGCCGCCGCGTCTGGAGCGACGGTGTTGCACAGCAAGGTGGCGCAACTACCACTGCCCGGACCATCCGGAGTTCGAGGATTTCGGTGATGCCACGCTCCTGGCTGACAATGGTGCCACGTTTTATTTTCGGGTGGATTGGTTCACGCCCGCCGGGCTCGGCTGCTGGGGCGACGGGCGAACCATCATCGTCGGCACCAACGGCTACCTGGAACTGCGCAAATACGTCGACATCGCCCGCGATGCCGAGGGAGACCATGTGTACCTGGTGGATCAAAGGGGCGAACACCACTGGGCGGTCCATGGCAAAGTCGGATTCCCTTTCTTCGGCCAGTTGATTCGCGACTCTCTCGACCGCACGGAGACCGCGATGACTCAGAGACACGCATTCCTGGCCGCGGAATTGGCTTTGCAGGCCCAGGCTCAGGCCCGGCGCGTTTGGCCGCCCCTCCTGTGACTATCGAGTTTCGGTTAGCCCGAGACACACAGGCACCCAGCCTGTCTCGTTGTCTTCGTCGCCACCGTGCTCGAGAGCGCGATGCGTTTGGAGTGCGGCGCTTCAGCGCCGCTTTTCATGTCGAGGTGGATGGAGATCGACTCGATCGCTCCGCCCGCGTGCCGCCGCTACTCAGGGTCTGGCTTGCACAACCAGCCTTTGGGATAGGCCTGGAATGTCTCATGGCGCCCTTGGCCAAAACGCTCGAGGACGACGATCTTCTCGTCCGGATCGGCGCTCGAAAACGGGGCGTAGGTGACGCGAGAGGAACGCAAGTACACCGCGCACTTCGAACTCACACCGCACCGGATGATCACATCGTTGAGCGAGAGTTCCGGAAAAGTCGGATGCTCCTGAACATATCGAATCAGGCGGGCACGCAGTTCCTCGACGTGGGCGGGCGATTCCATCTCGCCGGCAAAACGCCGGACCCGCTGGTACGCCCGCCCCACGGCGCCAAGCAACATCGCCGCCAGGATCGAGATGATGGCCATCACGCATAACAACTCGATCAGCGAGAAACCGGCTTTGGACGTTCGGCGTCGCATCTGCTGCGCACGATTATACACGGCGTCAGAAGTCGCGCCGCGTGAGGGCACGCGGCCTACAGGCTTGTAGGCCGGGTCCCCTGACCCGGCGCTGCATCATTTATGTCGCTCTGTATAGACGGAGCTGCCGATCGAAGATCACGGGCGCGAATGCCAATCTGGGCGAGTCGAATGCGGACGGTCTATCCGGAGCTCTTGCCTGCGGCCACCGGGGACAGGCCGTGGTCCAGTCGCATCTCGCTCGGAGGCAGGGGCTTGTTACGGGTTTAGGCCTGCCGTCCAAAGGCCCGCCCGACGGAAGAGGTCGCCGACTCCGGGAGCGGCTAGCGCCTTGGCGTCGTGGCCCAGCACGCTGTGGAACACGCGTCCTTTGCCGTAGTCCAACACAAACGCCATCGGATAATCGATCTGGTCCACCTTGGACTTGGCAGTGGCGAGGATGCGGATGGGGGCCTCGCCAGCCAGGCAGGTGTAGAGTTCGTCGTCGATATCGAAGTCCTTCAGCCCTGCGGTAATCGCATGCTGGGAATCCAAAATCTTCACCGTAAACGGGCCGCGCGGGTCATGGGCGCGGAGTTTCGGGTCCCAGGCGCGCCCGGCCAGGTTTTCTGAACTCCGGCCAGTCCTGCCAGGCGCCACATGCGAAGTGGACCAGCATCAGGCCCTTGCCGCCTTGCACGAACCTCGTCAGATTGGCCCTCGCCGCCTCGCCAGGGGCGGGAACTTCCCAGTTCATGAAATGCAGCAGGACGACGTCGTACTGGTGCACAGCCGATGAATCCAACATGTGGGGGTCTTCGATCACCGTGACGGCGAGACGCGGCTCTCGATGCAGCATCTCGACCAGCGCAGGCGCGGTCTGGCGCCAGGGGTGACCGGGGTAGTCGACGCCCGTCACCAGGAGAATCCGCTTCTTCTCGGCAACAGGCGGACCGGCGTCCGCCGGGGATGCGGAGAGAATACCGAGCGGAGTCGCGGCCAGGAGGGCGGTGCATTGCAGAAACCGGCGCCGGTCGAGAGCAGGCGTGTGAATCATAACTCGATGGTGCTCAGATGAGTCGGGTGCGTCCGGGCACATAGACCGGGTAGCTGCCGTCCGGCCCGGGTTGGGTCGGCGGTTCCATGCCGTCTTGGCAGTCTTCCGGGCGAGGCGGATAGGCGAAGTCGGAGGCCATGATCTGCTCCCATGTCACCTCCTTGCCCGTGTAACAGGAAATCTGGCCCATCACCGTGATCATCGTGCTCCGGGCCATGTAGTCGCCGTTGTTCACAGGCTTGCCGGCGCGGATGCCGGCGAAGAGCAGATCGTGCTCGATCTGGTACGGATCGCCCTGGCCTCTCCACCGCCAGTCGGTTTCGCCCCAAATCGGCAGTCCAGCAGAGACGCCTTGCCCTTGGCGCCCAACACGATGCTGGAACATTCGTCGTAACAGCCTGTGGTCGTGCGGCAGAAGCGCGTAAACGCGGACCCCGTTCTCGAACTCGTACACCACGGAATGGTGATCGAACACGTCACCGTAGACCGGCTCGACCATCGAGGAACGCCCGCCCAACCCGTGGCATTTGACGGGGCGCCTTGTTGCCCAACACCCAACTCGCGCGGTCCATGTTGTGAACCAGTGACTGCGGCACATCATCGCCCGAGAGCCATCGGAAGTGGTACTGCGTGCTGCATTGCCATTGGAGTTCGGTCAGTCCGGGGGCGCGGTCGGTCACTCCGTAGGGCGCGCGCAGGAAGTTCTCCTCGATCGCAACGACGTCGCCGATCGCGCCGTCCTGGATGCGCTGGACGGTCTCCTGTAGCCGGGATGGTAGCGGCTGTGCAGGCCCGACACGAGGCTCAAGCTTTTCTGCCGGGCCAGATCGCAGGCCGCCTGCATCAGTTTGATCCCCGCGTGGGTCGATGCCGTGCGGCTTTTCGACAAAGACATGCTTGCCCGCCTGGATCGCAGCCATGGCGTGGAACGGATGGAACTTCGCGGCGTTGGCGATGCACACCACGTCCGACGCCTCGATCACTCGCCGATAGCCGTCGAAACCGGTGAAACAACGGTCGTCGGGCACCTGGACCTGATCGGCCTTGCCCGCTTTGGCCACTCCCGCGGATGGCCTCCCGCGCCCCCTTCACGCGATCGACGAAAATGTCGCACAACGCCACCAAGCGGGCGCCGGGATCGGCACGGCCAGGGCCTGCAGGCCGGCCCCCGTGTTGCGTCCACCGCAGCCGATCATGCCGACCCGGAGCGTGTCGCTCCCGGCTGCATGGGCGGTGCGGCTTATCTCGAGCGCGCCGAGTGTGGCCGTTGCCGCCACGCCGACCGTCGATGTGCGCAGGAACTCCCGACGTGTGGTCTGGATTAAGAGGTTCTGTCTCGGATTCATGGGATATGGGATTGTGTGCGGATGAGCATGCCGGAGACGGTGTGCGTCTTCAAGCAGTTCCTGGCTCTCGACTCTCCACTCTCCGGGTATGGCGCAGCGCCACAAGCCAGGCCATCCCCGCAACGAGCAGAGCGCCTACAGCCCAGGCGTGCATGTCTGCGTGCTGAGGAAAGAACCGGAGCGAGAGAGCGCCGACAGCCGGCCCGACACAGATGCCGACGCCCAGTGCGGCTTCGTGGAACCCCCCATGCTCTCCTTTGGTCTCGCCGACATCCATCGAGTAAAAGAGCGACGAATAGTAGGCCAGGGCTACGGTCAGGCCGAAGACCACCTGGGCCCCCAGCAGCAGCCAGAATCCTCCTCGTCCGATCAGGATTGTCAGAAAGCTGAGAATCATCAGGCCATAGGATCCCAGCAGCCAGCCGAACCGATAGTGCCAACCGTCCCAATGCCAGAGTCCCAGAAAACCCAGCGTGCGCGCAAAGAACCAGGTCGAACAAAAAGAACCGGCCAGCATCGGCCCGAATGAAACCGCTCGGCGATCTTCGGGATCACAGGCAGCATGGCGTTGATCGCGATGTAGCAGAACGGATCGGCCACCCATGCCATCAGGAGAAAACGCTCGGCGGCAGGCGCGAGCGGCGTCGCTCTGCCGGGCTCGTCAGGCCCGAGGCACCGACCGCCCGCGCCGCGGCCGTGCCCGGAGGCGCGGGTGCCGTGGTCAGGAGCCGCACCTGGCCGGCAGGTGGCGCAACGCAGCTTGTGAAGAGAACCTGGGCAAAGTGAATCGCTGCCGGGACCAGGAAGATGCTCACATGTCCCCAGCGCTCGATCATCGCCCCGCCCAGGAAATAGCCGACGCCGCCGCTGACCGCCCACACCACATTGTAGACGCCCACCAGGCGCTTGAGCCGGGCAGGCGGTTCGTGCTCGCTGACGATCGCTTTGAGGGTTGGCCAGGTCAGGCTCATCCCCAGGCTGCATACCACCGCCGCAAACAGGTGTGCTGGCACGCTTTCGGGCCAGGCCGCCGAAGCCCGTGGCCACCGCCATGGTCGCAAAGCCAAGACGCAGGGCGAGACCGGCGTTGGGCGAACTTGCCGGCAAAACGACACCGCAATGCAGTAAACGAAACCATTCATCGCGGCCAGGGCCAGGTTCTGAAAATTGCTGAAGCCGAACTCATCCGCATGTAGAAGAACAGGTAGCTGAAGTAGATCGTCGTGGCGACGTGGATCGATACCTTGAGCACTAGGGTGCGGCTTGACGCGGGGAGAGAACATGTCTGGAGAAGGGGATCGACTCGTCGTGAGACGCGCGCCCAAGGCGTCACAACGCCCCGGTATCGCACCCTTTCCCATCGGATGGGAGAGGGGAGAATGGTGGAGGTGCTGATTCCTGGAGAGCGGGTGTCGCACTTCGATGCGCCCGATGGGACATGCCCCGCTGCGGCTTGTCAAAAGGATAGTGCGCAGTGCCGGAACGCGGTCGCACTGCCCGATGTGTCTACGAGGAGAGGTCGCCGCCGCTGTCGCCTGCAGGCGCCGACCCTCTCCGCCACCCTGGGCAAAGGAGGTACACCAGCATGGCGATCCCAGAGACGACAGCCCCACAGACGCCGCCGCCCGCCAGTCACCGCCGGGACGAGGTAATGGCCCGATGATGGGCGGCGTCGTCCATGGAACGTTCACAAAGGGCTCGGTGATGATCAGGCCCGCCCATGAGCAGAATACGTGCCGGTGTCAGGATCAGCGCATTGATGACGTACGGGACCACGAACACCGGATTGAGCACGATAGGAAACCCGAAGAAGATCGGCTCGTTGATCGGAAAGACCTGCGTCGGGAGCGACAACCGGCTCACCTTGCGGAAGGCCGGGTCCCTCGAGTTCAACATGAGCAGCGCGAGCGCAATGGTGGCGCCGGTCCCGCCCACGTTGACAACACCGTGAAGAAGCCGTACGCCGTGATGTAGGGCAGCGGCTGGCCCTGCGAGATCGCGGTGACGTTCTCGGCCAGGTATTGCAGGAAGAACGGGCGCCACAATCGCGTCCATGGTGTTGTCCCCATTGATCCCCACCGACCAGAGCAGCGTGACCAGGAAGGCATACACCAGAATGCCGGGCAGCGTGTTCAACGCGAACACCAGCGGCTGAAGCGTCATTCTGCAGCCGCTGGTTGATGTCAATGCCGAGGACAAACCGGACCACCCAGAACACCGCCACCAGAAACACCATCGGGCTGAGCGACAGAAACGACTCATAGACCACCGACGGCACGTTGTCGGGCAGCCGGATGACCAGTTGACGTCGGTGAAGAACTGCTGCACGCGCACGGTGACCAGCGCCACCACGATGGCCGTGAACAGCCCCTTCGAGCCCAGACCGTCCATGACCAGCGTGTGGTCCTCCAACCGAGCTGAATCATCAGAAACACCAGCGTGGCCAGCGAGGCGCTGACGATCGCCTTCCTGCTTGAGGCGCTTGCCCAAATCATATCCGATCGCGAAGCAGACGAAGATCGCCAGCAACCCAAACGTGGCCGTGACCGGGACCTGCAACAGGTTGCTGAAGGTCCGGGTAGCGAAACCATCCGGGCCTCCCGAAGCCGGAGACCGGCAGGTAAGCCACGATCATGAAAAGGCCGCCGATGATCGTCAGCGGCACCACGGAGACCATTCCGGCACGGATGGCAGACAGATAGACGTTCCGCTCAACGCCGTCAACAGCGTCGGCACGAGATGCCGGTTGAGGAGGGTCTGGACTGGTACGCGAGACGGGGGTCGAACCCATAACCTTCGGTCCGCAGGCCGACGCTCATCCAATTGAGCTACTCGCGACATCAGTGACCCGCGACCGCTTGGACCCGCACACAGTAAGCGCGGTTCCGGAGCAACCGCAAGCAAATCCACAAACCCCGGCCTGCCGGCAGAGATGAATTGCTCGTGCAGCCCAGGGCCAGCGCCGCTCTCGATCGAGGCGTCGACTGTCGATGACCAACGCCACAAGCACGACGCGAACAATCCGGCGAAATGCTCCGTTGGCCTGAGGCGCAGACTCGCTATGCCTTGGCAGGTTCGTCCGAAGCCTTGACGGGTTCACGGCCCAGGACGATGAACAGAAAGACCCAGAAACAGACGAAGATCGCCGGCGGACGAAGAACCTCGTCCAGTTGTGGCGCTGGGCTTGCAGGTATTTGTCGCGCGTGACCGGATTGCCGATCTTGTCGAACGTGGCCTTCAGTTCGTCTTTGGCGTAGGAGACCCCGGCGGATTCCCAAACGGCCGGAAGTCTGTCGAGGTCGATCGATCCGTCTTCCCGGGTGTACTTGCCAAGGTGTTCTCCGAAATTGAAGACGGTCTCGTTGCCTCCGATGTACTTGACCGACTTGGCCAAATCGAGATAGCGCCAGGCGGATGTTTCCATTTCGGGCACATTCCAGGCCGGCAGTCCCTTGGCCACCTGGCCTTCCTGAGTCACGACCGTCTTCGTGATGGCAGGGGCGGAACGATCAATCTGGTAACCGAAGAGAAAGCCGCTCAACACCTGGCCGATTCCCAAGAGAAGAAAGGCCAGCAGGCTCTGGACGCTCGCTTTGAGATGAGCGGGAGCGACGCGATCGCCGAACATGTAGGCCGCGGTGTACAGGAAGGCGTAAGCCATGCCGTGAAAGAGCAGCCCGATCAGCGCACAGAAATCCCTCCTGCGTGAAGATAAAATAGCGAATCGCCCAGGCGCTCATGCCGACCACCAGGACCCACTTGAGCCCGAATCGCGCCACACAGAAGGCCAGAATCGCCATGAAAAACAACTCCGAAAACTGATTCAGCGTCGTCAGGGCAACCGGCGCCGGATAGCCGAACTCGCTCAGATAAGCGACCACAGACGGGAAGAAGTAATTGCTCCCAAAAATGCTCACCATGAACGCACAGAGCAGAAAGATCCGTAAACGTCGGCGACTTGAACATGGCCAAAGCACCAAGGCCGAAGGCGTCTGTCTTGCCCCCCTGGGTGGATGCGCCTTTGGGCGGCGTGTCCGGAGGCTGAACCAGTAGAGACCGAGCAGGATGCCGCAACCGCCCCCAATAAAAAGAAACTCGGACTGGCGGCCCCTCCGGCAAAGACCTCGACCACCAGATTCACGAGAATCCAGCCGATGGTCCCGAAAATGAAGACCTTGGGCGCCGAGGCGGAGTCCGGAATATGTTTAAAAACGACGGTGTTCACCAAGGGGATCGACGGCATGTAGCAGATGCCCGAAATGAGCATTAACAGCATGAGCGACCCGAACGGCACGGTCACTGCCCCACCGGCAGCAGCGGTTTCCGCCTGGGCGCAGATCACGCCGCAGGCCAACAGGGCGACTCCGCTGACCAGATGCAGAAGGCCCAGGACCTTTTGGCGGCAAGCAGACGGTCCGCAATCTCGGGCGAATAAACATGGGTGCGATAAGGCGCCCAACGGAATGGCCATGAACAGATAGCCGATGTGCGGCCCGCTCATCTTGCCGTTGAGGTAGCCGCCCAGGGCCACAGACCAGCTTCCCCAAATCGCGAATTGCAGCAAGTAGGCCAACTGCAATCTTGGATAAACCCAACTCACTTTGTTTTCCGTCATCGTGAACTCCTGGTCGTTGTCGGTTGAATTGAACGTTCGCCTTTACGACGGGCCGGTCATGCAGAGTCCGCGCCTTATGGCAGTTACCTGAGGCCGATTCAAGCGAAAACTCTGATTTCTTGCGCGGCGCCGGGTGCAGGACAAAATTCGGGGTCAGGCGGCGAGCGGAAGGGCGTCATTGCGAGCGGCGTGCTCATCGAGCCTGGTTTTCCAGAACGTGTCGAGCCGACGGCTGGCGTGGATGCAACGGAAGGCGAGGATGTTCTCCGCCCCGGGCACACTCCAGAACATCCCCGACTGTTTGCAGCGGGAACCGATCAGGGTTTTGCACCCGGCCTCGATAACACCGGAGCCGATGAACAGGCCCTGCGCGCGGAACGTGCCGTACTGCATGCGCGGGACATTGTTCACGAAGTACCGCAGGGCCTCTTCCACGGCGGCCCGGCGCCGGCTCGGGCGGGCCTCCTGACGGCTTTCGCGGATGAGCCCGGAGACGCCGTTGCGGAGCAGGCGCTTGGCCCAGCGGCGGAGGCGGGGTTGGTACTGGGGATGTTCCTTGCTGCCCAGCAGCGCCTCCACGACCTCCCCGGCGTGCTCCAGCGCGTGGTAGAAGTCCACGATCTGCAGCGCGTCCTTGAAACAGAGTCGGCCCATGTGGGCCAGCCCCTCGGCGCCGTCAATCAACAGCACGGCTTTCCCCGCGGTCCCCAACCCTCGACGGATCGCCTCGCGCCGCAGGAGCGGACCAAACGCGTCAATCGAATCCAGACTCGAGACGTAGGTGGTGGATTCCCAGTCCCGGATGGGATGCCCCGCTTCGTCCACCTTGTGCTGGGTGAAGATGCACCCCAAATACACCTGGCGCGTCTTGGCCGTACCATCGGCCTGTTTGCCGCGCCGCCCGGCCAACGCTTCCCGTCGCATCGGAGCCCCCGTGCCGTCGGCACTGACGTAGAACACGGGCGCCTCGCACCGTTCGCATTGGCTGGCCACTACCTCGCGCTCCTGCCAGGCCTGGGCTCCGGGGCCTACCCGTTGCACCACCCGTTGGATCTGCCGGGCCGGCACCCCGATCCCCCCGGTCTCGGCCAGATGCGCCTCGGCCTTCTGATAGCTGAGCTCGTCGCCGCCTTCCAGACACAGAATCCGGGCCAGGGCCGGGGTGTAACCCACCTCCAGCCCCAGGGCGGCATCGGCCGGATAGTGTCCCTGCGCTTTGCCCGCGTGGTAGTAGTAGTCTCGCTCCAGGGGGAAACTCCCGAAGAGGCACTGGACCTGGGCGGTGACCGGCCCTTTGTACTCCTGGCCGGGCCGCGCCTGATACGCCGCATCGATCCGGTCTGCGGCGGCTTGCAGCAGGTGCCCCACCAAGGCGTTGGCCGGTTTGAAGATGGCCGTGCGCACCAACCCCTCCAACTCCTGCACCAATTTCCCCGTCGGGGTCTGGGCCTGGAAACGGGTGATCAGTTGTTGGATTTCCTCCTCCTGCGCCAGGAGGAGTTCGGGTGCGGGCCGGGCTTTTTTTTTACGCCCACGGCGGCGAGCTGTTCCCGAGTCTGGGCGATGACCAATTGGGCATACTGCTCGACCAACCCTTGGAACTTGGCATGACCGGCCAGGGCCTCTTCCAGCAAGGGGACCTGCTCGGCGCGGATGTGACGGGTGAGGTTTCGGCCCTTCTCCCAGGACTGCAGTTTGAAGTGGGGCGAGGCGGGGACGGCGCGGTCGCGGAGGGTGGGGGGAGAGTTTGCCCCGCTCCATGAGTTGGATGCGGGCGATTTGGGCGAGGAGGTCGGCTTTGGTGGGAGGATTCATAGATGTACCTAGTATGCTAGGTACATCTACCGCAAACTTCAAGCCTTTTCGTTGCTTCGTAGAATTTTGTCTCACGCCCCGCGCGCCTCGCTAACGGTCGATGAGCGCCTTCATGTCGCGCGTGATGACGAGGATTTCGAAATCCTTGAACCACATTTCGACGTTGGCGCTGCCGTGCAGTTGGAGGGCGACTTTGCCGCTCTTCTCGCACAGCGGATCGACGATGTCGACGGTCTTGAAGCCGTTGAGGAGGTTCACGATCCGGTCGCCGCAGGCCGCCGTGCAGGTCGTGTTCCAATCGTCCAGTTTGCGCACTTTGCCGACCAACTCGTCGTCGGTCGCCACCCAGCCCCGCCCCGGTGTTTTGTCGCCGGCCGTGTGCCAGAGGGCGGAGTCCTTGTCGTTTCCCGCGATCTCGTTCTGGAATCCCTTGAGCAGCCATGGGGTGTTGACTTCCTCCGGCCCGGAATAGAGCGCGCTGTTCCCGCCGAAAAGGCGATAGGTCACGCGCGCAATGAAGTTGTCATAACGAGCCATCGGAGACAACCAGCCCGTCGCGTTTCTCGTCCTGGCGATGAACGCCTCTCAAATAGCCCTTGTCGTGTTCGAATGACGAGTCGTCCGGCAAGACGAAATGCGCCCCCGTTCCAGCTTGGACTTGCCGTCCGTGGCCCCGAGGAAAAAGGTGTCCGACTCGCTCTTGCCCAAGCCGTCCTTCACCCGGATGTTGCGCCAGCGGACCTTGCCTTGATCGCCGACATGCACCTGCAAACCGAAGAAGCCGGTGAGGCTCTGATCGTCGAACAGGTTGGCGACCGCGACGCCGTTGAGCCAGGTGCGAATCGACGGGCCGACGCACTGGAATTCAAGGCGCATTCCACTCGCCTGCCTTGTGTGCGGCGCGCGGCGGCGAGCGTCTCGCCCGCGGCGGTGGTGTCCATCCAGATCATGCCGTGCTGATGCCCGCGCCGGCCTTCATCGTAGATCCGGGCGGTGTCCCCCCGCGGGTTCGGATCCATCTCCGCCTGATATCCGTAAACCCGCTGTCGGCCTTCGCCCTCGCGGGCGGGCTGCCGAACGGAACTGGACGCCGGAGTTGCCGGGCACATCGAACTTGAATTCGAGTTTCAGGATGAAGTTGCCGTATTCCTTTTCGGTGCAAAGAAAGGTGTTCATCCGGCTCGGGAGGCACTCGCCCACGATCGTGCCGTTGTCCACGCTGTAGGCCGCATCCCCGCCACGCTTCACCCAGCCGCCCAATGTCCGCCCGTCGAAGAGGGAGACGAAACCGTCCTCAGGCTCCTGCCCCGAGAGAGGGAAACCGCCGCCAACACCGACAACAGCAATGTCCTGCGGACAGTCATTGTGGCTCCGGATTTCGAGTGCGAACCCGTGTGGATTGAGCACATCATGAGGAGAGGATGTACGTTTCTTCGACGGGGCTGTCGATGCAAAAGATGCCTCGATCCAGACAACCTGAAGGAGTGCGTGCGATGCGCACACCTTCACCCTCATTAGAAACCTGAGCCTAAGATGTCGCTATCAAGTCAAGCTGCCCTTCACCCCTATCCTTTTCGTTTCGCAAGGATTCTAGTGTAGCGAGGCGCGGGTGGCAGGGCAGGAAAACGAAGGGCTGCTCCACGATACCGAAAAAGTCCGGGATTGGGTCTGAGGCGCGCCTCGCTAGAGTGACTCTCTTCGAAAATCTGCTGGGTATGAGTCAGCTTTTTCCGCGCGGCCGGCGCCACGAGCGAGGCGTCGGGCGCCGGTGACAAAGGTCAAGGCCCAACCGACACAATCTGGCAACGCGCCGCGTCCGTCAGGCGCAGCCTCGCAGCCTCGGCCAGGATGACCACGTAGTCTCGCCGAAATGCTTGGCGCACTTGGGACAGGTTGTGTAGACATCAGGAGGCGTTTGACGGTCTTGCCCCTGCACCGCACCCACTCCTTCATCTGGCTGCACCACTGGCCGGTGTTCTTGAATCGGCCCCTCGAAAACCTTCGACAAGAAGGAGCCGCTCAGTCGCGTGTGCTGTGCATTCGGTATCTCCCTGCTCACCTCGATGTACAAATCCATGTTCCAGCGCGAGGTGTGGTCCGACAGAGCGATCGGCGCTGAGGAGGTGAACGCTTCGGCCTGGGCGATCCTGGCCATCACGCGGGTCATGACCTTGCCGAAGTTCAACGGCATGTAGAACAGACAGGGGACGCGGTCTCGGACAAACAACTTGTCGTTCGATTGCAGTTCCGTCTCGTTCGAGGGCTCCGGTACGAAACGCGGGCAGCAGCCGGTTTCCGACGTGTAGGGATTTGTCATGGTGGGTTTCTCGCTTCGACGCGCGCGAGGGCGCGGGATCATGTCATTGCGAACAGCGTGATTTTAGCGAGGCTGCGCCTCAGACCGACGAGCGCGTGCACGCCTGGTTGTTTCGCTTGGCCCCCCAGGTTATCGGCAGTCGACGCCTCGCTAAGGGATTCGCCATCGGCTCGGGGCGCCGCTGCGCGGCGCAAAAACTTGACTGACCCGGCACCGCATCATTGATGTCGCTCTGTATAGCACGCGCCGGATCCACGACAAGCCCCTGGTTCCTTGCCGGACAACGTCTGCCGACATGGTGGAGTTCCCGATCGAGCCGCGCGCAGCGCGGCGGCATCTTTCCGCGACGCAGGAGCGGAAAGATCCGGCGTTTGACCCGGCGGCTGGTCTGTCGCACTCTGGCGGCATGGGCAACACGTTTGGCCGGTTTTTCCGCATCACGACCTGGGGCGAATCGCACGGCGGGGGTGTCGGCGTGGTCATTCGACGGCTGTCCCCCGCGTCTCGCGCTGAGCGAGGCCGACATCCAGCCCGATCTCGATCGACGGCGGCCAGGGCAATCCGAGAATCGTCACCCCGCGCAAGGAAAGCGACACCGTCCAGATCCTATCAGGCACGTTCGAGGGACAGACTCTGGGGACGCCGATCTCGATGTGGGTCCGGAACTGAGGATGCGCGCCCCGAGGCCTACGGGGAAATGGCGACGAAGTTCCGTCCCTCCCACGCGGATTACACCTATCAGGCGAAGTACGGCATCCGCAATTGGCAGGGGGGCGGACGCACCAGCGCGCGCGAGACCGTCGGACGGGTCGCCGCCGGGGCGGTGGCCAGGAAGATCTTGCGTGAGCAGTTCGGGGTCGAGGTGCTCGCCTATGTGAAGCAGGTGCACCGGCTTGCTGCGGATGTCGACCCCGAGCGCGTCACCGCCGCGGACGTCGAATCGAACATCGTGCGGTGTCCACATCCTGCGATGGCCGAGCAAATGGTCCGCTTGATCGAGAAGACGCGCCAGGAGGGCAACACCGTGGGCGGGATTGTCGAGGGCATGGCGCGCGGGGTGCCGCCGGGGTGGGGGGAGCCGGTGTTCGACCGTCTGGAAGCCGATCTGGGCAAGGCAATGCTCAGTCTGCCGGCGACCAAGGGATTCGAGATCGGCTCAGGCTTCCAGTGCGTCCTGATGACTGGCCGCGAACACAACGACGCGTTCCGCATGCGGGACGGCAAGGTCCGAACCGTGACCAACCGGTCGGGGGTGTCCAGGGCGGCATCTCGAACGGCGAACTGATTTGCTTCCGAGTCGCCTTTAAGCCTGTGGCCACCGTGATGCACGAACAGGACACGGTGGATGTGCACTACCAGAACACGACCCTCAAGGGACGCGGACGACATGATGCCTGTGTGCTGCCGCGGGCGGTGCCCATCGTCGAGGCCATGACGGCGCTTGTCCTGGTGGACCATGCCCTGCGGCATCGGGCCCAGTGCGGTTAGAATCCTCGACCGGGTGAAACCCGTTGTCAACAAGTTGTCAACTATTTAGATGCGACCCCATTGTCTTTCTCCGGTCACACCACCAAAGAAGAAGCAGGCCGTTGGTCTTTACGAGGTCAGCCACCACAGCCAGGCGCGCGGGAATTGTTGCATGATTCGACGCCTGTCTCTGGGCGGCGTGGGGCCTCACTGAAGGGGCGGGGGCGGGATTGCGTGGCCGAGTTTCTGCGCCAGGAGATCCTCTTTCTCGTAGGTCCCGTAGAAGGGCGCATTGGCATCCAGCCAGAGGTAGATCGTCCGGAGATCTTCGTCCGGCAGTTCGAGACGCTTGCGGTGAGCGTCGCCGGTGAGAATGGCGGCGAGCTTGCTGCGGTCGGCGCCGATTTGGCCGGGAAGGCTGACGGTAGGCATGTGCAAGCCGAGGTAGGGCTCGAGGTTCACGTAGGAGCGGTTCCATGCGAGCGCACCGCTGCCCGCCGGTTCTCCGCTGAGGACGAGCTTGCTCCTGTCGGGACCAGCCGAGCCGTCGTGGCAGCCCACGCAGTGCCGGTCGAGGATCGGTTGGATCAACCGGGGATAGCCGAAGGGCAGGGCCCCGTCCGGTCCCGGTTGGAGAATGGAAGGCGGTCGGGAGAAGGCCAAGGCCTGGCGGGGCGCTGGTCCGGTGCCTGGCCGTTCATGGCAGCCGACGCAACTGCGGCGCTCCCCCGGTTGCAGATAGACGAGCGAGCGCATGCTCTGAACCGCGCGACCGGCGGCATCGACCGCCTGGAAGTAGAGTGGCTTGCGGGCCGGGGCGCGGAAGTAGGCGGAGCCGTCCGGCTCGACCGGAACAGTCCCCAGCAGCATCCGGGCGTTGGGTCCGTAGGCGAACTGATGGCTGATGGGCGGATCGCTCTGGTTGTCGGTCCGCGATTTGGGCAGCAGTTGAAACACGCGCAGTTGGACAATGGGCCGGTCGCGCGGCATCGGGTAGATGCTCTCGTTCACGTCCGCAAGGAGAAACTCGCCCGCGTCGCCCAACTGCGGGTCGCGGGTTTCTTCGAGGACGGACGGGCGGGGCCGCGGGGCCAGGGGGATCGGGTAGGCAGCCGAGATGCCCTCGCGGCGAAAAAGCAACTCGAGATTGCCCATCCGGTCCAAGTAATACAACCCCGTCTCCCCTTCCTTGGCGGTTCCCGTGTACTGGCCGCTGAGTGGTTCATGGCTGAAGGCCACAAGATAATAGTCCTCCGACAGCGGCCAGGGGCTGTAGAAGTAGCTCTTGGGCCACCCTTGCGCCTCGGGAAAGCACACCTCGGGCGTGAGGCGTTCGAACGACTCCGGACGGTCTTCGCCCGTCTGCCCGTCCAATTCCACCCGATCCGGATCGAGCAGACACAGCGTGCCGCCCACAATGGAATGGTGGCCTCCGCCGACGAACAGGATCTTGCGCGAGCCCGGAATCGCCTTCGCCTGGTAGCACGCCCAGGGCAGCCTGGTGTAGTTGCCAAAGAGAATTGCCGGGCTGCTGCCGTCCGGGTTGCACGTCCAAAGGCCATGGAAACACGCCGCGTCGCGGTCCACGTAATCCCACCGCGTGTAGACAATGCGTCCGTCGTTCAGGACGAACGGATGCCACTCGTTGGTCTCGTGAAACGATAGTGTCCGGATGTTCCGGCCGTCGGCGTCCATGCGGTGCAACGCATGAATCGCCTCCGGATTCCCGCCGCCGCACCGGTTCTTGCCTCCCCGCCGGGTGGACATGAACGCAATGCCCCCGTCGGGAAGCGGACAAGGATCGAAATCGTCGCGCGGGCCATCGGTCAACTGCCGCAACTGCGACCCGTCGGGATTGACCGCCATGATGTGAAAGGACCCATATTTGACCTGGGCCTCCTGCGGCACCGGCGCGAATTCGGGGCCGTAGCTCGGGGTTCCCGGTCGGGTCGGCGAAAGCGAAGTAGATGGTCCGGGCGTCGTAGGCAAGCGACAGCGTCACGAAATGCCCGTTCAATTCGGAGTTCGGGACCAGCGCGCGAGTCTTCATGCTGCGAAACGGCTCCTCGAGGACATACACGCCGGCATCCGGACGCGGCGGGCCTGAGCGGTAGTACCATCCCACATACTCGTAGAGCATCTGGCCGTGCCCGGCATAACGCGGGCGCATGAGGAACAGGATCGGACTGGGAAACCACCAGCGGGTTCTTCAGCACGAGTGCCCGGCCCACCCGGCGGACCTTGACGTAAAGCGCCTGAGCGGCTTCGGGTCCAATGCGGCCGCTCCGTTGACGTCCGCCCGCAGCGCCTCGAGTGCCGACGTTTCCAGGCTCAGATCGGGGATGCCGGTCAGTCCACGCAGGTTGGCGCAAAGCCGTTCCGCACGCTCGAACGCCTTCGCGACCTCGACCCTGACGGCCTCCGGGCGCAAGCCCGGTTTCCAACCTGCCGGCGCGGTGGACCATCGACTCACGCTGCTCTGGGTCGCAGGTCGCCCGAGGGCCAGATTCCGCTGCGGGGCGCCGGTCCCATAGGCCTCGACCTCGTTCAAATGCAGGTATTCCATGTCGGGCAATGTCACCCGCACGAAGCGCGCGGTTTTGCCTGCGATCGGAACGACCAAGGGTTTGCCATCGTTCTCCGCCCCGAAGATCTGCCCGTCATGGCGATAGACCTCTTGCCAGGCATGTCCGTCGTCGGACAGGAGGAGCCGGAGGTTCCGCGCCCGCTCAGCGGCAGTCGCGGGCGTTAAACAGGACGACGCGGGAAAGCGATTCGATCGAGCCGAGGTCGACTTGCCACCACGGATGCTGCTCACGTTCAGTGTGAAACCCCGTCTCCTCGTCCAGCACGCCGTCGCACGCCCCGGCGGCGTCGGCCTCGCGGGTGACGCGCGATCCGTCATCGCCGACGCATGCTCGCGCAAGCTGCCGGAGCCAGTCCGCTTCGATGGCTCGGTCATACTCGGCGGTGTCATCGGCCTGCTTCAGGTCGGCGGCCCGCCCCCCAGGTGAGGCGAACACAAGACAGATGCAGACGCTTGCGACACCAGGGAGACGCCGGAGGGCTCTCGCGCGCAGCCTCTGCAGCCTTGGGATGGTCGGACAAGTGGTCATCGTTGTGCAGGCATTGTTAGCCACAAGGCAACCGTCTGTCTCGCATCTTCTGGCGGAGAGATCGGCGGCGCCATCCACCCGCCGTGCAATCCCAACCAGGGCTCGCTCGGCCGAATGCGCAACGGCGCGTGCGACGACCTGTGAATCCTCTTCGCCAGTCGCTCGACCCTTAGCCGCATTCGTCGGCGCGCAGAGACGCAACGCGTCGTCCCGTCGTCTTTGGTGCCCTGCGGCTCGCCGCGCTGCGAGATTTTCGGGTTAGGCGCGAGCCTCGCTGCAAATTTTTCGCCTTTCTTTTCCATCGCCGTCTCTTAGACTCCGACCGTCATGTTATCTATTGTTTAGTAACTGAATCTAAACTATTATTTTATTTACTGATATGCCATTGACACATACCAAAGATCTGTTCGCTAAAGCGCTCAAAGGCAAGTATGCGCTTGGGGCGTTTAACGTGAACAACATGGAGCTTTTGCAGGCGATTGTGGAGGCGTGTGAGGAGGAGAAAGCTCCCCTCATTCTGCAGATCTCCAAAGGCGCCCGGCAGTATGCCAATCCGGTCTACCTCAAGAAGCTCATCGAGGCGGCAGTCAGCGTCAGCAATATACCCATCGCCGTCCATCTGGATCACGGCGATACCTTCGAGTTGTGCAAGCAGTGCATTGACGAGGGTTTCACCAGCGTGATGATCGATGGCAGCCATCTGCCCTTCGACAAGAACGTCGAAGTCTGCAAGCGCGTGGTCGACTACGCGCACAAGCACAATTGCGTCGTCGAGGGTGAGTTGGGCCAATTGGTGGGCGCCCAGCACGATGACGGTGAGGAGGGCGGCGGCTACTCGAAAGGCGGCCTCTATACTCATCCGGACGAAGCACTCGAATTCGTCAAGCAGACCGGGGTCGACTCGCTGGCCGTGGCCATTGGCAACTCCCACGGCGCCTACAAGTTCAAGGGGACTCAGCACCTCAACTTGGATCGGCTGAAGGCGATCAAGAAAGTGCTCCTGGATGCCGGGCAGGGCGATTATCCGCTGGTCTTGCACGGGGCATCCAGTGTTCCCAAGGCACTCGTACAGGAAATCAACCAGTTCGGCGGCAAAATGGGCGAAGACACCGCCGGCGTGCCCGAGGCCGACATCGAAATCGCCCGCCGGGTCGGCTGCGCCAAGGTGAACATCGACACCGATCTGCGCCTGGCGTTGACCGCTGGGATCCGCAAGGCGTTCGCCGAGAATCCCAAGGAATTTGATCCCCGCAAGTACCTCGGCCCCGCTCGCGCCAAGGTCAAAGACCTGGTCCGGCACAAGGTCAAGAACGTGCTCTGCTGCGCCGGCCACGCCTTTGACTGAGATCAGCTTGGGCCGCTGCGGCTGACCGTCTCCCAGAACCGTGGACCCTCTCTCATCCGACCTGCCTGCCGGAGCCCCGGCACAGGCAGGTGGAGGTGGGAGAGGGTGGGGGACAGGATTCTTAGCGAGGCTTCGTCGGCTCGACGATTCGCCCCCCTGCGCCCCAATCCGCATGCTGACTCATGTCCGACGGTTGCTGGTGTTGGTTCACGCATGCGCGTCCGTCGCCGCTGCATCCCCGGACGCCGTTGTTCTCGAGACCGACTACTTCCGCTACACGATCGCCACCAACGGGCAAAACGTGGCGTTCGTCGACAAGACTACGCAGACGGACTATCTCGCGTCTGACAAGCCCACCCCTTGCGCGGCTGTTCGTCGCGCGGACAAAGAACACCCGGCCAGCGCGGTCGCTTTGACCGACGGGCGGCTCGTCCTTGGCTTCGCAGGCGCCGACGCGGAGGCCATCCTCCGCATTGAACCGGGCGCCGCGTTCTTGCGCCTCACCGTCGAGGCGATCCGCGGCGAACAGATTGACGCACTGGTGTTCCTCAATGTCCCGCTGACATTGCGGGGCCTCCCGGACGAACCGTTCGGGGCGTGCGCTTTATCGCTCAACTTGATCACCCGAATCGATCAACTCCCGGTGCTGCAAACCGAACTCCGGGCCGGGGCCCACCGCAAATTCGGGATCGTCGGCGCCAAAACCGCGCTGGTCGCAATGCCTGTCAACCGTATGTTGTCCGCTCTGAAGGAGGTCTTGCAGCACGCGGACGAGATGCCGCTGTGCACAGTGGCGGGGCCGTGGGCGCAGGAGATCCCCTTCAATCGCGGTTCCTACCTGTTCAACTTCGGTTCCTTGACCGAGGCGACTGTGCCCGAGTGGATCGAGATGGCGCGGAGCCTGGGGGTGACGCAGATCGACAATCACGGCGGCGGCGCCGCATTTTTCCGGTTCGGCGACTTCGCCCTGAACAAAGAGAAGTGGCCCGACGGCTGGACAACCTTCGCCCGCATCGTCGACCGGTTGCACGCCGCCGGGATCGACTCGATCTTTCACACCTACGCCTTCTTCATCGACAAGCAGTCCAAGTATGTCACCCCAGTTCCGGACCCTCGACTCGACGCGTTCCGCGTGTTCACGCTTGCCCAACCCGTCAGTGCCGAGGCAGATGTGCTCCCGGTGACGGAGTCCACGTCCGGGATTGGGACTATCACAGGCTTTTTCGAGCACAACAGCATCCTGCTCCACCTGGGTGACGAACTGGTGACGTTTGGCGCTGCGAGCGCGAACCCGCCCTGGCGGTTCACCGGAGTTCAGCGCGGCGCCTTTGGCACCCGCTCCGCCCCCCATGACCAGGGAACACCCGCCCGGCACCTCAAGGAATGCTTTGGCCTGTTGGTCCCCGATGTCGAATCAACGCTCTTCGAGGAAATCGCCGCCAATCATGCCGATGTCGTTAACCGCTGCGGATTCGACGGTCTTTATCTCGATGCCATCGACGGCAGTTCGATCCTCCGTGGCGCGGACGAATGCTGGTACTGGGCAGACAAGTTCGTGATGGAGATCCAGAAGCGACTGAAGAAACCGACCGGCATGGAAATGAGCGCCATGTGGCATCATTTCTGGCAATACCGCACCCGGTGGCAGGCCTGGGATTATCCGCAGCGCGGGCACCGGCGGTTCGTCGACCTGCACGCCAGCGCCGTCCACGGCGGGCTGCTGCTGCCGCTCCACTTGGGCTGGTGGAATTTCCAGTCGTTCAACCCGCCGCAGATCGAACCGACCTACCCCGAAGTCATCGAGTCTCTGGGCGCTCAACTGGTCGGCTGGGACGCTGGCATCTCGCTCGCCGGATCGATTAACCGCGATCAACTCCGATCCGTTCCCCTCTTTCGTCGTGCCGTCGACATCCTCCGCACCTGCGAGGAACTCCGACACTCCGGCGCCTGCGACGAGCGGGTGCGAGCCGAACTCCGCCGCCCTGGCGGCGAATTCGCCCTGTTCACCGACGCCTCGGGCCAGCCCCGCTTTCGCCGCTCCCAATCCCAGCCGCATCTGGCCGCGGCGGACGTGCCGTGGTCGCTTGCCTGGGAGGCCGCCAACGCCTATGCCGCCCAACCGGCAACACTCCGCGTCGAAGCCCTGATGTCGACCGCTTCCTACGACGACCCGGACGGACGGGTCATCGCCAACCTCGCCGGACCCGAAGCAGCGCTGTGGAAGACCACAACGGCCCCGGGAGTCACCTGCACTCTGGTCGCAGAACAGCATGACAACACGCCGCTCGTCACCCTGATCGCCACCAATGCGTCCCAAGTGCCTCGCCATGCCGCTTGGGCCCGACTCGACCGGCGGTTCGATCCGCCATTAAATCTCAAGGACCTGCAGGCCCTCGGTCTCTGGATCGAAGGCGACGGCCTGGGGGAGGTGATCGCTGTCCGCCTCGAAAGTCCGCGACACCTCGCCTTCGGCGCTGTGGCGGACCGGTACGTGACCGTGAACTTCACCGGTCGGCGAATCGTGGCGCTGGTCGAGACCGAGTCCTCCCGCTGGAGTGACTATCAGTGGAACGACGGCAAGAGCGCCTACAATGTCTATCGCGAGACCATCGACTTCGCCGCCGTCGAATCGCTCAGCGTCTGGCTCCAGAACCTGCCGCCCCGCAAGGAAGTCCGCTGCCGTCTGGGACCAATCAAGGCTCTCCCGATGCTCGCCGGCACGTTGAAGAACCCGACTCTGACGCTCAACGGATCGTCCTGGACGATTCCGGTGGAGTTGAGTTCGGGGAACTGGATCGAGTACGACGCAACCGGCGAGGCTCGACACTACGGATCCAAAGGCGAAGTTCTCGCCCAGGTGACACCGCACGGGCAACCGCCCGCCCTGCGCGCCGGGACCAATGCGCTCCGCTTCTCCTGCACCCCGGTCTCCGGCCCCGCGCCCCGAGCGAGGATTACCCTCTTCTGCCGCGGTCCAGAACTGTGATCAGCGCAGCAGCCCCGATCACGCCAGCCTCGTTGCCCAGTTGCGCCTGCACGATCTCGACTGCCTTCGGCGTGAACTGGGTCGCCCCCGCCAAACGCGCCCGAATGGCGGCGGCGTAAAGGTCGAAGTGCTCCTCCGCCATGCCGCCCCCGAGGATCAACCGCTGCGGCAGGAACGTGTGAAACAGTGTCCAAGCCGCCGCGCCGGCCGCCGCCATCGCCCGCTCGAGAATCGCCTGTGCGGTCGGTTCCCCGGATCGAGCCGCGTCGAAAACAGCCCGCGCATCGGTATACCCCGCCGGCTGGCCAGCCGCCGCAAGGGCGGTGCCGGACGCAAGCGATTCGAGGCAGCCGCGACTGCCGCAATAGCATTCCGGACCGTCGGGATCCACTGCCAAGTGACCCAACTCAGGGTGCTCGCCACCCGCTCCACGGTAGATCTCGCCTCGCACGATCGCCGCGCCACCCACACCCGTGCCCAGGGTCAGCATGACCACCGGATCGAATCCTCGCCCCGCTCCCGCGACACACTCGCCCAGCGCAGCCGCGTCGGCGTCGTTCTCGAGCCGGACTTGCAGACCAAACCGCTCGCGCAAAGGCGTGACAATGTCGCACCGGTCCCACCCGGCCAGCGTGTACGGATTGTTGATCAGGCCGTGAACGGGATCCAACGGCCCGGCGCAGCCGATCCCGATCCCGCGCAGATTCGCCGGTTCGAGTCCGGCTTCGGCGCACAGCGCCTCGATCGCCTCCCCGAGACGCACGACCGCCCGATCGAAGCCGGCCTCGGCCTCCGTGGGCAGGGAACGCCGCGCCTGCACTGTGCCAGCGCCCTCGACCACCGCCAGCGCCATCTTGGTGCCGCCAATGTCAATGCCAATCGCTGTTCCTGTCGGGTGCGCTGCGTTCATGATCCGGACCGGCCAAGAACCTTCTCGAAAAACGCGTCGTAGCGTCGAGCGAGATCGTCCCAACTGAAACTGCGTGCGTACTTCTTCCCCGCCTTCCCCAGGGTGTCGCGCCGCCGCCCATCCGCCAGAAGACCGAGCACCGCGGCTCCATAGGCCCGCGTGTCAAACGCCGGCACCTTGACGCAGCAGTCCGCCGGGATATCGCATAACTCCGGAATGTCAAACAAGACCACCGGTGCGGCGTAACAAAACGCCTCGATTAACACCAGGGGCGACGCCTCGAACCTCGACGGCATGACCACCAGGAATGACTGCCGCAGCAACTCGCCCTTCTCTGGATCGTTGACCCTGCCCACCACCCGCACCTTGCTTCCGAGCCCGAGCGATTCAATCCGACGTCGAAGCCGGTTTTCCTCCTGCACGGGACCGGCGCCGGCGATCAGGACCGGAGGAACGATGCGCCCCGCGACGGCGGCCAGCGATTCGAGCAGCAATTCCAGCCCCTTCTGTTCGATGTCGATCCGGCCCAGGAATAACAGATGCCTCTCCTCGCGTTGAACCGCCAGGTCGATGAGTTCGGGGCAAACGCCATTTGGAATGACCACCGTCTCGAGACGGGGATTGGCCCGCCGGACGATCCCTTGCAGGTGGGTCGAAAGGACAATCGCATGGCGATAAGCGCGCAGGCCCATTCGCTCGAAGGCGGCAAATGGCAACTTGTACTTGCGCGTCATGGCGGCTCCCGCCAGCACTTGAGTCAAAGCCACCACCGGCTTTCGGGTGAACCACGGCAGACAGGCTGTCGACCACGGCGGCGTCAGACTCTCGACCCAGAGTTCGTAATTGCTGCGCGCAGCCCGCCACGGGAGCAGAAACTGAAAGACAAGCTGCCCCAAGTGAGGACCGGCTCGCGGCCAGCCGATCGGTGTGTAACTGACGCCGTCGACAATCTGTGCACGGCTCCCCGGGAAACGACCGGTGACGATCCGGACCTCGTAACGTGAAGTCAACCGGCGGGCAATCTCGTGGATGGCGCGGGCGCCTCCACCCCCGTAATACGGATTGCCGGGCGAATCATAAGTCGAGAAAACGATCCGGCGCTTCCGACCGGTGGGCGGCGTCTCCGGAGCGGCGGACAACTCGGTGATCGACGACATTCGACGTTCGAGATCCTCTCATGTCGGATGCAAACGTAAAGCTGCGAGCGCGCATTTCTCTTCGACTTCTCAAGAACGCGAGGCCGTTCACGTGTTCATTCTCTAGCGAGGCTGCGCCTCAGACCGGCGAGGCGTGTCGCCAGACGGTTTGCGAGGGTCTCAGAGCGGCAGAAGACTGCCGCACTCCAAAACGCTCCGCGCGGTCCGGAGACGTCCGAAAAGGCGCCAGTCCCGCGGCTGCGGGAGACTGCGCCAGTCCTCTGGCGCTTTGGCTCTGCGAGTTGAGCGAGGCTGCGCAGCGCGGCGACCCTGCGCATTCGTCGGCACCAGAGACGCACGAGTCTTCCGTCGCTTTGGTTGCGGCTCTGCCGCGCTGCGCGAGAAATCGGGGCAAGCCGGGCTTGGCATGAAGATTGCAATAGGGCATGGTCACGGCATATCCAGCATGTTCGGCTTGGGCAAAAAGAACGATGGAGACGGAGGGCACCGGCAACCGGGCCCGCTCGGTCCGTATTACCTGCACGAACTGATCAACAGCGGCGGCATGGCGGACATCTGGCTGGCCGAGGACGAGCAGCGGCAAACCTGCGCCATCCGCTGCCTCCACTCGGGACATCGTTTCGACTTCACCGCACGACGGCGTTTCTTTCGCGGGTGCGAGATTCTCGCCCGCATTCACACTCACGAGTTCGTCATCGGCTACCGCAGCCACGGCAAGCTCGAGGGGTGCCCTTACCTGGCCATGGAATACGTCGAAGGCGCGAACCTGAAACTCCTGATGGGACGCAGCGATCCCGTTCTTCAGGACAACGTCGGCAACATCCTCATCGATATGGCGGTCGCGCTCGAACACGTGCACGAAAACCAGTACATGCATCTGGACTTTAAACCCGAGAACGTGCTCGTCACCCGCAACGGCAGCGTCCGCCTCATCGACTTCGACCTGGCCTTGCCCCGCCCCGAGTTTCCAAAGAAACTCGCCAAAAACCCCGGCACACCCGCCTACATGTCACCCGAGCAACTGCTGCGGGAACCGGTCGACCATCGCGCAGACATCTTCGCGTTTGGCGTCGCCGCCTACGAACTGCTGACATTCCAGAAGCCTTTCCCGGGCGATTCGCCCGATGAAGTGCTTCGGCGGCAACTGGATCGGACCATCGACTTCGCGCCGCCACGCCAGTTGAACTCCGATATCCCGCCCATCGCCGAACGCACCATCCTGCGCTGCCTGGAACGTGAACCCGACAAGCGGTACCCCTTCATGAGTGTCGTGGTGCGGGATCTGCAAAGCGCCCTCTATGTTTAGCGAGGCTCCGCCTTAGACCGACGAGGCGTGTGAGCGGCTCGTGGCCGCTGGGTGGCCACCACGATCACCGACGCCCGACGCCTCGCTAACCCGGAAATCTCACCAGTGGGGCGGTCGCAGCATACCTGACAGTCCGCGGGTGAGATTTCCGGGTCAATGAAACCCGCGCCCAGCAAGCAGAATTGGCTCATCGGTTCATCAACGCCGGGACGCGCCCCAGCCGCTTGGGCGACCCGGGCACGCGGACACAGTGTGATCGAGATTGGGTCCATCTGTTTGGGGCGCGGGTTTCTGAGAGCCCGCATTTCAGGTGAAATGGGACGGTGACCGGTCAGAGGACATCGAAAGTTGGTGAGAAATGCGGGCGCAGCAGCCAGCCACGCTGGCACCACAGTGGGTGTGAATCCCACCTGCCGAATTGGACTGTTCGCGGCAGAAGGCCGCTCCAACTGTCTGGTCGTGAGACCAGAGGGGTAGCCGGGGCGGATCGAACAGACGGGCCGTAATGACGGTAAACCACATCGAATGAGCCTCGAGAACTCTACAACCGGAGAGCCGAGCCACTGCCCGGATGGCGAAGGCCGCAGGGGGGAGTCACCCCAACAGTCTAAGGCTCCTCAACGCTCCGGCGGGGTCAGCGTGGACAGCACGTCTGGAAAGGGTGGTGACAGTCAAGGCGGGAACACCTCTGGCGGCGGGGTAGCAAAGCCCCAACCCGACGCACAAGTGGGTAGGCCCCACAAGGCGGCGGAGGTCGTCCGAGGAATCGGAGTCCCTGGAGAAGGCGTGGACCTGCACTACTTCAAGCGGTGCAAGACGCCGAGCGGGGGCACTTGCCTCAACGCGTGGAGGCGAAGCGAAGGACCTGGGGATGGCCGGGACAACCGGATACTAACCCCGGAGAAAGTTCGGGAGCTTCAAATCGCGCTTTATCGGAAAGCCAAGGCCGAACCGCGGTGGCGGTTCTGGAGCCTGTACGGAGAGGTGATGCGGTTCGCAGTGCTGGAGACAGCTCTGAGAGCGGTCACCGGAAACGACGGCGTGGCTGGCGTGGACGGGGAAAGCCTGGACATGATCAATGCCACGACGGAAGGGCGGGAGCAGTGGCTACGGACCCTTCAAAGGGAACTCCAGACCAAGACGTATCGACCCCAAGCGGTCTTACGGGTTTGGCTCGAGAAACCGGACGGGGGTCAGCGGCCGCTGGGCATTCCGACGGTCAGAGATCGGGTGGTTCAGATGGCGGTGTATCTGGTGCTGATGCCGATTTTCGAAGCGGACTTCCATCCGCACTCGTACGGTTTTCGGCCCAAACGCAACGCCCATCAAGCCCTCCGGGCTATTGACCAGGCGGTGTGGAGAGGGCGGGTTGAGATTCTGGACGCGGATTTGTCGAAATATTTCGACACGATTCCGCACCGGGACTTGATGCGCTTGGTGGCCAAACGGGTCAGTGACGGGAGTGTCTTGCGGCTGGTCAAAAGCTGGCTGCGCGCCCCCGTGATGGAGAGGGACAAGCAAGGCAGGCAGAGGGTGCTGCCCAACCGCTGCGGCACGCCGCAAGGGGGGGTCCTTTCGCCTCTGTTGGCCAATGTCTATCTGGACCGACTGGACCATGAGGTCAACGAGCGTGTGGCGGGCCAACCTGTCCTGGTGCGGTACGCGGACGACTTTGTCATCTGCTGTCGTCCAGGGCAGGGGGCCGAAATGAAGGCACGACTACAAAAGTGGCTGAGGAAGAGGGGTCTGCAGCTCAACGAGAAGAAGACGCGCCTGGTGAATATCCGCCAGGAGGGGATCCGATTCCTGGGCTTCAGCCTGACCTCAAGAACCAGTCGCCGAGGTCGTCGATACCTCCATATCGAACCGCACCCGAAAAGCCGGCAGGAGCTGCGAGATAGGCTGGGAGAGATTCTTCACCATGGGAGTCTTTGGCGACCAGTCGCTGACGTGGTAAAGGAGGTCAACCAAGTCCTGCGCGGATGGGCCGGCTACTTCCAGTGGGGACACAGCAGTCGGGTCTGCAGCCAAATGATGAGTTACAGCCGGAACCGGCTCCGCCGGTGGCTGTGGCGCAAGCACGACTGCCGACGCGGACTGTGGACCCGCTACACCGACCAACGTCTCCATGAGAAGTACGGACTCTGGACCCTGCCTCTGTCGGGCAGTTGGTCTCACTGAACGACCCAGGCTTGAGGATGAATGAGCTCGGAAAGCCGGATGCGGGAAATCCGCACGTCCGGTTTGATGAGGGGCAGGTGAGGAGAGGGACACTGACAACACCAGTCGGTTTAAGACCCGCAACTCCTCACCTGCCTACTCTACTAAGTGGCGCCGCTGCCTCGGCGATAACCCTCGAGATCCAACGTGACATGAACGTAGCCCAGGCCGCGTAACGCTTCCGCCACGCGCAGATGCAGCCCTTGGGCCATCAACCGCGGCAACTCGCCGGCGCCCAACTCGAGGCGCGCCAGGGGAAACGCAGGCCCGCCAGTCGCGCGGATCGGTTCGTGGTGCCGCACACGCACATTCCGAAAACCCAGATCGCGCAGCACCTGCTCCGCTTCCTCGACCATCCGCAGCTTCTCGGGCGTCACCCTCTCGCCGCAGGGAATCCGCGTGCTCAAACAGGCCATCTCCGGCTTGTCTGCGGTGGGCAGGCCAAGTTGCGCCGACAAAGCCCGAATCTCCGCCTTGGTCAAGCCCGCCTCCTGAAGCGGCGCCCGAATCTTCAACTCGACGGCCGCCCGCCGTCCTGGACGGTGGTCATCGGCGTCGCTGGCGTTTTCCCCATGGACAATGATGGCCAGCCCTTCTTGCCTGGCCAGGGTCCCCAGTTCCTCGAACAAGCCACGCTTGCAGACATAGCAGCGATCACTCGAGTTGGCCAGATAGTCCGGGTTCGCGAACTCAGCGGTCTGAATGACGCGGACGGGAATGCCCAACCGCGCCGCTCCGTCGAGGGCCTCGCTCAGTTCCCGCCGGGGCAGACTCGGCGCGTCCGCAATCGCCGCCAGGCAACGGTCGCCCAAGACCTGCCGCGCCACGTAGGCAAGCAACATCGAGTCCACACCGCCCGAATAAGCCACCAGGCACGACCCGTAACCGGACAGTAATTCGCGCAACTTCCGCTCTTTGTCGTCGAGATCCACGAAAGCAACCTGGCACGGGGCGGGCTCCTTGTCGAGCGGAGCACAAGACGGCTCAGTTGTTCACTTGGCCTGGGGCCTGCTGTGATCTACACTGCAACCGCAAATACTATGACGACTCTCCCCATGAACCGCCGCCCCTCACCCCATCCCTCTCTCATCCGATGGGAGGGGGTGTCCCGCTTTGCGGGACACGCGAGAGGCAATGTGCGCGGTTCATGTTCACCGAGCGGCTTCGCAAAGAACAGGCCGCGTTCTGTGAGCCCGGACAGAAAAGAGACGATCCCCTCGCACCGCAAGCGCCTGCCGTGGCTCGCGATGGCGGCCTGCCTCTGGATGAGTCTCTGCACCGAGACCAGGGCTGGCGTGGTCTTCGGCGAGAACAGCGAGTTCCGGTATTTCAAAGGCATGACCGAGGCGTCCAGCCCGGACCCGACGGCCTGGCGATCTGTTGATTTTGACGACAGCGCGTGGCTCGTGGGGAGCGGCCCTTTCTACTACGAGGACTCGAGTGGCTTCACCGGCAACACCAGCCTCAGCGACATGCGGGGCCGCTATACCTGCATCTACCTCCGGAAGACCTTTGCCGTGGCGTCGCCGGCCGCGGTGTCCGAGATCACCCTGACGGTGCAGTCCGACGATGGCTGTATCCTGTGGCTGAACGGCACACAGATCGGCGGGGTCAACATGCCAGAAGGAGAACCGCTCTACTCGGATGTCTCGCTCCCAGCCGCCGGCGAACCCAACGTGGACAGTTTCACGGTCACGGACGCGGCATCGCTGCTCCGCCCCGGGATGAACGTCGTCGCCGTCCAGGCGTTCAACTGCGCCCTGAGCGACAGCACCGACTTCCTCATCGCTGTGGCGTGCACAAGCACACTCGACGAAAGCGTCCCGACCTTGGAACAGGTCATCCCCGCCCCGGGAGCGACTGTCCGTGAACTGCGGCAAATCGAGGTCTTCTTCACCGAGAACGTCGTGGGTGTCGATGCCGCGGACTTGTGGATCAACGGCGCGCCAGCCACCGCTCTCAAGGAGTACTCCCCGCGCAACTACGGGTTTGAATTCCCAGAGCCTCCTGTCGGACGCGTCTCGGTCGCGTGGGCGGCCAACTCGGGAATCGGCGACCTGGCCGTTCCGCCGAACCCGTTTGCCGGGGGAAGTTGGGACTACACTCTCGACCCGACCGCCCCGCCGGCGGACATCCTCGTTTCCGAGTTTCTGACCGACAATGAAAACGGTGTCCGCGATGACTTCGGCGAGCGTTCGGACTGGATCGAATTGTTCAATCGAGGCGCCGAGCCGGTGAGTCTGCTCGGCTGGTCGCTGACCGATGACCGGGACGATGTGGCGCGGTGGCGGTTTCCAAACGTCACCATCGCCCCCAACAGCTATCTCCTGGTGTGGGCCTCGAACCGCGACCTCGCTGATCCGTCGGCCGCGTTGCACACCAACTTCCGCCTCGGCAACGAGGGCGAATACCTCGGCCTGGCCAATCCCCAGGGCCAGGTCGTGTCCGAATTCGCCCCGACCTACCCTCCGCAGCGGGAGGACATCTCCTATGGCCGCGACCGCACCAGCCCCGAACTCACCGGCTATTTCAGCACCCCAACCCCCGGCGCCCCCAACGCGCTCACAGGGCCGGGTTTCGCGCCAGACCCGGTCTTCTCAGTGGCGGGCGGCACCTTCGCCGAGTCGAGCCTGACGGTGAGTCTGAACGCCCCCTCCGGCACCATTCGATTCACGATCGACGGCACAACCCCAACCGGCAGTTCGACGGCTTACGCAGGCCCTCTCACCATCACAACCAACACCGTGGTGCAAGCACGCGTCTTTCAGGCGGGTCTGCTGCCCAGTTCCATCGTCCTGCAAAGCTACGTCCTGGTCAGCACCAGCCTGAGCGGATTCAGTTCGAAGCTCCCGTTGCTGATCATCAACACCGGCCGCCGCAGCATTCCTCAGGACAGTCGTGTGCCCGCGTTCGTCACTGCGATCGACACGTTCCGCGGACGGGCGGCACTGCTGTCCCCGCCCGGATTCCAGGGCAAGGCCCAGATCGAAATCCGCGGCCAATCGTCGACCGGTTTTCCAAAGAAAGCCTACAACCTCGAAATCAACGACCCTTCAGGCAATGACCTCGAAGTCCCCCTGCTCGGCCTGCCGCAGGAATCGGATTGGGTGCTCTACGCCCCCTACTCGGACAAGCCTTTCCTCCAGAACTATCTGGCCTTTGAACTCCACGAGAAAATGGGGCACTACGCACCCCGCCGGCGCTTCGTCGAGGTGTTCGTCGACACGTCAGGCGGCAAACTCGAATACCCCGGCGATTACGCCGGCATCTACATCCTGCTCGAGAAAATCAAGGTCGACGCGAGCCGGGTGGACATCGCCCGACTGACCCCGCAGCAGAACGCCGAGCCTGAAATCACCGGCGGCTACATCGTCAAGAAAGACAAGGACAGCCCGGGCGACCGCGGTTTCAGCACTTCCGGCGGCGCCGGGTTCAGCGGCCAGGCGCTCAAGTACCACGAGCCCAAGCCGCGCGAGATCACGCCCGCGCAGCAGAACTGGATCCGGAATTACTTGAACCAGTTCGAAAAGGCCATGTACGCGGCCAATTGGCTCAGCGCCACCGGCACCAACCACTATTCCCATTACATCGACGTCGATTCGTTCGTCGATAACCACTGGATTGTCGAGTTCGCCAAGCAAATCGACGGCTATCGCCTCAGCAATTACATGAGCAAAGACCGGGGCGGTAAACTCCGGATGGATCCGATCTGGGATTGGAATCTGAGCTTCGGCAATGCCGACTACCTCGAAGGCTGGCGAACCAGACGGCTGGTATTACACGCAACTCGATGACAATGCCCACATCTGGTTGCGCCGCCTGATGTGCGGCACCACCTCCTCCTCGGGAACAACCGGTGACCCGGACTTCAACCAGAAGATCGCCGACCGCTGGACCGTGCTCCGCACCAACATCCTGGCATCGTCCAATCTCCTCGCACGCATCGACGAGTTGGCCGCATCGCTCAACGAGGCCCAGGTCCGCGACTTCCAAAAATGGCCGCGCCTGGGCACCTACGTCTGGCCTAACCCGCCCATGTATCGCAACCCCCACCACGTACGCCGGCATCATCGCCGCCCTGAAGAACTGGGTCGCAGGCCGCTACAACTGGATCGACTCCCAATTCCTGAAACCGCCCCTGCTCAGCCACGCCGACAGCGCCGTCTCCCCCGGTTTCGTCCTCGCCGCCTCCGCCCCGGCCGGATCGGTCTATTACACCCTCGACGGCACCGACCCTCGAGCCAAGGGAGGCGGTGTCGCTCCCAGCGCCCGAACCTACTCGGGCGGCATCACCATCAACGCCAATAGCCGCGTCGTGGCCCGCGCGCGGAGCGGCAACCGCTGGAGCGGGCCCGCGGCGGCCACGTTTCTTGTCCAAACCCCGCCGCTCCGGATCACCGAACTCATGTACGCCCCCGCGCCCCGGACGCGGCGAGCGCCTACGAAGCCAGTGATTTCGAGTACATCGAACTGAAGAACATCGGCGCTGCGCCCCTGGATCTGCGCGGCTTCGAGTTCATCGACGGCATCCAGTTCTCGTTCTCGACCGGACAGGTGACATCCCTCGCTCGCGGGCGACACCATGCTGATCGTCAACAACGCAGCGGCCTTTGCCAGCCGCTACCCGGATGCGCGCAATGTCGCCGGGGAATACCAGGGCACCTTGGACAACCAGGGCGAGCGCCTGCGGCTCGTCGGTCCGATGCTCGAGGAACTGCACGATTTCCACTACGATCCCGACTGGTATCCCACCACCGAAGAACTGGGCTTCGCCTTGGTCGTCGCAGACGAAGAGCAGCCCTGCGCCGCCTGGGACCGACAACAAGGCTGGCGCGCCGGTGCCGCTTTCGGTGGCACTCCGGGACAGCCCGATCCGACCTCGCTCGACATTCCCGGCGTGCTCGTCACCGAAGCCCTCAGCCGCGCCATCCCGCCCCAGGGACGCTCGATCGAATTGCACAACCCCACCGCCGCGCCCGTCGACCTCGGCGGATGGTTCCTGTCGGACGATCAAAAACACGCCCAAGTACCGGATCCCGGCACCGACCATCCTCCCCGCCGGCGGCTTTCTGGTTTTCACCGAGCAGGATTTCAATCCCCAACCCGGCGTCCTCCCCAGTTTCAATCTCTCCGCCGCCGGGGACGACGCCTACATCTTCTCGGCGGACTCGACGGGCCGGCTCACAGGCCACCGACACGGATTCAAGTTCGGGGCGGCCCTCGAAGGCGTCTCCTTCGGACGACACGTGACAAGCGACGGCCAGGAACACTTCGTCGCGCAGGATCAAAACACCCTCGGCGTCTCCAACGCACTCCCCCGCGTCGGACCACTCGTGATCAGCGAAATCATGTACCGCCCACCCGATGTGCTCACCAACAGCGCCGCCTGGGACAACATCGAGGACGAGTACGTGGAACTCTGCAACATCTCGACGGTGTCGGTGGCGCTCTACGATCTCAACGCCCCGACCAACACATGGCGCCTGCGCGACGCGGTCGACTTCAGCTTTCCCCCCTCCGTCATGATCAATCCGGGCGAGCGTTTCGTCGTCGTCAGTTTCGACCCGTCCAACTCGACCGCCAACGCTGCATTCCGCAGCCGCTATGCGGTGGACGCCAATGTCCGCCTCTTCGGACCTTACACGGGGAACCTGTCCAACGGCAGCGACAGTGTTGAATTGGTCGCCGCGGACGGCGTCCGCGAGTCCGCCACCAACTACGTCGCCCGCAGTGTCCTCGTGGACCAGGTCGCCTACAGGGATAACGCCCCCTGGCCTGCGGCCGCCGATGGACTCGGCCTCTCGCTGCAGCGACTCGCCGAGGACGAGTACGGAAACGACCCGGCCAATTGGAGTGCATCGGGACCCACCCCGGGCCGCAGCGATGTGGCCGCCCCCCCGCCCGCGATCACCCGCCAACCGCTCAGCCAAGCTGTCGCCGCTGGAGCCCGGGTCACCTTGTCAGTCGAGGCCGCCGCGCCTGAACTGCTCCGGTTCCAGTGGCGCTTCAATGGCGAGAATCTGCCCGGCGCTACAGCCGGCCAGTTGATCCTGACCAACGTCCAACCCAGCCAGGCAGGCCTCTACGAGGCGGTTGTATCGAGTCCCGCCGCCGCCGCCGTCAGCCAGCCCGCTCTCATCCGCCTGGTTACCCCTCCAGTCCTGCTCCGGCAGCCCGAATCGATCGAAGTGCTGGCCAGCCAATCCGTCGAGTTGTCCGTGGTGGCCGTCGGCACCTCCCCCCTCCGCTACCAGTGGCGCCGCGACGGCGCCGACATCCCCGGTGCGACGCGCTCGATTCTGGCGTTCGCCTCCGTCGAGGCCCGCAACGCGGGTGCCTACGACGTGATCGTCCACAACGACTCCGACGCCGTCACCAGCGCCACGGCGATTCTGCGTGTCGTGGGACAACCGGTCATCGTCCGCCAACCCTGGGACGCCACCGTTGCCGAGGGCGGCACGGTCACCTTCGGCATCGAAATCAACCCTCAGGCGTCCTTGCCGATCCGTTACCGGTGGGTCCGCGACGGCGCCGCAGTGCTCGAACGCGCGGTCGCGTCGCACACCGACTTCCTGACCTTGACCAACGTCCGTCCGGCCGATGCCGGGACCTACTGGGTCATTGTCAAGAACCCGGGCGCCCTCGCCTCCGGTATCACCAGCGAAAACGCCGCACTCGAAGTTGTCGTCGCCCCTGATGCCGATCGCGATGGTCTGCCCGACACCTTCGAAACCGACTCGCATCTGAATCCAAACGACCCCACGGACGCGTCATCCGACACCGACGGCGACGGTGCCACGAACCGCGACGAATACTTGGCCGGAACCGATCCTCAAGACCCCGAGAGCGTGCTCCGCATCGAGAGCATCGAGATCGACTCCATCGTCTTTCAGGGCGTGGCGAATCGCCATTACACCGTCCTCGGACGAGATCACCCCACCCTCGGCTTCTGGGAGACGCTCGCTCGGGTTCCTGCCGTCTCCGGCACATCCTCGGCCAAACGCCTGATCGAACTCAGTGATCCCAACGACACTCCGCCCAACCAGCGGTTCTATCGCGTCAGCACACCGGGTCTGTCCGAGCCTTAGCCCGCATTTCTCGCAGCGCGGCAGAGCCGCAACCAAAGCGATAGGAGACTCGTGCGTCTCTGGTGCCGACGAATGCGCAGGTCGCCGCGCTGCGCCGGCGCTGCTGCGCAGCGCTTAGGGGATCCGAGTAGAGGAACGACCAAGCTGCGTGCAAGTGAGCCACAGATGTTCAACAGGTGAACGCGTTCGTCGAATGAAAATCTTCTCCAAACTGCACGAAGTGAACACTTGGTAACGCGCATATTGGCGAAGGCAATGTTCTCGGACCATCGTCCGTCCTTTTCCCCCTCACCCTTACCCTCTCCCTCGGGGAGAGGGAAATGCCTCGTCCGCTCTGGGGCCATTCGAGCAGCCCTCGACCCCGTGCCGCCGTCGGGATCCGAAAATGGATCGGGTCACCGAACAACAAGGATGCACGAATCGAGCGAGGGCGGCCGAAGGGTCTCCCTCTCCTCGGGGAGAGGGCAGGGGTGAGGGGGAACGTCGTGCCGCGCGCCCTCGATGCACGATTGCACTCAGATGCACACTCGGCTTATCAGCCGGTGGTAATCACGATAAACGACACGTTGGATCCCGCCGTACACGCGAAGTCCTCG
Organism: uncultured Verrucomicrobiae bacterium; assembly: GCA_963846445.1. Taxonomy (GTDB): domain Bacteria; phylum Verrucomicrobiota; class Verrucomicrobiia; order Limisphaerales; family J093; genus MWFF01. The sequence goes on along the minus strand of CAWJWM010000002.1, from coordinate 1,386 downwards.
ACGTCCGCTCGCAAGCACCTCGCGAAGTAGTCGCCAAGCCCGGCCTGCTGAGTTTCGTAGAACAGGAAGCCATCGTTCAGGTCCTGGAGCGCATCCTCGGATATCCTGATCGTGATCATGCCCTGCCGACACTCGACTTCACCGCGTTCCAATCCAGCAGCTTCGACGAACCCTCGCGTACGCGCGCGCGACGCTGATCCAGCAGGGCCTTGAGCCGTGGCGGCAGCTCCGCCTGTTCGAACTGATCGCGCAGATCCTCCCAGATGGCCTCCATGATTTGCAACTTCTGCTCCAGCGGTAGCGTTTTGACTACGTCGCCGTCATGCAGCAACTTTACCGGATCCCCCGATGGAAACGAGTCCTTTCTGCATCGAACGACAGAACTCAGCGATGCGGCGGTCCAGACGCTCGAATCGGCGCGATGTTCCGCCCGCTGTCTTAGCCCGCATTTCTCACCAACTTTTGATGTCATCTGACCGGTCACCGTCACAGTTCACCTGAAATGCGGGCTCTCAGAAACCCGCGCCCCAAGCAGATGGACCCAATCTCGACCACACTGTGTCGGCGTGCCCGGGTCGCCCAAGCGGCTGGGGCGTATCCCGGCTTTGATGAACCGATGAGCCGATTCTCCTTGCTGGGCGCGGGTTTCACAGACCCGGAAATCTCACCCGCGGACCGTCCGGAATGCCGCGATCGCTCCACTGGTGAGATTTCCGGGTGAGGCAACGTTTCCAATTTGACGTTCCAGTTCTCTCATCCGTTCCCGATGTGATCGGAGCGCCATCGCCTCACCAACGACCGACAAGATCCCGATCCTCAAGCGACCTCCTGCATCGGCCGGGTCAGGGGTGTCGGGAGTGTCCGACCCGACGACTCGAAGTGTCCCACGACCTCCTCCACCACCCGGCAAAGCTCGGCATACAGTTGCACCGGATCATCCCCGTGGATGCCCGTGATCAAGTCTGGGCATTTGCCCACGTACACTTGATCCTGCTCACTCCATTCCACCCATTTGTGGTAGTGATCGCTCTTCTTCATGGCTGCACGTGTTCAATCGCGCGGCGGATCTGCTTCTCCTGATAGTGTTTCGCGTCATCACCCAGTCCGCCGCTGACCGTGACCGCACCGGGATACCCCGCGTGGGTGTACTTCCGGTGCGAGCCTTTCCCGCCGCCGCGAATCTCGTAGAATCCTGCGTCCATCAGATCTCGAATCAGTTCTCTGACCTTCCGTGGCACGGTACGAGTCTATCGCCCGCCGCCGGACTGGCAAGCGCGCTTCGTGATCGGTCCGTCATCCTGCCGAACGTCCCGGCTCAGCGACGCCGCGCCAATGATGCCCGACCGTCAACCGAGACGCGATCCCGGCGTTCGGTGCAGCCGGTTT
>CAWJWM010000001.1:0-126986 GCA_963846445.1 uncultured Verrucomicrobiae bacterium | reverse complement strand
GAGGCGACTGCGATCCATTGTTTTGAAATTGACGAGTGTCGTTTCATTTTCACGTTTCCATCAAAAAGAGTGCTCATGTCGTCCGACCCGCCTCACCGACGCCGGGCCTATGATGTCCGATTGTCAATTGAGGCGTTCTCCCTGCGTTCGGTGGATCTGCTGGTTGACCGGTCTTTCGATTGCTGATCATTTTCCGACGACGCGCTGGCATACCAGATTCGTCCCTTCAATTGCAAGCTGGAGAAATGAGCGTGCGCCTTGAGCGCTCGTGAACATCAAGAACCCTCTCTTGGGATTCTGAGCGTTCCGCGCGAGATAAATGTCCGCTCGACCATCCGGAGCTACTGTGCGGCCATCGCTTGCCGGCTCCCAGACCTCGTTTGTGAGCCCGTCAAGAAACAAGGAATATCGCGCCCGCTCGAGGGCGACACTCTCGTCGAGGAACTGGGTCTGGCCGGAAAGCTCGAACAGGTGGCGAGGGCCATTGCGGGACTCAAACGCCCTCGAAAGCAAGCGAGGAAACGCCACAGGAATCCGGAATGAAACAGGAGGCAGCAGAGATAGCGGAGATCGGCCCCCCTCTGCTCTCTCTGTGACCTCCTGTTCAATGGTTTTGGCTATGAGGCCGGCGTCGTGCTGTCGAACGACAAAGGTCAGCGACGGGAGCCAGCCGCCGAGACCGTCCGACTGACCCAGCACATCCGAAACGGAGGCGCTGGGCGGCGGTGCAGCGTTTTGTTGGCAGTTCTCATCTGACGATCTCTATTCGAACCAGAATCCGGGCGTCTCGACCTGAAGAAGTCGTCCACAAGACGGTGAAACCCGTCGTGAACAAAAGCCAAGTGACTGCGAATGCCAGTATCACGAATGTCGAGCGGTTGAATCCGGCTGCCAGCACTGAATCGCTTGGATCGCTGGGTTGGTAGTGGACCATGACGCGTGAACCCGACTGCAGCTTTTCGCAAATTCCTTGGTGTTCCCCGTGAGTGCTGCTCCCGCTGTATCCGAAGGCAACGCGTTTGCCATCGAACTCCCGGCCGGCCACAGAGTAGCTGTAGCGCACCTTGACTTCCCAAGTGTTGCCCTCGCTATGTCGATTCTCCTGCAAACGACACTCCCAAAGGCGACCCTCTACTGCAGGCCACGAGAGAGCCTGACGTCCACGATAGAACGAATGCACTCCATAGCCAAGCAGGCCGAAACCAATCAAGAAGAAGATGCTGATGAAGATTGAAAAACCCATGCTGTGACGTCTCATGTGCTTACTGCCAACGTGAAATCGGCTGGCTCCGATTTGCTGCACCGTCTGGTTCGGCATTTCGTGCTCTGAACCAATCAACCTGACGCCACATGCCATCCCACTGTGGCAAAAGTGTCGCCGTGCAATTCTGGGCTTTCCCGTCTGCTAGGTCACAGCGGAGAAGGTCTCTACGCCCTGAGAGTAGGCCGATCCCGATAATGACCGTGTCTTTGGATTCCCACCAAGTGCCTTCGATTTCGCCAGTCGTTGGGATTGTCATGAGGACTTTCGCAGCGCCATCATCATATACGCAAAGTCTAGAACCGTCGCTGAACGCCACTCGGTCCTCATAAGGTGAGATCTCCTGGTTCTCGAAGCCGATGCTGTGGAACATGAATGTCGGCTCCTTGACAGGCTGCGCAAATCGCTGTGTAGCGGCACCGTCCAACGTTACTCTGACAATCCTGACAGCCGTGGCGCTTGCCAAATAGCCGTGGTAGTGCTGTGGGTAACCAAACATGTCAAGCGGCTCATCAATGTCCTTCACGACCACCAACAACTCTTTGTTGGAAATCCACTTGAAGGAGGAAATCAGCGAGTTAGAGCATACGATACCTGCCTGGTAAACAGCGCCATCCCTACCCACAAGTCGGAGAGTGGTAAGCAAGCGATACTCTACGTGGGCCGAGTCGGGCGCCCACACGGCGTCAAGCGCGAAGGGTACGTCCAAACTGCCACTCAACGTCAAGCGGAAAGGCTGGGCGGCGGTTGGTCTCCAGCGTCTGGCTCGGCGATGCCACCTCGACCCACCCGCCTCTGCTGCGTCTCCGCAACCTGCTTTTGCAGATCACGAATCTCGCGCTGCATCCCTGACGTGGTTGCGCCCACGAAGAAGAAGCACATCGGCAGGAAGGCGAGGAACGCGGGCCGCCACCATCCTGCGTCGGAGCCAGTGGAGGCGGAGAGCGCTGTGAGTGACAGGATGGCGCAGAACGCCGCCGGAATCCAATGACTGGTTTTCTGTCTCATAGGATGTCCTTCCATCGCTGGTTTGGTGTGAAGAGTCTCGCTGTGATGCTTGGTGTCAAACGGCGCACGTGAGCCACCGCGGACAGAACAAAGCCTCGAGTGAGACGCTACTCGCGGGTGGCGCGACGTGCTGGTTAGCTCCGCCTAAAGTGTTCACTGTTTAGTCGGACGTACTCCGCCAGCCGGGTGAAGACTCGATCGCTGGCGTCTATAGCGTCACCGCTCAGGATGCCCATCGGGCTGTCGCCTTTGACGCAGAACTCTCGAAGGTATTTGACGCGCTCGGGTCGGTGAAGATGAGGCTCTGCAAATGGAAACATGGAGGCGGCCTCATCCAGCCAGTTGGCAACATCGGTCGCACCGATCTCGCGGTACGAATCGGAGAACGCAGTGTATGGGGGACGTTCAGGCCAATCGCACTCGAAGAAGTACTGAAAGCCGCCGTTATCGATGGTTCCCTGTGCTGAGTAGATAATCGCAAAGACCCGCCGGGGATGGGGCATGGCGGCCAAGGATGTGAGTTCACCCTTGCGACCGAATACAGTGTTTGCTGTCCTGGTCAGCAGCGCGTCATCTGCTTTTGAGACTTCGCTCATGATAATGGTGACCTTCAGGAGCTAACGATCAGCTCACCGATGGCGGCCCCTCCGCGACTGCCGAATTGCCACGCCGCGTGGCGGGGCCGCCATTCGGATGTCATGTTGGGTTGAAGAGCGGCACCACTCAGCAGCGTCGGGTTCGGCACTTCCTACCACCCGCCTCCTCCAATACCCAGGCTCACGGTGGGAGTGCATCACAGCGACAACCAGCACGTAATCAGGCTCAATAGTGTAGAGGATCGCGTAGGGGAACACCTTGGTCAGGCAACGCCGCACGTCCTGCTCGATCAACCGCCAACGTTCCGGAGCGGCCGCTACCTGATGAACGGCGGCCTCCACACTCGTTATGAAACGCAGATCGAGGCCCTCCTGACACCCCGCATAATACCGTGCGGCTTCCTCGTACTCGGCGAGTGCCTCAGGGTGGAACTCGTATCTCATCGAGCAACCGCCCGCCGGACCTGCGCGAAAGCTTCCTCCCCAGGCACCGTCCGGACTCGCCCGCTCCGTACATCATCCCGTCGCCGGAGGGCTTCAGCCACCCAGAGCTGCCGCACATAACCATCCTCCGCCGGGTCCAGGCTCTCCACCAGGCGATCCGCAAGAAGGGCGCGTGCCTCACTGGGAAGCCCCAGCGCCTCATCCACAATCTGCTCCACCGTCATGCTCATGCGCGCACCATACCCGAAAGCTGCCAAAGCTCAATCTCAAGGTGTCGCCTGCCGGCAGCAGCCTCTGCCCAACGCCAATATGGGCGCGGCGACCACAAACCTCAGAACCGTCACCGGGTCCAGCCATCAGAGCCAGTGGCCGGGTCGCCGTTGCCTCCACCGTCTGGTTCGCCCTTCCCGGCCCACAACCCCGGTGCCTCGCCCATCCGTGAAATCCGTGTAATCCGTGGTCGAGGAACGAGCCAGAAATGAACCACGGATCACACGGATCACACGGATAAGGGGAGGAGGGGAAAGTGCCTTTCCTTGTTTCTCCGGCGGTCCGGTCTGAACTCGTTCTGGTCATCGGCGGTGCCGCGGCTGGCTCGGGCCGAACGCCTCAGCTCACCGACCGCCGCCCCTCCCAGGCGTCCGAATTGCCCGCTGACGTGCGGGGCGGCGGTTCGGTGGAGCTGATGGTTAGGAGATTCATAGGATTCCGAGGAAGAGCCCGAGTGCCCCGCCAAGCAGAATGCCGCAGCAGACAGCCGGTATGGCGACTCCCATCCAACGTGACACACTGAAACGGGAAAGCAGGCCACGTCGCTTTGTCTCATCGTTCACGATTTTCGCTGGATGGTCCTCTGTCTTGTAGATCCTCTCCTGCATGATCCAGTGATGCTTCACGTGGGCCCGGTAGATAGGCATCCAGACCATGAGGCACACTAGGAAACCGGTTGCGAGAATCACCCCAGAAGTCGTGTCATCTCTGCACGTGGTAGCTGTGAGAACACAGAGTGCGAACAGAACGAGAAAGAAATTGAAACGCTGGCAGAGAAGGTTCTCCATGAACTCCCTCTCTTTACTCATACTCCATTCGGTTGGTTCAAAGTTGTTACTCATATATGACCCTCCTAACGCCAGGACACGCAGAGAACACGCGGTTGGGAATCTCCGCGCTCTTCGTGCCTCTGCGGTGTCCTGCCCGGCCCTTTGCAGTCGCGGCTCCGCTCATACGCCGAACGCCAATATAGGCGACCACAGACACCGCGGAGGTCATCCGGTTCAGCCACCCGAGCGAGCCATCGGGTCGCCGTTGCCTCGACCGACTGGTTATCCCGTTGAACGATCCGCCGGTGCTCTGCGACCGCACCCAGTTCCGAGTATGACGCTCCACATGATCTAGCGCGTCGCGAGGAACGGCAACACATCACGGGTGAAGTAGGGCTCCTGCGTGCCCCAGAAGATATACGTCACGTGTAGATCATCCGTCGCGTAGGTCACAAGCTCGGGAACGGTCACTTTCTTGCTCGTCTTCGGATTGATGTCGGCCAGGTTGTTGTCCTGAACCGCGATGCCCATGGGGATTCGGTCGGAGAACTCCCGGATCAGCGGATAGCTGTTGTACAACTGCCACCTCCTGTGCGGCAACAGGTCGGGGCCGCCCATGGCCAGTTTCAGTTCGGCGGCCCGTTCATACAGGCTTCGCAGGTACACCGGCTTCCCGCTCGGGTCGACCTCGGACATGAAGTTCGCGTAGAGCATCGCGGTCGATTTCGGAAAAGCCTTCTTCAACGCGGTCATCGTCTCGAGCAGCGCGTCGCGGTATCCCTCCCGCGTGTAGCCTCTGGGCATGAGCGGGCCGGCATACGGAATGTCGATCGCGCTTTCGGGCAGGTTGATTCCCTCGATTTGGCCGTCAAACTCCTTGCCGAGGGCCGCGAGGAGCTTTTCGAATCGCTCGCGGACCGCCGGGTCCCATCGCCGTGCGACCCAGCCGTAGGGCTTGGCCGTTTCGGGCTTGCCGTCGGGGTATTCGGCTTGCTGCGCCACGCCGCCGTGATACGCGGGCTCTTCACGCAGGTACTTGGGGACGGGCATGTATTCGAGCCCGAAAGTCGCATCCTGAACCTGGACGAACAGCCGTTTCCCCCTGGCTTTGACGAGCCCGAGGTCGGTCCGCACGTCGTCGAACACGTAATGGTCTTTCCCCTGCTCGAGCTGCCGCCAGGTGTACTTCACCTGCACGCCCTCGACGCCCGTGTTATCGAGGAACCCCGGCTCGGCGAGCTTCTCGCGATCCATCCCAACGAAGATGTAATGATGGACGTTTCCGGCGAACGCCACAGGTGCGCTCACAACGGCCAGCAACCACACGGCGCACAGATTCTGATAAACACGATTCATTCCGAGAACCTATCCCTAAGCGCCGACAACAACAATGTGTTCCGCTCCTCGCCCTGCCAAAAACGCCTCGCGCTGAAGCGAGTCGTACGCCGCCGCGCTAAGCCCCGCCGATGTGCAGGGAGTTGGTGGGGAGCGGCGCGAAGCGGGTGCCGATTGCTGGGGAATCGGTCGTCGCCATGGGCGGAAAAGTCTATCACCGTTGCCCGGCGTCGCTGGATAACGATGCGGTGAGGCACAGCGACCACAGACACCACGAAAGTCACCGGGTCCAGCCATCAGAGCCAGTGGCCGGGTCGCCGTTGCCTCCACCGTCTGGTTCGCCCTTCCCGACCCACAACCCCGGTGCCTCGCCCATCCGTGAAATCCGTGTAATCCGTGGTCGAGGAACGAGCCAGAAATGAACCACGGATCACACGGATCACACGGATAAGGGGAAAACTGCCAACTGCTCGTGGTTGTCTGTCCGGCGGTCGGATCTGAACTCGCTCTGCTCACCGGCGGTGCCGCGGCTGGCTCGGGCGAACGCCAAAGCTCGCCGACCGCCGCCGGGGACAAGCCTCGGCAGCGAATCTGGCGTCCGAAAGACCCGACGCATCCGCAACCGGGACGCTGGGCGTCGGGTGGAGCGACTGGTTCGGCGAACAACATCAGCATAGAATCACGGATCGCGGCCCGATTCAACCGCGGAGACACGAGGACACGCAGAGAACACGCAGTTGGGAATCTCCGCGCTCTCTGCGTGAGGAACGTCGCAGTCCATCGGTAAAGGCGTCGTCCAAAGGTCACGCTGCGCGCGAATGCCATCGCGGACCGACATCGTCTGGCTCGCGCAGAGCCCGCGGAGGGCGCAGAGAAAGCACCCGGCGCTGGAACCACTGAGGCCCGCTGCGTGACGCTCATAACAAAAACGCTCGCTGCGGCCGAACGCCCAGCTCACCGGCGCGGGCGACCAGTGACGTCCGAGTTGGAATCTGCCGTCGCCCGCCCGCGTTCAGATGTGCAGCGCCCTTGTTCGGCCACTCGGTTTCTGACTCTCCTAAACCACTCTCGATTGCGTCCCAGGGCAATCCAATATCGGCCGTGTCCCTCGAAGTGAATGTGCTGAATGCGCCACTTGCTGGTGAGCTGCGCATCCTCGTAAAGGATGGCGACGGTGTCAGAATCGGCGGCAAGCACCTCGTAGCGCTGCGTGAGTCGGTAATCGCGAAGGACTCCGCGGATGCGTGTTCGTGTGTAGGTGACTCGGAGATGGCCGAAGATGTCGAGGAACTTGCGCCGTCGCTCTGGCGTGAGCCGCTTGGTGAAGCGCCAATCGGTAACAGTGGGCTGGCGGTCTGACCGCCAAGTGCCGAGCAAGCGTCTGTCTGTCTTGGATGCATGTGCGGGCATGTCATGGCGACGTGCGTCGTGTGGCCGAATGCCAAGCGCAGCCACACCGGGCAACTGACGCTCGGTTGAAACCGCGACGCTCTCCCGGCGTTGGCTGACGCGACTGGTTCGGCGATGCTGACCAGGTAAAAGCAAGATTATCACGCATCTTCAGTCCTCGGAACATGTCTCCGGCGAATTCGGAGTCGGCGCAGGCACATGGTCAAGCCGAGCAGGCCAACCCCCAGCGGCGCTGCGAATGCGCATATCGCAACAACGCCCCTGTAGGCAACGTAGCCGCCCTTGCCGTCCTTCAACGGTATCTGGACGAAGCCAGTCGTAGCATACTCGACGAGCCAGCTGAGACCAGGGAGCAGGAACACACCGACGATAGCCCAGCTGCCCGCACTCGGGTTGCCTGCGGGTTGTGGCGTCGTGCTCAGGCCGGGATCCTCGACCACTCGGCGGCATAGATGCCTGCTCCCAAGACAACCAACCCAAAACCAAGAACCCACATATCGAGAATCTGCGCGAGTGGTGAACCCTCGGTGCTCGAAACCAAGTCGCAACGCGTATCCCAGTCTCTGCGAATCGTCCCGGTCGCTGGGTCGCGCTCTGTCGAATAAACGCAACGGTGGAAGTTCCCCGCCTCGAAATCGCCGTGGCCGTAAACAATGGTGCAGTAAATGGAACGTGAGAGAACCAGCAGGCCAAGTCCTGCGATGCAGGCGCAGACAAATGCGAGGGGCTTGCTCATCTGGCGTCGTATTGAGTCGCGCGCACGACTGTCACCGAGGTGAGGTGAGCGATGGCTGGCCCTCCAGCGACTCACGAATTGCCAAGCGGCGTGGCGGGCCAGCCATTCGCTCGACCGTCTGGTTCGGCATTGGGAACCTCATACTCCCACAGTATTTGCCCACGGAACTCCGCCTGCACACGCTTTGAATCAGGTGTCCAGGAGACAAGGACCTCAGAGTAAAAATCAACCCCAGGAGCCTGCTCCTGCTGGAGGACTCGCGGCATCTCATTCCTCGCGAGGGTCTGCCCCGTGCGCCGGTCGGTCACCTCAAATCCGTAGAAGCGCGTTTTGCGGCCCCAAAAAGACTCGTCCACGTAATCAGCCGCGTGTGCCCGATACCGGCCGTCCGGTGAATCAATGCCATAACCTGTCCCAAATGGTAACCACCTGACCTTCTTGTAGCGGTAATACGCCGCAATGCCAGCAATGCAAGGTATCGCACAGAGTCCGAGGATCGTCGTAACCGTCATATGGGCGAGTCCGCCGAACGACCAGGTGAGGCGCGGCGACCGGATACGACTGTGCCGTCAACGGTTTCCATAATCAGAACGGGTCGCCGTGGTCTCCCTTGCCTCGACCGTCTGGTTGGACGAGGTCCTGGTCCATGGCAACGTCGATCTCGTCGTCCTCGTCCGGGCATGCCTGTCCGGTGATGCAGGAAAAGCAAGCATGGCCGACCTCAGCAGAGCCGATGACCCAGATTGGAGAACCGCACTGACAGCGCTCGCCGCGTCGATGTGCGTCGAGCGCGCTCCGCAGCCGAGCAACGAGATCCTCGCGATCTGTGCCCGGATTGGCCCGCAGGTGCAGCTCGACGTAGCGCTCCAAGCTAATCTTCGTGAACTCTGTCTTCATCGTACCGCCACTGTGGTCTTCGAGTCGTCGAGACGCAAGCCGGCGCAACTCGTCCAAGGGAAAGCGCAGCCACGCCGGGCCGATGGCGCTCCACTGAAACCGAGACGCTCTCCCGGTGTGGGCTGGCGCGTCTGGTTCGGCCATTGCATGTGCCCGACTCCATAGCGGCGCACCGCCTCTGTCCATGTCGCACTGACCGACCAAGCCGGACCCTGCCTCTGCGCCCTCCGCGCTCTCTGCGTGAGGAACGTCGCAGTCCATCGGTAAAGGCGTCGTCCAAAGGTCACGCTGCGCGCGAATGCCATCGCGGACCGACATCGTCTGGCTCGCGCAGAGCCCGCGGAGGGCGCAGAGAAAGCACCCGGCGCTGGAACCACTGAGGCCCGCTGCGTGACGCTCATAACAAAAACGCTCGCTGCGGCCGAACGCCCAGCTCACCGGCGCGGGCGACCAGTGACGTCCGAGTTGGAATCTGCCGTCGCCCGCCCGCGTTCAGATGTGCAGCGCCCTTGTTCGGCCACTCGGTTTCTGACTCTCCTAAACCACTCTCGATTGCGTCCCAGGGCAATCCAATATCGGACCAGAAGCGTCATCCACGCGAGATGGGCGAGGCGGAGATCGTGGCTTTTCTGAGCGACTTGGCGGTGCGGCTGCACGTGAGCGCTTCGACTCAGAACCAGGACTGTGGGAATCGGAATTGGCAGACGATCGAGCCGATCAGCAGCGAGGTGAAAACGGCTTTGAGGGTCCGCGGCGCCTCGGTCGTGAACACATACAGACCTACGAGAACCAACGCCGCAATCGTTGGAAGAAGGAACATGGAAAGCTCTGAAAATCAATTACTTCATGCACATCAAGACCCATGAACCAGAAACGTTCAACGTCCAATGCTCGACTCTCAATTCTCAACTCTCACCCGCGGCCACGCCGCATGCTTGCGACGGCGGGCAAAGCCACGGTGGCATTGCAATCGCCGGTTTGTCGCACGACGGTTCGGTCATGTCAGACCGTCCAGCCTTCGCGGGCGGGCGGGTTGACCATTTCCTGTGCTGCCGCCGGGCCGGTAAGTCTGAGTGTGGCGCTGTCCCAACCCAGGCGTTCGCCGCTGCGGATCGCCATATTCGACAGGCAGAGCGCCTCGGTGACCTTCGCCGAGAAGCCGAAGTTGGCCCCGGTCGTCTTGCGGCGGTCTCCGATGGCATCGAGCCACTCCCGTTCATTGCCAGGCGAGCGTGCCAGCGTCTTTGGCGGTTCCTTGAAGGCTTGCATCTTGGCCGTTGGGATCAGCCGAGGGCGCCCTCCGACGAAGTCGGCGAGAATGGTCCCCTGGTCGCCAACGAACATCAAACCCTCGGCTTCGAGTTTCTCGGCGGGATCGAGATTGGCGGGCCGTTCCGGGCGCAGGCCGCCGTCGAACCAACGCAGTTTCACCGGCGGTTGCCCGCCGCGCGCGGCGAAATCCACATGCACCAGGGAGGCCAGCGGATAGCTCGCCGGGTAGCGGTTGGTCGAACTCGCTTCGGCGCTGACCGGCGGATCCAGCTTCAGGACGCGGAAGATGGTGTCGAAGCTGTAGCAGCCCATGTCGCCGAACGCGCCGCAGCCAAAGTCGACCCACCCGCGCCAGACAAAGGGCAGATAGGCGTGATGGAACGGGCGCTCCGCTGCCGGCCCGAGCCAGAGGTTCCAGTCCATACCGTCGGGCACGGGCTGTCCTTGGGCGGGTGCCGGCATGCCTTGGGGCCAGAACGGACGCGACGACCAATTGATGACCTCCCGCACCGGGCCGATGGCTCCCGCTGCGACCCACTCGCACAGCCGGCGTGTGTCCTCAGACGCCTGCGGGCCGACGGCGACCTGAGTGACCAGGCCGTGTTCCTGGGCGACCGCCGCCATCCGCCGGGCCTCGTGGATCGTCCGGGTCATCGGCTTTTGGCAATAGACGTGTTTGCCGGCTTTCATTGCCGCGATCGAGATGACCGCATGCAGGTGGTCCGGGCTGCCGACCACGACGGCGTCGAGGTCTTTTTCCTGAGCCAGGAGCTCGCGGAAGTCGGCGTAGCTGGCGCACCCGCGGGCAACTGTTGCGCCGCTGCGTTTCGCGTTCCAGGCGTCGACGATCCTCTGCGCCGGCTCGCGGCCGCAGACGCCGGACGGAACGCGCATGGCGGGGGTGAGTTCGAGCATCGGCTGGTTCGGGCTGAGCCATTCCCAGCCCGAGGTGACGTCGAGCAGGCGATGCACGGCGTTCGCGAACTCGCTCTCGCCCCACTGGTGGTAATCCGCCGCCGTCTTCACCGGATCGCAAACCGCCACGCCCTGCAAATCGGGTTCTTTGAGGAAACTCAACATCACGCGCTGGCCCTGCGAGCCGACGCCGATGAAGGCCGTCTGGATGCGGCTGTTGGGCGGCGTCTGGCCCGCCCGACCGAGCACGGCGGCGGGCAGGACAGTGAAAGCCGTCGCGGCGGCGCTGGTCGAGGCGAGGAATTGTCGGCGTGTGAACGAGAGGGCAGGGGAGGGTGGTTTCATAGCGTATTTTAGCGAGGCTGCGCCTCAGACCGACGAGGCGTGTGAACGGCTCGTGGCCGCTGGGTGTCCACCGCGATCACCGGCAATTGACGCCTCGCTAAGAGGCGCCGCTGCGCGGCGCAGAAACTTGACTCATTTACTACAGATTTCAAACGAGGAGTCACTCTAGAGCCGGAACCCGATCAAAACGCGTATTTCATCGAGAGCCAGGCGAGGTGTCGGGTGAACTCGCGGCCTTTGGTGAGGGGAACGCGGCTGTCGACCCAGTCGTAGCCATAGCTCAACTCGGAGGTCAGATGGCGGTTGTGCTTGCAAGTCACCGACGCGCTCGGGGTGAAGATCCAATCGCGGCGGACGACCGGATCGTGCCAATCGCCGAGATAGCCGCGAAAGCCGGCAGCGACGGACCAGCGATCGTCGAACCGGTGTCGGACCGTGCCCTCGTACACGGTGTCCTCGTAGATCGACGGGCTGGAGAACGCGGGCTGGGTGTTTTGCTTCCAGGTCAGCACGATGCTGTCCTTGGCTGTGGGCGTCAGGGTGATGACGCCGTCGACCCAAAGCGCGGTATAGTTGGGATCGAACGCGGGATCGTGGCGGGATGTGGTGCGGTGGATGTCGGGGCCGATGCTGAAATTGGCCGCAAGCCATTTGAGCGGCTTGCCCTCGATTCCCACCAGGGGCCGATGGAACTGCGCGTCGTAATGGTAGCGACTGCCGACCATGTCTCCTTCGGTTTCGTTGCCGAACCGGTAGCCGGCAAAGACTTTGGTCTGCGGGTTGAGCGACCAGCCGACGTCGAGTCCGAAATCCAGTTCGGCGCGGTCCACATAGTTCTCGTAACCCCAGTCGGGATTGGGCTGGCCGTTGGGCAGCAGCTTACCATTGAGTTTCTGGGCGGTCTGGAAATCGTGCACATAGGCGGCGAGGACAGGTCGGATGAAGACGTTCCCGACGGACCAGGTGGCTTTGAAACCGCCGCGGTAGACGAACTGGTCCCGCCGGTCGCGCACGGGGATGCCGCCGATGGCCGGCACGCCATCCAACACGCCCGGCACGCTCGAGACACCGTAGTAAAGCCCTTTGCCGCTGCCATCGATGAAGGTGAGACTATGGGGCATCTCCCACGGCACCTCGCCGATCTGGCCATCGAGAAGGATGTTGCCCCGGTGTGCGACGTAATCCTCGGATGGCTCCGCGTGGTAGAAGGCGATCTCGGGTGCGTAGGCGACTGTGGCGCTGAACGCCGAGCAGGGCCGCCAGTCGAATGCCAGCCGCGGCGTGACTGCGGTGACAAACGAGTCCTGGTCCGGCCGCACCGCCTTGGGGACGGCCACCCGGTCCGGTTCGTAGTCCTGAAGGTAGACGTTGCTGTCGTAGCCTTCCTTGGCGCTGAGTTCGGCTTGAACCGTGAGGTTGGTCGCCACTTCCCACGCGCCGGCGGGCAGGACTGCCAGTCCGAGAGCCGCCAGCGGAAAGAAGGATCGACACAGCCCAGCGAGGCGCGCCTCGGACCAAATCCCAATCTTCGACATCATAAACCGCTCTTTCGTTTTCCTGCCCCTCTCTCCCGCGCCTCGCTCCTTAGAATCCTTGAAACCCGGAGGGAGAGAGGCACCCAGAACTTGACTTGATGACCACATGTTCGGGGTTTCGGGGATTCTAGAGTAGTGGATTTCAGATGTCCGATTCCGCATTTGAGGTTTCATTTCGATTTTCATGGAGAGCCTTGACATTCGACGGTTTAATGCGCATTGGGACCATGCACGGTGGAGATTGCCCCTCACCCGCCCCCGCAGTCGCGGGGTTCATAGCAAGTTCGTGTCGAGATCGCTGTTCAAGCGGCCGGCTTGGGCTGGGGTGGCTTAATCAGAAACGTCAGTCCCGCTCCGACGAGCAACAGCACACCTGCCGTGACGAAGGACGATTGATAACTTCCGTGGCTGGCGGCGACCAGGCGTTGGGCCAAGGCGCTCAAGGCGAACCCGCCCACGCCCCACGCGGTGAACAGGAGACCATAATTGATGCCGAAGCTTTTGAGGCCCCACAGGTCCTTGGTGTAGGAGGGAAAGAGCGCGAGGTTGGCGCCGTAATTGGCTCCGATCATGGCCGCCAACACCACGATCACCACACCGGCCATGTCTTTTGCGCCGGTCACGGGGATCGCCGCGAACATGAGGACAGCCTGCAATAGCAGGACCAGCATCAACGTCCAGCGACGACCAATCCTGTCGGACAGCATACCGGCGAGGATGCGGCCTCCGGCATTGCCGATGGCCATGACGGCGACGGCGATGAAGGCGAGGGCGCCCATGCTGTTCTTGGCCATGCCGCCGATGCTGCTGATGACCATCAAGCCGGCGCCGGCTCCGATGAAATAGATGATCCACAGCAGATAGAACAACGGCATGCGCAGCAGTTCGCCAGGCGTCGCGCTGGGCGCAGCGGGTTTGGATGCAGCCGTCCCGGTGCCCGCCGGCGGAGCGCCGGCCACGTAGCCGGCGGGAGGATTCACGAGCCACTGGGCCAGGACACACACAATCACCACAAAGGCGATCCCAAAGATCAGCATCGACTTCTGCAGGCCGTAGTGGGCGAGCAGGTATTGCGAAGTCGGCGCGAGATAGACCGGCGCCAGACCGAAGCCTGCCACGACCAAACCCGCGATAAGACCGGTCTTCGAGGGTGGGAACCACTTCAAGGCGGGCGGGGTGGCCGACGAATAACCAAATCCGATGCCGATGCCGACGAGCACGCCGAATCCCAGCAGCCAGACAGCGTAGCTGGTGGTGGTGGCGATCAGCAGCATGCCAGCGCCCACCAGCAATCCGCCGATCGAAGCTGTCAGCCGCGGACCGAATTTATCCTGGCACCGACCGGCCAAAATCATGGTGAATGCGAACACCAGGCAGCAGAGGGCGTACGGATCGTTGAGTTGATCGCCTTTCCAGCCGAATTCCTTCTCGATGGCGCCTTTGAACATGCTCCAGGTGTAAAGCACGCCGAGAGCGAGGTTGATGCCGAGTCCGGCGAACGTGACCGTCCAGCCGCGGTTGGCGACAGGAGCAGATGAGGGATTGGGTTCGGTGGGCATAAGTGATGTTTCTCTTCTGATTGGAGCTTACGAAAGTTGCGGCAGTCTCCATACGTGCGCAGCGTGGCAGAGCCGCACCCAAAGCGACGGGAGACTCGTGCGTCTCTGGTGCCGACGAATGCGCAGGTGGCCGCGCTGTGCCGAAGCTGCTGCGCAGCGCTGGGCGGCCCCAGAGAATGAACAAGTTACCGGCCTGGGAGCGTGAAAACCTTCGCCAAAGTGCTCGACGTGAACAAATGGTAACACAGGTCTCCAATCGGGCGCCTCCTGTCGCCCGGTCGCTCCCTTCCCCCTCACCCTAGCCCTCTCCCTCAGGGAGAGGAGACATGTTCGGCTGCTCTCGGGCGATAGGTGTGCATCGCGTCTGCCCGCCGCCGAGCGAACGGACGGATCAATGGCCGCATCTGTTGGGCGATCGGATGGCGAGATCGGTCGGCATGGACACACGCGGTCGAGCGGTCTCCCTCTCCCCGGGGGAGAGGGCAGGGGTGAGGGGGAACGAGTCATCCGCATCTCGTCCCGCGTTCGATCAGAGCGGTGCTTTTTGGCATCGAGGGGTTGGCAGTAGTCGGGCAAAGGACGAGGGGCGCACTCCTGCAATATGTTCCAGATCGTGTCTCGAACGGCGCATTTCTCCCGACGGAGACGGGCATTCCAGAATCTGAGCACTCGGATGCCGCGCGCCCCGAGCCATGCGTCCCGCTGCATGTCGGTTTGCCTCTGCGCGGGCTCTCCGTGTTTGCGCCCGTCCAGTTCGATGTCGAGCAACGCTTCGAGGCAGAAGAAATCCAGCAGGTAGGGGCCGTAGGGGTGCTGTCGCCGAAACTTGTATGCCGAGAACCGTCGGTCGCGCAGCCACGTCCACAAGAGCTTCTCCGCCCAGGTGTCGTGCTTGCGCAGGGCGCGTGCGACTGCAGTCTGGCGAGGAGGTTGCATGATGGGGCATCAGGTGAGTCAGGGCGACCGCGGACCTTCGCGGCCCCTGTTCCCCCTCACCCTAGCCCTCTCCCTCAGGGAGAGGGGACATGTTCGGCTGCTCTCGGGCGATAGGTGTGCATCGCGTCTGCCCGCCGCCGAGCGAACGGACGGATCAATGGCCGCATCTGTTGGGCGATCGGATGGCGAGATCGGTCGGCACGGCGACACGCGGTCGTGCGGTCTCCCTCTCCCCGGGGGAGAGGGGGCATCTTTGGCCGTCCTCGATGGATGGGTGTGCATCGCGTGTGCCGGTCGATGCGTGGGACGGTGGGTTAGTGGCGCCGACATCGGTGTCGGCGCCACGTTCCATGGACTTACTGTTTGCCTTTCACCAGCGCCTCGACCACGTGCGGGTCGGCCAGCGTGGTGGTGTCGCCGATCTGGTCGATGGCGTTCTCGGCGATCTTGCGCAGGATGCGGCGCATGATTTTGCCCGAGCGTGTCTTGGGCAGGCCGGGCGCGAACTGGATCTTGTCCGGCGACGGCGATCGGTCCGATTTCCTTGCGCACGTGGAGGGCGAGTTCCTTGCTTGAGCTCGTCGCTCTCGTGTATCGCCTTCCTTGAGGGTGACGAAGGCGTAAAGGCCCTGGCCCTTGATGTCGTGCGGCATCGGCGCCACGGCGGCTTCGGCCACCTTCGGATGGCTGACCAGCGCGCTTTCGACCTCGGCGGTGCCGATGCGGTGGCCGGAGACGTTCACCACGTCGTCGATGCGGCCCATCAGCCAGTAATCGCCGTCCGGGATCGACGCGGCAGCCGTCGCCGGTGAAGTAGATGTTCGGGATACATCGTGAAGTAGGTGTCAATGAACCGGTCGTGATCGCCCCAGGTGGTGCGCATCATGCCGGGCCACGGCTTCTTGATGCAGAGCTTGCCGCCCTCGTTCGGGCCGCATTCCGTGCCGTCGTCGCGCAGGACCACCGGTTCGACGCCGAAGAACGGCCGGCTGGCGCTGCCGGGCTTGAGCGTGTGCGCGCCGGGCAGCGGCGTGATCAGGATCGCCGCCGGTTTCGGTCTGCCACCAGGTGTCCACGATCGGGCAGCGTCTCCTTGCCGATGACGCGGTAATACCACATCCAGGCCTCGGGATTGATCGGTTCGCCGACGGAGCCGAGCACGCGGAGCGATGCTGAGGTCGTATTTGTTCGGCCATTCCTCGCCCAGCCGGATGAGCGAGCGGATCGCGGTGGGCGCGGTGTAGAACGACGGTCGACCTTGAACTTCTCGATGATCTGCCAGAAGCGGCCGGCGTCGGGGAAGGTGGGCACGCCCTCGAACATGATGCTGGTGGCGCCGTTGCAGAGCGGGCCATAGACGATGTAGCTGTGGCCGGTCACCCAGCCGATATCGGCCGTGCACCAGTAAATGTCGTCTTCGTGGATGTCGAAGATGTACTTGTGCGTCAGCGCCGACGTGCAGCAGGTAGCCGGCGGTGGTGTGCACCACGCCCTTGGGTTTGCCGGTCGAGCCGGAGGTGTAGAGCATGAAGAGGGTGTCCTCGGCGTTCATGCACTTCGGGCGCGCACTCGGCGGCGGCGCTTGCCATGAGATCGTGGTACCAGAGGTCGCGTCCGGCGACCATGTTGCAGGGGGTGTCGTTGCGTTTGACCACGACGACCTTCTCGATGCTGGGGCGTGTGCTTGAGCGCCTCGTCCGCGATGGCCTTGAGCGGGATTGCCTTGCCGGCGCGCAGCGAGGTGTTCGAGGTGATCAGCAGCTTGCAGGTGGAATCGTTGATGCGCCCGGCGAGCGCGTCGGCGCTGAAGCCGCCGAACACGATCGAGTGAATCGCGCCCGATGCGGGTGCAGGCGAGCATGACGATGGGCAGTTCGGGGATCATCGGCAGGTAGATGGAGACGCGGTCGCCCTTCTTGACGCCGAGCGACTTGAGCACGTTGGCGAACTTGCAGACCTCGCGGTGCAGTTGCGGCGTAGGTGAGCGTCCGGACGTCGTTCTCCGGTTCGCCCTGCCAGATGATGGCGGGCTTGTCGGCCTTGCTGGCGCAGGTGGCGATCGAGGCAGTTGACACTGACGTTGAGCTGGCCGTCCTCGAACCAGGTGTGCTCGATCTTGCGCGCCGCGGTGTCCCAGACGTATCTGCGCGCGACTGGTGGGCTGCTTGGATCCAGTCGAGCGTCTTGGCCTGTTCGAGCCAGAAGCCGTCCGGATCCTTGATCGAGCGCTCGTACATCGCCTGGTACTGGTCGGCGTTGATGTAGGCGCGCTGCACCACCTCCGGCGACGGTGGGAAGGTGCGGCCTTCTTGCAGCAGGGAACTGGTGGAGACGGTTTTGGTGGGTTCG
Source organism: uncultured Verrucomicrobiae bacterium (assembly GCA_963846445.1). Lineage (GTDB taxonomy): Bacteria > Verrucomicrobiota > Verrucomicrobiia > Limisphaerales > J093 > MWFF01. The sequence goes on along the minus strand of CAWJWM010000001.1, from coordinate 109,348 downwards.
GTCATGTCGTGTCTTTCTTCTCTGTTCTAATGGCTGTTCTTTGATGGTCTATTGAATGGTCTATCTTGCTCTGCCGGCTGACCTGGCTAGCCGAATCGGGCTGATCTGCAGCCCGAGCCGGACGATGAGCCCAGACCATGATGTGGAAAACGGTTCGGGCAAGTCTGTCGATGGTGGCGCGCAATGTCGGCTCCACGGCCGCGCGTCGTTCCTCGGTGACGACCAGCGCGCGGTCGCGCAGGCCGCCGGCCCATTCCGAGCTGCCCAGCATCACGCCGCCCAGGCCGAGGCTGTAGGCATCTTCGTCTCCTTCGCCGCAGACAGGTGCGCCAAGCCAGGGCCCAGCCGCGGACGGTGTTCTCGACGTGGTAGCCGCCGCCGCCGGCGACCAGCACCGGGCAGTCGTGGTTCATGCATCCGTTGAGCACGTCGACCACGACGTTGTTGGTCATGTGCAGGTGCGTGAGCGGATCGCCGGCCAGGATGTCCATGCCCAGTTCCAGCACGATGACGTCGGGTTCGTAAGCGCCGCAGCAGCGGAACCGCCACGCGCGTCGAACGCCCCCAGGAAAGCCTCGTCGTATGTGCCCGCCGGCAGCGGGACGATTGACGTTGTAACCCAAGCCCGGGCCCTCGCCGATTTCGTTCTCGAAGCCGCCCCACGGGATAGAGCGTCTTGCCGCTCTCGTGCATCGAGATGGTGAGCACGTCGCTGCGCCGGTAGAAGACCGCCTGGACGCCGTCGCCGTGATGGGCGTCCACGTCCACATACGCGACACGCTTGCCCGGCGGCAGCGAGTCGATGACAGGCGAGGACGACGTCGTTGAGATAACAGAACCCGCCGGCGCGGTCGGCCATCGCGTGGTGAAATCCGCCCAGCAGGTTGAACGCGACGTCCGCCTCGCCTGCCAAGCAGCAGATCCGCGGCGGCGAGCGCGGCGCCGCAGGCCCAGCTCCGTACTCGAACAGGTCGCTAAACACCGGCGTGTCTGGCCCGCCAAGCCCATGTGAAGGCCTGCAACGGTCAGGTCGCCCGCCGCGGCCCGTTCGAGTTCGTCCAGGTAGGCGGGTGTGTGGAAGGCTTCGAGTTCAGTCCGAGTCGCCTTTCGTGGGGGCACCTCGGCGCGGCCCTCTCCGCCCAGCAGACCGAAGGAGAGGAGGCGCTGGCGCGTGAGTGCGGCGCGCTGGGTTTTGAAGGGGCAGTCGGGCGGATACGACAGCCCTTCGATCTCGGGCGAATAGAGGAAGGCCAGCGCTCGGTTGCTCATGGGGAGTCAACCGAGCATCCGGGATGCCCGTGCGCGCGGGAGGGGTGGGTGCGGGAGGCCGCCGCCTCGCGACGTTCCGCGTCGTCAGGTGCAATCCATGGCGTCATAAGCCAAGCCAGCGGCGCCGGGTCGGGGAACCCGGTCAACGGATCGCGGCGCCCAAGGGGCGCACGATTCCACCGATGAGTGGGGTTCCGTAGTGGCACGAGCGCATCGTAGGAATCGGCTGACGGCAGGGGCTTCACTCTTTTTGGCAATTGCTCAACATATTTTGAGTCGCGATTCTTTGGTTGACGCTCCGAGTCGTTTTGTTACGTTGCCGCAGCGCAAAGAATTAGTCGTGTCGGTGTGACAGATGTCCGCATTTAATCCAAGTCGGCTTCGGTGATCCTGCGAGTGCAGTCCCCCGCTGTTTTCTTTGAGCGGTACAACCTATTATGAGCAACGCGAGCAGACTGTTTGTAGGCAATCTTTCTTACCAAACGATCGAGAACGATCTACAGGACTACTTTGGGCAAGTCGGTGTGGTGACATCCTGTAACCTGATGCTGGACAAATACACCGGCAAATCGCGTGGCTTCGCGTTCGTCGAGTTCTCGACCGCCGAGGAAGCCAACAAAGCTGTTGAGCTTCTCCACGACAAGGAGTTCCAAGGCCGGCAGCTTACGGTCAACATCGCCCGCCCGCGCGAGGAACGCCCGCCGCGCCGGGGTGAAGAGCGGTCTGAGGCCTGAGAGGCCCGACCGCGTTTTCGTGATCTGCAGGCCGTCCGAGGACTTCGGACGGCCCTTTTTGTTGGTGCAGGTCGCGTGATCGAGTGACCGAGGCTATTGCATTTTCCGGAGAGCCTCGTCGGCCCGCTTGCGGGTGGCCTCGTTCTTGGACTTATCGAGCACGGTTTGAAGGGCTTGCCGACGCTCCTCCTTGCTCAGTTCCGGTGCGTTCCTGGCCGCCAAAGCGGTCAAGGCGGAGCAGGCCGCCTCGGTTGTGGCGGGATCGGAGGTGAAGGTCTTGAGGAGTTCGAGGGTGCCGGGAGTAGGAATGGCGCCGAGAACGGCCGCTGCCAGTTGCTTCTGTTCAGGCGATTTCAGGAGCGGCAGCACCTCGTTGACTTTTGCGAGTTTATCCGGGTCTTTGAGTTGTTTGGTGCCTTGCAGGTACTGGAGGTAGCCGCGAAGACCCAAGATCTGGTGTGACGGTTTGCGATCGGACTTGGCCAGGGCCAGCAACGGTTGGGCAATGCCGCTGTCGTCTGGCCAGTTGTTTGGCCATGTCGCCAGCGTTCGCACCGCGTCGTCTTGGACGCCCTGGTCCTGGTCTTCGATGGCGCCGGTCACGGCTGCCAACGCCTGAGGTCCGCCGACAGCGGCGAGGGCGTGAAGCCCGACGATCCTCAGCGACGGATCGGCTTGGCTGAGCAGCGGCATCAACGTCGGGGCCGCCGCGGCGCCGCTCCGCCCGCTGATGGCGAGGAGAGCCGGTTCGAGATGGCTTCGGTCTTGCGGGCTGGCCGCTTTGAGCAAATCCACCATTCGGGCGATTTCCTGCGCGGCCCCCAGGGCGCCCAGGGCGTCGGACGCGGCTTTCCGGAGTGCGGGGTCAGGATCGGTCGCAAAGCGCAAGGCCATCGGAACTGCGGACTCGATTCGCCGTGCCGAGGCTGCCTCGATCAGGACTCGACGTTGTTTTCCTTGGGCTTGAGGCAGGAGGCGTGAGAGGTCGGCATCGGCGTCATTGTCATGCAAGGCGGCCAGAGAGGCGCTAGCGGCTTGGGCGACGGCGGGGTCATCCGCTGTCGCTGCGTCGACCAACAGGGGAATGCACGAAGCGTTGCCCACGTGTTGGAGGACGCTCAAGGCGGCGACGCGAGTTTCTTTCGAGCCGTCTTTGGCTGCTGCCTTTACGGCTGGGAGCACGGCATCGTCGCTTCGGTCGGCGAGGGCCAGCAGCACGCGCGACTGGCGTTCGGGGCTGAGTTGGCCCAGTTGGGCTGCCAGGGCTTCGGTCACCTGGGTGCCCGGCAATTCCCGGGCCGTGCGCAAGCCGATTGCATAGAGGTGTCTTGTCGGAAGACTGGAGTTGTTCGAGCAGGAGCGGGATCCCGTTGGGCCCGCGCGCCAGGATAGCGCCTCGGGTGGCTTCGGCCGCGCGCTGTGGTGGCAGGTCTTTCTTGCGGACCGTGTCGTAGAGTGCAACTGCCTTGGCCGCTTTGCCCTCAGCGAGCCATCGTTCGGCGCAGAGGATGCAGCCTTCGGCGACAGCAGAGCGGAGGTTGGCCGGGCCTTCGGTCAGGGCGGCTTCGAGTGCTCGGGCTGCCGAGTCGCCGCCGATATGTCCCAGCGCGATCGCGGCGGCCGAGGCGATTTCGGGGCGGGGGTGTTTCAGCTTGGTCACGAGAGGGTAGACCGCCTTCTCGTCGCGGCGGACGCCGATGGAGTTGATGACTCCGATCAGGGGGCGGCCTTGGACTGTTGTCAGGGCGGCGCGCAAGGCCTCGTCTGGGGCGGGACCGGGGATGACTTCGAGGGCGATGCGAGCCCAGGTGGCGAGTTGTTCACTGCCCAGGAAGCCGGCCAAGGCCGGGACGGCATCGGCGGTGCCGCAGATGGCCAGTTGTTTTAGGGCGAGGGCTTTCTCTGCGGCGGGGGCGTCGGACTGGACGAGCGCGATGAGTTTCTGCTGGCGCTCAGCGGCAGGGGCGCCGAGGTCCAGGTCCGCGGCGGTGGGTGCGGGCGAGAGGGTCAGGGCGCTGACAGCGAGGCTGGCGAGGACCAATCCCGGCGCGAACCGAAAGGCGTTTCGTTTCATAATCTCAGGGAATCTCGATGGCGATTGAAGGTTGAGGGGCGGTCTCAGGCTTGCCAGGGTTCGCGCCACGCTTCGGCGCGCAGGCGGTTGGCTTCTTCGTCGCCGATGAACTCGTTTTTCTTGGGGTCGTATTGGACCTTGCGATTGAGGAAGAGGGCGATATTGGCGGCGTTGCAGGTGATATGGGACCAGCAGGCGACCTCTGCATTGGCTCGAGGTTGGCCGCGTGTTTTCACGCAATCGAGGAAGTTGCGCACGTGGAAGTCGGCCGGGTAGCCCGAGATTCGGGCACCTTTTCCGGTCAGGAGGGAGTCGTTGCTGGCAACCAGGTCGCCGTTGTCGCCTGTTTCCACCCAACCGGTGCTGCCTTCGAAGCGGACCGGGCAGGATCCGAGGGGGAGCCATTCATCGTTGCGCACGATTAACTCGACGCCGTTGGCATAGCGGGCGTGGAGTCGATCGCCCTTGCGTTCGTACTCGATGGGCGCGGTGTTGTCGGCGTCGTTGGCCCATTGGCACAGGTCGACGCAGTGCGACCCCCACTCGAGGCATCCGCCGCCGACCATGCCACCGCCCTTCTCGAAGTTGAAGCCGTCGAGGAGTCGGCGATTGAACGGGCGCCAGGCGGCGGGGCCCAGGTACAGATCCCAATCGACCTCCTCCTGGGGGGGCTCCGGTTCGGGCGGCAACCAGCCGCTCATCTTGGTATCGAGTCCGGCGGGGTGGGCATGGAGCCGTTCGAGCTTGCCCAGCCTGCCGCGTCGGGCCAAGTCGACAGCAAACGCGAAGTTGGGCAGGCTGCGTCGCTGTGTGCCCGCCTGAAACACGCGGCCCGTGCGGCGGAAGGTGTCGGCGAGCGCGAGGCTGTCCATGATCGTCTTGGCGCACGGTTTTTCGCAGTAGACGTCTTTGCCGGCACGCGCGGCGAGCATGGACGCGGCAGCGTGCCAGTTGGGGCCGGTGGCGATCAGGACGGCATCGATGTCGGGTCGGGCCAGCAACTCTCGGAGATCGCGATAGGTCGCGCAGTCCGTGTTGCCGTACCTTTGGTCGGCCATTTGCTTGACGGCCTGGCGGCGCTGGGCTTTCACTTCCGCGATCGCGACGAACCGCACGTCCGGCTCCTGGAGGAAGCACCCCAGGACGTAGGAGCCCCGCCCGCCGATCCCAATCCCGCCCAGCACGACCCGTTCGCTGGGGGCAATGCCGCCGTCTTTTCCGAGGACTGCGGGGGGCACGATTTGGGGCGCCATCAGAAGGGCGCTGGTTTGGACTGCTCGTTTCAGGAATCGCCGCCGGTTTAGTGTAGTGTCGATTGCGCTCATGGTTGATCTCCGCTCTGGCCGCTGTGTGCGGCCTCGGGCCGCCCCATTGCCAACCGTGTCTGGTCGTGTGGCGGCGCAGAGCGGACGCATGTTGGGACGAGCAGCGATCGTGGTCAAGCCTTGCCGCGGGGGCTGCCACAAGACGATTCGGACGTGACGACGGGCGGCCAATCCTCTAAGACAACCGCAAACTGTAAATCATGAAGACCTCACCCCATCCTGACGCTGACTTTTCCGAGGGAGTTCCCCAGCACAAGCGCCGGTGCCAGTGTTCCGGTTCCTGTGTTCCGCGACCCGAACCGCTGAGTCGTCGAGGTTTCATCGAGCGGACGGCGGCGGGGACGGCGGTTTTGCTGACGGCGCCGGCATTGTGGCGCGCGCCGGTGTCGGCGGCCGATCTGGACCGCTGGAAGCGGGCTCTGAGCGAGCCCGTCTCTGGCGCGGTGTACGGTTCCGAGACGCACACGGATGCGAGGATGCATTTGGGCGGGATTGGCACCGGGAACTTCGAGATTGGGGCCGATGGCCAGTTCACGGCGTGGCAGTTGTTCAACACGCTGCGCGACGGTTATGTTCCGTTCCATTTTGCCGTCAAGGCCGGGGAGGTCGCGCGGTTGCTGCAAACCGCGGGCGGTCCCACGGCTCCCCGGGTGTCGCGGGTTGAGATGACCGGCGAATATCCGTTCGCGCGCCTTCGCTATCTCGATTCCGCGTTGCCGGTCGATCTCGAACTGGAAGCGTTCAGCCCGTTTGTTCCGCTTGACGCGGGGCTTTCGTCGGTTCCGCTGGCCGCGCTCGTGTTTCGGATCACGAACCGATCCGCCCAGACACAGCGGGTGTCGATCGCGGCGTTTCTGCAGAACCCGGTCGGCTACGATGCGATCGAGGCGATCGACGCGAGGCAGCACCCGAACTTCGGCGGGAACTGCAACGAACCGTTCGCCGAGGGGCGGGCCCGCGGGTTGTGGTTCCGGGCCGAGCCGGGAGCCGATGCGACCCTGGACCGGCCAGTCCGGCTCTTCGTGAGCGCGAATCTGGCGGCGTTGGGCGAGCCGCCGCCGGACCGCCCGGAGAATCTGCGTGTGGAATCGCTCGGGGAATTGGCGAACGCGACCGCGCCGGCGGAGCCGTCCGAGTCGAGGATCATCTGGATCGAGGAGCCGGGCGCGGATCTGGCTGTGTCGCAACTTCGCGCAGCGCGAGACGCCGTGCAGGCTGGGGCGACCCTGGTTTTTGCGGGGGCCACGATGCCGCTGGTGGCGGACTATGCGCGAGCGACCGGCGGTCAGTCGCTGGCGCAGAGGAGCGCGCGCCCGGATGTGCGGTTCGAGGATTTCGAGGACGGCTACGGACAATGGACGATTCGCGGCGCGGCGTTTGGGGCGAGGCCTGCGGGCGGCACGCTGACCAATCAGCAGCGTGTCTCGGGCTTTCTGGGCCGCGGCCTGGTGAACACGTTTGTCGACGGCGACGGCACGACCGGCACGGCGACCAGCCGCGCGTTCCCGATCGAACGCCGATTCATCCGGTTCCTGATTGGGGGCGGGTCTCATGCCAACACCCAGCTCCGTCTGATCGTCGGAGACAAGGCGGTTCGCCGTGCCTCGGGCCGGGACAACGAACGCCTCGAAGCGACGTCCTGGGACGTGGGCGAGTTCGAGGGACAGACAGGGCAATTCGAGATTGTCGATGACGCCACGGGTCCCTGGGGCCACGTGAATGTGGATCAGATCGAATTCTCGGATGAGCCGGCTAATCGCGCCGCGCTGGCGGTGCTTGAAGACCTGCTGCCGATCCGCTGCGCGGGTGTCGAACCGGCATCAGCCCATTCTCCGGGCGACCCCAACACGATCGTCTTTGCCGGGGCCGCTCCTCGGGAAGGCACGGAGACGCAGGCGACCGCGAATGGACTTCGACTCTTTGTGCGGTCTTTCGGGAAGGGGCGTGTCATTCTGGCGGCGGGCCCCATCCTGCGCCCGAACGTCGCCCGGACCGTTTCGATGCGTCAGCAGGCGTATGCGACCCTGTGCGGCCTGGCCGGCGCCCAGTATAAGCCGCTGCGCGGGCAATCGACCCGGGCGCCCGGATACGGCTCGCTGGCTCTTGCGGCGCTCGAAGGCGAGGTGACCAGCGTGTCGGAGATTGAGGATTGGTCAAGCGCGTGGGCGACATTCGCGCAGGGCGGAGCATGGCCTGCGGGGGACCGGACGGGACCGTCCGCGCCGACGCCGGCGGGTCTCACAACAACCGGCGCGGTCGCGACCACTGTGACTGTCGCGCCCGGAGCGAGCCTCGATGTGCCGTTCCTGCTGGCCTGGCATTATCCGAACAAGTACAACGCCGGCGGGACGTGGATGGGGTGTCACTACGCCACGCGGTGGCCCGACGCGCGCGCGGTGTTGAAGGAATCGGCGGCGAATCTGGCCGAGTGGCGCGCCCGCACGGATCTGTTCCGTCGCACGATCTACAAGAGCACGCTCCCGGCCTGGCTCCTGGATTGCCTGACCGCCAACGCGGCGATCATCCGCCATATCGGCGTCGTGTTTCGCATTGCCAACGGGGACGTGTACGGCTGGGAAGGTTCCAACGGCTGCTGCCAGCCCACGTGCACGCATGTTTGGGGATACGAACAGACGCTGTCGCGGTTGTTCCCCGAACTCGAACGGGAGATGCGGCGGATCGATTTCCAGCACCAACAGCGCACGGACGGCGGCGTGAACAACCGCACCGATGTCCCGTCGCCGCCGCGCCCGACCGGCGAGCAACCCTTTGCCGACGGCCACGCCAGTTGCATCCTGAAGGCGTATCGCGAGGCCCTCAACGCGCCGGACGAATCCCTCTTCCGCACCTATTGGCCGCACATCCGACGCGCCGTCGACTATCTGATCGCGCCGGGATGGCAAGTCCCACGGAGGCGAGCCGGCGGGCTATCTCGAAGACGATCAGTGGAACACGTATGACCAGGCGCTGCACGGCGTCACCACGTTCATCAGCGGGTATTACCTGGCGGCATTGCGGGCCGGGGAGGAATGGGCGCGCCGCGTCGGGGACGCCGCCTGTGGCGACCGGTTCCGCGCGCTGTTCGAGCGGGGCCGGGACAAGCTGGTTGAACTCTGTTGGGACGGCGAGTATTTCCGTCAACACCTGCCCGGCTATGAGCAGATGCCCGGCGAGGTTGGTCCCGGCTGCATGAGCGATCAGCTCATCGGCCAATGGTGGGCGCACCAACTCGGGTTGGGCTACCTGTTTCCGAGGGACAAGGTCATCTCGGCGTTGCAGTCGGTGTTCAAGTACAACTGGAAACCGGATTTGACGGGATGGAAACACGCGCCGCGCGCCTTTGCGGGCGATGGCGACAAAGGGCTCATCATTTGCACGTGGCCGAAGGGCGGGCGGCCTGGGCACGTGATGCTTTACTCGGATGAAGTCTGGACGGGCATCGAGTATCAGGTGGCCGCGCACATGATTTACGAAGGGCTGCTGACGGAAGGGCTGGCGATCGTCAAGGGCGCTCGCGAGCGCTATGACGGCCTCCCCCGACGGCCGATCCTGCGCAATCCGTGGAACGAGATCGAGTGTGGCGGGCACTACGCGCGCGCGATGTCGTCGTGGTCGCTCTTGCTGGCATTGTCGGGGTGGACCTACGACGGGCCGGCTCGCTCGCTGCGCCTGACACCGCGATATCGTCCGGAGCAGTTTCAATGTTTCTTTGCTGGGCCGGAAGGGTGGGGCAGTTTTTCGCAACAGGCCGACGACGCCCGCCGGCAGCGGGAGGAGTTGGAGGTGTGTTGGGGCCGTTTGGCCGTGAAGCGGCTTCAGGTGGCGCTGGTTTCGGGAACAACGCCCCGCAGCGCCGCGGTCACGGTCGCAGGACGCGTTGTTGCGGCCCGACTGGCCGTGACCGGCGGGGAGGCGGACCTTCAATTGGCGGGCGAAGTGGTGGTCGAAGCCGGTCAGGCCCTGGTTGTCGAGTTCGCGTGAGGCGCGCCTCGCTGGGGCTTGCATTCCGCGGAACCGCACCGCATGCTGAGGTTGTTTGACGCACTTGAATATGTCGCGGCTTTGAAGTCGCCGGCACTGTGATCTGATGAGTAACACACCAGAGTTCGAGCTTGATCTCGACCTCCAACTGCTACCGGCGTGGGCGCGCCAGCCGTCCACGGAGAACCGTTATGCCAAGTACGAAGGCGACACCGAAGGAGACCGTCGCGATTGGCGAGGCGACCGATTTGGGCGTCGCGATGCGGGTCGGAACCGACCCCCGCGCCGGGACCGACCGCACGGCGGTCCGCCGCCCGGTGGCGGTGGCCGGGGCGGCCCGGCGGTGCGTGGAGAGGATCGGGGCCCGCGCGGGGATCGCCGGCGGGGGCCGGATTTCGAAGGACGCCGTCCTGAGCCGCGACGGGAGAGGGAAGAGCCGGGTGTTCCGTTGCCTGAAGTGGACGTGAGTTTCACACCCGACGAGTCGGGCGTCGAATCTCTCGCGCGCCAGATCAAGCTGACTGGGCGGGCCTATCCTCTGTTTGGGATTGCGGAGTTGATCCTCAAGCGCCCGGACAAGGTGCACGTCCATTTCAACACCAAGAAGGGGCCGGACGGAAACGTGGTGCAACCGCTCGTCGTATGTTCCCTGGACGAGTCGCTCTGGCTGAACGCCGACGAGATCGTGGCGCACGTTCTCCGACACCATTTCGCCACGTTCTACCAGATCGAGAAGGTGCCGACCGATCCGCCCAAAGGCACCTATACATTTGTCGCTCAGTGCGGCATGAGCGGCACGATCTTCGGGCCGCCGAACTACCACGATTACCAGGACAAGCTGCGCAAGTTCCATGCGGAGCGCTATGCGCGCATGCCGTTCGATGTGTACAAATCGCGGGTCAAGATCGTCAAAGACGAGGCGGTGGTGAAGAAGTGGATCGAGGAGCAGAGCGCGAAACTCGAGTACATCTGCCTCAACGTGCCCGAAGCCACGCGCTTCGGCAGCCGCGACGACGTCGAACAACACTTCCGGACCACGCACCTGCCCAACTTGGTGCGGGCAGTCGAGGCGTTCACGTTGCGGGCGGGTGCGAAACGTCCGCCGATGTCGCCGGGGTTGCAGACCCTGGCCCGCCTTGCAATGGAGGATCAGAAGCGATTCCCGTTGAAGGTGGCGACCGTCCTGAGCCAGCAGTTCGCCGGCCACGGGCTTCAATTCTTCAAAGTCAACCGCACCGTGACCCATGTCTGCGTGGCCCGCCCCCACTTCCTCGACCTCCAGAACACTGTCGTTTCCGACGGAGTCCGGCGGATCGTCGATTTCATCAATGCCCATCCTGGATCCACGCGGCGCAAGCTGATCCAGGCCCTGGCGCCGACCCCGCCCGCTCCGACGGCGCCGCCGGCGCCCCCCGCAGCGCCCGCGGAGGCGCCCCACGCGGCTCCGACAGAGGCGCAGGCGACTGCGGAAGCCACCGGGGCGCCCGCGTCCGCCGCCTCGGCTGCCCCCGACGCGTCGACTCGCCGCGGCCACATCAGCGGTGCCCACGCCTCCCGCAGTTCCTGCCGGGCCTCAACCGACTCCTGAACAGACAGCCGTGATTGCGGACCTGCATTGGCTGATCCACCAGGGACACGTGGTCGAGTATACCGACGGGCGGCTCGAAACGGCCAAGGCGCCCAAGCCCAAGCCCGCCCCCGCCCCGGCCGCGGAAACGGCCAAAACCGTCGTCTGAGTCAAAGCCTCTCGATGCTGAAGCTGCGCCTGGCGCGGCAACCGAGGCTGGCAGCGGGGCACAACCGATGGATCAGGCAACCGAGCCACCCGCAGCGACCAGCGAGCCGCCGACACCGATGGCGGAGGCGCAGGCCGTGCCCGCAGAAGCGCCGGTGGCGGCGGTGGTTTCATCTGCCCCGAGTGTGGCGTCGGAGTCCCCTTCGACAACCCCGGTGGCCGACCCGGTTGAGGCGGCACCCGATCCTGCTGTGAACGACGCGGCCAGTCCCGAGAACCGCTAAGGAATCCCACTCAAGGCACCACCAAGGCGCGTTTTGGACGAGGCTCGGAGACTCCTCGACTGACCGCCTTGTCTGCATGACAATATCGCCTTGAACCTTTAGCGAGGCGCGCCTCAGACCGGTGAGGCATGTGACCCGTTCGTGTGCCGCTGGGCTGTTCACCATGGCACCGGCAGTCGATGCCTCGCTAAGTGGCGCCGCTGCGCGGCGCAAAAATGTGACTCATCTAGCGAGGCGCGCCTCAGACCAAATCCCAATCTTGGACATCATGAACCGCCCAGTAAGAATTCCGTGGTTTAGACGGCTCGGTTTCGATACAAACGGGCAGCGTATCTGTTCGGTTCCACCGCGGCACATTCAGACGCATGAAAAGTGGTTTCAGATCCTCCTCAATTCTCGCACTGGCGAGTGCCCTGGGCTGCTCGCTGGCAGCCTGGGCGGTCGTCCCAACCGATCTTGAACTGGGCGAAGCCGCCCGGTGGGCTGCGGCCAAGTTCCAGGGTGAAGGCCGCAAGCCCCTGAGCCTCGAGCCGCCCTTTGCCTTCACGTACGATGGCAAGCCCTCCGCCGATCTCCTCTCATCCTGGGCAGTGGCTCGCGCGAGCCGTGACCTGGACGGGACGCGCGTCGAGCATCTGGTCACCTACCAGGACGAAGCGACCGGGCTCGAAGTGCGCTGCGTGGCGATCGGGTATCGCGACTTTCCGACTGTCGAGTGGACTGTGTACTTTCGCAACACTGGGCAGGCGGATACGCCGATCATCTCGGACATCCTGGCGCTCGATCTGGGGATCGAGCGGGATGGTCGGGGCGAGTTCGCGCTGCATCATTTCACCGGCAGCCCGTGTTTGCCCAACGATTTCGAGCCGTTTGAAACCACCCTCGGTCCGGGCGCCCTCAAGCGCATCACGGCTGCCGGGGGGCGGCCCAGCAACAGCGACTTGCCCTATTTCAATCTCGCCTGGCCGGGCGAGGGCTTGATTGTGGTCGTGGGCTGGCCTGGGCAATGGGCTGCGCAGTTCGCGCGCGACCAGGCCGCCGGCCTGCGGATCACTGCCGGGCAGGAGAAGACGCACTTGCGGCTGCGTCCGGGCGAGGAGATCCGCACGCCGCTCATGGCGCTCCAGTTTTGGCGGGGCGATTGGATTCGCGCCCAGAACCTCTGGCGTCGCTGGATGTTGGCGCACAGCATGCCGCGTCCGGCCGGCAAGCTTCCGTCCGTGCAGATGGCCGCCTGCAGTTCGCATCAGTTCGGGGAAATGATCCATGCGAACACGGCGAGCCAGAAACTCTTTGTCGACCGCTATCTCGAAGAGGAGCTCCCGCTCGATTATTGGTGGATGGATGCCGGCTGGTACTGGTGCGACGGCAGTTGGCCCAAGACCGGCACGTGGGAAGTGGATACCAACCGGTTCCCCGGCGGTTTGCGGCCCATCTCGGATCACGCGCATGCGAAAGGGGTCAAGATCATCGTCTGGTTCGAGCCCGAGCGTGTCCACACCGGCACCTGGCTGGCCGAGAATCATCCCGAGTGGATTCTCGGCGGCAAGCAAGGCGGCCTGCTCAATCTGGGCGATCCCGCGGCGCGCCATTGGCTGACAGAACACGTGGATCGGCTCATCACCGAAGCAGGGCATCGACCTGTACCGACAGGATTTCAACATCGATCCGCTCGACTTCTGGCGGAAGAACGATGCCGAAGACCGACAGGGCATCACTGAGAACCACCATGTCACCGGTTACCTGGCCTACTGGGACGAATTGCGCCGGCGGCATCCCGATATGCTGATCGATTCGTGCGCCTCGGGCGGGCGCCGCAACGATCTCGAGACCCTTCGGCGCGCCGTGCCCCTCCTGCGCAGCGATTACATCATGGAGCCGGTCGGCAACCAGGGACACACCTACGGCCTCTCGTTCTGGGTGCCGTTCCAGGGAACCGGCACCGGGTCGGGCGCCCTCTCGCCCTATCTCCTGCGCAGCACGATGCCCGCGCATTTCACCGCCTGTTTCGACGTGCGGCGAAAGGACCTGGATTACGACATGCTGCGCCGTGTGGTCGGCCAGTGGCGGCGCTATGCCGAGTGCTATTTCGGCGATTACTACCCGCTGACCGCGTACAGCCTGGACCGATCGCTCTGGATCGCCTGGCAATTCGATCTGCCCGAGAAGGGCGAGGGGCTCGTCCAGGCCTTCCGACGCGAGCACAGCGTCTACGAGGCGGCCCGGTTCCGGCTCGCGGGACTCGATCCTGACGCCCGATACGCCGTTACCGACCTCGATTCCGGCGGGCAGCAGACCTTTGCCGGTCGCGAACTGCTCGAAGTGGGGCTGCCGGTCTCGATCCGGGATCGCCCGGGCGACGCCGTGCTGATGTATTCGCGGCGAAGCCCATGAGTGATTCGGAGAAGACGACGGTCGCGGAGGTCGATCTCGAGTGCCTTCGCGGCAATTACCGGGCGATTCGACGGCATGTTGCGCCGGCGGACGTCATGGCGGTGGTCAAAGCCAATGCCTACGGCCACGGAGCGGTGCCGGTGGCCAGATGCTTGCAGGTCGAGGGCGCGCGCCATTTCGCCGTGGCGCGTGTGGCCGAGGGCCTCGAACTCCAGCAGGCCGGGATCACTGGCAAGATCCTGATCTTCGGGACGCTCTTTCCGGACGAACTCGAGACCGCGATCGCGCACGGGTTGCAGGTGACCGCCACCCGGGCCGAGGATTTCGCCATGGCCGCCCGGCTCGCCGCCGCGCAGCGCGCCACGGCAAGCGTGCATGTCAAGGTCGACACCGGCATGGGACGGGTTGGTTTGCCCTGCGACTCCGCCGTGGAAACGATCCGATCGGCTTCTGCGCTGCCGGGCCTGAGGATCGAGGGCGTTTACACCCACTTTGCCACCGCCGATTGCCGTGAGAAGAGCTTCGCGCAAGAGCAACTGGCCCGATTCACATCATTGATCGGCGGGTTGCAGCGGGCTGGCGTGAGCGTCCCGCTCGTTCACGCCGCCAACAGCGGCGCCATTCTGGATCTGCCCGCCGCCTGTTTCGATCTGGTGCGTCCGGGGATCGCCCTCTACGGGCATTATCCAACCAGCGAAACCAGCGAGTCGGTTCCGCTGCGGCAGGTGATGACGTTCAAGACCCGCGTGGCCCAGGTGAGGGCTTTGCCGGCCGGAACCAGCGTCAGTTACGGTCGCCGCTACGTCACGCAGAATGCCACGCGCATCGCCGTTCTCAATGTCGGTTACGCCGACGGCGTTTCCCGGGCCTTCACCAACAAAGGCCAAGTGCTGATCCGCGGCCAGCTTTTTCCGATGGTCGGCACGGTCACAATGGATCAACTCATGGTCGACGTCGGCACCGCGCCAGTCGGCGTCGGCGACGAGGTCGTCCTCTGGGGGCAGTCGAACCAGGGCGCATTGGCAGCCACACAGGTCGCTGAGCGGGTCGGCACGATCCCCTACGAGTTGTGTTGCGCCGTTGCGCCGCGCGTTCCGCGGCGATACCTCAACGAGGGGAATTAGCGAGGCTGCGCCTCAGACCGACGCGGCACGTTGCCAGATGGTCTGGGTTGGGCCTTGACCTTCGTCACCGGCGCCGCTGCGCGGCGCAAACACTTGACTCATTTGCTACGGATTTCAAACGAGGAGTAACTCAAGCTTCGCCGGGCTCGACCAACTCGACCCACTGTTGCGTCTCGGCGCTGCGCACCGCGGCGTCCATCACAGCCTGGACGCGGGCGCCCGCGAAAAAATCGGGCACGCACGGACGCTGCTGGCGGATGGCATCGACGAATTCCCAGGCCTGGTCGTAACGAAACGTGACAAGAGGATCGCCGATGTCGCGGGTCCCGCGGACTGCCCGGCCAGCGCCAATAGTCACTCGGGACGGGGATCGTTTCGAGGCCGGGCGCGCCGGCGCGGCCCGTCTGGAGCTGGTTCCATTGGCCGGTGATGAAGACGAAGCTGCGCGCGCTGCCATTGATCTCGACCGAATCGAGGCTGCGCCAGCTCTCGTTGCGCCCGGAGGCGAGTTTGCTGCTTTCGAGCACGCCGGTCGCCCCGTTCTGAAAGTCGGCCAGCAAAGCCACCCAATCGTCGAGGTCGCTCGGCGCGCCGCCGCGGACCGGGTGAATCCGCTTGAGCTGCGCGACCAACCGGCGCATCGGCCCGACCAATAAATGGGCGAAATCGATCCGGTGACTCAGCATGTCGCCCAATTCGCCCGTCCCAGCCAAGGCTCGGACTTGGCGCCATCCCAGTGGCCGCGTGCCCCAATCCTGCAACCGGCAGGAACGATAGTGATAGGGCTGGCCGAGGTCGCCCCGCTGGACCAGGTCATGCAAATAGCGCATGGCGGGCACGAACCGGTAGGTAAAGGCGGTCATGTGACGCACGCCGGCCTTTTGGGCGGCTTCGGCCATCGCGAAGGCGTCGGTCGCAGTCAGAGCGAGCGGCTTCTCGCACAGCACGTGCTTGCCCTGGTCGATGGCGGCCAGGGCGATCCGCGCATGGGTGTGGTTGGGCGTCGCAATGACGACGGCATCGACATCGTCGCGCTCGATCACCTCCTCGAACCGCGCGCTGATGACCGTGGCGCCGCTCTGCGCCCGGGCGCGTTCGAGAACAGCCGGGTCCGAGTCGCAGAGTGCCGTCACCCGAGTGTCCGGACACATTGCGAGGCCGGGCAAGTGATTCTGCAGCGTGATGCCGCCGCAGCCGATGATCGCAACCCGAAGCGGTCTATTCATGGAGCGCTCTCACAAACAACGGTTGAGTGCGCATTGGGACCGTGAATCCAAAGCGGCGGCAAACCGTCGCACTCTCCCGCGGTCGCGCATGCGTGTCTGCGGGGGAATGCGCGCGTTTCAGCACCGCCTCCCATGTCGTGAATCACCGCGGGCCGTGGACACGCGGGAGCACACCGTCACTTCTTCTGCCAGCCTTTGAGTTCCTCGATGACCGCAGCCGGTGTTTGGCCGCCGTAGCCGACCTTCTTGCCGAGCAGGCGGCCGTCGCCGTCGATCATGACCAGGGTGGGGAAGCCTCTGACCTCATAGCGGGTCTTAAGTTTGGCGTTGGCCTGCTTGATGTCCTCGGGAAGCGGGGTGGTGCGCGGGAAATCGGCTTTGACCAGGACGAGGTGTTCTTTGGCGTAGTCGGCGAACTCCTGGGTCGAGAACACTTGTTTGTCGAGCTTGATGCAGAAGCCGCACCAATCGGATCCGGTGAAGTTGATCAGGACGGCCTTTTTGTCTGTTTTGGCGCGTTCCTGGGCTTTTGTGAGGTTGGTGAGCCAGGTCAGGTCGGCGGCGTGGCCGCCGAGCACGGCCAGGCAGGCGCTGATGGCCAGCAGGGTTCGGATCATGGTGATTTCCTTCTTCGGAGGTTTTGGGTCTTCTGTGTCTGTGGTTTGGCTGACGCGAAGGGGCCGGCGCCGGGATCGCGCCAGACGATTTGGCCGGCGACGATGGTGGCGAGCGCCTTTCCCTTCATTGGCCAGCCGTAAAACGGGCTGTTGTGCGACTTGCTGGCGGTGTCTTCACGACGGAATTCCCACTCGAGATCCGGGTCGAGCACCGTGACATCGCCCGCGCTGCCAGGTCGGAGCGAGCCCCTGCCGGTCAACTTCAGGAGGCGGGCCGGACCGACGGTGAAATGCGCGATCAGATCGATCAGAGACAGCCGTTTGGCATGGTAGAGTTGCATGAGCGCGAGCGCCAGCTCGGTTTCGAGACCGGTGATGCCGGGCGGCGCGTCATCGAACTCGACATCCTTCTCGTAGTTGCAGTGGGGGGCATGGTCGCTCGCGATCACTTCGATGGTGCCGTCTGCCAGCGCTTCGAGCAGCGCCTCACGATCCGCCGCCGAACGCACCGGCGGGTTCATCTTGACATGCGTGTCGTAGGCCGGCCAGCAGGGGAGCGCGTCCGATGCCTTGTTCGAAAGCAGTACAGTCTGGCCATCCTTGCGCCAAAACTCCTCGCTCCCGGCAAGCGCCGCGTCCGTCAAAGTGAAATGGTGCGGACAGGCTTCGGCGGAGACGGGGAGGCCCCGCCGCTTGGCCTCGCGCAGAAGCCGGACGCTGCCGGCGCTGCTGAGGTGCTGGCAATGCACGCGGGCGCCCGTGAGTTCGGCCAGCAAGATATTGCGCGCCACGATCAACTCCTCCCCCGCAGCCGGCCAGCCACGAAGCCCGAGCACGGTGCTGTAGTAGCCTTCGTGGGCGACGCCATCGGTGACCATCGAATAGTCCTGGCAATGGTCCATCACCAGCAGGTCGAACATGGTCGAGTACTCGAGCGCCCGCCGCATGAGATCATTATTCTGGATGCAGCGCCCGTCGTCTGTGACGGCGACGACCCCGGCACTCTTCAGGGAGCCCATCGGGCCGAGTTCCTCCCCCGCCAGCCCTTTGCTGATGGCGCCGGCCACGAACACGTTGACCTGTCCTTCGCTGGCGACGCGTTCATGGACCAGAGCCACCGCGCTCGGGCTGTCGATGGGTGGCACTGTGTTCGGCATGCAAATGACCGACGTGAATCCGCCTTTGGCTGCCGCGGCTGTCCCCGTGGCGA
This sequence comes from uncultured Verrucomicrobiae bacterium, assembly GCA_963846445.1. Classification (GTDB taxonomy): domain Bacteria; phylum Verrucomicrobiota; class Verrucomicrobiia; order Limisphaerales; family J093; genus MWFF01. Next base: position 91,375 of record CAWJWM010000001.1, on the reverse strand, counting down.
TCGTTTCCTTGCCGCTCTGTCCGGGTTCGCGCAAGTGGACGTGGAGATCGATCAGCCCGGGACAAACCACTTTGCCGGCGACGTCAAAACGCTGAGCGTTCGGCGGCGCCTGAGTCGCGGCATCGGCGCCCAAGGCCGCCACTTCGCCGCCCCGGATCAACAGGTCGGTGACGGCGTCCAAGCCCTGGCTGGCATCGATCACGCGACCTTGAAGCAGGAGCAGCGAGTTCATCGGGCAGGAAGGATACGCTCCTGAATTGACAACGCAAGCGCCGCCGGTATGGTCGTCACCGCGTCGCGGGTGTAGCTCAATGGTAGAGCTCCAGCCTTCCAAGCTGGCCACGTGGGTTCGATTCCCATCACCCGCTCCAACCCTCACAATCGCCAATAGAATCAAGGGTTTGGTGCATTTTAGGGCCTTTCAGAATCGGTCAACTGCTAACGTCAGGTGCTAACACGTTCGCCCGTGTTTGAAGCGTAGGAAGCCCCGTGGCAGTCTGGATTTCGGGGGTGTCCGAGATGCCGCGCGGGTCGGAGAAACCTCGCTACGGGCCTCCTGGGGGCCGTGTTTGGCGGCAATGATGGGCTTTGGATGTGGACTGCGGACCTCTGCCGGTCGGGCCTTCATTCGGCCAGGCCGGCCTTCGGTTTCGCGCCGGACCTCCGGTTTCTTCGCCTTGGGGCGCGAACGGTTGCCACTTCCGGCGGGCGGGTGGCCAACGGTTGCGGTGGCGGACCTCGCCGCCAACCTCGGCCAGACTCACATTGAGGTTGAGCCAGGGTGCCCCAGGACGCGTTTTGATCCGCGGGAAGGGTCCACCCCCCCCAGTGCGGACAACGCCCGAGGCGCGTCCAACATTGAGCCCCCGCAGCTCACCGTAGCGCGCGCAGCAGCCTCCTGGGGTGGACTGGATGGACGGGCGGCAGGTCGGCGTCGTGAAAAGCGAGGAGCAGCGCTTCCTCGTCCACGTCCAACAGGTGTCGGTCAGACGTGATGAGCAAGGGGATGTCCACCAGCGAAGTCTCGGCGAGGATGAGCCCGTCGTTTACCTCCTCCTCGGGGACCAACCGCAGCTCGCGAATGCGGCCCGCAAATTGCCGGGCGACACCTTCGGCTGTCGAGTCAAGATCGAACGGTTGGATGCCCCAGCGTCTCAGATTTAGCAATCCCTCACGCGCCAGGGCTCTTTCGACAGAGGTGCCGCCCTCGGCGCTGAGAAAGTCCAGTTCAATCAGAGCGGTGGGAGGCAGGAACAACCGATAACCCCGACCCAGGAACACTTCGCGGAACTCGTGGGCGAAGTCCCGTTCCTCAGCGAGGTCAAACACCAGATTCGCGTCGAGCGAGAGCTGCTTTCTCGGCGTTGGAGCCGCCATAGATTTTCGCCATTGCGGCGTCCAGATGAGCGCGGCGCTCGTCCGCCGTCAACCGGTTGGCGAGCTTGCGGACCTTGGCGGCCACCACGCTGCCGTGGGTGCGGTCCGGGTACTCGGTCTTGTTCTTGGCGACGTGCTCACGCATAACCGGGCGCAATGTCGGGCGATCAGCCGGTGCTGTCAACCCGGGAACGGCGGCGCTGAAGCCAAGAACCTCGACGACCGTTAGGGCAATTCCACCAAGCGGTAGAACCGCAGGGGCTGTCCGATGGCCGAAACGTCGAAGTAGAACTGACCGATGTTCGTAACGGTGACGGTCGCAAGTTCCTGCCAATCGCCAACGGGACCGACGGCGTTGACGTACTCGATCCGGTAAGGGACGCCGACGGTGCCCGCGAGGCTGATCGCGGGAACCATGGTGACGGTCAACCCCGGCAGAACACTCAGCATGGCGGGAACGCTTCTGCTGTCACCGGCTCCGTTTGACACCACCACGGTGTACGCGCCCGACTGCGAGGTCTGGGCGCTTGGGATCGACAGCACGCGAGCCGTGGCGCCGGGGATCGGCGTCTCCTCGAAGTACCACTGGAACGTAAGGAATCCCGAGCCAATCGTAGCGACTGAGAAATGCGCAGTCGAACCGATGGCCACGGTCTGGCTCCTCGGTTCGGCTAGGATCGTCGGTGGAGCGCCCGACTGCGTTGGGTCCACAAGCGCCATGCTGCCAAAGCCTCCCGCTGAGACCGCGACCGCCTTCGGCAAGTCGAGCGGCACGTCACATTGGCCGTCAGCGTTCCAACCCCACGCGACGACAGTCCCGTCAGCCCGGAGCGCCAGACTGTGGTAATCGCCCGCGTCGACGCCACAACGTTCGTCGCATTGGCGGCACATCACACTCCCCCATGTTGTTGTCGCCCCAGGCGACGACGTTGCCGTCGGCTCGAACGGCGAGGTTGTGCTGAGCGCCAGGTTGTGACCGTCGCCAGCAGCTATCTCGATCACGTTGCTCAGACCGCTTGGCACGTCGCACACCTGAGAGCCTTGGTAGTCCTTCTGGCCCCAGTGCACCACCGTTCCGTCCGTGCGAAGTGCAACGCTGTGGTCGCCCCCTGCCGCAACCGCAATTGCGTTCGTCAGGTCCGCCGGAACCGTCGTGCACCCCTAGTCGCCGCCCGCCCCCATGCCACCACAGTGCCGTCTGCTCTCGCCGCAAGTCCGTGGTAGTCACCCGAGCGACACGCCGACGGCGTTGGTCAAGTCCGTTCGGACAGATCGCTCACCTGGAGGCTCAGCTTGTATCCCACACACCCTCACGTTCACAGCAGCGGTCGGTCGGTTGCGCGAAGGCCGCGGCGACTGTGGACGCGATGAACAGACTGACCGCGATGGATCGGATTGGTGGTTTCATAGCAGTCGACTCAGCCACAACCAGCGGACGCCCGTAAGGGACGATCCAAGGCGTCGGCGTGCTGTTGCGCGCGCAACGACGCCGGCGGTGTGATGGTCTTTTGCGGTTGCCGTCGCGTTCCCCGACTGGGTACTTTGAACGACACCGGCAACAAACAGATGTCCGGTGACCGGGCAATTCAGCCGCTGCACCGAGCTCAAAACGAAGACTGCCATGAACTTCACCCGCCCACTAATCGCGAACCTCGGAACGAGACCCTTCCTGCCCCTTGCTGCCACAGCGGTCACGATTGTCTTGGTGTTGGCGAGCCTGTCCGCGCTCGGACAGACGCCGGTAATCAGATCCTTTGCCGGGAACGGAGAGTTGGTGTGCACCAACCTCTTGCCAGGCAGAGTCGCGACTGTCGAATGGGCGCCGACGGTTAACGGACCGTGGACGAGGCGGCAACTCGAACTGATCCCAGGCGAGGGTTAGCCGCCCCCGGTCAAGAGACGGTAAAGAAACGTGGGTTCGATTCCCATCACCCGCTCCAACCCTCACATGCAACCCGAGACTGTCCTGATCACCGGTGCGTCGTCGGGCATTGGCCGGGAGCTTGTCCGATGTTTCGCCGCCGAGAGGAGCCGGCTCGTGCTGGTGGCACGCCGCGGTCAGGCGCTCGATTCTCTGGCCGCCGAGTTGCGTCAGGCCAGCTCGATCGATGCACAGGTCCTCGTCGCTGACCTGGCGCGTCCCGAGGCTGCCGCACAGATCTTCAGCAGGCTCGAGCAGGACGCTGTCGAAGTGGACGTCCTCGTCAATAACGCCGGGTTCGGCGCGCAAGGTCTCTTCGCTCGACTCCCTGTCGAGCGGCAGCTCGAGATGGTCCAGCTCAATGTTCTAACCCTGACCCACCTGACGCGGCTCTTTCTGCCCGGCATGATCGCGCGGCGGCGGGGCGGGATCCTGAATGTCGCTTCGACGGCGGCCTTCCAGCCCGGCCCGCACATGGCCGTTTACTACGCGTCCAAGGCCTTCGTCCTCTCGTTCAGCGAAGCGCTGTCCGAAGAATTGGCCGGAACGGGAGTGACGGTCACCGCCCTTTGTCCCGGACCGACCGCGACCGGGTTTGGCGAGGCGGCCCAAATGCGCAGAACGCCCCTGTTCGGGCTGCTCACGATGTCAGCGCCGCGAGTGGCGCGGATTGGGCACCGAGGATTCCGTCGCGGTCGGGCGCTGGTGATCCCGGGAGTGCGGAACCGGCTGCTGACGTTTGCTGTTCGGCTCGCACCCCGCTGGATGTCCCGGAAGATCGTCGGCGCCATGAACAAACCGAGCCAGGCGTGAGGCCATCGATCCTTTCCTGGACGAAGTCCTTCCCCAAGGCGCCATTGCCCTCGCTGATGTTCCGCACACCGCTGCGCGCCGCCTGCACCATCTGGTCGTGGGTGCGGCTGCGCTTGTCGATGAACCGGTCGCAAAAGACCACAGTCGCGTCGTAGACCGCCTCCGCGACTTTGTCACTGCGCAGCTTCTCGTAGCCGCCATGAGGCAGCAGGACGTTTTCGGGATCGGTCATGATTCCTCCTTCATCGGAATGTTCCCGGCCTCATTCGAAAAGTCCAGCATCTCCGACGGCTCTCCCCGTCAGACAACGGTTCCGGCAGAGCGCGACAACTGAAAGATTCCGAGCAGAGAGCGAAGGGCGAATCCGAACGCTTCAGAGGCAGGTCAGCGGGCTGCGGAAGATGCTGGATGCCCCGCTCGCCACGGATGTTCGTACGGTCCCATTCGCGAGACCGGGATGGGATCGAACAGCAGCGCGCGCAAGGCCGAGGCCCGAGCGCCCGCACCGTCGCTCGAAACGTCCTCCAGCCCGAACGACTGGTCGCTGCTCGCGTTTAGAACTGTCTGCTGCGTGCCGCCGTCACGCAGGAAGACTTTGCCACAGCGCACAAACACGTTCCGGCTGACGATATTGACGTCGGAGCCGGACTGGATCCGCGCCAGTTCCGGATAGCGCGCGACATGCGCAGGATCCTCGGCCTGGGGCGTGAATCTTGCGACGGCCTCGAGCCAGCGCTTCTCGCCCCAGCGCGAAAAACTGATTCCGGCAAAACAGTCGAGAAACACATTGCCGTCGATCCAGTTGTCCTTGCCTCCGTGAATCTGGACGCCGCCAAAGGCAACCGCCCCGCACCGTTCGAAGAGATTTCCGTGCACCACGGTTCCCGAGATCATGTCGTCGAGGCGCACACCGGCCGCGCCGTTGTGCGTCCCGCCCCGGATGTCGCTCCACCGGTTCCAGCGTATCACCACACCGCGGTACAAGGGATTGCCGAACATGTCGATGCCCCCCTGGTCGTCCGATTCCTCGACGACTTTCCGGATGAGGTTCAGTTCGATCAGATGATCGTTGCCCTCGATCCGCATGGCCGAGGACGGCATCCGCTCGAAGAGGTTGTGGGCGACCCGCTGGCCGCAGCCGTCCAAGTGAACCGCAGGTGTGTAGGTCCGCTTGAGACGCGAAATGTCCGACACGGTGCAGTTCTCGACAAAGTGCCGCCCCGGGCTGAACTTCTGCCGATCCCCGCCGGCGACACGCGCCCCGCCGCATCCCAATGTCTCCATACGACATCCGAATAGCCCGTGGTGCTGCCCTCCTTCGATGACCACACCGTCGCCTCCCAACCGCTGAATCGTGCAGCCCGCCACCAGGCAGTCCGCGCCGCCGCGGATGTGCAGGCCATCCCCGCGGCCCTCTTGCACGGTCAACCCCACCAGCAGCACGTGGCTTGCCTCATCGAGGACGATGAAAGGTCGATCGAACACGCTGAACACCGGCTCGGCACGCGCCCCATCGACCCCGTCCAGGGGGAGCCACAGGATCCGACCTCGCTCCCGGTCGAGGTACCATTCGCCCGGCTGATCGAGTTCTCTGAGGACATTCAGGGCATAATAACGTTGCCCTTCCCGATAGCCGTATTGCGAATAAGGCTGGGCCAACGTCAGGGTGCGCTCGGCGGCATCGAGGCGCGCCACTTTCTGGAACTCCTCGTACCAGTCCCAGAACCAGTATCCGTAAAGCCGCACGTCCGGTTCGTCGGTCCAGGTGCTCGGACGGTCTTCGACGTATCGAAACCGTCCGTCGCGACAGCCGTCGATCGAGTTCCAGACTTTGAACGTGTCCCGACCCAGAAGCTCGCCGGTCTTCACAAATCCTTCGTTCGGCCAGCGGGCGAGCGTCTGTGGCACACCGTCGAGGAACAGCTCAGGACGCCGCCGCAGATCGGTGGGATCACCGTAATTCGTGACACCCACCTTCGTCAGATCAGCCACCAACACCCGGTCGCGCACCGACGCAGCCAGCCGCTCGCGCACGCCGGCATCATCGAGCCGTCTCCAATTCGTGACACGAACCCCGCCACTCAGAATCGGCGTCTCGCCCTGTCTGGCCCGGTAAACGACCGGCGCCTCGGCTTCGCCGGAATCTTCCTTTCCCAACGCCAGTGTCTGCCGAACTGGATAGGTCCCGCCGTTGACGACAACCTCGATCCCCCCGGACGGCAGCCGTCCGCCCCGCGATTGCCTTGCCGCTCGGACGGCATCGCGAGCTCGAAGCAGGGTCAAGAATGGGTTCGCCTGGCTGCCGTCGTGGCTGTCGTTGCCGCTGGGCGCAACATGGAACGTCGGGACCGCTCGGGAGCCGTCCGGCAGCCGGACCCGATCACGCTCGATCGCCCCCGCAGTCTCGTTCGTGTCCTGCTCTCCTGGGGCCGCTTCGGTCAGCCGCCGCAGGGCCGCGTCGCGATAGAACGCCGGCACGCTGGGATCCGACGCCAGACGATTTCGGAGGCTCTCGATTTCGTTTGCCGGCCCGCCGGAAGCCGCCAGTTCAGCCAAGCCGCGCCAGGCCAGGCCGCGAACAAAGGGCAAGGCCGATGGGTCGCTTAGAACGGCGTTGAAGCCGTCGCGCGCCTTTCGGATATGGCCGTCGGCCAGGGCTCTCGCTGCCGCCTCGAGCGCGGGCGAAGCTGGCCCTGGGAGGCTGGAGAACTGCTCAAAAGATTCAGCGGCACTGGCGACATGCTCCGTGATGACGACCATGAGGCAGCTTGCGAGCCAGGCGCGCCTCAGACCATTTGCGATTCTCAACTTCATGTCTGTGTGTTTAGCGTCTCACGGAATCGAAAAGAAAGTGCAATCGACCCGCTCCGCGTTCTTGCACTGCTCAGCGACCATGGACCGTGCACATTCCCCCTCACCCGTCCCGCAAAGCGGGACACCCTCTCCCATCGGATGGGAGAGGGATGGGGTGAGGGGTCTGCGGTTCATGGAAAGCGGCCTGCTCCTTTTTGAACTGCCCAGTGGACATGAACCGCCATCGAACTCCGGTCGGGCTCGCTATCGCCATCGGCATCGGAATCGACAGCAGTCGACTGCGACGCCGATTCCGATTCCGATTCCGACCAAGCCACGAACTACGGTTCATGGTAAGCTACTTGTTCCTGTTTGAACTGCTCAGTGGCCATGAACCTGTACCGCCGGCTTTCCAGCCGGCTCGGCGGCAGTCACATGAGATTCCACCGGGCCGACGTGGACGTCGGCGGTACACCCGGTTCATGGGGAGCGTTGACATTCAACGGGTTAATGCGCATTGGTGCGGTCAACTCTCAACTCTCAACTCTCAACTCGGGAAGACTCACGGTTCCGGCGTGATCCGCACTGCGACCGTCCCTTCGCGCATCGGACTGTCGAGGCGCAAGCCGATGCGCGTGGGTGTGCGCCTGGCGACCAGATCCTCATGGATCGGCCGGGCATGGATTTCGAGGCGGGTGTCGGTCGGCACGGTGATCTCGACCCTGAGGGTTTCGGCACCGTCCGTGACGCGCAGCACTCCGGGGGAGACCTCCTCCCAACGTCCGAACGTGAGCAAAGCCGTTTCGAATGTCTCCGGCTGGGTGAAGGCGAACTGGTCGATCACGGTGAGCGATCCCGGTGCGGTGCGCTGATAGGAGAAACTCCGGACCAGCTTGGACAGCGAGGGCACGTCGTAGGCCTTGGCAAGGTCGAACGAAATCGCGTCCGTTGCATCCGACAGATCCAAGGCGAGCAGCCGGGCGGCGGCCTGCCGTCCCGGCGACTGGAGTTTTCCAGTGATGACCGGCACCGCGTGGCCGAGCGAATTCAATGCCCGGCTCTCGTATCGTTGTCCGCTGAAGGTGCGCTGCGTGTAAACCTCAGATCCGATGTCCGGTAGCACGGCAACCTGTCCCACGACGGCGATGAACGTCCCCACGTCGTTGTGGTTGTGATGTTCGGCGTTGTGGCCCCCTTTGATCGCCACAGCGAGCCGGGTCCCGGGATTCGCCCCCGGGCGGCTGATCAGAACCCCGCCATCCGGAAACCAGGTCCGGAGCCCCTTCACGGACGGGAGCGGCTCGCTGAGTCTGATCGGTGGGGCAGGGGAGGCGAACAGGTCCATCAGGGCGGCCTGAAACGAACCGCGCGTGGGCGGAGCGAGGACAGTCGGTTCCTCCGCCAGACCGAAGCGCCGGCTCAGCAACGCGATCAGGCGCGTTCCGGGGCGGGCGTCCACGGCGCAATCCGCAAACGCCGGGCACACGCCGTCGGCGATTTCGATGCGCAGTCCGTAGAGCGCGGGCTGGATTGCTTCCGGGCGTGCCAGCAGGTCCAGGCCGCCGCCAGTGGCGCGCCGGACTGCTTCCGAGAGCGCCACATAGTTGCCGAAGCCGTAGTTCCAATAGCCGACGCCTTCGCTGCAATAGCCGTCGGAGGTGAACCCCTTGAGGAAGTTGGCCGAGTACTTTTCGGCGGCCAAGACGAACCAGGCGCGTTCCTTGGGGTCTTCGAGGTTCGCGAGCGCCGCGCCGGTCACGCCCGCCAGGCACACGGCATTCCAGTTATGCTCGAATCGCAGCCAGTGCTGATCCTGCTCGCCCGCGGTCATACGGCGATAGGGGGCGAAGACGCGACGTTCGAGTTCCTGGCGGATGCTGAGTCGCAAGGCGGGCGACAGCTTGGAGGCGAGCACCCGATCCACCGTGGCCAATTCCCAGGCGAACATCGCGACTGCGAGGTCGATGCTCACCTGGCGCCCGTGGAAGTTATCGAGCTGTCCGTCGTGGGCGGGCATGACCCAGGTGCGCTCCTGGCAGATCGACTGGATCGCCGCCTCGGACGGCGCGAGGAAGCGTCCTTGGTTCTCGATGCACTCGGCCAGGGCCAACACACTCAGGCGCGTCCGCCGCCCGAACAGGACAGTTTCGCAGCGGCGCCGATTCCCGGTTTTCGAATAATCCAGATACAACTCGTCGGGCAGTTCCGGCAGTGGCGTGCGCATTTCTTCCTCCGCGTGGCGGAGGTGTTGTGCCATGTCCGGACGGCTCGCGATCCGGTCCCAGGCCTGCCGGTCGGCGCAGGGCGGGCCGAAGGCAGCCGGCTGGGCGGGCAACAGGGCGGCGACTTTGGCCAGCGCGGAGGGGTCCGGATGGAACAGATCTGCCGCGTCGGACACGCCCATGCTCCAAACGGCGAGGAACAAAACAACCGAGGATGTGATGGACGAGCGCAAGCGCATAGAATGTCCTTCCATCTGACGTGCAGGCGATGTTTGGGAGGGGGTGGCTGACGTCCGGCCGAAGGCCGGCTTAACCGCGAGCTGTTTCATGAGGTCACGAGTCATACGATTTGTGCAGTTTGGCAACGCCGAGTTTCCCGCGTGAGGTGCGCCCCCGACCAATCGACCAAACGACCACGGGCGTCCACAAAGTTCTTTACACTCAGGCTTATCGCCCCTTAATGTGAAGTCTTTATTGATTCTGGCTGGATAGAACGGTATGGAAGCAAAGACGAAGACGATCACCGACTTTCGGTTGCACGAGAAGGACACCGGTTCCGCCGATGTGCAGATAGCTCTTCTGACGCAGCGGATTAACCAGTTGACCGAGCACCTGCAAGCGCATCGGAAGGACCACAGCTCGCGTCGTGGCCTGTTGATGATGGTGGGACAGAGGCGGCGGTTGCTGGATTACCTGCACACGACCGACTCGGACCGTTACATCGCGGTGACCAAGAAGCTCAAGCTGCGCAGGTAAGCGCCTTGAGAGCCAGCCGCGATCGCGCATTGCGGCTCCAGCCGGGACGAGACCCTAAGGCGGACTGCTCGCTCACCCAAGGGGGTGAGACGGCCGGTAAAGCGCGGGCCGGCCAGAGCATCGCCACAAACACACCGCGCCAAAACAACAAGTCCTGCTGGCTTAGGGAAATTTCATTCGGCTTCTCCGCGTGGGCGGTCGACTGAAGTTCCTCCGGGCCGGCAGGCAATCGCTAAGTCTGTATGCCTGAAAAAGTAGCGGTCCCCGTCGGGGCCGGCCAAATCCACATCGAAACCGGGGTCCTCGCCAAACAAGCGGACGGATCCGTCACCGTCCAACTGGGCGAGACCATCGTGATCGTCGCCGCGGTTGCAGCGGACACGCCTCGCGAGGGGCAGGATTTCTTTCCGCTGACGGTCGATTACCGCGAGAAAGCCGCGGCGGCAGGGAAGTTCCCAGGCGGCTACTTCAAACGCGAAGGCCGGCCCACCGAGAAGGAGATCCTCACCTCGCCGCATGATCGATCGGCCCATCCGGCCGCTCTTCCCGAAGGGATGGTTCAACGAAGTCCAGGTGCAGAGCATCCTGCTGAGCGCCGACGGCGAGAACGATCCCGACATCCTGAGCATCAACGGCGCCTCCGCCGCCTTGATGGTCAGCGACATCCCCTGGGCCGGGCCGCTCGGCGCCGTGCGCGTCGGGCGGATCAAGGGCCAGTTCGTGGCCAACCCCACCCACGCCCAAATGGCCGAGAGCGACCTCGACCTGGTCTATGTGGGCAGCGAGACCGAGATGGTCATGTTCGAGGGATCGGCCAAGGAGATCTCCGAAGCCGATTTCATCGCCGCTCTGAGCTTCGCACAACTGTGCTGCCAGCCTCTGATCTCCGCCCAAAAGGACCTCGCCGCGAAGGTCGGCAAAGCCCAAACGCTCCATCACGGTCAACGTCGTCCCTGAGGACATTCTGCGCGCAGCCAAGGCGCTGGCCGGGGACCGGATCGTCCCGGCGCTGCTGACCCCCGGCAAACATGGCGCGCGAGGCGGCCTGGAAGGCGGTGACCGACGAGATCGACGCCCAAGTTGATCGAGAAGTTCGGCGCCGACAAGGTCACCGATTTCGTCCTCAAGGATACCTTCTACCTACCTCCAGAAAGACGCCGTCCGCGATCTGATCCTCAATCACGCAAACGGCTCGACGGGCGCGGCATGGACGACGTGCGCCCGATCAGTTGCAGCGTGGGGCTTCTGCCGCGCGCGCACGGGTCGGCGCTCTGTTCACCCGCGGCGAGACCCAGGCCCTGAGCCTGATCACCCTGGGCACAACCGAGGACTCCCAGGAAATCGATGCCTACACCGGCGGCGACAAGGAGAAGCAGTTCATCCTCCACTACAACTTCCCGAATTTCTCGGTCGGCGAGACCGGCCGCATCGCCGGCCCGGGCCGGCGTGAGATCGGCCACGGCGCCCTGGCCGAACGGTCGATCGAACCGATGGTGCCGCTCAAGGAGTTCCCCTACGCCGTCCGGATCACCAGCGAGATCATGGAGTCCAACGGCTCGCACCTCGATGGCCACGGTCTGCGGCGGCAGCCTCGCCCTCATGGACGCGGGCGTCCCCCTCGATCCGGCCGGTCGCCGGAATCAGCATCGGTCTCTGCACCGAGTACGGTCCCACCGGCAAGATCTCCCGCTACGCAGCTGCTGACCGACATCATCGGTTCCGAGGACTTCTTCTGCGACATGGACTGCAAGATCGCCGGGACAGAAAAGGGCATGACCGGGTTCCAGCTCGATCTGAAGCTGAAGGGTCTGCCGCATCATCTGATGGCGGAGGCGATCGAGAAGGCCCGGTTGGCCCGGCTGAAGATTCTCGGGATCATGGCCGAAACGATCGCCGAGCCCGCGCAAGGAACTGAGCAAGTACGCGCCGCGCATCCTGACGCTCAAGATCAATCCCGAGAAGATCGGCGCGCTCATCGGCCCGGGCGGCAAGAACATCAAACGCATCGTCGATGAGTCCGGATGCGAGATCAACATCGAGGACGACGGCACGGTGCAGATCTACTCGACCAGCGCCGAAGGCATGGACGTCGCCCGGCGCGAGATCGAGGCGCTCAGCGCCGAAATCGAGGTCGGGCAAGCTCTATCGCGGCAAGGTCGTCACCATCAAGGAATTCGGCTGTTTCGTCGAGGTGTTCCCGGGCCAGGACGGCCTGGTTCATATCAGCGAACTCGCCAACTTCCGCGTCAAACAGACCGAAGACATCGTCAAGCTCGGCGATGAGATTTGGGTCAAATGCCTCGGCGTCGACGAGAAAGGGCGGGTCCGCCTCTCCCGCCGAGCCGCCATGGAGGAACGCGACAAACTCGAGCGCGACAAACAGCCGGGCGTCGAGGGAGGGGAACGTCCGCCCCGAAGACCCGAGGCCGACCGTCCGCCACGCCCTGAGCACCGATCCGAACGCCCGGACCGCAGAGATCGGCCCGGCCGGGGCGATCGACCCGACCGCGGGCCTCGACCGGATCGCGGCGAGCGCCCGGATCGCGGTCCTCGGCCGGAACGCGCCGAGGGATCAAATCGGGGCGAGGGATCAAGTCGCGGCGAGGGAGCCGAGCGCGTCGAGGGAGCAAATCGTGGCGAACGACCTGAGCGCGGCGAGCGGCCGCCGCCCGAGGACACCCCCCCGGATCAGGCTTGATTTCGCCGGTCGCCACCCCATAAGTAACAACCAACAAACCAACAGATCGTATGGCTGATATCGCAAACAAATACCCTGAAAACGCCCCCGGCAAGTACTACGTCGACAACCAGTGTATCGACTGTGACCTCTGCCGGGAGACGGCCCCAAACAACTTCAAGCGCAACGAAGACGGGGGCTATTCCGTCGTCTGCAAGCAGCCCGAAAACGACGACGAAGAACGTCAATGCAAGGAAGCCAAGGAAGGCTGCCCCGTCGAAGCGATCGGCGATAACGGGGCCTAACCGTTTTCTGTTCTCTGTTCCCGCAGACCCGCAGGCCCCGGCGCTTGCGGGTCTTTTTCTTTACATGAACTGGGATACACATCCTCCAACCGACATTTCATATGACCACTCGCCGTGAGTTCCTGCATCACCTGGGAGGCTGGAGCGCCGCAGCCGCGCTCTCTGCCCCTGCGCACTGGCGTGCTCTGGCGGCCAACGAGGATGCCTTGCCACAGCCCGCGCTTCTGTTCCCAGGCCCTTGGGCCTTTCGTTTGCCCCGCGGGAGCATCATCCTGGTCAGCGACGCCCAACTCGAAGAACTCGAAGACCCCGATCGCGAAGTCGATTTGAGTCTGAGTGCGACGCCGCATCGGACCACGCTGCGCCGCTTGTGCCAACAATACCAGGCCGGTGGCGCCCGGACACTGATCCTCGCCTTCGATCAGTTCTTTTCGCAGTACCGCCCCGGACAAGGCGCAACTCCGCGCCGCCTGATGCCGGACACAGACGAGTACATTCAGAAGGTGGCCAAGCTGAGCCAAACACTCAAGGCCCACGGTTTGGGCGTCGAGTTGAGCCTGCTGAGCCCGCTTGAACTCGGCCCCGGCTACCGCCAGCGCACCGGGGAGTCGGGTCGCTGGGTCCAATATCGCGAGGGCCTGCGCGATCCGCGGACCGGGCGCTACGAGGTTCAGTTGTGGCAGCATCGGCGCTGGACCAACAACAAAGGGGCGATCGAACTGAAGCCGACCGGCGCGCGCGTGTTCGCCTATCGGGAAACGCCCGTGGGCGGCACGCCCCTCTTCCGTGTCGCGCCCGAGGAAATCCGCGAACTGCGCCAACCGCCTCAGATCGACGAATGGGAAGGAACGATCGTCGAGGCCGGCACTTCATTCGCCGCCCGCCGCGTCAGTGTCCGGGGCGCCGGGGATGCCGATGCCGGTTCGCTGGACCGCGTGCTGGTGGTGCTGAGCTACGACACGCCTGAGCTGGATTACTTCAGCCCGCAGGCGCTGCCTTTCCTCAAAGACCTCATCGACCGCTACCATCGTGCGGGTGTGCCCCTCAACGGGCTGTATGCGGACGAGATGCATATTCAGCAGGATTGGGTTTACCACGGGCATCACGACGAGGGGCAATTCACGCTGCGCTACCTGACGCCGAACCTGGGGCGCGCGTTCGCAGCCCAGTTCGGGGCCGAATACGAGGATTTCGAGAAGTACCTCGTCTATTTCTGCTACGGACAGCACGGTTTCCTCTCCGGGCTCGAAGCCCGCAGCGCCGCCCAACACGTCCTCGGCGCCGATCCGGCTGCGGTGCAGAGCACCTTCCTGCTGCGCCGGCGCTATTACGATCTGCTGACGCGCACGGTGGTGGGATTGTTCGCCGAGGCCAAGGCCCATGCGGAACAGCAGTACGGACACGAACTCGAGTCGCGCGCTCATGCCACCTGGGCTCAAAGCCCGACCATCGATCGTTGGGACACCGGGCCGTCGCCCCACGCGCCGCGGCAATACGAATACACGCCGAATTTCAAATGGTCGAACACGGTCCACCAGGCCGCCTCGGCTTGTGACGATTACTTCCGATGGAACGACTTCCTCACCGGCGGCGGCAATGACCACGCCGAAGGCGGCTGGTCCGACCGCAACTACTACGCCCTCGCCCTGGCCTGCTCGACAGGCATTCTCAATCGCACGCCTTACGCCTACGCAGCCCACTGGGGCATGCCCGGCGCGGCGGCGGAGCGCCGACAGGCGCTCGTCGACGCCTATGGCGCATCGGCCAGCCCTGCGTTTCAGACCATCGAAAACTCGGAACACCGGGACATCGAGGTCTTGATGCTCTATCCCCTGTCGCTGGTGGCCTGCGAGGAGCGGTTCGGTTCGTGGATGACCCAGTACGGTTATGCGAACTACGTGGCGCCCGGCGTCCTGCTCGAACGCGGACGTGTGACCTCCGATGGCGCAATCGAAATGGCCGGACGCCGTTTCACGACCGTGGTCGTCCTGTTCGAACCGTTGCCGCCGGCGGGATTGCTGCCGCTGCTCGACGAGTTCGTCCGGCGCGGCGGGCGCCTGGTCTGGTCGGGCCCGCCGCCGCGGATCGACCTTGGCGGCGGTGATGCCTTGACACGGTGGCAGAAGCTCTGCGGCGTTCGGAGAGTCGAGTTTCACAACCAGGGCCTGCTCGCGCCAGGCGAGATCGTCGCCTTCGAAGGCCGTCTGAAGACAGTGCCGGCCCAGACCATCCTCACCCACTTTCTTGTCGACCACATCTACCCGGTTGAACCCGACACACACGCCTCAGTCGTCGCGCGATGCGGCGCTCGAGTGATCGGTGTTTCCAGCGCGCCAGGCGGGAGCGGCTGCGCCACCTACCTGGGCTTTCGCCCTCGAGATGACCAGGCGGCCTCGCTCGGTTACGAGACGCGCACATGGTTCGAGGCGCTCCGGGCGTTGGGCGCCTATCCGCCGTCCCGACCGGATCTGCCGGCAAACGACAATCCGAGCGTCGTTTCCCGCGAGTCGCCTTACCTGGCGTGTCGGTTCCCCAATGGCACTGTCGCCCTTGCGGCCCATTACCGGTCTCACGTTGAGAGTTGGCCGGGCGGGTTCCATCGCGATGCCGAGAAGGACCTCGAAGTCCTGAAGCAGAATCCGCTGCCGCCCGACCGAATCGATCTGGCGGGCGGTTTGCATGTCGCAGGCCATGAGGTGCGGTGTGAGGGACGGTTGCTGGTCGCGTTCCGCCTCGGGGCGCAGAACCAACTGACCGCGTTCGGCGGATACGATTGCTCGGGCATTCATCTGGACGGTGTCGAGCACCCATTCGCAGAGCAGCCGGTCGCTCACCTGGCCTGGGCGCCGGTGGCGGAGAACCGCCGCGTGCCAGGAGGCGCGGTCATGGAGATCTGGGTGGCCAGCTCGTGTCCAGTCCGCATCCCAGTGACCGATCGTGGCGCCCGAGGCCGGCTCTTTCTCGCCGGGGCGGCGCCTGGGGCCTTGGGGGAGGAACTCGCATGTACTCTGCGGGACGGCGTGCTGCGGTTCGATCCCACGTCACAGGGGCGACGGCGGCACTTGTATCTTTTGTAGACGCCGATCCCGATCCTGAGGCGCGCCTCGACCGAGTGACTCCCTTTCAGACGCCTCACGCCTCACGCCTCACGCCTCACGCCTCAACCGATTTCGGTTGTTTCTCTGATGTTGTTTCTCTGACGTGTTGCATTCTTGCTGTAACCTGGCTCCGCGCTTTCTTAAGAAACAGGTGAAAGCAGAGTTATGAACACCCAAAGCATCTGTCCCAATTGTGGCCGCCCGCTCGCGCCGGATTCACCCCAGGGATTGTGTCCCGAGTGCCTGATGCGCTCCGGATTCGGCACAGGCGTCGCCCCCGAGCCAGGCGCGCCGACTCGACGCCCGGCCTTTACCCCGCCTTCGCTCGACGAGATGGCCAAGCTCTTTCCGCAATTCGAGATTGTCGAGTTGCTGGGCCAGGGAGGCATGGGCGCGGTGTACAAGGCGCGCCAGCCGGCGCTCGATCGCTGGGTGGCGCTGAAGATTCTGCCGCCGCAGGCCACGGGGCGGCCCGGGTTCGCCCAGCGGTTCAACCGCGAGGCGCGCGCCCTGGCCCGGCTGAGCCACGCGAACATCGTGGCGGTCTACGAATTCGGCCAGGCGGGCAACATGCCCTATTTCGTGATGGAATATGTCGAAGGGGTCACGTTGCGGCGGTTGGTCCAGCAACGGCGTCTGGCGCCGCGCGAGGCGCTGCGGATCGTGCCCCAGATTTGCGAGGCGCTCCAGTTCGCCCACGATGAAGGGGTCGTGCACCGCGACATCAAGCCCGAGAACATCCTCCTCGATAAGAAGGGCCGGGTGAAGATCGCCGATTTCGGCATCGCCAAGATCGTCAGCGAAGCCAGCAGGGAGGAGGCCGCTCAGCCCGGACGGGCGGCCCAGGCCGAACGGGCTGCTGAGGCTGTGGATGCGAATCGCACGACCGTGCCGCTCACTCAGGATCAGGTCCTGGGCACGCCCCACTACATGGCGCCCGAACAGGTGGAACATCCGCAAGAGGTCGATCATCGCGCGGACATCTATTCGCTGGGCGTGGTTTTCTACGAAATGCTCACCGGCGAGCTGCCGTTGGGCAGGTTCCAGCCGCCGTCGAAACGGGCGCAACTGGATGTGCGTTTGGACGAAGTCGTGTTGCACACGCTCGAGAAGGAACCCGAACGCCGTTACCAGCACGCCAGCGAAGTGAAGACGGATCTGGAGACGATTGCCCGCACGCCGGGCGGCACGACTGCAGCGGTCGATGCATCCACCGCGGCGAGCGCCTTCGAAGAAGTCAGGAGCCCGGCCAGTTGGTTGCTGGCCACGGGCGTTCTGAACTGGATCGCGATCCCGGCGGTTGTCCTGGCGATCGCTTGGGCGCGGAGCCACAACGGGCAGCCCACCGCTCCGATGCTCCTGCCTTTGCTGGCCGCGCTCGGACTCAGCAGTGTCATCATTTATGCGGCGCTGAAGATGCGGCGGCTCGAAGCTTACAGCACCGCTGTGATCGGCAGCATCCTCGCGATCCTGATCACCCCAGGGAACATCATCGGCCTGCCGGTCGGGATCTGGTCGCTGGTGGTGCTCAGCCGTCGCGAGATGCGTCAGGCATTCGGGCGGGGATACGGGCTCCCGAGCGCGATCGCGGGGGCCTCCCCGCCCGCGCCAGCCCCGGACCGGTTTTGGAGGCACTTTGCTGTGGCGGTGGCCCTCGTGCTGTTGGCGCTCACCCTGATTCCAATTGGTCTCACGGTTCTTAGCATCACGTTGCCGACGCTCGCTCGGGCCAAAATGAAGGCCCACCAGGCGGCCACGACCAACCTCGTCGAGGCCGTCTCGAGTAGACCGAGCGCCGACGCGCCTCCCGTCGGCACGATCGTCAGCGACAATCCGCCGGCAGGCGTCATGCCCTTCGCAGCGGTGATCGAGCGGGTCCTCTCTTCGGTGACGGCGCAGCGCCCCATCAAGGGCGAAGACCTCGACAACGGTCGGGACATCGAAGTGCCCCTCGAGGTCGAGAAGGCGGGTGAACAACCGTTCTTTCACTGGCTTGCGGGGCAGGGGGTCGATCTACTCGCGTTTGCCCACAATCAATCCTGGGATCTGTGGGTTGCCCCCAAACTGAGTTCCGTGCCGTCCGGGTTGTGGGAACGGCCAGTCGAGGCGGAGCTGATGGCTGCTCTCGAGTCGGGCGCCGCGGGACTCGTGCGGGTCGAGCCCGATGAGAAATCGGGGTTCGTTTCGTACGGTCTCGGGAGCGATCGTGTTCTTCCTTTGACGTTCGCATTCCGAACCCGGGCGGGCGGCGTCGGGTTGCTGCAAATCGTCGAGTTCACCGAAAGCCCGCGCGGGATCAGGATCCGCTACAAACTGGCCGCACCCGCTGGGTCTCCCACGGACGCAGGCTCAGGCGCTTCGATGTCGTCCGGAGTAGACTGTGATCCGATTGCCCGGGCAGAACCGGGCGAGTTCAAAGTCACGCTCGCCAACGGGATGACACTCGAAGTGGTGGCTATGCGCCCGGCATTGTCAACGACGCCCCGGGCGGCTAGGCTCGCCCCGTGGTTCGCGCGGTCCTATTCGACATCGACGGCACGCTCATCCGGACGGGTGGAGCAGGTGTTCGGGCTTTCGAACGCACCGGGCAGGCGCTTTTCCAGGCGGCCGACGGTGTCCGCCACATGCGGTTCGCCGGCCGCACCGACATGTCGCTGGCGCGCGAGTTCTTCGACCGCCACGGCATCGACGCCACGCCAGCCGATTTCCGGAAATTCTTCGATCATTACGTCTTTGTCCTGGATCAACTGGTGGCGCAACTCGACGGGCAGATCTGCCCGGGTGTGGTCGATTTCCTCTCCGGTCTGGAAGAGTTGACACCCGTGCCGTTGCTCGGGCTGTTGACGGGGAACATCCGCCTGGGGGCGGAAATCAAACTGCGCCATTTCGGCCTCTGGGAGCGTTTTGCCACCGGCGCCTTCGGCGACGACCACGAAGACCGCAATCAACTGGCCGGCATAGCCCGGCGGCGCGCCGGCCAAACGCTTGGACGCGACGTGGACGGACACGAGATCCTGGTGGTGGGCGACACCCCCCAGGATATCGAATGCGCTCGGGCCATTGGGGCCAGCGTGTTGGCTGTCGGGACAGGCGGCACAAGCCTCGACGAATTGCGCGCGCACCGGGCGGATTGGGTGGTGGAAACGCTCGCCGACGTGAAGGCTGCGGACGTCTGCCTCACTCGGCCATGAGAGCAAAGAGCAGGATCGCCGCAGCCGTTCCGTCCATGGTGGGCTCGTTGGTCGAGTAATCGTGGAGATCGTCGTGATACACCGCGAGTTCGGACTGGAATTCGGCAAGCGGATCTGGCTGGGTGATGCTCACGCCCTTCAGACTCCGGAAGACATGCGCATAGACCGGGCCGTCCACCAGGCCGCCCCGCACCATGCGTCCGGTAAGCCGGGCGGTCATGAGATGCGGATGCCGCGGTGAGGAGGCTCCCGGCGGGAGGCAGGTGAACATCGAGTAGTTCCACGGATTGCGTCCCAGGAGCCAATCGGACTGTGCCGCCGCGAACTCCCGGTAACGGGAATTGCCCGCCATCCGTTCGTAGAGCAGGCATTGGGTCGCCAACGCCACCGTCAGGTTGTTCGAACACCAGATGAATGGCACCCCGACTCGATAGGGCGTGCGGCGCCCCGCAGTGACGCAACGCTCGATCCCGTCCCTGTAGTACCCGATCAGCCTCTTGCGAGTCTCCTCATCCGCGAGGGCGTGGAGCGCGAAGTGCCCCACATTGACAAACGGATAGAACTCGTAATGCCGGGCCTCGACCCGGCCCATCCAGGATTCCGTGCCCGCTTCTCGAGCGAAACGGCGCGCGTCGTCCAGGTAGTGTTGATCTCCCGTGGCGCGGTAGAGTTCGGCGGCGCCCCATTCCATGTCGTCGGCCCAGGTCGACTCGTTATACCGATACGGGGCGCCGTAGGAATTGCCCTGCTGGAAACCCTCGTGCGCCCGCCCCAGGGCGTAGACCTCGAGGCCCGCCTGCAGACAACGCTGGGCGAAGGCGCCGTGCTCGGTGTTGTGGCGCCAGATCTGATAGGCCATCGCCATCGCCGCGGCGTAACGCCCGGCGAGATTGGCCAGGCCGGTCGAGTCGCTCTGGAACTTGCCCAGGCCCTGCGGCCGTCCGTCCGTCGCGTAGACAACGCGCGGTCCGCCCGGTCCCCACCCGTAGTCGGCCTTCTCGTCTGCGGGCAACCGCCATCCCCAGTGGTCCCGGTCGTCAGCCACCTGATGGTAGAGTTCTTTCGGCGTCGGGTGGAGCCGCAACATCCAATCGAGACCCAGCGCGCCTCATCCAGGACATCGGGCACGCCGTTCGTCCCGGGGCCTCCATCTGCCCGAACCAAGTCCGCAAAGGCCTTTGGGGCGATCCGATAGGCCAGGAGCATCTGGGCGGTGGCGTTGGCGGAGGTCATCAGGTACTTGAGCAAATCGCCGGCATCGTGCCACCCGCCGCGCGCATCGATCTGCGTCCCGGACGGACGGGGCCCGTAGGCGGTGCGTCCGTCCTGTTGGTGGCATTGGGCATCAAGCCAGGGATTGTCCCCGCAGCGCTGCTGCCGCATGAATTCGAGCAGCGCCTGGCGCACGCCTTCTCCGGCCTTCTCTCCAATCTCGAACGCAACCGAGTTTGTCGGGCCGAGGCGCACGACAAACCTGCCCTCCTGGCGGACGGGGCTGAAATCGAGTTCGGCATGGTGGTGCCATCGCCCCCAGATCGCACCCGCCACCGGCGTCGCCGTCCCGCGCCACACCACAGCCTGATCCGCAGCATTCAGCACTTCGAAGTCCCGGACGAGAGGCTGGGCCGCAAAGGCGATGGCGATCTTCGGATCGCCGGGACGATATCCCAGCAGGTTCACGCGCAGGTGGACCGGGCCCGGGCTGTCTGCGCTTTGCGCTAGCAGAGGCCGGCACGGTCCGAGGCAGAAAAGGAAGGCGGCTGCCAGAGCCGGTGCGAAGCGCTTCAGTTGGCTAACCCGCATAGCAGACATCTTGCGAAGTCTGACCGCCCTGTCCACCGTCGGCGCGAAATGTGCGGGTTAGCCCGTTCACGTCTCGGTCACCACCTTCCAACCCACGGCTTCGGCCAAGGCGTGGACGGGTTCCTTGAGGTCGCCATAGAACGTGACGCGATGCCACCCCCAGACATCCCACATCGAGAAGAGCTTCTCGAAATCGCCCAGTGCCTGAGCGCGCAGCTTGGTGCGGCAAGCGCGGTCATTGGCATCGTTGCCCACCGCCTTGGCCTGGTGGAACATGATCTCTTTGCGCTTGGGCTCGAATTCGAGCGTCGTGGTGAGATAGCCCACTGGCATCAGCGAGCGCAACGAGGCGCCTTGGCGGTCCTCGGAATGGGTCAGGATCTCATACGGATTCGCCGCGCTCGAGGGGCCGAAGACCTTGGTCGGCGCCACGCAGTGGGCATAGATGATCTCGCGTTTTGCCGAGTCCATGACCGGGTCTGAAATGTAACCAGGCCGGCCCTGGGTCAAGGTGGTGATCGCGACCATGGTGGCGGTGGACCGGATATCGCATTCGCAAGCGCCCACCAGGCCGTCATCGACCAGTTGGCTGAAGCCCAGGCAAGGATAAGCGCTGATGTGGTTGCCGTAAAACCCGCCCAGGCAATTGATGGTGATGGCGTTGGCGCCGTGTTTCTGCAACAGGGCCTTCTGGCCGAGGTACATCGCCGCCGATTGTTCGATCGTTTCACGCGTGACCCCTTCGATCCGCCGCGCCCCGTGCTCCCAGCGATCGGCCCAAAGACGCACCTCATCGGGATCGGACGCTTGGGCGAGCCCGTTCAACTCGGCGAACGGCACGTACACAATCGGGATACCCATGATCTCAGTCGCCGGCGCCGAGTTCTGATCGCGAATGGCAAGAACCTTCGATGCCTTCATCCGGCTGACGCACTCGGGAATCGACAGGCATCGGATCGGGTCCTTCGCACAGGCCGCAGAGTCCGGCGGCGGCGTGCGCCCTTGCCGCAGCCGCGCAGTTGCCGCCACGAATTCAGACGGCGTCCGACCCTGGCGGACGAGATCGAAGCATTTCACCGCCTCGATCAGGTCCCCCAATTCCGACGACGAGACAAAGCCAACGTTCGGCGATCGAGCACGGAGCAGCGCGGCGTTGTAGGTCAGGAACCCGCCGGTGCCCGCATAAGTGAAATCGGCGTACAGCACCGGCTTGCCCGAGGCGGCGATGGTCTGCACCACCCGGGGCCAATTGTTCATCTGATAAACCAGGTAGCCGTCCACGCTCGATCCCTGGTCCTCCTCGATGATCTTCTTCGCCTCCGCCTCCGTGCTGGCCATGGTGGTCACGAACTGGAATCCCGGGCACTCTCTAGCCAGCTCCGCTTCGAGCCGCTGCATGACCGGGACGAAATCGAACCCGATGTTCGGCCAGGTCGGGCGCGGCTGCTTCGGCCCGAACAGGACGTAGACAATCCGAATGCGCGGTCGGCCCGCCGGGCCTTCTGCGGCGTCGACCGGTCGGGCGCTCAAAGCGCCCAGGGCGGTCACGCACGCCGCACCACCCTTCACAAGAAACGAGCGTCGGCTCAAGGGACAACACCCGCAGCCCGAAAACGCGGCAGCCGAAGCCCGGCGATCGAGAATGCCCGTTCCGAGAGTTCGGGCCTGCTGGCGAGCAATCCCGGCCAGGTCAACGCCACGGGACAGCGCGTTCGTGGCGATCGGTTCTTTGGCGGTTTTCATAGGACAGACTGGATGCTTTTGGAGATCTTCTCGCGAATACTGGCTGTGGTCAGGGACCGGCGCAATAGTTATTCGCCTGCGGGTCCAAACCCCACTCCCTCGTGAAGCGGGACGGAATGTGAAGGGAAGCGCACAAAGTCACCCGTTCTTCATGATCCACCCCGGTTCATGAGGCACTTTTCCCTCTGTGTTCTCCGCGCCTCCGTGGTGCATCCCATCCTATGACAGTCACCGTCCCGAATTGAACCACAGAGACACAGAGCCCACAGAGGGACGCGGCATCCAGGGAACCACGGCTGTTCACTCGCCGATCACACGGCAGAACGCCGCCACCTCGTCGCGGTCAGTCTGGATGGGCAGTTCGGCGATGCTCATGGCTTCATTTTCCCGGAAAACATCGCCCTCGGCAATCACTTCTCCACGCCTTCCTCTCTCTCGATGAGGGCGACGATTCTTCGGAGGTCGTCCACCACTGCTTCGAGTTCGGTGATGGCCTCCCTGGCGAGGTTCTGCGGTTCGGGCAGTTCATTGCTGTCCTCGAACGAGTTGTCTTGCGCTCGGCCTGCGGTGATCTCTATCGTCCGAGGACGGCGATCAACTCCGCGGCGCAGTTGGGCGTCAACGACACCACACACATCACTCGCTCCATTCGAGAATCTTCTATGAAAAGGGGAATGCTAAGTTGGTTGGGCATATCGGTCGCGGTGTTCTTTGGGGGGCAGCTTCAGGCCCAAAGCGAAGATCCTCGCCTGGGCGCCTTCCGCGCGGCGCTTGCCGATCATTTCATCGTCAACACCAATGGCGGCCTCCGGAAATCGGACCTTATCTCGATGGTGAACCGGCACTTGATGGATTCGGCGGCGGGCAACCAGGCGACGCAGCCCTACATGCGGTTCCAGGTGCCAGCCCACCCGCAGCATGAGGATTCGGCGACGAGCAGCGTCGGCGTCTTTCGGTTGCGTCCGGACGAGGCGGTGGTCTACGTCGGGCCCACGCCTCCGGTCTGCGACTATTTCAGCTTCGTGACCTTCCTGTTTGTTCGGTTCGCAGACTCGGTCCTGCCGAAGGGCGACTGGCTGTTCGCCTCAGTGAGAGACCCGCTGAACCACAGGTTGTTGCAGACCGAAGGTGGGCCGGAGAGCCCTTTCGCCAGCAACACGATGGTCATCTTCACCGCGGACCAGACCACCTACGGGTACGTGACGAACTGCGCCCAGCAGGCGGGCTACCCGGCTTCGATGCTCAACGTCTATGTGCTGCCGGCCGCCGAACTCTACATGGGTGTGGAACTGGACCAGAAGCCGGACACGTTTGTCATCGCCATCCGCAGCGCCAACATTGCCGACCCTGCTGAACACGAAAGCTACCTCAACAGCGAACACTACGGCGCCGTCTACCGCGTGACCCCCAGGACCGAACGCGCTCTGAACGCCATGGCTCCACCCGCCTGGCGGAATCGCGAAGCGACCGACGAATGGGAACTCCTCGCCCGGCAGGCCCCTGGATGGAATGTGACCAACGCGCTGGACCAATTGAAGGACGCTATCCTCGGCGCCATACCTCACGTCGAGGCAAAGGCGTTCAGCTCAACCCAGTGGTTCTACGATTCCGAGGATGTGATGCGGGACGATCCTGACTCCGCAACCTATCGCAAATTCATCGCCGGCGAAAGCTCGGATACGCCTTACATGCGCTCCGCCACCGAGGCCGGGGTCGCAACCAATTTCACCGTAGGACGCGATGACATGGTCGTGGTGTACGGGGTGAACCATGCCGCCTCCGGCCTCGCGACTTACGCCAACTTCGCCCTCTATGGCGATTGGACATTGTCGCGATGCGACGCGCAACCGACGGACCCGGCGTGGTATCCGATCGGCTGCGACAATCGTGTCTGGAACGGCGTGGTGGGGTTGAACAATCGCGACTACGCCGGCAGCGCCGCGCAGTTTCTCCCAGCCGATAGCGTCGCGACCAATCTCCTGTACGCTGCCCTGATCGTGCGTGGGTCGCTCACCGCTCAGATCAGCCCCGCTGGGCTGGTCCTGGATTGGAGCTACGGCACGCTCGAAGCCGCCGACTCCGTGGCCGGCCCCTGGCATCCCGTCCAGGACGCCCTGGCTCCGCAATACACGGTGTCCCCAAGCCTGGCATGCCAGTTCTACCGGGTGCTTCTTCCGGCTTTCTGTGTCCCTTTGCCGAACCCGCCCGATCCGCTGCCCACGCCCTATTTGCTGGTGGATTGTATCCCGTTTGATTACCCGGCGTTTGTGGGGTATCGCGCCTATCTCAATCCGGCAACCGATTCCGGGCCTTCCTACAACAACATTCTCCCAGACCGGGCACTCTGGCTCAAGCTGAGATAAGCTGCTGCACGCGTCGGGACCGCACCACCCAGGATCAGCTTCTTGACCTCGCTCCGGAGAATCCTTAGCCCGCCGTGCGCAGCATACAAACTTGACTTGTCCACAGTGAGTTTTACCGATCAAGGATTCTGGTTTCGACCATGAAAACACCTTGCTGGTTCTGTGTCGTTCTCGCCTGTTTCTGGTTGGGCATGGCGGCCTCCGGAGCGGCCGACGGACCCGCCCCGCCGGACGGTTGGCAGGGCGTCGCCGCGCGCAAGGAAATCCGGCCCGTGTTCGCCTTCGATCCCTCCGGCGGCCCCGATCGCGCGGGCTGCCTCGTGATTGCATCGGACGCGCGCGAGGGCTTGGATGGTCATTGGACCAAAACCCTCGCGATCCAGGGCGGACGGCACTACCGGTTCGCCGCACTCCGCCGCACGGAGAACGTGCCGACGCCCCGCCGCAATGTGCTTGCGCGCGTTCTCTGGCAGGACGACCAGGGACGCCAGGTCCTCCACGACGAACCCGGAGCCCTCAGCTACCGCGACGGTCCCCTGCCCGTGGCCGAACCGGAGTATCCGACCGACAAAGGCCCCGATGCCGCGGGGTGGACGGAGGTCTCGGACACCTACTTGGCCCCGCTGAAGGCGACCCGCGCAGTGATCGAACTGCATCTGCGCTGGGCCCCCGGCGCACGGGTCGAGTGGAGCCGCATCTCCCTCGATGAAGTGCCTGCCCCGCAGCCCCGAAAGGTGCGCCTCGCCACCGCCCATCTCCGCCCGTCCGGCCAAAAGACCGCGGCGGACAACTGCCGCCTGTTCGCCCCGTTGGTTGCGGAAGCCGCCCGCCAAAAGGCGGACCTGCTGGTGTTGCCCGAAACCGTCACCCTCTGCGGCAATGGCCTGAGCTTTGCGGACGCCGCCGAGCCGATCCCCGGCCCTTCGACAGACTACTTTGCCGCCCTCGCCCGCGAGCACCATCTGCACTTGGTGGTGGGATTGCTGGAACGCGACCGGCATTTGATTTTCAACGTGGCCGTGTTGATCGGTCCCGATGGACAGCTTCTCGGAAAGTACCGCAAAGTCGCCCTGCCGCGGACCGAGATCGAAGGGGGTGTCGCCCCAGGCCACGACTACCCGGTGTTCAACACCCGGTTCGGCAAGGTCGGAATGATGGTCTGTTACGACGGTTTCTTCCCCGAGGTGGCGCGTCAACTCAGCATCAACGGAGCCGACGTCATTGCCTTTCCCGTTTGGGGCTGCAACCCGCTGCTCGCTGCCGCGCGCGCCTGCGAGAACCATGTCTACATCGTCAGCAGCACCTACACGGACGCGGCCACCCGCTGGATGATCTCGGCCGTCTATGACCACGAAGGCCGCGTGCTCGCCCAAGCCAGGGAGTGGGGCACCGTCGCCGTCGCAGAGGTGGACCTGAATAGGCGGCTGCATTGGTCGAGCCTGGGCGATTTCAAAGCCGAAATCCCCCGCCATCGCCCGGTCTGGAAAGGAGAGTGAACGCATGGAGATTTGGGACTGCCATTGCCACCTCTCAGGCGTGCCCGGGCGCACGCCGGCGGAACGCCTCGCCCAATTGCTCCGTTACGCCGATCGGCTCGGCATCGCGCGCCTCTGCGTCTCCATGGGCATGGATTGGACCTATGACCCCTCCCCGGCAAAGATGCGACAGGAAAATGACGAAGTCCTCGAAGCCGTTCGCGCGTTCCCCGATCGCGCTTTCGGATTTGTCTACCTCAATCCCACGCACACAGCCGCCAGCCTTCAAGAACTTGATCGGTGCGTCCGGGACGGTCCGATGGTCGGGGTGAAACTCTGGGTCGCGCAGAGGTGCAGCGCGCCGGAACTCGATCCCCTCGTGCGCCGGGCCGCCGAGTTCAAAGCCCTGGTCATTCAGCATACGTGGATCAAAATCACCGGCAATCTGCCGGGCGAATCCACCCCGTCCGATCTCGCCCAACTCGCGGCGCGGCATCCGGACACCCCCATCGTCTGCGTCCACGCCGGCGGTGACTGGGAACAAGGCATCCGCGCGGTTCGCCCCCGCCCGAACGTCTGCGTCGACATTTGCGGTGGGGATCCGGTCTCGGGAATGACGGAAATGGCCGTGCGCGAACTCGGACCGGAGCGGGTGCTCTACGGCAGCGATGCGGGCGGACGCAGCTTCGCGTCGCAACTCGGCAAGGTGCTTGGCGCGGACATTCCGGACGCCGCCAGACGCATGATTCTGGCGGAGAACCTCAAACGTCTGCTGCGCCCCATATTGAGGCACAAAGGAGTGGCGATATGAATCCCGGCTTCAGCCGCCGTGACTTCCTCAAAGCGTCCGTCGCGTCGGTTCGCCATCTCCGCCCTGCCCAGACTCGCCGCATCCGAAAGCCGGGCAGAGGAGCGGATCGGGTGGATCGATGTCAATGTCACGCTGGGACACTGGCCCCTTCGCCGCATCGTCGGAGACGACACCGCGACGCTGGCGGCGAGACTGCAAGCCCGGCAAGTCCAACAGGCCTGGGCCGGCAGCTTCGAAGGACTCCTGCACAGGGACCTCGCCGCGGTCAATGCGCGCCTGGCGCATGAGTGCCGCGTCGGCGGCCAAGGGCTGCTCGTTCCCTTCGGTTCCATCAATCCCACGCTCCCCGAGTGGGAGGAGGACCTGCGCCGCTGTGCCGAGGAACATCGGATGCCCGGCATTCGCCTGCACCCGAGTTACCACGGATACACGCTGGACGCGCCTGGCTTCGCGCGGCTCCTTCGCCTCGCGGCCGAGCGCTCGTTGATTGTCCAACTGGCACTCGTCATGGAGGACGAGCGCATGATGCACCCGCTCTGGCGCGTGCCTCCGGTGGACGCCACCCCGCTGGCCAGGATCGTCACCGCAACCCCAGGTCTGCGGTTGGTCCTGCTCAATGCCTTGGGCCGACTGCGCGGCGAAGCGCTGAGACGAATGACCGATGCCGGCGAGGTCTTCTGCGAAATCTCGATGCTCGAAGGGGTCGGAGGGGTGGAACGCGCGCTGGAGCATATCTCGCTGGATCGCCTCCTCTTCGGATCTCATGCTCCGCTCTTCTACTTCGAGGCTGCAGTGCTCAAGCTCCAGGAATCGCCGCTGACCGCCGCCCAGGAGCAGGCCATCCGCCGGGACAATGCACGGCGGCTGATCCAAACCTCGGGTCGCACTTGAAACACCCGCCCGCAGCGCGCCATGCGCGGCGCAGTCCATCTGCCGAGCATTTCCGCTTTTCGCGGATTGCACGCTCGCTTTCTGAAAGTCGGCTTCGGATCATATGCTTATGCTGAACCTGAGAGATTCGAACTGTGATCGCCCCCGATCGTGTGCCGGAACCCAATCGCGTCTGGGATCGTCCCTCGTGCGTGCCGCACTGTTTCTCCTGAGCGCCGTGCTCGTTCTGTCCAGCCTCGCCGCGGATCATTGGCCGGAATTGCGCGGCCCCCACAGGAACGGACACGCCGCGGACGCGCACCTGCCGTTATCCTGGAGTGAGACGAATCAGATTGTCTGGAAGACGGCCATCCATGATCTGGGCTGGTCTTCGCCCGTCGTCTGGGGCCGGCAGATCTGGCTCACAACGGCCACGTCGAACGGGCGTGAGAAGTACGCGATGTGCGTGGACGCCGAGACTGGAATCGTTGTGTGGGACGTCAGGGTGTTCGACACGCCCGAACCGGAGCACATCTCCAGCCTCAACAGCTACGCGTCGCCGACCTCCGCAATCGAGGCAGGAAGGGTCTATGTCCACTACGGGACGTATGGGACGGCATGCCTCGACACGGCGAGCGGCGAGATCCTCTGGAGTCGCCGCGACTTGAAGTGCGATCATCATGAGGGACCGGGGGCATCGCTGACGCTCGATCGAGACCGGCTCTACATCCCCGTCGATGGCCGCGACGTCCAGTACGTGACCGCCCTCGACAAAGCCACGGGGCGCACCGTCTGGAAGACGAACCGGTCGATCGATTACAGTCAGTTCACGAGCAATTGTCGCAAAGCCTTCTGCACCCCCATCCCGATCGAAGCCGGCGGGCGCCGCCAACTGTTCAGCCCGGGCGCCAAGGCCATGATCGCCTACGATCCGGACACCGGCGCCGAACTCTGGAAAGCGCGGTACGACGGCTGGTCGATGGTCCCGCGACCGCTCTACGGACACGGATTGCTCTATGTCGTCACCGACTATGAGCGCCCGCAGCTCTGGGCCGTGCGGCCGGACGGACAGGGCGACGTCACGGACACCCACGTCGTGTGGAAAGTGGTCAAGGACATGCCTTCCACAGCCTCCCTGCTGCTGATCGACGACTTGCTCTACATGGTCAACGACCAGGGATTCGCCCTCTGCATCGAGGCCAAGTCCGGCAATGTGGTCTGGCGCGAACGCATCGGAGGAAAGCACTCCGCGTCGCCCATCTACACCCCCGGACGCATCTACTTCTTCAGCGAGAGAAACCGCGCGACGGTCATCGCGCCCGAACGCGAGTTCCGAGTGCTGGCGGAAAACCAGCTCGATGATCGTCTCATGGCGAGCCCCGCCGTGACTGGAAACGCCTTGATCCTCAGAAGCAGAACCCACCTGTACCGAATCCAATAAACAGACATTGGCCCGGTGGCTGCCCCGGCCAACAGTGGCGTCGCGGGGTCGGGTGAACCGGGAGTCATCGAGTGCCGTTTGCGTTCGAGTGTTTTTCAGCTAGAGTGGCATCTCGTTTGGAATACATAGTCAATGAGCCAGGTTTTTGCGCCGCGCAGCGGCGCCACTGAGCGAGGCGTCGGGCGCCGGTGACCGGAGTGGACACCCAGCGGCCACGAGTCGTTCACACGCCTTGGCGGTCTGAGACGAAGCCTCGCTCGAACCCGGACATCTGGAATTGGAAATACGATGAAGGCACCGTTGCCGCTGATGTTGGCTTGGTTCGCCGCGTGCGCGGCTCAAGCCGGTTCGCCCAACCCACCCATGAACACCCCGCTTCCTTCCACGGCCAGTTCTGTGACCGAGTCCGCCACGTTCGGTGGCGGCTGTTTCTGGTGTATCGAAGTCATCTTCGAGCGGCTGCCCGGCGTGAAATCCGTGGTGAGCGGCTACGCCGGCGGCCACACTGAAAACCCGACCTACAAGGCCGTCTGTTCCGGCGACACTGGGCATGCCGAGGTCGTCCAGATCGAGTTCGATCCCCGACAGATCAGCTACGAACGGCTGCTCGACTGGTTCTGGCAGTCGCACGACCCGACCACTCTGAACCGGCAAGGACCTGACGTCGGCACCCAGTACCGGTCGGTGATCTTCTATCACGACGAAGCCCAGCGTGTCGCCGCCGAGAAATCCAAGGCCGGTGCGGCCAAACGCGTCGCCCGGCCCATCGTGACGGAGATTCAGCCGCTGACGCGGTTCTACCGGGCCGAGGGCTACCACCAGGATTATTACAGAAACAACCCGAGCCAGCCTTACTGCCGAGCCATCATTCGCCCGAAACTCGAAAAGCTCTCGAAGGGGCCAATTCAGTGAGGAACTTCTTTGGAGCTTTCATCAGCCCACGCGGGCGACCGGCTTGAATACGCAGATGAGGGCAGGAGGAAAATTGAACCAAACGATGTCGGAACTGACGCGCCGAAACGTGGCGGAAGGCAGCCCGCCGCTAAAGACCTGGTAAGTGAACTGAATCCAGCAGCCGCTGGGATCCAGGACCGTGCGGACGCACCCTGCAAGGCGGGCGACGTCGGACTTGGAAAACACCTTGAGCGGCAGGCTCGAGACCACCGCCCCGAATCGTTCACCTCGTAACAGCGTATCCAACTCGAGTGCATCCCCGGCCACGATCCGCGCGCTGGGGAAGCGCCGGCGGAGCACATCGGCCAGGCGCGTCGATTTCTCGACTGCAACAAGCCGGTGCGGGGGCAATCCGCGCGCGAAAAGCGCCTCCGTAACCACACCTGTGCCCGGCCCGAGTTCGAGCACCGGATGGTCGAAGCCTTTCGGAAGCCGGCGCGCCATGGCCCGGGCCAACGTGCGCGAACTCGGCCAAAAGGCGCCCATCTGCCGAGGATGCTGCGCCAACTCGGCTAGGAAAGCACGAATGGGACGAGGCTGCTCCGAAACCGAGGCAGTGGCGCGCGTGGGGTTCAGGCTGTTCATGACGAAAACTGAATCCGGTGAATGCTAGCAACCCGGACAGGGGGAGTACACGGTTTTTTTGCTCCGACGCCGCTGACAAGACCCTCGCAAACGACCTGTCAACACGCCTCGTTGGTCTGAGTCGCAGCCTCGCTAAGCCGGGTGGTCCTGGCGCGGCGGAAGTTTCGTCGCTGTCTGGAACGCTTGGGCGAACGCGGCAACGGCACGGCGGACATCGGCGCGGGTCACGTTCAGATTCGTGACGGCGCGGATGGCATGCGGGCCTGTGGCCAGAACGCGAATGCCCAGCGCCTCGAGACGCTCGACGATCGTCTGCGCGCGAAGGGATGGGACGCGCAGCAGGACCATGTTGGTTTGCACCGTTGTCGGATCAAGCGTGACGCCGGGAAGCAGGGCGAGTCCTTCGGCCAGGGCGCGCGCATTCTCGTGGTCTTCGGCCAAGCGCGCGCGATGATATTCAAGCGCGTGCAGCGCGCCGGCGGCGAGGATGCCGGCCTGCCGCATGCCGCCGCCGAACTGCTTCCGGAAGCGCCGCGCCCGAGCCACGAACTCGCCGCTGCCCGCCAACGCCGAGCCGACGGGTGCGCCGAGGCCTTTCGAGAAGCAGACGGTCACCGAGTCCGCCAACGCGGCGTAGGTGCGCTCCGGGATGCCCGTGGCGACCGACGCGTTCCAGAGCCTGGCGCCATCGAGGTGCAGTCTGAGTTCGCCGGCTCGCGCGGCGGCCGCCACCGCCGTGAATGTGTCCAGCGGCCACACGCTGCCGCCCCCGCGGTTGTGGGTGTTCTCGACGCACACCAGGCGGGCGCGCGCAAAATGCTGGTCCGGGGGCCGCACGGCCATCCGGAGGTCGTCGGCGGTGAAGATGCCGCGTTGACCTGTCAGGCATCGGCACATCACGCCCGACAAGGCCGCGGGGGCCCCCGCCTCGTAATAGTAAATGTGCGCCTCGGCCTCGATCAGCACTTCGTCGCCGGGTTCGGTCTGGGCGCGGACAGCCAACTGGTTGGCCATTGTTCCTGACGGCACAAACAGTGCCGCCTCCTTGCCGAGCAGCTCCGCCGTGCGCTCCTCGAGCCGGCGCACGGTCGGGTCCTCGCCGAAGACGTCGTCGCCCACCTCGGCTTCCGCCATTGCCCGGCGCATCGCTGGCGTCGGGAGCGTCACTGTATCGCTGCGCAGGTCGATCGGTTTGCGGAGACCCGCCTCGTTGGTTTGCCTCATCATGCGCAAAAAATTGTCAGTCGCTTGGGCCCATGGGCGCCGAGCACCAGGATGCGCTCGATGTCGCCGGTGCGGCTGGGGCCGGTGATGAAGGAAATCATGCTGGGGTAGTTCGGACCGTACGTCGATTTGAGCAGCGCGAAGGACGTCCGGCAAATCCGCGACCAGTTGGTCACGACGGGCGATCACCACGTGATGCGGCGGCAACACCGACAGCGCGCGACCGCCGGCGCTCCGGCTGGTGACCAGCACGCTTCCTGTCTGGGCCACCAGCGCGTCGCAGGCGGAGAGACCTGCCGGACACCGCTCGAGGTCGGCCTTCTCGTAAGGTGCGTCTGTGAAGAGCACCGGCAGGCCGAGGGCAGCGCAGGCGGCTTCCGTCAATGCGCCGCGGTGGCTGGCCACGCGATCCCATCGCTCCGCGGCGGCGAGGCGCTGAAGTTCCGTCCCCAGGTCGGAGACACTCGAAAGCAACCTGAACTCGGCGTGCAGTTCGGCGGCGTTCCGCGCGAACAAGGCTGCCTTTGCCTCGAAGGAGTCCGCTCCGGCGGGCAGCACGCGGCGCAGATCGTCGTGGGTGGGGAGGCTGGCGGGCTGGCGCGCCTCCCTGGCGTCAAGACCGGGCGATCGTGCGGGGACCCGCAAGGCCTCCCGAATGCGGGCCAGGATGTGTTCGCGGGCGCTCATTTCCGCTGCTCTCTCCACCATTCCTTGAAGCTGTGTTCGGCGATCGGCGGCAGATCGCGCGTCCGCGTCCAGCAATAGGCCGGGTCGAGTCGGGTGCCTTTGATCAAGCCATGGAAGGTCTGGCCGAGGCGTCCGCCCCTGGTCACCAGCATCCACAGGGCTCGGGAGTTGGCGACCGGCGCGAACAGCCTGAACGCGATCTTCTGCCACCAGCTTGGCTTCTGGCGCGCAGCGGTGTGGCGGTTGCGCAACAGATGGTGCGCCAGGTCGATCTTGACCGGGCACGCCTCGGTGCACGCGCCGCAGAGCGAAGAGGCAATAGGAGAGGTGGTTCCAGTCCTGCAAGCCGCGCAGGTGGGGCGTGATGACCGCGCCAATCGGCCCCGGGTACGTCGTGCCGTAGGTATGGCCGCCCACGTTGCGGTAGATCGGGCAGACGTTCAGGCAGGCGCCGCAGCGGATGCAATGGAGCGCGTCGCGCTGTTCGGTCTCGGCGAGCAGCGCGGTGCGGTGGTTGTCGAGCAAGACGACGTGGAATTCCTCCGGGCCGTCGGCTTCGCCCGGCTGGCGCGGGCCGCCGTAGAGGGTGTTGTAGCCGCTGAGCAGCTGGCCGGCGCCCACCGTCGCCAGCATCGGCAGGAACAGCGCCAGATCTTCGAGCCGGGGCACGACCTTCTCGATGCCGAGCAGCGTGATCATCGTCTTCGGCAGCGCAGCCGTCAGACGCGCGTTCCCCTCGTTTTCGGTGATCGAGATCATGCCGGTCTCGGCGACGGCGAAGTTGGCGCCCGTGATGCCGATGTCGGCCTGGACGTATTTCTGTCGCAACACGCGCCGCGCGACCATCGTGAGCGCTTCGGGGTCGTCCGAGGGCGCGTCGCCGAGCTTCTGCTCGAAGGTGTCGCTGGATCTCGTCGCGCGTGAGGTGCATCGCCGGAAACACGATGTGATAGGGCGGTTCGGCGCGGAGTTGGACGATGAACTCGCCCAGATCCGACTCGACCACCTCGAACCCGGCCTGTTCGAGCGCCCCGTTGAGGTGGATTTCCTCGGCGGTCATCGCCTTGGACTTGACGATCGAACGGGCGTGTTTGTCCCGGGCGATGGCAGCGATGATGTCGCAGGCTTCCTGCGCTGTCTCGGCCCAATGCACCCTTGTGCCGCGCGCTTCGAGGCCGCGCACGAACTGTTCGAGCGTCCGGTCGAGTTGGTTGATCGCGGTCCACTTGATCTCGGCGGCGAGTTGCCGCGCGCCTTCGTAGTCCTGGAAGAGCGCCTTCTTCTCGTCGCGTTTGACCTCGTATTTGCCGAGCGCGGTCTGGATCCGGGACCGATGGCGCAGGTCCGCGGTCAATCGGATGGCGTCCCGTTTGAACTGGGAGGCGGCGCCGCTCATGACGGGGCGAGGATCTCGGCCAGGTGGATTGTCTTGAGCGGTTTTCGCTGGCGATCAATGAGCCCCTGGATGTGCATCAGACAGCTCGAATCGCTCGAAACGATGTACTCGGCCCCGGTCTCGAGCGCCAGGTCGCACTTCACCTCGCCCATCGCGGTCGAGACCATCGGGAACTTGGCCGAAAAGGTCCCACCGAAGCCGCAACACACCGTCCGGCTCATTTCGATCAGTTCCAAGCCCCGCACCCGGGCCAGCAACCGGCGCGGCGCGGCCTGGATGCGCATCTCGCGCAGGCTGTGACACCCGTCATGGTAGGTGACCTTGTGCGCAAACTCGGGCCCCAGGTCGGTGACGCCCAGCTTGTCCACCAGAAACTCCGAGAACTCGAAGCACTTCGCCGACACCTGTCGCGCCAGCCCTTCCTGCGGCGTGCCGGCGAACAGGTCCGGATAAAAGACGCGGATCATCGCGCCGCACGAGCCGCTGGCGATGACGATCGCCTCCGCGTCCTGCAACCGTTCGAGCACCCGCGCCGCCGTCGCGCGGCTTTCGTCCCCATAGCCGGTGTTGAACGCGGGTTGTCCGCAGCAGGCGGGGCTCTCCGGGCATTCCACGCCGTGTGCCCCAGCCGTTCGAGAATCCGCACCATGGCCACACCGACCTGCGGATAAAACAGATCGACGAAGCACGGAATGAACAGTGTGACAGTCATGGGCTCGAGATCGGTTCTGTCGCGCACCTGGGAGTGTGACTCCAATCGCGGCATTTGACCACAAGAAGATGACTTACAGCAGCAATTCTCACTGTGGCGCGCAGGTAGGGCGACCACTCCGTGGGCGCCGCACCGCGACATGAATTTGGCGGCGGTCAGGAGACTGACCGCCCTACCTACCATCGTCGCGGGAAGATTAAAATGAGACTTCCCCGAACAAGTGCGCGCGATGCGCCCATGAACCTTGAAATGCGCAAGTCCCTGCAAATCAAGGGAGGCATTTCGAGGTTCATGGGCAGAACTGCTGAACTTACGAGCACGCCGCTCGCCGCGCTGCGAAGGCGGCATCGCCCAGGACCGTCGTGCTCAGTTTCCGATCGTGGCCGAACCTTCCGTCGCGTGTCCGCTCGAGTCGTACACAAAGCCCGGCATCGCCACGTTCGTCACGCGGAACGTGAACGTGCCCGACGACGTTTTCAGCGGCGCGGAACTGAAAGAGACAGTCCCTGCTGCGTCGGTGACGCCCGTGACTCCACCGGCCAGGAGCTGGTTCTCAAAAAACCAGTCCCCCGTGACCGTGGCTCCGGCGGCCGGTTGGCCTTCCGCCACGACATGCAGCACCGCGGTCGCTTTCCAGTTCTTGCCGGTCGGCTGGAGGGACACGGAAATGGATTCGACCCAGACTTTGGGTGTTTGGGAGGGAATCGCTTGCACCACGTCGCTGGGCG
Source organism: uncultured Verrucomicrobiae bacterium (assembly GCA_963846445.1). Classification (GTDB taxonomy): domain Bacteria; phylum Verrucomicrobiota; class Verrucomicrobiia; order Limisphaerales; family J093; genus MWFF01. Next base: position 55,430 of record CAWJWM010000001.1, on the reverse strand, counting down.
GGCCTTCCAACAGGCTGTCGACGGCCGTGACCCTGAAGCTATAGATCTGGCCGTTGTCCAGTTGGGTGACCAGGTACGAAGTGCCCATGACAGTCTCCCCCTCATCGAGCGCAGTCCAAGTTCCGTTCACGTCGTAGTAGACCTTATATCCGAGCACATCCCACTCGGGATTCTCGTTCCAGGTGAGGATGACCTGGCCATCGCCGGCCTGGGCTTGCAGGTTCTGCGGTGCCGATGGGGCGGTGCTGTTGACCAACCCGATCGCGACCGTGCCCGTGTAGGCACTGACATTGTCGCTGAGATCGACGGCGGCGACCGCATAACGATATGTCCCACCGGCCATGACCCGGTCGGTGTAGCTCGCCTGAGTCGTGAACACCGGATCGGTCCGGCCTTCCCGAAGCACCCAATAACCCGCCAGGTCGGTTTCCGTGTTCGGGGTCCAGGTCAGAACGGCAGTGAGTTCCTCGGTTGCGTGCGATTCCGCGGCGAAATCGGCGGGCGTTGACGGGGCTTGGATGTCGGGCGGACCGGCCACAATGTCGGCCTGCAGCCAGTCGATCGTCAGGACATCCTTCTTTTCCCGCGTGATCAGGGCGGTGTCATCGAAGCGGACGCGAAGATCGCCGGCGTCGTCGATATAGGCTAGCGCCGGAGCCAACTGGAAGCTGCCGCCCGAGTTGACTGCGAGAGATTCCCACGCGCCATTCTGGACGTTGAGACCGTTAGGGTGACGTTGTCGTTGCCGCGGTCACGAGCCGTCCACGTGAACCCGGCATGCAGAGTCGCACCGAGGATGCTGTTGACCGCAGCGCTGGTGTGCAGTGTGTAGATGGCGTCAAGCCCGGAACCGATCCCACTGGTGCTCTCGGTGATCGTTTGGGTTTGCCCGTCTCCAGGCGCGTTGAGGGCTGTATAGGTTCCCACCACAGACCCCAGAGCGACCTGCGGTTCGGCCTGCACATAAGCGTCAACGTTCGGCGATGCCGTGCGGAATACGATGTCGGCGATGCCGGCAAAACCGGCCAGATCCGCGGATTGGACCCGGACCAGGTAATCCCTATCCGAGAGCAGATCGGTCAGGTTGAACCGGTGCACCGTGAGTCGCGTGGTCTCGCTGCCGCTGGCTACCAGGGACTCCCCATCATAACAAGCGATTTGGCCAACGGACGGTTCCACCGTCGTCCAAGTCACGCTGGCGGAGGTCTGTTTGATGCTCTCGATGGTCAACCCGTCGATCGCCGGCGGCTGGCCACCCACGCCAGCCAACCAGTCTTCCATCACAAAGAACGTCTCCGTGTTGTCGATCCACGTTCCATCGAGTGACCCCGGCCAGGAGGCATAAATGGGAACATCGACAGCCGTGTGGCCACCCGAAGACCACGTGAACGACGGCACCGCACCGGGGGTGACGGTCTGGCCGTCCGGAACGTTCAGGCCTCCGGTTTCGTGGTCTGCGGTGACCAGGATCAGGGTATTGTACAGGCCGCCGTTGCCATCCACCCAGTTACGGGCCTCCTGAAACGCCAAATCGAGTTGGGCCATTTCGGGGCAGAGATCGTCCGAGGCGTTGTCGTGACTGATCTTGTCGATCAGCGCACCCTCGACCACGAGAAAGAAACTGTTGCCGTTCTGGGACAGGAGTTCGAGTGCCCGGTGGACCATCTCCCAAAGGCGGGGTTCGGGGTTGCCTGAGAGACGATCGTTTTCGCGGGTGAGGGTGGTGCTGGCGAACTGGCCAAGCAGCCACGGCTGCAGCAGACTCGATAGAGGCAGGTCATTCAGATGCGCTGGCGGTTGCCACCACGGTGTAACCTACGGCAGTCGCAGCAGCGGCGTACTCGGCGCTGGCGCCTCCGCCGAACAGGGCATTGGGCAGGCTGGGGCCATGATTAAAATCCGGCACCAGGTAGTCCGCCCGGATGTCAGCCATCAAGTTGCGGTCGGGTTCGTGCGCGCCGAAAGCTCCGGGCGTGGCTCCGCCGATGTCGTCGGTGGTGATGATGCCAGTGCGCCATCCGGCGTTCCTGGCCCGTTCGAGGATCGTCTCGACCGGATTGCCATCGGTGTCGGTGCTGATGGTGCTGTTAACCGGATGCTGGTAACCCGTGGCCAAGGCTGTGCCAGCCGTCGCCGAATCCGTAACCGCTCCGCTCGGGAGCGTTGTGACGGCCCGGCCATGATAAGGCAGCAACTCGAATGAGAGCCCGCCGCCGGCGCTCCCCTTGACATAGAGGCGACCGGCTTGGACATGCTCGAAGCCCATCCCGTCCCCGATGAATAGGATGATGTTGCGAGCGGGGCAGACGGGCGTGAGAAAAGAGACTGATAGGCCCAGGAGAAGAGCAGGGGTGAGTTTCATGGCAAATCGACTGTCTCCAGACAATCGGAACCCGTCCAGAAAGTCAATCCCGCCCTGGCGGCTCACAGCAGTTCTGCGAAGTAACTCCTGTGGATTCTGCCGAAACGAACATTCTATGGAAACCGGGTTTGTGCACTTCATGCGCGTGGGCTTCATCTCGAACTTACTGATCTCACACACGGGCCGCAGGCCCCTGACCGTCCTCCTCATGAATGCGCAATAACCCGTTGGTTTTGAAAGCTCCCCATGAACCTCGACATGGAAAGCGGCGCTGAAGCGCCGCAGTCCAAACGCTCGCGCGGTGTGGTGTGCAGCCTCGAACCTCGCGAAGCGTCTGGAGTGCGGCGGTTTACCGCCGCTTTGGGATCATGTTCTCTGAGCAGTTCGAAAAGGAACAGGTCGCTGCCCATGAACCTCAAAATGGCATCGTTGACCATCCTGCGGCATGGGCTTGGCGGCGGTCAGGGGCCTGACCGCCCGACATTGCCGAAGAACTCCCGCTGCAACCGGAGCAGGAGCGGAATGGAAGCCAGCAGACAAACCAAATTGGGAATCGCCATCAGCCCGTTGAGGGTGTCGGCGACATCCCAGACCACTTGCAGCGAGCCGGTTGCCCCGAAATACACAAACACCAGCCATGCCAGCCGGTAAGGCCTGGCGGCCCGGGCGCCCAGCAGATAGACGATGCCCGTTTCTCCATAGTAGCTCCATCCCAGCAGTGTCGAGTAGGCGAACAAGACCAGCCCGGCGCTCACCACAAACGAACCGGTCGTGCCGGGCATCCCCGTCCCGAAGGCCTTGACCGACAAGGCCGCTCCGGTCAGACCGCTGTGCCAGGTGTCCGTCACCAGAATCACCAGCGCGGTCGCGGTGCAGACGAGCACGGTGTCGACGAACACTTCGAACACGCCGTAGAGGCCCTGGCGCACCGGATGGTCCGTGTCCGCTGTGCAATGGGCCATCGGCGCGCTGCCCAGGCCCGCCTCGTTCGAGAAGAGGCCCCGCGCCACCCCGTAGCGCAGCGCCATCATCAGCGTGCTGCCCGCAAAGCCCCCGCCGCCGCTGTGCCGGAGAGCGCGCCTTCGAAGATCAATCCGAGCGCGTGCGGCAATTGGTCGGCACACCGCACCAGCACGATCGCAGCCCCGCCGAGGTAAAGCAGCGCCATGAACGGCACAAGCCACTGCGTCACGCGAGCGATTGATTTGATCCCGCCCAGAATGACCATGCCCGTCAGGACGACGAGAGCCGCTCCGGTCACCCAGGTGGGGACGCTCAGAGTGGTTCTGAGCGCGTCCGCCACCGAATTGGCCTGGACCATGTTGCCGATGCCAAAGGCTGCCAGCGCCGTTAGCAGCGCAAACGCGCCGCCCAACCACGGCCAGCCCAATCCCTTCTTGAGGACATACATCGCTCCGCCCCGCATTGTGCCCGAGGAATCGGTTTCCCGGTAATGCAGCGCCACCACAATTTCCCCGTACTTGGTCGCCATGCCCAACACCCCGGAGACCCACAGCCAGAATACCGAGCCGGGCCCGCCGATGGCGATGGCGGTGGCGACGCCCGCAATGTTGCCTACCCCGACCGTCGAGGCCAGCGCCGTGGCCACGGCCTGGAATGGACGCACATCTCCCTTTCCCCCGCCGTGGCAGGCGATCTTGCCCAGCACCTCGCGCATGGCGCAGCCCAGACGGCGGAACTGGACGGCGCCCGTCAGCAGGGTGAGCAGCAGCCCGGTGCCCATCAGCAGCACGATCATGGGCCAGCCCCAGACATAGCCGTTGAGGGTCGAGTGCAAGTGGCGAAGCGTCTCGCTCATGATGTGGAGGGAGACTGTGAGGAAAGCCGCTCGGTCGAACACAAGGTCCAGATCTATATTTTGAGCCACAAACATTTGTGTGAGACGGCACTCGGTCGACAGCCCGGGCTGATGGTGCCTGATCGTTTCGCCTTCACAGCGTCCTGATCTGGCCTGGTTGGCCTTGACTCGCAGGGTAGTGGCCGGCAAGTCTCTCCAGCGTAACCTAACAATGAACTCGGCGAGGAAGAGCGCTTCGCAGGAGGTCTACGCGCGTGGACATGCGAGGCGGGATCTTCGTCGGGACACTTCATAACAGCCAACAATGAAGAAGAAACACCTAATCGGGATTATTGCCGCCCTCGGCTTGGTTCCCCTGCAAGCGCTGGCCGGATCGGCGACGTGGGATTTCACGCTCGACCCCACCGACCCCACGCAAGTCCCTAATCCGCTGACCCTCCTTGGGGGTGGCAACGGCGGCGGCGACTGGATCAACTGGGATTATGGCGCCGACGGCACCACGATCGGCTTCCTCTCGATCACCGGCCCATCAGCGGGTCAGTGGGCCAAGGTCATCTTCCCCGACATCGACAACGGCACGACGATCGCCGCGTTTACCTTCGAGTGCCAACTCCGCGTGGGCAACGGCACCGCCTCCCCGGCGGACGGGTTCAACATCAGTTACGCGCGGGCCAGCGACCCGACCTTCACCAAAGACGGTAGCGGGAATTATCAGGCGGGCGGTTGGTCCGGCACCGTGAATCGAGCCCGGCTCGGTCGGCGGTTCGATGGCCGGCTTGGCCGAGGAAGGGACCATCACGGGCTTGTCCATCGGTTTCGATGCCTGGCAGAGCAACAGCGAGATGTGGCCTCTGGACCTCAATGCAGGGCTGTTCGATGTCATCGGTCTGAGCGTCCGGGTGGACAACAAGATCGTGACCCAGGTGGCGCTGCCGACGCTCAATGGCGCCTGCGACGACAACACCTCGATGCAGACCGGCCCCCAGGGCACAACCGATCCGTCCGATTGGTCGAGCCTCTGCTGGCAGCCGTTCAAAATCCAATTGACCGAGGACAAGCACCTGCTCGGTCTGGTGGAAGGGCCGAGCAGTGGTGGACAACCTGGCCATCGACTTCAATCCCAGCGCCGGCCGGCTGGTCTTCGGCGGTCGCACCGGGGACGCCTACCAGAACACGCACGTTGACGACATCGTCCTGACCACGGTTCCGGCCGACAAGCCCCTGATCGGCAACGCAAGTGCCGACGCCGTCAGCGTCACGGTCCTGCTCGAGGATGCGGGCACGAGCATCGTGGACCAGGGCACGGTGACCATGACGGTCGATGGCGTCGCCGCGACGCCCCTGACCTTCAGCAAGGATGGCCTGACGACCACGGTTCGGTGGACCTCGCCGAACTACCTGGCTTCCGGCGCGAACCTCCCCGTCTACGTCGAGTTCAAGGACAACTCGGGCCGGACCATCTCGGGCACACGCACGGCGACCGTCGCGGCGTACGCCCGGGTCCCCGCCGCCTATCAGGTCCTCACCGCCTCCGTCGACACCGGCAAGCCGGGCTTCCTGCTGCGGCCTTACCAGACCGAAGCCGCACAGCCCAACACGCTGATCTGGACTGAAGGACAGTTGCTCGGCTGGTATGGCGAGAACATTGCCGATCTGACAGGCGCCACCGGCGGTCTCTACACGCACGAGGGCTCGATCAACTTCAACATGGATGCCCCGAATAACATCGGGAATTTCACCGGGGACGTCATGTTCCCCGGCTACCCCGGCACAACGGGCAGCACCGGTTCTTCGACCGAAGAAGTGCTGACCTACATCGAGTTCCCGACCGCGGGCATGTATCAACTCGGCGTCAACAGCGACGATGGCTTCCGCGTCACGGCGGGCCGCGCCCCGGGCGATCTGCTCGGCGTCATCCTCGGTTATTTTGACGGCGGCCGCGGAGCTTCGGACACGATCTTTACGGTCGTGGTCGATCCTCCGGGCATCTACCCGATCCGCCTGATTTGGGAGAACGGCGCCGGCGAGCTTCCAGGCAACGGCGCGAACTGCGAGTTCTTCAGCGTCAAAGACGGGGTCAAGACTCTGATCAACGACGTGGCGGGTGGCGGCCTCAAGGCCTACCGCGAAAGCACAGCCGCGGGTCCGTGGGTGTCCGATATGACCCCGTTGCGGGGCGCGACCGGAGTAGCCGGCAACGCGACCGTTATGGCCGAGATCAGCCACGGCTCGGTCACCGTGGACGATGCGACAGTGGTGGCGAAGCTCAACGGTGTTGTGACTCCGGCTGTCGTAACGACTGCCGCTGGAAAGACGACCGTCACCGTTCAACCTCCGGGCGGCCTCCTGCCCTCGGGCGCCACGGTCATCGTCGCCATCGAGTTCAGCGACAAGGGCACGCCGGTGGTGGCGTACAGCACCGCGTGGTCGTTCACCGTCGCGACTTACTCCGTCATCAGCGATTGCCTCTGGACGGCGCCGGGAACCGGCGACGCCAGCAAGCCGGGTCTCAAGGCCCGCGTGTGGCAGATCGACCAACTGGGCACGGTAGGGCTCCTCAACTACGTGCATCGTGCCGAGCAAGAGTTGGCTGGCGCCATCGGCCCCAACGTCGCCGATCTCACCGAGGCCGTCGACGGCTGGTTTGTCTGTGACATGATCAACTGGAATGCGCACCTCGGGGAAGCCGAACAAGGCAGTTTCCAGACCGGCAGCACGCCGAGCAGACCCGACGGTTTCGTCCCGGGCATCCCGGGAACGGGCAACGCTGCGTACAACACGGACAACATTGCAGCCGAGATCATCACCTACATCGAGTTCCCGACCGCCGGGTTCTACGGCATGGGCGTCAACAGCGACGACGGCTTCAAAGTCACCGTGGCCGACACGCCTCCGGCGCATAACCTTGCGCTCGTCATCAGTGGCGATCCCGCGGTCGCGGGCAGCTACCACACGGCGGTCGCTCCGGTGGCAACGGCGAAGGCGTTCACCTCCGGCGTGAGCGCGAAGCTGGTCTACATGGATCCCGCCCAAGGTTGCACCGCTGCGGTGAATGCGGCGGCGTTGGCCGGCAACATCGCCCTCGTCGATCGCGGCACCTGCGAGTTCTCCGCCAAGATCAAGGCGGCGAAGGATGCCGGCGCCATCGCGTGCGTCGTGGTGAACAGTCGCACCGAGGACCTTGTTGCATGGCCCGAGGGCGTCTTCCCGATCGAGATGGGGATCGGCGCGGCCGGTTATCAGGACATCCCGGCCGTCATGATCTCGTACCCGGACGGCGCCAAGATCAAGGCTGCGCTGGCCAGCGGGCTGACGGCTTCGATCATTCCGGACCTTACCCCGGCGGTGGGGATCGCGGATTACGGCAAAGGCGCCGGCGACATCATCTTCTACTTCATCGTGCCCAAGGCGGGTGTGTATCCGTTCCGGTGCGCGTGGTTCGAAGGTGGCGGCGGCGACAACTGCGAGTGGTTCAGCGTGACTGCCTCCGGCCAGAAGATCCTGCTCAACGACCTGGTTAACGACGAGGCGTTGAAGACCTACCAAGCCCGCACGGCCCAACCTGAGCCGTGCAAGGAAACCTACAGCATTGGTCTCAACTTCGGTGCGGACGAGGCCAGCGGGAGCAACAGCGGTACCTTGGCCGCGGCGGATGTGGCAGGTGTACCGAGCGTTGCCCAGGCCAATTGGAATAACCTGAGACTGCTCGAAGGCACGAACGCCATCGTGGTGGCCGATGCCTACGGCGCCCCCGAAGCGACGGCTGTGACCGTCGCATGGGACTCGAACAACACCTGGTCCTCGACAGGCCGGGGTGAAGAGAACAACGCGTTCACCGGGGCCGACAAGGCCCTGATGACCGGCTATCTCGACAGCGGGGCCGCAACGACCTCGACCGTCATGATCAAGGGCATCCCCGAGGCGCTCACCAGCGAAGGCTATGACGTCTACGTCTATGCCCTGGGCGGCGTCGAGGGCCGCGGTGGCGGCTATCGCGTCGTGCCGGAAGGCGGCGCGCCGACCGCCTATGTGGACGTCCAGGGGCCGATGGACCCGGCGACCTATATCGAGGCGATCCCCGCCGCGGGTGCGTGGGCTGTGGGCAACTACATCGTGTTCGGCGGGATGACCGCGTCCACCATCACGGTCGAGGCCACCACGCAAGGCGGGCACGGCTACAGCGGCACGCCGCGCGCCCCGATCAACGCGATCCAACTGATCGCGCCGACTACTGTGGTGCCAAAACCGGTCATCACCGTTACCAAAAACACCGACGGCACGATCACCATCTCGTGGACCAACGGCGGAACACTCCAAGCCGCGACCAACATCCTCGGACCGTGGCAGGATGTGACCAGCACGAGCCCGTACACGTTCACGCCAGAGGCGGGCGTGCCGTACATGTTCGGCCGGATTAAGAAGTAGGCTTCGCTGCGTTTCGACGCAGTCGCACAGAGACCGGGCTTCGGCCCGGTCTCTTCTTTTTGAGGCGGTTGCCTCATTTTGGTTTCCGCTTCCTCCGACCGCTGCTACCCTCGACACATTGAAGCGTCGCTCCCATCGCAGACAGTTGCCGGCACTGGGCAGAAGGGCGGCTGTGGGTCCCACAGGCCAGCGGCTTGCCTCAGCCGACAGTCCAGAATCGCGACCAGCTTCAATTCCCCAAGGCGCAGGCCGTCGATGGCTCTTCCGGCTGGTGGCGTTGACGGTGTTGCCGCTATTGGTGCTCCTTCTTGCTGAGGGGGGATTGCGACTCGCCGGGTACGGGTACTCGACCAGCTTCTTCAAGAGGGCACGTATCCAAGAGCGGGACGTCTTCGTCGAGAACGACAAGTTCGGGCTCCGGTTTTTCGCGCCGGAGCTGGCGCGCACGCCGCCGCCGATCGTCATGCCCGCCGTCAAGTCTCCGGGGGTCTATCGCGTTTTTCTCCTGGGCGAGTCGGCGGCGCTGGGCGACCCCCGCCCCGCCTACGGCATGGGCCGCTACCTCGAAGCCCTGCTGCGGGAGCGGTTCCCCGAGACGGAATTCGAGGTGGTCAGCGCGGCCATGACGGCGATCAATTCGCATGCGATCCTCTCGATCGCCCGCGAATGCGCGCGCCACCACCCGGACCTTTGGGTGATCTACACGGGGAACAACGAGATGGTGGGGCCGTTCGGCGCCGCCACCGTGTTCGGTCGCCAGGGCCCCAGCCTGTTCTCGATTCGGTTGGCCCTGGCTCTCGAGCGCAGTCGGCTCGGCCAGTTCATCCAATCGTGGGCGCGCCGTTGGAGCACCGAATCGTCGCGCCCTTGGGGCGGCATGAGCATGTTTGCCGAGCAGCAGTTGGCGGCGGATGACCCCCGCCGGGCGATTGCCCACCGTCACTTCGCCCGAAACCTGGACGACATCTTGAATTCGGTCCAGAAGACGGGTTGTCCGGTCATCCTCAGCACCATCGCAAGCAATCTGCGCGACTGCGCGCCGTTCGCGTCCGTTCACTCGACCACGCTGACCCCTGCGGCGAAAGGGGAGTTGGACGCGCTCTGCCTGGTGGCGGCAGATCGAGAGGCCGCAGGCGACTTCGAGACCGCCCTGGCCGCATACAACAGCGCCAAGGAGTTGGACGCCACGTTTGCCGAACTCGGCTTCCACCTCGGCCACTGCCACCTCCGCCAGACGAATCACGCGGAGGCCAAACGGGCCTTCGTTCGAGCGCGCGACACCGATGCGCTCCCGTTCCGGGCCGACTCGACCATCAACGAATTGATCCGCAAGGCGGGCGCGCGGCGCCAAGGAGGCAAAACCCGGTTGGTGGACGCGGAGAACGCGTTCGATCGACACGCGGGCGACGGTGCGCCGGGAGCGGAGTTTTTCTTCGAGCACGTGCATTTCAACTTCGCGGGCAACTACCGCGCGGCCCGGCTGTTGGCGGAGGCGATCGAGCCCGAGTTGCCGCCGGCGATCACGCAGCGGCGTGCATCGGACTGGGCACCGCCGGAAACGTGTGACCGCCGGCTGGCCTTGACGGACTGGAACCGGGTCGGCGTGCTCGAAGACGTGCTGCGCCGGCTGCAGTCCCCGCCGTTTACGCGTCAGGCCAACCATCAATCGCAACTGGCGTTTTGGCGGACTGAGTTAAGCGCGCTTCGGGCGCGACTCACGCCCGAGCGGGCCGCCGAGGCGCGGGTCGTGTACCGCGAGGCCTTGCTGCGCGCGCCGCGCGACTATCGGTTGTACGAGAGTTACGCCGAGTTCCTCGAAGGGATAGGGAACTTTGCGGAAGCGGCCGCCCAGTGGCAGGCGGTCTGCGGGTTGTTGCCGCATCATTTCGTGGCTTATGTCCATGCAGGGCGTTTATTGGGACAGCAGAAACAATGGGGCGCTGCCGAGGCCAGCTTGCGCACCGCGCTCGCGCTCGAACCCCGATCGGGCGAGGGGCATCTCGAACTGGGCCGGGTGCTTGCGGGCCAGGGAAACTCGAGCCGGCGGTGGCGCAGTATCAGGAGGCCATCCGCCGGCAACCGGGCAACGCCGCGATCTACTTTTCTCTTGCCGAGGCCCTGGCTCGGCAGGAACAGCGCGCGGCTGCCATGGAGGCCTTGGCCAAGGCGGTCGAGATCCAGCCGTCTCATTGGGAGGCGCGCTACCTCCTGGGCGTCGAGTTCGCAATGAGCAATCGAGTCCCCGAGGCGCGCAAGGAATTCGAGGAAGTCCTGCGGTGGCGACCCAACCACGTGCTGGCGCATATCAACTTGGGGGTGGCCTTGGTCAAGCAAGGTTACCTCGATGAGGCGCAAGGGCACTTCAAGGAAGCGTTGCGGTTGGATCCCCAGAACGAAAGGGCGCGCCAACTCCTGGCGATGATCCAGACGATGCTCGGCAACTCGGAAACTGTACGACCGTGAGCGTTCTTTTCCGCCCTGGAACGGTCTAGCGAGGCTTTGCCTCAGACCGGCGAGGCGTGTGAGTGACTCGTGGCTGCTGTGTGTCCACTACCATCACCGGCGCCCGGCGCCTCGCTAAGGGGCGCCGCTGCGCGGCGCAAAAACTTGACTCATTTACTACAGATTTCGAACAGGGAGTAACTCTAGCCTGCTCCATCCACCCAACATCTGAACAAAACAGTCAAGTCTCCACACGCGTGCGGGTCGGGACGCCGGTTGGCGAAGGCTCAAGCCTTCACGACGCGGCTAGGAGCACCGGCGAGCTGGGACTATCCATGTTGTCCAGCTTACGCTCCAGAGTGGCCAGCCGGAGCCGATGTTTGGCGGCGAGCGCGATGAGATAAGCGTCGTTCCACTGCTTGAAGCCGCTGAGAGAGCGCATGGACACGCGATCGAACGGCAGATCGTCGGCGAGGAAACGGTGTTTGCGCAGCGCGAGGATCGCCTTGAGATGCCCCATGGCTTGCCCCGTCGTCATGCGGGGCGGCTGTCGCTGGCCGGCGGCGTCGGTCCAGGGCCGGGCGAAGAATCGGAGGAACGCTCCTTGCGTCTGGGGCGATGTGTAGAACTGCTGCACCGCGCCCACAAAGGCGTTGGCACGCCCATGATCCGCATGGCTCTCGTCAAAAGCCGCGATCAGCGTGTTGGCATCCAGAAGTGCCTTACTCATCGTCCAATCCCTCCTCAACCTGCTCCGCGGTGTAGATCCCGCCGTCCGAGCGAAAGACCGCTGCCGGAGTGGCGGGGGGCAGAGGTGTCCGCAGAGCCGCAAGGATCAGTTCCGAGACCGCCTTGCCCAAAGAGACGTTCTCATGCGCGGCCTTCGCCTTGGCGGCCTGGAACGCGTCGGGCTCGAGGGTCAACGTCGTTCTCATCAGAACATCATGACATCATAGCATCACAGTGTCAATGGCGGGGTCACTTCTGTTCGGTGTGGGCGTCCTCGTATTCCCGCACGGGCGATGTTTTCGCGTCTTGCGCCGTCCCGGCGACCTGAGGGTTTAGCAATCGGCTTGGCCGGGTCGCCGCGCGGATCAGGGCGGCGGGCGAGACGGCGATTTGTCCCCGGACAAACTCGGGCACGTTGAATGTGTCCAGGCACGAATCGAAGTAAGCCGGGTCCGCCTGCGGCAGCAGGAACGGCTTCGAGAACCGTCCGGCGTCGTCGACATGGGTGAAGTAGGGCCGGGCGAAGAGCCCGTCGCGGCGTTTGCTGCTGAAGACGAGCCAACGGCTGTTGCTCGACCAGGAATGCCACGTGTCGGCGGCGTCGCTGTTGATCTCGAGACGCCGGTGTTCCTGCGTGCGGAGGTCGAGCAGGTGCAGATCGCTGTCGGGTCGGTAGATTGGGAAGTGCCCGTAAGCGCACAGGCCATAAACCAGGAATCTCCCGTCGGGCGAAACGCGGGGTTGCACCGCGCTCCGGCCTGTGGCGTCGGCACTGACGATCGTCTCCGGTTCGCCCCAGCGGTCTTGGTCGAGGTCGTAGGCCACCCGCACCAGGTCGTAGCGCACCTGGCGATAGCGCCGCCGGTCCATATTGCCCAGCTTGGGCGCGCTCGAAAAGTAGAGCGCGCGCCCGTCTGGCGTCCAGCAGGGCCACGTTCGAGCCGATCGGGGCGCGAGATGGCCGGCGGCGACACGACGGTGTTCGAGTCCACCCGGTAGATGCCCAGGTCGGAGTCCGCGTCGAAGACGTCGCGCGCTTCGCCTTTGGTGTGAAAGAACAGAGACAGCTTGTTGGCCGAGCAGGCCAGGAGACGACCGCTCGGGTGCCACGACATGTACCCGGAGGTTTTGGCGACAGTGGCGACTTCGTTCGAGACGACCAGGAGCATCGGGTTGCCGCTCTCCTGGCTGCGGATGTGCAACGCCATGCGCTCGGGGCTGTTCTCGAGGAAGGTGTGACAGTTCACACAGCCGCGGCCGAAGCTCGCGTTCTGGAGCACCGCTCTCTCCCTGTAGGACTCGATATCCCGCTGGTAAATCCCCATCGTCCGGTAGAGGTTGTAAAGGGGAAGCAGTCGGCGATACACAAGGTGGCTGTCGATCTGGTCACCGGCCACACGGTTGGTCACCGTGTCATACTCCCGCCACTGGCCGTCGCGTCCGAGCACGGCGACGTCAAAGCAAACGTGGCGCCCGGCGTTCGCCCGCAGCAGCGCAGCCCACGATTTCACAGGAATCACCACCTTCGGCGATCTCCCCGCAACCTCGATCGCGGAGCCCGCGGGACCAGAGAGCCGCGTGCGACAACGGGTTCCGGCCTCCTCGATGACAAAGTTCAGAGGGGCGATGTTCGGCGGCACGACCAGATCGGTGTAATCGGGGGAGAGCCGCGGGGTCCGGTTGGCCCGGAGGATCGACGCGTCCGGAGATGCCGGTTCGCCTGGGCGGGCGGCCATCAGACAAACGAAGGCAATCCACAGCATCACGGCGCCGCGCTTTCCCTGAGGGTCTGTGCACAGATCCTTAGCCCTGCCTTCGCCAAGGTTCCGGCGGGCGGGCCGATCCTTGCCATCGAGGGCTCGGCGATTCTGCGACCGGGTTGTGTCGCTTGGCCCGTCCGCAGGCCTCGGGGGGTTCTCGCATTGACCGATGGGAGGGACACCGCGGTGGGAACGAAGCTTCATGGTGGACTGGCGGTGACGTTGGGTCGAACGGAGCCAAACGTCGCCCCGAACAACTGGTAGAACCAGAACGTCTCGCCAAACTCGGTCGCGAACTGTGTTTCCCGCCCGGTCGCCCGCCCGCCGTATTGGCGAAGCCGCGTCTGGAATTCACTGTGGCGGCGGACGGTGTCCGCACTCACGCGCCGTCCTGCGAGTTCGGTTGTTGCCTCTCCTTTGGCTGCCAGGTGTTCCAGCACAGCTTCCTCGATATGGCGCGGGGTTTCCCACAGACCGTGTTCGTCCAACGTTCCGATGCCTTGCACCACGGCATCCGTCCGGCCGCCGAGGAGGTGATGCGCCATCAGGAACTCGAATGCCATCCGGTTGCGCCGGTTGCTCTGCAGGAGTTGGCGCAGGAGAAACTCCGTGGGGATGCTGCTTTCCGCGTAATCCGTGGTGACCATCCAGGCGCGCACGCGGGCGATGTCCGGTTCGCTGGTCAGCGCGGGGTCGGCTGCGAGCGCCGCGAGGCGGCAGTCGGCCCGCTCTCGTTGGAAGGGCACCTGGCGCAGGCGGTTGAGGAAGACGCGCGCGGCTTGGGGCCGGCCTTGCAGCACATTGATGCGCGCCAATTGCCAGAGCAGGTGAGGGCGCGGACCCGCGTTCTCGAGAGCCTCGTGCGCGAAATGCTCGGCCCATCCCACATGGCCCAGTTCCAGCAGGGTGTCGCTCAGCGGCGCGCAGACGGCGATGCCCTCGCGCATCGAGGGCAGCAGTTCCAAACCTCGTCGCTGTGGAAATGAAAACAGGTCCTGGTTGAGCCTGCCTGTCTGATACAGGGCCCGGTGGATGGCCAGGCGCGCCGCCGGGCCTGGGAATTGACGCAGATTGCGCGCCGCCTCGAGCGCCTGTTCCCACCGACCTTCTTGCGCCGCCCACTCGATCCTCAGCGACGCGGTCCGATGCGCGTCCGCGCTCAGGGCCAGCACAGCCACCGCCACCGCCAGACCACCCGCCCACCAACTCCACCGCGGGGCGCGGGTCAAACGTCCCAAGCCTCGGGCTACGCGCCGGTTCTTTCCCTGCCCGGTTGGGTCCGGCTCTCCGGCAAGTCGCGTGCCGGTCCCTGCGGCGGAAAACCAGAGAGCACACGGCAGGAACACATAGAGCAGAACGCAAGCCGCGAGGGGCACGCCCCGGCCCCACCCCGAAACGAGTTGGGCAAGCCCGGCATCCGGAACGGCGAGAACTCCGACGGCGATCAGCGCCGCGGCAAGACCGCACATCAGAACGCCGATGAGGCCGGCGGTGCACGGATGTCCGGGCGTCTCCCGCATCGGCACGCCCGAGGGAGCCCTCCCCTGGCGCACAGGTTCGCTCGCCGGCTTGGTCGCGCCCGCTGTTCCTGTGGACTCTGGAATTCGCCTGAGACCTCGGTCCGCGGTCTGATGGCCGGGCCTCAAGGCCAGAACCGCTTCCCACACCGTCCCCAGCAGCACAAACAGACCGGCGGGAATCGGACCGGCAACGTGAAACAGCCCGATGGTGGCAAACCAGAACGCCGCCCATCGCGCACCCAGTCGCCCCGGCCGCCAGATCTGCCAGGCGGCTGCTGCGCTGACCGCCAGCAAGACTCTCAGGGCCGTCTCATGAAAAGGGAAATCGTGGCGTCCGGCCAGCACCAAGAGCAGCAGGCCCGGCACACACAGCGCCAACGGATGGCATGGCCCTGCCCGGTTCAACAACAGGGCCGACGCCCCCGAGACCAGTCCGATCAAGACAGTGGTGACAAACGCCCCGAGCATGGCGCGGCAGTCCATCTGGGCAAGCCACGCAGCAGCGTACTCAACCAGACCGCCCGTGCGGTCGAGGTGACCCGTGAAGAAATCGACGCGGAGAAAGAAGACCGGCCCCGCCAGGTGGTGGCGGAGCGGCGGATCGATCCAGAGCCCGATGTAAAGCCAAACCGCGCAAACCATCAACAGGATCGGCAGTCGGCGCGGTCTGTGCGGCGAGGCGGCCGCACCCGGTTCGAGCGCCTGAAGGGCTGGGCTGGCAGGCGTCCTCTCGCCAGCCGTGCGTTGCACCGGCGCCATCGACGAGGCGGCGTTGGGCGCTTTTCGTTGTTTGCGTCGGCCCATGACAAGACCGGAGCTTAACAACACGACACCGCGGAGGCAACCGCATCGAGCCGGAGACCCAGCCCGCATCCGTCCGGATCACGGTTGTCGCCCTGGATGGTCGTTCTCGAAGAGGTCTGGGGCGACGCGTTCCGCCAGGGCCTGACACCGATCGAGAATGACCTGGGGATCCTCGGCGGCCAGGGCGAAGTCGGCCAGTTCGCGGGCTTCGCTCATCTTGAGCCGCCGGATCATGAACTTGACCGTGGGCACCAAAGAGGGAGCGACACTGAATTCGTCTGCCCCCAGGCCGAGCAGCAGCGGCACCAGAACCGGGTCGCCGGCCATGGCCCCGCAGATGCCGGTCCAGATGCCGCGGGCATGCGCGGCGTCGACGGTGTTTTTGATAAGGCGGAGCACGGCGGGATGGGTGGGTTGGTAGAGATGGGCGATCTGCGGGTTGAGCCGGTCGACGGCCAACGTGTACTGGATGAGGTCGTTGGTGCCGATGCTGAAGAACTTGACCCTGCGGGCCAGCGCCTCGACAACCAGCGCAGCGCCGGGGATCTCGATCATGACGCCCACCTCGAGGTTGGGATCGAACGGGAGGCCTTCCCGTCGCAACTCCGCCTTGCACTCCTCGACGAGTTGATTGGCCTGCGTCAGTTCGCCCAGGCTCGAGATCATCGGATACATCATCTTCACGTTGCCCACGGCGCTGGCACGGAGGATGGCGCGCAGTTGGGTGCGGAACAGATCGCGTTCCTGCAGGCAGACCCGAATCGCGCGCAGACCCATGAAGGGATTCATCTCGACCGGGAGTTTGCGTTCGGACTGCACTTTGTCTCCGCCCAGGTCGAGCGTGCGGATGATCGCCGGGCTGGGATGCAAGCCGGTCGCAACCTCGTGATAGGCCTGGTATTGCTCCTCCTCGGAGGGCATGGTGTCGCGATTGAGAAAAAGGTACTCGGTCCGAAATAAACCCACGCCGTCTGCGCCGTACCCTCTCACCGCGGAGATCTCGGTCGTCCGTCTCGATGTTGGCCGAGAGCGTCACCGCCGCGTTGTCCAGCGTGATGGCGGCCTGGTCGCGCAACTCGCGCAACCGATCCTCGCGCGCCAGGTGTTTCCGCGTCAATTGGCCGTACTCGAACAACGTCTGATCGGTCGGATCCACGATCAACACGCCGTTGAAACCGTCGAGCAGGGCGTACTGGCCGGAGCGTACCTGTTGACTGACATTCTGCACACCCACCACGGCAGGCAATTGCAGCGATTGCGCCAGGATGGCCGTGTGCGAAGTGTGGCTGCCCCCGTCCGTCGCAAAGCCCATGATGAACTTCTGATCGAGCTGCGCGGTCTGTGAAGGCGTCAGGTCGTCCGTCACCAGAATGCTCGGCTCCTGCAAATCCGACAGCCCGGCCGGACCCTCGCGCTGGAGCAGGTTGTGCAGAATCCGGTCCACAATGTCCCGCAGATCAACCATCCGCTCCCGCAGGTAATCGTCGTCGATCGCGCCGAAGGCGGCCAGGTACCGATGCGACACCACGGAAAACGCCTGCTCGACATTGACCCGCTCGCGCCGCACGTAACGGATCACTTCCTCGATCAAGACGGGGTCATCCAACAACAGCAACTGCGCGTCGAAAATGGCGGCGTCTTTGGCCCCCATCGTCTCGCGCACCCGCGTCTGGATGTCGTGAAGCTGCTTGCGGCTCTCGAGCAGCGCATGCTCGAGCCGCCGAGTCTGCTCCGGGACGTCTTCCTCGCGAATGGCGTACCGCGGCACCGTGGCCGCGGCCGCGCGGCGAACCACAAACAGCTTGCCACGGCCAACACCGCGCGCGACAGGAATCCCGCTGAATCGTCTCTCGCCTGCCTTCGGGGTGTCGCCTGCTTTCGGGGTGTCAGACACGACCTTCCCATAACGGTTTCGCAGCCAATTGAAAATCAAAATCTCGCTTCCGGAGGCTTACTGATTAGTTACGAGGATACGCAACAGGCACCCCTCACCCCGCCCCTCTCCCATCCGAGGGAGAGGGTGCCCGCAGGGCGGGTGACGGTGAGGGTGTAGTGCATCCCGGTGATTCCGCTTTAGCCCGCGGTTTGGGCGAGCTTACCAGCCCTGCCAAGAGCGCCTTCCTGGCCTAAGCTCGCGCCATGATCATCATCCGGTTTCCAGAACGAAATCCTGCTGCCGTCGCAGTTTAATGATCGCGGTCCGATTCCCCAGGACCTGATCGCGGACACCCTGCAGGAGTTGGATGAGGACTGGGATTTGGTCTGAGGCGCGCCTCGCTTATAATGCCAAAGGCGAAGGCGTGCCGTCGGGCCAGTTTGACCAGGCAGAGATACGCCTCGCCGTCCCAACAGACCCCGGAGGCGACCACGTTGGCGTCAAGCACGACGCGCACGGGCGAGGTCCTTTCTGACCCGTTTCTGCAGCGCCAGGACTTCCTCGACATCCGCGACCGCAGGGACCCGGCGGCGCACCGGACCTGGGTCGACTTCAGAAACCGCAAGTCCGCCTCGATCTCGTGCTTCATCTTCTCGCGGACAAGGGTGCGGAAGTACTCGCTCACGTTGCCGTAATCCCGTTCGCACTGGGCGCGGACGAACGCTTCCATCGGTCCCGGCAAGCTGATGTTCAAGGTCGCCATCTTCACGCGGTCACTCTACCAGCCCATTATCTATTGTCAATCATTGGCAAACGGCCCACCTTGGTGAAATCACGCCGATCGGGCGCGGGTCGTGAACCCCCTGCCACGTGCGAAGTAGCCGTGACGGTCAGCCCATTCCCACCACGAAGAACACGAAGGGCGCGAAGCACCCGAATTCAGGTCTGACGGTGACTTCCCTTGTTACCTTTTCAGGTTACGTCACGGACCTCGCCCAAACGAACAACGCGAGCGCCTGGCGCTGTCTGGAGTTCCTGCAACTGCCCGCCAGTCCCTATCTGTGGGCCGACGAGTCCGCTCCGGCGACGGGCCATTGATTCTACCGGGCGGTTGCGTTGGAAGCCCCGGCGAACATGGTTTTCATTCCGCCGGGGACGTTCCGGATGGGGAGCCCGACAAACGAAGTGGACCGGAATCCCTGGGAAGGTCCGCAGACGGCGGTGACGATCAGCCGGGGATTCTGGATGGGCAGGTATCGAGGTGACCGCAAGGGGAGTATCTGGCGGGAGATGGGCATTAATCAGAGCTATTTCAATGGGGATCGCACGGCGACGGGGGCGAATTACGGCGCCGATCTCAGCCGTCCCGCGGAGGGCGCGTATTCGTCGGAGGCCACGAATGACTGCGTGCGACGCTCACGCAGCGGGAGCGGGCGGCGGGGACGGCCACAGCCAAGTAGTCGATCCGTTAGGTCGAATTGTCTGTGATACCGGGGCCGCCGAGGGGCTCGTCATGCGGCCGACGGATATCATGATCGACACTGGCCGCTAGCCGCCGGTCACGGCTCTCTGGCACTGGGCAGAGCGCTGACGACCCACGCCAGATCGGCGCGATTTCATCAAGGCGCCACTTGCCAATGTCTAACCGATCGACATCGTCCAACCTGCTGAGATTCTGCGGCGAGTGCCGGGTTCGTCCCCCTGCTCGATCACCCTACGCTTGCCCGGCTGCCATCGCGGTGTTACCCTCCCTGTCATGCAATCGTTGACGATCAAACTGGAGCCGGCGCAGGACGCCTGGCTCGCCCAGCAGGCCCGCGCTCTCAAGCGGTCCAAAGGCGACCTGATCCGCGAACTCATCCAGCAACGGCAGGCGCGGCCCAACGGCAGCGTGGGGCAGTCGCTGGCCGACTTGCGCGGCTGTGTGAGCGGTTCCGAGGATCTCAGCACGCGACCGCTCAAAGGCTATGGCCGGCGTTAGGCTATTCGCCGATTCTGGCGTTGGTCGCGTTCTTCAATCGGGCGGATCAGTATCATGCCTGGGCCAGCGGACAGTTCGATGCCATCTCGCAGCCACTGGTCACCTGCGAGGCGGTCATCTCGGAAGCGGTCTTTCTGTTTCGAGCGAGGTCTTTCCGCCGACCCGCTGTTCGAGGCCATCGAGCGCGGTCAACTCATGATCCAATTCTCCGCCGAGGACACTGCCGGACTTGCGACGGTTGGTGCGCAGTATGCCGATTTGCCCATGAGCTTGGCCGACGCCTGTCTCGTCCGGATGACCGAGCTGGCACCCCAGTCCCAGGTGCTCACGACCGACCGCCATTTTCGCATCTACCGGCGCCACGGACGTCACCATCTCGCTCCGCGCGCCGTTCTGGGTTTCCCTGTGGCACACTGGTCCATCGCTCTGTACAGAAGAAGAATCCCGAGAAAGTAACGGTCCCCACGTTTCTGGCGAGAATCACCTGAGCGGGGCTGGTTCACCGCCCCGGGCCGCTGGTTCGACCCGACTCCAGCACGCCGTCTGCGGAGGATCGCCCTGTGAATAACCTGTGAATAGCTGTGAATATCTTCTTGTAGACACGTTTTGGGCTGCTTTGGTATTCCATAGGGGTCTATAGGGGTCTATGGGGGTCTATGGGTAGAGAATCGGATGAGGCGGTGTGATGAGCGATGTGGGGCCAGTTAGCGGTGTGATCGCCGAGTACTCGGGCATCTACCGGCACAAGGTCGACCGGAGCCATCGGGTGGCTTTGCCGTCCTGTTGGAGACCTGAAGGAGCGCCGCAATCGTTCGTGGTTGCAAAGTGGCCTCTCTGCCCGCAACAGGCTACGGGTGAAACGCAGCATCTGCTGGTCCTGACCCCGGATCGTTGGCGGGCGGTGTGCGCGACCTTGACCGACCAATCGATCTCAGACCCGAAGGCGGCCGCGTTGTGTCGCGCCATCGGTTCTTCTTACGCGCGCCTTACCCTGGACAAAGTGGGACGGCTTCCGCTCCTCGATTGGTTGGCGCGCGACGCTGGGATCGAGGACGAAGCCCTGTTGTTTGGGCTGGTGAATCGGTTCGAGATCTGGAATCCGAAACGCTACGCCGAGTTTGAAGCCGAAAGCTTGCGCCTTGCCGCCCAGGCCTATCAGGAAACCCCGTTATGAATACTTCCGCGATACTCCAACTCAACCCGCAATTGTGCGTCCGGCAATACCAGGGCAACCCGTGCAGACTCGTTCCCCGATGGCAGCCGCGAGTGGTGGCCCCGCCCCCGACCGCTCCGGAAGAACTCTGGACGATGCCGTCGCGACCGGGCATCGCTCCCACGGACCGGCCCAGGCCAGCGAAGCGACGAGCTGCGAAGATCGGCATAGCGCTGCTGGCGATCCTGTTGATGGGCGTGGCCAATCTCAGCGTCCAGGGCACTGCGCGCGTCGAGCAGCAGCGCAGCACCTACCGAATGGCCCGGGAACTCCGGCACTCCGAAGCGCGGAGCCGTCTGCTGGCGAGCGAGAACCGCACTCTGAACGCGCATCTCGCCATGTCGGAGGCGCGCACGACCTCCGCCGAGGTGCTCATGGCCGCGAGCGCACAACCGACCAGGCCAGCCCGCCGCAAACAGATCTGAGTCCGGTCCGCGAGCGCAATTCTCCAAGCAAGGCGTCGACTGCCGGTTGCCATGGCCACGCCCCAGCGCGAACGAACTGGTGACATGCTTCGGTGGTCTGAGGCAGCAGCCTCGCTAAAATGAACACGACGCGTCAGTTCCGCATGCTGGCAACGATTGGCCTGATCGTTGTCTCTCTGTTTGCAATCCTGGGGCTTCGCTTGGCCGACATTCAGGTCCGAAGACACGACGAACTCCGGGTCAAGGCCGATCGTTTCACCCGGACCCGCCGGTATACGGAGCCGTGGCGCGGAGAACTGCTGGATTGCCGGGGGCGAACCCTGGCGACGAGCCTGCCGGTGAAGACTGTGTTTGCCGATCTGACGGTGTGCTCGAACCGCATCCCGGAGGTGGCGGCGGTGATCGCGCGCCCGCTGGGGATGACTCCAAACGAAGTGGCCGGGGTGCTCCAAGGCGCCCTGCCGGGTCCGCACTCGCCCACGAATGCCACGCCCGCCAAGGCGATCCGATTGCAGCGGTCGGTCCCGACTTGGGGCTGGGAAGCCCTCACCAATTCCCTGGCGCAGGCTGACTTCGGCCTGCCGCGCGAATCTGCCGATCGACGGCAGCGATTCGTCAGAGAACGATTGCGGCGGCGCGCGGTGTTCGCGCGCGACGACCAGGTCCGGGTTTGTCCTCTGACCAACGTCCTGGGCCAGGTTTTGGGCTTCGTGTTGCCCGGGCCGGGCGGGATCGGCTTGAGAGGCGCCGCCGGCCTCGAGTTGAGTCTCGACCACTTGCTAGCCGGGGTGCGCGGCGTTTGCGTCTCGGCCCAGGACGCCGCTGGCCGGGAACTGCCTTTTGGGCGGACCCGTTGGACGCCGGCGGTGGATGGCAGCGACGTTCAGTTGACGATCGACGCCGCGATTCAACAACTCGTCGAACGCGAGTTGGCGTCGGCGGTCGCCCGCCACCAGCCGCGCAACGCCTCGGTGATCGTGCTGCGCCCCCAGACAGGCGAGATCGTCGCCTGGGCATCGAGTCCGCGGGCCAATCCGACTGACCCCGCGGCGGGTCCAAGCGACGTCTGGAAGATCTGCGGGCTGAGCGACCGGCTCGAACCCGGGTCGGTCCTGAAGCTGCTGGTTGTGGCCGGTGCGTTCGAGCACGGTTCCGCGACGTTGAACCGCCACCTGTTTTGCGAGCGTGGGCGTCTCGTCTTCCGCGGCGGATCACTCAGGGACCACGGCGCCTATGGAAGCCTGACGGTGCGGGAGATCGTGGTGAAATCGTCGAATGTGGGGGCGGCCAAACTCGCCTTCGAGTTGGGCCCAGAACGCCTGCACGAGGTCTTCCTGCGCTTCGGCCTGGGACGGCCGACGGGTGTCCCCTTGCGCGGCGAGACACCGGGGTACCTGCCTCTGGCGAAGAACCGCACGCCGCAGGCGCTGGCCTGTGCCGCCATCGGGCAGGGTCTGGCCGTGAGCCAGTTGCAACTGACGCTGGCGGTCGCCGCCCTGGCCAACCACGGACGGCTCATGCGGCCTCTCCTGGTGAAAGAAATCCGCTCGCCTGAAGGGAAACCGACATACCAGGCCTGTCCCGTCGTCGTTCGACAGGCCGTGCGGCCGGCGGTGGCGGAGGCGGTGCTCGAAGCCATGCGCGGCGTGCTGTTGCCCGGAGGAACCGGCACGCGTGCGCAGCCCAAATACCACTCTGCCGGCGGAAAGACGGGCACGGCACAGCGCGCCAACCAGCGTGGGTATATCCCCGGTTCCTACACCGCCTGGTTCGTTGGATTTGCGCCGGCGACCGCTCCCCAATTGGTTGTCTCGGTCGTGCTCGATGAGCCGCGTCAGGGCTACTACGGCGGCGATGTCTGCGCGCCGCTCTTCGCCGCCGTGGTGGATCAGATCGCTCCTCGACTTGGCATTCCCGCAGATCGCGGTGTAGCGAACGCGACGCGGAGTCTCGCCAAAAGTTCGCTTTCAGACAGCGGTTTATGAACGTCAAGATCATCGGCCTCGTGTGTGCCGTGGGCAGTCTTGCCGCCATCGGCTTCGTCTCTCTGGATAGCGCGTTGGTTGCGGAAGCCGATCCGGGCCGGTTGCGGACGCAGGCCTGGGCGCTGGCCCTGGGCGGCGCCCTCGCGTCGGCAGCGGCTCTGGTCGATTACCGCTGCCTGCGGAAGCGCGGTCTGCCCTGGATCCTGCTCGGCCTGAGCCTGGTGGCGCTTGCGCTGGTTCTGGTGCCCGGCATTGGCGAACGCATCAACGGGGCGCGGCGCTGGTTCCGCTGGGGCGGACAACCGTCCGAATTCGCCAAGATCGCCGTTTTGCTCTGGGTCGCCGATTATGCCACGCGGCACCTGGCTCGAATGCACGGTTTCCGGATCGGTTTTGCGGCCCCATTGCTCGGTGTTGGCGCGGCGACCACCCTCATTTTCGTCGAACAGGACTGGGGTACGGCGCTCCTTCTGCTGGGGGTGAGCACCACCGTGCTCGCTGTGGCGGGCACGCGACCGACCTACCTTGGAGGGGCGGGCCTGTTCGCGGCGGCTCTCCTTGGCGTCCTGGCGCGACTCGACCCCTTGCGGTGGGCGCGAGTGGTGTGTTTCCTCGATCCGGAGCGGTATCAGGACGGCGCGGGGGGCCAGCAGTGGCACGGCCTGTTGTCGCTGGGGACCGGCGGTCTGTTCGGCAACTTCTTCGGCGGCGGCCGGCACAAGTTCGGTTTTGTCCCCGAGCAGCAGACGGACTTCATCTTCACGCTCATTGGGGAGGAGTTGGGTTTGTGGGGGACACTGTTGGTGCTGGGTTTGTTTCTGGTGCTCTTCCGATCGGGCATGGCGATCGCCTGGGGGGCAGGCGACCCCTTCGGCCGCCTGTTGGCTACCGGCCTGACGTGTCTGATCACCTACCAGGCACTGGTGAACCTCGGTGTCGTCACCTGCCTGCTGCCCAACAAGGGGATTCCTCTGCCGTTCATCAGCTATGGGTGTTCGGACATGCTGTGCATGTTCACCGCCGTCGGGCTGCTGATCTCGATCGCCCGACATTCACCCAATGCATCGGCGCAGGACCCACCGCTGGAACAGCCGGAAGACAAGACCGCACAGGAACGGCGCGCGGCCCTTCACGCCCTGCCGTTGGACAAGCCGCATCGGCCTTTGTGGAAACGCATTGCGACGCGGTTTGTTCGGCGCCGAGCGCAGGATCCCTTTCGCGCGGCGCGCAGTTACCAACGCCCTCCGCATCCCCATCCGCCGCGAACCGGAGAGCTTGAGCGCCATGAGTAACTGCCGACGCCGGTCGGCGATCATCCGACATGGTCTGAGGCGACGCCTCGCTCGCCAAAGAGGGCTTGACACGCCTCACCTTTGCCCCTACGAACCTCGCCTCATTGCGCGGATCGAAGGGTGCCCGGGCTGGGCTGCCTGCGTTCGGAGCAACGGAAAACACGGCGAATCACAGGTTGCCGTGTCGATCAAGACACCATTACATAAGAACCAAATGACCCTTGTGAATAAGAACGAAACGACAATTCGAAACATCTGCAGACTGGTCCTCGGCGCGAGCGCGCTGGCTGGCGGTTGTTACCTCACCTCGGCCGCCGATGCGGGGGCGGACCCGCTGGCGGATCCCACGGCGTGGAAGTCCTCCGCCGGCATCAGCGCGGCATTGACGCGGGGCAACAGCGAGACCTTGATGGTCAACGGCACTGTTCTCAGCGAAAAGAAGTGGAGCCGGAACGAAATCTTCCTCGGCGCAGGCGTGACCTACGGCGAAGATGAGGATTCGGTCAACGCCTCGTCGGTCAACGCCTTCGCCCAGTACAATCGGTTGTTCACCGACCGTTTCTACGGTTACGCTCGCGCCGATTTTCTGCACGATGACGTCGCCGACGTGGACTACCGCGTGGCCCTCAGCCCCGGTGTCGGTTTCTACTTCATCAAAAACGAAAAAATCACCCTGAGCGGCGAGGCCGGTCCGGGCATCGTTTTCGAGAAGCTGCACAACCAAGACGACGCCGCGTACTGGACGGCTCGGTTCGGCGAGAAGTTCACCTGGCAGATTAACGAACGTTCCCGTTTCTGGCAGACGCTCGACTACGTCCCCCGGGTCGATGACTGGGCCGACGACTACGTGCTCACCGCCGAAGCCGGCATCGAGACGGACATCTCCAACCACCTCTCCCTGCGGGTCGTGGCGCAGGATGTCTACCGCAGCATTCCCGCCGCGGATCGCGACGAGAACGACTTCCGGCTCATGGCCGGCGTGGCGTACAAGTTCTGACCCGATCCACTGGCAGACTTCGGTTTTGCCCCAGGGCGGACTTCGGTCCGCCCTTTTTTCTTTGGCTAAGCCACCACACGTTCCAGGATTCGGCCCAGGCCAGGATCGCGACGCAGGGGGCTGACGAGGGCGAGATTCAGCCGCTCCGGGCGAAAGAACCTGCGGGCGACCGCTCGAATGTCGGACGGCTGCACCCGGGCGATCAGCCGCTTGATGGCTCGGGCCGGCACCAGTCGGCCATGTCCAAGGGCCTGTTCCCCCGCATTGAGCATCTGACTTTCGGTGTTTTCGAGACTCAGGTCGATTTGTCCCAGGGTGTAATCCCGCGCGCGGTGAAACTCGGCGCGTCCGGGCGTTTCCTCTGCCAAGCGCCGGAGCTCGCGAACAGCCAAACGCAGCACTCGAAGCAGATTCGCATGGTCGAGTCCCGCCGAGACGACCAGATCCCCCGTGTCGGCGAAGAAACTCAGGCTGCTGTAGATCGAGTAGGCCAGCCCGGCCTCTTCCCGGATGTTCTGAAACAGCCGCGAACTCATGTTCTCGCCCAGAATCACGTTGAGCAGGCGCAGGGCGAATCGGTGCTCGTCATGCCGCGAGCAGGTGCGGATCCCCAGCGCCAGATGCGTCTGTTCCGCCCGTTTGGCGACCAACCGCACGACGGGCCCTTGCGCGCGCGGACGGACCGGGGCGCACGCGGCCGGTTGCCCGGCCGACCAGAAGCGGGCCAGGCGACGGATGGCGCGCAGGGTCGTCTGAGGGTCGAACCGCCCGCCGACCGCGATCACGGTTGCGCTGCCGACATAATGCCGGCGGTGGTAGGCCCGAAGCTGGTCGCGAGTGAGCGCCCCGACGGATTGCCTGGTCCCCGTCAGCGGGCGCCCGAGCGGATGGGCCGGCCAGGAAATCGCGTTGAGCACCTCCTGGACGTGCTGCTGCGGTTGGTCGAGATACATCGCAATCTCGTCTCGGATCACGTCACGCTCCGTTTCGACGTCGTCGGGCGCAAACCGCGAATGGAAGACCATGTCCGCAAGGACGTCCAGCAGCTCCGGGAAGCGATCGTGCCGCGCCTTCGAATAAAAGCAGGTGTGTTCCTCGCTCGTGAAGGCATTGAGATAGCCGCCGATGCCCTCAACGGCCTCTGAGATGGCGCGGGCCGTTCTGCGGCGAGTGCCCTTGAACAGCATGTGCTCGATGAAATGCGAGATGCCGTTGAGTTCGCGCGGCTCGTGCCGCCCCCCGACCCCGATCCAGAAGCCCAGGCTCACGCTCGCCATCTGGGGCATCGGCGCCAGAGCGACCCTCACTCCGTTGTCCAGCGGCACAAGGCGGTCCATGCGCGCCTCAACAGAAGGCCTTCGGCACGCTCTCCGGCGGACCGACCCGGCGCAGATAGTCGAGAATGACATCGACTGCTTCCTGAGGATCCTCGGTGACCGTCACCAGATCGAGGTCGCCGGGGCTGATGAAGCCGCCCTCTTCCACGGTCCGGTTCAACCAGCGCAACAGGCCTGCCCAGTACTCGCGGCCAAACAAGATCATCGGATAACGCGGAATCCGCTGGGTCTGCACCAGCGTGATGACCTCGAAGAACTCGTCCAGCGTGCCATAACCGCCCGGCATGAACACGAAGCCGACGCTGTACTTCACAAAACAGACCTTGCGCGAGAAGAAGTAGTGGAAGTGGAGCGGCACATTGGCGAAGCGATTGCCCTTCTGCTCGAAGGGCAGTTCGATGTTCAAACCCACCGAGTGAGCTTTGCTCTCCGCGGCGCCCTTGTTCGCGGCCTCCATGATCCCCGGCCCGCCGCCCGTGATGATGGACAGATCATGCTTGCCCAACTCCTTGGCGAGCGTTTCCGCGATCCGATAATACTTGTCGTCTGACGGGGTGCGCGCCGAGCCAAAGATCGTCACTGCGGGACCGAGCTTCGCCAGCGTCTCGAAGGAATCGACAAACTCAGCCATGATCCGGAAGATGCGCCACGGGTCCTCCCGGACGAAGCCATACGGCAGGTTGTTCATCGCGCGGACCATAGGGATTCTGTCCCGGAGTGACAAGCGCAGGGAAGCTTGCCCCGCGCGAAAGCCAAATTGACGGGTGCCGCCCCCCCCTCTAGCCTCCGCGGAATGTCTCGGCTGCCATTCGAGCTCATGTTGGCCCTCCGCTACCTGCGCCCCAAACGCACGTTCGTTTCAGTAATCACACTCATCTCCATCGTGGGGGTGCTCCTCGGCGTGGCCGTCCTGATCATCGTGATCGCCGTCATGAGCGGGTTCGACCAGCAGCTTCGTGAGAAAATCCTGAGTTTCAATGCCCATCTGCGCGTCGAAGACACCGACACGCCGCTGCGCGACTATGAGCGTCTGATGGAGGTTGTCGCCGCTCACCCCATGGTGACGGGTGTCGCCCCGTACGTCGAGGGCCAGGTCATGGTGAAAACCCAGCCAGCCCAAGGCAGCCCCCGTTACATCGTGCCCCTCATCCGCGGGGTCGATCCGCGCCACGAACCGCAGATCAGCCGGCTGCTGCGCAGCATTTGGGCCGGCACCAACGACCTCCGCGGCTACAGCCTGCTCGTGGGGCGTCAGTTGGCCAGCAACCTGGGTGTCCACGTGGGCGATGCGTTGGCCATCTACTCCGTCCGGCAGTTCGAGAAATGGGACACCGCCCGCAAACAGGGCGAAGAGGAGGCCCCCGTCGCCGAAGACTACACGGTGCGAGGCATCTTCGAAGTCGGGTTTCACGAGTTCGACTACGCTTACATGGTGACCTCGCTCGCGAATGCCCAGGATTTCTTCGACCTCAGCGACGAAGTGCACGGCCTCATGATCGCGCTGCGGGATCCGGAACAAGCCGCTACGGCCAAAGCCGAATTGCTCGCCGCCCTCCAGGGCCGATACAGCATTCGTACCTGGATGGACGAGAACTCGACCATCCTCGACGCGCTGGTGGTCGAGAAGCAGATGATGTTCTATCTCCTGTTCTTCATTACCATCGTTGCCGCGTTCGGCATCTGCAGCGGATTGATCACGTTCGTCGTCCAAAAAACCCGCGAAATCGGCACCCTCAAGGCCATTGGCGCCAGCGGCGGCCAGGTGATGACCCTGTTCCTCGGGCAGAGCCTGGTCGTGGGCCTGCTGGGCGTGGCCGCCGGCCTCGGTCTCGGATTGCTGGCGGTGGCGTATCGCAACGATTTCTTGTTCTTCATGCGCCGGGTGACCGGTTTCGAGCTGTTCCCGGCCCAGATCTACTACTTCAGCGAGCTGCCAGCGTTGGTGCTGCCGGGCGATCTGGCCGTCATCTGCGGCGGCTCGCTCCTGATTTGCCTCCTGGCCGGATTGATCCCCGCTTGGAACGCGGGCCGCCTCAAACCGGTCGAGGCTCTGCGCCATGAATAGAGACGGACAGACCCCCAGCAGCCCGCTGGTGATCGGACGCGACCTGCACAAGGCCTATGAAATGGGGCCGCGGGCGGTCGAGGTCCTCCGCGGCGTCAGCATCGAAGTGCCGCGCGCCGCGTTTCTGGCTCTGCGTGGAGCGTCGGGCGCCGGCAAGAGCACGTTGCTCCATCTGCTGGGCGGATTGGACACTCCCACCGCCGGCGAGGTGGTCGTCGACGGACGCAACCTCACCGCCATGTCGCCGGCCGAGTTGGCCGTGTTCCGGAACCGCAGGATCGGCTTTGTGTTCCAGGCCTACCACCTTCTGCCGGAATTGGACGCGCTCGAAAACGTCTGCCTGCCCGCCCGCATCGCCCGTGTGCCCGCTGCCGAAGCCGCCCATCGCGGCCGGGATCTGCTCGAACGCGTCGGCCTCTCGCACCGCTTGGACCATCGCCCGGGCGAATTGTCGGGGGGCGAACAACAGCGCGTCGCCATCGCCCGCGCCCTGGTCAACGCGCCCGACCTGATCCTGGCCGATGAGCCCACAGGCAACTTGGACACCCACACCGGCGATGGCATCATCGAGTTGCTGTGCGCCCTGCAGGCCGAGCGGCAAGCAACCCTCCTGATCGCCACACACGACACCCGCGTCGCCGCCCGGGCCCCCCGCGCGCTGGAGTTGGAGGACGGGC
The DNA here is from genome assembly GCA_963846445.1 of uncultured Verrucomicrobiae bacterium. Classification (GTDB taxonomy): domain Bacteria; phylum Verrucomicrobiota; class Verrucomicrobiia; order Limisphaerales; family J093; genus MWFF01. The sequence continues at coordinate 25,721 of CAWJWM010000001.1, read as the reverse complement.
GGTTGCTGCCCGCGTGACCGGGGCCGCGAACGGTCGCCGCGCTCTGTGCCGCCAAAAGCACACTTGTTCCCCCGCCCCCGACAGGCGTACGCTCGGGGCCAGCGCAAGAATGACGGTGTCTCCGAAGACGGCGTCCAGATTCTATCGACGATTATGATAAACACTGATTGGTGCCCCCGACCGCTCCGCTCCCTGGCTTCGCGCCGTCCGCGGACAGCCTTCACCCTGATCGAGTTGCTCGTGGTCATTGCGATCATCGCGATCCTCGCCTCGATGCTCTTGCCGGCGCTCTCGCGCGCCAAGGCGAAAGCCACCGCCATCTCGTGCGCGAACAACCTCAAGCAATTGAGCGTGATCTGGACCATGTACTCCGGCGACAACAACGAAACCCTGGTCCTCAACGGCGACGGCACCGAGCCCACGGTTCCGCTCACCTGGGTCGGAGGCAGCTTCGCAGGCACCGAATCCGACATGACCAACATCTTCAAACTGATCGATCCGAAGTTCTCCCTGTTCGGCCCTTACCTCCGCTCGACCGACGTCTATCGGTGTCCCAGCGACAAGACTCTCGAGACCGTGGGGAACAAGAAATATCCGGTTGTGCGCAGCTACGGCATGAACGCGTTCGTGGGCTGGAAAGGACCAGCCTACCGTGACAACCCCGCTACGGGATACAAGCTCTATACCCGGACCGGCGATTTCACCGAGCCCGGCCCTTCGGAGGCCTTCGTGTTTTCCGAGATTCATCACGACAGCATCTGCCGTCCGTTCTTTGGCATGATCATGAGGAGTTCGGCTTTCTACCACGTCCCGGCCAACTACCACAAACCCTCGAGCACGTTCGCCTTTGCGGACGGGCATGTGGAAATCCACAAGTGGGTCGACCAGCGCACCTACAACCCGCCCCGGTCGATGGACTGGCACAGTCACAGTTACTCCGTCCCCAACAGCCGGGACGTCGCCTGGCTGCAACAGCGCGCCTCCGTCCGCGTTCGGTAGAGTTGCCCCAAGGCAACCCGTTCGACGAAAACGCGGGGACGGGCCGTGGGTCGACCCGGCCCCGTTTCCGTGTATCCGGCCGACCAACCAGCAAGGTTTGAACCTGCCACTCACGTTTGGGCTTCTCGGGCGCAGGATTGTCGGCATGATCGGTGGCCGACGGACGTAAACGAGGCACAGGCGCTGCCCAACAGATACCATGTCGCGATCGCGTAGAAGCCATGATGACCACCGCTATTATCTCCTGCCGGGCATGGGCCGGAGCAATCGACGCCACCGCCGACGAATGCTGCTGGTCGCTGTCCTTGTCGGGATCTGCGGCTCCGCGCTGTTCGGGGCGCTCCTTTACTGGCTCCATCGACAATAAAATTCCACTTGCCAAGCTGCGCTGAAACCGTAAGCTACCGTGCTCGTCTTGAACGGGAACCTCCAGACGGCGCACGTCGCAGCGGCGAATCGCATACCGCGCGGCGGCGGCGTTGGCGGGGGCCAGCATAACCCAGAAGAAAGATTACCTTGAACGCGGACTACTGCCGAAAAGCCCTGGAGAAGGTGAGCAACCCGAACATCCTGGTCAATCTGGTGTCAAAGCGCGTGCGCCAGCTCAATTCGGCTGGCGGCCCCAGCACCCGACCTTTGATCGCGGACGTCGCCTCCTTGGGGGTGGCCGACATTGCCCTGCTCGAAATCGTGGAGGACAAAATCACGTACGAGCAACTCCCCGAGGCGCCCGCCCACGAGGTCCACGTGAAACGGAAACGCCGCGGTTAGGCTTCGGCCTATGGCCGACATCGTGGTCAACCCCAAAGCCCGGCGCGATTACCACATCATCGAGACGTTCGAGACGGGCATCGTCCTGCGTGGCACCGAGGTGAAGTCCCTCCGGGCGGGCAAAGGCCAGATCGCCGATGCCTTCGCTCGCGTCGAGCAGGGAGAAGTGTACCTCCATAACGCCCACGTCGACGAATACGTCCAGGGCAACCGCCAGAACCACCTGCCCAAAGCAGCGCGCAAGCTCCTGCTGCATCGCTCCGAAATCCGTAAACTCGCCGCGTTCGCCGAGGTCAAGGGCCACGCACTGGTGCCCCTCTCGCTCTACTGGAAGAACGGACGGGTCAAGGTGTCCCTGGCCGTGGGTCGAGGCAAACAGGAATTCGACAAGCGCGAAGACCTCAAGCAACGCGAATCCGATCGCGAGCTCAAGCAGATCACCATGCACCGGCTCAAGGGCCGGTGAGGGAGAGCCGCCCACGCGAGGCGCGCCTCAGACCCATCCCAGTCACCGACCACACGAATCGCCCCATCGTTCCCCCTCTCTCCCGCCCCCCGCGCCTCGTCGGTACCAGAGACGCACCAGTCTCCCGTCGCTTGGGTTCCGGCTCTGCCGCGCTGCGAGAAATGTGCGCTAGCCCGCATTTCTCACCAACTTTCGATGTCATCTGATCGGTCACCGTCACATTGCACCTGAAATGCGGGCTCTCAGAAACCCGCGCCCCAAGCAGATGGACCCAATCTCGGTCACACTGTGTCCGCGTGCCAGGGTCGCCCACGCAGCAGGGGCGCGTCCCGGCTCTGATGAACCGATGAGCCAATTCCCTTTGCTGGGCGCGGGTTTCATAGACCCGGAAATCTCACCCACGGACCGTCAGGAATGCCACGACCGCCCCACTGGTGAGATTTCCGGGCTAGCGCGGACGCGTGGCCGGCTGGACGTAGGTCTTGTGCCAGTAGAATTGCCAGAGCCGATCCAGTTTCACTGTCTCGACGTGGCCGTCCATGCACGACATGTTGACCGCGCCCGGCAAGGGCTGGCCCGGTTGCAGGCTCTTCGGCGCCGCGCGCGGGCTCGCGACGCTGTGGCGGGCGATGCAGTAACGTCCCATCCCGCCCGCAGGCCCGTCCCCTTCATACAGGTTGCGCGCCGGGATGTCGGTCGGATCGGGCCAGGCGTCCACCCACATGGCGTCGCCGACGAAGGGTGTGAGCGCCGGCATGGCGATCTCCGCTTCACGCCCCAGGACTTTGGCTTGCTCGAAGCCCAGATCATAGTAGAGCCAGCCGTTGTACGAGTAGCTTCCCTGGTACCCGAAATTCGCGTTGGTGCGCCAAATCCACGTCTCGTCCGCCGTCCCGTAGTCGGGGTTCAACGGATTGCGGCTGATGCGCCGGCGCGGTTCCGGGGCGGTCGGACAGTAGCGGATCAAATGCACTTTGCCCTGATAATCCATCAGCTTGGCCATCCAGAGACTGTTGCCGAGGTCATAAGGGACAGAACGCGTGTAGTCGCTGACGTACATCGAATGGGCTAAGACCATCTGTTTGAGGTTGCTGGTGCACTTGACATGCTGCGCCTTGGCTTTGGCCCGGGCCAGGGCCGGCAACAACATGCCCGCCAGAATCGCGATGATGGCGATCACCACCAGCAACTCGATGAGCGTGAACGCCGCTCGACGCGGATCACGCGCCGGGATCGTTCGTCCTTCGGGAACCATCACGGCCAGGGAAGATTCGGTGTCATGCGTCATAATCGTCGCCGTGTTGGGCGCTGAGCTCCACGTTCCGGTCTGTCGCTGCTCTTCGTCATCATCCCCCCGATTGCGGCCCGCTCGCAAGCGCTTTCCAGAATTCCCTGACGCAAGAACCGGAGGGTCCAACGAAGCTCTGCTCCAGAGGAGTATTCGGCGTTCCTCTCCCTCCAGGTTTCAAGGATTTTAGCGAGGCTGCGCCTCAGACCGGCGCGGTCCGACTGCGGAGGGATTCGACGCTGCCGATGTGCTGGGCGAATTCACCCGGCGCGCGGTGGATTACCTCGCTCAACGCGCTGCTGCCGTGAACCGCCAGCAACCGTTCTTTCTCTACCTCGCCTTGGCTTCGCCTCACACGCCCGTTCTTCCCAACCCGGAATGGCAGGGCCGCAGCGCGCCAGGCTCGATCGATTCCGTTCTGGGGCCCTCTCACGGGACCGTCGCCGCGCAGCCGCGTCCTCCTGCAAGCGCGCCAACTCGAGCAGCAGGGCCTCGAGTTGCCGGTAGTAATCCTCCTCATCGAGTTTCGATTTCGCGTCGCGGAGGCGGAAGACATCGAGTTCGAGCGCGTCGCGGCGGGCGCGCGACTCGGGCGGCAGCGAGCTTTCCTCAGGACTCATCAGCAGATGGACCTGGTGGGCGCGGGCGCCGTCCACGGACGCGCCGGAAGGCGCCTGCCGGATCGCCCGGACCCCGCGGAACCAGTCGAACGGTGTCCCCAAACCGTCGCCGTTGTCGTCAATGAGGGCGTGTTCGGTCGCCAGGCGTCCTTCCGTTTTGTACCACTCGGCGACCCGATGCGATGCGGTGAGGAATGCTTCGAGCAGCGAGGTTTGGCCGTCTTGATCCAAATCGCTTTCGGGCGCAACGATGGCCTCGGCGAGGAAGCCGCCCAAACGGGCGAGATTCTGTTCGTGTCCGCTTCGTGTGGCGCTGATCACGATCCGGTTTGTGGCGCTCAGCCGGGCCAGGAACGGTGCGCTCGCAGACGTGGTGTCCACAACGACCAGAGGCCGGCGACACGGCCTTACCCAGTCCGCCAGATCGGTCGCGGTGAAGTCGGGTCCGCGCAGGTTGTACCGGGCTTCTTTGCCATCGAAGGTGCCGTGTCCGATCAGGACAATCCAGAGCGGGGCGACGCCGTTGGTGGTTTCGGCGGCCAGGGTTTGCCTGAACCGGTCGTGATCGGTTTCGGCTCCGGGCGTGTCGGTGCCGATGCGAATGGTCCGGGCCTGGGCCTTCTCGGCGGCTGCGGTCCAGCGCGCGGCCTGGGTCTCGAAATGGGTGGCGTAATCAGGCGCGCCCGCTGCCCCGACGAGGACCACGAACGTGGGAGCGTTGGTGGCTTCGAGTGAGCCCGAGACCAGCAGCGTCGGGAGCAGGAAAAAGGCGAGGAGAAGCATTCGAGGGGCAGGGGGCATCACTCTCGCCGTGCGCGGTCGAGCGGGGCTCCCTCTCCCCACGGGAGAGCGACAGGGTGAGGGGCAAGAGGCCGGACGGAAGGCCACACGCAGAAGAGTCCCCATGAACCGACGAGTTGAGAGTTGAGAGTTGAGAGTCGAGGGTTGGACGTTTGTCGTTACCGGTTCATGGTCCCGATGCGCATTCAACCGTTGAATGTCAACGCTCTCCATGTGCAGCCCCGGCGCCTGCAAGCCGGTGCATCCGCTCCGTCGAACGGATGAGCTCTTCACGGCAATCCCTTCCATCGCCGCAGAGCCCACTCGCCCAGGAAACACGCCAGCGCAAAAGCGAACAACCAAGGCGTGTGCCACAAAGGCAACGTCACCGATTCCATCAGCGGCGCGTGCCGGCTCGGCAGACTGCGCGCGAACTCCGCCAGTTTTCCCAACGGGACCACCTGGCCGCCCGTGTGGCGGGCGATGGAGTCGAGGAGCGCCACGTCGGGTTCGAGCGAGCGGAACTCGTCGGCGGCCAGATCGGCACTCCAGCCCGCAACAGCGCGTCCGACCTCGACGCCGACCATGTTCGTGACGCTGGCGGTGGCCTGGTATCCGCCATTTTGGCGAGGCACATACGTGGCCTCGTACAATCCCGGCTCGGACGACGAAGGCTCGGCGCGAAGCTGAAGGACGGCGGAATGGGAGTTGGTTTGATCCATGAAAACGGGTTGGACTTCGATCGTGACCGAAGCGTCATCGAGCGGTTGGAACTGTGGATCGCGGGCGCGCACCTCGAGCCGGACGGCCCCGGAGGGCTGATTGCCGGGCGTTTCGACGGTGAGTTCGACCGCGCGCGGAACATCAGCCACCAGCCACCGCAGCAACTGGCGCCACGCTTTCTCCAGGTCGTCGCGGGCGGAAGCGTCGCGCATGCCCCAGCGCCACATGTCGCCCGCCATGAGGGCCGCCGTGCGTCCGCGTCCGAACCGCTGGGTCACCAGGGCCGGATGCTCGGCGCCGTGTTCGTCGGTGGCAGTCGCAATGACGCTGGCCCCGGGTTTGACTGAGCGGACGCGGTTGAACACATGAAAGACGGGCATTTCCTGGCGTCGTTCCTTTTCGGCGGCCTCGGTGTCGCGCAGTCGGGCCCAGGATTGAAGCCAGCCCTCGCGCGCCAGGTTCCAGTTCAGAGCGGGCGTGCCTTTGTGTGGGTCGGGCCTGTCGAGATAGACGGGCAACATCTCGCCGATGGGCGTCTGCTGATAGCCGCCCTGGTGAAACGACTCGGCGCCGCCGAGCATGAGCAGTCCGCCGCCGCGCTGGGAGACGAACCTCTCGAGCAGGGCCGCCTGGTCAGGCGCGAAAAAGGCCGCTTCGACGTCATCCAAGATCACCGCTGCGTAGCCATACAACTCCGCAGGCGTGCGCGGGAAGCCGCCCCGCAATTCGAATTCGTCGCGCGTGTTCAAGCGCGTCAGGACAGGTTCGTCGTAGCGGGCGGCTTCCTCCCGCGACTGGTCGCCGAACCCGCGGAAGAGAGGATTGCTCGTTTCGCCCGCGCGCCCGCGGAAGTCGAATCGCGGCTCGCGCAGCGCCACGCGCATGAGGCCCACAAGTTGGATCTGATCGTCGGCCTGGACCGCCCGATTCAGGAACTTGTACTCCCAGTTGGGCCGCCCGCCGACGTAGAGCACCCGATGCGGCTCGCCCCGGCGTTCGACCGGGACAACGCGCGTGTTGTTGACCAGCGTGGCTTCGCGCGTGGTCGGTCCTGCGGACGCGGCCAAGCCGGCTTTCTCCTGCTCGTCTTTCATTCCGACCCGGACGCGGTAGAAGAAAAGCCCGGGCCGATCCGGGCGCAGTTGAAACCGACAGGACTGGGTGTCGTCGTCTGTCCGGACGCGCAGCGTGTGTTCGTCTGCCGTGCGGTCCTTCGGGGTCGAGCAGTTGAACGACGACGGTTTCTCCGCGTGATCCCAAGGCGGCGATGTCGACCTGAATCGCGATCGGCGCGTCCTCGAACGCCGTTTGGCTGACGTGGACCTGGGCGATGGCGAGGTCACGGACAGCACCGGGCCGGCCCAGGACCACGGGGTAGACCGGCGGCAGACCTTCGAGGTTCAACGAACCGTCGCGCGTGTCCGTCGCATTCCCGTCGGTGAACAGGAGCACGCCGGCGAGCGGTTGGCCCGCGTAGCGTTCCGCCAGGCCGCGCAGGCCGGCGCCCAAGGCCGTGGCGCGCCCGTCGAACGTGAGTTCGGCGAAATCGCGCGTGGCCTGAAGGCGGGCGCCAAACAGGAACCTGCGGATTTCGAAGTGGTCGGCCAGGACGGCCTGCCAGCCGGCATGCGGATCGAGGCTTTGGCGCAGCATGTCGGCGCGCGATCGGGCTGCGCCGCCGTCCTGGACCCCGATGCTCTGGCTGTTGTCGGCGGCGATGACGAACAGGTTGGCGCCGGGCCGGGCATGTCGAGTGGACCAGAGCGGCTCGAGCAGGCAGCAGGCGAGCGCCATGACGCCGAGCGCTTTCAGAATGACGCATCGCAGACGCGGCCCATCGGCAGGTCCGCGCGCGTAGCTCCAGACGAGCGCGGCCAAGCCAACGGCCACGAGGAGCACCGCGGGCCAGAGCCAGCCGGGACTCGATATGGTGAGTTGGGCCACGGTCGTCACCTCTCGCTCTTCGTGCGGGCTTTGCCCAGATCTTCGTAATAGCGCCGGACCAGTTCCGAGAAACGGCTCGGCACCGGATCGCGGTCGATGGGCGCCAGGTTGTCCACGCGCTCGCGTCGGGCGAGTTCCTCCGCGATCTGCTCGCGGACCTCGACCAGCGGGTTGGCGATTTCGAGCCGCACAACCGTCCAGTCGGGTGTCTTGAGGTCGCGCCTGGACTCGATGCGCATGCGCCGGGCGCGCTCTCGGGCTCGGGCGATCTCGCTGCGCAGCGAGGGCACGTCCACCAACTCCTCGACCTCGCGCAACCGATCCGACCAGGGCGTGAAGTCATCTCCGGTCAACGGGCCGCTCCCATCGAGCGCGGTCCGGTCCAAGAGCCGGTCCATGGTGTCGGTGAGACGTCCGCCGTTGCGCTCGTCGGACGGAGCCGCCGGCCTGGGCGATCGCGTTGGTGTCGCCGCGTTCGGCACGGGCGATCTCGCGTTCGAGCGCGCCGGTCAGGGCGTCGAGTTCGCGCTGGGCGAGGCGCAACTCCTCGGTGTCGTCACCGAGGACACGGTCGGCGGCGCGCTCGACCCCGCGGCGCAACTCGGCAATGCCGGCGCGGGCGCGTTCCTCGGCGCGATCGGCCTGGGGCAGGTAGCCCTGGCGCAGCATTTCTGCGGCGACTTCGAGCGACTTGGCGCCGTCGCGTTCGGCGGTGTCGCGCAGGCGGTCATACGTTCGCCGCGTGAGGATGCCGCGATCGATCAGTTCCTCCTGGATATGCTGGACGGTTGCAGCCTCGTCCTGACTGAACTTGCGCAGGGAGTCGTAAAGCTCGCGCGAGACCAACGGCTCGGCGTCTTCGGTCTGTTGAGACAATTGCGTGGCGCGGTCGACGACGTTGGTCAGCAGGGCCTTTTGTCGGGCGATGCGTTCGAGCAGGTCTTCGCGCTCGGGGGCGTCGCTGAGCGTCTTGCGCTGCGGGTCGGCCAGAGCGTCAACCTGTTTCTCGATCTCGGCTTGTTGGCGGTCGAGTTCGCGCGCGTCGCCCCGCAGGTCGCGCAGATCCCCGGCAAAAGCCCCGGCACTCTCGCGGCGCAGATCGTCGCGGGCTTCCTCGAGTTCGCGCCGGGCGCGCGCGCCGGAGGCGAGGGCCTGGGAGACTGCCCCCTGGTGGGCGGCCTCGGCCGCACGTTCCATGGCCTGGCGCGCCTGTTCCACCTGCTGGCGTTGCTCGGCAAGACGCGACTGGTTTTCGGGCCGATCCATGCGTTGCCGCAACTCGTCGGCGTCGGCGAGCATGTGCTGCTGTTCTTCCTCGAGCCGCTCGAGTTGGCGGCGGATTTCCTGGCGTTCGGGCTCGGTGCGGGCTTCCTGGAGCGCCGTTTGCAACTCCTGGAGGCGTTCGTTCACATCCTGCTGGCGGCGGGCAAGTTCCTGCAATCGGTTGAGGATCTGGAGTTGCTCGCGGCGCTCGGCGGTTTGGGGGGCTTGGGCCTGGCGCTCGGTCTCGTAGCGGTCATCGGATTGAGCCAGATCGAGTTGGTCGAGTTGGCGCTGCATCTGTTGGGGGCGGCTGCCGGCTTGCGCACCACGCTGGTTGCGGCGGCTGCGGGCGACCTCGTACTCGCGTTGCTGCAGTTTCAGCAGGGCTTGATAGGCCGCCTGTTCGGCGGTCAATGCCTGCGGCAGTCGCTGGGGTGATTCCACCGCCTTGTTCAGGTGGTCGAGTGCTTCCTCCATCCGGTCGGTGGCCGTCCGCCAAAAAGCGGCGGTCCGCGGGTCGTCGACCTCTTCGAGCGCCGCCTCCGCCTGATCGAGCGCCTGGGACTGGGAATCGCGCACCACAGTCGCATCCTGCACGTACGCGTTGGCCGCTCTCCCGTCCTCCCCCTGCATTTCTCGCTGCCCAGCCTCGTCTGGAGCTTCGTCTTGAACCTTGTCACCGCCCGCCGCTCCTGGCCTTGGCGGGTTGGCTGCCCGATCGCGCTGCAGTGTCCAAGTGGCGCTGATGATTTGTTTCTGCATCTCGGCGAGTCGTGTTGAAGGACGCCCCCCTTCCCCGGGCGGGTCGTTGCCGGGCTGCCGTTGTTGGGCCTGGCGATCGCGGTCCTGTCCTTCACGAAAGATCTCATCGAATGGCCGGATCTCGCCGAAGAACAGGTCGCCCATCGTGCGGCGCACCTGGCCATCCGGTCCGATGTCATCGGCCCAGACGTGCCAGACGAGAAGCTGGTCCGGCTCGAGATCGAGTTCTTCCAGGCGGAGCAGGTGGCGAAAGGGGCGCTGTTCCCTGGCGGGCACAGCCCGGCCCAGTTCGAGCGACCGGTTGTCCCGACCGACGATGGTGTAGGCGAGACCGTAGGCCTCGACGCCGAAGTCGTCCCATACTTGTCCCTCGAACAGGATTTCCTCGAGCAGCGAAGGGCGCGCATCGCCTCGGGGGGAGGCCAGTTTCAGTTCCGGCACGCGGTTCGTGAGCGCTTGAAGAACGAATTGCGCGGGGAGCTTGTTGGTGCGTCCCTCGGCGTCGACGAGCCGCAGGTCGAAGGTCTGGCTCTGCGTGAGCGGAAACCCTGACAAGTGCGCTGTGGGGCGGTTGGTTTCGACGCGCAGGTCGAGGGGCGGCGCATCTTCACTTCGGGGCGCGAGCCGCGCGGAGACGATGGGCTTGTTGAGGAGGAGCGCGACATCAAGGCGCGAACCTTCGACGGCACTGACTCGCCGAGTGTTCTCGATGTGTTGCGGCGGGAGACGGGTGTAGTCCGGGTAGGTGATCGTCGCGTCGGCCCGTTCCAGGCGGGGATGTTCGAACACGGTGACACGATAGTCGCGGGTGCGCCGGGCGCCGTATTCGAGGTGGTAAAGAAAGTCGTTGGTGACGTTCGGCACCGTGCCGCCAAAGAACGGATCGGAGAGGCTCTTCACCAGCGGAACGCGCCGGCAATCGCCCGCGGCGTCGAGCACGAGTTCCACGCCCGTCGGCAGCGCGGCGCCGAAGCGCGCCATCACGATCAGGCTTGCGCCGCGTTCGAGTGTGACGTCCCCGGGGCTCACCGTCAGTCCGGCCGGCTCCTTGGTCTGCCGCGTGTCCGGCGGAGCGAGGGTCCTGAGGTGGAACAAGACAAAAGCCAGCAGGGCGAACGCCATGAGGTTCGCAGCGCGGGCCACGGCGACCCGCGACCGTGGAATGACCGCAGTCCAGTCGTGCGTGCGACTGTGGTCGAGGGCTTCGCCCGCAAGACGCCGCTGCAAGAAGCTCGATTCCACCCCCGACGGTGTCTCTTGTTCGACAGCGGTCAGCAGGCGCCCGTCCAGATTGGGGTGCCGAGCCTCGATTGCCAGGGCCAGGGCGTGCCAATCGGTCGGGGCGCGTCGTTGTCGACGCATGAGCCAGAGGCCACCCGCCAAGCCGGCCAGGGCGACGACTGGCAGAATCCGGGTCGATCCCACGCCCAGCGCCCGGAGAAGAACCGCCAGCGTCACCGCGAGCACAGCGGTCCCCAGCCAGCACAGGGCCAGGCGGCAGCCGAGCCGCAGCGCACGTTGGCGGCGCGCCAGAGAACCCATTCGGACTTGCAGTTGCAGATCGTTCATGAACGCGCCTCGCTGGGGGTGAACTCGCGGCGCACGGCCAAGCCGGCCAACCAGGTTTCGGCGATCAAACCGACGAGGGTCGCGACGATCACCCAGCGCCACAGTTTCTGGCGGCTCTCGATCTGGGCGTCGTGTCGACGCGTCGCGGAGGCCTGAGTCCTGCGGGCGTCTGGCGCAGGCGGGCCAGCGGAGCGCCAAGCCGTTCGAGTTCGTCTGCGGGCATGGGCGTGGTGCGGCTTTCCGCGGGATCGAGGTTGACGGCGAAGCGTCCCGGCTCGGTGCCCGGCTCCGCTGTGTACTGGCCCGGCGCGAAGGTGTCCGCGAACGCGTGTGCGTTGGCGGCGACGGTCGTGAGAGTCCCATCAGGGCGTGTGACGGCGACCGCCGTGCCAGTCCGGGCCGGATCGCGGGTCAGCGGGACGGGGTCGCCCACCCGGTACGAAACCGGCGCAGCCTGGGCGGCGCCGCTCGACTCGAGGATCGAGTAGAGCAGGGGGACGAACTTGCTCGAGAGCGCCAGTTGACTGTCGGCGGGATGCCAACCGGACGCCAGAACGAGGAGGCGTCCCTGGCCCGCCGGGATTTCCGCCAGCGCGGGGTCGCCATTGTCAAACCGCGCCAAAACGCGCGCGCCGGCAAGCGCCGACACATCGAGCCGCCGGTACTTCCAGAAGTGAATCTTCGTGAAGTCGCTGAATCGCGGATCAGCGAACGGCGCAAAGAGCGGATGACGAAAGTCGATCTCGCCCCAGAGGCCGTCCTTGGCGAAACGGCCTTCTTCGGCCAACAACCCGGCCAGTTCGGGCACGCGGGCCAGCGCCGACACAGCCGCAGGACCCGGCGGAGCGAACAACACGGTCAGGCCTCGGGCGAGGTGCCTCCGCACGGTCTCCCGCTGCGCCTCGTCGGGTGCGTCCGCGATCACAATAAGCGACGCTGCGTCGGCCACCTCCCCGGCTCCGGGTGTTTCCGGAACAACCACCCGCACGACTCGGCGTCGGGTTTCGCGGAAAGCGCGTTCGAGGAAATAGCGGGGTTGCGTCGGGATCGGCGGGGGCGTCCCTGCCCAGGTAGAGCACCGTGACACGCGCAGCGACAGGGGGCGCCACGTGAAGCGTGTTGTCGAACTCTTCATCGTCACCGCGCAATACAATGCGGTCGGCGCCGGAATCCGGCGGCGGCACAGGCAGGGCGACCACACGACTTTGGCCCGCAGGGACGTACACGGTGACATTGGTGCCGATCCCAATGCCCGGTGGGCGTGCCCAGGCGACTTGGAACTGCTCGTCTTGGGCGTCCGGCGCGTTGTGGACGCGGATGCGGACCGTCAACTCGTCTGGCGCGGGTGCGTCGGGCGGTTCGGGAGCCAGTTGCAGGCTGGCATTGCTGGTCGGGGAGGCCTCGATGGGCTCGATCCAGAGGTCCACATCCCTGGGCCATTCGTAGCCCTGGAGGCCGTTCATGCGGCTGCCGGCCTGCAGATCGCTGATCAACAGGATCTGGCGGCGAACCGGGGTGGATTGGTCCAACTCGAAATCGGCCAGCCACTCCGCCGCCCGGATCAAGGCGAGGTCCAGCGCGGTGGATGCCCAGCCGGGAGCAACGGCGTCCAGTCGGTTGCGGGCGAACCCGACGCGCTCGCCAACGCCTAGGGCCGACCACTGCTCGAACGTCACCAGGGGAGTGATCTCGCGATCGAAGGCGCAGAGCGCCAGTTGATCTTGCGGCGACGCCTGGCGCAACACGCGGTCCGCCCGGGCCCGCGCTTGATTCCAAAGACTCCCGCGGCGCATGCTGGCACTGGTGTCCACCAGGATCACCAGGCGCCGCGCCGGGCCGGTCGGCGTGACCTCCGGAGCGCCTTCGCGAGAGAACGGGCGGGCAAACCCGAACGCGAGCAGGCCGATCACAAGGCAGCGCAACATCAGCAGCAAGAGGTGCTCGAAGCGATTGCGGCGCGTCAGTCGCGGCGGCGCCGGGCGCAGAAACATCAGCGAACTGAACACCGTCCGCTGCCGCGTCGTGCGGCGCACCAGATGCAGGAGACATCGGCAGCGCGACTGCGAGGCGCCCCCAGCAGGAAGAGTGGCGCGAGAAGACTCATGCGCGCGGCGGATCTCCGGAGGCGCCGGCGCGCGGCGGTTGCGGGCGCGGAGGAAATCGAACAGCGCGAACTCGAGGGGCTGGTCCGTGGTCAACCGCAGGTAGTCGTGGCCCAGTCGATGGGCACATCTCCCGCAGGGTGGCGCAGTGCCCTTCCATCTGCTTCTGTACTCGGCGCGCACGGCACCGGGGTCGACCAAGAGCGTGCGGCCAGACTCGACTATCCTCGAACAAGGCCGGCTCGCGGAAATCGAACGTCAATCTCGGCCGGGTCCAGCACCTGAAACAGCACCACCTCGTGGCCGGATGCGCCGAGTTGGAGCAGCGCCTGTTCGAGCCGATCGAGCGGCGCCAGGAAATCCGAGATCAACAGAACCACCCCGCGGTCGCGGACCATTTCGACCACGCGCTACAGGGGCGTGACGAGATCGGTGCCGCTTCCGGCGGCGGGTTCTTCCAGGGCCAGCATCAGCCGGCGCAGATGGCCGAGGCGATGCCGCGCGGGCAGGTAGTCGCGCACCTGGTCGTCGAACGTCAGCAGGCCGACGGCGTCGCCCTGGTGATGGAGGAAATAGGCGAGCGTGGCGGCGAGGGTGGCGGCGTACTCGGCCTTCGTGTAGCCCGGCGACCCAAAGGTCATCGAGCGGCTCTGGTCGGCCACCAGGTGGCAGCGCAGGTTGGTCTCGTCCTCGAACCGCTTGAGGAAGTACCGGTCGCTGCGCGCGAACACCCGCCAGTCGAGATACCGCGGGTCGTCGCCCGGGCTGTACTGGCGGTACTCGGTGAACTCGACGGAGAAGCCGTGGTACGGGCTGCGGTGGAGCCCGCTCCAGAAGCCTTCCACCACCACCCGCGCGCGGAACTCGAGATTCCGAATGCGCATCAGCACCCGGGGATCAACGGGAGCCCCGCGGGTGCCGGGCGTGCCGGCGCGCGGTGGAAGCCGGTGCGCTCATGCGGGGCCGCCTCGGCGAGCGGGACGCGCGAGAATAGCACCCCAGAATTCATGGCCCACAGGGGCACTGATCCGCGGAGCGCCAAGCCCTCCCATGATCCGACGAGTTGAGAGTTGAGAGTCGAGAGTTGAGAGTTGGGCGTTTGACGTTGACTGGTTCATGGTCCCCATGCGGATTCAACCGCCGAGTGGAAGACTCCCCAGACCGGGGTCCGCGACGCCACTGGCCCGGTTCTCATTGCGCCAGCCGCTGGAAAGCCGCGGACGTCAGGCCCTGAGCAGTCCAGTGCATCCCGGCGATCCGACCCGCCCGCGACAGAATGCGGGGATGAGGGTTGAGGCACCCTGGTTTCATCGCAACGGGTCCTTGACCGTCTCGACCAGCCGGCGAACGATCTCGTCCACGCGCGAGTGCCTTCCGCCTCGGCGCGGTAGTTCAGCAGGATGCGATGCCGCAGCACGGGCGCGGCGAGCGCTCCGGATGTCCTCGACGGTGACATGCGCCCGGCCCTTGAAGAGCGCCCGCGCCTTGGCCGCCGAGCACCAGGAACTGGCCGGCCCGCGTGCCGGCGCCCCAACTGACCCACTGGTTGACGAAGTCCGGCGTGCCGGGCTGATGCGGTCGCGAGGCGGCGGCCAGCCGCACGGCGTAGCGCACCATCTCCTCGGCGATCGGCACCTTGCGGACCACGGCGTGGAAGCGCAGCACATCCTCGCCCGTGAACAGCGGCGGCGATCGGCGTCCGGGGCGCCCGCGGTGGTGCGGCGGACGACCTCGCACCTCGTCGTCCTCCGGGCAGGTAATCCATGACCACGTTGAACATGAACCGGTCGAGCTGCGCCTCGGGCAGCGGATAGGTGCCCTCCATCTCGATCGGGTTCTGCGTCGCCAGCACGAAGAACGGCTCCTCGAGGGCGTGGCGCTGGCCGGCCGCCGTGACCTGGTGCTCCTGCATCGCCTCGAGCAGCGCGGCCTGCGTCTTCGGCGGCGTCCGGTTGATCTCGTCGGCCAGAATCATGTTGCGCGAAGATCGGGCCGCGCACGAACGCCATGTGCCGTGCCTGCGGCGGCATCCTGGAGGATCTCGGTGCCGGTGATGTCCGCCGGCATGAGGTCCGGCGTGAACTGGATGCGCTGGAACTTCAGGTGGAAGATCTGGGCGATGGACTTCACCAGCAGCGTCTTGGCCAGGCCCGGCGCGCCGGTGATCAGGCAGTGGCCGCCGGCGAAGAGCGCGATGAGAATCTGCTCGATCACCTCCCGCTGGCCGACGATCCGCCGGGCCAGTTCGGTTTCGATGCGCGCGCGCCCGCTTGTGAAACGCTCGACCGTCTCGCGCTCGAGCGCCAAGGGCGTCGCGTTCGCGGACGGGGGAAGAGGAGGGGAACGGGGGTCGGTCAGAGTCGACATAAGGCAGAGGGGCTTATGGGGTCTGTGCAAAAATTAATTCCGGTTTTGCTGGAGGGGATTTGGCTCGCTGGCGAGGCGCGACGAGGGAGCATACCCGCAGCGGTCTGTGACCGAGGAGCAACGAAGCCAGCGAGCCAAAGCCCCCCAGCCCTGCGGGGCGGGGCGGCACCGGGCCATCTGCTTCGTTCCTCGGTCGGTCGAGTATCGCTGCGGATACACTCCCTCCCTCGGGCCTCGCATCTGGCCCGGTGGCGCTCCCGCCAAAATCGGAAGTAATTGTTGCACAGACCCTTAGTGCGTCATGACGTAGAACAGCACGTTGATGGCCAGCGGATAGGCGGCCTTTTCGGAGAACTGATGGAAATAGTAATCGTCTTCGCCTTCACGCTCCCAGCCGTCGCCGTTGTCGGTGTTGTGGGTGAGCAACACCATCAGACGTTCACGGTCGTCCAAGATCGCGCGGTGATGCACCTCCCGGGCGTCGTCCCGTTCCCACGTGACCTGGTGATAGCGGCTGGCTGCCCCCAAACCGATGTTGGGGATCTGGTGCTTTTCCCGGATCGGAAAGACGCATCGGTAGAGCGGGTGGTCCAGGCTTCAGTTCGACGATGCGGCGATCGGGAAACACCTGACCCAGAATCTCCTCGCAGTTCGCCCACTCGCGTTCTCCCCAGAAATCGTCGAGCCACAGAAAGCCGCCGTTGAGCAAGTACTTGCGGAGCGCCGCCACCTCCGCCTCGTCGAGATAGAGTCCGCCGGGCTCGACGATGTAGAGGAAAGGGAAATCGGCCAACTCGGGATCAGTCAGGCGCAAAATCCGGCCGTCCGGATCCACCTTCATCGACGTGATCTGCTGCAGCCTGAACGAGAGGTTCAGGTCGCTGTCGGGCAGATCGGTCATCCAACCGCCGCCGCGACCGGAGCCGCCTCTCGAGTAACGGATCCGAACGAAGGTGAAGACATCGCGTTCGAATCCCGGCGCGTTGGTCCAAGCGGGCGTGCCGGTGCTGCCGGAGGGCACCTCGCGCGCGGTTCGAAGGCCCTCGCCAGTACGAGCGCCAGCCCCAGCGCCGTTGGGCCATCAAAGTGCCCGCGGCCAGCACGACCAGGCAGAGCATCATCGCCGCGAGCCTTGCGCCCTTGCGCCTTCGAGCAGGCACGAGGGCCTTCATCGGAACAGAGCACGGGTCTGCAGTCCGCAGCGGCGTCCCATGGCCGACAGGCGTCGCCTGGCACTGCGAATCCGCGTCCCGCAGCAGATCGCTGAGTGCGCTCTTCATTGCGAGTCCGGGGTCAGCGGCAGGGCCGCCGCCGGCGCGGCGCTTGTGTGCCGGGCTCTGTTCGTTGCCGGGGCCTCGAGTTCGAGCAAGAATCGCAAGGCCGCGCGATGACGGGGCGCCTCTTCGAGTGCGGACAACAGGTGCCGCCGTGCTGCGGGATCGCCGATCCGGTGGAGTTGGCGGGCAAGCTGGAAATGCACCTCGGCCGGGTTGGGCGGATCAAGCTCGATCAGGGCGCGGTAAGCGTCGATCGCCGTGCTGGCTTGGCCGGCCTTCTCGCCGGCCTGTGCGAGCAAACGATAGGGCATCGGCACCAGCGGGTTGACGGCCAGGTAACGTCTGGCGTTCTGGATGACGACCGGCCAATCGCCGTCTTGGGCCGCCAGTTCCATCAGCCGCTGGTAGGCGCCCAGCGCCGTGTCGGTTCTGCTCGGCCAGCCGGGCCAGGACCCGCCGCTCGGCCGTCGATCTCGCCCAGCTCGCGGTGCACCCTGGCCAGCATTT
This sequence comes from uncultured Verrucomicrobiae bacterium, assembly GCA_963846445.1. Lineage (GTDB taxonomy): Bacteria > Verrucomicrobiota > Verrucomicrobiia > Limisphaerales > J093 > MWFF01. Next base: position 8,283 of record CAWJWM010000001.1, on the reverse strand, counting down.
CGTAAGCGTCTCGAAGACCGTCGACCTGCGGCACGGCCTCGACCAGCCGTTGCAGCAATGGCTTGGCCTCCGACCATCGTTCCTCCTCGATCAGCGTGCCGGCCTGGCGGGTCAGAACGTAGAAATTGTCCGGGTTGGCCTTGGCCCAGGCCGCCCAGGCGTCGTCGCCTCCCTGCGCCAGCACCATCTCGCTCAGCGGCTTGCCCCAGCGAAGACCCGGCGCCCAGTGCCGGGCCCGTTGGCGCGCATAGGCCTCGAACAGCTCCTCGATCTCAGGCAGAGGCGCGGTGTCGGCGGGTCGAGGGCTTCGTTGATCGCCGTGCCGTCGGCCAGGTCGCGGAGAATGGCGCGTGAGCTGGTCGAAACCGAATCGCTCGACGATGAACTCGACCACGAGCGAGCACTGGTAATAGGCGAACTGCAGGTGCGCCGCCGTGCGGGGCGCCAGGAACGCCGCGCTGAGTTCGCCCACGGGGCGTGAGGTCGCCCCCGAGAATCATCTCGCGATACGTCGGGATCATCCGCTCGCCCCAGGCCGGGTTGGCTTGGCGCTCTTCGTAAACCGAGATGCCTTCGCTCAGCCAGCGCGGCATCTTGTTGCGGGTGAGTTGGAGCGTGACGACGTGACTGAACTCGTGCCAGAGCATGGATTCCCAGTTGAACGGCTGGCCCGGGCGGGACGCGGGGCTGTTGGCCGTCATCACCGGCCCGAAGCAGACGCCCAGGAAGCCGTGGTTCTCCGGCATCCCGAAGGTCCGCACCGCGAAGTCCTTCTGTTCGGCGAAGATCTCGACGCGCACCGGGCGGTCGAGGTCGACGCCGTACTTCGGCGCCAGCCGCGTCCGCGCCGCTTCGAGCAAGTTCGAGCGCCCGCGGCCCGTAGAGCGCCGCCTCGTGGGGCGTCATGCGCACGATGAAATGCGCGTTGGTCAGCGCGGCGTACTGTCGCCATCGTGTCGCGCAACGTCACCAGGTTGAGCGCGGCCACGTCGTAGCCGTCCTGTCGATGCACCTCCTCGGCCAGGCGCCAGCCCTCCTCGTCCTCGCCCAGGCGCAGCAGGTCCTGGGCAAGCTGCGCTTTGGCCGGGAGAAACGTCGGGTCGAAGGCAAGCGCCTCGCGCTGCAACAGCGAGCCCTTCGGCGAAGCGATAGTCCTGCGAGAGCTTGCGCCCGATGAGATGCGGCACGCGCGGGTTGGTGGGCCAGAACTTGATGGCGCCATCTCGCGGGCGGCCTGCTCGCGGGCCGGTTCGTTCCGCAGCCGCGCCAACACGGCCCGGTAAGCCCAGGCCTCCGGATGCCACGGATTCACCGCCTCGACGCGGTCCAACCACATCTCCGCCGCCGGCGTAATCCTCGGCGTCGATGGCGCGTCCGCCAGCAAGAGCAGGCTGGGAACGTGGTTGGTGTTCACCTTCAGAGCGGCTTCGAGCGAGGCCTGAGCCAGCGCCGGTTCGCTCGGAGCGTACGCGCGCGCCAGGCCGAAATGCAGATCGGGATCGTCCGGGAACGTCTTGAGGCCCTCCTGAAACGTCCTGGCCGCGAGCGCGTAGTCGTGCTTCTCGAGCGCCAGCTCGCCCGCAGCCAAAAGGCGTCGCGCTCGGCAGCCTCCGCCTTCCGGAGAGCGTCGAAGGATGCGCTCCAACACGCGCTTGGGATCGGCTCCCGCCCGGCAGCGCCGCGCGTCCGAACACCACCAGGTCCCGCGCGTCCCGGTACGCCCACGGCCGGGCCGACACGAGTTCGGTGATCTCCCGGACCATCACAGCAGCCTGGTCCGGTTCGCCGTTCATCGCGAACACGTCGCAGGCCGCCCACCGCAGCCGGAGGGCGCGCCCGTCTTTGGCCAGGGCGTTGGTGACCACAGCCCGGGCCTCGGCATAGCGGCCCGTGGTCATGAGCCCTTCGATGAGAACCAGCGGCCAATCCTCGCCCTGGACCGGCTCGGCGAGCGCCTGCCGGGCCAAGGCCACCGCCTCGACGTAACGCCCCGTCAGCAGGTTCCGACGAGCCTCCTCGAGGGTCGTTCCTTCCCCGCCAAACCCCGAGACCCCCGCCAGGAGGGCGCACGCGACCGCACCGCGTGCCACGGCCCCGACAGCGGCGCACGGTCCTCGGCCCGGTCTCCGAATCGAACGGCTCAAGCCGGTGGACCACCCAGGCCGCACAGATCTCAAAGAGCGGTGTTCAAGGGAGATCGGATGTGCTGAACTGAGACCTCTTCCTGCCCGCTTCCTGCGCGCCGCCGAGACGGTCGAGAGTCCGGTCTGTGAACATCGCCGGCAACATGCCTCGCAGGACTGCGTTCGTCCAATCACAATGTGCCCGCAAAGTCCGGCCCGTGGCTGGGGCACCCGCGAAGACGCGTCCGGGCCGTGCAGGCTCCGCGTCCGCTGCGCTCGAACTGCCGGCGCGGCGGGTCTCAACGCGCGCTTTTTCATTCGCTTTTTTGGCCAGGCCCGCTAGAATCCTCGAAACCTCGAACATGGTGCAATCAAGTCAAGTGTGGCCCTCAGCCCTGTCTCTTCCGTTTCGCGAGGATTCTAACAATCGACCTGTCACCTATGAAATCGACTGTGCCTTCTTCCCCTCGAAGCTGTCCGGTCGGGGCTTTCACCCTCATCGAACTGCTGGTGGTCATCGCGATCATCGCGATCCTGGCCGGGCATGCTGCTGCCGGCATTGGCGCGCGCCAAGGACAAGGGCCAACGCATCCATTGCATGAACAACTTGAAACAGATCAGTGCTGTTCATGCAGTTGTACACGGACGATTACAACGACACCTTCCCCGCCCATCGCAATCAGAACGTCAACAACGCGGACGAGGTGATTTCCCTGACCAATTGGTGGGGCACCACAATCATCGGGTACGCGCGCAACCAGTCGAACCTGTTCCGGTGCGCCGCCATCAAGGGCAAACGCCTCGACAACGGCCTGCGCGTGGGAATGGAAGTTCGACTGCCACAAGGTCGGCTACGGCATCAACTCGTGGTTCCTCAGTCTGTGGCCTTACACCGACGCAGAGCCTCACGGTCGGCGGCGTCCGGTTCGATACCCGGCCCTGGTTCAAGCGCACCTCGATCGTGACGCCCACCGACACCTTCATGATCGGCGGATTCCATGCCCAAGCTCGACGGGATGTGGAGCAGCAGTTGTTATTGGCCCTGGGCCTGCATGGATCCCAAGAACAGCCAGTACGGGGGATACGAAGGCGTCGACCGCAACCGGCACCGCGACACCGGCGTGGTCGTGTTTGCCGATGGCCACGCCGAGGCCCGCAAAGACGCCCAGATCAATCCCCCGCGCGATCCCGGGTTCGGCGACGCACGCGGCCTTGTCAACTCGCGCTACTGGGACCCGCTCAAACGCGGCGGCGACCGTTAGCCCGCATTTCTCACCAACGTTCGATGTCCTCTGACCGGTCACCGTCCCATTGCACCTGAAATGCGGGCTGTCAGAAACCCGCGCCCCAAACAGATGGACCCAATCTCGATCACACTGTGTCCGCGTGCCCGGGTCGCCCAAGCGGCTGGGGCGCGTCCCGGCGTTGATGAACCGATGAGCCGATTCTGCTTGCTGGGCGCGGGTTTCCTAGACCCGGAAATCTCACCCGTGGACTGTCAGGTCTGCCGCGACCGCCCCACTGGTGAGATTTCCGGTTACGAGAGGCGTCGGGCGCCGGTGATCGTGGTGGACACATAGCGGCCACGAGCCGCTCACACGCCTGGGCGATCTGAGGCCCAGCCTCGCTCAGTTTCGAGGATTCCATCCGTGCCAGTTCGGATCAAGATTTGCGGGATCACCACCCTCGCCGATGCCGAAAGCGCAGTCAGCGCCGGCGCCGACGCGCTGGGCTTCATGTTCTACACAGCGAGCCCGCGCTGGATTTCCCGGCCGACGCGGGCGCCCTGATCGCCCGCCTGCAGCCACCATCGCGACCGTGGGCGTGCTCGTGGATCCCCCGACCGATCTCGTGCGCCAGACCATCGACTGTTCAGGGGTCAACGCACTGCAGTTCCACGGCGATGAAACACCTCAGTTCTGCGCTCAATTCGGACTCAAAACCATTAAGGCCTTTCGGTTGCGCGACCGGACGGCTCTCGCCGCCTTGCAGGCGCACCCCCAGTCCGCCTGGCTGCTCGATAGTTACGTGCCCGGCCTTCCCAGGCGGCTCCGGCCAGACGTTCAACTGGGACCTCGCCATCGAGGCCAGACAACTGGGCAACCCAATCTTCCTCGCAGGGGGATTGACTCCGGAGAACATTCAAGAGGCGATCCGGCGCGTCGCGCCCTTCAGCGTGCAATTTATCGAGTGGCGTCGAAGCCGCACCCGGACGCAAAGATCCCGCTCGGCTCCGCCGGTTCATCGCGCACGCGCGGGCCGCGGCGGAGCGAACCGCCGCTGAGAGAGAAGACGCCAAACACCGGTCCAATCCTGCTCCTCTCGTCAAAGCGCGTCTGACCTGCAACTGTGAATGAGGCCCTCCGCCAGGAATCCAGCAGACTGGCACGCTCTTGGGCCCGTCACAGCGAGGACATGCTGCGGACCTACCTGGTCGCCGACGTCCAAGAACCGCGAATCAATGTGCAGAGCCTCCTGACACGCCACTTCCTCATCTTCGCCTTGTCAGGACGGCACTCCCCAATGGCCGACGCGGAACTGCGGTTCGCCGCCTGCCTCAATTGGATCTTGAGGTTCGCCACGGACAATCCCGAGCCCGATGCGCTGGCCGCTGTGCGTTACGCACTGGCCTGCGGTGCGGACAATGCCGAGGGCGTCGATCTGCCGCATTATCTCCGGCAGACGTTTCGCCTGCTCCCAGCCGCCACGGAGAACCTCGCCGTCCGCGTTCATCGATGCGGCGCTCGAACGTACACGATTCGAGGCAGGTCGCCCGCGATTGCCCGCCGACGTCCTCGACACCTTCATGACCCTGTGGCGCGCCTTGCTCCCGTCCGATGCGAGTTCGCCCTGTCGCGTGTTGGAGCCGGCGTGCGGCAGCGCCAACGATTACCGGTTTCTCAGGGCCTGCGGGCTGGCAGACCGGCTCGATTATGCCCGATTCGACCTCTGCGATCGGAACGTGCGGAACGCCCGCGCGCTGTTTCCCGACACGCGTTTCGACGTCGGCAATGTCTTCGATGCGCGGCCACCCGACCGTGCGTACGACTGCGCCTATGTGCACGATTTGTTCGAGCATCTCTCGCCCGAGGGGATCGGCGTCGCGGCGAAGGAGAACTGTCCCCGCTGGACCCCCGCCGCAGCCTTTGCCTGCACTTCTTCAGCATGGACGAAATCGCCGAGCGTGTCGTTCGCCCGTCGCAGAGTATCACTGGAACACCTGAGCCTAAATCGGATGCTCGATCTGTTCACCGCAGAGGGCTTTTCCGGCCAGGCCTTGCACATCGGCACCTTCCTGCGCCGGCGCCTGGGCTGTGAGCACACCCACAATCCCCATGCCTACACGCTGATTCTGGGGACGTCACGCGCCGCGGCGGACTTGACGTGAACAGGATTCGGAACCAAAACGTTTCTCCATGACCGCCATGCGCGTCCTGCTGTTTGTCACGCTGATCTGCCCTTTCGTTTTGTCCGCGGTTCCCGAGACCGGAAGGCCTGAGCCGCCGATTCCCGAGCGTGTCACGACCGAAGGCGCTGCGGGAGTTCCCCTCAGGAGCACGGCCAAAAGGTCGCCGACTACTTGCGTGGACACGGGGCATCCAAAACCGTCACGATCATCGCCATCTCCGCCCTGCCGATCGTCGAGTTGCGTGGCGCCATCCCGGTCGGGCACCTCCTCTATCCCGACACCGAGCGGTCCACCCGTCTGGGCCGCGACGACCTCGATCGCTCCGCACGGATCTTCTGTTACGCCGTGCTCGGCAACATGCTGCCCGTGCCGTTGATCCTGTTGCTGCTGGGCCCCGTCTCCAGCCTCTGCATGAACGTCCGGTTGGGTAAGAGGTTCTTCGAGTGGCTCTTCGCCCGCACCCGTCGCAAGACCGCCGATATCGAGAAGTATTCGACCTCGGTCTGACGATCTTCGTGGCGATTCCCCTGCCAGCCACGGGCGCCTGGACCGGCGCCATGGCTGGCTGGCTCTTGGGCATGAGCTTCCCTCACTGCATGCTCGCCATCTTCCTGGGCGTGTTGATCGCAGGTGTCATCATGACCGCCCTCGCGCTGATGGGTTGGATGGGCGCCGCCGTCGCCGGCATCGTCCTGCTGGTCCTCGCGGTCGGCGTCCTGGCCAAGGCGCTCAGGAAAAAGCCTTAGCGCGCATTTCTCACCAACTTCTGAAGAACGCGGAGCCGATGTCATCGAAAGGTGCACTCATGCGCGCTAAAATCCTCGACCCCTTCAACACAGCATAGAAACTTGACTTGTCTACAACACATTTGACCGGTCAAAGATTCTAGCGAGGCCTCGACTCTCGGTTGCCATGGCAACAGCCCAGCGCAAACGAACGGGTGACATGCCTCGTGAGTCTGAGGCGAAGCCTCGCTAAAACTCGATTAAGCCGCACCGCATCGCAAAGTGTTCGATGAGCAACGACCAGATTGTCATCCTCTCCATCCTTGCGGTGAGCGTTGCCATGTTCCTTGGGGACGCTGGCGGCACGACATGGTCGCCGCCGGCGCCTTGCTGGCGTGCGTCGTGGCCGGGCTGGTCTCCCCGGCGAGGCGTTCCTGGGCTTCGGGCACCCGGCAGTGATCACAGTAGCCTGCGTGCTGGTGCTCAGCCGCGGCCTGCAGACCTCGGGCGCGGTGGACGCCCTGACTCGCCTGGTGCTGCCGGCGAAGGCGGGCGTGATGCTGAGCTTGGCCGCCCTGGTCGGGCTGGGAGCGGTGCTTTCGAGCTTCATGAACAATGTCGGGGCGATGGCGCTGTTGATGCCGGTGGCGGTGCAGATGGCCCGGCGGCTCGAAATGCCGCCGGGCAGGTGCTCATGCCCCTGGCCTTCGGCACGATCCTGGGCGGCATGACGACGATGATCGGCACGCCGCCGAACCTCATCGTCTCGGGCTTTCGCGCCCAGAACGGCGCTGGCAGTTTCGGCATGTTCGACTTCACTCCCGTGGGATTGGCTGTGGCGGTGAGCGGGGTCGCTTTTCGTCGTGCTGGTGGGCCGGTGGCTGGTGCCGGCGCGCAAGCAGGCCGGGATCGAGGGCTTCGAGTCGGGCGCCTACCTCGACCGAAGCCCGAGTGCCGGAAGGCAGCAAGGCCGTGGACCTGACGCTCCTCGAACTGGAACAAGAACTCGGACGAGACCGAGGCCCAAGTCGTCGGCCTCGTGCATAACGACGTGCGGCTGACCGCTCCCAACCCGCGGCGCAAGGTGCGGGCCGGCGACATTCTGGTCATCGAGGCCGAGGCGGACGCGCTGGCCACCGTGCTCTCCAGCCTGGGGCTGAAACTGGAGGAGGCAAAGCAACCGCGAAGGAGACAACCGAGACGAAAGCCGATCCGCCAAGCCGCAAAGACGAGGCGGAAAGGCACGGAGAAACACCGCAAGCCGGATGAAACGGTCGCGGACACAGACGCGCCGGAAGAACGAGCAGCCCGGCGGAATCCACCCGAGAGGTCATGCTGATGGAACTCGCCGTGTTGCCGGCCTCGACCTCTGAGCTGGCCGTTCGGCCCGCGACCTCCTGTTGCGCACGCGCTACGGATTGAACCTGCTGGCCGTATCCCGCCAGGGCCACCGCTCGCTGGGACGACTGCGCTCGCTGGCCATCCGGTCCGGCGACCTGCTGCTGCTGCAGGGACCGCCCGAAGCCATCTCCGCAATTCGCCGCCGACAACGGCTGCGTGCCGCTTGCCGAGCGGGAATTGCGCATCCCGGACCGGCGCAAGGCTTGGGCGGCCGGTATCGATCATGGCGTTCGCCATCGGCGCGCCGGCCCTCGGGTTGCTGCCAGCGGCGGTATCCTTCGCCATCGGAGTGCTGGCCTCGATGGCGCTGCGCACCGTGCCGCCGCGCGCGGTGTATGACGCGATTGACTGGCCGGTGATTGTGCTGCTCGGCGCGTTGATCCCCGTCGCCGGTGCGATGGAGTCCACCGGCACTGCCGACCTGATTGCCCGTTTCCTGATGGACCACGTCGCCCAAGGCCACGCCGGTAGCCGGCTCTGGCGGTCATCCTGGTCGTCACGATGTTCCTTTCCGACCTGATGAACAACGCCGCCACGGCCGCTGTGATGTGTCCGATCGCCATCGGCACTGCCACAGCGCTCGGCGTCAGCGCCGACGCCTTTCTGATGGCCGTGGCCATCGGCG